>JAVBMG010000009.1:0-313890 GCA_031552815.1 Opitutales bacterium
AGTTTTTTCACTTTTCTTTAACCTCCTCACTCCCCCTAACTCATACCCCATGTCCAAAACTCTCCTCAAAGAACAAAGCCCGCTTACAATGCACCTTATCTCCCCCATGTAAAGCTTTTTTCTTAAAATATTTTAAGAAAAATTTTATTTGTATCCCATTTCTCATGGAAACACTGCGAAAGCGCTCTATTCAAGCGATTCGCGGGCATTTACCTATGATATTCAGTATCGCAGTTAAATCAAATGACTTTGTTATTTCACAGGTTTTGCGGTCTTTTATTGCGTTTATCCAAGTTGTCCTCTAAAACGTTTGTCCCATGAAATACATTTTTGTTACCGGAGGCGTTGTATCATCATTGGGTAAGGGTTTAACGGCAGCATCATTGGGTGCTTTGCTTGAACACCGTGGATTAAGAGTCAAATTGCAAAAATTTGATCCGTATCTAAACGTAGACCCGGGAACAATGAACCCGTTTGAACACGGTGAAGTATATGTTTTGAAAGACGGCACAGAAACAGACCTCGACCTAGGACACTACGAGCGTTTTACCTCTTCGGAAATGCTAAAAAAGAACAGCATGAGCTCCGGACAAGTCTACGAGTCAATAATAGCCAAAGAACGACGTGGCGAGTATCTTGGGCAGACCGTGCAAGTAATCCCCCATGTCACTAATGAAATCAAAGAACGGATTCATCTTAATTCCAAGGATTGCGATATTCTGATTACTGAGATCGGCGGAACAACAGGTGACATTGAAGGATTGCCATTCCTGGAGGCCTTACGTCAATTTGCATTGGATGTTGGTTCTGAAAATGTTCTGTTCATCCACATCACATTATTGCCTTACGTGACTGCTGCGGGAGAATTAAAAACAAAACCCAGCCAGCAATCCGTTGCCAAACTCCGCGAGATTGGTATTCAGCCTCAAATCCTGGTTTGCCGGACGGAAAAGCCTATGACCATTGAAATGAAGAAGAAGCTGAGCCTGTTCTGTAATGTTCCCGTAAAAGCGGTCATTGAAGAACGTGATGTTGAATCTTCAATCTACGAGTTACCTCTCATGCTCCAGCAAGAAAACATGGACGAACTTGTGATTAATTTGCTTCGTCTAGACGCCCCTGCCAAACCGATGGATGACTGGAATAATATCATCCGCCGTCTGAAGTATCCGGCGAAGCGTGTGACCATCGGTGTTGTTGGAAAATACATCGGCTTGCAAGATGCTTATAAGTCTGTTTATGAATCCATTACCCATGCTGGCATTGAAAACGACTGTGGCATTAATGTTATCCGTATTGATTCTGAATCCATAGAACAACATGGCGCAGAAAAGTACCTTTCAGGACTTGACGGTATCTTGGTTCCTGGAGGATTCGGCACTCGTGGAATAGAAGGAAAAATAATCGCCGCCCAATACGCCCGCGAAAATAAAATCCCATATTTTGGGTTATGCCTCGGCATGCAAATTGTCGTCATCGAATTTTCACGTAACATTCTTGGCATAAAAAATGCCAATAGCGGAGAATTTGATACTGCTGCAGAACAAGTTGTAGACTTAATGGAAGAACAGAAAAAGGTCAGCAACAAAGGTGCAACCATGCGACTTGGTTCCTATGAATGCGAGCTATATCCAAACACCCTGGCTGCACAGGCTTACGGAACCACAACGGTATTGGAACGCCATCGTCACCGCTACGAATTCAACAACGCTTATAAAAAACAACTTGAAAGCGCCGGTCTCCGGATCGCAGGTATCAATCCGAAGAACGACTTGGTTGAGATCGTCGAAATTGCGGACCATCCATGGATGGTCGGGGTTCAGTTTCATCCTGAATTTCAATCGAAACCAACCAAAGCTCATCCCCTTTTCCGAGACTTTGTCAAGGCTGCCATTGCCTATCACGCGGCACGCTAACACATTCTTATTTTATTGATGGGAAAGATCATTATTGTCGGAGGAGGAGAAGTCGGAGCATTCCTGTGTGAATGCTTGTCCGACGAAGATTTTGAAGTCATCCTGATTGAACAGGATGAGGATATTGCCGAGTTATTAGATGAACGCCTGGAGGCAAAGGTTATCCGTGCCAACGGATGCAGCGCAAAAGTATTGGCAGATGTAGGCACAAACAGCGCTGATTTTTTCATCGCCTTAACGAGTGATGACCGTACGAATTTGATTTCCTGTTCATTGGCAAAAGCCATCGGATGTAAAACTACCATCTGCCGCATTCACGACAATACATACTCCGACAGCTCCTATGTGAATTACCAGATACACTTTGGGATTGATATCCTGATAAATCCAGAGGCTTTATCCGCAGTAGAACTGGCCAAAATAATTCGCAACCCGGGACGCGTAGCTGTTGAAAACTTTGCACGCGGACAAATTGAAGTCCAGCAGATGCGTGTTTTCAAAGGAGCAAGAATAACAGGAAAGCCTCTTAAACAACTTAAACTTGGAGAAAATGTCCGCATCGGATTCATCCAGAGAAACGATCAGACGTTTGTTGCAACAGCCGAAAGCATCATAGAAGAAAATGACTTGATAACACTTTTCGGTAAACCGGAAGCGATCCAGAATCTTCGTTCGCAATTGGACCCCGGACAAAACCTGTCTCCGGTAAGTGTTGTATTGTTTGGAGGCTCTGAAACAGCAATTTCTCTGGTTCGTTTATTGACTCATCCGCGTTTCAATATCCGTATCATTGAAAAAAATGAACGCACTTGTGAACGGATTGCGGAAACATTTCCTCATGTTACCGTTATCCACGGTGATGGTACCTCCCTCCGCCTTCTGGAAGAAGAACAAATCGGGAAAAGTGATTATTATATAGCCTGCACAAAGGATGACCAATATAATATCATGGCTTGTCTTCTGGCGCGCAAGCTAGGAACCAAACATGTCCAGCTTGTCGTTAACAAGACAGACTATGACGATGTTCTTCAAACGCTTATCGAAACGATTGGACTGGAAAAAACAGTTTCCCCACGCATTGCTACCGTCAATGAAGTTTTACGTTACACTTCAACTGAACCATTTCGTGAAGTAGCACAACTGCCCGACCCCAGTATTCAGTTGTTGGAGTTCTACCTGCCCTACAATACTCCGTTAAGCGGTCAGAAAATCCGGGACATATCATTTCCGCAAGGAACATTGATCGTAGCGCTTATGCACAAATTTAAAAGCAAAGTACCCACGGCAGACGATGTACTGCTCGGCGGTGACCGAATGATCGTCATCACCTACAAAGACAAGTTAAATGCTCTTTGCGGCATGATACAGGGTTAAAATGCTCTTTATCTCTTGCATGAAAACTGTCGCAATGCTTCATACGCGGCAATCCCGACGCTCGTTGACAAATTCAACGACCGTAATTCGCTGTTAAACGACGGTAACATCAGTCGGCAATCTCTCAATTGCTCGTGCATCCAAGCAGGAGCGCCGTGGCCTTCATTTCCAAAAACAAGCCCGTCTTCATCTGTAAAATCCGCATCCCAATAGGGCATAGTAGCTTTGGTAGAAAATAGCCAAAGCCGTTTGGGTCTGGATTCGGAAGCCATAAACGCCTCCCAGTTTTCATGGTGATGGACATCCAATGAATACCAATAATCCATTCCGCTTCTTTTCAAATGCTTATCCGTAATTTTGAACCCCAACGGATGTATAAGATGCAAACGGCTTTTCGTATATGCGCAAAGCCGCCCGACATTACCTGTATTCTGAGGTATTTCCGGCTGAAATAAAACGATATGAAGCATACTGAAACGCTGTTAGTAAAATTCTACATTGGAGGCTTACCGAATCAATCATGGCATAATATTGATATTTGCGTCATAGGATATTTTCTCTCAGTAAACAGTTGCTGCTTCTCTTTTTGCGCAACCAAAACCGCGAGCACATTATTCTGTGACAATGTTAACGTAATCCAATATCCTCCTGTTAATGAAATAAGTTTCGATTAAGCTTGTTCATGATGGTGCTGTCAAACGTGATCAACATTACGCTATTATTTGCAAATTGACAATTAACCCACATACTTTGCCCCAATTTAAAGTATTTACATTAAACAGCCATACGGTAGCATTATTCCCTTTGATTTATTAGTACTTGAATGGATAGTTTACACGCATATTGGCGCATGGAATATGTTTCGGCTCCCAAAGAGGGATCGCATAAATCACGCAATCCTTTTCTGGATCTTCCGAAACTTGATGATCGCGAAGCCAAAATACTTTATCGAGGCAAGACCGCTTACATCGTGCTTAACCGTTATCCGTATAATGCCGGACACTTGATGGTTATCCCATACCGGGAAGTATCCGACATAAGCGACCTGAGTATAGAAGAACAGGCAGAATTGATATCTCTCATAATCAAGGCAAAGGAAATCCTCCAACGGGCATTAAAGCCTGACGCCTTCAATGTCGGATTCAACCTTGGAGCAGCTGCAGGCGGTAGCATTGACATGCACTTGCATTGCCATATCGTGCCGCGCTGGAACGGAGATACAAACTTCATGCCAGTGATTGGAAAGACCCGTGTATTACCAACCTCCCTTGAATCCATGTGGGAAGGTCTCAGACAATTTATCAACTAAAATGGCTACAGCTTCCGTTAAAAAACTGTTTGAATGTACCAGTGCCCGAGAGTTGTCTCATCTACACGTAGACAAGACATCGAATCTCAATCTGATAGAATCCATGCTCAACGTGAAATTGCACGGGCAGGATCACTCCATAGAAATCCGCGGGAAGGAAAATGCCGTAGCATCAGCTTATGCCTTTCTCACACTCTTGCAATCTTTCCGTGATCAGGGCATACTCGTCCGGCAGACTGACTTTGAGCAGATGCTTACACAGTTCACGAACGGTCATGCAGACGAAATGGTTCAGTTATCCAAGGATCCTCTCATTCTGCATTTCAAAAAGCGAAAAATTGTCCCCAAGACACTCAACCAGCAGCGTTACACGAGATTACTCAGGGAATACGATATTGTATTCGGTATCGGACCGGCGGGAACAGGAAAAACTTACCTTGCCACAGCAATTGCCATTCAATCTTTTTTGAACGGAGAAGTTGAAAAAATCATTATTACCCGCCCCGCAGTAGAAGCCGGTGAAGCCTTGGGATTTTTGCCGGGTGATCTCAATGAGAAAATTCTGCCCTATCTGCGCCCTCTTTACGACGCATTCTATGATATGCTTGGGAAGGAGGAGACAGAGAAACTGATTACTCACGGGCAAATTGAAATCGCACCTCTTGCTTACATGCGTGGACGCACCTTGGCAAATGCGTTCATTATCCTTGATGAGGCCCAGAATACGACCTCGGAACAAATGCTTATGTTCCTGACCAGACTCGGTAACGGTAGCCGCATGGTAATCACTGGCGATATCACTCAAATCGATTTACCGTCTTCAAAGAAATCAGGACTGAAGCAAGCTATTCAAATTCTAAAGAACGTCCCCCCTATTCAAATCTTTCAGTTTCAGAACCACGACGTAGTACGGCACCCATTAGTACAAAAAATCATTACTGCTTACGAGGTAGACAGTAAATAATTAATTTAACGATATGGGACGACTCAGAAAATACGCTGAATCTATTCAATCTCGGATTACCGATGCCGAAGAATGGCTGGTCAAACGGAAGCTCGCTGCAACGGCCTTTTTTTGCCTTTTTTCATTAGCTCTGTTCATCGTTTGCTTTCTTGGACAAAAACCTGTCGTTCCAACCGTACAAGTCGGACAAGTGGCACGTCATTCGATCATTTCGGAAATTAATTTCAGTTATGAAAGCAAGATCGCCGAAAAACAGCGTTCCGATTATATTTCACGCAGCATACCCCCCGTCTATTTTATCGACAAGGAACAAGCCATTCCTTTTGAAGAAAAAGTCTTTGGCCTGAAGAAAATTGTCTCCGAAGACGGACTGATTCCAAACGATTTGCCTTTTGGTTTAAAGCGCAGTGACATAGAAACCTTAAGGCAAACCAATGATATTTATCTTATACTCGAAAAAGCGCTTATTTGTTATCAGAACATCTTCAACAACGGAATTATCAGGAAAGAAGAGGATACCAATAAGAAGTTAATACTTATTTTTCTCGAAAGAAAAAATAAATCCAACACGCAAAAAAAGGATCCTGCCACAGAATTTGAAGCCAACAGGGAATTCATCGAGTATATGCGTCCCGATTTCGGAGATAACCTTGATGCGGCCGCTATAATCGGAAAAATTTTCTCACAAGGATTAAAGACAAACCTTGTATATGACAAGGAGGCCACGGAAGCGCTCATTGAAAAACAGAAGAAAGAAATTGTCCTTGATAAAGTGTTGGTGAAAGTAGGCGACGAAATCGTAAGGAGAGGCGATAAAGTCACCGAGGAAACCATCGAAAAAATCAATCAATACAGAAAGGAAATTATCGGATCACAAGGAATATGGGATCTCCTCACCAATTCAAGTTCCATCAGAAAAATACTGTTCACCTGTGTTACCGTCTTTCTTGCAGGTTTTTTTGCAAAAGCAGCATCACCGGAACTCCTACGGCGCATACGCCCGGCGACTGTATTCTGCACGGTAACCACCCTTGATTTGATATTTGTCCGATTCCGTTTTGAGATACTTCAATCTCCGTGGGGATTGGAACGGTATGAATTATTATCTTCCGTCTTGCCCTATTTCATGCCTCAGGCATTTGCCGCACTGTTACTGACAACCTTATGCGGTCCTTCCCTGGGTATTCTGGCTGCATTGATAGTCAGTTCATTTTCTACCATGATTTTCGGCGGCAATCCGGAAATGCTCTTCACGTTTTTGCTACCATCATTTATCGGAATTATTCTCTATCAAAGAGCCCAGTTTCGTTCCAATTTCATACGTGCGGCATTGATTGTTGGCTGTATTCAGGCAGTCTGCATCATCATTTTCGGATTCCTGAACAAAATACCATTTTCCACGCTCCAATGGCCCACATTGACGGCACTGGCAAGCGGTATCTGTACCGGTATTATCATTATCGGGCTTTTACCTGTGCTTGAAAGTATATTTGCACAGACATCGGATGTGCGTTTGCAGGAACTCTCGAATTACAATCACCCCCTTCTACGCCGAATGCAGCTGGAAGCTCCCGGAACATATCACCACAGCCTCATGGTTGCCAACCTCTCCGAATATGCGGCTATTGCCGTTGATGCGAATCCGCTGATATGCCGCGTAACATCCCTTTTCCATGATATAGGAAAACTGGAATGTCCGGAATACTTCGTTGAAAACCAAGTGGCCAAAGGAATAGAAAACCCACATCTGAAAACAAAACCGTCAATGAGCGCCCTTATCATCCGCCGACATGTGAAAGACGGAGTCATCCTGGCCAAGAAAAATAAGCTGCCGCGCATCATTATCGACATTATCAAGCAACATCATGGAACCAGTATTATCAAATACTTTTACGTTGAGGCGCTGAAGCTTGATAAAGGTAAACAACTTCCCCTCTTCGAATCATCCATACACCGTCATTGTGAGGTAGAAGAATCAACATACCGATATGACGGTCCAAAACCGCAATTCCTGGAAAGTACCATTGTTTTCTTCGCCGATGCTGTGGAAGCAGCTACACGGTCACTTCAGAAAATAAACCACCATACGGTAGAAGAATTGATTGAGCGCATCTTTAATGATCGTATTGCAGACAACCAGCTCACGGACTCGTCTATTACCTTCGAGCAATTAAACAAAATAAAGGAAAGTTTTATCAAAACCATTTTGACGGCAAATCATTCCCGGATCGAGTATCCACAAATGCCCGGTTCCCAGAAGAATGCTACTACAGATGAGAAGAAAACAACCGCAGACAAAACGACCCATGTCCAAAAGCACAACGAGACCCATCCTGCTGTCTAATCAACATGACGGGATTGATATTGAGGAAGCGGAAATAGAAAACCTCTTTCATCTCCTTGACGAATACTCCCAATACAAGATTCCCCAAGGTGAACTTTCTGTTGTGCTTATGAGCGACGAAAGTCTCGCAAAACTTCATGAACAATTTCTCAATGATCCCACTCCGACTGATGTTATCACGTTTCCTGGTGACAGTGATATGGATTTTTCCGGAGAAATCTGCATCTCAGTAGATCGCGCCAAAGCTGTCTGCGAAATGCATAACAATTCCCTTGCCGAGGAAATAACCCTTTATCTCGTGCATGGATGGCTTCACCTTGCAGGCTTTGATGATATTCATGAACAGGATCGGCAGGATATGCGCAAAGCAGAAGCAGAGACAATGCAAATGCTTCACGAGCATGCAGCAATCCCTTACTTCATGCAGAAATAGAAGATCACAGAAAGCATAAACCAGCCTTTAAGCATGAAAAAAGCCCGCTATTCGCGGGCTTTTGTGATTTTAATATAAAAATTAATTACTCAACTTCATCGACTTCGATGTCTTCTTCTATCGACCTAACCTCACTTGGTTTAATATCGAGAACTTCTACTTCAAAAATCAATGCAGAAGAAGGAGGAATGATATCTCCTGCGCCCTGTTCTCCATAAGCAAGATCGCTCGGAATATAAAGTGTCACCTTTCCACCCTTGCCAACGAGCTGAAGCCCTTCCTTAAAGCCGGCAATTACGCCACTCAATGGGAATGTTGCTGGTCTTCCGCTCTTTTTGGAACTGTCAAATTCCTTACCATCAGTCAGTGTACCCACATAATCAATGGTTACGGTATCGTTTTCGGTAGGATGTTTTTCATCACCTGCTGCTGTGATCTTGTAACGCAATCCGGATGCTGTTTTCTTTATACCATCTTTCTTATCAAGATCCTTGAAAAAGGTATCTGCTGCCGTCTTGTTTTCGTCGGAAAGTTTAGAAAGCCTTTCGGTTTCTTTTTCCATTGCTACCTTCTGCTTGGCTTCAAAAAACGTTCTTACCTTTTCTTCCTCAACTGTAACAGCCGTCTTTTCGCCATTCAGGTTTTTTCTCATGCCTTCAAGGATAGCCTTGATTTCGTCATCGTTCAGATCAAGTTGCTTTGCCATCTGTTCTTTGAGATAGCTTTTGAAATTTTCAGCTTGTGAGTAACCAAAGCTTTCCAGAAGTTCTTTATCTTCTTTTTTTATCTCTGCAAAGAGAGAACCGGATGCTACCGCAATTGCCACGGTTACTAGGGCATATGATTTTTTAAACATAGTTTTATATTTGGTTTATACTAACTGGAAAAGTTAATTTTATACGCCTTATGAAACTAGATTTTTTGAGCTTTCGCAAGCGTTACTTTGCGGAAGCACTTCATCCGGATCAAAAAAACGGGCGATTTCCGCAGCCGCAGATTCGGGACTGTCGGACGCGTGACAGATATTGCGCGTTTTGTCCGTTCCATAATCCCCACGTATCGTACCCTTCGGTGCTTTGGTTGAATCTGTAGGACCAAGCATGTCACGCACCTTCTGTATAACCCCCTTTCCTTCCAAAACCACGATCAGGACAGGTTTATCCATCATGAATTTGGCAATTTCTGGAAAAAAAGGCAGATCCGTAATATGGGAATAATGTTCATTCAGAATAGCTGGGTTCAGTTGCTTTATCTTGGCTGCCACTATTGAAAACCCGGCAGCGTCAAATCTGGATAAAACAGTTCCTGCTAAGTGCTTCTTCATGCAGTCTGGCTTAAAAATAATCAGTGTTCTTTCCATATTCTTGTTTTGTTTTGATTCACCAAAACAAATTTTTCCAAAACGCACAAGCTTCGCTTACAAGAAAGCACTAAATGGAATCATTTTGCGTCAAAACAGCATCCCTATCTGGTAAGTCAATACTGCCCCGATCCAGGCAAGAAAAGTCATGTATACAAAACTGAATAATCCCCAGCGCCATCCGATTTCCTGAATAATCGTTGCAAGCAAAGCCATGCATTGGGCACAGAGAGCAAAGAATACCATGATCGCAAATGCTACCGGCAGATTAAACACCGGCTGTCCGGCACGTTTGCCCTCCGTCCATCTGTCAGCCATCATGGCACTACGCAATGATTGATCACTTTCTTCCAGTTCGTCAGCATTTATGCTGTAAATCGTACCTAATGTCGCAATGATCACTTCACGCGCAGGAAAACTGGCCACCACACCGATAGAGATTTTCCAGTCAAATCCTGCCGGATCAAAAACCGGCTGGATAAATTTACCCATGCGCCCCAAGTAACTGTTTTCCATTTGATGGGATGCGATATGCGCTTCCAATGCCCTGTCTTCAGACTCCTCAGTAGAAGTTTCGCTATCCGATGTTAGCGTCTGAGTGTCTGAATCTGCGACAACTACTCTTTCTGCAACGACTTCGGTTTTGATCTGATTGATTTCCTCATCGGTCAACCTCGGGAAGTAAGTCAGTGCCCAGATGATAAGCGATGCTACAAAAATAATGCTACCGGCCCGCTGGATGAATTCAACACCAGCACTCCAGACACGAAAAGAAACGTTGCGGATTGTCGGGACATGATACCGCGGTAATTCCAGCACAAATGGCTGCTGCGGTGTTTTAATAAAAAACCGGTTGAATGCCCAAGATACCGGCATTGCAACAATCAACCCAAGCAAATGCATCGCAAACAAGGAAAGACTTGCGACAAAAACCCCGTATCGCGGTTCGACAAATGCCCCAATCATCAGAAGATAAACCGGCAAACGGGCCGAGCAACTCAACAAAGGGGCAACCAAAATCGTCAGCAAACGGGCCTTCGGCTCGCTGATATTACGGGCCGCCATAACACCGGGAATTCCGCAAGCATAACAGGAAAGCATCGGGACAAAGCTTCGCCCGTTTAATCCGCACCAACCGAGCAATTTGTCCATCATGACAGCAGCTCTTGCCATATAACCGCTTTCTTCAAGCATGGCTATGAACAGAAAGAGTATCAGAATCTGCGGCAAGAATACAATGAAGCTGCCGACTCCTCCGATGATACCGTCCACTACAGCACTCTGTGCAATGCTGCCTTCAGCAAACCATCCGCTGGCTACTTCCTGTAACGAGCCAACCCAACCTTCGATCATTTCAATGAAATATCCCGCGTACTGGTAAACACACATAAACACGAGAAACATCACTCCAAAGAAAATAATCGGTCCAAGCACGCGGTTCATCAGGACAGAATCAAGACGAGCAGTTATTCGGGCGACACGTTCCGGCACTTTTACCCGGCTGTTTTCAATCCATTGCACAATGCGTTTGTATTGCAAAACAGCTTCCACGGAAAATGGATTATACCCTGCCGTAAACAGTTCTTCGCGTATAGTACTCAGCGCAGACTTGATTTTATCATTATCCAGCCCATAACGGTGCAGAATCGATGAATTTGCATCAAACAGCAGGCGATAGCATTCCTCACTGGAATGCTTTTTCACACCACTTTCAGACAAAAGCACGCCTACCTTTTGCGAAGCTTCAGAAACCCTCTCGGGATACTCGACTTTCTTCATGTAGCATGGTCCGGAAAGCGCTTTTTCTATAGCCGTTTTCAGTTCCGGAATACCTTCTCCTGTCTTTGCACACGTCTCAACAATCGGTATGCCCATCTGGACCGATAATGCGGCGGTATCTGTCTCGAACCCATCGGCCCGCGCCGAGTCAATCATGTTAACCACCAGTAACATCGGAAGATTGAGCTCCGCAATCTGGGTGACAAGAAACAGATTTCGCTTCAACTGCGAAGCATCTGCAACTGCCACAACCAGATCGGGTCGCTCTTCATTCTCCATCTTTCCAAGCAAAATATCTTCAACGATACGCTCATCCGGCGATACGGAAGCCAAACTGTAAGTCCCCGGCAAATCAACAATCTCAGCCATCACCTCACCGGAACGAAAAATGCCATGTTTATTGATAACTGTTACACCAGGGTAGTTTGCTATGTGCTGCCGTATGCCCGTTAACAAATTGAACAAGCTGCTTTTACCGGTATTCGGGTTTCCTATAAGCGCAATTTTTTTCATGATAGAATAAGTTTGTCGGCAAAATCCCTCTCTTTTCTCAGCGACAAACAGTCAATAAATTCGGTTCAATCCTTTTTCCCTTGGTTTTCTGTGGTAACATCCGTTTCAATCCGTACACAACTGGCATCTTTCCGTCTCATGCTCACTGTGATGTGTCCGACCATGACAATGATCGGATCACCCAAAGGAGCCACGTTTATGACTTTTACCAACTGCCCCGGAAGCACCCCCATCGCCATGAGACGCTGGCCGACAGTAGCTTTTCCAACGTTAATACTTAATATACGGCCTGATTGCCCCACTTTTAATTGTCCCAGATGTTTCATTTTGATGCTCAGAATATCAGACCAATAATTAACCCAACCCGCAAGCGAGTACTGCTTTCCATATCCAAATTTCGCCCTGAAATAGTGTTAGGTTCACCCCATATCTGAGGCATTACGGATAAAGTGACAAAGAAATATTCCAAATTATCATAATGTATCGCAGGCCCTAAATGCCAGGCTGTAGCCTGATGCGATTCAAAATCCCGATAATCCCATGCGACCGTGGTCTCAAGGCCAATCGCCCAGTACTCATTCAATTTGTATGAAACTCCTGTTGCTGCTTCAAAATATAAGACCTTTTCCAATGTATCGCCAGAATCGTCCCAGTTTACACCCGAGGTAAAATTGAATAGGCCCGTCCATCGCTCTGTAAAATCCTTATCAAACAACAGAGTTAGGTATAAATCATAAACATCGTCTTTTCCGTAAGCAAAACCAAGGTTAGGTGCAAAATTAAAACCGGAGGATTCCTGATCTAAAACCAAGTATTTCCATTCCGATGCCACCGCCGCCCAATCCGCATCCTCATCATCCTCAAGTCCTTTCACATTACGTTGATGGAATCCGGCAAAATCCACAACAAGCGCGGCAGTTAATTGATTTGTAATCCCATATTCCAAGGTTGAGGATGTACACCAGTCATAAAACTGACCGGAGTCCTTGCTAAAACCGAATGCCATAGTTTGATCAAACCCGAAGCCCCCTTTTTCTGCAACCCCGGTGTCATCAGTAAATACAAGCAAACGATCATGAGCACGCAGACTTCCTGACAATACTAGTATCGCCCCAAATAATGTGAGAGTAAAATTTTCAATTCTCATATTAATGAAAATGAGATTCAGTAATTAAATAAAGAAATTGAGACTCTGTTTCGATTATTTCACTTGTCAACCGTTTTATCTGAAATCAAAACAACAGCTGATAATGCCAAAGCTGCGTTGCATCCCCTTTCCGATTGCAACACATGCTATCTTTTTAACAATTAGTACTGCTTACTTTGTGATGAAGACTCTTTTTACTTTTTAGTCGGTTGTTCATCGGCTCAAAAGCCCAAGCTCAACCAGTACAATCACATAACCCTGAAACAAACAAAAGTCCAATACAGGATAAACATGACATCCTGCCTTAATGGTTCATGAGGACAAGTACCGCAACATACAAATTGAACCAGTACAATCCTATCCAACAATCACAGCACAGACTGAATGGGAATTTCCCGCTATGTCTGAGAATGAGTATAAAGAAATATACAAAGATACGCGTAAAAAACTATTGAGGACCAATCCTCAATTACCTCAAAGTCAAATTAACCGATTGGCCAAAAAAAAAGCTGACAGAGAAAAAGAAATTTACGAGAACACTCCTCAGCTATCCATCAGCTTCGGAACCAGTAACTCCAACTAATTCAAATTCTGTTGAAAAGCATTATAAACTCCTCCTTTCAATTAACCATTTTCGATCAGCTATGTCTTCCTTCACCTTCAAACAAATCAATCCCTTAAGAGGATGCGTATTTATCGTTGTCTATATCAGCCTCATGTTTGCCCTCCTATTCGGAATTTTCGGGTTCGAAAATGTACTGAATTTCATTAACTCCTTTCAGAGCGGGAAATTTATCGGACTGTTGGCCGGAATCATATTTATCGTTCCGTTATTGTTTATCGCCAAATCCATCTACCCATCCGTTGAGATAGTCATTGATGAAACAACACTTTCTATAAAACAAAACCGGACAATAAAATCCATTCCGCTTTCCGAAATCACCGGAATGGCACTAAACAAAACACGACTAAACGCCCTTGATCTCTATGATAATAAAAACCGATTACTGTTTCAGTTCCGTCCGTACAACGATGATAAAACAATAAAACGGGTTATCGGCATACTTTCACAATCAATCAGTTTCCGGAAAACAGTGGAAAGCAAGACAGCAATGACAGGTGGAAAATACGATATTATCATATACAGTAAAACAGTATAAATCCTACGCGTTTTACACTTAACATGCCGTAAACCAAGAATTCGTTCTTGCAAGAAAACGATCCGTTGTATTCAAATCCAACCCTTTCAATTAACTAAACAATTATGAAACCAACAGACGTAACACCAACAATACCGCCTCCTGATACTCGTGTAAAAAGAGACAAAGACGAAGCATTCAAACTAAGCTTCTGGATCAGCCAGTTCTTCATTCTGGCCGCAACTATCCTTGGGGTTTACCTTGCTGCAAACCAGGGATTCAAACAAGCGCTTGCTTACGGAGAAATCCAAAGTGACAAGAGCAATTATTACCTTCGTAAGTCACTCCAAAACGAAATCGTCGTGAATATTCAGTTGACCCGAGAATATCTCAAACGCATTCAGGGCGGTAGCATGGCTTTGCGCCGCGCCCCATTCAAGCTCGAGACATTCGTATGGGAAAGCATGAAGTATTCTCCTGCAACGCTGGAAACTCCTTCCGAGCTGCTGCGCGAAAACAGTGACTTCCATCGCAAGGTCATGGATCTCTATGAGAAAATCGCCGTCAGTGATTATTCCGTCCAGAAAGGCACAGAGCTGATTGAGGAGATTCTCACTCACATGGAAAAAGACGTGCTTCCGAAATTTGAGAAAAACACGGCCGAACTCAAGGAGAACATCGAAACTTACGGCCTCAAAATATAACAAAAAACTTTATTAATGCAGAAGACCGATCGAAAATCACCGATCGGTCTTTTTTGTTCGGGTTAACAAATATCACTCAAAATAAATCAGAGCGATTCCTTTGTATCCCCTTCTTCATGAACAATACGGTATAACGCAGGCAATACAATCAACGTCAGCAAGGTTGAGCTGATGATACCGCCGATGACTACTGTTGCCAACGGCCGTTGCACTTCTGCGCCAGGTCCGGTCGCAATCGCCATCGGAACAAAACCCAGACTGGCTACCAAGGCCGTCATCAATACCGGACGAAGGCGTGTCAGACAACCGTCCTCAACGGCAACCGGTAACGATTTCCCTGATTCCCGTAACGACCTGATGAACGAGATCATCACCAGGCCGTTGAGAACTGCAACTCCTGAAAGCGCGATAAACCCGACACCTGCGGAGATCGACAACGGAATACCTCTCATGTAAAGCGATGCAATCCCTCCGGTTAGCGCCAACGGTACCCCCGTAAAGACAAGCAAAGCATCCTTCACGTTGCTAAAACTCATAAACAGTAATCCGAAAATGAGCAACAGCGCTATCGGAACGACAATCTTCAAGCGGTTTCCTGCAGAAATCAGCTGTTCAAATGTGCCTCCGTAATCGAGCCAATAACCTGTCGGAATTTTTACTGATGTGCGTATTTTTTCCTGAACTTCGTCAACAAAACTGCCCAGATCACGCCCGCGTACATTCGCCGTGACAGCGACACTCCGTTTTCCGTTTTCCCTGCTTATCTGGTTGGGGCCGGGCTCGACCCTCATCACAGCCAACTCCTTCAACGGAACAAATGCTTTTGCCGGCCCGACGCTGTTAAAACGTTGATCTGTCTTTGAAGGCAGCACATCCATTACGGTAGCATCAGACTCAGGAATCGGCACGGGAAAATCTCCCAATGCCTCCAGATCGGAACGCAGATTTTCAGGCAGACGGACGACCATGTCAAAACGTCGGTCACCCTCGAAAACTTGTCCCACGACGCTGCCGCCCAAAGCCGTTGAAAGCAAATGCTGTACATCATCCATCGCCAATCCGTAACGGGTGATAGCCTCCCTGTTGACATCAATGGTCAGCACAGGCAGTCCGCTGGTCTGTTCAATTTTCACGTCGGCCGCACCGTCTGTTGAAGCAAGTAACGCCTCGATTTTCTTTCCTACCTCCGTCATCACGTCAAGATCATCTCCGTATACTTTCACCGCGACATCGGAACGCACACCAGAAATCAGCTCATTGAACCGCATCTGTATCGGTTGCGTGAATTCGTAATTATTACCCGGCAGCTTTTCAACGGCTGCTTCTATCGCCGCAAGCAAATTCGCCTTGCTCCGTTTTGGATCCGGCCATTCTTCATGCGGCCTTAACATCACAAAGATGTCGGCCACATTTGGCGGCATCGGATCGGTCGCCACCTCCGGCGTTCCGATTTTAGCAAAAACAGTATCCACTTCGGGAAATGCCTTTATGCATTTCTCTAGCTGTTCCTGCATGGCAATGGACTGGCTCAGGCTTGTCCCCGGAATACGCATTGCGTGCAAGGCAATGTCCCCCTCATCCAGATTCGGAATAAACTCGGTTCCCATGCGACTCGCGAAAAATCCGCTTATCAAAACCAGCAGCAATGCACATGCTACCGTGATATAGCGCAGCTTCAAAACAAGACGTAAAACAGGAAGATAAAGGCATTTCGCCCCGCGGATAACAACATTGTCCTTCTCAGAAACCTTTCCCGTCACGAATAACGCAACAATAGCCGGAACAAATGTCACCGAAAGCAGCATTGCTCCTAATAACGCCATCACAACGGTAAACGCCATCGGATGGAACATCTTACCCTCAACACCTGTCAAAGCAAAGATAGGAATATAAACCACGGTAATGATAAACACTCCGAACACAGAAGGCTTTATCACCTCGGCAGTAGCACAGGAAGTCAACTCAAACCGCTCCTGCTTCGAAAGCAAACGCCCCAGGCGGGCCTGTTCGTGTCCGAACCGTCTCAGGCAATTTTCCACGATAATGACCGCTCCGTCCACTATCAGTCCGAAATCCAGAGCACCGAGGCTCATCAGATTGCCCGATATTTTATTGCTCACCATACCCGTTATCGTGAACATCATCGATAGCGGAATCACGGCAGCAGTAATCAATGCGACACGGAAATTGCCAAGCAACAAAAACAAAACCGCAATGACGAGAAGCGCTCCTTCAAAAAGATTGGTCTGTACGGTAGCAATCGTCCTGTCCACCAAAGAAGTGCGATCATAAACTGTGCGGATCACAACACCCTCAGGCATGGTAGCATTGATTTCCTTCAGCTTTTCCGCAACACGTACAGACACCTCCCGCGAGTTTTCACCGACAAGCATGGCTACGGTTCCGAGCACCACTTCCCTCCCGTTTTCCGTAGCAGCCCCTGTTCGCAATTCTTCTCCGAAACCAACCGAGGCCACATCCCGGATACGGATTGGCAGATTATTCCTGCGGGTGATAACAATCTGCTCGATTTCGTCTACCGTACTCACCTGTCCGGGAATACGGATAAGGTACTGTTCTCCGTTCCGCTCGATGTACCCTGCTCCCACATTTGAGTTATTTCGTTCAAGCGCACTCATTACGTCGGAAACCGTGATACCGTATGCCAGAAGCAGGTCTGGGAAAGGCGTTATGTGGAATTGCTTTGTAAAACCTCCCATTGTGTTGACCTCCGCAACTCCCGGTAAATTCCTCAGTTGAGGACGAACCACCCAATCCTGGATTTCGCGAAGATCCATCAATGTATACAAGCTACCGTCCGGTTTGCTTGCCCCTTCCCTTGCCTCAACCGTAAAGGAAAATATTTCTCCAAGCCCGGTCGTTATCGGCCCCATAGCCGGTTCCAATCCCGCAGGCAATTGCGACTTTATTTCCTGTATCCGCTCATTGACCAACTGACGGGCAAAATAAATATCGGTACCATCCTCAAAAACAACGGTAACTTGCGACAGACCATAACGGGAAAGCGAACGGGAGTAGTCAAGGTTCGGCAAGCCGGCCATTGCGGTCTCCACCGGAAACGTGATACGCTGTTCTGTCTCCATCGGAGAAAATCCCTGGGCCTCCGTATTTATCTGTACCTGGACATTCGTGATATCAGGTACGGCATCTATCGGCAAATGCCGATAATTGTAAACACCGAGAACGGCCATTGCTAGCGTTGCGCAAAGGATCAGCCAACGGTGATGAATCGAAAACCGGATTATTCTTTCAAACATAATAATTCCTCTTTGAAGGTTCTTTACTCAGGCTCAATGTTCGTGACCGGCTTCCGACTTGCCCATGTCAGCCTTGATGATGAAACTGTTTTGCGAGACATAGTTTTCTCCGCTTTTCAGCCCGTCAACAACCTCGACAAATCCGTTCCCCTTACGTCCAAAAGTTACCTGTCTGGCAGTATACGTGTTCCCTTCATTCACAAAAACAACCGGATGGCCTTCAAACATCTGTATTGCCGATGCCTTCACCGCAACAGGGACCTCTGTCTCATTGATCAAAATTGCAGCTTTCACAAACACTCCAGGACGCCATTCTCCGTTGCCATTGGAAAGTACAACCCGCGCAACCATGCTCTGCGTTCCGGCATTTCCCAAAGGTGATATCCACGAGATGGTTCCGGATGCTACCGGCTTTCCTGATTCCGCCGAGACGGAAACTGACTGACCGGTTTTTATTTTTCCCTGATCTATTTGCGGAACCATGAGTTCCACCCATACATTCGACAAATCCACGACCGTATAAAGCGATACCCCGTCTTCCACCGTTTCTCCCGCAATAGCATTACGCTCAACAATGATACCGTCAATCGGCGACTTTACATCCAGAGCGACCAAAGATTGATTTGCCTCAACCCGTGCCAGAACCTCTCCGGATTTCACCATGTCACCCAGATCTTTCCGGACCTCAAGGATGCTACCGCCAAACCTCGGGATAACACGCGCGATCTTGTCACCATTCAGTTTAACCTGTCCGTAAACCGTCACGGTCTCGGACAAAGTTTCTGGTCCTGCTGCTTCCGTGGCAATACCAGCTCCACGGGCAGCATCCGCCTCAATCACACTTTTATCATGGTCTGCATCGTCCTCTTCCGATTCCTCTTCTCCGTCATGCTCTGAATGGTCATGATCAGCCGGTTCATTATGCCCGAGAAAGAAGAAAGAACCTGCAGGCACATATCGAAAACCGCAATAGGTACCCACAACTCCGATAATTAAACCTAAAAATAATGCAAAAAATTGTTTCTGATTCATATGTTATTCCTTAATGATTTTTTGTAATTCACTGAAACCGGTTCCTGCCAGACCTTCTATTCTGGCTAACGCAACCGCATAGCTCAGTTCAGCCTCCAATAATTCCCTTTGTACAGACAACAAGGCGTTCTGCGCGTCCAGGACCTCAATCAGCGAAGCCTGCCCTTCCGTGTAAGCCTTGCGGATATTTACATGAGCTTCCTCCATTGCCGGCAAGGCATCCCGTTTCAGACTCATGACGGTAGCATGGGCGCTGGATAAATCCTGCCATGCGGAAGCAAAAGCCATTTTCACCTCGATTTCCGTCGAGCGAACCGTTTCCTTTGCAGCCTGAACGGATTGTCTTGCTGAATCAATATTACCCCGGTTGCTATCAAATACAGGTATCGGGATCGATACACCGGCAACAAGAGCGACCTCCGAACTGTCATTGAAAAAACGAATTCCGCCGGAAAGCGAAATATCCTGCAAAGCCTTTGAACGTTCCACTTCCACTTGCGCCTGTTTTCCTTCAACAACCGCGTGCTGCCATTTGATTTTCGGATTGTCTGCAAGCTTTGCCAGCAATACCCCTTGGTCGGGTAAAACATCCGGAACAGTCAGTTTTCCGCTCAGAGAAGGAATTCTGGATTCGTCCGATTCGCCCAATAATGAAGCCAAAGTCAACCGCGACGTTTTCTCGTTTGATTCCATCCGGGATAATTCCGCCTGCGCGACAGCCAGGGAAACCTTCGCCCGGGAACTTTCGAAAACAGGAGCAACCGCCGCACTTACGCGTTGGATTGCTGCATCCACTGTTTCCTGGGCCAAGCGAACAGGTTCTCTGACAAGAGTCACTCTTTCCCGCGCGACCAGAGTTTCCACATAAGCTACTGCCGTCGCCGACAGAACATCTGACTGCAATACATCCTTTTCGCGGTTGACGGCAGCATACTCTCTTTTTGCTAAATCCACACGCCGTTTACGCTTACCACCCCGTTCCAAGGTCTGGGCAATCTCAACGGTAGCTTCAAGCGAATCAACTACCCGGGTTGACCCGGTTCCGCCAAAGTTCTCCAGAACCAAACCTAATTCCGGATTCGGCAGTACATCTGCTTGCCCAATCAACGCCTCCGAAGCGAGTGTATTATACCCCTGCGCAATCAACGCAGGATTCTTTTCCAGCGCTTTAGCAAGCGCTTCGTTTAAAGATAAATACCCTGTTGGTTTTTCTTCTGCCAAGAGGGAAACAGTGCCCGTACTGATCATAACAGCACAAGCAACCCATGAAATTAATCGCATAAATAACCTCCTAATCTACAAGTTAACAACTAAATCACTATTCAAGACTGACTCGCTGTAGATTATGGCTTGGGAGGTTTTTCTATCGTAAATATAAATGATTGTTCGGGAATCCTGTCATCAGGAATGACCTGGCTCACTACACACCCTGCTGTCTGGTTCACAAACATTGGACATGCTCTGTACGCAAGCGGTACCTGATGGGAGTCATGGCAATGCACGTAACAACAATCGTGATCATGCGCATCGGTTGACGAATGTCCGCAACTATCCGAGGTCTTGTGTGTTTCGCACCATATCGCCACATCCGGATGTTCAGTATTGCCAGCCAGCATAACAAACCCGTTCGCCTGCGAATTTACGGCTATCAGGAAGAATACCATCAGGACTGTCAAAATCCGGTTCACCATGACAATGATGAGAAAACGAATATTAAAACATAAACATTTGTCAATACCCGGAAACCGGAAACCAACGGTAACATCCAGTTATCATTCTCTTTTTTTGATTCCAATAAAATGAAAACCTGTTTCTTTAGGATCATTTATGTCATCCGGTCTTTTCATCGATACGTTGTTTTCCGATTCGCAATATTTCTTCATGTGGGTTATCATCGTCGTGTTTTCCATTTGCGTTCACGAATATGCACATGCCAGAACAGCTCTCTACTTCAACGATGATACCGCTGCCCGTCTCGGACATCTGACGCTGAATCCGCTTGTACAGATGGGGCCTATCTCCATAGTGATGCTGCTGATCATCGGTATTGCCTGGGGTTCCGTACCGATCAATCCTGCCAATTACCGCAAGCGTATCCATCGCGTTTATGTAAGTCTCGCAGGACCCATTAGCAATCTGATCCTCAGTATCATTTTTGCCTTTATCTCCGTGATTGCCGGGCTACTTACACAAAACCATAACGCGTTGCTGTTTTTCCAGATTGCTTCGCTCATCAACAGTCTTCTGTTTGTCTTCAACATGCTGCCGTTGCCCGGCTTCGACGGATGGACCGTTTTGTGTTATTTCTGGAGACGCGGGGAAATCTTGCTGATGCAATACGGGAACATCTTCGCCATCGGATTGCTTGTCCTTATCTTTTTCACCAACGTCTTTAGTTTCATCCACATACTTGCCAGCTATATCTCGGGGTTTTTCACCCATATTTTCATCCTGATAGCAGGGTTGTTCATGTAAACAGCAGCGCAGATTTTCATTGTCCTGTAAGGCTTTTTAACACAGCGTTATGGCATGAAAACAGTTCTGAAAGGAATTCTTTACTTTATTGCCGCATTTGCAGGAACGGTAACCGCGCTGATTTTATTGCCGATTATTTATATTGCCGCCGTTACGTCGAGTTCCCAACGCTACGATACTTCGTTCACCATTCAGAATAATTCCGTTCTTGTCTGGGATATAAGCCACAATATCAGCGACAGCCCTCCCGTCGCCGATTTCTGGCAGGCAATGATCCAAGAGTTCAATATCGTGGATAACCGTCCTCAGGATGCCTATCTGATGGAAGTCATTGATGCCATAAAGACAGCGGCAGACGACAACCGAATCAGTGAAATGCTCATGCACGGTAGCTTGATCCCCAGAAATTACGGCAGCGGACTCGCAACGCTTCGCGAGGTAAAAAACGCGCTCGAATATTTTAAAAGCAAAGGCAAGAAAATCACCGCATACATTGAATTTCCGACCCAGCTGGACTACTACCTGATGAGTTCGGCAAATGTCATCGTAATGAACCCGATGGGTGAATTTACCCTGAAGGGACTCTCTTCACGTCATTTATATCTTGGGGATTTCTTCCAGAAATACGGTATCGGCATACAAACGACACGCGAAGGAAAATATAAATCGGCAGTCGAAATGTTTACCCGAAACAGTGCCAGCGAGGAAGACAAGGAACAATCCCAGCAACTCATCAATGCGCTCTGGAAGGAAATACTTGAAAACACCCACAGCAGCAGAAACGTTCCTACCGCAACATTGCAGGTATTGAGCGACACTAAGGCCTTCCTCACACCGGAGGAAAGCCTCAATGCAAACCTGATCGACCGGATTGCCTACAAGGATGAAATCGTCAGCGATTACATCGCACGCTATAGCAAAACCGAGTACGATACGTTCCCGCAAATCACCCTGCCCGGTATGATACACATTATCGACCAGTCTGTCATGGCCGGTTCATCGCTGAACACAGCTCATTTTTCCGAGCAAGCAGGCGTAGGTATCATTTATGTCGAAGGCGAAATCGTTGACGGAGCAGAGGCCGAAAATGCGGCAGCCGCTGAAATCATCGCCGGCTACATACGCCAGGCCCGCAATGACCCCGCCATCAAAGCTGCGGTCTTGCGCATAAACAGCCCCGGAGGCAGCGCCTTTGCTTCCGAACTCATCCGCCGCGAAGCCTCCCTGCTCGCAAATGAAAAACCGCTGGTGGTTTCCATGGGTAACTATGCGGCATCAGGAGGTTACTGGATTGCCACTGCTTCCAGAGATGTCTTTGCCGATTCCACAACCATCACCGGCAGCATCGGTGTCTTCGGACTCCTTTTCAACGCGGAAAAACTCTCCGTCGATCATGGTATCACCTTTGACGGAGTAAAGACCTCCGCTTATTCAGACATCGAAACGTTCTCCAGATCAAAGACGGAAAAGGAACTGCAAATCATCCAGCGTTTCACTGACAGTGTTTACGATCGTTTCCTGCAACATGTCAGCGATGCCAGAAAATTGCCCAAAAAGGAAGTCGACAGTATCGCCCAAGGCCGGGTTTGGACCGGTGAGGAAGCAAAGAACGTGAAACTTGTCAGCGAAGTCGGCAGTCTTCTTGATGCGGTTCAGTTCGCCGCCCTTAAGGCCGGATTGGGAACCGATTACTTTATAGACCATTACCCCAGAAAAGAAAATTTCCGCGACCTTATATTCTCACTCCGTCACAGTCAGAACGCACCCACCTGGACACGATTTGCCAAATCCGGAATTCTCGGTAAATGCTTTGGCTATGTCCAGGACCAACTGAACGGGATCAGCCATCTGAATGATCCGAAAAACGTTTACTCACGGCTTCCTTTCGAGATTGATTACGAATAATGCCGCCGGAAACAGCTTCACAGCCAAACTTTATAGAATGGTTGCTCTCCCTGCAGTCATGGCAATGGGTGATACTGCTCATTGTTGTGGCGGTAGCATCCTGGATGGCTGTTAAGCTGATACGCGGACTCTTTTATACCGCCTTGTACATCATTGCCTGCCTCGCATCGTTTTACGTTATTTATAAGCTCTATCTCCTGTTCTACTTCTGACGGCAGCATCAAAAACTGTCCTGCCTTATAAATTTAAATTGACCTGAATCATGCTCTGGAGCATAACTAAGATTTTCGCTTAGAAACCTTTTTACCACAAACATTCATCAATCATGATTGAAGAAATCTCTCTTAATAGCATTGACCCTCGCCTGCGTAAACAAGTTGACTCCGCAATAAAGGCTATCGACGCCGGAAACGCGGCCCAAGCCCTTAACGTCTGTATGGCTGTATTGGCAAAATATCCGGGCTGTTATGAAGTCCGCCGTATTCTCCGTGCCGCACAGGCCAAAATAGCGGCATCCAAGAAAACCAATGCTATTTCCAAACTCTTTGGTGGTCTCGGTGAAAAACCGAAACTGATGAAAATTGCATCGATTGCGAAAAAAGACCCAGGTACAGCCCTTCATATGGCTGAAGACCTGGTAAACAAGGATCCCACATCCATCGGCGGATTAAACCTCATCGGCGATATTGCCACCGAGGCCGAAATGCCGCAAACCGCAATCACCGCTTATGAAGCCGTTCATGGTCTTACCCGCACTGACGTGCCTTCCATGCTCCGTCTCGGACGCGCCTATGTAGCCGCAAAGGATGCGGAAAAAGCAATCGGTGTCGCACAAAAGATTTTGAAGATTGCACCGATGAACGATAACGCGCAAAGCCTGCTCAAAGACGCGTCCATCGCAGCTACCATGTTCAAGGGCGACTGGGAAAAAGACACAAGCTTCCGCGACAAGCTCAAGGACTCCGAGGAAGCAGTCAAGCTGGAGCAACAATCCCGTCTCACAACCGACAGGGAATCACTCGAAAGAATGGCTGCGGAAAAAGCGGCGCTTGTCGAACAGGAACCGGAAAACATCAACCATTACCGCGATATCGCTTCCTATTACAAGGCAATGAACGAATTGGATGCCGCCCTGCAATGGATTAAGGCAGCCCGCCAGACTCCGCTGGGACAATCGGATACGTCATTGGAAAGACAGGAATTCGAATTGCAATCAGACATCTTTCAAAAACGTATTGCAGACGCAACAGCCGCTCTTGAAAAAGACCCCAGCGATGCAACCGCCAAGGCAGCATTGGAAGCAGCCAAGAAAGAAGAACATTCTTTCCGCGTCGAATACGCCAGACTCATGGTTGAAAAGTATCCGAACGATTACGGATTCCGTTACGATCTCGGTGCTCTCCTGCTTGAAGAAGGTAATAACGACGATGCGATCAAGCAATTCCAGTACTCTCAGAGAAATCCGAAAGTACGCATGAAGTCACTGCTCTTCCTCGGACGTGCCTACCTGAACAAGAAGTTCTATGACTTGGCAGCTGAAGCGCTTAGCACAGCTCAATCAGAAATCCCGATCATGAATGACATCAAGAAAGATGTTACTTACGAATTGGCCTACTGCTATGAGCAAATGAACAAGATGGAACAGGCGATTGCCCAGTACAAGGTCATTTACGGTGCCGACATCAGCTACAAAGATGTTGCCAAGAAAATCGATGATTTCTATACAAAACGCGCAAACAGCTAACCTGATTCATGCTACCGCGGTAGCATGAAATGCTAAAATGCCTTTAGACCTTACCAGAAAAGAAGCAAAATACTTAAGTGTTTTGCTTCTTCTTTTTGCCACGAGCCTTGCCGGATTCTTTTATTTCTCGCAGGAACCCAACACTGGGAACAAAAGCGAACATGATAATCTGCTGCTTGTACTCGAATAAACGCGTTAATCAGACCTTGGCATTTTCCAGTTCCAAACGAGCTTAGAAAGATTGGAGGGAAAAGGATTGTCCTTGTTGAAGTCAGGGAGCCAATCGTCGTCCGGGTTCAAATACTGGCAAAATCCATCCTCAATTCCACAGGCATCCAGCCGCTCAACGAGTGATTCATATTCGTTTTCATTGACAAATCGATCGGGAATCACAGCTGAACAACGGGGCGCCTTTACGGGCGTATATTGCATCATCAATGATAAGATCGCACGCCCCTTCAGGTGCTCGGCAAACCAATCAATGACACGGTAACTTGATTCCAGATTGTCGGGCAATGCAAGATGCCGGACAATAACACCGCGCTTTATGCTACCGTTTTCGATCAGTAAAGGACGCTCCGCAGCCAAGAACAAAAGCGATTCGGTTGCATACTTCGGATAAAGTGAAGTTTGAAACAATCGCCGGGCTTCCGCCGCATCCAGAGTTTTCAAATCCGGCAAATAGACATCCACATACGGATGTACGATCGTTAACGATTCCACCTTTTCAAAACCCGAAGTATTCCAGAGCACGGGAATAAGCAGACCCCGTTCCTTCGCTAACTTAAGACCTTCCGCAATCGATGGGATAAAATGTGTCGGCGTAACAAGGTTTATATTCTCTGCCTTCTTTGCCTGAAGCATCAGGCAAATATCCGCAAATTCAGAAACGGACACCTCCCTGCCCACTCCGCCCTGGCTGATCTGCCAATTCTGACAAAACGCGCACCCCAGGGTACAACCCGAGAAAAAAACCGTTCCGCTTCCGTTTTTCCCAGTAACCGGCGGTTCCTCACCAAAATGCACAACTGCACAGGCAATGCGCATTGTATTGCTTTCTCCGCAAAATCCTCTTTGTCCCTTGGAACGGTCTATGCGGCAAACACGTCCGCATAAAGTACAATTTTCATAAGTCTGCATCTGCCAAACGAAAATTAAGTCGTCTCAGACGGTAGCATCACTTTGCTTCCGGCTTCCCGAATTCAGGCGTTTTCCCATGAAACGCAAAATAATCCGCAACAGCCTTTTCACTGCCAAAATACACCTTAAGAATACGCGGATCGGCTTTCAGGATGTCTACGCGGATCAAACCATCCAGACTGTTTTGGAATGCAGGATCCACATTGAAGGAAATCAGATCGCCGTTCAGTTTCAGATAATGGCGCAACAACACAGGAATCCCTTTTTTATCGGTTTCGATTTCCGACACCAGCGCAGATATTTCATCCACTTCGTCCACTCCGCTGATTAATGCTTCCCTGTCGGCACGGCGTAAAGTCAGGTTCTTATGCGCTTTCTTCGGTTTCACCTTTTTGGCCAGTTCCTCCTGCACATGGTGATGCTTCAAAAAGAGCACCATCAGGTCGCGGGAAACCACATCATAGTCCTGACTGATAGATACCGGACCAAACAACGTACGGTAACGCGGATAACGCATCAGAATGGAGCCAATCCCACGCCAAAGCACAAACAACGCCGCCTGACGTTTCTGGTATTCCTCTCGGATAAAGGAACGTCCCATCTCCAGTCCACCCGGGATCTCCTTGAAGAAATCCTCCTTAAATTTAAACAGTGTAGACGTATACAGGCCCTTTGTTCCAAAACGGCGCAGGATCTCATCCACGCAGCCGATACGGTAGCTTCCGACCACACATTCATCCTTGTTGTCCCAAAGAATCAAATGCATGTAGTAATCATCGTATTCATCCAGGTCCACCGATTTTCCGGTACCTTCGCCCACTGCACGGAAAGTTACTTCACGTAAACGTCCTATCTCCTGAAGAAGATTCGGAATATCCTCAGCCGGCGTGAAAAAGACCTGCATCGAACCTTGCTCACACAGCTTTCTCGCAGCCGTGATTTTCTCAATATCCGCTTTCAATAATTCCACGGGAACAGGATCAATTACCGGTTGTAGCACAATCGGTTTCGAACGGCGCGTTACCAGTTTGAATTTTGGGAAAATACGTCGGAAACCCCGGACTTCACGATCCTTCAGCAAATAGGTTTTCAGGCGCAAGTAGCTGGATAATGCTTCATCGTCTTCCTTGGCCTCAATCTTGGACTTCGGAATCGGATTTCCGATTTTCACATTAAGGGTTTTTCCGCTTTTGTTGGCCAATTCACGAAGCAAAAACATGGTTCTCAGCTTCGGACTGATTATTCCCGCTATATAAAACAGTGCGCTATTCTTGCCCTCGAAGAAAACCGGAAGCACTGTAGCCCCCGTCACCCTGGCCATACGGGCTGTCATGACTGACCACGGTTTATCCTGCACCTGATTGCTTCGCAAAGCCAGACTCGACACTTCTCCGGCCGGGAATGTCGCAAGACAATGCCCTTCCTTCAGATAACGGATTGAGTCCTTGATCGGACGCACATTTGCCACGGTAGCATCCTTTCCCCCAAAAGGATCGACTTCAACCAGATTCGGACGGATCGGTTCAACGTAACTAAGAAGATAATTTCCGAGGATTTTGTAATCACTGCGTACCTTCGCCAAAAGATTTCCCATAATGATACCGTCAATGCCACCAAACGGATGGTTCGCAACCACAAGCACCGGGCCTTCCTTCGGAATCTTCTTGAAATCTTCCTCACTGATCGCAAAGGAAACATCCATTCTTTCCAGTACTTCCCCCCAATAATCCTGGGAATAGTTCGGGTCGGCCGCCTTTTTTGCGTTTATCTGTTTCGCAATCGCAGCGTATGTCCTGTTTGCCCACCGCACCTTGAGAAAACACTCAAAAGGGAAAAGGAAAATAGCCACCAGCCAACGGAATGCAGGATGTATATTCTTTTTAAGATCAATAAAAAGCTTCGGCTTTGCTTGATCGGGCATCGTTATTTGGAATGAAAATGGTTAAAATTTATCAGGAGAAGATTATGCTGAAAAGGCACTTTCGCAACAACGAAAACAGATACATAAGCGGATTCTTCCGACATAATACCTTTCATGGTCGCTTCTCTCTGTTTCTCGGGTGAAATTGCGCATGTTCCTCTATCAGACGAATAGCGCCCACCGCCGTATAGATTTGTGTCGTTGAAATATCCGCGTGTCCTAACATTTCCTGAATAGCGCGCAAATCGGAACCACCCTGTAGTAAGTGCGTGGCAAAAGAATGGCGCAATAGATGCGGTTTTATTGTCTTTTTTATACCGACGGCGGCAGCATAGGTTTTTACCATCAACCAAACCGTTTTCCGGGAAATAGCTTTTCCCCATTGGCTTAAAAATAACTCGCTTCCAGTCCGTGGCTTCACCAGTTGAGACCTTCCCGATGCCAGATACTCGCCGACGGCTTTCGCCGCCATGCTACCCACGGGAACCACCCGTTCCTTTGCGCCTTTGCCGTAAACACGGACATAACCGCCTTCAAGATCAACTTGCTGTAAAGTAAGCCCGCAAAGCTCGGAAACACGCAATCCCGAGCTGTACATCATCTCCATGATCGCCCGGTCGCGTTGCCCGATTGCAGTCTGCAACGGCGGAGCCTCCAATAGTCTGGTCATTTCCTCGATGGTCACGACATCCGGTAATTTCCTGTAAAATTTCGGACCGTCTACCAGCTCGGTAAAGACATCCTGCCGTATTCCGCCCTTGGGCAGATATTTTGCAAAACTGGAGGCAGCAGCCAGTTTTCTCGCCAGGCTCGCCACCGAATAATCCTCATCGGATAAGGCAATGAGCCATGCAGAAACATCCTCGGACGTTACCTGTTTCCAGTCAGACAACTTACGTCCCCGCTCCAGAAAAAAAGCCAGTTGAAACAGATCGTTCCTGTAACTTTCTATCGTATTTTCCGAAAACCCGCGCTCAAGGCTGAGAAATGCAAGAAACGACTCTATCGGTTCAGAAAACGTTTCCTGAACCTTGATGCTGCCGTCTGTCTTATGCTTACCCATGTTACCGCGTGATCATTGAAGACTAGCATAAACCGCCACTGCTTAGGAATGATTATTTCGCACTATTTTGTTTAACATTCCGTCACAGAATGTTTGGCACGGCATACCCATGTTACCGTGGGATGTATTGACAATTTTCTCAGGACTCGAACAATGTTTTCCTTCAACGCATAAATAATCATGCAAAAAGATCCGATTACGAAATACCGTCCTTTTCCGAAGGTCGACCTGCCGGAACGTCAATGGCCGAACAAGGCGATTGATAAGGCTCCCATCTGGTGCAGCGTAGACCTCCGCGACGGCAACCAGGCACTCGCCGTTCCCATGAACGTGCAACAAAAACTGGAATTTTTCGAACTCCTTCTGAAAATCGGATTCAGGGAAATCGAGGTTGGGTTTCCCTCCGCCTCCCAGACAGAGTTTAATTTTATGCGCCGCCTCATCGAGGAAAAACGCATTCCCGACGGCGTAAGCATACAGTTTCTCACGCAAGCGCGCGAACATCTGATCAGGCGTTCCTTTGAAAGCATCCGGGGCGCAAAAGAAGTCATTGCCCATTTGTACAACTCCACCTCGCCTCTCCAACGCGACATCACATTTGGCATGTCCAAAGAGCAGATAAAAAACATCGCGATTGAGGGTGCAAAACTCGTCAAAAAACTCACCAAGGAAGTACCCGATACGAAAATTCGTTACCAGTATTCTCCCGAAAGTTTTTCTGACACGGAGGTCGATTTTTCCCTGGAAATCTGTGAAGCCGTCATGGACGTTTTTGAGCCAACGGAAAAAGATAAAATCATTATCAATCTCCCTGACACCGTGGAATGGGCCGGTCCCCATGTATACGCCGACCAGATCGAATGGTTCTGTCGCAACATGAAGGAACGCAACAAAGCCATCATCAGCCTGCATACGCACAATGACCGCGGCACGGGCGTGGCGGCAACAGAACTTGGACTGCTGGCCGGAGCCGAGCGCGTCGAAGGAACGCTTTTCGGGAACGGGGAACGCACGGGCAACCTGGATATCGTGACGGTAGCGCTGAACATGTACATGCACGGAGTCGATCCCAAGCTGGACTTTTCAGACATGCCGGCAATCAAGAAAGTGTACGAACATTGCATCCGCATGCCCATACACGAACGGCATCCTTATGCGGGTGATCTCGTCTTCACCGCGTTTTCCGGTTCGCACCAGGACGCCATCAAAAAAGGAATGGATCGTCGCAAAGAACAGCCCGATGAAGCTCTCTGGCGCGTTCCCTATCTAACAATTGATCCCGAAGACATCGGGCAAAGTTACCAGGCCATCATCCGTATCAACAGCCAAAGCGGGAAAGGCGGTGTAGCCTATATCCTGCAACAGGAATACGGCTTTGACCTCCCTAAATCCATGCATCCCGAGATTGGTCAGATTGTAAACAATATGGCCGATAAACTCGGTGTCGAACTCTCCAACGACCAGATTTTCGGACTCTTCCAGAAAGAATACATTGACCAGAATAAACCGCTCGATCTCGTCAACTTTGAACAAAGTTCCATCAAAGGACAACACGAAGCCGTCTGTTCCTTTGATGTAACCATGAACGGACAGTCCTATACTTTGGATGCTACCGGCAATGGACCGATCAACGCCTTTGTGCATGCGCTGGAGAAACAAGGTTGGAAAAACTTCAATCTCACCGACTTCCGCCAGCATGCGATCTCGTCCGGTTCCGATTCGCAGGCTGCGGCTTACGTTCAACTGAAAAAAGAAGACGGAACGCTGTTCTGGGGTGTCGGGCTTGATGAAAACATCAGCATGGCCGGACTTAAGGCTTTGGCCTGCGCTTATAACCGGGCAAACAAAAGCGTTTCGCGATAAACCGACCATCCAGTTTACCCCCTTCACGGTAGCATCATGCTACCGTTTATTTTTTATAAATAGGTTGATCGGCAAACCAATCAGGCTTATATTGTGACTAAACGTTGCAATAATAACATTAACCTATGATTGATTATGGAAAAGCCTGCAAAAACCGATTACGAGATACATCCCCTTCTGAAAAAACGCTGGAGTCCCCGCGCGCTCGCTTCCGGGAAAATAGAGACAGATAAATGGCACCGCCTGTTTGAAGCCGCACGCTGGTCACCTTCCTGCAACAATGAACAACCATGGCAGTTCATTGTGGGACAAAACGGAGACGAAACATTCGGTAAAATTCTTTCGACACTTGCCGACGGAAATGTTCCCTGGGCAAAAAACGCTGGCGGTCTGGTCATTATCATCGGGAAAAAAGTAAACGACTGGTCCGCATACGATACCGGACAATCAATCGCCTACTTTTCCGTACAAGCTACCGCCGAGGACCTGTTCGTACACCAGATGGCAGGGTTTGATCCGAAGAAAGCCGCCGAGATTTTCGGTATCCCGGAAGAAAGCCAGGCGCTTGTAGCCATGGCTGTCGGCTATGCCGGAGACATCAAACAGCTTCCTGAGTATCAACAAAAACGTGAATTACAGGAACGGGCTCGCAATCCTCAGAAAGAATTTGTTTTCTCAGGAAAGTTCGGGCAGCCGGCAACCCTGTAACATACCGCATACCGAAAACAGAAAGCCGGCAAAACGCCGAACAGGATACGAATAGTTGACGGTCTGTTTATCCCTGTTTGTTTATCGCTTCGAACATTGCATCGACACACGGTATCTTTGCCTGAGGCGTGATACCATGTCCGAGATTGAAAATATAAGCGTTTTTTCCTGACATTGATTTCAGCAAACGGGCGGTAGCATCTCGAACAATATCCGGTTCTGTCGTCAACAATGCAGGATCAAGGTTTCCCTGCAATGCAACACGTCCGCCAAGCGATTCGTAAGTTGCCGGTAAATCGGCAGTCCAGTCCAGGCTCAAGGCGCGCGCTCCTGTCGAGACCAAATCGGAAACCCGATGTGAGACTCCTTTCGCATAAACGATCATCGGAAAATTCTCCGGTAACGCTGCGATGATCTGCCTTATCCAGCGCAAGGAACAGGATTCATAATCACAGCCGCTTGCCGCAGCAGCCCAACTGTCAAAAATCTGGATTGCATCCACGCCAGAAGCAATCTGCATTTTAAAATAACGGATCACCGCCCGGGTAATTTTCTGAAGCAGTTTTTCAAAGCATGCGGGTTCACGGTAAAAGAATGTTTTTGCGCGTGAAAAATCCTCGGAGCTTCCGCCTTCCAGCATGTAAGTGGCCAGTGTCCAGGGCGAACCGCCAAACCCAAGCAAAGCCTGTTTTTCACCCAGCTCGCGCCGCAGCTGTTTTAATGCCTGAGCCACATAGTCAAGCCGCTCCTCAATGTTACCGTCAGATAACTGTTCAATCTGTGTATCCGTTTCGATACGGTAATCCATCGCAATGCCTCCTTCCTCACGGAAGCGATAAGCTTGCCCCATTGCTTCAGGAATCACAAGAATGTCGGAGAATAGGATAGCTGCGTCGATGGGAAAACGGCGCAAGGGTTGCAAGGACACTTCCGTTGCGAGATCCGGTGTTTTTACCATCGTCAGAAATCCATGCCGCTCTTTGAGTGCGCGGTATTCAGGCAAATAACGGCCGGCCTGACGCATAAACCAGGCCGGAACTTTATCCGTCGATTTTCCGTTCAGAGCATTCAGAAATCGTTCCCGTGAATTCATGATCCAAGTTCTCGTAAAAATGTAATGATTATGCGTTCCGAACAATGCTTAGGACTCATCACTTCCTGAAATAGTTTTGCTGTTTTTCGGAAACCGGCATTTCAAGAAAGCGCATCACTTCAAGTAAATCCTCCCAGGCATCGCGTTTTGACTTCATTGACGCATGTTGCAAGAGATAGGAAGGATGGTATGTTACACGCAAAGGAATGCCTTCGAAATCATGCCACCTGCCACGATAATCCCCGAGACGGATACCGGGATCGAGACCAAGCAATCCGACTGCTGCCGTTTTTCCCAACGCAACAATGACTTTCGGCTTTATGATTTTCACCTGTCCGATCAGGTACGGAAGACAATAACGCATTTCCTCGGTAGTTGGCGGTCTGTTTCCGAAGCCTGTTTCCGTCTTCGGACGATAGTTCATGATGTTACCAATGTATACCGATTCGCGCATAATCCCCATTGCGGCAATCATTTTGGTCAACAATTGGCCTGCGGGACCGACAAACGGGAAACCCTGGATTTCCTCGTCAGCGCCCGGAGCTTCACCGCAAAAGAAAATGTCCGCATCCAGACTTCCCGTACCGAATACGATTTTCTTCCCCGGCGGCGTGTTCTGCTGGCAAACCACGCAGGACATGACCTTTTCACGCAGAAAATGCATCCGTTCTTCCTTTGTTTTTCCTTCTATCTTGATAGAGGCGGAAAGCGGCATGGCTTCATTTAAATTCGTGGAACCAATTTCCGCGTCCACGGATCCCGAAACCAATTCCAGGTGATTTGCCGGTTTGACTTCCTCTTTTCTGTCCGAAACATGGTCCATGAAACCGCCCTGCTTTACCTTGGCTGCCGATGCCTTCCTTTCAACGGTTCTCTGGTTTGGAACGGTAGCTTGTTTTCCACCGGATGATTTCAGGAAATCTTCCAGAATACCGGAATCTGAGCCGGATACCGCAGGTTTCTTCCGTTCCTGTACAGGGACAGATGGCTTTGTTTTCTCAGGAATACGCGGTTTTTGCTCTCCGACAACAGCATGCAAATGAGCCAAAGTATCCTCGCTCACGTACACATGAGAGACGTTACGCCGTTTTAAGCGTTTCAATTCGTCGATGATATTAAGCAGGGATTCCTTCATGCTACCGTCTTCCATATCGTCAAAAGGCTAAAGAAAACCGCCCTGCTGTAAACTATTTTCAGTGATGAACGGAATTTATAAGGATTTTATGCTTTGCCGATATGTGTTCTATCGGCCAAGGCGAGCAACAAATCATTTTTATCAAGCGAACCAAGCAATACCCCCGATTTGTTGACAACCGGAAGCATATCCACTTCCATTTCGATAAATACGCCCAATGCGTCGCCGATTCGCTGATCCGGATAAACCACTTTTTCCGTCGTTTCACGCATCACATCATAAGCAGTGGCAACCTCGGCAAGCAAAGGATCGCTGAGGTAAGGCTTTATGTCATGCAGTGAAATGGTCCCAAGAAAATGCGTATTCTGGCTTATCACCCAGAGGCTGGTCACCTTACTTGATAAAAAGACATTCGCGATCTCGGCAAAACCAGCTTTCACCCCGACAAAGGAAGGACTTGGTTTCATGATTTCCGCAACAGTTCCGCGCTCCAGGATTTTCGGCGCCTTCTGCCTCTTTGCCAAGGCCTCGCCGTAAAGCGAAACACTGCCATCGCCGATACTCTTAGCGATAAAATAAGCGATCACGCTGCATAAGAGCAACGGTAGCATGACATCATAACTCATTGTCATTTCGAACAGAAGAATGACGGACATAATCGGCGCCTGACTTGCCGCCGAAAGAAAAGCGCCCATTCCCACCAATGCAAAGGTGCGGGAATCAACTGCACCCTGAGCCCAGAAAGCATGGACTGCCGTCCCAAAGAGCATCCCGATGCTAGCTCCCATAAATAATGACGGCGTAAACACACCGCCGGGAGCGCCTGATCCGAAAGAAAAAGCCGTGGCAATCCATTTCCCGGCAAGGACCAGTATGAGCATCTGCCAAATGATTTCACCGTTCAAAATCCGAAGTACAACAGAATATCCGTTCCCGCAAACCTCAGGTAAATAAATTGCCAGCGCACCGACAACCAGCCCGCCCAAAGCCAGTTTCAAAGGTTGGGGAATCTTTATAGCCGCAAAGAGCTGTTGCACATAACGCAACGAACGCAGAAAGAACGGAGCAGAAATGCCGGCAACGACACCGAGCACCACATAACCGATCATTTCCACCGGGGAATCCAACTGAAACGACGGAACGGTATACAAATGCGACGGATGCACAAGCACACGCAACGTCAACGAAGCGGCCACCGCCGAAACCACGAGTGCCCCAAGGCTTTCCATAGCAATGGAACCAAGAATAATCTCCGCTACAAAAAAAGAACCCGCAATGGGCGCATTATACGCCGAAGCAATACCCGCAGACGCTCCGCAAGCAACCAACAAACGCCGCTGGGGCATGGAAAGCTTTCGCCAACGGCCGATCAGCGAGGAACACATCGCCGCCAATTGCACAAGAGGACCTTCCCTTCCGATAGAACCTCCGGAACCGATAACAAAAAGACTGGCAATCGATTTGACCAGACTAGCCCTGACGGGAACATCACCATTACCGATCACAATCGTTTCCATGTAATCAGCAGCAGCTTCCCGCTTAGGGATACGCTTCCCGAGCAAGAGGATAAAACCGGCAATCAATCCTCCCAGCGCCGGCACCGTCAAGGTTGCCCACCACGGCAACTGGCGCATGGATTCAACCACCCCACCGGTAGAATGGGTGAACAGTTCATGGACGCTTTCGGTCAAAATCTTAAAGGCCAACGAAGACAAGGCACCGAGAATGCCGGCCAATGCGGAACGCAAAAGCATCAACTGCCAATCCGACGGACGCAGTTTTTCGCGAACCCACACATGCCAGCGCAATTGCTTCAGCGTGGCACTCATTCCGGACAAACGCTTGCGGGGACTCATAACGGTTTTGTGATGATACCGGCAAATTCCTCGGGAGTCGATGCCTTGTTCAGGGCATCAATGACACCCGGCGCTTTCAACACACGCCCCAATGCAGCAAGCCACTCAAGATGTTCCTGAACCTTGGCCGCCGGAGAACCCATCGCGACAATCAGGCGGAAGTGATTTCCGTTATCCGAGACAAAACTCTGTACCGTTCGCCCGATGACCATCGCAAAGTCCGAGAGAGCCTGACTTCTTACATGGGGAAAAATAACACCTTCGGCAATCATAGGCGCACTGTCCGACCGGTTAAACAATTCTTCCTTCAATTTCTCCGCGTCCAGGACCACAGACTGCTCAGAAAGCAAAATCCCCAACTCATTTACGGCTGCATGATAATCAGGAGAGCTTAAATCCAGCCTTACCCATTGCTTATCAATCAACTTACTTAAATCTTTTTTGCGTTTGCTGTTCGGCATAGGTTATGCACATCGCTATTTTAAAATAAAAAATAAACGCAAGCATCGTATGACATTGCGATCATTCAGCAGAAATCCGGGTTCCATGCATCTGTGGCAAAAATAAGGCTTCATTTATTTTTCAATTTTCAAATTGTATTTTTTATCCTCACCTTTGCAAGGCTACTTGAGTTGATTTCTATGGCATATCTTTTTAATTAATTTAATAGATACTACCGCCTTGCACGGCGAAAGATAAAACCGATTGATTTTTAACATTTCCGGATATGCAGAGTGCGCTATTTTCCTTGAACAGAAAACCATGATGCCGTTAAATCAGATCCTTGTCAGGCACTGGAAACTGCGTTGATTTCACAGCATCCAATCCATTTCATACCATGTCGCAAAACATCATAAAAAAGAGCCATATCACTTCCATAGGTTACGGGTTCATTGAGCAGGAGTTTTTACCAAAAGGGAAAGATGAGTATTACCTGAGAAATCTGCAGAACCGGAACGGCATCGTTTACCGCCAGTTAACCGCCTATGAAATCGAAGTCCTGGTACGCAACAGGAATACCAGCGACAACTGGAACCACATTCTGGTATCGGATGCCTTTGATCCCGAATTGGTTAAGAATTGTAAGTTCTTCGGTCTTGTGCGTATCGGCAAACTTGAGAATTACTGCCTGGAATTCAGCGACCTGAAAGTTCCTGTCGGACTCTACAACTCAACCATCATCAGCTGTGATTTCGGTGACAATGTCGTGATTGACAATGTAAACTACCTCTCGCACTACATTATCGGCAGCGAAGTCATTATCGTCAATGTCAACGAACTCGTCACCACCAATCACACGAAGTTCGGAAACGGTATCATCAAGGAAGATGAACCGGAAAACGTTCGCATCTGGCTCGAACTGTGCAATGAAAACGGCGGAAGAAAAGTCATGCCGTTCAACGGGATGCTGCCGGGAGACGCCTACTTATGGAGCAAATTCCGTGACGACGACGCCTTACTGGAAAAATTCAAGATATTCACCGAGCAACAGTTTCATAAGGAACGCGGTTTCTACGGCAAGGTCGGAGACAGGACTGTTATCAAGCACTGCAATATCATCAAGGATGCCTGGATTGGTTCGGATGCTTACATAAAGGGAGCCAACAAGCTGAAGAATCTGACGATCAACTCCTCGCCGGAAGAAGGTAAAACACAAATCGGCGAAGGCTGCGAACTGGTAAACGGTATCGTCGGTTTTGGCTGCCGTATTTTCTACGGGGTAAAAGCCGTACGTTTCATTATGGCCTCTCATTCACAGCTCAAATACGGAGCGCGCCTGATCAATTCCTATCTTGGTAACAATGCTACCATCTCCTGTTGCGAAGTACTGAACTCTCTCATATTTCCGGCCCACGAACAGCATCACAATAACTCGTTTTTATGCGCTGCCCTGGTCATGGGCCAAAGCAATATTGCTGCCGGCGCCACCATCGGTTCAAATCATAATTCCCGCAGTCCTGACGGGGAAATCGTAGCGGGCCGCGGTTTCTGGCCGGGTCTCTGTGTCAGCCTCAAGCATAACACTAAAGTTGCCAGTTATGCGATCTTGGCTAAAGGAGACTATCCGGCTGAGATGAACATTCCTACACCCTTTTCGCTCGTTGCAAACGATCTTAGCAACAATACGCTCGTGGTCATGCCGGGATACTGGTTCATGTACAACATGTATGCGCTCGCGCGCAATGCATGGAAATACGTAGACAGGGACCAGCGTATGAAAAAAGTTCCCTTCATCGAATACGACTACCTTGCACCTGACTCGGTCAATGAAATGTTTGACACCCTGTGTCTGCTCCAACTGTTTACCGGAAAAGCATGGTACCGCGCCAACGCCCAAAGTAAAACCGTTGATGACAAAACCTTCGCCGCCAAAGGAAAAACATTGCTGGATTCCAAGGATCCGGTTGTCTCGAAACTCGAAATCCTTGCCGAAGGGTTTGAAAACGCAAAACGCAAGGTCATCCTCCTCAAGGCTCAGAAAGCCTACGATCTCTTCCGCGAGCTTATCCTTTATTACGGAAGCCTGCAACTGATTGACATACTAGCGGCAGACAAGCAGGCCTCCGTCAAGACACTGGCATCCTTAATTCCCGCAACCGCAAAACGTCATACCTGGGCAAATATCGGTGGGCAATTGCTTCCTACGGAAACAGTACAAACGCTCATTAAGCACATAAAATCAGGAAAAATAAAATCCTGGAATGCCTTGCACGATACCTACGAAAAGCTCGGCAATGACTATCCGCGGCAAAAACAGCTTCACGCTCTGGCATCGCTTATGGAAGTGACACAAACCAAGCGCGGAAGCATTGACGAGCAAACACTGAAAAGCTGGCTTGATGCTGCCGTAAAGACAAAGACATGGATGGTAGAGGCCATTTATAACGCCCGCGAAAAAGACTATACCAATCCCTACCGAAAAATGGTTTACGGCAATGAAAGGGAGATGGAGGCAGTCGTCGGAAAATTCGAAGACAACAGCTTCATCAAACAACAACAGGCAGAACTTCTGGCGTTTAAGAAACAAATCGGCGGACTGAGAAAACGCTTAAAACTGCAATAAAAAAGTTTTTATGAAAAGAGCGATTCATAACCGGATCGCTCTTTTTATGATTCGGATTACTACACACGGAATAAATTCCCTGCTAGGATTTAAAAGTATTTGAAAATAAAACTTGCCCCCAAGGCAAAGAAGAGACTTTATCAAAAATTTACCTTTAGTTCCCATAGTTCAATGGATAGAACGTTGGCCTCCGAAGCCGAAGATTTGGGTTCGAGTCCCAATGGGAGCACCAGATGAAGGTATCGGCATTAATCGCCACAACGACTGGATACACGCAGATTTTGTATACGCACTTGATTCGTTTTATACTCGTAGTCTTCGGCTTGGACAAATGAAGCAGATTGGCTTACGTAAACCTAATTTTCCCTGAGTATACGAAGCTTCATTCCACCTCTGAGTATATAGTATTTTTCTCAGAAAATATATTATATATAATAAATTTAAAGAAAGATAAGCAGACAGGTATTTATTTCTGAGAGAATAAAAAAACAATCTCTATATTTCACAAGCCATAACACAGTTCCATATATTGAATTATTTATAATATAAATTTAAGATATTATACGAATATGAGATATTGATAAATTTAATAAAATAAAAATGAATGACCTATTTGACATATAAAGTAATCCGACTTACCTAGCTGCCTCTTAACCTTCCCATTTTATGAAATCCTACACTTCAAAACAGAGAAAAACAGGTAAAATACTATCCGGTAGCATCTTGCTGATAGTTTCCGCATCTCCGGCAGTATTCGGTACTGATACTACGATTAATCAACGTACCGTTGTCAGTACGGGCAGCACCTATACATTAACCGCAAATCCAGGCGATACCATCACGGTAACAGCTCCAAGCATTGGCGGGAGTACAAGCGGCGGGGCCATGCTCGTCAGTGGCAACGGTATTTTAAATGCGACCGGAAGCATCAGCTATTCTGATAATCATGTGACCGGATCTGGCAACGGTGGCGCAATCGGCGCTTCCAGCGGTACAGCATTAAACTTCACGGGTGATATCAGTTTCCTGAATAATACTTCAAGCAATGCGGGGGGCGCCCTCTTTAGTAATGGAGCCTCGACTATTTTCAATGGGAATGTCATACTTACCAATAATGTGTCCCGCACTACCGGAGGTGCCTTCTACCTGAATAATCATAATTTGACGATAAACGGAACCTTGTCCGCCAGTCTCAACAGAACGACGACACCCTCTAGTGGTGGAGCCATCTTTGCATTAACCGGAAGCGTTACCATAAGCAGTTCAGTTACGATGGACGGGAATAGCGGTGCAAACGGCGGCGCCATCTGGTCAGAACTTGGTATACGTTTGGCTGAAACAGTTGGCAGCGGAAATGTGTCGTTAACCAATAATTTGGGTACCGGTAATGGCGGGGCCATTTATTCAAACAATGGCGGACTTATCTTAGGAAATACCGGTGGAACGCTTACCCTTACAGGTAACCAGTCATTGAGTTCAGGTGGTATTTCCAATACAGGATATGCTGCCATTTTACGCGGTTCAACCATTACCGTAAACAACAACCGGGCAACAGGTAACGGGGGAAGTCTCTATGTAGAAGCTGGAGGCGCCAGCATTGGGAATGCAGGATCCACACTGTCAATTACGGGAAACTCATCCGACTCAGGTTCAGGCGGATTTTCTTATACTGCTGACGGAGGCACAGTTACTGTTTCCGGACGAAATATTGAAATCAGAAATAATACTGCCGTATCCGGAACAGGAGGTGTTTTCCGTACAGGAGGCAGCTTTACCCTGAATCTGGATACAGGCGGAACTCTTGTCTCCAGCGGAAATAAAGCCGCCGGCAATACCGACGGAGGATTCCTTTATGCCAATCGCGGCAACATCACCTTCAATATCGGCGACGGGGCAATAGCATCCGTCGGGGATCAGAATTCCCTTGCGAACGGAACGGATTCCATCAGCGCTGCCGCAGGAGTTAACCTGTACAAGGAAGGTACCGGCACATTGGTTCTCGCAGCAGCGAATACGTATTCAGGCACCACCTATGCGGAAGCCGGCACGCTTCAGATAGACGGATCCATTGCAGGCGGCGCAGATGTGTCGAAGAGCGCTACACTGCAAGGCACAGGTTTAGTTTCCGGCAATACCATTGTCAACGGAACACTGGCTCCCGGTAACGGCATCGGCAGCATCAACTTCGGCAATAACCTGACCTTAACAAACACGGCCAAGGTTCAAATAGAAATTGATCACAGTAACATCAATCAGATCCTGAATGATATGATTAATGTTGCCGGAATACTCAATCTCGGCGAAGCCACGCTGAATATTGATCTGGACGCACTGAAGTATTATGCGGACGGTAGCATGATTACCATCCTGACAGCCAACGAACTGACCGGGGAATGGGGATCAGGTAACACCTACACGGATACGCTTCAACGTACATGGACCTTTGGGTTTGAACACGGTGCCGGGGTGCTTTCCCAAACACCGCTAAATCCCATACCCGAACCTTCCTACTTCACCGCATTGTTTGGAGGTGCGGTAGCAATGGCTTTATTGTTACGCAGAAAACGCAAGTGAATAACTGCTCCATCAGCAAGAAGACTTCCCGATAAAAACGAGAAGTCTTTTTGATGAAACTACATTGCTGTTATTTTTCTGTCAGGGCATAGGCCTCTTGCTTTTTTCGGTTTCACTTGCTTTGCTGTTCATCTTACCGACAAAGCAAAACCAAACCATACAACCGATCATTTAACACCATGCGCATTACCGGAGGACTAGCCCGTAGTATTCCATTAAAGACAGCAGCAAATGCTGATGTCCGGCCGGCCACAGACCAGATGCGTGAGGCGGTTTTTTCCAGCCTGGGAAATGCCATTGCAGGAAAGCGGTTCATTGATCTCTTTGCCGGTTCAGGTTCATACGGACTCGAAGCCTTGAGCCGCGGTGCCGCCGGAGGAGTGTTTGTGGAAAAGCATCGCGGTAGCATGACTGCCCTCAGCGAAAACCTAGCTGCCATATGCAAGTCCATCCAATGCCCGACAACGGTTTGTGAAATCATTGCCCAGGATGTCTTTTCATGGGTACCCTCCCCTGACCATCTGGCAAATATTGTATTTATGGACCCCCCTTACGTGATCATTGACCAACGCAAACAGGATTTGGCAGATCGTGCCCTGCGCTGCCTGGACACCACAAACAATCATGGTTTGCTTGTTTTTGAGCACCCTGCCGAGATCGAGATGCTCTTGCATGGTTTTGAACTGATCAAACGACTTGGCGGGAAAAAGAAAAATGATCCGGCAGTAAGTATCTTACGCACAAAATAAAAAAGACACCGTTTTAGCGGTGTCTTTTTTAATGCTTAACGCTACCGTCACGGCAGCATACTAGGCCTTCAACGCAGCTTTTACCTCTTCAAACGGAGGAAGAATATGCGGGTCTTCCGAAGAAAAGGCATATTTTATCTTTCCGTCTTTCCCGATAACAAAGGCGGAACGTTTTGATACGCCCTTAAATCCTAGAATCTCGCCGTAAAGCACACCATATGCCGTGGAAACTTCCTTATTGAAGTCACTGAGCAACGGAATCGTGATCTTGTTTTGTTTTGCCCATGCCTCCTGAGCAAAAGGACTGTCAACACTGATGGCGATTACTTCAGCGTCAAATCCAGAATAAACATCCAAACCACCGCTCAAAGAACAGAGTTCGTCCGTGCAAACACCTGTAAATGCAAAGGGGACAAACAGAAGCAGAACCTGCTTTTTTCCAAGATAATCGCTCAAGGATACATCCGTTAAACCGGATTCTGTTTTTGATTTCAGAGTGAATTTAGGCGCTATTGTTCCAACTTTTGCAATCATAGTTATATTTAGGTTAACGTGATCAAAGATAGTGTTTATCCGAACAATGTAAATGTCTTTCGGAACTTTTATTGTAATAATCCGTTGTCACGCGCGGGGATGGGATTGCCGATGCGCTTCTTTCAGTCGCGCAACCCCGACGTGAGTATAAATCTGCGTCGTAGAAAGTGACCGATGCCCAAGCAATTCCTGCACGATACGCAAGTCAGCCCCGTTATTCAGTAAATGGGTTGCGTAGGAATGCCTTATTTTATGCGGAGTCAGATCCATGGGCAATCCCGCATAGCCAAGATACCTTTTCATCTTGAGCTGAATTTGCCGCGTGCTTCCGGGCGATCCGTTGGCAGCTCCTAAAATATAATCACCCGGATTTGCATCGGGAACGAATGTTCTCCTGTAATAATCAAGGCAGCGCATGGCGACTTTTCCCAACGGACAAACACGTTCTTTCTTTCCTTTTCCCAGCACGCGCGCGGTAGCATTTGCAAGATCAATATCTGCGTAACGCAGGGAAACGGCTTCACTTACGCGCAATCCGGCACCGTACATCAGCTCAAATACCAAACGGTCTCCCCAGGCTTCCTTTTCCGTGATAAGTTTCGGGTTTTCCTTGAGATAGCGCATCGGAGCATCCAGCAATGTCCTGATTTGTTCTTCCGTAAGAAATACCGGCAAACGTTTCTCCAGTTTTGGCAAGGTCAGCCCGGAAAAAGGATTCCGCTTCATTTTTCCCTGTTTGCGAAGATAGCGGACAAAAGATTGTAATGCAGAAAGATGGTTTCTGATAGTAGTTTTTTCCAGCTCCCGCTGCGACTGGATCAGATAATCCCTGACCTCTCGAAGGGATAATGAATCCATGACAGTAACATTCGGACAGTTTTTCCCCACCCACCCGTCAAATCGTAAAATAGCCTGACGGTAATTCCGAAGCGTGTAATCGGAATAACGGCGTTCGCCACCCAAATAGTCCAAAAACCCAGATAAACTTGCCGTTTCTGCAAGCCGGGATTCAGATTCCTCGTCCATAAACAAGTTCTATGCAGGTAAACCCATCGGTTATAAGAAAAAAGCAGAGAATGCTATTCCGTCTTATACTTCAAAAATACAGCGGTGATTTCTATATCCTGACGGTAATCACGGACCGAAGTTCCTCCGGCAATGCCATAAGGATAGCGACGGCCGCCCGGCCCGTAGTAGGTTCCTGCGCCGCCCCAATCGACATATTCGCCCGTAATCCGTTTATCCATGTTTTCAATCAAAATGGCATCCGCTCCGTGCGCTTTTGCTTCCTGAACCATGTGTTCCTGCAAGGTTTTTGTTTCATCAAGATCACTTATGCTGCCAATGGCCCGTCCCATTATCGTATAAGGTTTTCCAATATCCGATTTGGAAAAGAAGATACCTATTTCAGTCGTGGGCGCAAAGCTGTCCCCGACGTAATTCACACGCACGGATTCACATCCTGCCAAAAACAATGGCAGTAGCAATAATAGGATAAGTCCTCTTTTTTTCATTTTGTTTTCATAGCGAAGCACCCGTATCCGGGTGCTTCAGTTTCCTCAATTAAGCGGTTTTCTTTGATCGTGATACCTTTGGCAATGCCGCTGGTATATCGATATCCTTCGGCTGTTTACGCTTTACGCGACTCAGACGCGCACGTTGGCGACGCATTCTATCCAGTTTCAGTACCATTCCGTCAATAGACTTGTAAAGGTCATCACTGGCTTCCGCCACAACCATATCGGGACCGTTGATCTCGACCTGTCCCTTGGCAATAAATTGTTCTTGTTTGCTCTTGTTTGCATGATATTCGAGCTCAACCCGCACCCTGATGATCTGATCCTCGTGTTTAAACAGTTTATCCACCTTTTCAGCTACTATGTTTTTGAGTGCATCAGTCAGCTCCATGTGAACACCGGATATGATCAATCTTTCTGCGCTTTTCATGATATTATTATTCCTCGTTTTAGTTTTTGTTTTGTGCAAACCCCTCTTCACAGACGTCTGGGTTTGCAAATAAAAGAGATTTGGCACTCAATGAATGCACTATGGCAAATCTGAAATATATCCTCGAACCATATTCCGCAATCATCATAACTGGGGGATCTTCTGGTATTGGAAAAGCATTCATTGATTTTATTAGAAAGTGTAACGCCAAAGTTTTTGTTTTCAATCTTTCTCGTACAATTCCGGAAAGTTTTTCTCAGGATGAATATTTCAAGCATTTCACATGCGATCTGGAATCACGTGAACAGATTCATGCTACCGTCAGAGATTTGCTGTCTGAAATAAGCAATAAATCGCCTAAGGGGAAAATCATGCTTATTAATAACAGTGGTTTCGGATCTTACGGATATTTCCCTGAACCTGATGCAAATCATCAGGCAAGCATGGTTTCGGTGAATGCCGTGGCTCCGGTTTTACTTACCGCATTGCTCCTACCCCAATTAAAACAGTCAGGCGGCAGCATCATTAATATAGCGTCAACGTCCGCATTTCAACCAACGCCTTATATGGCCACTTACGGGGCTTCTAAAATATTCCTGCTCCACTGGAGTATGGCGCTCAACCAGGAATTGAAACAAAACCACATTCCTGTCCTGGCAGTCTGCCCGGGTCCTACCTCAACCGCTTTTTTCAAGCGAGCCGGATTCAGGGAATCTGTCTTGGACGGCTCCTGGAAAGGATTAACGGTAGATGATGTCGTCCGAACAAGCCTGAATGCTCTTGCCGGAAAAAAAAGTTATGTGGTCTGCGGTTTTAACAACAAATTGCTTGCTTTTTTTTCATCCTCCCTACCGAGGGCTTTCTCAGCTTGGTTGGCAAGAATTATACTCAATATATTCCGGTTAAAACAATACGAGCAGAACAAAAAATTCAATAATACAGGCGAATAAAAATCATTTTTTGTCTTGCCTTACTATCCTCAAAATATGAATATCCGCAGCATACGTTTAAATTAGATTTTACCCTATTGTTTACTTATGAAAAAAACATATACCAATAAGAAGGGATTTACCCTTATCGAACTGCTTACGGTTATCGCCATTTTAGGGATTCTCGTGACTTTAGGCTTCGGAGGTATCCAGGCCGGGTGGAAAGTGATTCGCGAGTTTCAGGTTAAAGCTGCAATGACTGACATCGGGAGAGGTTATACGACTTACGCAAATTCAGGATCCTCGACAAAAAACATTACCCGTATCATATTGCGCAACGAAACTGACTTGAAAGATACCCCTGCCGGATTTGCTGAGTATCTTGCAAAACGTGACGCTGTCCTTGACCCGGAATTGTGGTTCATCAGCAGTGATCCTTCCGTGGATCGCTATAAGGAATCCAAAGCATGGCCGAAAACCATCGGTGAAAAAGACAGCTCAGGCCGTTTCAAAAGAAATGCTGACTGGACAAAAGATTTGCCAATCGCTTATGCAATTGCTTTGGGTACAACAACAAAAGCTCCCGAAAGAGACCAACAGCCATTGCTCTGGACACGCGACTTGCGTGAAACAGGAACTTGGGGTGATAAGAATCCGATGGGTGCCGCAGGTGCAAAAGGATTTATCCTGCTCAAGAACGGAATGGTAAAAGCTTTCCAGGAAATCACGGTTTCTGAAGGATTGATGATGAAAGGCGGTCAAACAACCAGCAATATCTATGACCTGGTTGATAAGAACGACGTAATTGAATACAATCCGCCGACAATGTAATTTAATCCTTACGGATAAAAAAGGACTGGTGAAAACCAGTCCTTTTTTGTTGGCTTGCTTCTCAAAAGAAAGCCAGCATTTATTATATCTAAGATGTACCATTGTACAGGTTCAGTCAAACCAGCTCATTCATCGCATAATAAAAGCGGCTGCCATCCGTTATCTCTTCTGATTCTGCTCTGCATCGCTATTTCATTCTGTTTTCATTCCTTGAAAGCATCACCTCGCTTTCCTGAAAACTATAACGTCATTATAGGGAAAAACATACGCGGGAGCATTATCCTGCCTGAGAACAGCAATGAAGGAGAATTATCATCTGCAAAAGAATTATCAAAGTATCTCTATCGTGTGCTGAACGCAGAATCGGATATCATCCCAGAAAATGAAAAAATACTGAATGATGGTTTTTTGATTTATCTGGGTTCAACGGAATATGGGAAAAAGCTATTCCAGGATTACGGGATTGATGAAGATGGTTTTGCGATGGCGACAAGAAATCAGCGTATCATCCTCTATTCCGACACTATCCACGGATATGAATTCTCCGTCTATTACTTCATTCAAAATTATTTGAAAGTCCGTTGGTTTATTCCCGGTGAACTTGGGGAAGACATACCTTCTCCTTTTACATTGTATCTCCGTCCCATAAAAAAAATCCACAATCCCTCCTTCGATTCAAGAATGCTGAGCGGACTCGGCGCACAATCATCCGCCTGGGAAAAACGAAATCTGCTTAGAAGCCGTTTTACATTCAGCCATAACCTTGGGCGCATTTTTAAGGAATCTGATTTCCAACAGCATCCCGACTGGCTTCCTCTCATCAACGGAAAACGTGTTTATCCTTCGGGTGGTCTTTGGCAACCGGATCTCACAAACCCTGAAGTTATTGACCATACAGCAGCATACATTGACGACTTCTTTACAGCATTCCCAGACGCAAAAGGGATTTCTTTGGGAATCAATGACAGCATGCGGTTTGACCAAGGAGAAAACACACGCAGAACAACAACCCCGCTGACATTTTTCCGTGGACGTCCCAATTACTCAAACCTTTACTTCTCCTATGTAAACCAAGTCGCTGACAAAACAGAGAAGGAATACTCTGATAAGTATATCGGGTGTCTTGCTTATTACTGGTTAGAACCTCCGCCGGATTTTAAACTAAACCGCCGCATCGTTCCCTATCTGACTGCTGATCGTTCGCAATGGTACGACAAAACTTTTGCCGATGAGGATACAAAACTGATGCAATCGTGGTGCAAAGATGGACCCGATACGGTAGGCATCTATGACTACTATTACGGAAGACCCTTTTTTATTCCGCGTTACTACCCTTCCCTGATTTCCCAAAGCCTGAAGACAGCCCATAAATCAGGAATCCGGGCATTCTATGCAGAAGCCTATCCCGTATGGGCATTTGACGGCCCGAAGCTTTGGCTTGCCAGCCAGTTGTTGTGGAATATCCGACAAGATCCGGATAAGCTTCTGAATGAATATTTTGAACGCTATTACGGTGAGTCGGCAAAGCCCATGCGCTGGTTCCATTTCCTCTGTGAGAAGGCCTATTTAAACCAAAGATGGGAAGGTCGCTGGATTCGCTTCTTCAGAAGTTCAGACCAATGCATTATCTTTCCTAAAGAAATCAGGGAAGAACTGCGAACGATATTGGAGCAGGCAAAGTTACGTGCAAGAAAGGCAATTATCAGAAAGCGCATTGATATGCTCGACCGACAATTCTGCCTTTTTGAACGTTATTGCGAGTGGGTTGAAAAGGAACGGGCATTAACATCCATGTTACCGTCCGGAAACAAAGAAACTTTCAATAGCATAAGCGATTACCTTCAGGCTGAAAACCGTTTTTTCCGCCTGGTAGAACACATGCGCCAATTCGATAGTTTTAATTTGGGGGCTCTTCCCGAAAAAAACTTCATGTGTTATGATGAACCGTTAGGCAGATTCATCTGGCAGGCATACAAACAAGCAGAAATAGCCGGCAACATGGAATCATTCTACGAGCAGTTAGATGTATTGCATGAACAGTTTGCCGACAATGACACTGTAATCACAGCGTGGGAATGCCTAAAGAAACCGTTCAAACTCCGCCAAATCCTGAAAAACCAGGATATGGAAACAGCGAGCATGCAAATCCATGTTCAAAAGCATCCTGCCGATCCTTGGCAAATATTTCCCGAATGGTACTTTGAACAGGAACTCACTCAAACACTGGCAATGGCCTATGACTTCAAGGAATCCACCGACGGAACCCAATCAATAAAGCTTGAAGGTTCAGCAATGACATTTTTCAGTCAACGGGTACCCGTCGAAGGAGAGAAAAACTATGTCTTTGAGCTATCAGTAAAAGGAAATAATTCACCCGGAAGCCTGATCGCTCTGACGTACCAGTTTTGCGACAAAGACGGAAAATATATCGGTTACCGCCATTATGATCGACTTTCCTACGGAACCTTTACGGACTGGAAGCTGTTGGCACACATAGCCCAAGCCCCGAAGAACGCAAAAACGGCTGTGTTTTCGATCTTTATCGGTGAACAGAATAAAAATGATAGTATTTACATAACTGCTCCAAAACTGTATCTCTTTGAGTTTTAATTAATGATATAAATGAAGCATACCACGGCTATTTCCATAAAAGAATATTTTGCCTCCGCACTGATTGGCATGGTATTGATTATCGGAACATGGGGATTCGCAGGAGAAACGCTGTCTTTTCAAATCGCCGCCTCCCTGTTAAGCGCAGCTTCACTCGTTTTCGGATTAGTCATTCAGTACTATTCTTTTTCCGGAATAAATAAAATTAATGCCTTTGATCGATGCCTGAAAAACCCTGTGCTCTGGTTCGGACTCGCGGTATTACTCTATATTACGATTCAGGCAATTAATCCGGCTTATGACATTGAGAAAACAGATTTCGAACAAATTCATAACTATCTCTGGAAATTCACAAATTCATTTCTCCTCATCCCGCGTGAGCATATTGACTGGCTTCCTTCAAGCATCGTCTCGGCATTCAGCGATACCAGCAGTTGGCGTACGTTAATGGTATTTTCGGGTTTATTCTTTTTTGCCCTTAGCCTTTTTACACTCCATAAGACCCGACTTATCATCTCTGTTCTGGTAATCGCGGCAAGCAATGCTACCGTCATGGCGCTGGCCGGCATGCTTATCCGGTTTTCCGGTTCAAACAAGATATTAGGTCTTTTTCCGGGAGTACGCGGAGCAACCCCTTTCGGTCCCTTTAACTATGTTAATCAGGCTGCCGCTTTTCATTGCATGGGAATTGCCTTGTCGTTCGCACTGTTTTTCTATTTTCAGCGGCGCGCCCAAAAGTACATGCTGCCGTCCAGCCCTCATCCGATATTTCTGGTATTTGCCTTCCTGAATATAGCCGCAGTCGGAATGACGCTATCCCAAGGTGGTATTGTCATAGGCGGTAGCATCCTCCTTGCATTTTTCATTATTCTGCTTGCTCGCGGAATCATCGAAAAACACCCAGGCAATTTTCTTATCGCCATTTCGCTTCTGGCGATCATTCCGGTCGCCGGTTTTCTTACCCTTGGCAAGAGAAATATTGACGCGTTAAAAAATGAAATCGAACGTTTAGACAAACGGACCCAACATATTGACAATGACGTAAGGATAAGCGCTTATCGCGCGACCTTTGCGATGTTCGAAGACAAACCGGTTTACGGCTGGGGCGCAGGTGCGTTTCAGTTCGCCTTTCCGCAATACCAGTCTGCCGAACCGATGCTCATGAAAAAAGGCTGGTGGAATCAGGAAATGAATTACGAAGGCAAACCGATACGCGTCTCCTACCCCGGCTTTTGGGTTCACGCCCATAATGACTGGCTTGAATTATTGGCAGAACTCGGTATCGCCGGAATGACATTGCTGATGCTTCCTCCTTTATACTTTGCCTACATAGTCTTCTCTAATCTCAAGCTATTGCGTCCGTTTCATATCATGCTTATTGTCGGATGCGGCGGCATTACCATCCACGCATTTTTTGACACGCTCTTCTATAGCATGGGTATATTGCTTTACTTTGTGACCATCGCCGTCTCTTTGGCAACATTGATACAAAGACGGCGAAAATACGCAGACTAACGGGTACCTGTTATGAACAAAAAGATACTCATAGACGATATTGAATGTTTTGAGAGAAAGGTAACCGATTCAGGGATAAAATACAGCGTGGTCTTTTTTGGTTCAGCAAGAATCCATCCGGAAACGTCTCCCAAACACGCCCATTACTACGATTCCGCCCAAGCGCTCTCATTTAGTATTTGCAGTTTCCTGATGACGCGGATGAAAAACCCGTCTGAATGGGCGCTCGTGACAGGCGGTGGGCCCGGTATCATGGAAGCAGCAAACAAAGGAGCGAAATCAGCCGGAATTACAAGCATCGGATGGAGTATTTCCATCCCGTACGAACGGGAACAAAGTAAGGCCGCTGAACGGGAAATTTCCCAACAATTCAATTATTTTGCGACGCGAAAATATGCCCTTCTTCACAATGCAAAAATTGTCATCATATTCCCGGGAGGAATCGGAACGCTTGATGAATTTTTCGAACTGCTTGTTCTCGTGAAAACAGAACGCATGTTACCGCCTGTAGTTATTCTTTATAATTCAGGTTTTTGGAAAAAACTGATCAATCTCGATGTGATCATAGAAGAAGGATTCATAGAAGCGGATATAAAGCATGTTTTCCACTATTCCGATACCGTCGAACAGGCCATGGAAGTCGTACAGCGTTTTCTCGGAAAATAAAACTCTCTTCAAGTTTACGCTGTAACCGCTTCCGGAATATGGTTTATTCATTTGGATTATGTTATGTCTGACTATCACGACGTTCCTTTGGGCGTTTTCATTCGGAATCATAAAAACCTGTCTTTCCGATGTTGACTCGTCGTTCATATCCTCTGTACGGGTATTGCTGGCTTTTGTCTGCCTGCTTCCCTTATGGCGACCGGCCAAAATACCTTTAAAAGAACATGGAAAGCTCATGCTCATCGGTGCCGTGCAGTTCGGAATCATGTACCTTGCATACCTCTATACGTTTACCGTTCTCAAGGCTTATCAGGCCGCCATATTCACCATATTCACCCCGATCTATGTCGTCTTGTTTGATGCTATCCTGACCGGAAAATTTCGACGAGCCTATTTCATTGCAGCCGTCTTGTCTGTTGTGGGCGCTCTTATCGTAAAGTATGAGGGTGTCTCACGCGAAAACCTGATCAGCGGTTTTATTGCGATGCAAGCCGCAAACCTCGCATTTGCCGCAGGACAAGTATTTTATGTTCACTGGAAAAGAAAGCATACTACCGTCAAAAACACGGAAATATTTGCATCGCTGTATATGGGAGCAACATTATTAACGGTAACCGTCTGCCTTTTCACCGTGGATTTTCCAGCTACAATCAGAAATCTGTCTTCAGACAACATCATTGCACTGGTTTATCTTGGGATTATTGCATCAGGAATCGGCTTTTTCCTCTGGAACATCGGAGCCACACAGACAAATGCAGGAACACTCGCCGTATTCAACAATGCACTCCCTCCGATTGGAGCGCTCATTTCCATTCTGTTTTTCGGCGAGTATAAAGCCTTATCTCCGGAAGGCATAGTCCGCCTCATCGCAGGAAGCTCCCTCATCGTAGGGATGATTTTTTACTGCCAACGCATAACTTTTCGGAATTATGAAACGCATCCTTCTCATACTCGGCGGGGATAAACCAACGCCGCAACTATTCAATAAGGCCTATGCATGCTGCGATTTCCACATTGCAGCAGATTCAGGTATTCATGTTTTTCAGGAAAATCATAAGCATCCGAACATCCTCACGGGAGATTTTGATTCCATTACATCACTGCCAAGGAATTCTCCTACCAAAATCATTCCTGCGCCCGAACAAAGCGCTAACGATTTTGAGAAAGCGCTTCGCCCGTTGGAAAACGAAGACTGGAAGGAATTGATCATTCTGGGAGGCACCGGAGGACGGGCCGATCATTTTCTGACGAATCTGCTGATTGCCGCAGCATTGGAAAACCATCGAAAAGTCTGCTTTATTGACCCTAAACAGAGCATCTATCGCATCACGCCAGATACACCGTTTACATCCATGCTTCCGTGTAAACGTCTCATCAGCCTGATACCGTTTACCCGGGCAAACCGCGTTTCCACTCGCGGATTGAAATGGAATCTGGACGAATCCGATATGTTTGCCCCGGTTCTGCTTGGGCTAAGTAACTATAATGAATCTGAAAACATCCATGTTACCATCGGGGATGGCAGCCTTTACCTTGTCATAAACGAACCCGAAGGCGAATCCGCATTAAGGAGTAATCCGTAACTAACCATATACCTTGCTTAATTTCTGCTTGATTTACCGGAAACAATAGACATTGTTTCTGTCCTTAACGTTAGAAATCCGACGGTAGTATTGCCAACTGATTTCCGCGGTCTCAGGCAACTGAGTTAAACGGTAGCTTCGGCAAATGCTGGGGTTACGATTTCATACTGTTTGAAATCAAAATCCGTGAAATAAATAAAATACCATGCAAGTAGTAAAATCAGAAGTCATCAAGAATTACCAAACACACGATAAGGACACAGGTTCTTCCGAAGTCCAAATCGCATTACTGTCTGCCCGCATTGCTCACCTTACGGAACATTTGCGCACGCATAAGAAGGATTTCCATTCACGCCGCGGATTGATCATGCTAGCCAGCCGCCGCCGTAAGCTCCTTGATTACCTGAAGGTCAATGACCTCGAGAAGTACAAGGAAATCATCAAAAGCCTTAACTTGCGTCGGTAATCATTATCGTAAAAACATTTATGAAACTGTGTCCATCACCGGACACAGTTTTTTTTTAAAGAAGAGAATTATCAAAAAAAGCTGTTTGTTTTTTACTTTTTCGTTTTAATTCTCGTTTAAAATACAACTAAAACACTACGCGGTAGCATAAAAGTCCGAACCTTTTTCTACCTAAACAAAAGAAATACAAAGAAGATATGAATCAGAAATATTCAGTAGAAGTCCCAGAATTGGGCATTTCCATCCAGACCGGCTCCATTGCCAAACAAGCTAACGGTGCCGTAATGATCCAAAAAGGCGAAACCGTCGTTTTCGTCAGTGCAACAGCTGCTGCCACCATCAAACCCGGGCAGGATTTCTTCCCCCTTACCGTTGATTATCGTGAAAAGTTCTCTGCTGCCGGACGCTTCCCGGGAGGTTATTTCAAACGCGAAAGCAAACCATCCGAGAAAGAAATCCTTACGTCCCGTCTATGCGACCGTCCTCTCCGCCCGTTATTCCCCTCGGGATTCCTCAATGAAGTTCAGGTCATCGGCTTGCTCATGGCCACAGACCTCGTAAACGATCCCGATATCCTTATGGTAAACGGCGCATCGGCAGCCCTCATGGTTTCGGATATTCCGTGGAATGGCCCGATTGGTTGCGTACGTATCGGGGAAATTGACGGCACGTTCATCATTAACCCGACAAACGAGGAAATGCTGGATTCCACCCTGGACATCATTTATGTCGGGAACGAAAGAGAAATGATGATGATTGAAGGAAGTGCAGACCAGATTTCCGAATCACGTTTCATCGAGGCGCTTGAATTTGCCCATGCCGCGATCCAACCGATCATCAAGGCACAAAAAGAACTCGCCCTTAAGGTAGCAAAAGAAAAAGCTAGCTTTGAACTGATAACCGTAAAACCGGACATTCTTGAACGTGTCGGAGCGATTGTTGCAGACCGTCTCAGTACCGGAGTATTCCAGGAAAGCAAAAAAGCGCGCGAAAACATCGTTTCCGAGCTAAAGAAAGAAGCCAGTGAAACCATCGCCGCCGAATTTTCTGAAAAAGGCGAAGCATTTGATCCGAATCAAATCTCTATGGCTTTTGAGGTTCTTCAGGAACACCTCTACCGCGGTAACATCCTCGAAGCAGGAAAACGTGTTGACGGACGCGGACCACAGGATCTCCGTAATATTTTCTGCACAACGGAAGTACTCCCGCGCGTTCACGGCTCTGCCCTCTTCCAACGCGGTGAAACACAAACCATTGTAACAACCACACTTGGAACAGAACGCGACACACAGGATATGGACGGACTCACCGGAGGAATAAAGAAAAAATCATTTATTCTTCACTATAACTTTCCTCCTTATTCCGTTGGTGAAACTGGACGCTTTGGCAGCCCGGGACGCCGCGAAATCGGACACGGTGCACTTGCCGAACGTTCCCTGCTCCCCGTTCTTCCATCTGAAGATGAATTTCCATACGCAATCCGTCTTGTTTCCGACATTATGGAGTCAAATGGATCAACATCCATGGCATCCGTATGTGGCGGAACCTTGGCATTAATGGATGCAGGAGTACCCATTGCCACACCAGTCGCCGGCATTTCCGCCGGACTCGTCACCAAACGCAATGAAACTGACGGCAGCATTAATCAATATGTCATTCTTACTGACATCATCGGCGCAGAAGATCATTTTGGCGACATGGACTTCAAAATCTGCGGAACGCGTAACGGTATCACGGGATTCCAGCTCGACCTCAAAATCCAGGGATTACCGTTTGACATTGCAAAAGAAGCGATTCACCAAGCAACCGAAGCCCGCTACAAGATTCTGGACATCATGGAGAGCTCTTCAACGCCGCGTAACGAAATACGCGAGCATGCACCACGTATAAAGCAAATCCAGATTGATCCGGACAAGATCGGAGCACTCATCGGTCCGGGTGGTAAGAATATTAAGCGTATCGTTGAAATTACCGGCGCAGATATTAATATCAATGACGACAACAGCGGACGTGTCAACGTTTACGCAAAATCCGCGGAGAGCATGGAACGTGCGCTCATGGAAATCGAACTTATCACAGCGGAAATCCAGGTAGGAAAAACTTACCGTGGTATTGTCCGTTCAGTCAAAGAATTCGGAGCATTTGTCGAATGTCTTCCCGGAAAAGAAGGCATGGTTCACATTTCCGAACTTGCTGATTTTCGCGTGGCAAAAACCGAAGACGTATGCAAGCTTGGCGACGAAATCATCGTCAAATGCATTGGTGTCGATGAGAAGGGTCGCGTAAAACTCAGTCGTAAGGCTGCATTGCGTGATTTGGAAGAACGCAGAAAGGCAAATCAGGAGAATGCCCAGCCAAGATCAGAAGATCCTGCCTGATCATTCCAATACATATGCAAAAAAAGCCATGCTTCCACGCATGGCTTTTTTTATGCCCACGGCATGCTATCTCATGTGTTAAACAGAACCTGATTTCTGCTTTACATTTGCAAAAGTCCCCTATTATTAAAAACTAATACATTGAATGCGGGTTTAATTTAATCAGGGATCTACTTATGAACAAAAAACCATTTCTATTCTTCGCGATTTTCATCTCTACCGTCACAACGGCATGGGCACAAAGCGCAAAGCTGCCATCCATTAATCTCGACCAAACGGATATTGATCGGACTAATAAAGAACGGACAAACAGTTACGTTGACGTACTTGAAAAAGCATCACCATCCGTTGTCAGTGTATACACCGGCAAGAAAATCGGAGTGATCGTCGGTGGTTCAAGATCGCTTTCAGAAGAACTCCTGCGCCGTTATTACGGACAACCTTCACAGCCACGGCAAATCATTGAAAAAGAAGTTCCTGCCGGCATGGGTTCCGGGGTCATTATTTCATCCGACGGCTATGTTCTCACAAATAACCACGTGGTATCCGATCAATACGGAAGACTTGTTGATATCATTACTATCAAACTTCCCGACGGAACAGAATACGAAGGAAAAATTGTCGGCAATGACCCGCAAACAGATCTGGCAGTCATCAAGGTAGAAGCAAAAGACCTACCTGCCATCACCATTGCCGACAGCGCAAACGTGAAAGTCGGCGATGTTGTCTTTGCGATAGGAAATCCGCTTGGTATCGGACAAACCGTCACCATGGGTATCGTCTCGGCATTGAACCGTTCGCAACTCGGACTGCTCGGACAAAACAGCTATGAAGATTTCATCCAGGTTGATGCTGCCATCAATAAAGGTAACTCGGGCGGAGCACTCATTGATTCTTATGGACGGTTAATCGGTATAAATACAGCTATTCTCTCGGAAAGCGGCGGTAACATGGGCATAGGATTTGCCATACCGACCAATATTGCGCGAACAGTAATGACCAGCCTGATTTCCTACGGGAAAGCTTATCGGATTGCCCTAAGTATAACCGTTCAAAATGTATCGAAAGATACAGCCGAGGCGTTTGGACTAAAAGCACCGACCGGAGCACTGATTGTTGATGTGACACCGAATTCGGAAGCCGAAAAAGCCGGGTTTAAACGCGGAGACATTATCACAAGCTTAAACAAAAAGGAAATCCCCTCCCCCAATGCCCTACGTGTTCGCCTGGCAGAGATTCCCATGGATTCAACTGCCATTTTCGAAGTTCTGCGCAACGGAAAAAAGGAAGTGGTCTCCGTTGCCTTTAAATCGCCCCAGATAGCTTCCGAAAAACAGGAAGAGAATATCGAGGTAGCAAGCAAAGAGATACCCAAAGCGATAACCACGGTTCTTGAAGGAATAACCTTTACCACAATTGAAAACGCAAGAAAGCAAATTAATATTCCTGCTGACCAGAAAGGAATCGTGGTAGCATCCGTGTCAACAGATTCACCTTATGCGGCCACATTGCGCCCCGGCATGATCATCATCGAATCCAACAACCGACCGGTCAACACCGAAGAAGAATTCCGCCTGTCGCTCAAAAAAGGCATAAATCGGCTTTGGGTCCGAGAAGGCGACTCCGTCGTATTTGTACCCCTGCGATATTAATTTCCTTTGACCTCATTGAGGGTTCGACTATCTTTTCTATTAACATTTTGAAATGAAAGACAATACACAGCCGATCGTCGGCATCATTATGGGTAGCCAATCGGATTGGTCTGCCATGGAACATACGGCAAAAACACTTGAGGAACTTGGCATTCCTTATGAGGCTTCCGTTATCAGTGCCCATAGAACACCGCATGTCGCCTTCGAATATGCAACCTCCGCAGAATCTCGAGGACTAAAGTGTATTATAGCTGGGGCTGGTATGTCAGCTCACCTTGCCGGAGTCATGGCAGGACTAACACAACTACCGGTATTAGGCGTTCCGATGGATTCTCCAAATCTTAAAGGTATGGATTCGCTTCTCTCCACCGTACAAATGCCAGGCGGCATTCCCGTTGCCACATTTGCCATAGGAAAAGCCGGAGCTATCAATGCTGCCGTATTTGCCGCATCCATGCTTGCATTAAATAATGCTACCGTCAAAAATGCACTCAGTGATTTTCGTAACAAGCAGACACAGAAAGTACTGGAAACAAAGTTGCCCTAAACAGGCGATTTTTACGCGATAACGACAAAACACATATAAGGATTAGCTAAATTGCGTCTTGACGAAAACCGTCAAATCATTTTCCTTTTACCTTTTAACAAATAATCATCACTTTTATGGGACAGCCAAAACGTAAACAATCAAAAATGCGCAGCCGTACACGCCGTGGCGCACAACGCTTCAAGGCACCTCAAGTGTCAAGGGATACTGATGGTACCGTATTTATGCCACACCGGGTAAATCCAGCAACAGGGATGTACCGCGGACGTCAAGTAATTGATGTCGAAATATAATTAATACGCAGCGTAACGTCTTTTCTACGCGTTATGACAGAACGAAAAGCATCCGCAACAATAGCCGTGGATGCCATGGGAGGCGACCTCGGATATAAGGAAGTCGTGGCAGCAGTTGTAAAATCGCTGCCTTCCATTGATCCTAAAGATAAGATTCTCTTATTTGGGAATGAAGACCTGCTTAAGGCAGAGCTTGCCATAAAAGGCTTGGCTCAGTCAAAGCAGGTTTCTATTTGTCCGACGACGCAGGTCATCGAAATGACCGATAAGCCGACATTGAGTATCCGGCAAAAAAAAGATTCCTCACTTGTCAGGGCGATAGAAGCAGTCAAAGCCGGCGAGGCCGATGTTGCCATGAGTTGCGGGAATACAGGCAGTCTCATGGCATGCAGTACCCTTCGATTGCGTCAAATGGATGGCGTTGACCGTCCTGCACTGGCTACCGTTTTTCCGACGCCCGAAAACCATTTCATTTTATTGGATGCCGGAGCGAATCCTAATGCGGTTTCACGTAATCTTGTCCATAACGCAGTCATGGGATCCGAGTATGCGAAAGTTGCCCTTGGATTAAAAAATCCACGTGTTGCCCTGCTCACGATCGGAACAGAGGAAGGAAAAGGCACAGACTTGATCAATTCGACCCATGCCGTTCTTCGCGAAGTTCCTGAAAGCCAGATGAATTACGTTGGACTGATCGAGGGGTTTCACCTGTTTGATAATTCTGCCGATGTTGTTGTATGTGACGGTTTCACCGGTAACATCGTATTAAAAGTTTGCGAAGGCCTCTTCCACTGTCTAAAGGATTTTGCAAAGGATGAAATGACAAAGAATCCGATAAGAAAAATCGGAGCGCTGTTAACCATGGGAGCTTTCAAAAATATGAAGCACCGCATCAATCCCGAACGATACGGAGGAGCTCCGCTTCTGGGTTTGAACGGTAATGTCATAAAGGCCCATGGTTCAAGTAACAGCGATGCTATTGCCAGCGCCATAAAAATCGGCTTTGATATGGTTCATCTTGATCTTAAAGAAGAAACAAGACTACATATTGAGGCAGCAAATCAGCTTATGGATTCCATCTCCGAACAATAATTTAATAAAATCCGAATCATGCCCAAATATTCCATTTTGATAAAAGGAATCGGTGCTTATGCCCCTGAACGCGTCGTAACCAATGATGATCTTTCCAAAATTGTAGAAACTTCTGACGAATGGATTGTCTCACGGTCAGGAATCCGTGAACGTCACATTGCACGTCCAAACGAGGCCACCTCCGACATGGCACTTATAGCCTGTCAGCGTGCCATTCAAAATGCCGGTATGAAACCGGAAGACATTGACCTGCTTATCGTAGGAACAACCACTCCCGATTACGTCTGCCCTTCCACAGCGTCTGTTTTGCAACGTAAGCTAGGACTGAGAAATATTGCCTGTATGGATTTGAATGCAGCCTGCTCCGGGTTTATTTACGGATTAAATGTTGCTACAAACATGCTCCGAGGCGGCATTTACCGTACAGCATTGGTAGTCGGAGCAGAAAAAATCACAAATATCGTGGACTGGACCGATCGCACAACTTGTGTTCTTTTTGGAGACGGCGCAGGAGCAGTTGTCGTGACCAAGGAAATCCTGCCTGAAATCACAGGTGTTCTCGGAAGTTCTCTGGGAACAGACGGCAGCAATGGAAATCTGCTCATGGTTCCGGGGGGAGGAACAGCTATGCCATTTTCAGAGGAAGTACTTCAAAAACATGACCATTTCCTGAAAATGAACGGCAAGGAAGTCTTTAAAGTGGCCGTACGCGTCATGCAGCAGGCATGCGAAGAATTGCTTAAACGTTTCAATATCACGCCTGAGCAACTTGGGTTATTGATACCTCACCAGGCAAATATACGTATTGTGGAAGCAATTATCGAAAGAATGAAACTTCCCCGTGAAAAATGTTTTGTGAATCTTGACCGTTACGGTAATACCTCTGCCGCATCCATTCCCTTGGCACTTAACGAAGCCTATGAACGAGGGATGATCAAATCCGGAGACTATGTTCTTATGGTTGCATTCGGTGCAGGCTTTACATGGGGCGCAAATCTCATAAAGTGGCAATAAAAATGAAAATACTTTCCAGAACTGCTTTTTTCTTATTTCTTCTCCTTCTTGCCCTTAAGGTAAACGGAGCCGTCGTGTGGGATGCCCAGAAAGGGTGGCAGGTTGAAGGCGGAGTTACCGAACTCATCATAGGCGGAACACAGCAAGATGCCAGAAATGCCATTGACCTTATGAATCAGGGAGCACGGGAAGCGGAAGAAGAGAACTACCGTACTGCCATAAAACTTTACAAAAAAGTAGTTGATAGTTACGAATCATCCATTCTTGTTCCTGAAGCGCTTTTCCAGATTGGACTCATCCAAGTGAAACGGGAAAATTGGGAAGAGGCATTTGAGTCCTTTGATAATATCGCAAAAAACTATCCTCAATACGAACGCATGGGTGCCGTAACCGCCCAGCAGCTTGACATTGCAAACAGAGTACGGGATGGAGCACGTTTCAAGATTCTCTGGGTCATACCAGGATTTTCCAATCGAGGTAAGGCGATTGAATTCTATGAAACCATTGTGAAAAATGCTCCTTTTACCCGTTATGCGCCGATTGCGTTGATGAACATGGCCAATCTGGCCATTGACCGTAATGACATTCCGGTTGCGATTGATGCGCTTGACAGAATCATCAGTGACTACTCCGATTCTTTCCTGGCACCCGATGCCTACTTTAAGATGGCAAAACTCCATCAGGATCAAGGTGGTGAAGGATATTACGACCAGGCATCCACACAGAATGCCATTAATTATTATGAAGACTATATTTCCCTTTTCCCGAACGATAAAGATGTTCCCGAGGCAGAGAAACAAATCAAGCACCTGAAAGAAATTCTGGCGGAAAGTAAATACATCATCGGGGAATTCTATTACGTAAACCGTTATAACATAGACGGAGCAAAAATATTTTATAATGAAGCTATCACGGTAGCTCCTAATTCGGAGTATGCGACAAAGGCGCGTAGCAGACTGGAAGAAATAAACACAGGAGCACCGCTCCCTTACAGTCCGGGATCATGGCTTCTTGGCAAACCTAATGTAAAGAAATCCGACAGGGAAATAGAACTGGACAGCAAGGTGGAAAAACGGCACGACAATACCGATACATCCCCATTCCCGATGTTCAATACCGACGAATGATTTTTACTGATACAAGGATGTTTAGACTGAAAAAGATAGCGGTCACCGGATGGATAATGCTTATGTTGCTCTGTATATCCGGTTGCGCCGGATACCAGTTTGCAAATCCAAACAAACCACCATTTCACAGCATCCATATCAATGCGGCAACAAATCAAAGCTACCTTCAGCAAGGAGTAGCTCCCCTCTCCGATGCCATCAGAAAATCATTTCTGAGTGAAGGATCCGTAGAACTTCGCGATAGCGAAAATGCTCAGGCTTTTTTGGATGTGAAGATCACCGATTATCACCGTTATGTGGCGGCAGCTAGTGCCCGCGATACAGATCGCGCCCAGTCATTCAATGTCTCTGTCACTGTCATGTGCACCCTCTCAAGTTCTTCTGGAAAGATTTATTTCGAGAATAAACCGATTACGGTAAACCAGACTGTTTATGCGGATTCGGGAGCACAACTTTCTGAATTTATCGGGTATCCCGAATTTTCCGCCACAATAGCCAACAAAATACGGGATGCAGTTCTCAATACCTGGTAAAGGTTAAATGAGGGAACAATTTCTACGGACAAAGATCCTTTTAGGCGAAGACGCGTTACAATCGCTTCAGGACAAATTCGTAGTCGTTGTCGGACTCGGAGCGGTTGGCAGTTACGCGGTTGAAGCCCTTGCACGACTGGGAATCAAACGCTTGCGATTGGTTGATTTTGATACAGTTTGCCCAACAAATATCAACCGCCAACTATATGCCCTTCATTCGACCATCGGGCAAAAAAAACATCTTTTGGCAAAAGAACGGGTGCTGGACATCAATCCGGACTGCCAGACAGAAACTCTTGACATATTTGCCGATACCAAGACATTTCAGCAGGTATTTTCACCGGCAAGCGACAATAGATATCCAGATCTGCTGATTGATGCCATAGACTCGCTTTCCGCAAAAATAAACCTCCTTGCAGAAGCCTATTCGCGTAATATAAGAATAGTTTCAGCAATGGGAGCAGCAACCCGACGGGACCCGTCAAAAATCCAAGTTGCGGATATATCCGACACTTTATCCTGCCCGCTTGCTGCCCAAGTCAGAAAACGTCTTAAAAAACTGCATATAATCAAAGGTATCCCGTGCGTATTCTCAACGGAAACACCCAATAAAAAGGCCATGCTGCCATTACCTCAGGAAACCGACACTCCACAGGTACACAAACGACCGAATACTTTGGGTAGCTTGCCAACAATAACAGGAATCATCGGACTTATGACAGCACATGCTGGCATGGAATTACTGCTTGGCAATGATCCATGTTCCCGATGACCCTAATACTGGTTTTCACTGCCGGTCTATTACTGCCCTTAAAAAAACACTTGCAATGGTCTTCCTAAAAGATACTTTTATCTGCTTTAATTAATTTATCATGTCTAGAATTTGCATCATTACAGGTCGTCGCCCGGTTTCAGGCGGTAAAATCATCCGTAAAGGACAAAGCAAAAAAAGCGGCGGTATCGGAACGCACGTTGTAAAAAACAACAAACGTACATTCCGTCCGAATCTGCAACGCATCCGCGTAAAAATGCCGAACGGACAAGTAAAACGCGTATGGGTATCGGTAAAAGCCATTAAGGCGGGTTTGGTCGAAAAAGCGTAGATTTAGGAACGTATAAGTTTACTTATAAAATTTCTTTAAATGCTCCAGATATCTGGAGCATTTTTTGTGCCTGAGAGCTTGCAATAGGATTAATACTTAATACTGTAGTTACTACATTCTCACTCTTAAAAGCTAATTACTAATTGATTTATGAAGAACAAAGCTGATAACTCCGGGAGGCAGTATTTTTCGAATAAGCTGAAATCGCTTATGAAAGAAAGAGCTGTTTCCAGCCAAAAATTCGCAGATTCGCTCGAAGTCTGTTTGCCTACTGTATCAAAATGGATCGAAGGTCAAGCAATGCCCCAACCTGAAAAACTAAAGCGTATTGCAGAATTTTTTAACACAGAACCTGCATACTTTTTAGAAAAACAAAAAAATGTCGTGAGTCAGGAATTAACTGCAAAACGTATCTTTCAATTACGTCAGGAACATTGTCTGAGCCGAGCAATGCTCGCACGTGCAATAGATGTATCACTACAGACTATTGTCTTGTGGGAAAATGGCTCAAAGCCAAGCATCAGAGGCATAAACAAACTGTCGGAATATTTTGGAATCTCTCCGGAATATTTCACTAATGAAAAATACGTACTGAAAATAGCGAAGACAAAATCCGGATTGCCAATACCTCCTCCGCCTCCCTTGTTCAGCGGAAAGAATCAGCGATACGTAAATGATAAGATATCCGAATATCTTGCTCCTTGGAGAGAAGCGGCATTCCAGGATCCGGAAGTGTTAGGTTACGTTTTGACAACGTTAAAGAAACATCTTCCCCAAGCAGATCTGAGTTTATTTCAGAAATAAACCATTTCTCACCAGATACAAAAAAGGCGCGCTTAGCGCCTTTTTTGTTTGGCGAATCTTTCACGAGAAAAAGTTATCTTTTTTGATTCGATTCTGCATAATAGACTTTCTATATTTCATCGAACCGTGAAAAAACTCTACGATTTAGCACCGCATATCCCAGTACCATCCGATTATTTCAAGGGATTGAAAGAATTGGATATCAGTTTGGTACGAAATATCCTGATCTTTCGTAGGCTTACCCGCCTCGACTTACAGCAGGAAACATTCAATAGCCATCTGCATCATCGTTTTGTTCTGGTCATCAATCTTGAAACGAAAGGTGAAATCAGCCTGAATAACGTTAATTTCGAACTGCGGACCAAACAGGCTCTGCTTATATTTCCGTTTCAGTTTCACTCGTTCCTCAATCTTGATTCAGAAAGTCTCCGCTGGGTTTTCATTACCTTTGAACTTCCCGAAATTGATCGTATCGAAAAACTACGTCATAGAATATTGAATCTGAATGAAAAGCAGTTTGATCTCATTACAGACATTGTTGAGGAGTTCATTGCGCCTGTTCCCGATGCAGATCACATTATACTGCAAACATCACTCCTGCTTCATTTGCTGAAGAAGCAAGCAATGTTCAGCAAAAACGAAAACAATCCAAAACCTGTTGAAACCGTAGCTGCACGCATGCTGCAAAAAATAAACAGGGTGATTATCAGCGAAGAAAATGGCATGCCTCAGATTCCGAAGATTGCCCAAGCGATTCATTTATCGGAAGGCCGTCTGAGAACATTATTCCGTCAGTATTTCAACATCAGCCTTGGTCAGTACCTCCAGTATTACCAGGTAAACAAGGCAGTCTCATTAATGGAAAACTCAGATATGACACTGACGGAAATCGCAGTGGAATCGGGCTATCATTCGCTGGCAACGTTTAGCCGGGCATTTAAGCGCATAATGAAGAAAAATCCCAAATCCTACCGATCCAAGTCAAAAGAATAAACAGAATCCAACACTTCAGTTTATTCTGTTTTCTGTGAGCCTTCAGAACCTTTGTTCTTTTGGGAAACAGCCCGCCATCCTTCACGGTGGTGTCGAATCCAATCAATCAAGGCACGCTCATATCCGATATCATGTCCGGATTTTTCAGATTCTATCCATTTATGCTTCAGGATTTCGTTCTGTTCTGACAGTAATTGTTGGTATAGGCGGGAATGCTTAAACGAATCATCAGAGTCGCTTTGTTGCTTGTCTTCTGGTTTCATTGTACTTCAGTTAGTAGAAATATAGTGGGTTAATTAACTTTTGCAAATATCAGCTTAATTTATGCAATATTCTCGAAGCTATTGCAACAAAAGTATTTGCCGGCACCGAATTTGGCTCGCTGAACACGATGGGGACACCAGCGTCCGCGCCTGAACGGATTCGCTCATCCAAAGGAACCATTCCAAAGAATTCTGTATTCAAAAACTGCGCCGTACCTTCTCCTCCTCCCTGTCCGAAAATGTGCTGTTTTTCTCCCGATGATTCATTCAATAAATAGCTCATATTTTCAGCCACTCCCAATATGGGTATATTCATCTTTTCAAACATGCTGGCACCGCGTAAAGCAACGCTCACCGCTGCCTTCTGAGGAGTCGTAATGATAACAACACCATTCAACGGAACCGTTTGGGCCAAACTAAGCTGGGTATCTCCGGTTCCCGGCGGCAAATCAATCACTAATATTTCCAAATCTCCCCAACGCAAGGTTTGGGTAAACTGTTCTATTGCTTTTTTTATCATGGGTCCGCGCCAGACAACAGGCACACCTTCCGCAAGAAGCAATCCCATCGACATAACCCGGATACCTTCTTTTTCTATCGGAATAATCCATTCATTCTGGTCAACTTCAGGCTGTTCGTTGACTCCCAACATCAATGGAACAGATGGTCCGTAAATATCACAATCCAGGATACCCACTGCATTTTTCTTACCTTGTTTTCCCAAGATATTCACAAACGCAGCAGCCAAATTAACACTGAATGTTGATTTTCCGACCCCCCCTTTCCCGCTGGCGATCGCAATGATATACTTAACGTTTTCCAGTCCCCCTTTTTTCTCAATGACCTGCCCGGGAGTTTGCGCGGGCACAGAACCCTGTTTGGACGGAGGTGGTACAACATGCATTTCCAGATCAACATGAACGTCGGAAATGCCCGGCTTTCCGCTTAGGGCAGAAATCACGGCGACCCTGATTTTCTCACCGACGGTAGCATCCGAGCTGGAAACTTTTAATTCAATAGTAACTTTCCCGCCGGAAAGCACTACGGATTTAACCATTCCAAACGAAACAATGTCCCGGTTAAATCCAGGAAAATTTACGGTTTTAAGAATCTCTTTTATACTGTTACTGTCCATCTCTTAGAAATTGCTCTTATTTAAAGATAAAATAAACGGCTCCGCAAAGACAAAGTCCAGCCCACAGAAAATTCAAATTAATTTCCTTGCCCATATAAAAAAGCAGAAACGGAATGAAAACACCTAATGTTACCACTTCCTGCAATATCTTCAATTGAGGAAGCGTGATTTCATTCCCGTAGCCGATACGGTTTGCCGGAACCTGAATCAAGTATTCAAAAAAAGCGATACCCCAACTGAACATGACTGCAAATATGAGTGGTTTATCACGCATATTTTTCAGATGGGCATACCAGGCGAATGTCATAAAAACATTGGAACAAACGAGTAATACTACCGTCTTTAAAATCGCATTCATAAAAGCGGATAAGATTGCTTCAAGTCGGCTAAAAGTCAATTCACCCTAAAAGTCCTTTTGTTTTGTATCGATAATCAATGTGACCGGTCCGTCGTTATGCGCCTCAATAGCCATCATTTCACCAAAAGAACCGGTTGGTATGGTCTTTCCCAAAAGCATTTCCAACTGCTTATGAAAAAACGTATAAAGTGGTATTGCGATTACAGGAGAAGCAGCCCGATTGAAAGAAGGTCGAAACCCCTTCTTCATATGCCCAAACAAGGTGAATTGGCTAATTAAGAGAATTTCGCCGTTAAAGCTACTTAAATCACAATTCATTTTTCCTTCGGTATCTTCAAATATGCGCAATCCGCATATTTTAGAAGCAAGCCAGAGAGCATCGTCTTCACTATCCTCCTGCCCTACTCCAAGAAAAACCAACAAGCCCCGATTAATGCTACCGTTCATTTTTCCATTTACAGAAACAGATGCCTTGCTTACCCGCTGAACAACCGCTCTCATCGTTTCTCCAATGTAGCAATACTCTCAATATGCCGTGTTTGCGGAAACAGGTCAAAGGGTTGCAATGCCGTCACCTTGTATCCGTTTTCAAGAAACGCTTTTATATCCCTAGCCTGCGTTGCAGGATCACAAGAAACATAAACAACCCGTTTCGGTGAAAAAGCAAATAACTGATTCAAAAAAACAGAATCACAGCCTTTTCTCGGAGGATCAATCAAGACCACGGTAGCATCTGCCGGAAAGTCAATTTTCCCAAAGATAGCTTCTGCAGAACCAACCAGAAAATCACAGTTGGTAATGTTATTCAATTGAGCATTATCCCGTGCCCAATGAATGGAAGATTCACTGATTTCCACTCCGGCAGCACGTTTAAACTGCTTTGCGGCAGACAGACAGAACAATCCCGAACCGCAATAGGCATCAACCAGAAAGGAAACATCACCCTTACCCGCCGCCTGCATGATAGCATAATTGACAAATTCCGGTAATATAAACGGGTTATTCTGGAAAAAATCACCAGCCTTGAATCGAAACGTTAAATCTCCGACTTTTTCGGAGACCGTAGCCCGATGATCCGTTACAACGCCTTCCGACACCTCACGTAAAAGCATCGTACCGTCTCGCAGTTTCTTTTTTCCTGATCCTACCGCCTCTTTTGCCCAAACAAGCAAGCGCGCACGCTCTTCCGTCAACTTCTCATTGATTGAACCAGTCGCGATGGGACAATTACTTACATCCACGAGGTTTCTTCCGCCGCTCGCACGTAAAAACCCAATCGGACCGATGCTACCGTCTCGTTTTGGAGCCCGAAAATGCGGTGTAAGTTTCGAACGATAGGCATACTGCTTGGGAGAACCATAAGTCAGATTAGCGTTCAGCTCAATTCCCCCGTTTTGTTTCATCAACTCCTCTACATGACGCTTTTTCCAGACAAGCTGCTCTCCATAATCCATATGCTGATACTGACACCCTCCGCATTCACCAAACAGAGGACATTGGGCAGAAACACGCCTCGGAGAAACATCCAACACCTCGACCAAGTCACCTTCACTGTAGTTTTTATGATTTCTGTAAATCCGTACCCGAACACGTTCTCCGGGAATAACAAACGGTACCATGACTACCCAACCATTAACGCGTCCGATTCCGTCGCCCATATTGGTTAGCGAATCAATATGCAATTCTATCTCCTGATGGTATTCAAACGGATCTGCGTTAAATGCTCGATTTTCCTTCATACAAATAAATGCCAAAAGCTACAAGCTACCGTGTGCAGGGCAATGCTAAACTCTATTTCAAGAATATTGCTTGCTATTCAACGGGAAACTTATTTCCCTTAGGAGCCTTAACTCAATTAGTCTATGTTAGTATTTTACGGATCAAAAGGAAAAATCCTCGCTGAAAAACAACTTCAAATCAATTGTCCCGCATGCCAACAATCCGGCATGGATTTTGCGGTGGTCGGCAGTTACGCCCATCTCTATTGGATTCCGATGTTTCCACTGGGTAAGTCCGTGGTTGCAGTTTGTCCTCACTGCTCCCAGGCATGGAAGGAAAATGAAATGCCTGCGGATATCAAACAATACGCAAAAGCCGAAAAAAGTACCTCGCGCCGACCGATCTGGTTTTATTCGGGGCTGATTCTTATTGCTATCTTTTTTGTTTTCATCGCGATTAGTGCGCACAAAGGCAAACAGGACGATATCGCATTTATCAATGCTCCGGCTGTCGGGGATGTTTATACCTATAAGTTGGATGAAGGCGGTTACACGCTTCTCCGAGTTGTAAAAGTCGATGGTAATACTGTATCTGTCGTTCAGAATCAGTATAAAGTGGATCGATCATCCGGAGTTTCAAAACTCCGTAGTAAGCCTTACTACAACGATCCGGAAGATTTTTCTCTGGCTGAATTAAAAGAAGAATACGATCAAAACAGAATCACGGACGTAGATCGCTGATTGAATTCGATAAAAAAAGAGCGGCAATGTTGCCGCTCTTTTTTTATTGCATACTACAAGTTGCTTAACTGATTAAGTAACGTAGCGCTTCAAGGTATTTTTCCTGCGTTTTCTGAACTACTTCAGGCGGTAACATCGGACCCGGAGCTTTCTTGTTCCAATCCAAAGTTTCCAGATAATCACGCACATACTGCTTGTCAAAGGAAGCCTGTGCGCGACCTTCCGCATAATCACTGGCAAGCCAATAACGTGAAGAATCCGGAGTCAGAACTTCATCAATAACATAGAGAACATTATTCACATCAATTCCGAACTCGAACTTGGTGTCCGCCAAAATTAATCCGCTACGTTCGGCATATTGACACCCGGCAGCAAACAATTCCAATGATGCATCCTTTACCTGCGTAAACATATCCTGTCCGAGTAATTTAGCAGTTTCTTCCTGGGTTATCGGCATGTCATGTTCGCCAACCGGCGCTTTTGTCGTTGGCGTAAAGAGCGTTTCCGGCAACTTCGAACTCTCCTTCAATGTGTTAGGCAAAACATATTCAAACAGCTTTCCGGTCTTCTGGTACTCCTTCCAACCGCTGCCTGAAAGATACCCGCGAACGATAGCTTCAACCGGCAGTGATTTCAGTTTTTTAACCAGCATGCTGCGGTCCACTAATTCAGGAAAATCCTTCAGTAAATCTGCAACGGCAACATCATGATTAGGAACCAGATGATTCCGCATGAGTGTTTCCGTACGCTTAAACCAATGCAAGCTCAGCTGGTTTAATAAAATACCTTTCCCGGGAATGCCGTTCGGCATAATGACATCAAATGCCGAAAGACGGTCCGTAGCAATTATCAGGAGGTTTTCACCCAGATCATAAATCTCCCGAACCTTTCCCGAAGCTTTGTGCTTAAACGGTAAACCGGGAACGGTCAGCAGAGCGTTCTTAGGTAAGGATGCTTTGATTTCTGCAAATGTTTTCATGATAAAAAATTTAGGTACTTGCGGATAGAAGGCAAATGCCGAGCGATGATTCGTATTCCGCTTCTATCCGCTCCTGTATTATTTTATTTCCGCGTGATATTTTTGGAGCGATTTTACTCCATCCTTACTCTTGCAAGCGGCGGCAATACCCTTGGCGGTAGCAACACCCGCTGCAAGCGTTGTCATATACGGCATCTTGTACTTGATACATGCCTTACGGATGTATGAATCGTCCTGGGCTGTCTGCTTGCCTGTCGGTGTATTGACGACTACACTCACTTCGCGGTTCATGATGGCATCCACGACGTGCGGGCGGCCTTCATAGATTTTCAGCACAAGTTCCGAATTCACGCCATTTTCAGCAAGAAATTTCTGTGTTCCGGCAGTCGCTTTGATTTTAAAGCCAACCGAGGCAAAATCCTTGGCCATTTGCAAGGCGGTAGCATTCTTTTCCGCCAGGCTCAGAAGCACGGTACCTTCCGTCGGCAAATGGAAATTCGCCCCTTCTTCGGCTTTAAAGAATGCCATTCCGAAATTATCAGACATACCAAGCACCTCACCGGTTGAACGCATTTCAGGGCCGAGAATCGGATCAACTTCAGGGAACATGTTAAACGGAAACACCGCTTCTTTTACACCATAATGCTTGAACTCCTTGCGTTTCAGATTGAGGTCGGAAAGTTTCTTTCCGAGCATCAATTGTGTAGCAAGGTTTGCCATAGGAACATTGCATACCTTGGAAACAAGCGGAACGGTGCGCGATGCGCGCGGATTTGCCTCAAGCACGTATACCTTACCCTTGTAGATGGCATACTGAATGTTCATCAATCCGATCACCTTCATTTCGCAGGCAATACGACGCGTATAATCTTCTATTGTCGCAATCTGTTCAGGAGTAATGGAAACCGGAGGAATCACACAGGCTGAGTCACCGGAATGAATACCTGCCTGTTCTACGTGTTCCATGACTGCCGGGACAAAAGCATCCTTCCCGTCAGAAAGCGCATCCGCTTCTGCTTCCAGCGCATTATCGAGGAAAAGGTCGATCAGGATCGGACGATCCGGAGAAACATCCACCGCCGCCGCGACATACCGTTTGAGATCTTCCTCATCATAAACCACTTCCATTCCACGACCGCCGAGCACGAAAGACGGGCGAACCATGACCGGATAACCGATATCCTTTGCGACAGTCAAAGCTTCTTCCAGATTTGCCGCCATACCGGATTTCGGCATAGGAATATTCATACGCTCCATCATCTTACGGAACAAATCACGGTCTTCAGCCAAAGCAATTGTCTGAGGACTGGTTCCAAGGATTTTTACACCTGCACTCTCAAGCTCCTCTGCGATATTCAACGGAGTCTGCCCCCCGAACTGAACAACTACGCCTTCCGGTTTTTCCTTTTCGTAAATACTCAATACATCCTCAACGGTAAGCGGTTCAAAATAAAGCTTATCGGAAGTATCATAATCCGTAGAAACAGTTTCCGGGTTACAGTTTACCATGATCGTACTATATCCGGCATCGCGTGAAGCGAATGCGGCATGCACGCAACAATAGTCAAATTCAATACCTTGTCCGATACGGTTTGGACCACCGCCAAGAATCATGATCTTTCTTTTGTTCGATGCTACCGTCTTATCCTTTGTAAGGTAGGTTGAATAGTAATAGGAAGCATCCTCGACCCCGCTGACTGGGACTTCTTCCCAAGCTTCCGTCAACCCCAGACGTATGCGATGATCGCGGATTTGCTTTTCAGGAACGCTGAGTATCTTGGCGAGATACTTGTCGGCAAATCCGTCTTTCTTAGCCTGAACAAGTAAATCATCCGGCAGACTCTGCTTACGGTATTGGAGCAACTTTTCCTCCAGTTCGACCAATTCTTTCATCTGGGTAAGAAACCAGTGCTTGATCTTTGTCAGGTTATAAACTTCCTCAATACTGGCCCCCTTCCGGAAAGCCTCGTACATGATCCATTGGCGCTCGCTTGTCGGCTCGCGGAGCATTTCCAGCAATTCAGCCAACGTCTTTCGGTTATAATCTTTTGCAAAACCAAGTCCGTGACGGCTGTTCTCCAAGGAACGGATAGCCTTCTGGAAAGCTTCCTTGTAGTTTTTTCCAATGCTCATGACCTCACCGACCGCACGCATCTGGGTACCAAGTTTATCCTGGGCACCCTTGAATTTTTCAAATGCCCAACGGGCAAACTTCACGACGACGTATTCGCCCCAAGGTTCATACTTATCCAACGTGCCCTTGCGCCAGTAAGGAATCTCATCAAGTGTTACTCCGGCAGCCAGTTTTGCGGAAATCAAAGCAATCGGAAAACCGGTTGCCTTCGAAGCCAAGGCTGAGGATCGCGACGTACGCGGGTTGATTTCGATCACAACGAGACGGTCTGATGACGGATCATAGGCAAACTGGACATTTGTTCCGCCGATAACCTGAACTGTCTCGACGATCTTATAGGCCTGTTCCTGCATGCGCTTTTGAATGCTTTCACTGATAGTCAGCATCGGAGCTGTACAAAAGGAATCGCCCGTATGCACGCCGACCGGGTCAACGTTTTCAATAAAGCATACGGTAATCATCTGGTTCTTGGAATCGCGAACAATTTCCAGTTCAAGTTCCAACCATCCTAAAATCGACTCTTCAATCAGAACCTGGTTAATCATGCTTGCAGCAATGCCACGGCTTGCAATCAGGCGCAATTCCTCGACATTGTAAACCAGACCTCCGCCCGTTCCCCCCATTGTATATGCGGGACGGACAACAACCGGATAACCCAGTTCGGCAGCAATTTTTTCCGCCTCTTCGACACTGTAAGCCGGAGCACTGCGTGCCATGTCGACACCGATTTTATTCATGGCCTCCTTGAAAAGGATACGGTCTTCACCGCGCTCAATAGCCTCAATATTTACACCGATGATTTTTACGCCATATTTATCCAAAATTCCGGCTTTTGAAAGCGCGATAGACAAATTCAAAGCAGTCTGCCCGCCAAGATTTGGCAGAAGTGCATCGGGTCTCTCAACGGCAATGATTTCCTCCATGCGTTTTATGTTCAACGGTTCAATGTACGTTACATCAGCCGTCGATGGATCCGTCATGATTGTAGCCGGATTACTGTTTACCAACACTACTTTATAGCCGAGTTCTCTCAGAGCTTTGCAAGCCTGCGTACCCGAATAATCGAATTCGCAAGCCTGACCAATTACAATAGGTCCTGATCCGATGATCATGACTGTTTTTATATCGTCGCGCCTTGGCATGGTAATATATCTGGTTTAATTGAAAAAATAAAAAAAACTTAGTTATGTATTTCAGACAAAGCAATGCATGCAAGAAAAAACTGAAATGCCGCCTATTTTTATTATGCGGCAAACATAGAAAACATGCCATGTTACCAACCCTCCAACAACCCTAAAGCGATTATTTTAAATACTAACGTCAAAGATCGTTACCCGAATTATCCGGATTTCAAAATTTCGGATTTTCCTCTTGACCAACAGTAGCAAAAGAATAGCGTTTTGAACTTCAATTTGAAATTGGATCTGTAGCTCAGCTGGTAGAGCAGTTGACTTTTAATCAATTGGTCCTGGGTTCGAATCCCAGCAGATCCACCATTTTCCAGTTTAAATAAAAAAACCACTCATCCCGGGTGGTTTTTTTGCTGAAAATGACACCGCTATTGCTTCTTTCGCTGTAATGTCCCCATTACCAGGGCGACAAGCCCCCAAAAGCGGCATACAGGAATGGTATTAATTCAGTAAGCAAAAATGATTGTAGCCGCTTCCATTTAACGCTCATCTCCGTTGCAAAGCCGAAAACACAACATCGGTCATACGTAGAAAACGGATGCCTACCGATCCTGTCTCCGATTTCCACTGGGTAGTAGTAATACTAGCTCCTTATAGGCGAAAATAAACGTGTTGATGGGAAAAGTTCATAAGCAAAAGCCGAGGCGCCAGAAAAGAAGAAGCGGCAACCCCTGGTCGCCGCTTCAATCTATGAATAATAATCTTATCGTTTTATCTGTCTTTCACACATCTCGAAGATGCGTAAAAATCTGTTATGAAAAGAAATAAAACTCAAAATTCCATATTTTTCACCTTTTTTGGTATGAACGGTTTCATTACGTTTTGTTCGGTAATAATCACGGTATGACGGTTTCACTTTCTGATATCAGACACGCTAACCCGAGCTTTATTAAATCATTTTTGAAATATTTCATTTTTTTCTGGTCTTTTTGGAATGCTTTTATATGTTTTGCTCTTCCTTTTTAATTGCGGGTATAGTTTAGCGGTAAAACATCTGCCTTCCACGCAGAGGTCATCAGTTCGATTCTGATTACCCGCACCATGAATTTAAGGCCGTTTTCACCTCGAAAACGGCTTTTTTGCTGGGTCTTTGGGAGTTAACTCTCTCACCCAATTGCGCCCTTTCCTCTCATCGTAAAAAAACCTTGCGATGAAGACATAATAAGCCAAGATAATACTTGAACCTGTTTATTGTCATGGCTACTAAAAAAACAACAACTTCGAAGGTCGTAAAAAAAGAAGATACTAAAATGAAGACTTGCACAAAGGATTCATGCAACATGGGTGATCAAGTGAAACCTGCTGTAAAGGGAAAGAAGCAAGCAGCAAAGCCGACGGCATCAAAGAAAAAAGAACCTGTCCTGAAAACAAAATCACAAACCGTTGTCGTCGCCAAGGTTGACATCGGTTTTGGCAATGCTTTATACATACGCGGACAAGGCGCCGGACTCAGTTGGGAAAAAGGAATCCCAATGGAAAATATCGGTGCCGATGAATGGCGTTGGGTTACCGACAAAGCATCACCTGATGGCATCGCCTTTAAACTGCTTATTAACGACAGCACATGGGCTCTTGGTAATGATTACAGTGTAATGGTAGGAAGCACATCCATAACAAGGCCGGAGTTTTAAATCATTGATTCTTACAAAAAGCGACAGGTAACTGTCGCTTTTTTTATTGAGAAAAATAACCGTTACACTACTAGTTAGACTCACTCCTTTCATGTTTCAGTTAATAAAGTTCAGCTTAAAGACACTTTTTTATTCAGCATTGCTCATCTGTATCGTGGCAGGCGGTTTGTTCGGTCTTCACCGTTTTGCTGACAACGATCAGAAACTGAGAATCGAACGGTTTGCCCTGGATTGCATTGATGTTGTCCGTGAATCTAAAGCTGCGCCGCCGGAACTCGTGTTTTTACTGGATATTTGCTATGATCATATTCCTTTAAGCGTTGGAAATGTTGTTCCGATAGAATTCATAGAATCCGATGCTACCTTTCCCGGAGGTTATCCTCAGTCCCTCATCAAACAAAACCTTACCCGCCTCGTGCGCATAGGGTACACGGTAGCATACGATGAAGAAAAGCGAAATCCCGCCTGGGTCGCTTACTCTCTTTTTAAACCGCAAACCACTGATTCCGGACGCCGCCCGGATAAATTTCTTGTGGATATGGATACCCGCATCCGCGTACAGCCACAGGCCTATACCAATACCGGTTATGACCGCGGACACATGGCTCCCAATTACGGAATAGCCGTCTGTTACGGACCTAAAGCGCAGGAACAAACATTCCTGATGTCCAATATTGCGCCTCAAAGGCCAAAGCTCAACAAAGGTATCTGGAAAGATGTGGAAATGCGGGAAATATCACGCTACGCCGAACGCTTTGAAAAAATATGGATAATAACCGGTCCTGTTTATTCCAAAATTGCCATATCCAACTTCAATGAAATTGCCGTCCCCGAAGCATTCTTCAAAATTGTGATCGATCAAACGGAAAACGGTTATCGTGCACTCGGATTTATTATCCCCCAGGACGCTTCGGAAACTACTCCGCTGAGCAACTATCTGGTCAGTATTCGCGAAATCGAAGAACGTACGGGTCTCAATTTTTTCCCGAAATGGAAACCGGAAAACCAGAAAAAAATGGAATCCGCACCTGCAACACGTATCTGGTAACAGCTTGACGGTTCATGCTACCGTCTGAATATCCCATGCAAGAAACACTGCTAAACTACATTCTGCCTGCTTTCATGCTGTTAACGGTCATCGCCGTTATTTACTTTAAAATACGCGCTTACAGCAACGGCGACAAACGTCCGGCAAACATATTTCTTGTTTTCTTTCTCATCGCATTCGGCCCATCGCTGATATTTGCGATCATCCATGATGACAGCAATTCGGCACTGTTCGGCGGTAGCGTACTTATCGCTTTGATTGTTTCAGGGATCCTCGTTTACCGGATGCTCAAAAAGAAATAAATCGCCGCCGCTCAAACGGTATGACATGCGTTTGGTGACTGCAATCAAGGCAACCAGGGATACTGACGAAAATCCGGCTTTTGTTTGTTCAGATAGGATTTATGGCCATGGCTGCCTTCCTCGCTCAGATAATACAGCAAGGTGGCATCCCCGGCCAATTCCTGCAATCCTGCCTGGCCATCACAATCCGCATTCATGGCGGCTTTCAGGCAACGGATAGCCAGAGGGCTGTGCTGAAGAATTTCCTTTGCCCACTGTACGCCTTCTTTCTCAAGTTCATCCAGTGGCACGACTTTATTGACCAAACCCATATCCATGGCTTCCTGCGCATTATACTGACGGCACAGGTACCAGATTTCCCGGGCTTTCTTTTGCCCCACAATGCGCGCCAGATAACTGGAACCGAAACCACCGTCAAAACTCCCCACTCTCGGCCCTGTTTGCCCGAAAATCGCATTATCCGCGGCAATCGTCAAATCACAGACCACATGCAAAACATGTCCACCGCCAATAGCATACCCGGCAACCAAAGCAATGACAACCTTGGGAATAGAACGGATCAGTTTCTGCAAATCCAACACATTCAGACGCGGAACCCCGCCTTCATCCACATAACCCGCCTTGCCACGTATACTTTGGTCCCCTCCTGAACAAAAGGCATATTTCCCGTCCGTTTGAGGATTTGCTCCGGTCAGCAATATCACCCCGATCTTCGCATCCTCCCTGGCATCTGTAAAAGCATCGATCATTTCGGAAACGGTTAATGGGGTAAACGCGTTGCGTTTATTGGGACGGTTTATCGTTATTTTGGCGATACCATCCGCGTTCTTTTCATAAATGATTTCCTGATATTTTTTTACGATTTTCCACATATTAAAAAATAAAGAATAAATAGGGCGTTCCCGGCGATTATTTCCTGCAAAAACAAGCGATAAGGTCCTGGTGACAACGGAAGTTTTCTTTCGGGTCAACAAAACATTCGATAACCCGAACACCCTTTTTCGGTAACTTACGCAAGGATTTCTCAAGATCGCCGACAGTATAGGCAGCGGCATAGTCAATCCCATAGGCGGTCGTCAGTTTCTGGATGGAAACCTCCTGCCCGACAATAAAGAAACGTTCACAAAGATCGGGAAACGCAGCTATCGGCAAATGCTCAAAAATACGTCCTCCCTGATTCTGCATGAGCACAATAGTTAAACTTCCCGTAAAATGTTTTGCCAGCAGCAATCCGTTTGTATCGTGCAGAAATGCCAGATCACCCACCCAAAGAACAGCCGGATCTTTCCGGCCGTTGGCAACTCCCAGGGCTGTTGAAATCGTACCGTCAATCCCGTTTGTTCCGCGGTTACAGTAAAACCGGAAACGTTTTTCGCTGACCGGCCAAAACCACTCCGCATTACGAATGGATAAACTGTTGGCAATAATAACCGAAGCTCCCGTCGGCAACATGCGTGACAAAACCGATGCTACCTGCGTCTCCCGCAAATTGCCTCCCGCTTTAGCCATGCGCTCAATAGGCACGGTAACATTCTTTTCCGATTGCTTCCAGGCTTTCAGATAATCGGCTCTGATCCGCTCTGTTTTTCCGTCAAAATTCCTGTCGTTCACCTTCAGATGAAGCGTCTCCATGCAGGTGTGCAACTGCTTTCCTGACAAATACATTGCGTTTACATTCAGGTCCGAGGCTTCGATGATCAACGTCTCCACACAAATATTTTCCATCCATGAACGCAGTATCTTACTTGTCGGCGGAACGCCGACTTGCAATATGAAATCGGGCTTGAACAACTCTCCGTTGCTTTCAATACGCAACACCGCATCGTAATGGCAGATCATGCGATCCCTGAGTATATCTCCATAACCGCGCAGGGGATTCAATATATCCGCCAAAATAACCGCATCCAGGTCATCCGCTATTTTCTTCAGGCAGCGCACAAACGCTTCGGGTTGCTGCGTACGGTATTGTCCGACCACAATCAAACGCTTTGTTTTGCCGGAAACGTCACAATCTGCAAAACATTCTTTCACGATACGGTCGGAAGAAGGGCTGCTCAGTCCCCTGAAAAGACTGTTATCAATCGCATCAGGTGCAATCGCGGTAGCATCCGGTTTCGGAACAAGCGGTTCTCGAAAAGGGAAATTAAGGTGCACAGGACCACGCGTTCTCGCCATCGTGACCGCGTGATCCAACAGATGCAGCAGATAGTCCCAGGACTTGCGGGTCCCCTCCGGCAAGGCCATATCATGAAAGAAGTTCACATAGGATCCGAATATCTTTTTCTGGTCAATCGTCTGTCCTGATTGGCAATCCTGAAGTTCCGGCGGACGGTCCGTCGATAAAATCACCAAGGGAACCTGCTGGTAATAGGCTTCTATGAGCGCCGGAAAATAATGCGCCAATGCAGTGCCTGAAGTACAGATCAATGCTACCGGTTCGCCTGATGAACGCGCCATACCCAAGGCAAAAAAAGCGGCCGAACGTTCGTCCAACGCTACCGTCGTTTCAACCTTGCCATGCAAAGCGGATGCTACCGTCAGAGCGGTGGAACGCGAGCCCGGGGAAATCACAAACCGGGAAACACCCAGACGAAACAACGTTTCCACAGCCAAGGCGCTCCAAAACGCATTGACATTCGCATAACTTTCCTTGGGCAGCAAAAATGCTTTTGTTTTTTGACCCGCTTTATTCATGGCGTTAACAGTGTTTACCCTGATGCATGTTGTCTACCTGCCGTGTTATGTAAATGAAAAAGCACGGCTTTGACACCGTGCCCTGAAAATGGATATTAACGAAATTACGCCTTGTCGGATTCAACGACAAATACGCGTTGTCCATCCTGGGTCTGGAAGTAATGCTTCACAATCGGCCTGTCATCGGACGCATAGGTCTCCGATTTGCGCAACACCATCACCCTTTCAAAGTATTCGTCATAAACCGGGTTTCCGTAAAGGCGGTTGCGCGTACGAAAGTCACGAAGCATTTCTGCGCATTTTTCCTCTTTCTTCATGCCGGCATTCCAAATAAGGCAAGTAATACCCAACAAGGCTTCCAGATCTGCAGGGGTTGTTTTTGCAGGCAGGCAGTTTTGTGTGATTTCCAAAATGATCTCTGCTAGTTCGCGGCGATTTTTTTTCGACATAAATTTAATAAAGTGATCATAACATGAAAAATTCCACGCCCTTTAAGTCAATGGTAAAAGCATGCCATGCTGTCAGATCAAAATAAACTTTGCTTTCACCACGCTCTTTACGTAAAAGACAAAAATCAAATGAAAATCCTCATTACCAATGACGACGGCATCCATTCATACTTCCTCAAAGTACTCGTCGAAGCTTTCATCGATGTTCATGCTACCGTGACTGTCGCCGCACCCGCAGGGGAAAAAAGCTGGATCGGACGGGCTGTCAGCCGCAATGAAACCATCTCCGTGGAAAAAAGCGATTTTCACCCCTGCCCTGCATGGGCTATCACCGGAACCCCCACCGATTGCGTGAATATTGCCCTGGCTCATCTTCTGCCTGAAAAACCCGATGTGGTGGTTTCCGGTATAAATCTTGGTTTCAATGTCGGCGTCCCCTTTGTGCTTTCTTCCGGAACGGTTGGCGGCGCCACGGAAGGAGCCATGTGGGGCATTCCCTCACTCGCCTTGTCCTTGCAGCTTGAAGCTTCCGTTTATGAGAAAATCCGCCAGTCGGTCGGCCATGCAGTCGACGACCAGACCCTGCTTTCTCTGAAATCCGCCGTGAATCACAGCGTGCGGATAGCACAGGAACTTGCCGGGAAAAAGACGGAAAGTGTACAGGTTACCAATATTAATTTTCCGATTATCACCCGCGACGATACCGAAACCATCGAAACACGTCTGGCCCAATTCAGGTTAGGTTCGCTTTTTCACCGGGATGAAGACGGCAAATTCCGTTTCCGCTTCTCCTCAAAAGATACGCCCTTACCGCAGGAACCCGGTTCAGACACAGCGGCATTAATTACCGGGAAAATCTCCAGAAGCACTTTGGATTTCGGACGTATTTGAGACGGTTTGCGTACGGCAAGCCATTGGATGAGAGACACGAAGGCAGATCGCCCATAAATGCTTTCCGCAAAGCTCCGGAAATCAATCAGGTTTTGGCATTGAAACCGAATAAGGACGATCCTCCGCAGCGGTGCCACGCTTCATTTCCGGCTGGCTTGACATATTGAAACGCAAGGTACCGCCAGACATGATCTCGTCATAAGTAAGCCAGTTGCGGCTAAAGGTTTTCCCGTTCAGCGAGGCCGATTGGATGTATACATTTTGCTCATTATTCCCGACAGCCTCGATGACCAGTTTCTTTCCGTTTTCCAGACTGATGGTCATTTTCGGGAAAAGCGGGCTGCCAATCACATACTGGTCGGTTCCCGGGGTCACCGAATAAAGTCCCATTGCGCTGATGACATACCACGATGCCATTTGTCCCTGATCTTCATCGCCGCAATACCCATCCGGCCCGGAATTGTACAGTTTATCCATCGCGATTCTCAGCCATTTCTGGGCCTTCCATGGCTGACCGACATAATTATACATGTAAAGCATGTGATGCTGTTCTTCGTTTCCATGACCATACTGACCCATTTTGATCATTTCCAGTTCGGCCATTTCATGAATCACATGACCATACGTACCAACCTTGAAAGTACCCGGAGTATCCATGCACTCGTCCAGCTTGTCGGCAAGCGCCTTATCGCTACCCATCAGATTCGCAAGGCCCTGGATATCATGGAAAACAGACCACACATAATGCCACGCAGCGCCCTCAATAAAAGCACCACCCCATTCGGTAGGATCAAAATCAGGAGCCCAGTCACCGTTTCTTAAGCGACCCCGCATGAAACCGACGGAAGGATCATAAACATTCCTGTAGTTAAAAATAGCTTTTGAGAATTTTTCCTCGTATTCCTTGTTACCGACCATCTTGGCAAGCGTCATCCCGCACCAGTCGTCGTAGGCATACTCCAGTGTCTTTGCCGTAGGTTCGCCTCGTTCACCGAAAGGAATATATCCCAACTCCCAGTAATCCTTTGCCGCATCGCGGCCGATTGACGGGCCGCGCGGACCCTTCGCATTCGCATCATGCCACATTGCAGCCAACGCCTTATCCGGATCAAATGTACGGATTCCCTTGGCATAGGCATCCGCCAGCACAGAGAACGCATGGTTGCCGATCATGCCGCCGCTGTGTCCCGGGAAAGACCATGAAGGTAACCATCCGCTCTGATCATACGCGTCCATGATCGTTTTCATGTATTCGCCGTGCATCTTCGGATGTAAAATCACGTTCAGCGGGAACTGGGCGCGGAAAGTATCCCAGAAACCTGTATCCGTATACATATAACCGCTGTATACTTTACCGTCATACGGACTGTAGTAAACAGGCTTGTTGTCCGCATCGTATTCGAAGAATTTCCGCGGGAAAAGCATTGAACGGTAAAAACAGGAATAAAAGGTTGCCTTTTGCTCCTCGGTTCCGCCCTCAACAACGATTTTCCCCAGGTGCTCATTCCATATTTTGGCAGCATTTGCCTTTGCCTGTTCCAGACTCTTTAATCCATAAAGCTCATGTTTGAAATTCTGTTCGGCCTGTTCAATGCTGATGAATGAGGAAGCGACCTTGACCTCAACCTTGTCGCCTTTGCGAAATTGGACATAAGCACCTATATTCCGGCCTTCCCGCTTTGTTTCGTTCGCAGCAATCCCCTCGTCATTTTTTTCCCATGTACCATAGCCACGGAAAGGTTTGTTGAAATGAATCACGAAGTAATTCGCAAATTTTCTGGGAACCGAGTGAGGAGCATTCCGGGTATAGCCCACGATCTTTTGTTCCTTCGGGAAAATTTCTATCATACTGTCGCCTTCATACACAAAGTTACCTGCATCCACGACGACAAAGGATTCCTCGTTTTTCGGGAAAGTAAACCGCATGAATGCCCCGCGCTCCGTGGGAGACATCTCGCCGACCATCTTATTGTCAAAAGCCACCTTGTAATAATGCGGTCCGGCAAGCTCATTTTCATGGGAAAAGCGCGCCAGGCGTTTGTTTTGATCGACCGTCAAAGCGGATGCTACCGGCATGATAGAAAAAGCGGAATAATCGCCCGTCCATGGACTGCACTCGTGTGTCTGGCGAAAGCCACGGATTTCATTGGATTTGAATTTATAGATCCACCGGTCGTCATTGGTCCCTGTCTGAGGCGTCCAGACATTCATGCCCCAGGGTAAAGCTATGGCCGGATAGGTATTTCCGCGGCTCAGTTCACGTTTGGAATCGGTTCCCTGCAAAGGATTTGCGTAATCCACCAGGTCTTTTGCCTGTGTCAAGGCAAGCAAAGAAGCAATCAAAGGAACGATCAGGAATGGCTTAATCATTTTCATCTGGATCCGTATATAAAAGTATAGTAATTATCTAAGGGAACAGCGCGAAGTGAAATAAGTTACATTTTCACTCAAAATCGGGTCCTGGATTTTTTAGTTGCGTGCCTGCCTTTATTTGTTTTTATAAGTCACTTTTAAATTAATTTCACATCACTGAATTTATCATGAGCCAGCATAACAGTTTCAAGTCAAGCGGTGGATCTTCCACTTCAAATCGTAATGTTCTCAAGCGCTTTGAACGCGTTGAACTGCTAAAGAAACGCGGTCAATGGAAAGAAGGCAACCGCGTGGTTGGTTTGAAGAAAACCAAGCCAGAAGCCTAAATTAAAAGCTTTTTCCGGAGACCTGTCACTCACAAGGAGACAGGTCTTTTTATTTTCATGCTTCGGCCTTGGGCGAAGAACTCCGGAAATCCGCACAAAACGCTTCTATCGCCTTTCGAATCACCCGCTTTATCTTACGGCTTTACAGACGCTACCGTCCCAATTAGCCTGAATCACTTACACATCACCAAAAACTGTTTATTCAGACATGTCACACAAAAGTACCGATTACAATTTTGCGGAAATTGAACCGCATTGGCAAAAATACTGGGATGAGAATAACACCTTTCATGCCCCGGATGCTTCAGTAAAGCCAAAATACTACATTCTTGACATGTTTCCCTATCCTTCGGGTTCCGGATTACATATCGGACACCCTGAAGGCTATACCGCATCGGATATCCTCAGCAGGTACAAACGCGCCAAAGGATTCAATGTGCTTCACCCGATGGGATGGGACGCTTTCGGACTGCCCGCAGAACAATATGCCGTCCAGACAGGAACCCATCCTGCCGTTACCACGGAAAAAAATATCCAAACCTTTAAACGGCAGATCAAACAACTCGGATTCGCCCTCGACTGGCAACGCGAAATCAACACCACCGACCCGAAATACTATAAATGGACACAATGGATTTTCCTGCAAATCTTCAAGCATGGGCTTGCCTATGTTTCTGACCGTCCGGTCTGGTGGTGTCCGGCCCTCGGCACCGTCCTGGCCAATGAGGAAGTTATCGACGGTAAATCCGAACGCGGAAGCCACCCCGTGGAACGCCGTGCCTTGCGCCAATGGGTTTTAAAAATCACCGCTTATGCGGAAAAGCTGCTGGCCGGACTGGATGACGTGGATTGGCCGGATTCAACCAAGCGCATGCAACGCGCATGGATAGGCCGCTCCGAAGGCGTTGAAATCACTTTTGACATAGACGGGATGAATGAGATGCTGACCGTCTTCACTACCCGTCCGGATACGCTTTACGGCTGCACCTACATGGTGGTTGCCCCCGAACACCCCTTGGTGCAAAAATTAACGGTAGCATCGCAATCGGCAATGGTTGCCGACTATGTAAAACAAGCTGCAACCAAAAGCGATCTAGACCGCACCGATCTGGCAAAAGGCAAATCCGGCGTATTCACGGGCAGTTACGCGATCAATCCGGTCAACGGCAAAAAAGTGCCCATATGGGTTGCCGATTATGTTTTGATGTCCTACGGGACCGGAGCCATCATGGCTGTTCCCGCGCATGATGAACGTGACTTTGAATTTGCCGGAAAATTCGGTATTGAGATTATTCCCGTCATTGCACCGCTCGACGGAAAGGAAGTAAAACTGCCTTTCTGCGTCGACGGCAAGCTCGTCAATTCAGGAAAACACGACGGATTGAGCACCGAGGACGCCAAACGGGCTATCACCCAGACATTGGCTGAGCAAAAACGCGGTCATGCCACCGTCAATTACAAGCTCCGTGACTGGCTCTTTGCCCGTCAGCGTTACTGGGGCGAGCCGTTTCCGATCGTCTGGGTCGATGAGTCAAGTTACCGTCAGGCCGCTTCGGATAAGCATTCGCCCGTCGGCTCCATGTTACCGCCGGAACCCGTCACTTACAAAAGCCAGGACGGTACCATCCGCTACGCACTTCCGGTTCCCGCATCGGAATTACCCGTACTGCTGCCCAAAACGGATAATTACCAACCATCCGGCACCGGGGAAAGTCCGCTCGCAAATATAACCGAGTGGGTCCATGTCCATTTTAACATAAAAACCGGACAAACCGTTTCCGCAAAGGATGCAAAACCGAACGGCGGCGATTGGGTTGCCGCTGCGCGCGAAACAAATACCATGCCGCAATGGGCAGGTTCCTGCTGGTATCACCTGCGCTACATCGATCCGCATAATGAGAACGCGCTTATTGATCCGAAACTGGAAGCTTATTGGAGCGCTCCCGATTTTTACATCGGCGGCGCCGAACATGCCGTGCTTCACCTGCTCTACGCGCGTTTCTGGCACCGTTTCCTTTTCGACATCGGCGTAGTCAAGACAGCCGAGCCGTATAAGCGCTTGTTCCACCAAGGTATCATCCTTGGCGAAGACGGCGAGAAAATGTCCAAAAGCCGTGGAAACGTTGTCAATCCTGACGACATTATCCGCGAATACGGAGCAGACTCACTGCGCCTGTACGAAATGTTCCTCGGACCCTTGGAGGCCATGAAACCGTGGTCAACCCGTAACATCGAGGGTGTTTTCCGCTTCCTGAAAAAATCCTGGCGCGAAATCATCGACCAGGACGGTAACATGCAAAGCCGCATCAGCAAGGATGCCAGCGAGCCTGCAGAGCTGACACGCTGCCTGCATGAAACCATAAAGAAAGTCGGGGATGACATTGAGAATCTGCGCCTGAACACAGCCATCTCACAATTGATGATCTTTGTGAATGCCCTGTCCAAGGCGGAAAGCGTTGCTTATTCCACCGTGCGCGCGTTCATTCAAATGCTGTCCTGCTTCGCGCCCCATATCGGCGAAGAACTCTGGAACCGCATCGGCGAAAAAGAATCCGTCTCAAAAGCGGATTGGCCTGAGTTTGACCCCGAAAAACTCGTATCCGACGAGGCAAAAATAATCATCCAGGTAAACGGTAAACTGCGCGGAGACATCACTATGAAGAAAGATTCCGGGCAAGCTACCGTCATTGCTGCCGCCAAGGAACAAATCAAGCAGCACCTCGACGGAAAAACCATCGTCAAGGAAATCTACGTCCCGAACAAAATCGTCAACATCGTCATCAAGTAAAAGGAGGTTTGTAGTTTAATTTCCCCTATGTCCAAGTTTTTACCAAAAGATTTTGATGCTACCGCCACCGTTGCCATGCTTTCCGGCCGCGGCGAATACCCTGCCATCCAGGCAAAAAATGCCTTGCAGGCCAATACGAAGCTACGGCTTATCGGCATCGAAGATGAAGTGGCACAAGAACTCTCAGCACTCTTCACCGACGAACAGAAAGCCTTTGTGAAAGTCGGACAACTGGGCAAGGCGCTGAAAACAGCAAAGCACTTCGGTGCAAAATATATTATTTTCAACGGCCAGATACCGCCCAAACGCCTCTTTGGCGGATTAAGCCCGGATTTAAAAGCATTTCTCATACTGGCATCGCTCAAGAAACGAAATGCCGAAACCATCTTCGGCGCGATTGCCAATGAGTTTGAAAAAATCGGCGTAAGCGTCCTTGATGCCCGCACCTTCCTCGACGATCACCTCGCCCATGAAGGAATGATGACCAACGGTAACATCAAGAGCGCAGAAACGGACTACATCAATCACGGGATCGAGGTTGCCAAGGAAATCGCCCGCCTCGATGTCGGGCAAGGGCTCGTCGTCCGCAAAGGGACCGTGCTCGCCGTCGAAGGATTTGACGGAACCGATAAAATGCTGCGCCGCTGCGCTGATTTCGATACGAAAGGGAAGATTTTCGTCAAGACCGTAAAACCCAACCAGGATTACCGCTTCGACGTTCCCGCCTTTGGCATGCGTACACTCGAAAGCCTGCAAATAGGCGGCATTGACACGGTAGCATTGGAAGCCGGAAAAACCATGATCATCAATAAACCCCTGGTGATCCGTGAAGCAAACCGCTTGGGAATCCGCATTTACGGTTACCCCGCGAAATAGTTTTCTTCTCCACTGAATCCCAATCAGGTTTTGACATGAAATCAGCAATACTCCTACCCGCTTTTCTTGTGCTAGCGATAAGTCTGGTAGCAAAAAATAACCCGGAAGAATTAGCAGTCGGAAGCAAAACCAATAACGGTAACCTGCTACTCTATATTTTATCAGCGCCTAAAACCGATAATCCTCGAATAATGGAACTGGACAAGGATTATGGCTTTATCATCGTGAATCTTGGTAACGAAAAGAATCCCAGGCCCCTTTTCCGCCTTGCATCGCGTAAGGAAAATGTAATCCAGGATTTCAATACGTTTGACGATTTCAAGTCCGCTTTAGGAAAACTGCCCAAGGGTATCACGTTATACCACTACGACAAATGTCTTGTTCCCTTGTCCTTTGGCATCCAAGTGGATTGGGATGAGTTGAAGAAAACCTGTGAACATTTTGAAATAAAACTTAGCGACACTCCTTCACGTACCTGTGTTTGTCCCGACTGATCAACAACATTGCACGAACTAATCACGCTATGCCCCCTCAACTTCAAGTCTACGTCAATAAACGCCAAGCAATCGGAAAATTAATCTGGATACTTATCATATGGACTACGATGGTTGCATTGCTCTGTGATCTGATATCATCATCAAACAGCGATAGAAAATTCATCTATTGTTTTTTCATTGCCGGTTTCAGCCTATCATTCGGTATCCGGTGTGTAAGTATCATCAAGCACCGGATTCTGCGGCCAAATCCCCTGTATATCTTTTGCAAGGAAGGCATCGGGGATTTTCAGTCAGGATTGGGATTAATCGAATGGTCTGACATTGTTAAATGCCGCACCGACGGGAATCGTCTTCATATTACAATCACAAATCTTAGAAAATACCTGCACCGTTCATTTAAGATCACCAAAATAACTGCGGAATCCCAGAATGCTGCCGACATCATGGAAATAACGATTGATTTTAAAAAACTCAGTCATTCTTCTGCCCAGGTCTTGGACTTTATCCGGGAACACCGGAGTGAATATCCGTTACCGGAAGATTTCCGGATAACTTAGCATTTTATACCGGTATTTTCAAAAGGCCCGATTCATTCAAACAGTTTCAAACTTATGCCGGATGCAAAAGAACGTTTAATCACCGAACTGAGGGAATATGCGAATCCTGCATTTGCCGCACATCACGCAAAGTTTTTCCAGGCGTATAAAGGCGGTTACGGCGAAGGCGACCGGTTTCTCGGTTTAAAGGTACCGCAAATCCGGACGGTAGCATCCAAGTACCATAAAGCGCTTTCTCTGGAGGAAACGGAAACGCTGCTGCAATCCGAATGCCATGAACTGCGTTTTGCCGCACTGGTAATCCTCAACGCAAAGCAGAAGCATGCTACCGCAGGACAAATCAAGGAAATCGTCTCAGTCTTTGAGCGTAATATCCGTTACATAAACAACTGGGATCTGATTGATATTTTCACACCCCATATCCTTGGGGCTCACTATTTCGGAAAACCAACCAGAAAAATCTGGCAATTCGCCCGATCCAAAAACCTCTGGAAAGAACGTATTTCCGTACTCACGACACTTTACTTTATCCGGCAAGGCGAATTTACCGTGACGCTTGAACTCGCTGAGCATTTTCTCAATCATGAGCATGACCTCATGCACAAGGCTGTCGGCTGGATGCTCCGTGAAATCGGAAAACGTGATAAGAAACCCCTCATCGATTTTCTGGATAAACATGCCAGGATCATGCCACGGACGATGCTCCGTTATTCGATTGAAAAACTGAGCCCTGACGAACGAAAGCATTACATGCAGAAATAACGTTTACGCGCTCGCATAATACCCGAAAATCCCCTAGATATAACTCTTTATTTTTTAATTCACTCTTATGGCTATTGTAAAAAGTTTTAAAGGACTCCGTCCGCCGAAAGACATTGTAAAACAACTCGCATCGAGACCGTACGATGTACTGAACTCCGAGGAAGCGCGCCTGGAAGCAAAAGGGAACGAGTATTCCCTGCTCCGCGTCACAAAAGCGGAAATCGACCTGCCTGCAGGCATCGACGAACACGGCCAGGAAGTTTACGACAAAGTCGTCGAGAACTTTAATCTGTTCAAAAACAAAGGCTGGCTGAAACAGGATAGCGAACCGAAACTTTACATCTACGCCCAAACGATGGAAGGTCGCACTCAATACGGTATCGTCGGCTGTACGCATATTGACGATTACTTTAACGGTAACATCAAAAAACATGAATTGACCCGAAAGGACAAAGAAGAAGACCGCATGATCCATGTCCGCATTACCAACGCAAACGTGGAGCCTGTCTTCTTTGCTTATCCCGAGCACAAGAAAATCAATGAAATCGTTGCCAGTATCGTAAAAAGCCAGGCGCCTGTTTATGATTTCGTCGCAGACGACGGATTCGGACACACATTCTGGGTCATTGACAACCAGGCTACCATTGCCCAGATCGAAAAGATTTTTGCGGAGGAAATCCCCGCCCTTTATATCGCCGACGGACATCATCGCACAGCAGCAGCAGCATTGGTCGGCGCAGAAAAGAAGAAACAGAATCCCAACCACAAAGGGACGGAAGAATACAACTATTTCATGTCGGTGATTTTCCCGGACACCCAGTTGAAAATCATGGATTATAACCGCGTAATCAAAGACCTGAACGGCTTAAGCAAGGAAGACTTTCTCAAAAAACTCACGGGAACGTTCGACGTCCAGAAGATCGGCAAGGGCATTTACAAACCCGCAAAGCTGCATGAGTTCAGCATGTATCTTGACGGCGAATGGTACCGCCTGAACGCCAAGACAGGAACCTACAACGACAGCGATCCGATCGGCGTGCTTGATGTAACCATCCTCTCAAACCTCGTGCTCGACCAGATTCTTGACATCAAGGATTTACGCACAAGCAAGCGCATCGACTTTGTCGGCGGTTTGCGCGGATTAGGCGAACTCAAGCGTCGCGTTGACAACGGTGAGATGAAAGTCGCTTTTGCCCTCTATCCGGTCTCGATGAAGCAGCTTATCGACATCGCCGACAGCGGTAACATCATGCCGCCGAAAACCACCTGGTTCGAACCAAAGCTCCGCAGCGGTCTCGTCGTCCACGAATTAAGCTGAAACCGTTTACTGATATAAAAGCACCCGTAACCGGGTGCTTTTATTGTACCCGGTAAAAATATTTAGCTTACCGTGATTACCTTATTTTCCCTTTGACATTGCCCGGCTTGCTTTGAAAATTTCACCCCATGGAAAACATCGTTATTTTAGAAACAAACCAAGGAAACATTAAGCTGAAACTTTATCCGGAAGTAGCACCCAAGACATGCGAAAACTTTGTCGGCCTCATCAAAAAGGGTTATTATGACGGCATCATTTTTCACCGTGTGATCAAATCATTCATGATTCAAGGCGGGGACCCGACTGGCACGGGACGGGGCGGGGAATCACTCTGGGGCGGAAAATTCAAGGATGAATGTGACCCGAAAGTGACCTTCGATAAAAAAGGACTGATTGCGATGGCCAATGCCGGACCAAACACAAACGGCAGTCAGTTCTTCATTACCACCATCCCTACCGACTGGCTTAACGGCCGTCACACCATTTTCGGCGAAGTCATGGAAGGTTACGACATCGTCGAGAAAATCGAAAACGCGCCAACCGGCTTTATGGACCGTCCGGTTCAGGAACAGAAAATCATCAAGGCCAAGCTTGCCGAATGATTTTTGCCTTGCATGGATTTAGCGGAAGCGGCTTGGATTTCGAGCCGCTTTTTCATGCCGGCAAAGCACGCTATACCTGGACTGCCCCGGATATGCCCGGACACGGCAGCCTGTCCGGACTCCGCGATGCTACCGCCTACACGCAGGAAGCTTTTGCCCGCCAAATGGACAACTTGCTTCCCCGCGGCTCTGTGTTGCTTGGCTATTCCATGGGCGGACGCATGGCCCTACATTATGCCGTAACACGCCCCGACGCCATTTCGGCACTGATATTGATCAGCGCCAATCCCGGCAACGAAGACAAAGCGGAACGCGAAGCACGCAAGAAAAACGATACCGCGCTCGCCGACAGAATATTGCGCATCGGAGCAGAAGCCTTCCTGTACGAATGGGAAAAACATCCCCTGATTGCTTCACAGAAGCATATTCCCGCTGCGATCCGTAATCCCATGCTGGACCGGCGAAAACAGAATACCCCACAGGGTCTTGCCCTAAGCCTGCTTCATATGGGAACCGGCTCCATGTTACCGTTGTGGGATAAACTGGACAGCATTACCTGCCCCACATTGCTTGTTACCGGGGAAAATGACGCTGCTTACTGCTCCGTCGCCAAACGCATGCTGCCGTTGATGGGAAACGCAACGCATACAATCATCCCTGATGCCGGACACATGACGCATCTTGAAAACCTGCCTGCGTTCTTGAACTCCCTCACAAGTTTCCTATAGTAAGCGCGGATAATTAAAATCGTACATAATCACTTTTTATGAACCTTGGCGGATGGATAGTTATGGGATTATCAGTCTCCTTTTTTACGGGGCTGTTTATATTTTGCATCTACAAGGTGTTTACTGTCGGAAAAACAAAAAAGATGCACGGCTTTGAAGTGGAACCGCCGGACGTAAAAGCCGACAAACATTTATCTTAAAATACCCCTGCAAAAAACGCATCTATTATGAAAAAAAAGGAATCATGGAATTCTCAGGTCGGCGTTATTCTTGCAGTGGCCGGCAGCGCCATAGGCCTCGGTAATTTCCTCCGTTTCCCCGGTAATGTCGCCCAAAACGGCGGCGCCGCATTCATGATTGCCTATGTGATTTCCTTTCTCCTTCTCGGACTGCCGATGTGTTGGGCCGAATGGGGAATCGGACGTCTCGGCGGAACAAAGAATTTCAATTCATCTCCCGGCATCCTCGGACGCCTCATGCCGCGCACAGGGAAGTATCTTGGCATAACGGGAATCATGATACCGTTCTTTATCAGCATGTACTACCTGTACATCGAAACCTGGTGCCTGGGATATGCGGTTAATTTCGCCTTTGGGAACATGGATTTCAAAAGTATCGGCGAAGCCGGTTCCTTCTGGCAAACATTCATCGGCTATTCAGGCGACGGAAGCGCCTTTGTTTTCGATATAAAATATGCGGGATTTTTCTTTATCGCTGTCATTCTTCTGAACTTCTACCTGATTTTCCGCGGCCTGAACAAAGGAATCGAAGCATTCTGCAATTATGCCATGCCCACGCTTCTGATCATCGGGATTATCATTCTCATCCGTGTTCTGACCCTCGGCACTCCAGACCCAAGCAAACCGGAAAACAATATTTCAAATGGTCTCGGCTTCCTGTGGAACCCGGAAAAAACATTTCTCGAACAAAAACAGGAAAACCCGGATGGTAGCATCACCTGGACAAAACAGGAAGAACTTGTCGGTGAAGCATCCGTTGCCCAAAAACAAACCATGATCGCCGGCAACGACCAGCTCCGCATCCGCCAGTACGGTATCATCGAAATGCTCATGAGCGGAAAACTCTGGCTTGCGGCAACCGGGCAAATGTTCTTTTCACTGTCCATAGCCGTCGGTGTAATCACCACTTATGCCAGTTATCTCAAGCGCAATGACGATGTCGTGCTTAGTGGGCTATCCGCCTGCAGCGCAAATGAATTCTGCGAAGTCGTGCTCGGCGGTCTGATCACTATACCGGCGGCAGTCGCTTTCTGCGGCATTGCGGGTGTTTCAGCGACATTAAGCACCTTCGGGCTTGGATTCAACGCACTTCCCATGGTGTTTTCAAAGATGCAATTCGGCGCATTATTCGGCTTCCTCTTTTTCTTCCTGCTTTTCCTTGCTGCGGTTACCAGCTCGCTATCCATGCTCCAACCCTGTATTGCCTTCCTCGAAGAATCATTTCAGCTCGCCCGCAAAAAAGCCGTTACCGTGCTTTCCATGCTAATCATTCCCGGAAGCATCTTTGTTTTTTATTTCAGCAAAAACCTGAAAGCATTGGATACACTCGATTTCTGGGCAGGGACTTTTCTCGTCTACATGAATGCTACCGTCCTGATTATTCTCTTTGCCTGGATTATCGGTGTAGATAAAGGGCTGAAGGAAGTACTCCGGGGCAGCAACATGAACATCCCCAAAATCTACCGCTTTATCATGAAGTATGTGTGCCCGACATACCTGATTATCATTTTCTTTTGCTGGCTGCTTTTTGATGTTCTGGGTATCGGCGGCGGTAACATTGTTTCCTATATTACCGACATTGCGGGCAGCAAGGACGGTCCGCCCGACATCGTTGCCCAGATCTCTGTCGGTCTGATTTTGGCTGCCTTCTCGGCCTGTGCAGTGATTGTTACCGTCAAAAAGAAGTATAATTTCAAATATAAACTGCATCGCCACAGGAAAATAGCGCTTCACGCAAAATCATTGAGAAATAAGGACTGAAGGGGTGTTTGACAGAATTCACGGAATGAATACGAACCTGTTTAGATCGTCCGCATACACAACCGTGTAGTAATTCTATCTGACAATAAAATGACAAAGCATACGATCGGTGATGCTTGTTAATTCTCCTGCAAAGCCTGTCCTGAACCTACTATAGGAAGTCATTATGGACGGCACCTGTCAGCACACACCATGAAACAGGATGCTATGACTACGGAGACTCTTCTGTTTATAAACAGTTACCGGTAGATCAGTAAAGATCCACCGGTGAAAATAGGAAGCTTGCCTGATCTTACCGTTAGGCTTACTGCAACTGCAATTCAGCCGGTGTTTTCCCCGTATCGTATGTTCCGATCTTGCGTACCCAAATATTACGGAATTCGATAGGATCATCATGGTTCTGAAGTTTGATCGGTCCCGTCGCCCCATGCGCTTCATACTTTGTCAGGACGCGGTGTCCTGTTGGTCCGAGTAACGCCTTGTGATTGTGCACCACTACTCCGTTTTGCAGGATGGTGACATAAGCCGGAGAAAGCAGATTTCCCGGCTGGGCAAATTTCGGTGTCGTAAAGATAATGTCATAACTTTCCCATTCACCTTGCGGGCGGCTTGCGTTCACAAGCGGCGGATACTGGCCGTAAATGGCAGCAGCCTGACCGTCCGGATACGTACGGTTGTTATAGGTGGACAGTATCTGGATTTCGTAAATGCCCATCAGGAACACGCCGCTGTTGCTGCCCTTCTGACCATCCAGCTTTCTGTCGGCAGGGATGCGCCACTCGAGGTGAAGCTGCATGTCGCCGAATTGCTCGACGGTTTCGATCATCCGCACCTTGCTGGCCGGATTCACGATAAATACATTGTCTTGCACGATCCAATCTACCGGACGGGAATGATCGCCTTCCCCGTCACGCCATTTCGACAGATCTTTTCCGTCAAACAAAACGGTAGCATCGCTTGGCGGCGGGACCGAGCAAGTCGCCTTGCCTATATCACCCGGAGTAGCCTTGTTCGGCTGCGGACGGTTTCCGTCATGAACAACATAAGGAGCATCCGGCAAAAGCGGCGTTTGCTTCGGCGTAATGCCGTATCCTGTTGGATCGTCTTGTGCTGACATAAATTGAATGTTTAAAACCAAAAGTATAGCGCTCAGAAAAATCTTTTTCATATTTCTTATGAGATTTTCCAGTAATGTCTTTTTTTAAGCAATGTAATTTTAAAGTTAATCATTAATTAAGCTACGGTAACATCCGTTTCATTTTGGGATTGTCGCCATCCCCGATGATGGATTTACTGGGAATCTTTGAGATAAAAGACGATACGATTATGAATTTCAAAGCGCATAAAGAATTGCCCTATATCAAGCAATATCCTGATCAAAACGGATTTTTCGGAAAATTCGGCGGAGCCTATGTTCCGGAACCGCTCCAAAAGCAGATGGAGGAAATCAACCACGCATATCACCGCATTTGCAAGAGCCATGATTTCATCCGCGAACTCCGTTCCATCCGCAAACATTTCCAGGGACGTCCTACTCCCGTTTATTACTGCAAAAACCTGAGTGAGCGCATTAACGGCGGACGCATTTACCTAAAGCGCGAGGATCTCAACCATACGGGTGCGCACAAGCTCAATCACTGCATGGGTGAAGCGCTTCTGGCAAAGTACATGGGAAAGAAGAAACTCATCGCGGAAACAGGAGCCGGACAACACGGCGTCGCGCTCGCCACAGCAGGAGCGTATTTCGGGATCGAAACGGAAATCCACATGGGCGAAGTCGACATCAAGAAGGAACACCCGAATGTAACCCGTATGAAGATACTGGGCGCAAAGGTTGTTCCTGTCGGGTTTGGGGAAAAGACGCTCAAGGAAGCTGTTGACTCAGCCTTTGAAGCTTACCTCAAAGATCCCGTGAACAGTATTTACTGCATCGGTTCCGTAGTCGGCCCCCATCCCTTCCCGCTCATGGTACGTGAATTTCAACGCATCGTCGGCATTGAGTCACGCGAACAATTCATCGAGATGACCGGAGAACTCCCGGACAATGTTGTGGCCTGCGTCGGTGGCGGTAGCAACGCGATGGGTATATTTTCCGCGTTCATTGACGATCCGGTGGATCTTTACGGCGTCGAGCCGCTCGGCCTCGGCGCAAAGCTCGGACAACATGCCGCGTCGCTCAATTACGGTTCCGAAGGAATTATGCACGGCTTCAATTCCATCATGCTGAAAAACCAGTCCGGAGAACCTGCTCCCGTTTACTCCGTAGCCAGCGGGCTTGATTATCCGTCCGTCGGGCCCGAACACGCATTCCTGAGCACCAACAAGCGCACGAATGCCGTTGCCATAAACGACGACGAAGCCATCTATGCCTTCTTCCAGCTCTCCAGACTCGAAGGTATCATCCCCGCATTGGAAAGCGCGCACGCGGTAGCATACGCAAGCAAACTGGCAAAGGAAAAGCCGACAGCCTCCATCCTTGTCAATCTGAGCGGACGCGGAGACAAGGACATTGACTTTGTCATGGAAAAATACGGCAAATACGCCGAACGAACCGATTACTGATTATCGTCCCATCATGGAATGGCAGGTTAAAGGACGCGCAAAGATTTCCGCACTCACGCAAAATCCGTTTCAACCGAACGACAGCGCTTTGAGTCTGGTGGTACTGACAGCTACCGGAAACATCGAACGTTTCGATATTCTGGACAGCGAGGAAGACATCTTCCAGGTTCCGGGAACACTGCTCGGCAAATGGCGTTATGTCGTGGAAGAAAACGAAAAGAAGTCCCAGAATAACGAGCAGATACTCGTTTCCATGGAGGATCTGTTTCTGTCGCTTTGTGCCAATCCGGCAAGCAGCGATGATACCGCCGCCCTCGCACAGGTTCTGGCATTATTGCTCGAGCGCAAACGCATTTTGCGTTCAGCGGGCTTACCGGACAAGGATGGTAAACGCCATTACCTCCACGTGAAAACAAAACAAAGCTACGCCATTGAGTCGGTTGACCTGATGAGTCCGCGCTTTCTAAACATACAAGAAAAACTGAGTGATTTACTCACACTTTGATATCATGAAAAAATTCCTGCTTACACTGATCCTCCCTTTGATAACATGCATGCTCTCCTCCTGCAGTTGGATGGATGAACGTAACAGCATCACAGCCGCAGCCAATTTCTATAGTGAAATCAACGGTATGGTCACAAAGGAATTTTTCACGGAGGCAACCATGCCGCGTTCCGGAGAAATGATCCGTGTTGTGAAAAAACCAAGCATCACAAGCGACGACATTCAAAATGTCGAACTGGTGGAAGCCGACTTCGTTGATCCTAATCTCAGTCCCGAATTGCAGGCAAAAACAGTGATAAGGAAATCCTTCATCCTGATCGAAATGACAGCGAAAGGCACACGGAAACTCTACAACGAAACCGTAAATCTCCAAGGCCGGCGCATCGTTATGTCCTATAACGGAACCTTCATGGGCTATCAGTTTATCAGCCAACCGATCACTGACGGAAAACTTTACATTACTTCCGACCTGCCGATGCCGGAAACCACGGAGATAGTGCTCAAGCTGAAAGAAAACCTGCCCCGCATTGCCGCCATGCGTGACCGGGCCTGGTAAGCGGAACGTTTATTTCCATCGGAATGAAGCATAAAGCAACAGTGCCCACGTTTCTGAAAACGTTATTGTTTGTTGCTTGTGCGTTGTTTGCATCCGTTCATGCTACCGCCGTTCCCGTTTCATTTTTCTGGCCGACGCCATCAACCGGTTTCTCAAAAGGAAAACCTTACGAAGAGTACATCCTGCCCACCTCCGAAAAAATCGAAAGCGGAATGTTCGGTTCCGTACGTAACGGAGGATTACGCTTTCATGAAGGTATTGATATCCGTCCGGTTGTTTTTGATGCCGCCAAAAAGCCTGTTGACCCGATCTATGCATTCAGCAGCGGTGTGGTTGTCCATACGAATCTTGATGCCGGTGACAGCAGCTACGGACGCTACATTGTGATTGTCCATGATACCGTTTCCCCGCCGATTTATACGCTTTACGCACACCTTGATTCCGTTGCCGCGGGAATCAGGCCCGGAGTCCCCGTTCGCGGAGGTCAGACCATCGGGATCATGGGCAGAACGTCCAGTGTCATAAAGCTGACCACGGAGCAAACTCATTTGCATTTTGAAGTGGGTCTGATTCTCTCGGAAAGTTTTGATGACTGGTATAAGCTTCAGGATTTCGATACGCTGAACAAACATACCGTCTGGAACGGGACAAACCTTGTCGGCGTCGATCCCCTTGCCTTCATCCGCAACTCCATGGCAGCCAAAACACTGACCTCCGAGAGCTATTTCAAATCATTGCCCAACGCTGTAAAAATCCGCATTTCAACCAGGGAAATCCCTGATTTTATCAAACGCTATCCTGAGTTTCTCACCCGCCTCTACTCCAGTGATGACCTGGTCGGCTGGGATATCGGATTCACATGGTTCGGATTGCCGAAAGAATGGACGCCCTTGACAGCAGGCGAGCAATTGATCGGCAAAAGCGGCAGCATTAAGGTACTCGGTTACGATACGACACTGCTCAAAGCCAACCCGTCAAAGAAAATGGTTAACCTTAAAAACGGTACCGTCGGCAGTGATCTGGAAAAGCATATGGAAATCCTCTTCAATTCTTTAAGAAAGAGCAAAAAGAAGAAGAAAGCGTAAAAAAAACTTGCTCTCCATGCTGAAATCTCTACTTTTTCGGGCTTTGTCATTTTGACTGTCCCGTTCGTCTAGCCCGGCCTAGGACACCAGGTTTTCATCCTGGCGACAGGGGTTCGAATCCCCTACGGGATGCCATTTTAGTTCTTTTTCCATTTGTCCCGTTCGTCTAGCCCGGCCTAGGACACCAGGTTTTCATCCTGGCGACAGGGGTTCGAATCCCCTACGGGATGCCATTTTAAACGCATGTTGCTTCACGGTAACATGCGTTTTTATTTTACCTCACAGCTTTGAAAAGGATTCCCATGCTGCCGCTAAAAACATAAAGATTTTCTCCCCATTACCGCATCGCTGTATAAAGCGAAAGTCCTGCAATACTCATCCCAATAATTTCATGAATTTTGTTTATTCTGTCAGCAATACCTTGGCCGCATACCTACAATCTTTATGATGCTGCCACGTTACTTTCGCTTTTTTCCCTTTCCTGACTTCTTCGCCTTGGAATCCGCGGCAACATAGCCGCTTTTCATTTCCTTCAGTACTTTTATCTGGTCACGCAAAATCGCAGCCTTTTCAAACTGTAACTGCTCGGCGGCTTCCAACATTTCCTCTTCCAGTTCGCGAATCACCTCAAGCACATCCCCGCCTGCCTGTGTTTCTGCCACAAGCAACGGCGCTTCCTCCTTATGGACATAAAGACTCGCCTGATCGCCGCGTTTCACGCCTCTCGGAGTGATATGGTGCGCTTCATTGAAAGCCATTTGCTTCGCGCGGCGTTCATTCGTGACCGCCAGCGCCCTTTCGAGCGAACCTGTCATCGTATCGGCATACAGTATCACGCGTCCTTTTTCATGTCTCGCCGCGCGTCCGGCAGTCTGAATGATACTGGTTTCACTCCGCAAAAACCCTTCCTTGTCCGCATCCAGAATGCCGACAAGCGCGACCTCGGGCAAATCCAGACCTTCACGCAGAAGATTAACACCGACGAGCACGTCAAAATCACCGCGTCTCAGCTTCCGCAAGATTTCAACACGTTCCAGCGCATCAATATCGGAATGCAGGTACTCCGCACGGATGTTCAAATCCCGGAGAAATGCACATAAATCCTCTGACATCCGTTTCGTCAGCGTCGTAACGAGGACACGCTCTCCTGATGCTACCGCATCCCTGGCCTCGCCGACAAAGTCCTCGACCTGTCCTTTTATCGGCCGCAGCTCCATAACCGGATCAAGCAATCCGGTCGGACGGATAACCTGATCAACCACCGTCTTGGATAAAGCCATTTCCTCAGCGGCCGGCGTCGCGGAAACAAACAAAGTCTGCCCGGTGGCGGCATCAAATTCATCCCGCTGCAAAGGACGGTTATCCAACGCGGACGGCAAACGGAATCCATACTCGATAAGACGCTCCTTGCGAGCACGGTCACCACGATACATCCCGCGTATCTGCGGTAAGCTAACATGGCTCTCGTCGATCATCACCATAAAATCCTTGGGGAAGAAATCAATAAGGCACCATGGCCGCTCGCCCACCTTTCTTCCAGAAAGATGCCGCGAATAATTCTCAATGCCGCTGCAAAATCCCATTTCCTGCAAAAGTTCCAGATCGTATTCGGTACGCATGCGGATGCGCTGGGCTTCGATCAATTTGTTCTGCTGTTCAAAATAAGCTACCTGTTCATCAAGTTCCTCTTTTATCAAGGCAATCGCCGGTTTCAGTTTTTCGGGCGAAGTCACATACTGGTTTGCCGGAAACAAAAGAAAGTTGTGCAGATTATCACCCAGTTTTCCTGTCAAAGGATCCATTTCACGGATGGAATCAATCTCGTCCCCCCAGAATTCCAAACGGATTGCGGATTCCATGTAGGCGGGAAAAACATCCACCACATCCCCGCGTGCCCGAAAGGTTCCCCGTCTGAATTCAATGTCGTTTCTTTCATACAAGTTACCCACGAGCTTTTCCAGTAAGACATCGCGGTTCAGCCTGTCGCCTTTCACCAGGTGAATCGCCATCTTCTCAAAATCCTCCGGCGAACCCAACCCGTAGATACAGGATACCGACGCGACCACGATCACATCACGGCGGGTCAGCAGGGAACTTGTCGCGGCAATCCGCAAACGTTCGATATCTTCGTTGATCGACGAATCCTTTTCAATGTAAGTATCCGTCTGTGGGATATAGGCCTCCGGCTGGTAATAATCGTAATAGCTGACAAAGTACTCGACGGCATTTTCCGGAAAAAACTGCTTAAATTCGCTGTAAAGCTGGGCCGCCAAGGTCTTGTTATGGGAAATCACCAAGGTCGGACGCTGTAATTTCTGGATAATATTGGCCATCGTGAAGGTTTTTCCCGATCCCGTAACCCCGCGCAAAGTCTGATAACGGTTCCCCTGTTCAAAGGAATCGCACAGTTTCTTTATCGCCTCAGGCTGGTCGCCCTCCGGAGCGAAATCGCTTTTCAGCCGGAAATCCATAACAGGGCATTTAACCCCAAAGCAGATTGGAAAAGCAAAGCTTTAATTCCCATATTGACCCGTTTTTACCCGCCAAGAGCAACATTTCCCCGATTTATTACCGCTTTCCTAGAATTTGCTTCCCATTCGCAAGGAATCCAAGTAAAAGACGGTAGCATAACTTTCATAAAGTCAAATCATGCCGAAAACACTACCTATCGACATATTGGCCAAAGCAGCCAATCAAGCCAGAGGTCTCGCTATCGACGCGATTAACGCCTGCAAAGCAGGACACCTTGGCTTGCCCCTTGGCTGCGCAGAGATTGGCGCCGTATTATTCGGGGAAAAACTGAATATCGACCCCAAGCAACCGCGCTGGATAAACCGTGACCGTTTTATTCTTTCCGCAGGTCACGGTAGCATGTTTCTCTATGCCTGGCTCCATATGAGCGGCTTTGACCTGCCAAAGGAAGAAATCAAAAACTTCCGTAAACTTCACAGCAAAACGCCCGGGCACCCTGAATTCGGCGAAACACCCGGTGTGGAATGCACCACCGGACCGCTGGGACAAGGTATCGGTAACGCCGTCGGTATGGCTGTCGCCGGAAAAATGGCTGCCGCCCGTTTCAACACCGCCGACCATGAAATTTTCAATTACAAGGTCATCGCCCTTGCAGGTGACGGCTGCATGCAGGAAGGCGTTGCCGCCGAGGCCGTCTCCTTTGCCGCGCACAACAGGCTCGACAACCTGATCCTCATTTACGATTCAAACGACGTCACCCTGGACGCGATGGCGGACAAAACACAGAGCGAAGATACCGCCGCAAAATTCGAAGCGATCGGCTGGACGGTGCAGACAGTAAACGGCCACGACATGGTAGCATTCTCTTCGGCTTACGAGAAAGCATACGCCGCCAAGAGCGGAAAACCGCAGTTGATCATTGCGAAGACCGAGATCGGTCGCGGCATTTCGCAGATCGCAGGAAAAAGCGCGGCTCACGGAGAAGGCGGTGCTAAATTCGCCGACGAAGCACGAAAAGGACTCGGTTTACCCGATGAACTCTTCTACGTTTCGGATGATATCCGCCAGTACTTTGACGGATTGGCTGAAAAACGCGCCCAGGCCACCGCGGAATGGCAGAAAACCTACGATGCCTGGAAAGCCGACAATCCGGAGACATCCAAGGTCTTGGAAGACTCCTACGGGAAAATCATTCCTGCGCGCGAAACCATGCTTGCCGCCATTCCGGTAAACACATCGGGCAAAGCCGAAGCCACCCGCACAAGCGGAGGAACCATACTGAACTACCTCGCAAAAATCATACCGGCAGTCATCAGCGGTGCAGCCGACCTCCATAGTTCAACCAAGAACTATATCAAGGACGGGGGCGATTTTTCCCCGGACGACTATGCCGGACGCAATGTCTATTACGGAATCCGCGAACACGCCATGGGAGCGATCCTGAACGGCATCGCCTACGACGGCCTCTTCCTCGCATCCGGTTCAACATTCTTCACATTCGTTGATTACATGCGCCCGCCGGTGCGTCTCGCTGCTCTGGCAAAACTGCCGGTAAGCTATATTTTCACGCACGACAGCGTACAGGTAGGCGTGGACGGACCAACCCACCAGCCCGTCGAAATGCTTTCCGCATTGCGTTGCATGCCGAACGTCCACGTTATCCGCCCTGCCGATCCGGAAGAAACAGCAGCTGCCTATGTCGCGGCATTTGAACGCAAGGACGGACCGACAGCCCTCGTATTGACACGCCAGGACGTCCCCTCCATTTCCCAGGTTCCTGTGGAAACACGCCGAAACGGTGTTTTCCACGGCGCTTACATCATTAAAAAGGAAGAAGGTGAACTGAAAGCGATTGTGATGGCTTCCGGCAGCGAAGTCCTGCTTGCGCTGAAAGCTGCGGAACAATGCGGAAATAACGTCCGTGTAGTATCCGTTCCCTCCATGGAAATTTTCAATAAACAACCCGAAAGCTACCGTGAGAGTATTTTGCCGTCTTCCTGCCGCAACCGCATTTCCGTTGAAGCCGGAGCCGCTCAAAGCTGGTACCGCTATCTGGGAATTGACGGCAAAGCGGTCAGCATAGAACGTTTCGGCGTCAGCGCCCCGGGTGATCAGGTAATGAAGGAAGTCGGGCTTACGCAGGAGGCCGTCGTTGAAGCAATTCAGTCATTACTGTAAAACCTTTCGCGGGGAACAAATCCGGTTTTGTTCCCCGTTTTCTTTTCCGCAATGGAACAAAAACAGACAAAGAAAAAAAAGGCAGACATCGAAGCATTGCAATCCGCCCTGATGCGCATCCCGCGCATGGATGTTACCGTTGCCCGTGAATTGATCGACACAGGGATCCGTGAAATATACCAGCTTCAGGGACGCTCACCGGAATCCCTGCTTGCTGAAATCAGAAAGAAAAAACCGAAAGCCGGAGAAAGCAGCCTTCCCTACATTCGCCTGGCTGTTTATTTCGCTGAGACCAACCTGGCCGACTTGGACAAAGCCAAGCTGCACCCCTCTGCATGGGCGTAAAACAGAAAAGGATCCCTCATTTGACAATAAAATATTTCCCTGTTTACTTGTCCCTTCATCGATTTAACCTTAATCAATAAAAACTATTATGATTCGCAAATTAACACTGATTACCGCTGCTCTTTTCTTTTCAGTCCTCGCCTATGCGGGAAATGACTGCGTAAAACCTGAAAAAACCTGTCCCAATGCTTCCTGTGCCGAGAAGTGTGAGTGCCCAAACAAGGCTGACTGCGGAAAATGCTGCAAAAAGGATGATGCTTGTCCAAAGGCATGCTGCACTGAAAAAGCTGTTTGCGCTGACAAAGCCAAGGATTGCTGCAAAGTTAAATCCGATGAGTGCAAAAAAGCCTGTGACGAAGGAAAGAAATGCGAAAAGGCAGATGCTGCCGCCAAAGAATAATCAGGCTCCAAGATTACTTTTTACAACCGGACTTTAGGTCCGGTTTTTTTATACCCTGTTTTCTTCTGCGGCGCAATGTTACAATGCCCAACGCAAGCGATCCGAATAACACGGCATAAGCGCCCGGTTCCGGAACCTGAATAAGCCATACCCCATCTGTCCGGTAATCCAGGAGAAACGTTCTGTCACCCAGCACATAAGTATCGTCTGCAAACGTACCGTTCAGTCCGCCATTCAGGTCGATCAGATGAAAGCTATCCGAGTCCGTCATGTTACTGAGATAATCCTCTATTCCGGCCACCGATAATTGAGCGCCTGACAGAATATCCAGATTGCCTGTAATATCCAGACTGTCGTAGGACAGGAGACTTGCTATTTCCACATAAAAGATACTCGTACTGTTCAGGAAAACATTGCCGTTTATGCTTATCATTCCCGGCGAATTTCCGGGTGCGATGTTACCATCCAGAATGAAATCTCCGTTAATGGTACCGTCACCGCTCAACATGGTTCCGGCAGCCACACTCATATTTCCTCCGCTCCCCGTACTGATAACGGCATTCTGCAAATGCAGTGTTCCCGATTGCACATACACCGCCTTGTCTTCTGTCGATGCTACCGTCAGGTTGCCGGATAAGTTCCATGTCCCGTCTCCGTCTTTCAGCAGTGTTTTCAAAGACTGGGTTCCAGTCACATTTATGGCGTCAAATGTGTCCGTTTCTCCGATATTTCCGTCCAGAACAAGATGGTTATTTTCAGCATTGTTAACAATGCCGCCGTTTAGCACGGACTGAGCAAACAGTTTAATCGTTATATTCTGTGCATTCAGTTCAATCGCCGTTCCGGCGAAACCGGAAATACTTGCACCGCTATGATTGATGATGGTTCCGGAAGCAATGGCATCGTTGATCACAATACCCGTATTTCCGCTGATGGAAGCGCCCGCGTAATTGTTCACCGTAATTTGAGAGCCCGCAGCATTCACGCCGTCCATTAATAAACCGGCAACATTTGCCTGAACATTCGAATAGTTGTCCAATACATTGTCTTGAGCTATTCCGATATTATAAAAGGAAACACCCGCAATCCCTCCTTTAACAATAGCGCCAAAGTCTATGGTGATCGTGTTTGCTGTTCCCATGACACCTTGTACACCCGCCAATCCGACAGAAGCATCAATTTCCGCAGATGATCCAACATGGATGACTCCGGTTCCCGTGCTCCCCGTATCAAAGTCCCAGACAACAATACCAAGAGCGCTTACACTGCTAACGGTGATTTTTCCCGCATTATAATTCACTTCCGCGCGCGCATTTGCGCCTTGGGCCATTGCATTAATACCCGTGCCGTTTACATCCAGATTGCCGGTAGCGTTAATGATGACATTGCCACCGATATCCGTTTTTGAAACCGTGTTGCTCACCGCAGAAATACCCCAACCTAAACGGGTACTTATCGGTCCCGAAGACATGATGTTTATATCCTGGGTTCCGGTCTGGCTGTTGACAGTTGCAAAAATCCCGTATGAATCATCCGCATTCGTCGTAATACTGGCTGCGGAAAAAATATTAATGGAGCCTGTGCTGCTAACGGCATAGATTCCATGCCCTTTATCATCGTAGGTTGCCAGGTTACCGGTAATCGGGCCTGAAACCCCCATTCCGATATCGATTGCACCGGAATCCGTTACCGCGTTGATGGCACCTGCGGCCAATGGCCCCGTTTCGCTGCTGAGAACATTTAAGGTAAGATCCGCAGCACTGTTTATGGTAATGGAGGCTCCGTTTATACCCTGCATATCAATCGTTGACGTATTTGCCTTTGTCGAGGTAATGCTGCCGCCACTCAGGTTGACCGTTATACTGCCGCCATCCGATGAGGCATAGATCCCCCTTGCTCCCAGCGAAGTGACACTGCCTTCGCCGCTGATGAAAACGTCCCGTCCCGAAGCAACAATCCCATCGCCCTGTGAGGTGATGTTACCGTCATTGCGGATTTCTATCCGGGTTCCGTTTAACGTCCTTGCATTGATTCCGATTCCGCCTGAAGTGATAAGACTTCCGTCTTCTGTGTTGATTACGATGCTATCCGTGCCCAAGGTGCTGGTTGATTCCCCGTAAATACCGGCTGTATTTGCTCCGGTACTTTCAATGGAACCGCTATTCGTTATCGAAAGAGAACCTGCCGCGGTGCTGTTGATCCCATACGTCTCATCAAGCAAGGAAGTCACATGGATTCCGCCTGAGTTCACAATGGAAATATTACCGGACGAATTGCTTGTAAAAATACCATGCGACAAGGCATCATTGGTTTCTATGCTGCCATTGTTTGTCACCTCAATGTCACCGCCCGCGGAAATATTCATGCCGTTTGAAAACTGACCCGTGGTAATGATGCTGCTGTTGTTGATAACCGTTGTTATTTTCGTGCTTCCCGAAACCAGAATACCTTGGGCAAAGTTTGACTTCGCCGTATCGGATCCGGTCTGAATCAGGTTATCATTGGTTATGGTTATGTTACCGTTTCCGACCGCCCAGACGCCATAGTCGCCATCCCCATAGGTCTGAACCGTACCAGATTGAAGCACGGTAATGTCCCCGAACTGTGAACCCGCAAAAAGACCAATAGAATCCGTAACATTGGTACCTTCCTCGCCTATCGTAATAATACCCGCATTTTCGACCCGGACCGATGAACCGTAACCTGAGGAGGCGGCTGAAATACCCCATGTATTACTGGATGTGACATGGATGCTTGAATTCTCATCCAGTGTTACCAAAACGCTCTCGCCGCTATCCACCATGCCGGAGGCCGCGCTCACCCCATGACCGCCGTTTGTTGAAATATCCGTTGCCGTCAAATTAACGGTCGCCACGCCGGTCAGTGAAGAAGCAAAAACACCATACGCATTCGTACCGGTTACAGTAAGCGTTGAATTACTGAGTGAGACAGTCGAAGCTCCGGAACCGGCATTGGTAAATACCCCATCGGCTCTTTCCCCGTTTGTGTTAATTGTTGCATTATCAAGAGTGACAATGGAAGCCCCCGCTACGGAATTCGCAAACACCCCGTATGCATTGATTCCGTTTGTGCTTATGGACAAGCTGATAGCATTACTGGCATCCACGGTAGCATTGGCGGATATGCCTGTACCTGCTGCAGTCGCCACCAGTCCCATAACTTTTTCACCGCTCGTATTGACGGTAACATTGTTCTGAACATTGATTGCAGATGCTCCCGTATCCGGATTTAATGATTCGGACCGGACTGCGGCCGCGAAAAACAATGCGGAATCACTGACACTTCCGACGCTGACGCCGATTGTCCCTCCGGTAAGATTAATGAGGGAACCGCCGTTCACCCCGCCGTCCTGTGCAAGTATTCCGATCACATATTGCGTCGTACCGCTTGCAATCAAACCGCCTGAGGAAATCGAAATATCCGCATTGGATGAAATGTTTACCAGGGAATTGTCACTTAACGACTCAGCATACAATCCTACCACCTGGCCGCTTCCCTGACCCCAAAAACTACCGCCGTTTGCAAAAACAGACAAACTTCCAAACAGTTCCGTATCGACTCCCGTAGAGTTATTGTCCCCGCCAAGACTCACCAAGACAGGCAAGATTCCTGAGGCGGAAACCAGAGAACCCGCACTGCCCATCTGAACGTTGTTCAACGTCAGCGTATTATCGGTTCCGACAGCAGCATCACGAATGATCGGAGACGTCTGGATTCCGGACTCCGTATAATCAATCGCATGCACAAAAACAGGAACGAAAGAAATACAGCAAACTGCGCAAAGCAGTTTCCGGGAACTGGGCCCAAGCACAACTGTACTGGTCTGATTAGATATTTTCATTTGATAGATATAGGTCCGTAGCTGAAAACAACCTGCACCCGAAGGCACCAAGGATCGTTTTCACGCCTTGTTTTAATGTAGTATGCGTTTCTCTCGTGTCAATTTGCAGGATAATTTCGCCCTGATCATACATTTTTATCAGACACACGTACTGTATTTCCTCTATAAACAAGCATTATTCCAAGATTAGATAAGATCAAAATGAGATCGGAACATTTGACAAAGCAATCAAGCATCCTTCAATTTTATTCAGTTTAACCTGATTAATGGAGGTACAAAAACATATGATTCGTAAACTAACTCTCGTAATTGCTGCCGTTTTGTTCTCAGCATTCGTTTATGCTCAGGACACAAGCAGCACTGAAACAAAGGATAAATCCGTCTCTTCTGAATCTGCCGCTGCAGACAATGCAAAGAAAGACAAGGAAAACAACAAGGACGGAGAAAAGAAAGAGAAGTCCAATAATAAAGACGGCGAAAAGAAGGAAAAATCTAACAATAAGGATGGCGAGAAGAAAGAGAAAGCCAATAACAAGAATGGTGAAAAAAAGGAAAAGTCCCATAAGGACGAACACAAGTCATCAGATAGCGAATAAATATTCTCAAAATCTTCTTTTTGCAGACCGTCGGGATAAGTCCGGCGGTCTTTTGTTTTGCCCTTCCCGTCGTTTTACGCTTTTTCTGGTTTCATAGCATGCATTTGATGAACCAAGACAATCTGGTTGAAGTCATACCTTTGACCGGAATAAAAAAAACGTTGACGTATAAGGTACCCCCGGACCTTCAAGCTACCGTCAAAGTCGGTTCACTTGTGCATATTCCCCTCCGTAACCGCAGTGAACTCGGCGTCATTATAAAAATGGATGCCGTATCGGATATTGACCCCGGAAAAATCAAGGCCATCCGTGAAAGCCTTTATGATTATCCCGCCCTGGATGAAACCCTGCTTAAACTCGGGGACTGGATGCATCATTACTACGCGTCCCCCTATGATTCCATTTTCGAAGCCATGCTACCGGCGCCTATCCGTAAACACGGCCGCGTAAAGACGGTAACATGCCTGGAAATCGCCAATCCGCTTGACGACAACGGATATGCCGCATTACGGAAAAAAACACCCAAACAGGCGGATGTTTACAGTTTTCTCAAGGAACAGAACGAAGCCGTTCCCCAAAGTTTCCTGCTTGTCCGTTTTGAGATCACATCCTCTGTGGTAAAAAGCCTGGTAAAAAAAGGGATTCTCCGGACCGTGGAAAAGCAGGTGCAACGCGATGTCTACATGGATGAGACTGACTCCTGGCAACCGGTTAAAATCATCCACGACGATCTGACCACCGAACAAAAAGCCGCTGCCGCAAATATCAGCCAGCTGCTCGACGAAGAAAAATTCCACGTTCATCTGCTTCACGGTGTTACCGGTTCCGGAAAAACAGAAGTTTATATTGCCGCCGCAAAAAAGACACTGGAAGCCGGAGGAGGCGTGCTCTTTCTCGTTCCGGAAGTCACGCTCACCCCGCAAACCGTCTCCCGCCTCCGTGCCCACTTCAAGGCAAGCGGCGTTGAAATCATGGTCTGGCACAGCCACCTTTCCGACGGTGAACGCTTTGACGCCTGGCACGCGCTCGCATCGGGAAAGGCACGCGTTGTTGTCGGCGCCCGTTCCGCGGTTTTTGCGCCCATACCGAACCTTCGTCTGATCATTGTGGATGAAGAACACGAACCTTCCTACAAACAGGAAAATGATCCGCGGTATCATGGCCGCGATGTCGCCGTTTACCGGGCCTGGCTGACAAATTGCCTCTGCCTGCTCGGTTCGGCAACGCCGAGCCTTGAAACCCTGTACAATATCGAACGCAAGAAATATTCCGTCAGTCATCTCACCAAGCGCATAGATCACCGCACGTTGCCAACCATTCACGTCGTCAACATGTGCCGCGAAAAAGACGGAGCCATCTCCCGGGAACTGCTCTCGCTCATGCAAAACCGGCTCGACAAACGTGAACAGACTATTCTGTTCATTAACCGCCGCGGCTACTCACGGAGCATCCTCTGCCCCGATTGCGGTTACGTTGCCAGCTGCCCCCATTGCAGCGTTCCCCTCACTTACCACCGCAGCGATGAAAAGATGCTTTGCCACCTGTGCAATTATCAGGCAAGCGTCCCGCATACCTGCCCCGAATGCAACAGTGCGCAAATCCGGCGACGCGGACAAGGCACGCAAAAAGTAGAGGCGATGGTGAAAGCCATGCTACCGTCGGCAAAAATCGCACGCATCGACACCGATGCCATGACAAAGAAAAACCTTTTCCGGGAAATTCTCGACGATTTCCGCCGGGGTAAAATCGACATCCTTGTGGGCACGCAAATGATCGCCAAGGGACTCGATTTCCCCAATGTCACGCTCGTCGGTCTGATGGACGCGGACATCTCGCTTCATGTTCCCGATTTCCGGGCGCACGAACGTACGTTCCAGCTGATTGTCCAGGTTGCCGGGCGTTCGGGTCGCGGCGACGTAACCGGGGAAGTCGTCATCCAGACCCACACCCCTGAAGCCACGCCCATTCAATTCGCCCGCCACAGCGATTTCCATGGCTTCTTCGAGGACGAACTCAACAAGCGCCGCGAATTCAATTATCCACCCTTTCGTCACCTGATCCGCCAGCTCTTTACCGGACGCAATGAAGACAAAGTGAAATACTACGCGGAAAAATGGGCCGATCATATTGAATCTATTCTCGGCAATAAAGTAGAGATCCGCGGCCCTGTTCCCGCTCCCATAAACAAAATCAAGGACGAATACCGTTACCAGCTCTGGTTTTTCACCGAGACGGTAGCATCGGTTGTCGCACGCATACAAGCCGAACGTTCCCGGTTCTTCACCGACAATGCCATCAGCGAATCCATTGACGTCGACCCCACAAATCTCACCTGAGCATCCGGGGTATCTTATCGGCTCCCGTTGTGATTCATTTTTTCATTGAACTCAAACGAATACTCGCAAGCATTTCCACCAATGGATATTCAGTTTTATAACCGGTACACGCAACAGATAGAAAGTGAAATCGTTTACGGCGAAAAGTGGCTGCGCCGCATCTATGAGACAAAAGCAGGAAAGATTGCACTTGCTGCCTTTGTAAAACGTCACTGGTTTTCTAATTATTACGGAAAAAAAATGGATGCGCCCAAAAGCCGTGAAAAGATAATACCTTTTCTGCGCGACTATAAGCTGGATCCCGAGGACTATGAAAAAGCACCCGAGGATTTTATTTCCTTCAACGATTTCTTCTATCGGAAAATCAAAGAAGAAAAACGCCCGGTTGATAAAGCTCCCGACACCCTTGTCTTTCCCGCAGACGGACGGCACCTCGGTTATCAGGCCTTTTCAGAAAATGATTCCATCTTCACAAAAGGCTCGCGTTTCAGGCTGGCTGATTTGCTTCAGGATGATACCCTCACAAAACGTTTTCTCGGCGGTAGCATGATTATCTCCCGTCTATGCCCTGTCGATTATCACCGCTACCATTTCTGCACGGCCGGAATCCCGGGAGAAACCAGAAACATCAACGGGTGGCTTTATTCCGTCAGCCCGATCGCCCTGCGGCGGAACATAGCATACCTCGTGCAAAACAAACGCAGCGTCACGGAAATAAAAACCGAGCATTGCGGCAGTATCCTGCAACTTGAAATCGGCGCAACCTGCGTCGGTACCATCATGCAGACCTACACCCCCGGCAAAGCCGTGGAGAAAGGTGAAGAGAAAGGCTATTTCCGTTTCGGCGGCTCGTGCGTAATCACGCTCTTCGAACCCGACCGCGTACAACTGGATACCGACCTGGTACAACACACAAAAGAAAACAGGGAACTCTACGCGCATGTCGGCGATCATTGTGCAAAAATGCGCTGAGCTCCTTCAAAAAACCTTTTCCGTTTTTATCGCTCCGTAAAATCATACTGACAAACAACCATGAAAATCTTCAGATTCTGGGTAAAGAAAACAGAGGACTTCACACGCGAACGTTCCTCCCCGCGGGATAAACAGCCGCTCTCCGAAATCTTCCGGATCACCTGCTTCGGCGGTTCCAATGCATCCCTTCACGATGCCGAAACCAAAGCCTCAGAAAAAATAAACCTCATCAAACAGAAAATTGACGGCAGGGAATTGCCTCCCCAGGAAGATTATGAAGTGGAAATCAGGGAGGAAATTGTTGAAGAACTCGGACCAAAAAATATCGTCACGCGCAACCGTTACGGATCAAGGGTTCTCAATACCACCGATCTGCCGATTTTCGATGTGGATAAGGGAGCAGACTATAACCCCACATTTATCGGACGCCTGTTCGGCGCCGTTAAAAAAAGCGGCAAAGAAATTGCACTTAATAACCTGAAGCAGTGTATTGCCGAAAACAAGCTACCGGGAACAGGCTGGCGCATCTATGAAACCCTTAACGGATTCCGGCTTATTATCGGCGGCATATCCCTCGACCCGAACAGTCCCGCATTTGACAAGGTCGTGAAACTCGGACGGATTGATTTTCTCTACGCCCATCTGTGCAAAAAACAGAATTGTTACCGTGCCCGCCTCACACCGAAACCATACCGGATAAAAATGCCTGCAATCAAATATAACTGGCCGCAAACGGAAGCAGAACTTAAGGATTCAGCGCAATGGGTACAGATTTACGAGGAAAAATCAAAGCATTACGGTATCTGCAAACTTGTATTTTCCTCGGGTATTGATTTTTCCAATCATCCCATTGTTGCTTATCACGATAGGCACTGCTGCAAAGACCCAAGCCTGCGCCTGACCTGAAACAACCCTTTCAAAAAAAAGGCGGTAGCATGATGCTACCGCCCGTAAAATAAAGCGTTTACTTTTTGCGCGTCGCCTTTGGCTTTTTCTTTTCAGCCTTCGGTTTATTTTCCGTATTTGCCTGAGCGTCAATCACCGCAATCGCAATCATGTTCAGGATCTCATGGACAGAACAGCCCATCGACACAATATGCATGGACTTACGGTTACCGACGAGCATCGGACCGATCGTCTCCGCATGACCGAATTCGCGGATCGCTTCCATTGCGATATTTGCCGAATTCAGGCACGGGAACACCAGACCGTTCACGTCGCTGTCAGCAAGCTTGTTAAAGCTGAATATCTTGTTTCTTGCGTTCCTGTTCAAAGCAAAGCGTAGGCGCATTTCACCGTCCACGATCAGCTCCGGATGGTTCTTATGCAACACATCCACTGCTGCACGAACGTTTGCCGCCTGGCTTCCAAACTCGCGGACTGTTCCGAAACTTGAGTAAGACAGCAAGGCAATGCGCGGATCAATGTTAAAACGCTTGATGATATCAGCCATATTCACCGTAATGTCCGCCAGCATCTGCGAATCCGGTGCAGTATTTAAAGCGGTATCAGCAAGGAAATACGTTCCCTTGTCGGTAATCATGATGTTCAGCGCAAACATGCGTTTCACATCATCTTTCTTCCCGATGATTTCAAGTACCGGACGGATAGCCTCAGGATAGGCGGTCGAGAAACCTGTGATGGCCGCGTCGGCATCACCGCACTCAACCATCATCGCCGCAAAATAATTGCGGTCGAACATCTTGTTCAGCGCTTCACGCTGCGTCATTCCCTTGCGCTGACGCATCTTGTAGAACGCCTGGGCATAAGCCAAACGCCGTTTGTCCTCTTTCTCGCTGCGGTTGTCAATGATCAGTGTGTCGCTGAAATCAAAGTCATGCTCTTCGATTAATGCATTGATCCTTTCCGCGTTGCCGACAAGTATCGGCACAGCAAGGCCTTCATTCTTCGCGATGTAGGCGGACTTCAGCATTTCGAATTCTCCGGCCTCCGGAAATACCACACGCTTCGGATTGCTCTTTGCCTTGTTGAAGATCAGCGTAGCAAGCTGGTTTTCAAAGCCTAGACGGCGGTTCAGTTCGTTTTCATATGCCTTCCAATCAGTGATTTTCTGGCGGGCAACGCCGGACTTCATCGCGGCCTTTGCCACCGCAGGAGCCACACACGTGATCAGACGCGGATCCATCGGTTTCGGAATCAGGTATTCGCGCCCGTAAACGATATTGCTTGCATTATAAGCCATAAGCACCGATTCCGGCACCTTTTCCTTTGCCAGGGATGCCAACGCATGCACACAGGCAATTTTCATGTCCTCATTGATGCAGCTTGCGCGCACATCCAGCGCACCGCGGAAAATAAAGGGAAAACCAAGCACGTTGTTGATCTGGTTCGGATAATCCGAACGGCCTGTCGCAAAAATAATGTCGGGACGGGAAGCCTTGGCATCCTCATAGGAAATTTCCGGATCAGGATTTGCCAACGCAAAAACGATCGGATCCTTTTTCATGCTCTTCACCATGTCCTTGCTCAACACGCCTGCCACGGAAAGACCGACGAAAACATCCGCGCCCTTGACTGCTTCTTCCAAGGTCCGGCACTTGGTGTTGTTTGCGAATAACTGCTTTTCCTTCGTCAGGTCCTTTCTTTCCTTGTGGATAACACCCTTGCTGTCGCACAGGATCAGGTTTTCAAGCTTTGCGCCCAACGACACATACAGCTTTGAACAGGAAATCGCCGCCGCTCCGGCGCCGTTGACAACAATGCGCACGGAATCCAGCTTCTTTCCGACAAGTCCCAGTGCGTTCAGCAAGCCCGCAGCGGAAATGATCGCGGTACCATGCTGGTCGTCATGCATGACCGGAATGTCCAACTCGGCCTTTAAACGCTCCTCGATGTCAAAGCATTCAGGGCCCTTGATATCTTCCAGGTTGATACCGCCAAAGGTCGGTGCAATCGCCTTGACCGTCTGTATGAACTTCTCCGGATCGCTTGCATCCACTTCAATATCAAACACATCGATGTCGGCAAATATCTTGAAAAGAAGCCCCTTGCCTTCCATAACCGGCTTTCCGGCCTCAGGGCCGATATTTCCAAGGCCGAGGACAGCCGTTCCGTTCGAAATCACCGCCACCAAGTTTCCCTTAGCCGTATACTTATACACATCCTGCTTATTGTCTTTGATAGCAAGGCATGGGCTGGCAACGCCGGGCGAATACGCCAAAGCGAGGTCACGCTGTGTACTGTGCGGTTTCGTCGGGATAATGGCTACTTTCCCCGGTCTGCCGCTACTATGATAATTTAATGCGTCTTGGTTGAGCTTACTCATAAAAGAAAAAATCTGTTCCATCATGAAGCTGTCGCTCCAAAACGCAAATGAAAACACCTTTTTGCACGTAATACGGGAACGAGCTTGTATCACTTTTCTGGAGATAGATTTACTTCAATAATTGATAAGATAGTCATTGATTTATTTGCCTATGATTGCCATCACCATAATAGTGCACGAAAATTCAACCAGCATTTCCCAATAATGAGTACGGACCTACTGACGGTAATCGGGGTATTAACATTATGCGTAATTTTGTTTGTTCTTAACAAACCGCGTATGGATATCGTGGCCTTGTTTCCCATCGTCATATTACCCATTACAGGCATTTTAACTATTCCCGAGGCCTTGGCCGGATTCAGTGATTCCAGCGTCATCCTTATTGCCACACTCTTTATCATCGGAGAAGGACTGGTCCGGACCGGTATCGCATTTCGTCTCGGCGACTGGCTCATCAATAAGGCCGGCAATAACGAATCCCGCCTCCTGCTCTTTCTGATGGCTGCCGTAGCTACGCTCGGTTCCGTCATGAGTTCCACCGGGGTCGTTGCCATTTTCCTGCCTGTCGTAATGAACATTTCCAGCCGACTCAGGATTGCCCCGGGACGGCTCATGATGCCCCTCAGTTTTGCCGGATTGATCAGCGGAATGATGACCCTTGTCGCAACCCCTCCGAACATGGTCGTGGACAGCGCGCTTCGCCGTGAAAACCTGGGAAGTTTCGATTTTTTCAGCTTCACGCCTTTTGGCGTGGTCATTTTGCTTATGGGTATCGGTTATATGCTGATCGCCCGCCGTTGGCTTGTCGTCCGCGATGATCCCGGCGAAGGCGAGGTATTCCGCCGCAATTTCAGGCATCTGAGCGACGACTATAAACTGAAGGATAAAATACTGTTTTTGCAGATTCTCCCTCATTCGCCCATAGCAGGAAAGCTTTTACAGGAAATGCAACTCCGCAGCCTGCATAAAATCAATATTCTCGGCGCCGAACGCCAGGAACGTTTCCGCAAGGAATTCTTTGTGCCTCACGGGCATACCGAGATGAAGGCCGGAGACATTCTGATTGTCCATGCACCGATCCTCAATCCGGACGCAGACAGTCTTTGGACAACTCTCGGTCTTAAACCCATTCCGCCCGCCACTCAGGGCGATCACCTGACAGGTACAACCCATGAACTCGGCATGGCGGAAATCATTCTTCCTCCGGATTCCCAGATCGTCGGGCAAAGCATCACCAGTCTCCATTTTCGCAGTAAATATGACCTGAACGTGATCGGTCTCCGCCGGAAACGCCAAGCCGTTGAGAACGACCTGATCGAGGAAGTGATTCATGAAGGCGACACTCTCCTGGTATTCGGCTCGTGGAATTCCATCAGGAAACTACAGCTGCATGCGCATGACTTTGTCCTGCTCACTCTGCCCGCCGAAGCCGACAAAGTGGCGCCCGCGTTGCAAAAAGCCCCCTTTGCCCTGCTCAGCGTATTTATCATGGTAGTCCTGATGGTCACAGGCATCGTACCCAATGTGATCGCCGCCTTCATCGGCTGTCTCCTGATGGGATTGTTTGGCTGTCTCACCGCTGACAGCGCCTACAAATCCATTAACTGGCCAAGCCTCGTATTGATTGCCGGGATGATTCCCTTCGCGATCGCGCTGGAAAGAACAGGCGGTATCAACATGGCTGTGGATGCCCTGATGAACATGCTGGGCGGATACAGTCCTTACATTCTGTTAATCGCCCTGTTTATGCTGACAGCCGTGATCGGGCTCTTCGTATCCAATACCGCCACGGCCATATTGATGGCGCCCATCGCCCTGACGATTGCGCAACGCGCCGGTTCTTCGCCGTTGCCCTTTGCCATGATTGTCGCCCTGGCTGCTTCGTCGGCATTCATGACACCTGTCTCTTCCCCCGTAAACACACTGGTCATGGTTCCCGGCCGCTACCGTTTCGGGGATTATGTAAAAATCGGCGTTCCTTTCACAATACTCGTCATGATCGTGAGCGTGTTTCTGGTGCCCTTGCTGTTTCCCTTCAAAGCAAAATCAAACGAGGCTGAATCGGTCACTCCGCAGGCAAACATTTCCGAAACTGATAATACCGCCGAAAGCACCTTCTCGTTTTAGCGAAAACCTCCTGTTAGTGCTTCAACGGAACAAGTTCCTTGATTTCAAAAGTCCGTGTTATATCTCAACCGATAATTCGGAGAATTACTGTTTTCTCTGAAAATAAAGTAAACGGTTTAATGGAATTTCAAAACGATACTCCTTACCACCTTCGAATAAATTTTCTTCATCGTCGATCCATTGTCCTTCAGGCAGTTTTACGATACGGGTATTTTCCTTTGTCACAATGGGAGCTACCAAGTATTTGTCTCCCAACATAAACTGGTCTTTGCAGTGTTCGAATCCTTGACCCGGAAACGCATATTCCATCAGGCGCAGTATGGGCTCCCCGGTTTTTGCGGAATGTTTTGCATAATCAAGAATGTAATCGCCTAATTTCTCATGTAAATGAGCCAAATCACGGGTAATGCTTAAGTTTTCCTTGTTTAAGACCCGCCATGGAGCCACGGAAAATTGCATCATCGGCATCATTGCATGAATCTGGGCAGAGCGTATGATGAGATTCTGGTCAAACTTATCTGATTCAACATTTAAAAATGTTGTATACTCTCCTCCTCCGATCATATCCGGACAAGCATACGCGTATCCCAATAAGCCGGCGGCCCCCATGTCAGGAATAAGTAATTGAATGGCGCTCCATGCATAGTTTTTATCTCCCAACCTTTGAACCAATGCCTGGCCGCCCATTTGCCAGCATGCCCTGTATTCATTCAGGGGAAATGCCAATCCGATTTTCGCCCAGGCAATGGTATGGTCTGTGGCGACAGCATCCTTCTTATAGCTATCCATTGTCGACAGGTTGTAGAACCCGGCATCACCGGCATCCAGCTTAAATCCATCGATGCCATACTTTTCCTGGCACCGTTTTAATTCATTGATGAAGTATTTGACAGCCTCCGGATTGGTAAAATCATAACAGGCACTTTTCCCGTTCCACCAGGTTATAATCGCAGGGTCGGATCTTCCTTTTTCCTTGATCAGATATCCTTTGTTACGCAATTCCCTGTATTCAACACTATCCGGACTGACAAAAGGACAAATCCAAAGCATGACTTTAAACCCCATGCCATGCAGTTGTTTTACCATGCCTTTCGGGTCAGGAAATTTTTCAGGTCTAAAATCAAGATTCCCATAATATTTTTGCCAGTTGTCATCGATCATCAGTATCCCTGTAGGGAAATCGTTATCCAAAATCGCCTGGGCATAATTTACTATGTCTTTCTGATTCTGGTTATACATCAATTCAATCCATGTATTGTATTGAGGCTTACTGAAAAACAAAGGATCAGGTAATACCCCTGAAGGAGGAAAATGTTGATGACAGGCATCTAAATAGGCTTCGCGCAGTGTATTGCCTCCTTTCTTAACCAATACGGTCTCGTAGGCGGAATCAATGGTTAATACCTTTTCTTTGATTTCAAACGCAAAGGCCTTGTCACTCCATACATATCGCCCCTTATTTGAAAGTAAAAATGAGCTTGCCTGATTGCCTTTGTGATCATGAGCCAAGTCAACACGGTTAATATGCGTATAAGGCATTTGAGAACCATCCGCGACACGCCCTCCCCACCAATACTCATCCTGATCAATCGTAATAACCGTTTTGTTCTGGCCGTATAAACTGTTTATACCAAATAGAAGCATTATAAGTATGAGTAAGCGCATGTCTTTAATTATGATCGCGGGTTTTTGTATCTGAAAGTAACTTAAGTTTTTATCCCCAAATTAAACGGGTCAAGTATGAAATAGTTTCTATTACTTTTGCGGCCAGCAGCAGCAATCGATCAAGCAACCGATTCAATGAAATGCTACGTAAACTGGATATTTATCGCATAATCAAGTAAACTAGAATCGATTCCTTTTCCGCGCACATCGGGATGGATAAACAAGATTTCGGTATTATTATCCGATTTACCTTTTTCCGGTTCAGCAATTATTTACATCATTTCAGGGACAATAAATTTCGGACGTTCGCTTTCAGGAACTTTCTCTAATTCCTTAATTGCTATATTCATTTTCTTATTATATTTTCTTTCTTTAAATATACCAATTACTAACCCGATTATTGACATTATAACAGGAGGTAATATAAGCAAAAGTCCTTTCTCATAGTAAAATCTTCCCACAAATCCCATGATGACCATTATTACAAATCCTATGAATAAGAAGATTACTACGACTAATGCAATTGGCATCGGTTTCGGCATTGACCAAGGTTGAATGTCTCCGCAAACAGGACATTTTCCATTGGCTCCGATTTGTCCACATTTTTTAACAAAAGACATTTTGCCAATTTTATCCAGGCGCTTTTTTAATTTAAGATCTGCTTCTTTCTGAACTGACTTTTCAAATTTTCTTACATCCTCAGGAAAGCCGCCAAATACACGTCTATTGTTTGTTTCAAGTGTTACTGTTTCTATTAGAGGAATAGATACAGAAACGTTTTTTGCACATTTATGACATTTGAAATAACAAGTAATATGTCGCCGCGCCTCCGCAGTTGCTGTTGTAATATACTGTGCCATATTTTTTTGTGGTTGATGAGGATTGGTATCATAAAAATTGTCAACTTTGCTTGAAACATACACTACGTAAACGTTTACGCACAAAAGCGCGATAGCATTCCAACAATTCCTTTATCGTTGGAGTTTCGTTCTTTCTAGGAATACGTTCTATTCTACCCGCACCTAATAAATCATTTCGGTAAAATAGTTCTGCCCTCTCCTTCGTCACCACCCGTATATCACTCCCGGTAGACCAGAGAATTTGCTAAGGATGTTTATTCTTCCCGAAATTCGGATTGCGACAGCTTAAATAACAAATGCCCTTTCCTCGAGAAAATATAGTCCGTTTCAACATTGCCACCATTTTATATCTACAAAGGTTTTGTTTTGACAACGGAATGATAACATTTTCAGGCAAAAGAATACCGAGAATCATTTTACCAGTATTTTCACCTTAGTCCGTTATTGACCTCTAAAACCCAACAAAAAAGCTGTTTCCTCCATTCAATATAAATGCAGCTTATTCACCGCATAACCAAGTAAACTGGAATTGATCACTTTTCCGCACGTATCGGGATGAATAAACAACATTTCGATATTATCGTCTGAAACGCCCAGATCAGAAAAAAAAACAATACAGCAACTCGAAGTAAGAACGAGTGTTAAACATTACAAACATAATACAAGAACACGAAAGAAAAGGAGAAATGTGATATGAACGTTGATAAGAAAAAATGGGTTTGCTTGGTTTTTTACCTCTGTTTCCTATTCCAAACATTGAACGGTGCAGTAACTTCAACCACGTTATCGTGTGCGGCTCCCCTTAATCGGTCCGATCGTAAAACGCTTTTCAATGATAACTGGAAATTTTATCTGGGCGAACTATCCGGAGCGCATGTGAAAAATTATGATGATGCCTCGTGGCGAAATCTTACATTGCCTCATGATTTCAGTGTTGAACAGGATTTTACCCATGATGTGCGCGGTGAGGTGGGGCATCTTCCCGGCGGCATCGGCTGGTATCGTAAAAACTTTGTGCTGCCGGCGGATTATGCTAATAAAAAGATATGGATCGATTTTGACGGCGTATACATGGATAGCCACATTTACGTTAACGGTGAGTATGTGGGGAATTATCCTTACGGGTATATGCCGTTTAGTTATGATCTAAGCGATTATCTGATCTGTGACGGAAAAACCGAAAATGTGATTGCAGTTCAGGCGACGTGTATCACGACCCCCGATACCAATTCCAGCCGCTGGTATCCGGGCGCCGGCATTTACCGTGACGTATTTCTTCGGGTGACCGATCGGATTTACATACCTCAATACGGCATGGTTATCACGACTCCGAATATCGCGGATGAATACAAAGACGGAACGGTTGGAATGAACATCCGCACTACCGTCGCTAACGAGAGCGGTGCCGCTGTTTCGGTTTCGGTACGTCATTCAATACTTAATTATAACGGCGATAGCGTGTTCACCGCAGCTTCTGACACGAATATGGTTTCCATCGCGGCAGGCGGGCGTCAGGAAATCAGCGGGCGGCTTTCTGTTAAAAATCCGGTGCTTTGGTCGACGGACAATCCGCATCTTTATAGAGTGAAAACGGAAGTGCTGGTTGACGGCAACGTGGTTGATACGATCGAAACCCGTTACGGATTTCGATGGTTTCATTTTGACAAAGATACCGGTTTTACGCTGAACGGAAATTATATGAAACTTTACGGGCTTTGCATGCATCATGACCAGGGCGCGCTGGGAGCGGTAGCAAACGAAACCGCTATCGGGCGGCAGATGAAAATTTTAAAAGAGATGGGTGGCAATTCAATCCGCGTTACCCATAATCCGGCGGCTGAGTGCCTTCTTAAGCAATGCGACGAGCAAGGCCTCCTTGTGATCGAAGAGGCTTTCGATACATGGTACGACGGAAAGAGGGCTTATGACTACGGACGCTTTTTTGAAAAAGCTTGTACGCATCCCGATGCGGAAAAAGGGATAACGTGGGCGCAGTTTGATCTTCAGCAGATGGTGCGCCGCGGCATCAATAATCCTTCGACGATCATGTGGAGCGTAGGAAATGAGGTAGGCGCCTCAGATACGGAAAAGGGTTATAATACGATTAAAAAATTAATCAAATGGGTAAAGGATATCGATCCGACGCGTCCCGTCACGCTCGGTGACGACAAATTCCGTTATAACAGTCCGTATGACAGCAATATAAAAGACCGATGGTTTACCAAATCATGCAGTGAACTGGATGTCGTGGGGATCAATTATGGCGTGGATAACTATGATAAATACCGGGAGCTTTTTCCGGATTGGATTATTTACGGTTCCGAAACATCCTCGGCTGTAAAAAGCAGGGGCTATTATTCCGACCCTCAGAAAACGGAGAGAGCGCAGGATGTGGTGGAATATCAGTTGTCATCCTATGATAACTGTCCCATAGGTCACGGCGATACCGCGACAAAGACCTGGATTTTAGACCGCGACCGCCAATGGATTGCCGGACAGTTTATCTGGACAGGATTTGATTATATCGGCGAACCCAGTCCATTCCCGCACGAGGCAAGCGGAGTGCCTAAGAGTTCGTACTTCGGCATTATAGATACAGCAGGATTTCCCAAGGACGACTTTTACCTGTATCAGAGTCAATGGCTGAAGGTCGGGACGGATCCGATGGTGCACATTTTACCCCATTGGAACTGGGAAGATACGATTCTTCGCAGCAAGGTGACCATAGATGGAAAAATTCCGGTGAGGGTTTATTCCAATGCTCCGGTGGTGGAATTGTTTGTGGATGGTGTTTCCCAAGGAGAAAAAAAGTTCTACCGCAAGAAAACCGACTTTGGAACATGGATTCAGCAGCAATCGCAGAACAGCGACCGACTGTATCTCGAATGGCCGCTGGAGTTTGAATATAATCCGGGTACACAAATCAAAGCGATCGCAAAAGATGTAGACGGTAACATCATTGCCACCGATATCATTACCACAGCCGGACAGCCTGCGGCGATTTCCTTGTCGCCCGACAGGCAGATCATAAAAGCGGACGGACGTGACTTGTCCTATATCACTGTTGATATAATCGATGCCGAAGGAAATTTTATGCCTACCGCCATGAATCAAATGATTTTCCAGATCAGCGGAGAGGGTAAAATCGTGGGCGTGGACAACGGAAACGCTGCGAGCTGGGAACGGTACAAGGACACGGATGGAGTCTGGAAGCGCAAAGCGTTTAACGGGAAAGCCCTTGTGATTGTCCAGTCTACCGAGAAATCCGGCAGCTTTACCGTTAAAGCGATAGGCGCCGGACTTCGCAATAATGAAATTACGGTATATACCCGTGATCCTGAAAGCGCTTCTAATGAAATCCTTGGCTACGATATTTCCCGGATGATAACCGATGTCGGCACTGTTCCGGTTTTGCCTTCGACGGTCACGGCTGTCCTTGGCGACGGCAGTAAAGTGAAAAAGGCGGTGACATGGGATTCGATCTCTGCTGCCGATGTTGCGAATCCGGGTGATGTTACCGTGAAAGGAAAATCCGGGAATGCTTCAGTTACGCTGATTCTTACCGTAAGGGAACTGGTGGGTATTTTGGATTCTGCTTTGGTCACACAAACAGGAATTGCACCAGAGCTACCAGAGAAGGTTTCGGTATTCTGGTCCGATGGATTGATGGAAATGCGGGCGGTAGCATGGGATGCCATTCCGGACGGAGCTATGAACAAAGCGGGTGAAATTATTATCAAAGGAACGGTGGCAAATACCGAGATGAAAGCAACCGCACGCATCCGTACAGTGGATGAACTGTCCGATGTGGTGATCAGCCGCGCCGGGAACGGGACGGTTGTCGAGGCGACTTATGAGGAAGGAAACGGAGGTCATCCTGTTTCTCAGATCAACGACGGAATTTATGAGATGGAAAACGGATGGGGCAACTGGCATAGAACTGCCAGGGAGAACGATACCGTTACCTTTACATTGCCGAAAGCGTATGAAATCAGCCATGTGCGGCTTTGGTTCTCTTCCATAAAATCCTGGAAAATTCCCACGGGGATGACGATCGAATATTGGAACGGCAACGATTGGGTTCCTGTATCCGGGCAAAGCATGACTTCTGCATTTTCCGGCAGGATGACTGAAAATGAAAATTATACCGGGCAATCCGTGTCCTTTGATCCGGTTATGACGGATAAACTGCGCTTCGTTTTTGTTTTCCCTCCGAATACCGATAATCCGTTCAAGGATATGGGAAAAATAACCGAAATCGATATTTACGGTAAGGATGTGAAATACGGTTCACACGCGGCTCTTTCATCAATCTGTCTGGACGGAAAGCCACTGGAGGACTTTGATGGCAATACACTGCTTTATACCCGTGGACTGCGGTTTGATGCTTCTATCCCTGTTGTGACGGCGACCGCTGAAGACCATGCTGTCTTTATCATCCGGCAGGCGCTTCGCCGTGACGGAGCTGCTCATGTAATGGTGATTTCGGAGGATGGACATACTATTCAGAATTATTCCGTACAGTTTGTGGAAGAACCTGTGAGACTGAAAACAGCAGCGATTACAAATCAGACAAAAGCGATTACCGAAGACGATATTACTCCGCTAAACATTACGGGAACATTGGAAAACGGAGATATTCTTGGAAATGATATCGCTTCCATAAGATTTTCCGTCGCCGACAAAAGCGGTCATGCGGCAGTAATCGGAGGCAGTCTTTATGCCTACGAGCCGGGAATCGTAGAAGTTACTGCGCACATAGGTTATCTGTCCGAAGTGGTGGATTCAGCGCCGGTAGCTTTTACCATAAAGCCAAACGCAGCGCCAAAGAAAGTTGTATCCTATGAAGGAATCATCGTATACACGGGAAAAGGCATTGTTCCGATTTTGCCAAGCAAAGTGAAAGCGGAATTTGATAAGGGTCTTTCCAAGGGAGTTTCTGTTTCCTGGGAGAATGTTGATCAATCGCTTTATGATACATACGGCAGCGTTGTTGCGTCAGGAACGGTGGAAGGGCAGAAGCTACGTCCGAAAGCGACTGTGGTTGTGCGGAATGCTGCTGTAGCGCAACAGGTTTCCACTGCCACTCCGCGCGGTATGGTTCCTGAACTTCCGAACAATGTCTTTGTATATTTCACAGACGGTAACATGGAATCAAATATCCCGATAGCATGGTCGCCAATGAAGGAATCGGATTTTGATGTGGCAGAAGAAAGTATTGTCGCGGTAAAAGGCACCGTACAGATCGAGGGGCATACCTTGAAGACAACCGCCAATATTCGTGTGGGAGAAGCAGCCAGAAGCCGTAACTATATCATCATCCGTAATGGATATGTTTTGCCGGTCGCTTTGGCTTCTTACACAAACGACGATTACAGCAAAAGAAATTCATCCGATGACGTGTCTTATATCAATGATGGAGTGACTGATTTTAATAACGGTACCGGTAAAAAAATCTGGAGTAACTGGGTCTGTGACGAATCTATCGGAAATCCGGATCGCATGCGAAGCGAGGATTGGGTTACGGCTACGATCGCTTATGAAGGCATACCGGTGGAAAGATATGTGAATCAGGTAAACGCCGGATTCTTCCGTGAGAAAAGTCCCGGTTCGATTGATACGCCGAAAGCCTATTATGTCGAGTATTACACCGGACCTATTGATTATAAAATAGAACAACGTAATAATCATGTGCTGGAATGGGAAAACAGTCCGCTTAACGCCGCCGGCAACTGGAAAGAAGTAACGTACATTAACAAGCCAAATCCGGATGAACTTAGTTCAACTTCCATGACGAGTATTACTTTCAAGCCGGTAAAAACTCATTTGCTTCGTCTGAGAATGGAGGCTCGTGATGGAAAGGCTTTGGGTCTCACTGAAATGGAGGTATACGGCAATGAAAATCCAAGTCATGATAATTATAAGGTAAATGCAATTACGCTGGATGGTGTTAATGTTGCCGATAAATTTGATGAAAATCTGACCTTAACCTATAAACGCTCGGCAAATAATTATCCGCCAATCCGGGTAAACGCCACCAATAATGCTGCGGTTACCATCAATCCGCCGGTCGGTAGCAGAGATACAGCAGTTATTACCATCTTTCCGGAAGACGGTAATGATACCGCGAAAAAAACCTATACCATACACTTTACGAAGTAAGATATCACGAATTTTTGATCTCCTAACCCAGCAAAACGTCATATTCTTCAAAATTTGTTTCCATAGCTTTCCATTGAGGTCTTTTGGCTGTTCTCTGTTGCTCAAATCGAAGCATTAAACGCTCTCCTTGCCGACGAATTCCCAATTTCCATTGATTGGCGTAGCGATATTGATGCACTGATTAATGCCTTAGAAACGAGAAATATTTCTTTAAAAGAATCACTTCAGCACCACTGGCGGATATTGGAGGAAGTTTACGCAGTAGCATTGGATCAAGGGCGGAACAGAGCTCAACGTAGATGATAGAAAAATTGCATAACCTCACTTAGACCTGTTGAGGAAGTTTGTGCAGACGACATAACCCAGTGACGCTGTTAACTTGACCATATGGATGTTTGCTAGTAGTAATTTTCATAGCGATACTGAAATATAAAGCGATGGAAGGTGCCAAACAGGCAACTCATTAAAACACTGACGGACGAATAACGAAGCACCAAATGAAAAAAATAATCAATCTCTCTCAAAATAATAGCGGCAAGTGCCCTTGCGGCACCAGCAGTCTTTATACTTTTCACTATTATAAGGCAGACATCAGGACAAACTATGATGGAAATACGGGAAGCGTCAAAATATACACCAGTTATTATTCGAATTTCATCAGGGGAAAAGCCTCCGTTTGCCTGAACTGCCTTAAGAGGACGCACAAAAATACAATTATAAAATTCCTGTTCATTAATTTTATGCTATCGGCCATCATTGCTTATTTTATTTGCAGTCATGCCCTTCCCTCAGCCATTGCCAGGCATGGCGGTTTTATGATGCTTTTCGCCACAAGCTTTTTGTTGGTTTATACCATTATATCAGCCTGCTTTTTCAGCGAGAATGATGCGATTGCACGCATTATTGAAATACGAAATGCCCAGAAAATTCATAACAACATGTTTCTTAAAATTATAAAATTCATTAACCGCTCCCAAAGCATTTATTTTGATATTGATAAGATTTGCACGGACCGCCTCGGCAAAGAATGCCGGAAAGCAGGGATCACATATTTCAACGAGAAAAGATACAGGCTCGATTTTGTTGAGCCAAAATCCATTTAAAATAAGTAACCGGTCTCACGAGGCATAAACAAATAACAATCATGGGTGGATACTACAATCTATATACCGTAAGCGGAAAACGGACATTTTATTATCGGTTTACTTGCGGAAAATGTCACAAGACGACACCATGGGACTCATGTTGTATAGAGGAAAAACACTCCGTGCAGACTAAATCAAGCTTACAGGATGTGCAAAAGCAACTTGAAGACGGTTTGTTAAAAAAGCTGAACGACCGCATTGATGCCGTGCGTCAGGAAGTCGCAACAGGTTATTTATTCGCACAACCGTCCATGTTGCAAACCATAGACTATCCTCATGGCAAATGTCCTTATTGTGGCCAGAATCCAAAACTCAAAGGCGCTGTATCTCAGGCAAGTTTGGTATGCGGCATAATCGGGCTTTTTGCCGGTATGATTACGAGTGCTGTTCTGGCTTGGTTTTATGTTTTAGAGACCTTTCCGCCGATGATTGGCATAACCCTTGCTGCAACAGTTGTCGGCGCGGTGATTGGCGCCATAACAGAAAGCAGGAACGAGCGTCGTCTGGTCGATCATACCAACGTTCAATACTGGTGGAACGAAGTATTGCCTATCAACATGACAGGAACCCCGCAAGTTACAAAAAATGGCATTGCTGTAGATCCGGAAAAAAAAGAAAAAATCAACCTGCCGGAAAGCGAGTCATCTGATTTCGATATCGCCAAAAATATGTTTTTTTCAGAATATGATTCTGCTGAGGAAAATTCAGCAAAAGCAGAAAATGCCTTAGAACGCATAAGCGACATTGATTTGCTAAAAAAACTGGAATCAGTTGCTGTAAACAAATTCATGAGACGAGAGGCTCTTGGCAAACGGAACAGGCTTTTGTATGAAAAAAGAAAAGCAGAAGTGGAAAAAATTCACGACGAAGCCGAACTTATACAAATTGCAAAGAGCCGCGGTGAATATCTGGATATCATCAGATCCATTATAAGTGAACGAATTACAGACAAAGCTGCTCTTTCTTATTTCGCCAAGTATCAATATGGTGAATTTGCCAATTCAGTTCTTTTGAATAAAAATATTGATAGAGAAATTTTGTTTGATGTTGCCACTCATGCCAATGCGGAAATAGCAAAACAGGCATATGAGAAATTGAAAAATCTCAACAGGTTGGAAAAAACAACCATTATATTGAATTTTAGTTATACTGATATAGGTAAAAGATTGCTGGAAACAATGTCCGCAGATGACCAACCTTTGCTTGCAGAGATCTTTCAAATGCAAGGAACCGCAGATTTGGAAATACTAAATGGGATCTATGAAAAAATGGAAGATCACAGTATTGAGGTTTCAAAAAAAATAAAAGAAATTCTACATAAAAGAATAGATGATTGGTGCACTTTTGAAAGGTGCAATAACCGCGCAACCTTGATCGAAGAGCTGATAGAACTGCTTAAAAAAGATGAACTTGCGGCAAAAGGCTTTTGGGAAGCCCTGAGGCGTGAAAATGAATTGTCCAATCACTATCATGTTCCGGGAAATTCCGAAGGCGGTGAGGATGATTGGTATTTTTTAAATTACAATTTGGATAACTTTCCACCGTATCCTTTTGAAGATACACAAACAACCCGTTCCGAAGGAACATAAGATGAAAAAATAATCGATCTCTCGCAAAATAACGGCGACACATACCCCTGTCGCGCCCGCAGTCGTTATACTGTTCCCTATTACAAGGCAAATGTTAGTACAAGTTATACCGGGAATACGGGGTTTGCCAAGACCCACAAAAATTACTATTCCGATTTCATCAGGGCGACAGCCCCTGTTTGTTTGGATTGCATTAAAAGGACTCATAAAAACGCCATTGTCCGGTTTTTATGCATTAACTTCGCCGTATCGTTGTTCGCCGCTGGTATTCTCAGCAACTATATTGCTGGCCCGGCGTTAAAAGTCTCTTTTGTAAAAATAAGGGGTTTCTGTTACAGAAACCCCTGAAAGATTGAGTGCAATGAGAGCAAAACGAGTTATTCATCCGGTTGCAGATATTTTGTCGTTTTATGACTATGCTGTTTATCTGTTAAATCCTTCTTGCTCCCTTGCTTAAAAAGGCATCCGATGATACGCCTGAACAAAAACTTTTACGACGACGCAGTGTCAATAGCCCGACCCCTGTCAATCCCATAAACAGTGCATACGATGAAGGTTCCGGAATAACATTCAGTACTGTCAAAGATATGTCATTTGTGCCATACGTAATCTGGAATTCATAGTTGCCTTCCCAAAATGTACTTCCCTGAGACAAACCTAAAAACGCCCCATTTATTGCCGTATCGCTTGCTACTAATACATATTGATCCAAGACGTTGATATCTGATGCATTGGTAAGATCCAAAAGCAACGTGGTACCAAAAAGATTAACACTTCCCGCCGCTACCAGAGACCCTAGTTCGTTGGTATCAAAAACAAGCTTCAGCATCGTACCGCTGTTGAGAGAAACATTACCTCCTGTTATTTTGTTTGAGCCATTATGAACAACAAAGGTGCTGTTCCCATATATGTATACCTCACCATTGATTGTACTGCCTGACATGTGTTCAAAGGTTCCACTGTCTACATTGAAAATAAGAGCGCCAGAACCGTCACTTACATAAATCGTTCCACTGTTTTTGAAATCACAGACACCAATGCCCTCCATACGAACTGTCCCTGTCATCATACCGCTATTTATAATGCTTACTGAATCTGCATAGCTAATATCGGATGAATACGTGGAACTCTGAATTGTACCGGTATTACTTATGCTGACATTGTCGATCATTGTACTTCTACTTCCGCCGCTTATGTAAACTGCGGCATTAATCGCAGAAATAACACCACCAGACAGGTTAGATACTTCTATGCTCTTGGTAGCATTATCAACATTACTTATTGCAGAAGCATTACTCATACCCTGAATAGTTCCATTATTGGCAATACTAAAAGAACCCATGGCAGGATCACCGCCATTATCAATCATAACCGCTGTAATGGCCCCTGCCCCCGAAGCGCTTACATGACCGTCATTTTGGAAATTAACGATTGCATCGCCACTGTATTGATTCAAATACACGCCAGTTTGATTGCTGGTTACACTTCCCTGATTATAAAGTGTATTTGTTGTATTATTATCATAAACACTGAAATAAATGCCTTCCCTTGCGCTAGTAATACTAGCAGCATTCCTAACCGCCAATTGAGAAGATGATTCTATAAAAACACCCACATCCGAAGAATTAATCGTCCCAGCAGGTACTCCTAAATTTCCATCAGGCATATATCCGATATTGACACTAGTGTAAGTATTTGAAGAAGACCTTACATCAAACGGAACAGCACCTCCGTTTGTTAACGTTCCCCCATAATAGGTGACATAGAGATCATCCGTTCCCTGATAATCCACATTTATTCCCGTTGTGATATCTCCAGAGAAATCGTAACGTTGCTCTGCAAATGCAGTTTCCAAAATCACCATGGAAACGATGGTTGTCGCAAAAATCCTGATATACATATGTACCTTTTATTAAGACAAAAACTATACGAAAAAAAATATTAAAATGATAATTAATGTCAAACGACTGGCTCTTTATTTGAACTGTAGATTAATTCAACGTCTCTCAACTCAGCAAAAATTGCCTTTTACGGCCAAAAAATATGTTTTGTAAAGCTTATGCATGAAAAATAACAGCCGGAAAACTTAATTTTTCGCGCGGTTACAATCTGAAATTCTTAAACCTGCCATCCGGTTACTGCAAGTCCAGTGATGGCAATAAATAAGGGGCTTCCGAGATGGAAACCCCTTAAAAAGTGGTCGAGCTGGTGAGATTCGAACTCACGACCCTTTGCACCCCATGCAAATGCGCTAGCCAGGCTGCGCTACAGCTCGAAAAGAAAGGCGAAACTATGACGGAATGGGGTTGCCGTCGTCAAGACAGAAGATAACACATTTCATGCGTCAGCATAATGTGATGGATAGCACACGGTAGCATCCCACACTCGCGCATGCTACCGCCAGCGCTCACAGCTGCTCAAGCAGGAGGCTCAGATTGATATTGTCGCGGAAGATTTCCTGAATGATCGGAATCTTGTCGTGATCGGTCGGTTGCGTCTTGGCGGTGATACTGTTGATCTGTGTCGTCAACTCATAACTGTCCGTATCCACCATGGCCACGGGAATATCCGTCCGTTTCAGCATCTGGATAATGTTCGGATGCGGCAATTCCTTACCGGAAAGAATCATGCCGGAAATAATCCGTTCGTTGGAAATACCTGCCGCGGCCACAGCCGCAAAGATAACGTCCTCACGTTCGCTCGGCGTGATAAAAAGGGTTCCGCGCTTGAAATAACTCAGGATGGAACGTGCGTTCCGCGCGGTAATCACCACGTCGTAAATCGTTTCATTCGTGGAAAACTGCTCGCCGCAAATCCATTGCGCATTGGTTTCGTGAATGATCTGCGTCAGGCTCGGCCGTTCCAATTGAGTGCGCACGGGCAGGATTCCCAGCAACGGCACCCCGTGAAAGGACAGCGCCTTGCTGGCATACTTGCGGATCATGTCCATTTTGTCGGACTTGACCTTGTTGATGATCGCCCCGATAAGCGGCACGCCGCAGTTGTCAAACAAGGCCTTGTTCATCGCAATTTCATCAACGGGCCTGCCGATACCGCCTGAGGACACGATGATCGCCTTTGCGTCCAAAAGTTTTGCCACCTGGGCATTGGAAAGATCAAAAACAGAACCGACCCCCGCATGCCCCGATCCTTCGATGATAACGATGTCCTTTTCGTAGGCGGTACGGTCAAACGCGCGGCAAATCGAGTCGATCAGCTGCGGGCGGATCGTCTGGGGATCATCCAGGTAATCCCGGGTGAAGCTACCGTCCACCGCGACCGGACTCATCGCCTCAATAGGAACCTGAACCTTATACACCTCGTTCACGAGAATGGTGTCTTCGTCGATCTTGTTCCCGTTCACATTGATCACACGCTGACCGACCGGTTTGATATAACCGATGCGCAGTCCTGTCGCGCGAAGCGCCTCGAACAAACCGAGCGAGGCGGTTGTCTTGCCTTCGTTCATGCGCGTCCCGGCAATAAACAAACGCTTGGTTGTCGTGTTTTTCGGGCCTTTCAACAGCCCTTTGTTATCTCTGTCCCAGGGTGAAATGCTGTTAGGCATTGTCTTTGAATTCCTCAGGATTGATTACCTGATGCTCCTTTCTGTAAAGGAATCGGTGGTCAACGGCCTGGCAACCGACCAATACAGCTGCACCAAAAATATCATGGGCGCTCGCACCACGACTGATTTCCGCAACCGGCTTTGTCAGTCCGGTCAGGATCGGTCCGTAAATCGGCGTTCCTGCAATCACGTGAAGTAACTTCGAGGCAATGTTACCGCTCGCCAGATCGGGGAATACGAGCACATTGGCCTTTCCGGCAACTACGCCGCCGATACCTTTTTGCTCCGCAGTCACCGAGGAAAGCGCGGCGTCAACCTGCAATTCGCCGTCGATTTCGATCTGGCAGTCGGCTTCCTTCGCCTTCTCGTGGGCCAACTGGGTTGCGGCCTGCATCTTGGTGACGGTAGCATTGCTTGAACCCTTGCTCTTCGTGCTGTAGCTCAGCATGGCCACACGCGGAATCTCGTTTGTCAGATGGTGGGCCAATGTGGCCGTCATGACCGCAATATCCGCAAGCTGCTGCGGTGTAGGATCAGGAATAACGCCGCAGTCAGCAAGGAAAAGCACGCCTTCGTAACCGAGATGGGATTCTTCCGTATCCAGTAAAAGCATGGATGAAACCGAGGTGATGCCCTTCTGCAAAGGCAGCAACTGCAACACGGGACGCAGCGCGCTGGACGCGGTCTGCGTGGCTCCGGCCACAACGGCATCCGCCTGTCCTGTCGCCACCATCAGCGTGGCAAAATAGTTCTTGTTGGAAATATATTCCATCACCTCAAACTCGCGTAAATCCTGGAAGCGGCGCAAACCCTGCATTTTCTGGGCAAACTGTTCGCGTTCCTCGCTGCGTTCCGGCTCGATGATACGGATACCCGTCAGGTCAATATCCAAGCGCTGGGCGCGTTCCTTGATCTGCGCACGGTCGCCGAGCAATATGGGTACGCCGAGACGCATGCTTGCAAATTTTCTGGCAGCCTGAATGATACGGGGGTCCGCTCCTTCGGGAAATACGATACGTTTGGGGTGTCGGGTAAGACGTTCTGTCAATTTTTGGATCAGACTCATAGTTTCTTTATTGTATAAGCAGTTTAGAATTGTGCAAGTAACAGTCTGACGTAGAAAAGTGAATAGACAATGCTGAAATTAAGTGCTTGGATCACTTTTTGATTATTCGCATATGGCCAATATCCTCAAGAATACGCTCATTGTATCCGGCTCAACCATCGGTTCCCGCTGCCTTGGCTTATTACGCGATATCCTCTACATGGCGCTGTTTCCGCTCGGCCCTCTGAATGCCGCTTTCGTGGCCGCCTTTACCCTGCCCAACCTCTTTCGCCGCCTGATGGGAGAAGGCGCGCTCACGTCCTCCTTTGTCCCCGTCCTCTCCGATACGATGGAAAAGGGCGGAAAGATCCATGCTTTTTCCTTTATCAACAAAATCGTCACGCGCACGACAGCCGCCCTATGCGCGATCACGCTGATCGGCATCGCCTGCATCATGGTCTATCATTTCGGCGGTTTTGCCAGGGACGAAAAAGAGCTTTGGACCTGCAAGCTCAGCTACGTGCTTTTCCCCTATCTTTTCTTCATCTGCATGGCAGCCCTGCTGTCCGGCGCGTTAAATGTCTTCGGCCGTTTCGCCGTCGCCGCGCTCTCTGCCGTCTGGCTGAACCTCTGCATGATTGCCTCGCTGTTTGTCGCCCGGCTCTTTAACGATCCCGGACAGCAAATGTATGTGCTCTGCTACGGTGTCCTCATCGGCGGTATCATCCAGATGACGCTGCCGTGGATAGCGATGAAAAAGCATGGCTGGACCTTCAAACCCGATGCTACCGGCTCCCCCGAGGTCAGCCACGTGTTCAAACTCTTTGTTCCCAGCGTCACCGCCGCCTCGGTCATGCAACTGAATGTGCTGATCTCGCGGCTGATCGCGCTGAATCTCGACGACACGTCCATTTCCATCCTTTATCTCGCAAACCGGCTGATCGAGCTGCCCATCGGCGTATTTACCGTCGGTCTGGCAACCGTTTTCTTCCCTGAGTTTTCCCGTGCGGTTTCCGGCGGCAGCATGACGCATTTCCGCGATTCCTTTTACCGCGCAACCCGCTTTATCCTCGCAATCAACATGGCCGCCGCGGTCGGGATGGTCGTGCTCAACGACCCCATCACGTCGCTGCTCTTCCAATGGGGCAAATTCGGCAAGCAAAGCGTGGAGGCCTGCGCACCCGTTGTCGCCGTGTTTGCGCTCAGCCTGCCGTGGTATTCCCTCTCCACCATCGCGACCCGCGCTTTTCATGCCCAGAAGGAAATGAAAACGCCGATGAAAGTAGCCATGGTCAGCATGGTTCTGAACGTGCTTTGCAGCTTTGTCGTTGTTTTTCTGGACTTTGGCGTCATCGGATTGGCCTGGGCAAACTTCCTTTCCGGCGGCTTCCAATCCGCCGTGCTAATGACCTTGCTTGTGCGAAAAAACGAACACCTGCGCGGCGGCGGATTCTTCCTTTCCCTATTCAAGATGACGATCGCCTGCATCTGCATGGGTGCAGCCGCCTATGGTCTCTGGCGCTGGCTCGGGGTCTATGCTACCGGCAAGTTTACCCTGATGCTCGCCCTGTTCGCGGTTATCGGCATTTGCGCCACGCTGTATTTCGGCATCCTTTACCTCATCAATTTCGAGGACAAAGCCGAGCTGCACATCATCCTTAATAAAATCCGCGCGCGCTTCAGGAAGACCGAAAGCGAATAAAAAAAAACGGTAGCATGAAAGCTACCGTTTGCTGCAATCCATTACGATGCGGTTGTTTTCCGGCCGGAGGCGAAACACGCTGCCTTCAGCGTTCTCCGCGTGCCCTTCCCTGCATCCGATGGCATAAGCGAAACCGTTCCATGCCGCCGTGATCTGTTTGTCTTCAACCGAGACGAACGGCAGCTTGGCGGATTTTGCGGCCGTCATTTCCAAGAACCATGTGAAATCCTTGTCGGCATTCTCACACTTCATCTCAAAAGAGTCCTCATGGAAAATGATTGTGAAAACCTTGCCTGATTTTTCCGTGGCCTTGACCTGCAATACATTGCCGCCCAGTTCCGTCACTACAGGATTCGCCAGAAGCAGCTCCTCGGTCTTGCCGGAAGCATCGGAACGCATCAGGCGTAAGCCGGCCAATTCTTCCCGGGTGCTCCAGAGAAAGCCGTCAACGATCGGCAGGGTCATGTAAATACACTGGTTCGATGTTCCAGCCTTTTTCAGGTAATCGGATTCCAGGCGTTCGTCAAAAAGATGAATATCCCTGATACGGAACGCATCCTCTTTCCATAACAGGTTGGCACGGTAATAACGGCTGTTAAACCAGACGGTCTTATGCCCGAGGTTGCGGACATCCGTCATGGCAGTCACGGCAGTCGCGGGAGTCACGGGAAACTGTTTTTTAAACCATTTCCCCGATTGTTCCAGAGTCTCTACCCGGACCTTGTTTTGTTTTCTCAGCGAATCAATCAAGGGAATCTGTATTTCCAGCCCTTTCTTCATGCCCGCCCACGTAAAGGAGTTTTCCTGTCCCGCCTGCGTATAATTGAACGCCAGGCAAGGCTCCTCAGCAATCACGTTCAGAAACCACTTCACCCAGTCCTCGTTTCCGCCCGCGTCATGATACACAGGTTCCAGCGTGATCACGCCCTGGATCGAGTGACCCAAGCCGGTATCATACTGGTAAATCGGATCGCTGCCCAGCATGCGGAAGATCGGAACCGGTATCTGCCCGGCAGCTGTCTGTGCCGGCATGTACGCATTTTTCTTGCTCGGATAATACGCCTGGTTCCAGTAACCGCCCCACAGCGTGTAGCCGTCCGTCCCGACCTGATCCTTGCAGTTACAGGATGCCACGATACCGTACTTCTCGTACATGTAAGCCAAGGAATGCGCGTCAATAAACCATGAACCGACGGAAGCCGGATATTTCCCGAATATGGACTTGAATTTTTTCATGTACACATCGACCAGTTTCTCGCGCTCTTCCGGCGTATAGCCCGTGGCAAAACCCACATCGGCATGCCAGTCCCAGGAGTAACGCCCGCGCCATTTCAATCCGGCCGCTTCGACATGCGGCTGGGTGATTTCCCACCACGCGCCCACTTCCGAACCGGAACGCAACTGTTCCTTCAGCAGGGTTTGGTACCGCGGATTAATCAGCGCGTCGTACTGCAGCAGGAACGTTCCGGGCAGACCGTATTTATTCAGTTGCTTGACCTGTTCATGCACCGTTTCGTAAAGGACATCCTCGGTGATTGCCGCATCTCGGGGTTCCGACTGCCGGATAAAATTAATGATATTTACTATCCGGGGAGCTTTCCCCTGTGTCTTGGTAAGACCCTGGGCCTGTGCAAAAACGGGGATAAGCATCCCCGAAAGGCAAAGCCAAATGAATTTTTTGCTGTTCATAAAATCATTTCCAGATGGACTTCATCGGATACAGTTTGATTGATTTCACCTCGATGTTGTTACCCCAGAAATGGAAGCCTTCGGTGTTACCGCCATGCCGTCTGCGTTCCATGGAGTAGGAATAAGCGCCGCCGTCGATGAAGACTTCAATGGTGGTCTTATCAATGATGATATCCGCGGAAAGTTCCATGCTGGTCATATCCTGCGGCGAATAGAAGACGCCGTTCACCAGGTTGAAATTCATGTCGTAACCGATCATGCGCTGACCGTAGAGATTGAATCCTGCGTCGGTAGCATGGGAAAGCTTGATCGTCGTCTTGATGCGGAGCGCATCGGCGTCGCTGAATTCGTGCAGCACTTTGTTTGCCTCGTCCGCTTTCAGGTTCGTCCATGTCTGTTCCTTGCCCTGCAACTGGTCGAGTTCCTTCACGGGAGCGCTGAACATGCGAACGCCGTCCTTGGTCGTTTTGAGCGTCATCTCGGTAGGTGTCAGCATCATGCCGTTAAACGGCATTTCCGGATGGGAAACGCGTCCCCAGGCAATGGCGATTCTCCTGCCGTCCGTCTTCGGCATATTGTTAAAGGTCTGGGCGGCGTAAGCGGTGCCGGTAACATAGTAATACTTGCCGTGTTCCGGCGTGAATTTTTTCCCGTCAAATTTGCCGATCATGTAAGTGCCGGAGGCTCCGTACATCACCCATTTCTTGTTGTTCGCATTGCCGTCCACAGCCAATTCGAACAATTCGGGGCATTCCCAGAATCCCGTCGTGTGGCTCTGGTACGTCCATTCCTTCAGATTCTTGGAATTATAAATCGAATGACCGTCGCGTTCGTTCAGCACCATGACCCAATGTTTTCCCGGCTCATACCAGAATACTTTCGGATCGCGGGTATCCTGGCTGTTCCACTTCGCCTTGGAGTCGATGACCGGATTGCCTTCGTACTTCGTCCAGGTACGTCCCTTGTCCAGGCTGTAGGCAACGCACTGCACCTGCTTCTCAGGGCTGGCCCCGGTATAAAACGCAACCATGGCCGGCTTTTGCTTGCTTCCGAATCCGGATGTATTTTCGTAATCGATCACAGCCGAACCGGAAAAAGCGGTTCCGTTTTTATCGGGATACAAAGCCTCGGGCAATTCCTCCCAATGGATCAGGTCCTTGCTGACAGCGTGGCCCCAGTGCATGTTTTCCCAATCACGCTCGTAAGGGTTATGCTGATAGAACAAATGGTATTCACCCTCGTAATAAATGAGTCCGTTCGGGTCGTTGATCCAACCGCGGCGGGTGGTAAAGTGAATCTGTGGCCGGTTTTTTTCCTTATAGATCGCATCCTGTCCCTCGATCGTGTCGGCCTGATAAATCTTGCTCAATCCGGTGTTTTCCCCGGGGAAGCTGATCTTCAGTGTTTTTCCCTTGTATGCGGAAACATCGCTGAATACCCAGTAATCCGGGGTATCCGCTGTCAGACGGATGACAAAGTTCCGCCCTTCTGCGCCTTCCGCCTCGAAGCTCATTGTTTTCCGGTCCTGACGGTGCGATACCGGAAGGTTCAGATATTGTTTCGTGATGTTGATCGAGATCTCTTCCGCAGACAAACAGGGAACAAGAGTCAGCAGCGAAACAGCCAAGGTAAGGATTTTTTTATTTTTCATGATAAGTATGTTAAAGTGCTATCGCGTTTGTTGTTTAAACGGAAAATACGCCATAAAGTTTCCGGTGGGAATCACTTATTGCGTTTCCGTGACGCTATCTCAGCGTGATGCAATCAAGGCCGAAAAGGTATTTTCCATACCTTCCGTCGACGGCTTTCTCGTTGCTTCCGGCAATGCTTATTTTCAGGGTGATTTTCCCGTTCACCGGAGTAAAGCTGCCCAAGGCGATGGGTCCGGAATTGACCACGTTTACGCTGTAGCCGTCAAAGGTAACACCGGTATCTTTTCCGTTAACCGTGAACGAAAGGATGCCGTAGTCCGATGCCTTGGTGGCATAAACGGTCAGTGCGTAAGGACGGTTCTCGAGGTTTTCAAACTCAAACGTGACGTGATCGCCGAGCTTGCAGTCCTTTCCGAGAAACTGGTAGGCCTTGCCCCATTTTCCGTCCGCAAAATCCAGCATGCGTTGCCGTTCGGTATGGATGGAAGGTGACACGTCGACGGGTTTCAGGTCTTCAAATTCCAGGCTGTCTTTTTCGATCTTGTAAGTAACCGGATTCGGAGGCACGGGAACCAGCGCCCTCGTTGCTTCGTCCTCGCCCGAAGTACCGATCGCCTTTGCAGCATAGTCACCGTACCAGTAAATGGTGGTGGCATAGTCCACGGTTCCCCGCTGCCAGCCCATCATTTCAATATCGAAACGGAAACTTTTGCCGAAAGGAATCCCGTCGAGGTTGCGCGTCCGGAAAAATGCGTTATAACCGTGCGAGCTGTCCATGTCCGCACGCGGCGCACCGCCGAACGGCGTATGGAACGGAACCACGGGAGCCCAGGAACTGTTGTAGTAATCTTCCGTACCGGTTCCGAAATGCGAAGGGAAGATATCGTCATCCACCCAGATTTTTTCATCCCCTTCCCCGTACCAGGCGGGAGCATGGTTGAACAGGGAAAGAAGGTCGCCCTTGTAAACGCCTTTTCCCTGGATGGTCGCAAAATTCCAGTCCTTGCACAACTCCCCTTCGTCCCATTTGTAAATCGGAATCCCGCGTTCCTGTCTCCAGGATGAATGGAAATAAAGCATACGCTCGTCCCAGAGTAGCGTTGAGACGGTAGCATCCATGCTGACGTCAACGGCCTGGTCGTTCAGATTTTTCAGCATTAATGTTCCTGATTGTTTGTACGGCATCAGCCAACGGCTTTCCACGGTACCTTTCCCGTCAGCAGTCAGGAACCAGCTTTGCACCTCAGGAGCGCCCATGCCGCCGCCGGAAAAATCGCTTAAAGGAACCCAGACCGTATCTTTACCGTCAAACTTGGCCTGGAAAATAATTTCCCGCATGATTTGCGCATACTGTTCAGGGTCGGCGCCTTTGATCTTGAACGTAACGCGGTAAACGCCGTATTCGCCCTTGGGCAGTTCCAAGCGTAGCGTTTCCTTGGCATTTAACTGCTTGCCTGCAGACAGGCTGTCGGCTTTCTTTTGCGGAGGACTGAGCAAAAGTTTATCGACTGCGGCGATTTTATCTTTTGCGCGATTTATCACCGCCTTCGAAAATGTCTCAATCATCGTCCCTTTCGGATATTTCCGGAAATTGACGTGATAATACTTCGGTGTCGGGTTCACGCCCGGCTCGTCCTCAAAGGTGATTTTACAGCTTTTTGCGTAAGGGATCGGGAGGAAGAGCGTGTTACCGCCCTTGCCCTCGGGACTGTAGCTGGTGTGCGGCTGAAGCAGGCCTCGACCCAGGAACGGAATGCCGATCCGCATCAGGTCGTACGCAGGAATGATCCAGTCCGGCTTATCCGATCCGTCAAAATAAAAACGCCAGGTGCCCCGCTTGTCCAAGGTCGTGATCCAGATGCGCGTGATCACGCCGGGACCAACCTCGTCAAAAAGCACCTTTTCCTTCCGTCCGTCTTTCTCATCCACGCGGATCACTCCCCAACCGTCATCATTGGCAAACCATCCCGGTTTATCAGGAGATACCGAACGGCGGTCATAACTGCTTTCCTGGCGGCAGGTATAAAACGGTTCCGGATAGCGCGCCGATTCCTCAACGGAAACCATCTCGTCCAGCAAGGATTCCAAGGTAATGGTTTTTGCTCCCGATTGCGTACAGAAAGAAAGCGGAAGCAGAACGGAAAGAAGAACGGGATATAACCCTTTGCGAATATTCATGAATGTACCTTGGTTGAAAGGAAAGCTTACTTTCCTCATTTTTTGCTTCAATGGAAAGCCTAAAATCTGTTTCAGATTCAGGCGCATAGATACGACGAAAGCCGCAGCACTATTGCAATCGATAGGCTATCTTATGCGTACCGCTCCCGATTTCATTGCCTGCCGATTTCTGGCACGGTTTCCCGTTCCATTCGTATTCACTGACAGCTTCGGGCAATTCCAGAACCGCCGTGCATCCCGGAGGAATGATCAGATCCATAGCAAGCACACCCTGTTCCAGAGTCCAGTTTACGGTCAGCAAACCATAAGGTGTTTCTTTCGAGGTTTTTGCCCAGGTGATGCCGCTCGGTATCTGCGGGGAAATGATTACTTTTTTATATCCGGGGAAGTTCTCATCGGAGCGGATACCGCCTACGGCTTCGTAGAACCAGGAACCGATACCGTTATAGCAATTGTGTATCCAGCTCCGCTGTCCGTTCCAGTGTTCCCATGTGGCGGTGGCCCCGTTTTCCAGCATGTACAAATAGCCCGGGTAATCCTTCTTCTTTAACATGCCGTATACCCATTCGCTGGAACGGCTGCGGGTCGCCCATTCGGTGAGTACGGGAACGCCGACCAATCCGACCGCGAGATGTCCCTTCTTTTCTTGCTCGGTCATGCGGAACAACGTCTTTGTTACTTCCGGGGCAAGCGTCGACGGAGTGACCTGCTCCAGCATCGGATAAATTAAGTCGATCTGGGAGCCGGTAGCATAGCTGTTCTTTGCACTGTCAAAAAAGCGTTCCTGAATCCGTTGCCGCATTTGCTCTTTGCGCTCGGCATAACGTTTTGCATCGTCTGTTTTATCCAGAACCTTGGCGATTTTTTCCATCGTTGCATAGCATTCGCTGACAAAGCAATTATTGACAAGATCAACGGATGCCTGGGCTGTCTGGTCAACGCCCGTGGGAGTCGCCCAGTCGCCGAGATACCACCAGCGGTAATCAACATCGGGCCATTTCTGGAGAAGACCGTCGACCGAATGTTTTTCGACATAGCCCAGCCACTGCTGCATCTCGGGATAATACGTTTCAATCAGCCGCGCGTCTCCGTAATTAACATAGGTTTTCCAGGATGCCGTGATGATGAATCCGCACCAGTATGGACCGCCCCCGGCACGGTAAGGATTCGGTGCGGTATGCGGCATGCTGCCGTCTTCGCGGATGCAATCGCCCCAGGCCTGCATCCAGTTCGCATACAGGGGAGACAAATCGAACATGACCTGTGCGGCCTGCGTGGACGCATTGCCATCACCCCCGTAGCCGAGCCGTTCGATCTGCGGACAATCAACCAGATATCCGCCCAGGCTCAGGCAGCGCAAGGTATAGTGAATCATGTCGTGGATGGCGTTCATCTCGGGATCGGAACATTGAAACGAAGACATTCCCTTATAATCCGTATGAATCAGATACGCTTTTATACCGGCGGGATCGGGTTGCGATTCCAGACCCGATATCTTGATATATTGGAATCCGTGATAATTGAATTTATTCCTGAAAACTTCACTGCCTTTGCCGGATGCGACATAACGGTCTTTTTGTCCCTGGCCGAACGGATTTCCGTTTGCCTCAAGATGATCGCTGTATTCGAGAATGATTTCCTGTTTTTCCTTCAAGGCGGGAAACTTGATTTCGGCATAACCGGTCAGCGCTTTTCCCATATTGACCAACCACGTATTTTCATTCAAGCGACTGATGCTGACCGGCTCGACGGTAGCTTGAATCCGGTTCGGTTCGGTCATCATCGGCGTAACCGTGTGATCGGGCACTTTTACTTCCGCTGCGGGATGCCAGGTCACCGTATTGAGCGATTCCGTGCTGAAATCGTCAAGTAATTTTCCGGCGTCAACCCTTTCTCCGCCGAACTCCCAGGGTTTCCATGTACCGATACCCGTATAGCCGCTCTCCGCGCACTTCCATGAGGCATCGGAGACCGCCACGGTATTCCATTTCCCTGCGCTTAATGTTTCCAGCTGCGCTTTCATCAAAGGACCATTGTAAACCACTCCGGGCAAACCGGGATGATACCAGCCGCGACCCAGCCAGACAAGCAGCTCATTGTTTCCCTTCTTAACCTGCGGTGTAAGGTCGTAAGTCACGGCAAGCGAGCGTTTATTGAATTGGGATACGGCCGGTGACAAAACCGCCGTGCCGACCTTCGCGCCGTTCAGGTAAATCTCGTGGTAACCCAAGGAGTTAAGATGTAAAAAAACCTTTTCTGCGGAAGCACCCACGTCGAATGCTTTTCTTAGCAACGGACTTTCGGGATTGCCGGCGCCGGAAGGAAAACCGATATACGCCCCGGACCAATCGGATGCCGCCAATAGACCTACACTGAAAGAGGATACATCACTCCACACAGGTTCTTTGTTTGTCTCATCCCAGACGCCTACTTTCCAGTAAACATGGGAACGTGCCTGCAATTCCTTTCCCCGGTATAAAACCATAACCGAATCCGCTGATTGTATCTTTCCTGAATTCCATAGATCGGTTTTTCCTACGGCCAATAACGAAGGATCGCTTGCGACCAGGATTTGGTAAGCCGTTTGCTTCATACCGTTATCCTGCGCCGCTATTTTCCAGCTGAAATGCGGCACGCTCACGGCAATCCCGGTAGGATTGTTCAGGTTTTCGCAACGCAGGTCATAAAGCGTGACACTATTTGATGAAGCACAAGCAGACAGCATCAACAAGCACAAGGCAAAACAAGGAAGTATACGATTTATCATAAGTGATGTAAAATAAGGGGATTGTCTCTGCACAGCATACCGTCAGTCAAAACCAGCTTCAAGCCTGTATTCCTGTTTACGAAAAAACTGAATGAGAGAAACCATTGGAATCATGTACAAAACTGTAAGCAAACAGAACCAAGGAAAGTTGCGAGGTAATCGGCTCTCTACTTCTTTTTTGTATATGTAATACTTTGTATATTTACCCCTCTACCCTTTTCAGAAACGCAATGATTTCCTTGAGTTGGGACATGGGGGTTTTGCTTATGAGGCGGGGGAAGCGTGCGCCGATCTGGATGTAGTCACGGTTCTTGTTGGCGCGCTGGCATTTGAGCACGCCCTGTTCGGTACGTACCAACATGATTTTCTTTTCGGCGGCCACGCAACGGACTTGCTGGTAAAGCAAAAAGGCTTCGACGGATTCAGGCAGCTTGCCGAAACGGTCGGTTAAATCCTCGCCGAGTTTCTCCAATGTTTCCGTATCCTGGGCCATGGCCATCTGGCGGTAAAAATCGATGCGCAGCCGTGTTTCCTCGATGTAATCACGCGGAATGTAAGCAGCCATGCGGACGGTAGCATGATTCTCCTCCCCGAACTTGATTGCTTCGTAGGAAGTATTGAGTTTCATCTCCTCGGCATCCTGTCCGCCTTCGCCGACAATCAGAAAATCAATCTGTAAAATCGGACGTATCTGGTCGGCCCCGGCCTGCCCTTTCAGGCGGGCAATGCTTTGGCGCAGAAGTTGGCAATAGAGGTCAAAACCGATGCCGGCGATATGACCGCTCTGCGCCGAACCGAGGAGGTTTCCGGCCCCGCGCAATTCAAGGTCGCGCAGCGCGATTTTAAATCCTGCACCGAGTTGGTTATGCTGTTTCATCGCCGCCAGGCGGTTGCGCGCGATGTCGCGCATGCTGCCGTGTGTCAGCAGGTAAGCGTAAGCCTGGTGCTTGAAGCGTCCGACGCGCCCGCGCAACTGGTAGAGCTGCGAGAGTCCGAATTTATCGGCACCCTCGATGATGATGGTGTTGGAGTTGGGTATATCGAGACCGCTTTCGATGATGGTCGTGCAGACGAGCACATCGTAGGCCCCGGCGACAAACTGCGTCATGATATGTTCAAGTTCGCCCTCTTCCATCTGCCCGTGCCCGACGGCAATGCGCGCCAACGGCAGCATGGTCTCGAGCATTTCGGCCACGCGGTAAATACTTTGAACACGGTTATGCAAATAAAAGACCTGTCCGCCGCGCCGTATTTCAAACTCAATCGCCTGGCGCACCAAGTCGGGAGCATATTTCTTTACAAAAGTCTGAATGGGCCGGCGGTTGGTAGGCGGCGTCTCGATCACGCTGAGATCGCGCGCACCGACGAGAGCAAGATAAAGCGTGCGCGGAATGGGCGTCGCGCTCATCGCGAGCACATCCACGTTACCGCGTATCTGCTTGATGCGCTCCTTCTGCTTCACGCCGAAACGGTGTTCCTCGTCAATGATAAGCAAACCGAGATTTTTAAAGATAACATCCTCGCTCAACAAGCGGTGTGTCCCGACAATGATGTCGATGCTACCGTCCGCCAACTGACGCAGTATTTCCCGTTGCTGCCCGTCGCTGCGAAAACGGCTGATCATTTCCACCACCACGGGATAATCGGCCATGCGTTCGCGGAAGGTATTGAAATGCTGCTGGCAAAGCACGGTCGTGGGCACAATCACCGCCACCTGCCAGCCGCTCATCACGGCCTTGAAAGCGGCACGGATCGCCACCTCGGTTTTCCCGAAACCGACATCGCCGCAAATCAGGCGATCCATCGGGTGCGGGGATTCCATGTCGGTCTTTGCGTCCTTGATGGATTGGAGCTGATCGGGCGTCTCCTTGTACAGAAAAGATGTCTCGAAATCATGCTGCCACGGGTGATCCTTATCGAAGGCGATTCCGGGCAAGACCATGCGTTCGGCCTGTAAACGCAGCAACTCCGCGGCAAAATCGAGCGTGGATTTTTCAGCCTCGAGCCGGATTCGCTGCCACGTTTTCCCGTCGAGTTTCCCGAGCTTCGGAACAGTGCGCGTCAAACCGACATAGCGGGAAAGCAGGTGCGATTCGTGCAACGGAAGGTGCAGGATTTTCTCGGCGGCGAATTCCAGGGAAACCACCTCGACGGAACGTCCGCGCGACTCGATGTTTTTCAGCCCGCGGAAACGGCAGATGCCATGCGAGAGATGCACGACATGATCGCCGTCCACGAGATCGGAAAAATCAAGCAACTGGTCAACCTGCGAATGATGCACCAGCGCGCGTTTGTTGAACTGGGGCACGCGTTGGCGGTAGCGCCCGAAGATCTCGCTGTCAGTCACGATGACGAGATTCCGTTTGAACGCGAAACGCGGAAATTGTTTTTTACGCTCGGCGGCGGCATGGAAAATGAAACCCTGGTTGATGCTACCGTAGAGGAACTGCGGACGGAATCCGTCGAGCGTGCTTTCCTCGGCCAGCAATTCGTTCAGGCGCTGCTGTTCGCCTTCGTTGTTATAAACCACCACGATGCCGTCGCCTTCCTTCTCCCAGGCCGCCAGCGTTTGCAAGAAGTCCAGACGGGCGCCGTGTTCGCTTTCAAAACGTTCGAGCCCGAAAGCGGTTTCCTGCGGGAAACTGCGGTATGCACGCAAATCCTCCGTGGAAAATTCCGTGCGCGGAACCCGATCGCCGAAGATGCCCATTTCCGCGTCGATCCGGGAAAACGCCGTCCAGGCATCATCTGTCTGTTTTCTTTTAGCAAGCAAATCGTCCCAATGCGGGTTAGGCGCCTTGATGGTCTCGGGTTTCGAAAACAATTCAGTATGATCCGCCGCCAATTCCCCGGGTTCATGCATCAGCCAGTGAACGGACTGCGGCATGTAATCCAGCAAGGCCATCGCCTGGAAAGCGGCAAAACGGCTGCCTTTCGGAGTCACTGTCGCCTGGGTTTCCACTCCGGCGGAACGCTGGGTCGAAGGATCGAAGCGCGCAATGGATTCAATTTCGTCCCCGAAAAAATCAAAACGGAGCGGCGACGTCGCCTGCATGGGATAAATATCCATGATACCGCCACGGCGGGAAAACTGTCCGGGCGACTCGCACAAGGCCTCGGCATCATACCCGAGTTCCACGAGCTTTTGCTCCAGCGCCTCCATGCCGATGCGCTGCCCTGTTTTCAGGACAAACGACAGATCATTCCAGTCCTCAAGAATGGGCAGCTTCTGCAAAATCGCCTCGGGCGTAGAGGCGAGCAAAAGCAACGGCAAAGCGGCATTGTTTTTACGGACCTGCAGGCAATTCAAGGTCGCCAGCAAATCACACTCGATTTCATAACTGCGCGGATCGTCCTCCTCCAGCTGGGTCAGAAACGGCAGCGACATGGCTGTCCAATCGCAATCCGGTTCGCGTAGTTTGCGGAAGAAGATCAGATCCTCGGCCCATTGTTCCGCATCACGCAGCGTCTTTGCCAGAAGCACCACAACATTGCGTTTTTCCTTTCCGAGATACAATTCGCTCACGCACGGCAAGGCGGCCTGGGCCACACCGATAAGCACCTGGGACTTTACCTGATCACTGAGAATACACGGCAGCATGAAGAGAAGCGTTAATGTAAACGGCGTTTACCCGATCGCAAAATGGTTTTTTGTTTCATGCTACCGTCCCTTGCCTGCGGTCGCGTTTCTTTGCCAAGGCAACAGCCGTCGGCGTCTGCACGTTACCGTCAAATGCCTTGCGTTCGCCGGAGAAAATCAATTGCCCGCCCATCCGGCCTCCGTGCGGCCCAACCTCGACCAGATAATCGGCAAGGTCAACGACGTCGAGATTATGCTCAATCACGATCACGGTATTACCCGCGTCGCGCAACCTGAACAGCGTATCCATGAGCTTTTGGATATCCAGCCAGTGAAGACCCGTCGTCGGCTCATCCAGGATATACAGCGACTGCCCGCGCGATTTCCGGCTGAGTCCCATCGCGAGTTTCAGGCGCTGGCTTTCACCACCGGACAAGGTATTGGAGGCCTGCCCCAGTTGCAAATAACCGAGACCGACATCCTGCAGGGTTTTCAAGACGAGCATCATCGACGGATGCGCCTTGAAGAAGCCGGCAGCTTCATCGATGGTCATGGACAGGACCTCGGCGATATTTAATCCCTTGTAGCGGACTTCCAGCGTCTCGCGGTTAAAGCGTTGTCCCGCGCAGCTCGGGCAATCGACGTAGACATCGGACAAAAATTGCATATCCACCTTGATGCTGCCGTCTCCCTGGCAGCGCTCGCAACGGCCGCCGGACAGGTTGAAACTGAAACGCTTGGCGGCATAGCCGCGGATCTTGGCGAGCGAGCATTGGGCAAAGAGATCGCGGATCAAATCAAAGAGCTTGGTGTAAGTGGCAGGATTGGAACGCGGGCTTTTCCCGATGGGTTCCTGATCGACCAACACCACGGTGTCGAACTGTTCAAGCCCGAGAATGCCGGCATGTTTTCCGGCAATCGTCTTTGCCCGGTTCAAGGTGCGCAAGGCTTCCGCCGCAAGGATGTCATTCACCAGCGTGCTTTTTCCGGAACCGGAAACGCCGCAGACCACGGTCAGCAGACCAACCGGAAAATCGACATCAATGTTTTTCAGGTTGTGTTCAGCCGCTCCTCGCACGCTGACGCTACCGCGCGTTGCCGGCAGCGTTCTGCCGTTTTTCTCGATGAAGCGCGTCCCGTTCAGGAAAGGAACGGTCAGCGATGCCTTATTTTTCAGGCATTCCTTCATGCTGCCGCTCATGATGAGCGCGCCGCCTTCGTTGCCCGCCCCGGGGCCGAGTTCGATGAGATGGTCGGCAGAGACAATCATCTCCTCGTCATGCTCAACCACGACAACGGTGTTTCCCTGGTCGCGCAAATGCTGCAAGGTGGCAACGAGTTTGCTGTTGTCGGCAGGATGCAAGCCGATGCTGGGCTCATCCAGCACATACGTCACCCCGACCAGTCCCATGCCGAGCTGCGTAGCCAACCGGACACGCTGCGCCTCGCCGCCGCTCAAGGTATAATACGGCCGGTCAAGCGAGAGATAGCCGAGCCCGACTTCCTTAAGAAATTCAAGACGCCCTTTCAGTCCGAAAATAATTTCGCCGAACATTTTCTGTTCGCGCTCTTCTTCCGACAGACCCAAGGCGTAATCGGAGATAAGGACGGCAGCATCGGAAATCGGCATCTGCATAAAAGCGGGAAAGCTGACACCGGCGAATTTCGCCGCACGCGCATAATCGGAGAGACGTTCGCCCAGGCAGTGCGGACAGAGCTGCGAAGTCTGGTAGGCAACGAGTTTCGCGCGCAGTCCCTCGCTGCTGGAATGTGCAAAGGTATGCCTGAGATCGGCAAGCACCCCTTCAAACGGCATGGACTCGCCGGCCTTGCGCCCGAACTTGAAACGGAAAATCCTGTCCCCCGCCCCATGCAAGATCACCTGGCGGACATGCTCGTCAAGCGCCTCCCATGCTACCGTGAGGTCAAAGGGCAACTGCTCCGCGAGTTGCTTGAGTATCGCGTTACGCCGGATAATCATCTGCTTGGAACCCAGCCGCCACGGTTTGATCGCGCCCTTCGTCACACTGAGCTTGGGATTCGGAACAACGAATTTCTCCTCAAACTGCAACGTGTATCCGAGTCCCTTGCAGGTGGAACAGCAACCGTCCACATGATTATAGGAAAAGTGTTTCGGGGTGAATTTGTCGTAAACGGTTCCGCAGTGTTCGCAGGAAAAATGCTGGCTGAGCATGAGTTCGCGCAAGGATCCGTCCTCTTCTTCAAACAGGATAATGGCCTGGTTGCGTCCTTCCTTGAACGTGAGTTCCAACGAATCGGCAAGCCGGCTCCGTTGCGCCGGATCCACGGTAAGACGGTCGATCACGATATCCACGGATGATTCGCCGCCCGCGGAAAGCACAGTGGCTTCGTCGAGCCGCTTGATCTCACCGTTCACGCGCACCCGCTGAAACCCGCGTTGGAGCAGGCGCGGAAGCTCGCCGCGCAGCACGGAGTTTTTGCCGTCCATGCTGTGGGCCATCAGGTAAAAACGGCTGCCTTCCTTCTCGGACAGAATCCTGGCAATGCAATCGTCGAGCGTCCGCTGCACGATCTTACCACCGTCTTTGGGACAAACGGGCTTTGCGCCGACCGACCACAACAGACGCGAGTAATCGGCAATCTCGGAAACGGTAGCAACGGTACTGCGCGGATTATGCATGCCGCCGCCGCGCTGCTCAATCGCAATGACAGGAGACAGCCCGTGAACAAAATCAACATCGGGACGTTTCACCTGCTCCAGCAGGTAACGCGCCTGAGAGGAAAGGCTCTCGATGTATTTGCGGTAGCCCTCGGCGTAAATGGTTTCAAAAGCCAGCGAGGATTTGCCCGAACCGGAAACGCCCGTGATCACGGTCAGCTTATCGCGCGGCAGCATCACCTCGATATTCCGCAGGTTATGCTCCCTGGCTCCCTTGACGTGGATAAACGGTTTCATCGCTTTGCCTGTTCAGACGGTAACATGATTTCGGCTTGATGTAAGTTTACTGAATCCTGCCTTCGTCAAAGTCAATCATGTCGGCAAAGGAAATCAGATCAGTCCGGTCAGCAATCTCGGACTTCGCCCTGGCAGCTTCCAAGGCCTCGCGGCCCATATCGCTCATCCCCCTCTGCACCAATTCGCGGTTCCATTTCGCCACACGCAGGTCTTTCGGGAAAAGCGCCAGCAATCGCGCGTCGATTTCCGCATCATCCTTGCTGTTTTCCACAATGGCGATAACCGCTTTCGGATCGACACCGAGATGGAGACAAAGGAAACCGTCAAAACCCTTGGTAAAATTCCGCTGATAAGATGCGGGCAATTCGCCCTTCAGGTGCTTTTTTATCTTGGCAAGGAAACGGGGCAAATGCAACAGACCCGTCGCTTTGTGCGGGATATAGGGAGATGGTAAATCGTAACAAATTTCGCCTGTGTTCTTCATAGCTGTTTTCTCATTTATGTAAGCTTATCAATGTGTCGTTCTCCGCCTGTTTTGCAACCCAAGACAATCAATAGCCAATGAATCCGTTCGGGTATTCTCACGCAGGCAGGCAAACGGCGGCTGCATGGATTTGCTTTGCATTCGCCGTAGGTTTCGGATTGTTTTGTTGGCTTTGATTTCTGTCCGCGATGTCGACATCCATTCATCCTCTGGTTTTTATCCTTCCGCTGATCAGCGCAATGATTTACGCGGTAGCATCGTTGTTTCTTCAACGGGCAACCCGGGACGGCATCGGGCCCTGGCGCACGAGTTTTTACTGTAACCTGGCCCTGGCGGTCCTGTTCGCGCCATCCCTGGTCGCCGGATTTGACCTGCTTCCCTGGGAACAGTGGTATCAACCGTTTATCTGCGGAGCGCTTTATTTTATCGGCCAGATTTTTGCGATATGCGCCATCCATAAGGGAAATATATCCGTTTCCGCTCCGGTGATGGGTTCCAAGGTCGTCATCATGGCCTTGTTCAGTTCGCTTATCCTGCAACAGATGCCCTCGGTTCCGATCTGGATCGCCTGCGTGCTGACCACGCTGGGAATCATTCTGCTGCGCGGAAAAGATGAAGATGCCAAGGACGACCACCGCATGCTCCCGTCTTTCATTTACGGATTCCTGACAGCCGCCTTTTTCGGTTTCTCGGACATGTTTTTCCAGAAATGGGGAACCGGGCTTCCGTTCAATGCCTTTATCCCCAAAATGTTCCTGGTCAATTTCCTGTGTGCACTGGTGTTACCGCCGTTTTTTTCAAAAGGAAAAACAATCACCAGACTCGCATGGAAAAGCCTGGCGTTTGCGGCATTCCTGCTCTGCATCCAATCCATCTTCATCGCCTATCCGATTGCCACATTCGGCGAGGCGATCCTGGTGAATATTTTCTTTGCTTCGCGAGGGATCTGGACGGTACTGGCGGTCTTCTTTATCGGGAAATACTTTCTCGTCTTTGAGAACCAGCACAATCCCCGCATATTCATCTGCCGCCTGGTCGGTTCCGTCCTGCTTCTGGCAGCCATGATTATCGCAATGATGCATTCCTAAAACCGTTCATTCATCTCTACACTGCTGTCTATGACACAATCCTTCGATACACTGATCGCCGCTTCCGCGGAAAAATTGACAGAGAACGGATTCCGGGTCGTGCGTGACGCATCCCTGCCCGATAACGGATTCGCCGATCTCGCCGCCTCGCGGAATCATTTTTCCTGGAAAGGCCTTGTACTGCTTTCGCAGCATCTCCTGATTAAACGGACTGAATCGGCGACGGTAGCATCCATGAAAGCGTTTTATGAACAGGCATTCCGCTATGGCAAGCAAGTGGACCGGGTTCCCCTCTGCCGCGGCATGCAATTCGGGTTCATGATTATACCGTGCCTGGTTACGGAAAAAGCCGAGCAGGCATTGATCGACTATGTTACCGCCCGCCCGCCAAAACGTTTTGCGGTCTTTGAGTTTCCGGTGGTTCATGAGCTCAGTTCGGGCAACAGCTACTTTTATTCCCAAACAGCCATCTGGGGTGCGTTTTATTTCTCGGACATGCGAGAACTCGCGAAACTGACCTTCAAGACGGCATAAAAAAGGCGACAGCTTTCACGCTACCGCCAAGGTAAAGAGTCGGCTGAATCTGTTTTATTTCAGGGCCTTGGAATCGGTTGCGATCTTTCCGGCCAACGCGAGAATCAAATCCTCCTGCGCATGGAGTATGTATTCCACTTCGCTTTCCGTTACCACCTTTTTCCAGGAATAACGATAGGTCGCAACCGGATTGGCTTCATTGCCTTTGTACGCATAACAGAGAGCTTCCAGCGTTACGTTCTTTTCCGCATAACGTCCGCTGCCCACTGATTCAAAGCGTAAAATCTCGATGCGCCATTCCACGTCAAAAACCGCCCTGCCGTCCCAAGGCGCGTGCATGGCCAGTTTAACGCTCGGGTCCTGTTGCAGGGCCACCACCAGTCCCCGGGGGAATGTTTCCTTCAGCGGTTCCGCCCAACGGAGGCGCTCGGAATAGTAAATTTTATTCTGGTCGTTCCGGAAAAGTATTCTCGGCGTATCCAGGTAGTTCGGGATCTTCACGGAACGGATACCGATGCTTAAATTTCCGCTGCCGATACGGCCGTCAGGACTGTTGTCATTCACTTTCGCGACATTAAGAGAATAAAACTTGGTGTCGTCGGTCTTTGGCCTCAGGACACAACCGCTAAGCCCTAACACGAAAGCTCCTAAAATAAGAAGGTATGAGATTCTCATGGTTTATTCCTCGTCGGGTTTTCCTGTGATAAAGGCATTGGGATTACGCTCCAGATATTCGCCGAGCGCTGCCATCACACGGGACAGTTTTGTAAATTCATCCAAAGTACTCTGCAGGCGGAACATAAATTCCGACTGCGGATTCAAGGTTCCTTCCATCTTTTTCATCAGGGCGCTAAGCTGTACCGACCCTTGGGTGATGGAATTTTCAAGACTCTTGAAATCGATCTGGTTTATCTGTTTCAGGAAAACAACCGCCTCGGTATTAAGCGACTTCACATCCAATTCCTCGACTTTCTTGTTTATTGTCTTAACAAGCGTCCGGAAATCCTCAACCGAATCAAGATTCCTGTTTACGTTCTGCATAAGCAGTACCAGTTCGTCATTGATCCGCTTGGTATCAATTTCAGACATTTTATCCGAGTAAACGGTCAAAAAGCGATGCACTTCCTTGCTGATTCCCTCGATATCGATTTTCCGGACACTATCCATCATTTCGTCCATGAATATCTTGATGTTCTGGTAAGCGACCGGAATGCTCTTATAGCCATCGCGGACATCCTTGTCGGCATTGGGCAAGATGTGCTGTTTGGTCTCATAATCCAGTTCAACGAAAAGCATCCCTGTCACAATGCTTTCATACTGAAGCCTGGCAGAAAGCCCGAGATCCAATTGTTCCTGGAAAACACGTTCATCCGTCAGGTCAATCGCTTCATCCCTGTCGTTACGGACTCTTCTGGAATCGATGGATATGACAACGGGAACGTAGGCTTCCTTGGAGTTTGTTTCCTTACTGTTAAGGTTAACAATAATATCTTCCACCTTTCCGATTTGCACGCCCTTGAATTTGACGTTTGCGCCGAGCGTCAACCCGTTCACGGATTCCGGAAAATAGCAGATGAAAAACTGCTTCTTGGCAAACCAACGGCCGGAGTTCATAAAGACAAGCATGCCTATTCCCAAAACGAGCATGAACAAAACAAATGCTCCAACAACCGCAGGATTTATCTTATTATTCTTCATGTAAAGACTTTGTTCTTAGTATAGCCACTTATCAGAATGGCGTTTAAGCGAAAATGCAATATTTTTCGGGAAGAATGGACCGCCGTAAACAAACCCGGTATATAATTGAACCAGACTTGCACCGGCATCCATTTTCCGACCGGCCGATGCCTCATCCATGATACCGCCCACCCCGATAATCGGAAAACGTCCTTCGGTTCTGCGGCTGATATAGTTTATCATCCGGGTGGACAGTTCATCCACAGGGGCGCCGCTCAATCCGCCGGTTTCGGAATCGGATGAAAACGGGGAAGGTCGCGAAATAGTCGTGTTAGTGGCCACGATACCGGCATAATCCAATGACAGGAGCACTTCCAGGGCGTTATCCAATTCCGGAAAACTGAGATCCGGCGCAACCTTCAACAGAATCGGCACAGGATTCCTTTCTTTTCTCTTCGCCCAATGCTTGTTGTTTTCCATAATGGCCGACAACAAATCATACAGGTGCTCTTTTTTCTGCAAGTCACGCAAGCCGGGTGTATTAGGACTGCTGATGTTTAATGTGATAAAGTCGGCATACTCCGCCAACAAGTTAAACGAACCGATATAATCCTGTGCAGCACCTTCCAAAGGTGTGATCTTTGATTTTCCGATATTGATGCCAAGGGGCGTTTTCCATTGTTTGCTTCCCTTCTGGCGGCGGATTCTTGCTGCCACTTTTTCCGCACCGTCATTGTTAAAACCCATACGGTTAATGATCGCTTCCTGTTCGGGATAACGGAAAACCCGCGGTTTCGGATTACCGGGTTGTCCGTGAAAGGTTATGGTGCCGACTTCGACGTGACCAAATCCCAAGGCACCCAAGGCACGCCAGAACGTGGCGTTTTTATCCATGCCTGCCGCCAGTCCCACATGATTCGGGAAATCAACGCCAAATAAACGGATTGGCCTTTCTGTCCTGATCAGATTAAAGCACTCCGACAACGCGCACAAAGGACGGATCATTCCGAGCGTGCCGAGCATAGCCGCCGAAAGATTATGCACTGATTCCGGATTTCCCTTGAATAATACCGGCCTGATTACTTTTTTGTAAAAGCTTCCCATAAATGAATAATATAAACCAATAGCAGCAATTGCTTTTTCAGGCAGTCTTTTTATTTATATGACTTATATCATTTCCGAACAACATCGCGCTATGTGATTTTCATAAATAATGACTTGCATTCCGATCATTTCGATACATATTTACTAAAACAATCAAAAACTCATTATTTGCATGAAAAAGGTATTAACACTCATTAGCACGTTAGGTCTTTTCTCGATGATTCAGGCACAGACTGTAAGCAGCGTTCAAAATTTGGAAGCAATTGAAGAAGGTCAGCGCGATCAGGCTCAAATGGAATACGGTTCCTTCACCGCGCAACAAGTATCCATTTTGGAAATGGTACGCTCTCAAATGAGCTTGGCAACAGCTGCCAGCAACACAACTGCTCAGACACTTGAAGCTACCGCTACGAAACTGTTGCAAGACGTCTATGACAGCAATAGAGCCAGCGTAAAGAATGGTTATACCGCCATTGCACTCGGTGCTATCGAAGGTGCAGTTAAAGCTGCAGACGGAGATCAAGCCAAATTAAGCGAAGGCATCGCAAAGGCAAAATCCGCACTTTTCAAGGGAGCAAATACTTTTGCTGACCAAAACAAGATGAACAAGATCGTGGTAGCCAGATACTATCCTGCCGCATTCCAAAATGCATTGGAAAAGAATGGTCAGACAGCAGATCTTGCAGCTCTCAAGGCTGAAGCGCTTAAGTTCGGAACAGAAGCAGGAATTGATGCCAGGGTTCTTTCCGCATTCCTGAACAAATAAAAAATTTTATGAACGACAAAAGTTCCGGTTCTTGCAACCGGAACTTTTTTTTACCCATTTCACAAACACCGACAGCAAAAGTTATAAGCTTCACCCCCACTGATAACCCGTTTATTTTTAATACGAAAACAAATAAAAACCTATGTCCTCAATACGTGAAGATTTAATGGAGTTGATGCGCAAGGAAGACTATGTGCCCTTGCCAAGCGAAGAGATTTCAAAACAGCTTAAACTCAGTCATGACAAGGCAAAGAAACTGGAGCGGATCATCAAGGAAATGCTTCGCGACGGTAGCATCGCCAAAGTAAAAGGAAATGCCTACTGTCTGCCCTATTCGGCTGATCTGATCAGCGGAACCCTTCAATTCCTCAAAAACGGCTGCGCCATTCTCGAACCCGAAAACCGACAGGATGCTACCGCCCATATCCGTTATTTTGTGCGTGCAGAAAACACGTCAACGGCAATGCACGGCGATTACGTCCTTTGCCGTGTAATGTCAGGAACCGGACGCTTTGACAATGAGGCGGAAATCCGCCGCCATTTCCGTGAACACGGGAAGGAAGAAATCAACGTACGGGTCATTCGCATCCTGAAACGCGGCAACGCAACCATTGTCGGAACGCTGCAGAAATCAAAGTACCATTTTTACATTGTTCCTGATAATCCGCGCATCATCCAGGATATTCTCGTTCCCGATCCCAAGAAAACAAAAACCCGCCCGATGCCGACAGTCAACGACAAGGTCGCCGTACGCCTTATCGAATGGAAACAACGGCATCTCAACCCCCAGGGGGAAATTGTCCGTGTCTTCGGCAGAATGCTCGACCCGCAGGTCGAATACCAATCCATCCTTTATAAATTCAATCTTGATCCTGATTTCTCCCGACCGGTCATCGGCGAAGTCGAGCAGATTTCACAAAAGGTAACCGACGAACAGAGAAACGGCCGCCTGGACATCCGCCACGTCTTTACAATCACCATAGACCCTGACGACGCGAAGGATTTCGATGATGCGCTTTCCATTGAAAACCTTCCGAATGGCAACACGCGTATCGGCGTCCATATTGCCGATGTCAGCGCTTATGTTACCGCCAACGGTGAACTTGACAAAGAGGCACGCAAACGCGGTAACTCCACGTATTTGGTCGGCACGGTCATCCCGATGCTACCGCATGCCCTTTCAAACGGAATCTGTTCGCTGGTCGAACGGGAAGACAGACTCACCAAATCCGTCTTTTTCACCTTTGATAAAAATCACCGGATCATAAACCGTGAACTGGCAAACACGGTGATCAATTCATCCAAGCGGCTCACTTACCAGCAGGCCTACGCATTTCTCAGGACCGACAATCTTGAAGAAATCAAGAAGATGCCCCTTCCGGCCGCACACGAAACGGGATATACCGGCAAAGCGCTCAATAAACTCTCATCGAAGGAACTGGGTAAACTGCAAAGCACTATCCGTACTTTCTGGTTTTATGCCGAAAGAATGCGGCGCGAACGCATGAAGGGCGGCAGTCTGGATCTGGATATGCCCGAAGTAAAAATCCATGTGGATGAAAAAGGCTATCCCTCCCGTATCGAACGCGTACAGCACGACGAAAGCCACCAGCTGATTGAGGAATTCATGCTGAAGGCAAACGAGGAAGTAGCCGGCCGCATCGACCGCGCCCATATGCCCGGAATCTACCGCGTCCATGATGATCCCGATCCGCTTAAGCTTCAGGATCTTCGCGAATACCTCATGACGATGGGTATAAAAACCGGAGACCTTACCCACATCGGCGAAGTAAAAAAATTCCTGAGCTTCATCGACAGCCAGCCCGAAAGCTACATTTTCAAGGTCGCTTTTCTCCGCAGCCTGAAAAAGGCATGTTACCGTGCATCGCCCGACGGACACTACGGGTTGCAGAAAAAGGATTATTGTCATTTTACATCACCGATCCGCCGCTATGCCGACCTTGTCATGCACCGCCTGTTTGACCGGCTCCTGCTCAAGGAAGGTGCAGATTCGGTACGCAAAGACAAACTGCCGCCATCCTACCGCATCGGGCAACTGACAGAAATATCCGAACATATTTCCGGCACGGAAAAAAACAGCGCGGAAGCAGAACGCGAATCCTCAAAAATCAAACTCTTGCAATTCTTCAAACGGGAGGCAGAAAGCAAGCAGAAAACCGTATTCACGGCATTGATTACCGATTTGCAGAACCACGGTATGTTTATCGAACTCACCGAATCCATGGCTTTTGGGTTCATCCATGTCTCCACGATCCGTGACGATCTCTACGTGCTGAACCAGCACCGCACCGCACTGGTAGGAAGACGTCACAAACAGCAATACAAGCTTGGGCAGGAAATCAAAGTGATCACTGATCACGTTGACCTGTTCAAACGGGAAATTGACTTCCGCATCGCGGAACAGCCGGAAAATAAATCCCGGAAGCGGTAGACAAAAAAACCTGCTCATGTACGAGCAGGTTTTTTTGACAAAACTTTTCAGGATTATATGTCCTTGCCCAATTCAAACGCTTCGTGAATTGCTTCAGCAGCTGCGTTTGCCTGCGAGGGATCAACAGCGGCGGACAAACGGATTTCCGATGTCGCGATCATCTGCATCTTGATATTCTTCTCGGACAAAGCCTTAAAGAATTTCGCGGCAATACCGCTATTGGAAATCATACCGACACCGACCAATGCGACAACGGCGATTTTTCCTGCGTTCTGGGCGGTGCTCTTAATGCCCAACTGCGACAGGCATTTATTCACGACTTCCTCCGCACGCGCAACGTCATCCGTATTCACCGAGAAGGTCAGATTTACCAGACCGTCATGCCCGACATTCTGAATGATAAGGTCAACAATGATCCTATCCTCAGCCAAAGCCTGGAAAATCTTAGCAACGGTCACGGAATCATCCGGCAAACCGCGCAAAGTGATTTTACTTTCATTGTTATCAATAGCTACACCGCTAACGACAAAATCTTCCATGGACGAAATTTTCTTTTTCACAATTGTACCTGGGTTATTGTTAAAACTGGAACGGACTTCAAAAGGAACATTAAACTTTTGAGCAAACTCAACAGCGCGTGCCTGCATAACCTTGGAACCGCTGGAAGCCAATTCAAGCATCTGGTCATAACTCATTTCCTTCAGCTTCTTGGCTGTTTTCACAACGCGCGGATCAGCCGTGTAAACGCCATCCACGTCAGTGTAAATCTGGCAGATTTGTGCACGCAACGCATACGCAATTGCAATGGCTGACAAATCGGAACCGCCACGGCCGAGCGTGGTCATTTCACCGTCACTGGTCTGTCCCTGGAATCCGGCAACCACCACAACTTTGCCTTCTGCCAGACGATCGGGAATATCCCCGCCCGTGACTCCGGTAATGCGCGCCTTTGTGTGGCTCTTGTCTGTCAGCATGCCGGCCTGTGCTCCCGTGCGGGAAACCGCCGGAACACCTAGGCTCTGCAATGCCATGGCCAACAAGGCAATGGTTTCCTGTTCACCGACGCAAAGCAACATATCCATCTCACGGTTATCCGGCTTTGAGCTAATGGACTTTGCGCGGGCAATAAGCTCGTTCGTTACGCCCGACCGAGCAGAGACAACGACAACCACCTGATTGCCGGCATCGTAGGTTTCTTTAACCCGTCTGGCAACGTTCAGAATGCGTTCCACGTCACCAACAGATGTGCCACCATATTTTTGGACTATAAGCGCCATTGTTTTATTGGATGAAAGTCATCAAATAAATCTTCAAAATTTTTACTTACAAGCCCGATTTAGTCCAAACGCCAGAATTTTAGCGCAGACACGGATACTTTTTAAGCATAAGGACTGAATGACTATGAGCGAAACAGTCCGTATTTATGGTTTTTCCCTGTTTCCGGACTTATCTCATAAACACAAAGGAAACCGGGAATAACTTACTGGGTAACAACTCTTAACGCTGCCGCCAGCGTTCGGTCTTCCGTCTTAACCGCATGGCAATCCGGTCAAAAACGACCCGTATTCCCAGGTTAATAATCACGATAAGCAGGCACATTGCGGCAGCCGCTTCCTGGTCCCCAGCATCATCCATATTCACAATAGCAACGGTCGCCACCCGTGTATCCGGCGTATAAAGGAACATCACAGCAGACACGGTCGCCATGGAACTGACAAACAGATACGCGGCTATCTCGATAATGCTCGGCAAACAGACAGGCACAATGACCGAACGCAGTGTTACCCAGAAAGGAATAGACATGGATTCCGCAACGGATTCAAATTCTTTATCCAATTGGTTCAGCGCTGTTTTTGCCATTGTAAAACTGACGGTGAAGAAATGAACAATATTCACGATAACCAATATCCAGAGCGTTCCATATAAGCCATTGAAAGGATTCTGCAGCTTTCCGATCCACGGCAGCATGAAATCAGGTCTGTTGAAGAAGAATACATACGCGATACCGAACACGAGCCCGGGCAATGCAAGCGGAAACAGTACGATGGCGTTGCTGAGCTGCCTCAGGGCATTCATACACCTGCTCTTCACGAGCAAATATGCGGAAAGAAATGTGATTACGGTTCCCAACAAGGCCGTAATTCCGGACATTTTCAGACTATTGATAAGACTCGCCATGCTACCGCCACTTACGTTTGAAAAATCGAAATGCTTCAGGCTAAGCTTAAGATTATACGGCCAGGAAGTGACAAATGCGGCATAGCATCCGGTTCCCACCACCAGTAATATGACCGTTGCTATCAATACGCATAAGATGAAAAATACGCTGTCCGCAAGCCATTGCTTCCTGGGTTGCAAGAGAACCGCTTTCGCGCTCAAAACAGCATGCTGTTTCTTCTGGATAAAACGATCCGCAAAAAATGCCATGAGGGTCGGTATCATCAGAATGATGCAAACGGTTGCCCCCATGGAGAAATTCTGCTGGCCAACCACCTGCTTGTAAATATCCACCGCGAGAATGTTATACTGACCGCCAACAATCTTAGGCGCACCAAAATCCGTGAACGCAAGCATGAACGCAACCAGAAAGGCATTCATCAAGGCAAGTTTCAGGGAAGGCAGCGTGATGGTAAAAAACTGGCTGATGCTGCCGGCCTTCATTGTCCTGGCCGCCTCATAGAGACGGGCGTCCGAGTTACCCAAGGCAAGCAACAAAATCAGAAACGTGGCCGGAAAAGAGTAAATAAACTCGCTGATGATAATACCTTTTGATCCGTAGAGACCGATATTGAATCCGTCAAACGTTCCGAAAAATCCGGTTGTGATCAAACCCTTCCGACCAAAGAGATAAACCAGCGACAAACCATAAAGCATCGTCGGACAAAACAACGGCAGCATCGCAATCACCTTGAAAACTCCCTTGAAAGGAATGCATCGCCGTGTAATCGCATAAGCATAAATGAATGCTATCGATACTGAAAAAAAGCCGGTGAGCATCGCCACATAAAAACTGTTATAAAGTGATGCACTCAGTGATTCCTGCGAAAAATACTCCCGGATAAATTTCAATCCTACAAACGTATTCCGGTAAATGACCTCACTGTTTTCCAAGGTAACAGGTACCGACTCGTAAAAACATAACTTGAATAATTCACCCAATGGGAGAATAAAGAAAACAAGCAATGCGGCAAATAACAGCAGAATAAGTCCACGGCGTATGATTCCTTCTGCATAAAAACGGTTTGGTTTAAAAAACATGGCAAAAGAACCTTTTAGAAAACCTTTTTCATGATGCCATTTTATCCGTCTCAAAAACCAGCAGATGCTCGGGAGGCAACTGGAGAAATACCTTTGAACCGTTTCTCAGTTCAAACCGTTCCGCGACCTGCATTGGCAAGTCCACATCCAGATAGACCGGATCAGGACATTCATAGAAACAATCCTCAAATGCCTTAACCACGATACGGTAAGACGCGCCGTGGAACTCGACCGATTTAACGATTCCATAAAAGCTATTTATCATGTCCCCGTTCATCTCCTCCTCGGTAAACATCCGTATATTTTCCGGACGGATTGCCAACGTGCAAACGGAGGCATCTCCGGGCAATGACGAAACCAAACGCTGAAGCGCATACGATCCCCGCTGAAAACAATTATTCTTCCTGTGAACCCAATCCTGAAGAAAATTCATTGATCCGATAAACCCGGCAATAAACGGATTCTTCGGATGCCGGTAGAGATTCTGGGGTGAATCACATTGAATCAGGTGTCCATCCTTCATGACAATAATGCGGTCTGCCATGGTTAACGCCTCCTTTTGATCGTGTGTTACCATGATGGTCGTAATACCCAAACGGCGCTGCAACTCGCAGATCTCCGTCCGTAATTTCTGGCGGACATTTGCATCCAGCGCAGACAACGGTTCGTCCAGAAGCAATATCGAAGGAAACGTGGCAACCGCCCGGGCAAGGGCAACCCGTTGCTGCTGCCCGCCGGAAAGCTGGGCAGGATATTTGGATGATTGATCTTCCAATCCGACCATCCGCAATAATTCAAAAACACGTTTTTCCCGGGTGGATTTTTTCAATCTCATTTTTCTCATTCCATAAGCAATATTCTGTATTACCGTGAGATTCGGAAAAAGTGCATAGGACTGAAATACGATACCGCAATTCCGTTTTGCTGTTGGAACCGCGGAAATATCTTTTCCCTGCAAGACAATACGCCCGCCATCCTGTTCTTCCAATCCGGCAATCGTCCTCAGAAGCGTTGTCTTCCCGCAACCGGAGGGTCCGACAATGCAGAGAAACTCTCCTTTTTTTATGCTTAGGTTGACCGACTTCAAGACGTGGAACTTGCCGTATCGTTTATCAATGTTGCACAGTTCAAGAAATGCGGACCGTGACTCAGGCGGTTTTCTCTCCGGCACAGCCTCTCTTTTTCCGACCATGCTACCGCCCTCTCTGAACGGTAGCATACGGCTACAAAGAGTTACTATTTTCTGTCGGATTTGCTGTCGTAACGTCTTGACCATTCTTTTAAAATACGATCGCGGTTTTCGCTCGCCCAGTTGAAATCAACTTTAATGAGACATGCTTCCGGGTTCTTCGGGTAATCTTCATCGTTAAAGACAACATTCATTTTGTAGGCAACAATCGGGAAGGTTTTTGAATAAAGCGTCATGGCATCCTTGCTGATCGCCCAATCAAGAAAAGTCTTTGCATCTTCTTTGATATTCGTTTTTTTGGCCAATCCATTTGCCTCCAGATCCCACCCGCTTCCTTCCGAAGGGAGAATGACACGGAGCGGTTCGCCAGACGCCTTCTGTTTCAGCCCGCGGTAACCGTAGGAAACACCGATGGCACACTCGCCTTTACCTGCAAGCTTTGCCGGGGCTGAGCCCGAATGCGTATAGCGAAGGACATTCTTATGCAATTGATCCAAATAGGCCCACCCTTTCTCTTCGCCCATCAGTTGCAGCAACCCGGAGACCGTCAAAAAACCTGTTCCCGAACTCGCCGGATTCGGCATAATAATCAACCCTGAATATTCCGGTTTTATCAAATCGGCATAACTGTGCGGAACCGGAAGCTTCAATAGTTTCAATTCCATCGTATTGCAAATCAGGCTCGTCTCATATGCCTTTATCCCTACCCAGAAAGGAACTGTATTTTTCTCATCCTTGAAACCATCCTTGATGTTCTCAATACCTTTCGGCTTGTACGGTTCGAGCATCCCGGCCTTCTGGAACAAAATCAAACTGGTCGTACTGATACCCCAGAACACGTCTGCCTGCACATTTTCTTTTTCCGCCATTGCTTTTGCGGTAATGATTCCGGTTGAATCACGCACGATCTTCAGCTTGATCTCAGGATACGTATTTTCCCAATGCTTTGTATAAACGGACAACTCGTCATCTTCAAGTGCCGTGTAAATTACCAATTCCCTCTGTGCAAAGCTCATACTGCCTGCAAGCGTGAGAAAAAAAACAAGCAATGTTATTATTTTCTTTTTAATATTAAGCATCATATGGATAGCATAAGTTGATGTTATTCACCATTGTTTCACTTCTGAGACGGCATCGATAAGCCGCCTGAAATCTTTTGGAAATACATGACCGATGGTACCGATCCGAAAAGTATCGGCTCCGGATACTTTTCCGGGATAAATAACAAAACCGCGTTCTTTCAATCCCGTGTAAAAATCCATAAACCGATAACGCGGCGATACCGGATTATTAAAGGCGGTAATGATCGGGGACTGAAGCTGATCCGGCAACAATGTTGAAAATCCCAGGGATCGCATACCGTCCACCAAGATGCGATGGTTTTCCGAATAGCGGGCAAAACGCGCCTCAACACCGCCCTCTTCCCTCAACTCTTTCAATGCCTGATAGAATGCCCTGACCACATGCGTCGGTGACGTGAACCGCCATTTCCCTTTTCCTTTTTCCATGGCATCCCACTGTTCGTAAAGATCAAGGGAAAGCGAACGGGCATGGCCTTTGCATGCGTTTATCACGGACTTTCTGATGATCACAAATCCGAACCCGGGAACGCCTTGTATACATTTGTTCGCACTGCTGATTATTACATCGATGCCAAGTTTGCTGACATCCATCGGAATACCCCCGAAACTGCTCATTGCATCCACGATCAAAATCCTGTTGGCTGCTTTCACGATCCTGGCAACAGCTTCCAACGGATTCAACATTCCTGTCGTCGTCTCATTATGAACGATCGCCACATGGCTGATGCTGCCGTCCGAAAGTAATAACTGCTCCAGCTTATCCAAGTCAGGAGAAGCCGTTTCACCACTGTCCAAAGTAACATGCTCTATTCCCAAACAACGGGCAATCTGGGCAATCCGCGCACCATAAGCGCCATTTACCAATACAAGGAGTTTTCCTCTGCTTGGGATAACACTCCCGATCACAGATTCCACCGAAAACGTACCGCTGCCTTGCATCAGGACGCTTGTATAATCATCAGAAGTTTTACTCGCCAGATGCAGCAATTCCTGACGGATAGGCGTAATGATACCGACATTGTAATCATCATCCCACGTGCACCAATCAGAGAGCATTGCGTTCCTGACGGCAGCGCTGGTACTCAGAGGCCCCGGGGTCAAAAGAAGATATGGGTTCTTGTTTATTGACATAGCAATAACTGTTTCCTGTTAAATTCAGCGTTTGGATTTTGAAATGTGAGTCATGTAAGGAACATCCAACGAACGGAAACGTTTTTGGATCTGCGTGTTTCCGATCGCATTGATGCAAGCGATTAACGCGATAATCATACATTTGATTGAAATCATCCTTTTCATGAATCCTCCTTTTTCTGCTATGGTTTCTCTCCTGCCTGTATCCGTTTACCGATTACCTCAATAATCGGCAGGCACTCCCAAAGTCCTTCGGCAATATAGTGAGCTCCAGCAGCACTCAGCTTCTCTTTTGCCCGGTTGATTTTCTCCGAAAGCATGCTGGCGGAAACCGCTTTTGTTTCCCTTTCGGTCAGTCCCACTTCATTTCCCGATTTGGTCAGGGCAATCGTCCATACGTTCGCATTCAAACCTTCCTGGACATCGGCCACAGTATCGCCGATCTTAACAATGCGCTCCATCGCCTTCACTCCAAGTTGCTTTGCGTTCTTCCGGATCATCCATGGATGCGGCCGACCGGCTTCCACATCGTCGGAAGTCACGATGGCATCAGGTTTGAATCCAAGTTTTTCCGCTTTCGGTACAATCCCGTTCATCATCTTGCGAACGTAACCTGTCGTGGATCCGATTTTTATTCCGCGATCCTTTAATTCCTCGACAAATGCTACCGCACCGGGAATCGGATCACAGAAATCCTTTGCGATATTTGCCAGAGCGGGTTCCAATTGTAAATAAAGCTGGTCGACATCCTGTTCGTTGGGCTTACGTCCGGATTGTCTTTCCCACTGGGAAGCAATGCCCGGTAATTCGAACAGTTTTCTTACGTGATCCTTTTTTGCCAGGCCCATCGGTCCACGGGCTTCCTCCAGGGAAAGCTTTATGCCCAAGCTCGCAAATACATCCACAAACACCTTTGTCGGAGCCTGGCATCCGTAGTCAATACTTGTTCCCGCCCAGTCCAGGATCACAGCCAAAACACCTTCTGTCTCATTTGTTTCGTTGGATAAATGATCTCTTCTCATATGCCTGCATTAAAGCAGGCGTATGTTACAAATGCCTTTCTGCTACGTTACAATCGTGCAAAACCGAAACGTTTCCCGAACTTATCGACGGTAACATTCTGTTACCGTTACTGCCGGAAAAACTGGGAGCGCAGATCCTTCTTATTCCTTTTTCTTCTTTTCAAATTTATTTTCGGTCCCTTTTATCAACCGCCCGATATTGGACCGGTGGCGTATAAGCAGAAAGCAGGCAACCGCCAAAGACAGATAGATTTCAGGCATGCTTCTGTGCAGGAAATAAGCGCTTACAGGCAGACTGAATCCCATTGCCAGCGAGGCAAGCGACACGTAGCGCGAAAGATAAAATACAATCAGCCAGATCACCAGACCGATTGCAATGACCGGAAGCATGATGGCTGCGAGTCCCCCGATCGTTGTGGCAACGCCCTTCCCTCCCTTGAAACGGATGAATACCGAAAAGCTGTGCCCGACAACGGCTGATATCAGTCCGCAGATGGCCAATAATTGGATGGATTGGACAGCGCCAAATAACGGCAATGAACTCAGCCACAAAGGCCAGCCGGCGGCGATCGCCCCTTTCAGAAAATCACAGGCAAATACAATGTTACCAGCCGTTTTCCCCACGCAACGCTTAACGTTGGTCGCTCCCGGATTCTTACTGCCGACACTCAAAATATCCACTCCGTTCATCCGCGAAACAATGACGGCAAACGAGATGGCTCCGAGAAAATAACCGATAACGATGACTAATAGATACGGTAGCATGGGATTCTGAATTTTACCCTATCAGTTTTGCAGAGCGTTTAAATTGATCAAATAAAAAAGAAAAAGAGACTCTCACTTCTCCGTTAAACAAAGCCGATACCATCGGATCATGCTCTATCGCCATAAAAAAATGCAGGCAAAAGCGATTGCTCATGCCTGCATCAGAATGATTATGCTTGCTTGTGAACTTACAGTTTAACGATAGTAAGTTTCAGGATGTTCGGATTCTTCCGGATCGACTCAATAGCGGAATCGCTCGGCATGCTGTCCAGCTGGTAAACGCTCATCGCCGTGGATTTTCCCTCGCGGCTCAAGCACATGTTTGCAATGTTTACGTTATCCTGCGCAAGCGCCATGCCCATCATGCCGACAATGCCCGGGACATCCTTGTTCTCAAGGACGAGGAAGATACCGTCCGGCGTAACTTCAAGGGCATTTCCGTTGATGGATACAACCTTCGGATTCATCAGCTTGCTGACCAATGTTCCTGTGACGCAATAGTAAACACCTTTGGAATCCTCGGCTTCGACACGGATCAAATCGGAATATTCGGCACTGGTGTTATTCTTCACAGTCTCCACTTCGATCCCAAGGCCCTTCATTTTTGAAGGAGCATTCACGTCATTGACTTCGTCACCGCAAATCGGCAAAAGGTATCCCTTCTGGATCGCGCGTGTTACCGGAGTTGCCGGTAATTCAGCAATACGTCCGAAATAGGAGATTTTCAGTTTGCGGACTTCATCCGGAGTAAGCTGGGAAATCATCTGGCCAAGCTTGTCTGCCAGACGGAAATAAGGCATCAAGGTATGCAACGTACGCGCGTCCACGCTGGGCATGTTAACCGCATTGCGGACTTCGCCTTTTTTCAAATAATCGCAAATCGCTTCGGCAATCTCAATCCCTACGCTTTCCTGCGCTTCGGCAGTGGATGCCCCGAGGTGCGGTGTCAGAACCACCTTCGGATGCTTTCTCAACGGACTGTCGGCAGCCAAAGGTTCTTCCTCAAAGACGTCAAGATTTACGGTCGCCACCTTTCCGCTGTCCAAGGCAGCAATCAAAGCGGATTCCTTGATGATACCGCCACGGGCACAATTGATCAGGTGCACGCCCTTCTTCATCTTTTCGATGGATTTCTCATCAATCATATACTTCGTTGACTCGGTCAACGGCATATGGGAGGTGATAAAATCAGATTCGGCAAAAATACGCTCAAGTTCTACTTTTTCGAGACCAAGACCCTTTGCGCGTTCTTCCGTCAGGAACGGATCATAACCGAGCACCTTCATGCCGAAAGCCTGGGCACGCTTTGCAACTTCCGTCCCGATACGTCCCATACCCAGAACACCCAGTGTCTTGCCCATCAGTTCATAACCGGAATAGGATTTGCGGTCCCATTTACCGTCGCGCATGGATGCGGAAGCCTGGGCTACCGGACGCGCGCTCAGAAGCATGTGGGTAAATGTCAGTTCGGCGGTAGCAATGGTGTTACCGGACGGGGTGTTCATGACAACAACGCCGCGGGAAGAAGCTGAATCAACATCGATATTGTCGACCCCGACGCCTGCACGTCCGACGGCCTTCAAATTCTTGGCGGCAGCAAAGACTTCTTTGGTTATTTTGGTCTCGCTTCGCACGATAATTGCGGCTGCATCTTTCGAAAGTTCCAAAACTTTCTCAGGAGAGGAACCGTACGCTTCCACAACTTCAAAGTCCGGCTGTTGGCGCAGAAATTCAACTCCCTGTGATGATATTTTATCGGCTACTAAGATTTTCATAAGAAAGGGTCCTTTATATGGATAAGTTTTCCCGTATCAATTCATTTTTAATTTTCCCGGGAACCGGACCCGTCAAAAACAGCTTGTATAGCCCTTAAACCCATCGTTTAATACCGGAAATCCATGGATAAAAACCTGTTTCAGTTACGTTTTTATACCGGTTTTACCGGATTTCTGACCATCCTGACCGGAATCCGCATCCTTTGGGACTTTGGCACGGTAGCATTGACAGCCCTCGCTTACGCCGAAATCACGATTGGAATTTTCTTACTGGGATTCGCATTGTTTCTTCGGTTTTTACTAACAAAAGCGTCCTCCATTCTCATCGGATCAATGATTCTATCCATTGTGTTACATGCCGTCATTGCCACCACCGGACTGATTGAGCATATGTTCCGGAAATCCATGATCGGAATCCTGGTCATTCTTGTTTTTGCCTACGCATATCTCATCCAAAGGATTTTACGCACGCGTAAACCAACGTCACTGAAGGAAGGTTAATTACCTGCCGTACCTCTTCAATTCAGCATCAAGCCGTTTGTATAAATCAGACACCCATACGGGCGAATCAGACGGTATTTCCGGGATTCCTTTCTTTCTGAAATCACAGGGAACAATGATTACGGTAACATGCTTTTGACCGATATCCGCTGCCAGGGTAAATAGTTCCTCAGCCGCCGGATCTCCCATTGCCAGACACCCGATAGATGCAGACTTGCCATGAATCATAATGTCACCGCCAAGCCTTTCGCGGTTCTCCTCTTTCCCATGCTTCCGATCTTCATCATTAGGATAACTCACCCGTAACGAGACATGGTACCGGCTATTCGGGTTGAGTGATTCAATTCCGTAGAATCCTTCCGGTACCTGGCGATCGCCTTCCCGCAATTTCGGACCGGCCACCCCGCTGGCTGCCAATATCGGATAATCACGGATAAAAATGCGCTTGCCTGTCCCGGTAACTACCCAGAGTTCCAAGGTCTTTTCCTCTTTCAATCCTATGAACGTAAGCTGCTTTGGCGGATAAGTTACCTTTGCCTGTTCAAAATAGGGCTTCATCCGGTTACGGGCCTCGTCGCCAAACTCGGCAATCCGCTCTTTTACGGTTTTTTTGTCAGAAAAATATTCTGCGGCAAAAACAGTGCCAACGAGAAGGAATACTCCAAAAACAGCAATCAAAAGAAAACGGATAAGCCATTTCTTTCCCATAGCATCCTAGCTTTGTTTTTCCTGCCAGCGTCCGTGCTCCTTGATGACAGCAATCAGTTCGTCAACCGCGCGTTCCTGGGGAACTCCGACTTTTGCGATTTTCTTGCCAACATACAGATTGATTTTTCTGGGTGCGCCGCCGACATAACCAAAATCCGCGTCTGCCATTTCCCCCAATCCGTTCACGATACAACCCATGATGGCAATTTTCACGCCCTTGAGATGTCCGGTCTGTTCGCGGATAATTTTCGTTGCGCTTTGTATGTCGAAAAGCGTTCTTCCGCAACTCGGGCAGGAAATAAATTCTGTTTTGCTTACGCGCGCCCCTGCTCCTTGCAGGATATTATACGCAAGGGGCAATGCCATCGCCGGGTCTTTTTCGTTTTCGATGCTGACAAGGTCGCCGATACCGTCGCATAACAACGATCCTAAAAGGATCGCGTCCTCAAGCAGACATTGCTCGTTGTTATCGGAAGCAAGTATCATGCTCTCCTTTCTCGCGCGTAACCAGATGGGAACCGGCGTATTAAAATCTTTTTTCAGCTTTTCCGCCAGTATACGGTAACATCCGACGGGATGTTGTTTATGCGGAAAAAAACGCTCCGTGCTACCATAGGCGACCAGCTTCTTCTCAACATCCCAGATAGCGGTATCATCGAGGTGCGTGATCTGTTCAAAAGAAAGCGCTATCCGACAGGCGGTTTCCTGCGCCAGTCTGAGCCATTCGGGAACAGCCTCGGTTCCCGCTTGTTCCGGAACCAGAATCACACGCGATGCGATCATTTCATTGATCGTTCTTAACTGCACAGCCTTGATGCTACCGCCGATATGTAAAAACACCGCATTTGTCCTTGAAAGGATTTTCCCAAGATGAGCCTCCATGCCATCAATTTCCCCTGCATCCTCCAAACGGAGCAGTACAGCCTCCGCGGCATTATCCCGGAATTGCCTTGCCAACGCATCAAGCATGGCAACGCAAGCCTCAGCATCCGTAATTTTTTTATTCAAGGGCAAGACAACACGCGGCGGCAAAGCATCGGACACGAGGCAAGCGTTTGCCAGATCCATCTCAATGATGTTACGCCGCTTAAAACAAAACGGATCAATCCCGTCGTGAAAACGTTCCGGTTCGCCGTATTGCGCCCCGGCCCATAATCTTTCCGCGATCTCCGCGATTTGATAAGCAACCGGAATTTCATTCACCGGATCTTCCGTCAATGAAACACGGATGGTATCGCCGACCCCGTCATAAAGCAGCGAACCGATACCGATAGCGCTTTTGATGCGTCCGTCCTCCCCGTCACCGGCCTCGGTAACCCCGAGATGCAAAGGATAATCCATTTTTTCTTCAGTCATCTTTGCAACAGCCAGGCGGTATGCCTGAATCATCACCTTCGGGTTACTGGCCTTAAGCGATAAAATAATATCGTGAAATCCGTGGCTTTCGCAAATACGCACAAATTCCAGCGCACTTTCCACCATGCCGAGCGGCGTATCGCCGTAACAGCTCAATATGCGGTCAGACAATGAACCATGATTTGTCCCGATGCGCAAAGAACGCCCAAGCTCTTTTGCCCGAAGCACCAAAGGAGAAAAGGCTTCGTGCAGACGTTCCAGTTCCTCCTTGTATTGAGCGTCCGTATATTCGTGCTCTTTGAATAGTTTCTTGTCGGCGTAATTGCCGGGATTTACCCGCACCTTTTCCACATGCTCAACAGCTTCCATGGCAGCTGCAGGCAGGAAATGAATATCCGCAACCAGCGGATTCCTCACGCCGGCAGCATTCAGTTTTTCCCGTATGTCCTTCAACGCGCGCGCCGCAGCCATATTCGGTGCGGTAACACGGATAATCTCACACCCGGCCTTCGCCAGGGCGATTGACTGGGCAACGGTAGCATCCACGTCACAGGTATCTGTCGTTGTCATGGATTGGATACGGATACGGTTACTTCCGCCGACACCGATCGTACCGACCATAACCTCACGGGTTTTCCTGCGGATGGATTGTGAGCGCGATTCGGTGTAATTCATGGATGCTAAGTAAACGGATGCTAAAAGGAAGACAGCGTCAGAAAGCTACTCCTTGTTTTCGCTGTTTATGAAAACAGGCGGAGAAATGATAACCCGTTCCTGCGCGGAAAATGACCGTTCGGTTTGCTTGTCCCCGCGCCAGCGGTTAATGTCGAATATACCGACATAAACAAAGAGCCCAAAAAACAAAAGCAACATGAAGGTGGTTTGAATGGTAGCAATCACCCTCATCGGCAAAGGCTTTCCCCGCAGTTTCTGGATCACCGCAAAAAGGATATGGCCGCCATCCAGCACAGGAACCGGCAAAAGATTTAAAATAGCAAGGTTGATATTCAACAAAACCACGAACACCAGGACCTTGAGGAAATTGTCCCAAAGCTGCCCCACGGAGAAATGTTTGTCCAGCCCCTCAGTTGCGAAATGATCCAGCACCCGGGTGATGCCGATGGGCCCGCTCAGGCTTGAAATACCGATCTGTGATTTCGGATGAACAAGACTCTGCAAAGTCTGCACGGTACGTGAAATCTGGCGGGAAAACTGCTCTACCGGATCAAGATGAATCATGACTTTCGCGCCCTCTGGAGCAAAGACCATGCCGACAATCGGACGTTTGGCTGCCGGAACCAGTTCCGGAATAAAGGTATCCCGTATCGTCACGGAAAAGATATGCTGCCCGCGCCGGAAAAGTAATTCCATGGGTACTTTCGCCGATTCCACTTCCTCCATGAACCCGTTAATGGAATCAATGGCTTTCCCGTTAATGGAAATAAGCAGGTCCCCCAACTCCACATTCTCAAAGGTTCCGCTCTTGTCCATGATTGCGAGCGCTTCAAATTTGGCGGCAGCATCATTATTCGACAACAATGCCGGTGTCATTTCCTTCTCGGCATAAACAGGGGCAAAGACAATTCCCTCATTCCGGTTGCGGTCAAAGGAAATGCTTATCATGGGTTTCTGGGTAATGGCCATGATCGGATGAATCGCCAGAGTCATGGGTTTCCCGTCACGTAGGATTTCAAGCGTTACCTCGTCATTTCCCTTCCCGAGGGCTTCCGAGCAAATCTTTGAAAACCCGCTCACAGAAAAAAGTTTTTTCCCGTCTGCCGACAACGCAACGTCTCCTTTCTTCACGCCGGCCTTTTCTGCCGGCGAACCCGGATAAATCTGGTCAACAAGCAAGGGGGTATAAGGCGAAATGCCGATAAACAGCAGTTTGTCACCGCTTACCTGGTTGATTTCCACGGATTGCGGCAAGACCTCGACATCCTTGGTTTCCCCGTTGCGCTCGATCTTCAGCAAGGAACGCGGTTTTCCGTCACTCGTACGATCCCAGCCAAGCGCGACACCCTGCATGATGTCCGTGAAGTTATTCACTTTTCTCCCGTCGATTTCCAGGATTTTGTCACCCGGCTGAAGTCCAGCCAGTTTTGCCGGGGACGGAACCAATTCCTCATTCACATAGAAATTCTCCTCAATGCCTCCTATTGTCGTGGATTCCGCCATTTCCGTGGACGGCTGTCCGGTAAGCCAAAGAAGCACGGATATCGCAAAGGCAAAAAGCACATTGAAAACGGCTCCCATGACGGCAACGATCACCTTGTCGGAAAAACTGATCGGCGGAAGATGTTTCCGTTCTTCCTCATCCTCGTCGGATTTACCTTCCAGGCGTCCCATATCAGCCAACTGAGGCAAAGCCACATAACCGCCCAACGGCAATAACGATATCCTGTATTCAATCCCGTCTTTTTCCCATGAAAAGAGCTTCGGACCGAATCCGATAGAAAACTTCTCTATTTTCAAGCCGCGCTTCTTGGCAGCAAGAAAGTGTCCCAGCTCGTGCACAAAGATGCTACCGCCAAAGAAAAGAACGATGAGAAAAATTGACCAGCAATAAACAAAGTAATCCATTATCAATCAGTTATGTAAAAGATGAAATTCTATGCAAAAAAACTTCTTTGGAAAGTCATTCCAAAAGAAATTTATATACCCGCTTATTAATTCAAATTTACAGTGATTATTAAAGCCCTATTTTTCACAAAACATTCCCTATGCCATTCATATTGTTTTGATATCAATCCGAAAACAGCTAACATCAGGATTCATTAATAAACCTGCTTATCTTATGAGAACAATTTCCGGAAAACTGATTAGCGGACTGAGTCTGCTCTCCCTGTCTTCAGCCTTGCTTCACGGACAAAATACAAGCGCAGACTGGTGGCACGGCGATTACCTGACCGGAACCTGGGGCGGTCATCGTCAAAAGATGGAAGACTCCGGCGTAAAGGTCTCGCTGACTTACGAGCAGGACCTTGCCGGAAACCCTGTCGGCGGACTGGATCAAGGCATAACCAACTCCGGCAGCATCGAACTCAAGGTATTGCTGGACCTCGAAAAACTGCTTGGCTGGGAAGACACATCCCTGCTCATCAGGGCGGTTGACCGCAACGGCCGTGACCTATCCGCCAGATACATCGGCAACTATTTCCCCGTACAACAGGATTTCGGAACAGAAACCTTCATGTTCCAGTCCCTTGCCCTCGAAAAACTATTCATGGACCGCAAGCTGTCTGTAAAACTCGGACGGGTAGCCATGGGAGATGATTTCGCAACCTCCCCGATTTACGGCTATTACATGACAAACGCCATCGACGGCACACCGAAGAATCTTACCAACACGATCGCTTTTTCATGTTACCCGGGTTCAGTCTGGGGCGGACGCATAAAATTTGAGAACGAAAACAAATCGCTATACGGAAAATTCGGTGTTTATCAGGCAAGCGACCGTATTTATGACGGCGACAAACACGGATTTGATTTTGATATCCGGCACAATGACGGCGTTACGCTCATTTCCGAAATCGGCTACGCACCCCAACTCTATACGCGCACAATCCGTGATGACGACGGCAAAACAAAAACCTACGGATTGCCCGGACATTACTGGATCGGCGTCTACACGTCCTTCTGGGATATACCGCGTTTTGACGGAAACGGAGACGAAGACTTCTCCTATGCATTTTATTGTCACGCCGATCAAATGGTTTATCAGGAAGAACTGGGCTCAGACAAGGGACTTACCGTATGGGGACTGTTTAATTATGCTCCCAAGGACAGCGTCCAGCCCATGCCCTTCCAGGTAAGCGGCGGTCTATGCTACCGCGGAATAATTTCCGGGCGTGATCATGATAATACCGTAATCGGGGTCAGTTACGGCCGTTTCGGCAGCGACTATTCCGAGGCAAACATCTCGACCAAAGGCAATAAACCCACGGGGGAAACGGTCATAGAGCTTGCTTACCGCATACAGTTCACAAAATTCATGACGCTCCAGCCTGACATCCAGTATATTATTAATCCGGCCGGACTCAGCGAAATCGATGACGCACTGGCTTTGGGTATCCGCCTGAACCTGAAATTCTAAGGCAGCTTTTCGGGAATGCTACCGCATTTCCGTAAGAAATGCTTACAGAAAGCGTTTGGCGAGCAAATGCGCTTCCCTGTCGGTTTCCATCAACTGTTCCAGCGAATCCGGCTCACAGTGATTAAAGGCGTTCAAGGTCTTTTCGATAACCGAGGCAATGTCCGTGAAAGCAATCTCCCTGCGTAAAAAGGATGCTACCGCCACATCATTTGCGCTGTTAAAGACAGCCGGCGCCGTTCCGCCCTTGTTCAGGCATTCAAGCGCAAGCTGAAGGCAGGGAAAGCGTTTGTAATCCGGCTCAACGAATTCCAGCGAAAGCAGGTTGGAAAAGTTAAGGACAGGATCGTCATTGCACACACGTTCCGGATAAAACAGGCAATGGCGGATCGGGAAAGTCATGGACGGCGGCGAAAGCTGCGCGAGAAAGCTGCCGTCCACAAACTGCACCATGGAGTGCACAATGCTCTGCGGATGGATCACCACGTCAAGCTGCACAGGGGAAGCATCGAAAAGCCAACGGGCTTCTATCAGTTCCAGTCCCTTGTTGGCCATCGTGGCGGAATCCACGGTAATTTTCGGTCCCATTTTCCAGTTCGGATGACAGGTCGCCATTTCCGGCGTCACATGCCTCAGCTCCGCAAGCGGTTTATTCCTGAAGATACCGCCGGAAGCCGTCAGCCAGATTTTGGCAAAATCCTTGTTCTGAGCTCCCTGCAAACATTGAAAGATAGCATTATGCTCGCTGTCCGTCGGCAGGATGTTGACACCCTTTTCCTTTGCGTGCTGCATGACAAACTTTCCGCCGAGCACCAGTATTTCCTTTGAGGCGAGCGCAATATCCTTTCCGGCATCAATAGCCGCCATGATGGCCTCCAGCGAAACCGTGCCGACAATCGCCGCCAAAACAATATCGGCGGACGGTAACATGGAAACGGTTTTCAATCCTTCCAGTCCGCAATGGAAAACCGTACCTTGAGGAAACAATCCTGAAGTTTTGGCAGCGGCATACGCCTTTTCATCAAAGACGGAAACATGTTTTACCGAAAACTCATGAGCGATTTCCGCAAGCTTCCCGGTGTTTTTCTGGGCGGCAATCCCGACCAACTCCAGACGGTCCTTATGCGCACGCAATACCTGCAAGGTATTTTCGCCAATGGAACCGGTTGCCCCAAGCAACACCACTTTCTTTTTATTTGTCATTTTAACCTGTCGGGAAGCAGAAGCTGCGATTTCGTAAAGCGCGGGTTTTATTTCAGCAGGACAATCTGGATAAGGAAATAACCGACGGGCCCGGCAAAAACAAGGCTGTCCACCAAATCGAAGGCCCCGCCGATTCCGGGAATGAAACTGCCGGAATCCTTCATCTTCGCCATGCGTTTCAGCAAGGATTCAAACAAATCCGAGCAAATCGCCACAGCGGAAATGATTGCCGACACAATGCCCCAGCGAATCACATCCCCCATATCCATGGAAAATGTCGGAAACACGGGACGGTTAATAAACTGGACACACAGGGCGGGAATCCCGACACCGACTATCATTGAAAAAAGAATGCCGCCCAAGGCGCCTTCCACGGTCTTGTTCGGGCTGATGTTCGGCGAAAGTTTTGTCTTCCCGCAAAGTTTGCCCACCAGCAGTCCCCCGACATCGCTGAATTTGGCAACGGCAATAAGCCATAGTCCCAAAGCGAGGACGGTAACACTGTCGCCCGAGAGTGACTCCGGATACAGGTCTTTCAGCATGACCAGGCGTATGAAGAAATGTAAGCCGTAAGGCACGATGATGATACCGGCAAGCGTTGAAACCAGACTGCCGATATTCCTGTTCTTCGCGCTCTGGAAAAACGGCGCAAAACAGACAAGCGCTAACGCGCAGGGCAATGTGACCTCAACGGTAATGAAAGATAAATCCATGCGCCAGATGAGAAAGGTGCCCAAGGTGACCAGCAAGCCGCAGCACAATCCCAAGGCGGTATAGGGCGCGTATTTCATGCCCTGGAACATACGGTAACATTCCCACTGGGCAAAAAAGGCAACGCTGGCGACAAGCACGACGGCTCCGTCTTCCTTAAAAAAGTAAAGGATGGCGCATAATGAGGTCCAAAGAATGACTGTGGATAAAGTACGTTTCAACATAAGGCTATTGTTTGCTTTTTGATTTTATTTGTTCACCCGTCATACCAAAACGACGCTCGCGCCGTTGAAAATCGGCAATGGCTTCGCGGAAGCAATCTTCATTGAAATCCGGCCAAAGCTTGTCCGTAAAATACCATTCGGCATAAGCGCTCTGCAATAAAAGAAAATTGCTCAACCGGTACTCGCCGGAGGTGCGGATAACGAGATCGGGGTCCGGTATGTCTTTCGTGTAAAGGTATTGCGCAATGTCCGCATAACTCAGCTGGTCCGGGTTGATCTTACCGTCCCTGGCATCCTTCAGGCACAGGCGCACCGCATCCTCCAGTTCACTGCGCGCACCGTAATTCAGCGCCAGACAAAGCACCTGCCTGTCGGCAAATTTGGCGGTAGCATCCATCGACTTTTTCAACAATTCCTGAACATCCTTGGGCAAGGAAGCGATCCGCCCGATCACGCGAAGCGCCACCCCTTCCTTGATCAATTGTTTCGTGTTTTGCTTCAGGAATAACTTCAGGAGGCTCATCAGTCCGTCCACCTCCGCTTTCGGCCTGTTCCAGTTTTCCACCGAGAAGGCATAGAGTGTCAGATAACGGACACCATGCTCCCTGGCTGCGGCAAGCACGCGCCGGACATTGTCCGCTCCCTGCTTGTGGCCTTCCAGGCGCCTCAATCCCTTGGCCTGCGCCCAACGCCCGTTTCCGTCCATGATGATGGCAACATGGAGGATGGGTTTTTCGGAGGAACTTGCGTCTTGGGTCTTCACTAAAAATAAAGCGTTCAGTAAAACGTAAATGACTCCTACTTCAAAGTAATTTCTACGGGACAATGATCGGAACCCTGGACACCGGCCAAAATACTTGCCGAACGCAACGACGGCAGCATGGATTTTGACAGGATAAAGTAATCGATTCTCCAGCCGACATTCCGCTCGCGTGCGCGCGTGCGCATGGACCACCATGAATAGGCTTCCGTTTTATCCGGATAAAAATAGCGGAAGGTATCGATGAATCCGCAATTCAGCAATTCGCTGAAGCGTTCCCGCTCGGCATCGAAAAACCCGGGGGATTTATTGCGGTTTGAGTCAGGGTTTTCCAGATCGATCTCCTCATGTGCGACGTTGAAATCGCCGCACGCAATCACCGGCTTTTTCTGCTGCAATGCGCAAAGATGCTCGCGGTAGCATGGATCCCACTCGTTTACGCGATACCCCAGCCGTTTGTCCGCGCCCTGCGAGTTAGGCGTATAATTGTTCACCAGATAGAAACTGCCGAAATCCGCCGTGATCACCCGCCCTTCATGGTTATGCTTGTCATGAAGCAGATCATAGGTAACCGACCGCGGTTCTTCCCTGGATAGAATCGCCGTTCCCGCATAGCCGGGTTTATCCGCATAATGATAAAACTGGTAAGGGTACGGCAAAGCGAATTCTTCGGTGTTAACCCTGCCCTGCGTAAGCTTGGTTTCCTGCAAACAAAGAATATCCGGCGAATACATTTCCAGGTATTCATTGAAATTCTTCTTTAACACGGCCCTGAGTCCGTTTACGTTCCAGGAATGTAACTTTAACATGCTTCCACCAATGCCAAAGCACATCAAAAACGCAAAGCCAAATACTTTGGTTTTGCGTTTTTCGGGCCGAGTTTCTTTTATGGAACGAAACTCTATTTGCCATGCAGGAACATATTTTAAGCATTTTCAAGGAAACGGGAGCATTGCTCGAAGGGCATTTTGTGCTGCGTTCAGGTCTTCACAGCGGACATTTCTTCCAGTGCGCACGCGTGTGCGAGCATATGGACAAGGTCTCGGAACTGGCCACATTTTTGCTGAAAAAGATAAAGGCCTCCGGATTGCGCTATGATTCCGTGATTGCGCCGGCCATCGGCGGACTCGTCATCGGCCAGGAAGTCGCCCGCCAATCCGGCGTACGTTTTATATTTCCCGAGAAAGTGGATAACAAACTGGAACTGCGCCGGAGTTTCAAAATCAAGCCGGGGGAACGCTTCCTCGTCGTTGAAGATGTGATCACGCGCGGCGGCCGTGTCCAGGAAACCATTGATATCGTCAAGGCTCACGGCGGAAACCCTGTGGGCGTAGCGGTGCTGGTGGACCGGAGCGAAGGCAAGACACGGTTCGAGATTCCGCATTACAGCCTGCTGGAACTCAGTTTTCCGACCTATGAGGCAGACAAGCTACCGCCGCACCTGCAAACGATTCCGGCAAGCAAACCGGGAAGCTGAGCATCGACATTCGATCGGTCTCACTTGCTCCACTCAAGCATGCGCATGATCGGTGCGCGCGCCTTTTCCATGATATCTTCCGGCAAGGTAATTTCCGGCTGAAGGGTTTTCAGCGCATCGCGCATTTTTTCCACCGTGTTCAGCTTCATGTACTGGCAATTATTGCAGGCGCACATTTCCGTCGGACCGGCAACAAAACGCTTGTTGGGTATTTCTTTCTGCAAACGGAAGAGCATGCCGCTTTCCGTCAGCACAATGATCGTTTCCGAGGGATGGTTTTTGCAAAACGTGATCATTTTCTCGGTGCTGCAAACCTCATCCGCCAAGTCGCGGACGGATTGCGGACACTCAGGATGCGCCACCACGGGAGCATCAGGATAAAGCAGCTTCACTTTCTCAAGCGCACGCGCCGTAAATAACGTATGCACATAGCATGATCCCGGCCAGAGTTTCATCGGATGCCCTGTTTTCTGCGCCACCCACTGACCGAGATTCTGGTCGGGAACAAACAGTATCTTGCGATCCTCGGGTACTTTATTGACAATCGTCTGCGCGTTGCCGCTCGTGCAGATCACATCCGAGAGCGCTTTCACGGCAGCCGAACAATTGATGTAGGCCACCACGTACAATTCCGGATGTTCCTTCTTGTAGGCTGCCAGTTTTTCGGCCGGGCAGGAATCGGAAAGTGAACAACCGGCATTCATATCCGGCAATAAAACGGTTTTCCTGGGATTGATGATTTTTGCCGTCTCAGCCATGAAATGAACCCCGCAAAACAAAATCACATCCGCGTCGGTTTTTTCCGCGGCATACGACAGACCCAAAGAATCACCGACATAATCCGCTAAACGCTGGATGGATGCATCCTGATAATTGTGTACCAGAATAACCGCGTTCCGCTCCTTTTTCAGGCGCAGGATTTCTTCCTGAACGGAAGACAACGGACGATCCGACCAATTATTTTTGGGTTCGCATACAAAGGGTGTAAATATTTCAGTGCCGTTCATAGCTTAAAACTAAAGCAGACATAAATGTTCAATACTGTCCAAATAGCAAGCCAAGAGACATCCTGACCATATGATGCTGCCGCCTGAAAGCGGTAGCATGAGAATCGCCTCCTCCCGTAGAATTTGCTTTTGAAAGCTGCAAAAATGCATAGTATCCTAGGCATGGTTGTTTATCTGAAACGTATACTTGGCTTATCGTCTGTCTTTGTCTTTTTACTCGCAGGAAACCTGCATGCCGAATGGCTCAGCCTTTTCCGCACACTGCCCTATCTCCAGATCACGGGACAGGACAGCATGACGGTCTGTTTTTTCACTGCCAATCCGGCGGTAGCATGGGTCGAGTGGAAAGAGGACAAACCCGATGCCGAGGCGAAAACCAGCTATCAGGTACTTTACGGACTGCGCCAAACAGGAACGTCTTTTAAAATCCCCCTGGATAATCTGAAACCCGGGCAAAGCTACCGTTACCGTGTCTACGCAAAGGAGATCAAGGATTCCGGCACCTACCGCATCGCCTTCGGAGACACGCAGCAATCCGACGAATACACCTTCACAGCCATTGATCCGCAAGCTGCCAAGGAAACCAACGTGGTTATTTTTAATGATCTTCACGATAATTTCTCAACCTTTGAAAAGCTCTGGCAACAGGTTGATAACCGTAATCCGGATTTCATCCTGATGAATGGCGACATCATCAACGACCCTTCCAGCGAAGACCAGATCATCCGAGCCCTGGAGCTTTACGCCAAAACCTTTGCGCACCGCATTCCCATGCTTTATGTCCGCGGCAACCATGAAACCCGCGGAACCGCTGCCAGACAGTTCCCGTCCTACCTTGCGCTTCCCGACGACCGCTTTTATTTTGCCTTCACCGCAAACCGTGTCCGCTTTATTGCCCTTGATGGCGGGGAGGATAAGCCCGATGACAATCAGGAGTATTCGGGACTGGTTGATTTTGATACCTACCGGGCGGCACAGGAAAGCTGGTTCAAGGAAGAGATGAAAACAGATGCCTTTGTCACGGCAAGCCTCCGCGTTGCCTTCTGCCATATCCCGTTCTTTCCGAACGACGGCTGGCATGGCAATTACGATTTGCGTACCCGGTTCAATCCCCTCTTCAATGCCGGAAAGGTGGACATCCTGTTCAGCGGGCACACCCACGAATACGGAATCTATCCCGCACAAAACCAGGGTAAACATGATTACCCTATCGTGGTCGGCGGCGGCCCGCGCACGGAAATCGCCACGGTAACATTCCTGAAAATCAAGGACGGTAACATGGAAGTCCGTCAATTGAACACGGAAGGAAAAACCGTCGGAACCCTCAATGTAAAAAGCAAATAGCAGCGGATGAAACCGCCTTATTCGCAGTAAATGTTTGGAACTGCAAAATCCGCTTGCCAAAAAGCAAAGAAATCAAATAGTTGAACCCTTACTTATTTGCGTGGGTGTAGCTCAGTTGGATAGAGCATCTGCCTTCTAAGCAGAGGGTCGTGGGTTCGACTCCCGCCACCCGCGCCAGATTTTAAAAGTCCGATAAACACTAGGTTTACCGGACTTTTTTCTTTTCTAAATATCTTGGGACTAGGTTACTTCACGCTGTTTTTCTGCGTCTCCGCAGAGAGGCAAAGCAAAGGAGGGAAGCTCCGGAGATCAATGCATAAGAAGACGGTTCAGGAATGACCTGAGTCACTGTGACCGAAACATCATTGCTGTTCAAAGCGAAGCTGAACTCATAGTTGCCCACCCAGAAGGAATCGCCATCGAAAATCTCTGTGGTTCCGCGAAAGAACGACGATCCGATGTTGTCCGTTGTTAAAAACAAGCCAAGCGTATCGCCGACATCGAGGGATGCTCCAGACAGATCGAAATCAAGGTTTATGGCGCCAGGCAAATTCAGCAATCCTGTTGCATTGACCGTACCGACACTGTCTTTATCCGTGATTTCGAATTCAAAGACGACATTATCGCTCATAGCGAGATTATTAAAGTTATTCACGGCTCCGGCCTTTGACACAAAAGTAAGATTATCACCAACGAGGTTCACATTGCCGCTCATTGAACCATAATTCTCAATCCGGATAGCCGCCGCTTTTTGCACCTGCAAAGCGAAGGTACTGGTATCGGCATCAAGTATTCCGCCGGCCTGATTCACAAAGCTAAACTGACCGGCACCGTTTGCTGATGCATAGTTAATGCCTCCAAACGTGGAGGTTATAGTACCGGAATTGCTTATGCTGACACTGCTGTTTGTACTCGTGCTATCAATGATATTCACCGCGTTTTGCTGTACGCTGGAAAGAATTCCGGCATTCGCGTATTCCAGTGTACTCACCGTATTCATGGTAATACGGACGCCATCATAGGAATCAGCCACAATTTGGGTTCCATAGGCATTAAAGCTACCGTCAGGCAACAATCCCGTATAGACTTTTGCGGAATTCAGATTGCTCAGGCTGACATCATAACCGGGACGGGCAATACCCCCATTGAAAAATCCACCGCTGATGGAGCCAAAATAGTCGGGATCACCGCCGACAGATCCGTCATAATTCGTGGCAATTTCCGTATACTCGCCTCCCTGATAGCTTTCATAATAATGATCTTCGTAAACCGCGAAAGCGCTGGATGTTACTGAAAAAATTAATACGGATGCCTGTAATACCGTTTTCGATGTATTATTCATAAATAAAAATAAATAATACAAATATAAACTCCAGTCAACAGCCTCTCGCAATAATAAAAGTAAAGCTTATCCGAAAGACTACTGCGATGGCATGAAATACTTACTCCGCTATTTCCGATAATGTAAACTCGCAGATAGTGACCGTCTGCCCCTGAAAGCTTATTTCGCTCGGGTTACCGGTCCCGGGAATATGGGTTGTGACGACCACATTGGTATTCGAATCCGCTAATGTATTTTTCGCATTCAAAGAGGGTGCCGACAAAACAGTCATTCCTGACAGTTTTCCGATTTTGGCGTTTTTAACGTGAATTGTGGTCTTAAGATCCTGAGGACTAATGTTCACAACGTACAGCGTCAGTAGCTTCTTTTTCCTGTCTATGGCGGCAGAAACATCAATGGATGGAAGATCGCCTTCCACCATGGGGGAATCGGCTTTTGCCAAAACACTTTCATTAAGCAGATGCGCGCGGTACTCCTTTAAAGGGAAAAAGACTGTTTGTCTTACCGAAGTCTTTTCATTGGTCATAATCGGAGCGAGGATATTCACCATTTGCGCCCAATTCCCCATGCCGACATGGGCGGCATTGCGGTGAATGACATTCAGAAAACATGCCGTCGCCAATCCGTGACGCCATTCGTAGGTATTCGTCGTCCCATACGGAGGTTCCTGATATTCCCAGATGCCCCATTCATCCAAAGCAATTTTAACCGGATTCTGACGGGGAGGAAACCGATACCATTTTTTCCACTGCTGCACTTTATCCGGACAGTTTTCATCAATGAATTTTCCCAAATTGCCCAGTCCTCTGTCGACGCCCTGTATTTTCTTGAAGATCGAGTAAGGTTTTCCTGAATCAGTACCGACATAGGCATGGTAAGAAATGTAATCAATCGCGCCCCCCAAGCCGGCCAAGATAATTTTATTCCATTCCTGACTGCCGCTTTCACCGTTAGCGATCAGTTTTATGCTCGGATCCGTCAGCTTCATCAGTTTTATGAAATGCCACACATCCTCCACATATTTGTCGGGATTCTGGTGCCTTCCGGCGTCAGGCTCTGCCATTTCCTCGTTACCCAATGCCCAGTACTTCACATTGAAAGGTTCCTGATATCCGTGTGAACGCCTAAGGTTCGCATAGTAAGTATTCTCGGTCCCGTTGCAGTATTCGACCCAATTGGCCGCTTCCTCCGGGGTTCCCGTGGAAAGATTGATCACCAATACGGGTTCGCAGTTCAGTTCCCTGCAATAGTCAATGAATTCGCAGGTTCCAAAATGGAAATTATTGACCCCGCCCCAAATCAGGTTTTTCTTCGCTTTCCTTTGTTCCTTCGGGCCAACACCGTCTTCCCAGTGAAATGTCTTGATTACAGTTCCCCCGGGAAAGCGGAGCATGGTCGGGTTCAAGTCCTTGGCTTTTTCCAGTACATCCGTCCGGAAACCTCTTTGATCGGAGAGCGGAGAGCCTTCCTCATAGATTCCGCCGTCAATGCAGCGTCCCATGTATTCAATAAACTGGCCGTAAACAAGCGGAGAAATGACTCCCAGACTGGAAGCAGTATCAATTGTTATTTCATTTTTCTGGGCCTGTAATGAACAGGAAAACCATGTAAAAACCAATGAAACGATCAGTATTTTCTTCATACTCCTTTAATGTTTGATTTTATGTTCTGTATGGCTTCTTTACGGCGTATCGGAATATTTCCGATTCCCTCACACCGTTATAAAATCCCATAAACAAGAAAGGTTTCAACGATAGCGGTTTTCCAATGACAGGAATTACCGGTTCAACCCTCCCGAAAAGGTTCCCGGTAAATGAGAACCTTTTTCATTTTTCGTTTGATTTGGAATCAGGTAGAATACAAACTAAACCTCTTCATGTTTGTTTCCAAAGCAGGTCAACTCCAAGATGCGTCTTTATCCGGTCCAAAAGTTAGTTTTTTTGACTGGATTAATCCGCTTTGCATGGTTGCCCTCATTGCCATAGGCGTTTGTTTCATCTATTCGGCGCAGCTGTACAACAATGGCAACGACTGGCAAAAACAGTTGGTCTGGCTTGCCATCAGCACGGTAGCTTATTTCGTCGTGGCACACATCGACTACAAGCTCTACCGTACTTACGCCCCGATCATTTACTGGATCGCCATGGTTTTCCTGGTATTGGTATTGCTGATCGGCGTGCAACGTTACGGCGCCAAGCGCTGGATTGACCTGAAATTCACGCTTTACCAGCCTTCAGAAACAGCAAAGATAGGCACACTCATCATGGTTGCGACGGTTTTGGCAAAGGATAATCTCGGCGACTTAAAAGATTCCCTGAAGACGCTTTTCTTCGTCTGTGTTTACTCTGCCATTCCTATAGTATTGATTTTTATGCAACCTGATTTAGGATCAGCGCTTGTTTTTCCACCTATGGTACTTTCCTTACTGTACGTATCTAATCTATCGCTCCGATTCTTTGCAGCGGCTTTTGCGCTGTTTGCGTTGTTATTGGGAGCGGTCGCCGTGGACCTTTACTTTTACGCAAATTTTTTACAAGAAAACCATTTATCTGTTAAACAAAACCAAAATTTTTATGCAGAAAAGTCCTTTCTGCCACTAAAGGACTACCAACGGGATCGTATCCTGACGTTCGCGGCTCCGCGGATTATTGACCCACAGGGAAATGACAAGGCCTGGAACATGATCCAGTCCAACATTTCAGTGGGGACAGGCGGTCTCACCGGCAAAGGCTGGAAAGAAAGTACCCAGGCAAGACTTGGTTACCTACCTTCAACCATTGCGCATAACGACTTTATCTTCTCTGTTGTAGCAGAGGAGAAAGGATTTATCGGAGGAATCACTGTAATAGGATTATTCGCCATCCTTGCTGCAAACAGCATCCGGATTGCCACGGTAGCACGTGACCGATTCGGGACCTTGCTGGCAATAGGGATTACGGTTGTCTTCGTCGTTCACGTCTTCGTGAATATCGGGATGGCCATCGGCATAATGCCCATTACGGGAATACCTCTACCGTTCCTAAGCTACGGAGGCTCCTTTCTGTTAAGTTGCTGTATTCTACAAGGTATCATTCAAAGCATTTACCGACATCGGAACGATTTCACCTAATGCGATACTTCATACACAGCCAGGAAAGCAGTCTCCGGTACAAAAAAACCGGAAACACAAATGAGTAAAAAACCAAAATTCTCACATAAAGACAGAAACCCGCATGACGATTTGAAAGACGCCCCGCAAGAGCCGGCACCCATCAAAATCGATAACGACGCAGTCAAAAAAGAAGCCGCCCAACGCGCCAAGAAACAACCGTTACTGCAACGGATCATCAAGGCGATAAAAGGCGAAAACAAAACTTTCCGCGAACTGATCATCAACTCGGAACCGCTCGAAAAGCGCGTAGCCTTGCTCGTTGACGGAATTCTTGACAAGTTCGAGGTTGAACGTGTCGGCGAACAGCGGATGGTCGGCTCTATTTTCAAGGGAAAAATCCAGAATCTTGAAAACGGACTGAAAGCGGCCTTTGTCGATATCGGACAACCGAAAAACGCATTCCTGCATTACTGGGATATCTTGCCGGGAGCCAATGACTCCAGCATTGAAATCGTCCGCGAAAACCAGAGCGCATCGCAGAAACAAAAGAAACTGACGATTGCCGAAATACCCGGAGCCTATCCGATCGGGACGGAAATCGTCGTGCAGATCACAAAGGCGCAAATCGGAACCAAGGGACCGCGCACCACGACAAACATCGCCCTGCCCGGCCGTTATCTGGTTTACATGCCAAACTGCGGACAGTGCGGTATCTCACGCAAGATCGAGGATAAAAAAGAGCGCCAACGCCTTAAGAAAATCCTTAACGAAATACAATTGCCGGAAGATGTCGGCGTTATCATCAGAACCGCCGGTGAAGGTAAAAAGACACGCTACTTCATCCGCGACCTATACATGCTGAAAAACCAGTGGGACGAAATCCAGGCCAAGCTGGAAAGAGCCAAAGGTCCTACGATGCTTTATCAGGAACCCGATCTGATCGAACGCACGATCCGCGACTTCCTCACCGAGGACATCGACCGTGTGATCGTGGACAACAAGGAAGACTACGAAAAAATCCTGAAATACGTCGATACGATTTCACCCCGTTCCAAAAGCAAAATCCATTTTTACGAGGATAATATTCCTGTTTTCGAACGCTTCAACATCCAACGCCAGATCGAACAGACCTTCCGCCGTCGTGTTCCGCTGCTTTCCGGCGGCGAAATCGTCATTGAGGAAACGGAAGCCCTGATCGCCATTGACGTCAATACCGGCGGTCATAAAGGAGGCGACGCCGACAAGGAAGGCAAGAACTTTATTCTCAACTGTAATCTTGAAGCAGCCCGCGAAGCAGCCCGTCAGATCCGTCTCCGTAACATGGGCGGTCTGATCATCCTTGACTTCATTGACATGAAAAATGCCCGTGACCGCAAGGCTGTTCTCAACTGCATGAAGGATAACATGTCCGACGACAAGGCAAAGACACATATCCTGCCGATATCGGAACTCGGCATCATGCAAATGACCCGCCAGCGTCACCAGGAATCCAATTCACGCGGTATCTATACCTGCTGTCCTTACTGCGGCGGACGTGGTAGCGTCAAAAGCGCAAGAACGATGAGCGTGGAAATCCAGCGGCAACTCATGAGCGTCGTCCGCCATCTCCGCGCGAAAGGCATGGAAGGTACCGTCAGACTAAAAACCCTACTGCATCCGACCGTACTTGAACGCCTCCGCATCGAAGACGAACAGATTCTCGTGGAAATGGAAGAGTTCTACAATGTGGAACTGAGCTTCCTCGCCGATCCGAGCTACCACATGGAAAACTTCAAGATCGTCGATCCGGACACCGAAAAAGAAATAAAGTAAGTCCCGTTTTTTCTTTAGACAAAGAGGTTCTCCTAATAGCGGGAACCTCTTTTTATTTACTCGAAGAGAGCGGATTTTTTATTCACTTTATGGACTTCCTTCCAATCATTCTTAAAATCATTCTCTGATGAAAGTCCTACTCGCATTCGACAAGTTCAAAGGCTCCATGACCGCCATGGAAGCATGCGAATGCGCACAGGCAGTCATCAGGGAAATGCAACCGGATTGGGCAAGCGAAACCATCCCGCTGAGTGACGGCGGGGACGGCTTTGCCGAGATACTGACCAAGGCAGGCAACGGCACCCTTTTCTCCCTAGAAGTACCCGGTCCCTGCCTTGACCCGGTTCATGCACATTGGGGAATAGTACGCATCGAAAATCTTCCCTTCTCCGTTCGCATGCGCCTGAATCTGCCGAAGGAAGGAAAGCTCGCTGTCATCGAGATGGCACAATCCAGCGGTCTTGTTCTCGTTCCCGAACCCAAACGTAATCCTTGGCACACCAATACCTACGGTACAGGAATTGTCATCAGGGAAGCGGCGAAAGAAGGCATTGATGCCATACTTATCGGCATCGGCGGAAGCGCAACCAATGACTTGGGACTGGGTGCGCTGCATGCGCTCGGCTTACGGTTCTTTGACGCAAACGATAAGGAAATACTCAGTTACGGAAACCCGGACACATGGCACATTATCAACCGGATCGATGCTACCGCCATGCTCAAGCTACCGCCCATCCACGTCGCTTATGATACACGCACAACCCTGCTCGGTGAAAACGGAGCAACGCGTGTTTTTGCGGTCAATAAAGGATTGTCACCGGATGCTGTTCCCCACATGGATGCCGTACTCGGAGAAATGTCGGAAAATTTATGCTCGGTATTCAATAAACCGCTTTCCCTGAGGGAAGAAGACGGAAGCGGTGCGGCAGGCGGATTCGGACTCGGCTTGCATATTGCCTACGGCGTTCATGCCCTGTCCGGCATGGAGCTCATCGAGGATTGGCTCGACCTCCGTAAAAAGATTAAAAACGCTGATTTTCTCGTCACGGGTGAAGGTATTTTTGACGAAAGCAGCCTGAGCGGGAAAGTTGTCGGGCAACTGATCCAACTCGCCTATCAGAAAGCCTGTCCTATCCTTGTCTTCGCGGGAAAAGTAAGACTGAACGATGCAGCAAAAAAGAAACATGAGATTTTCACATGGCAGATCACATCGGATACCATGCCGCTCGAACAGGCTCTCAAGGAAACCCCGTCCCTGCTGAAAACAAAAATAACCGATGTCCTGTCGCATTTCTTTTCGGAAGCCTATACGCAGCAACGTTTCCGGCTTCACCGGCGCATACGGTGGACAAAGCGGATTCTGCGCTACATGCCGCGCAAAGCCACCGTCGATAATTATCCGGGACTTAAATGGTGCGGCAAATATATCCGAAAGTTTTCCTTTCTCTGGTCTTTTCGGGTCAGCGAAGCCTCAAGGGCATTTTATGCCGGCTGGATTCTCACGTGGGTTCCGCTTTACGGTTTGCAGATCACGGCAGGAACCGTACTCGCCTTTCTTCTTCGCGCAAATTATCCGATACTGATAGGGCTCCAGCTGATTTCCAATCCTCTCACTGTCGTGCCGATGTGGTATCTTGATTACGAAGTGGCCAACACCCTCCTGCAACATACTGCCTTTTACGATCCATCTTACCACGGAGCCATCGGTTCCTTCATGAAGGAAGTCTTCCAGTTAGGATCAGGAAAACAGACCTTTACGCAGTTCTGGGAAAACATACGTCCGTTCGGCAGTTTCCTGAAATACGCCATTACTTGCTTTTTCCTGGGAGGCGCTATTATTGGTACGGTTTGCGCATTCATTTCCGACATGCTCTACCGGTTTGTCGCTTTCCGGCTTTCACGCATCAGCAAACTTTCCAAAAATCCGTTGCTAAGCCGTTTTCATTTTGATAAAAATAAAGATAAATAAGTAACACGGTAACATGAACAGAAGACTCTTTTTACAGAAAAGCGCAGCCGCATCGCTTTTTATGCTGTCCGCGGTAACATGGGCGCAAAGCAATGCCGCCGCCGCATCTTCTGCTCCGGGTTCCACCCTGAAGCTCGGTATCGATGTGCTTCAGGAACGCAATTTCGATCTGCTGCGAGGAAAACGCATCGGATTGCTCACCCACCCGGCCGGCGTAAACCGCTACGGAACCAGCACGATTGACGTCCTGCGAAAGGCATCCAACGTAAAACTCTGCGCTCTTTACGGTCCCGAACACGGCATTTACGGCGATGAAAAGGCCAATGTTCCCGTCGACGACAAAATCGATTTCCGCACGCAACTGCCTATTTTTTCGCTTTACGGAAAATACAGGAAACCGACACCAAAAATGCTGAAAGGCATTGATGCGCTGGTCATCGACCTGCAGGACATCGGAAGCCGCTCCTATACGTATGTCTCGTGCATGCGATATACCATTGAGGCGTGTTTTGAAAATGATGTCGAAGTCATCGTACTTGACCGTCCGAATCCGCTCGGCGGATTAAAGGTCGACGGACCCATGCTTGATAAACAATGGATGAGTTACGTCGGCGCGTTCCGGGTTCCTTACGTGCACGGACTCACCATCGGAGAAATTGCAAACATCTGCAAGCTCGTTCCGGGTTGGCTGGATACGGATGAAAGCTACCGCAAAAAAGGTAAACTCACCGTCGTGCCCATGAGCGGCTGGAAACGCAACATGCTTTGGTCTCACACCAGGCTGCCGTGGATACCGACCTCGCCCTTCGTCAAAACATACGGCGCAGCCATCGGCTATGCCATGACCGGTCTTGGCTGCCAACTTGGCGGATTCAAACACGGTGTGGGTGATAACTACCCTTTCCGGCTGATCACTTACAGCGGAAAAACAGCAACGGAGGTAAAAGCAGCGCTCGACCGGTGCAATATGTCCGGTATTGATTTGCGGGCGACAACAGCGAACGATAAAAACGGAAAACCCGTCGAAGGACTTTACGTCTATATTTCTGACTGGGATAAATGCCGCCCAACGGAAATCAGTTTCCACATGATGCGGCTGGCGGCAGCATGGAGCAAAAAAAACCCGTTTTCCAACGCATCCAAAAACGAAAAGGAATTGTTCAACAAACACACCGGATCACAGGCCTGGTTTGACGCCATTTCAACAAAAGGCGCAAACGTACCTGTCAGTTCTTTTCTCTCCGTCTGGGATACCGAGGCCAAAAATTTCCAAAACTTCACCCGCTCCTACCGGCTCTACTCATAAATGACCGTGACGACGTATTAAGGCAATACGGGATGCGGTTTAACGTTTCGTGACTTTAGCCATTATTTCGGAAACTTAGCCGCAAAAGCAGGCATTATACTTTAAGCATAGACAATATTTTTGATGCGCTTATCTTTATTCTTCATCCAATTTCATACCCATGCCCACCTTTAAATACAAAGCTACCGACAGTTCCGGAAAACAAGTACGCGGTAGCATTGATGCATCCGACCGTAAATCCGCCTTTCAGAAACTTAAAAACCAATCACTGAATCCTCTCCTGATCGAATCCCTGGACTCCCAGGCAACAGGCAGCAAAACCGCAGGTGAATCAAAGGATCAGCCGCAAAATACAAACAGTTTTTTTCAGAATAAAAAACTCACCCCGGCAAACGCGCTTCAATTTCTCAAACAGCTTCACCAACTCCACTCAAACGGAATGCCGATGGGGGAATCGGTAAAACTGTTACGTGTACGCCTTTCCAATCCTGCCCTCAAGGAACTTGCCGGAAATATCTGGACTGCAATGAGCGAAGGTAAAACACTCGCCGATTCGCTGGCTGAAGCACCTAAGGTGTTCCCGCCTTCCATTACCTCCATGATTGAGGCCGGCGAAGCAACCGGAAATCTCTCTCCCATCCTGCACGAAGTCATTATCTTCCTCGAAAAGAAAGCAGAGACACGGTCAAAAATTATCACAGGGCTCTCTTACCCGATCCTTATTTGCGGGCTCGCGCTGTGCGTAGCAATGTTCCTTATTTTTAAATTGCTGCCCGACATAAAAAAAATGATTGCCAATATGGGTGGTGACATGACGACATCCGCAAAAATATTGCTCGGACTGTCCGACTTCATCATGAAAGGAACGCCCGTTTTCATCGTTATCGGTATCATTGTCTGGTATGCCTGGAAGAAAATGCGTTCCACGCCGGAAGGACTCATTAAAACGGATCATTTTCTTTTCCGATTGCCGCTGCTCGGCGGACTCTACAAGATGTTAGACCTGCTCCAGATTTCCAACCTGCTGGGAACCTTGCTCAGCAACGGAATCAACACCACCGAATCATTCCGCCTTACGGAAAAATCAATCCGGAATGCTTACCTCCGACAGAATTTTCACCATAGCCGCACGCAGGTTAACGAGGGAGTTTCCATTGCAACCGCTTTTCGCAAAGACGATATCATGCCGGAACTTGCGACTGATATTCTTTCCATCAGTGAAAATACGGGAAATGTGGCTAACGGATTACGCGATCTCACTGAGTTCTACCGGAAGGAATTGGAAAATGCGCTTAGCCGACTGACCGCCATCGTCTCTGCGGTAGCATTGGGAGGAGCCTTTCTCCTCGTTTTCCTGATCGCCTTGTCCATTATTTCCAGCATCTTCCAGGTCAGTCAAACCATCGGTCATTAAGACCGCCGCATGTCCTGACCTATTCCTGATTTTCTACACTTGCCAACTATTATACTTTTCATGCTACCGTGACGAATGGTAAATATGCTGTCATGCCAAAATCAGGAGAATCACTTCTTTTGCTCGATGCCAGCGGTCCCGAATCTCATGTCGGGATTATCCGGGATCATGAATGGCTCGCCCGCAGAAAGACCGAGGAACCCGCTCTCGAATCGTTGTTTGCCAATATCAGCGAATGTCTCAAGGAAACGGGTTTGGGAATCGGGGATATAAACGGCTATCTGTATTGCGATGGCCCGGGCAGCATGCTTGGCCTACGTCTTTCCTCGCTGGCGATCCGTACCTGGCTTGCCATGCCGACCTTTCATGCAAGCGTCACGAATTACCATCGCCTGCACATCGCCGCGGTAACATCACAACTGCCGGTAGGTTCCCTGCTCATTACCGAATTCAAGGAAAAGCGCTGGCATGCCTTGAAAGTAACGGAAAACCTTTCGCATGAATCTCCCATAGTATCATTGGAACAGGAAGCACTGTCCTCTGTCGGAACACCGGTTTTCTATCTTAAGCAAAGAAAAACATGGCAAACGCTTCCATGCGAACATATGACCGTTTCCTACCAGCTGAACGATCTTCCCCGATTATTAAAAACACATCCGGAACTCTTTTTCCTCACGGACAATCCGGTTCCCTTCGTGCGCGAATCAAGCGAATACCAGACATGGAACGCCACACGCCACGCATAATATAACTGTCTTCTATCACCGTTAATATTTTATGAATCTAGCGAATCACCGTTGTTGGGTTGAAATTGATCTGGCAGCCCTCGAACGTAACCTGTTTAAAATACGTTCCACGCTACCATCACGCTTCCTGTATGTTGCCGTCGTAAAGGCAAACGCCTATGGACACGGATTACACCAGACGGTAGCACGCCTTATGCAATCGGGCGCGGACTATTTTGCCGTGGCAAATGTCTTTGAAGCCGCGGAAATCAGACAAATCGGCTCAGGCTTTCCCATCCTCATATTGGGACCTGTTCTTCCCGGCGAGGAAAGTTTTGTGATCGAACATGACCTCATTGTTACCGTTTCAACAGAGGAAGAAGTCGAACGTTTCAACAAGCTCGCGCTTGCCTCAGAAACAAAGGTGAAAATCCACTTTAAAATTGATACGGGAATGGGCCGTATCGGTGTCTGGTACGAAAAAGCACCGGAACTTTACCAAAAAATCCTGAAAGCCGAAGGGCTTGAGCTTTGCGGCGTATTCACACACTTCTCCAGCGCGGATGACAGCGCGGAATACACGCGTCTCCAACGTTCGCGTTTTCTGGATACGCTCCAGAAACTACCCGGTATTTTACAGAATAAACACATCGTCATTCACGCGGATAACAGCGCAGGACTCGAATCCCTGTCGCCGAACAGTCCGTTCAATGCTGTTCGTGTCGGATTACTGCAATTCGGCGTATTGCCTTACCCGGGGTCAATTCTGGCCGAAGTACACCCCGAACCGGTACTGAGTTTTCATGCCAGAGTCGGACTCGTGAAAATGCTGCCCAAAGGAACATTCATCAGCTATAACCGCACCCATCAGCTCGCTCACGATACAAAAATCGCCGTGATAACAGCCGGATACGGAGACGGTGTTCCACGCGAACTAAGCAACCGGGGAGAAGTCATCATTCATGGAAAACGTTGTCCGATTCTCGGACGCGTCACGATGGACCAAACGATTGTCGATGCTACCGCCATTCCCGAAATCACCGTAGGCGATGTTGCCACCTTTATCGGAAAACAATCGGATGCGGAAATAGAGGCAGGCGAATTCAGCAAGTGGGCCAACGACATCCCCTGGGCCGTTTTCTGTTCCATTTCAAAACGCGTTGACCGTATTTACCGAACGCCGCGCATGCAGTAACAACGGTAGTGTCCCATCCTCGCCTCTTTCGGATTTCTCTTTGCAAATAAAACGCTGTTGCCAAATGCAGGATTAACTTTTTCCTTTATCCATTATGTCGAGACAAGCACGTTCAAAAAATACACGACTGGGAGCTCATGCCAAGTATGCGCAAGCGGTTGGCATACGGGATGATAATTGGCTTTTTGAAATGGTGGAAAACACCGAAAGCCCGCTTCTTCTTTTTCTCGACGGCATCCAGGATCCGCATAATTTCGGTGCATGCCTGCGCACGGCCGACGGAGCCGGAGTCCATGCGGTCATTATTCCGATGAAAAACCAGGTGGGAATCACGCCCACCGTTCGCATGGTAGCATCAGGTGCTGCGGAAACCGTGCCGGTTGTCGAAGTCCGTAATTTCTTTCATATTATCACCAGACTCAAGGAAATGGGAGTTCACTTTGTCGGAACATCCGACCGCGCGAAACAATCGCTCTACCATGTGGATATGAAAAAACCGCTTGCCATTGTGCTTGGTTCCGAAGGTAACGGAGTCCGTAAACTCACAGCTGAAAATTGTGACGAACTGGTGAAAATCCCGATGCTCGGGGATGTGGAATGCCTGAATGTGTCCGTATCCGCCGGCATCTGCCTTTACGAGGCAATACGGCAAAGAAAACTGTATTAATCGGTATTCCGATTATTCTGCGTACGCTACCGGGACAAGCGTCGCATCCGTCATCCCATGGATGATTTTTTTATCCGACGGACAAATCGTGGCCAATGCACCTCCCAGTAAGCAATCATCCTGTCCCGTAACGAAATAATACGGACAAAGCCGGACACGCCCATCCATCATTTCCATGCTACCATCGGACTTGTAAACCGGATGCGTTATACGCTTCGACTTATGAAACGGTTGCAATACGTAGTAACTCCCTTTCGCTTCCAATGCCTGATTAACCGCAGATTCCCATGCTTCCACGGAAACATCGTCCCCCACGGTCACGCTGCGCGCACCCCAGGCATTTTCATCAAATCCGCTGATCTTTATCACAAACTGGCGTTCCTTGCGGCCAAGCGATTTTAATCCGGACCAATCATGAAGTAATTTCCCGTGGATCTGCGGCCCGATAAGCAATCCGTTCTGCGGTAAGGGCGTGGCATCCATGATCCACGTCTGTGGAATCAGTGTTTGCAAGCAGGCATAATCGGCTTTTGACAACGCTTCCTCCCAGTAGGTCTGTAATCTGGGATGATGAAAGAGCGCCAAACTCCCTTTTTCCTCAAAAATCGTTTTCATGGGCGGAATGATCACCGTTTCCAGCTCTCCGCCGAGTTTCATCGCTTCAGTCATGAACGGAATATTCAGGTAATCAAAAAGCTCCCAGAAACGGTAAAGCACATCCAATTCCTGTGCTTTACCATGAACATTGATACTCAGTTTCTTTCCGTTTAAGACAATATCATCCGTCGAAACCACCTGACAATTCCAACCCAGATGCATCAGCTGTTCGGCAAGGTATTCCATTTCCGGACGGTAGCTTGAAGACTCCGCACTGATTCCGATAGCTGTCACCATGGACTCCCTCGGTTTACCCTGTTTCCGGGCAGCCCAGGAAAGTGCATTAGCGAAACCGGAAATCATTTCATTACCCGTCCCCAAGATATTCTGATGTTCCCGATACACTCTGTTCAAAAACGCCGTTAATCCGATACCGCCGGGAACCGAATCCAGTTCTGTCAGAATAAATCCGTCCTCCGTCATGAGTAAATCAGGACGAATGACAGGAGGCAGCATGCCCTGAACTGATTTTACACCTGCATAGCGAGCGATAATCTCGGGTTTTCCCCGTTCCAGATAAGCGGACACCCAGGGCACTTTCTGATCACTGTTCCGCAAAACACTGCGACCGCCCGTTGCTTTAAGATAAAGCGTTTCCAACGCACGGTAAAAAGACAAACAGGCGTGTCCGATCAGGTTCAATTGCCTTATCTGGTCCCGACTCAATACCAATGCGGAAGGCGACATTCTCCATGTTTTCCCCTCAAAGAACGCATTCTCGCTGAACGCTTGTTGTAAGTTATCGTATGTCAGCTTATCTTTCATGTTACCGCTTCAGCCCTGAATCTGTTTCTGATTTCCGGACGTATATTATTCCCAGTATCACGTCTCCCTTCATAAAAACAATCTTTTTGTAGGACGCTAACTTAACCCTTCAAGTTTTATCAGCGATTAATGGCTTTTTTCAGTATCTGCCAAAGGCATTACTTTCAGTATTTGTGAAATGCTAGAATATAGAAAATGTATTATGCTTATTAATTACAGATTCAGTCACGTTTATCGTTTTCTGCATTTATCGTTTGTACAAAACGATTATCGTTGCAAATGAATTATTACGGCATTGACCATAGGAGAAACGGGATCGTTGCTTTTCGGCAATTATTCGTTTGATCAGCTCTATTTTGAGGGTGAATATGCATTCAGCCTAAGAAAAACGGATACATCTTTATTTCTTGATGTAACAACGGCAATTCCTGAACCCTCCCATTACACGGCATTATTAGGCATATTTGTTACCGGTTTTAGTTTTATACGCCGTCGAAAGAGATCACGTTCCCTTTGACGTACGCAAAACAGTACAAAAAGCAACATTTTCAACACCTTAAGCAATACCTAATAAAAGGCTCTCAATCCTTTATTCATCGGACTTGAGAGCCTTTTTTAACATCTAAATTCCTGGTGCGGGCAGAGGGAATCGAACCCTCGCCTCGAGCTTGGGAAGCTTACGTTCTACCACTAAACCATGCCCGCGAGAATAGAAAAGAAAAGTGCATTGCACGTTATTTATTGTCAAGAAACTTCACCCAAAGAATATTTCTTTCCGTTCGGGAGTTTTTACTTTCCTCATGCGCTCTTTTCCATTGAATAAATCGTATGGCGAAAAAAGTGGATATTGATTTGGTTAAGATGATTTTGCAAAGGAACAACGTCGATATAAAGGTTGTTAATGACATTGTACGCGAAATCAATGAACAGGTGGACATTCAGGACAGCGAGGAAAAGCTGCCACAACAAAAGAAACAATTTGTTATCCTTGTATCCGATCCCAAAGGCGTTTTGGAAAATAAGGATCTCGTTGGCTGGGTCTGCCAAGTACCCGAGGAAGATAGCCCGTACGTGGCTCCGGAACGCATTTGCCGGGCTGCCTACGACTTCAATATAACACCCAAAGGAAGACGCCTGCCGCTTGAAACCATCTCCGAAGCGTGCGAAGTACTGCCAACCCGTATTTTGAAAGAACACAATGTCTGGGTTAAAAACAAGGAACCTGTATTGGTTGTAACGACAAATAACATCATCCCAAAAGAAAAAACACTTGGAAAAAAAGATAATCGCAGCAACAATGATGACGAATAATGCGATTAACAGTTTGTTCTCGTAGAATCCCCTTTCCATTCTGGAAAAACCTTATAGATTATAAATATCAACTTAACTGACGGATCATGAACATTGGCGAAAGACTAGAAGAAGCACGGAAACGCAAGGGCATTTCCCTGAGGGAGGCCGCAGAAGCGATAAAAATCCGTACGGATTTTCTGGCAGCATTCGAAAAAGATGATTTTGGATTTAATTTGCCGGACGTTTACAAACAAGGATTCTTGCGTACCTACGCAAAATATCTTGGTATTGATGACAATCAGATTGTTATTGATTATCAGGCAAAAATGCAAACGCTGTCCCGCAGTAATTTTCTGAAAAAAGATATTAAGGAGGAGGAAGGCCAGACCACCGGTACCCCTCAAAGGCAAAAGGTTCTCGGCAAATCCTTCGCACTTTTCAAAGAAAATAAAAATGCCCAATTGAAAATCGGTATAGGGTTGGTTGTTGTCCTCTTTATTTTATTTATCGGAATATTCGCCTTTACCCGCGGAGGAAGTAATGAAAATAAACCGCGCGAAATCACAATCCAATCAACATCCTCCATCGGTCTTGCCATTTTTAAATATGACAGTCCGACCGCAACGGGAGTACGTGCATATTACGGATTCCTTGATCCTAATGCACCTGCTCAGTCCAACTCTCCGACACAATCATCCAAAAACCAAAGTTTTACATTAACCCAAGGACAGTTTTTGGAAATTGAATGCGGAAAACCTGAATATTTCTCTGCGATAAAGATTCAGGAAAACGGAAAAGATATTGCAATTGATAAAGCAAAAATCGAAGGAACAAAGTACAGAATACAATAACGTTTATCATTCTTTTTTCCCGCCTGGAATTCACATTCCAGGCTTTTTTATTACCCACTGAATGAGAATCCCATGTGTAATAAACATGAATCAGAATTAACTATGACTACACAAATCGCTGGATAACTTTACTTTAGCATAACCCTTCAATCACAAAAAAAGACGAGGTTTTCACCTCGTCTTTTGCATGTAAATTTACGTATTACTTTGTAGAATCTGCTGCTGCAGTTCTTGGAACGACACCGCTAGGAGTGGTAATCGTGGTATTCACGTAGTTGGAACCTGGCTTTACATTGGTCATGCTATCCTTACGGACAGGTGCGCCACCGGGTCCGACCTGATTTGCGGTCACAAAGACCAACAAATTACGTTTCATACTGGATTCACCCTTTGAACGGAAGAAACGCCCTACAAAAGGTATATCACCCAAAATCGGTACTTTATCGTGTACAATGCGTGTTTGCTCGCGTGTCAAACCACCAAGAACGATAGTAGCGCCATCGGAAACAACCACATTGGTTTGAACCTTACGGACTGAGAATACCGGATAAATAATACCGGAAGGAACGTCAACAATCGTACTTGCATTCATGGCAACGCTACGACCACCGTATTCCACAAATCCTTCAAATTCCGTAACTGTCGGAGTCAGATTATCCAAGGTAATCGTGGAAGTACCGGAATCAACTTTCGGTGTTACTTCCAACTCAACACCCACGTTTCTTGTCGTAAATTCCTGTGGTGTTGCCGGATTAATACCGATTGTGCTGCTGATGGTTGTACCGGAACCGCTACCGCCGCTACCTGGGTCAACTTCACCTTCGGTCCAGCTTGTCGGATAAGGGAATTCCTGGGCAACCGTAATCTTTGCGGGATTACCGCTGATAACCGTAACCTTAGGCGCACTCAATGTATCAGCTCCTTCGCTTTGCTCCAAAGCATTAATCATCACACTGATATCCCAATTGCCGATCCCGAAATTAGCCAAACCGGTCATAACCGCATTTGCTGCAATCGGTACAGGATTCGGAATCTGGGGAACACTATTGGCAATCGGTACAGGTGCCAATGCGGTTTCTTTATATCCTGTTCCATCTTCATTCTGCTCAATAATGGTACGATTGATAGAACCGGGTGTTGCAGAACCGGCACCGCCGAATGCGTCATTCAAAGAACGTATATTCGTATTGGTCGGATTTCCGGCAGCATCCACACCGTAAGTTTGAAAAACTCTGCTGTTTCCTTTCGTTGCACGCCAGTTGAATCCTAATTCCTGTAATTTGGAATCAATAACATCAATGAACTTTGCTTCGATTTCCACTTGTTCAACACTGAACTGGGAAAGAATATTGGCAATACGAGTCAAATTATTAGACGACTGTGTAACCAGGATTGCATCTCCCGCGTAAGCCAATGAAGCACCTTTCGTGCTATCGAAATCAACACCTGAACGTTTCAGGAAGTTAATAATCTCCGTTTCGTGATCAGCATTACCACCACCTCCCGAAGAAGCAGCAGGCGCTGAATCAAAAGGATTGGAAGAACTTGTGGAAGAAAAACCACCGCCGGAAGATGCCAATTTAGGTGCGATCTTCATCAAGATGGTTGCCGGCATGTCAAAACGTTTCGTTTCCAAGTTACTGATGGGTGAACCCTTGCGTACTTCAACAACATCGGAAGTTGCCTGATACTGATAATCGACCGAACGTGTAATATTTGCCAGCATTCTATCCAGTGATAATTCACGCAATTGTACGGTGATGGTCGGATCTTCAGAACCGGAATTTACAAATATAATATTAACTCCCTTGCCGTCCGTATCAGCTGACCGCGACAACTCAGAAAGTGTTTCAACAACAAGACTCAATTTGGTTCCTCTGAAATTGACTTCCGGAATGATAATTTCCTTTAACCGTTTTTCAAGTTCTGTTTCTCTTGGCCCTGCATCGACGATTACCTCTGTCTGATAAACATTCGGTAATTCCCATGCTTTCGTAACACCGAGTAAAAGTTCTGAACGCGTATTGTCGTAAGCCTGACGGGATGTCATTTTACGGGCTATATGTGCATAATACCATTTTGCTGTATTATTATTCGCGTCGATCAAAGTAACTTGCTTAAAAGTCTCACGGGCGCCAAACAAGTCACCTTGAATATATTGTGCGCGCCCTTTCTTAAGGAGTTCTTTTACTTTCTTCTGTGAAGCAGTATACTCAGGGCTGACTTTCTCGGGATCCTGACGAAAAGGATCCTGCATTTGCTCTTCCATCTGCTGCGCCTTACGGTCTGATGTACTTACCTTCTTGCTGCTTTCAGAAATTTCACTCGTTGCGGCACGATAGTCATCCAGGTAAGCCTGGGTGCTTTCCGGATCGTTTTTATCAAGCGCCAATTGAGCACGCTCCATCTGAATCTGACCGATTTCAAACTGGATTGCATCATGAGTCCGGCGTGTTGCCGTATTGTTCGGCAAACGACCTTTGGCTTCATTCAAAAATGCCAAAGCTTCATCATACTTGTGTTGATTCCGTAAACGGCGTGATGCCTTGATAGCTTCCTGTGCGTCCTTCAAAACTTCGTCATCATTGGAAACTTTTCCAGCCATCAATTCATCGGAGGTCTCATCCGAAACTTTCTCGGTGGGCAATCCCAATTCCTTTTTACGCTCTGCTTCAGCAACTTTCTTTTCACTGGCTTTGTCACTTTTCTTGTCCGGATCGACAACGACAATACCCTTGTCGGAAACTTCCACCGTAGCTTGTTGGGGCGTTGCTGCTACAGTCGTTGTTTTTACGGGTTTCAATGAAGTCAATTGCTTCTTAACATCTGCCAAGTCATTTTCGATATACTTGTCCCCGGGGCTAATCTTCAACAATTCTTCGAGGTATTTTTTTGCTGCTTCAAAGTCACCAGAATCACGTGCGCTGATAGCCGCAGAATAAAGGCGTACCTTTTCGTCTGTTGAGCTCTGCGCATGAAGTGTAGATGCCATGAATGATGAACCAGCACTCAAGCCTGACGCGATTAAGACACTGGATATTTTCAACAGGGTAGTTTTTCTTTTCATAAATTATTGTTATGATTTTAGATGTTAAATTCGTTTGTTCAAATTTTAGAAACTAAAAGAGTCTCCGGAAGAAGCATCTGTATCTTCTGTAGTGCTGCTTGGGGCAGCATCCGCAGGCGCAGTTACCGAAGCATTATCAAGAGAAAGGATTTTTTCTTCTGCTTTTTTACCTTTTGCGTCAATCTTTTCAAGAGTAATTTTCTTTGAAGCGACATCCACATGGGTCAAACGGTACTTTTGTTCGCCAACAATAAACGATGTATCGTCAAGTTTAGTAGCATTCCCTTGAATGGTATTAATGGTATAAGCATCCCCATTTTTATCCAAAACAATATTAATTTCACCGGATGAAGATTCGGGAGTAAGCGAAATCTCATAGATTCCGGTGTCATAAGGAACGCCTACCGTCAAAAGTACTTCTTTCCCGCTTAGCTCACGGACTAAAACGGTTTCATTACGCTTTAATGAACCATCCGGCTGCATGATCGGTTTATTATCAAAACTGACAATAACAGTATTGAGATCAGGGATAACACCGCCTATACGCTTAATCATTTCAGAATCCTTTACAGGATTTCCGTTCTTGTCGCAAAGACTGACATTAAATAAAGGGCTTTTTGCCTGCCCGGAATAACCCTGAATAATAATCGGATAGTAAATCGTTCCCATATTTTTAAGAACCAATCCGAATGGCACTACCGCAACTTCATCAACAGGAACCGGAGGCACTACTCTGAATTCGCCGTCATTCAACCAGATCTTCGGAGGCGTAAACAATCCGTAAATCCACTTAGGATCATTTTCATCCTGGGAAACCGGCTTTGCCCAATTGAAAACTACAGGAGCACTCTCCCCCGCGCTGGTTGCCACGACAGGGACAGCTTCCGTGGATTGCGACGTATCTATAGCTTGAACATCCGCACTTGTCGGCCTTTTTGCGTTTGAAACGCTAAAGCCGTAAAAACCAAGTCCTCCGAACAAAACAAGTGCAACTAAAATAGAAATTTTTTCTGAGTGTTTCATATGGGTTAATAGGAATTTTCGTCTTCTTCGCTGGATTCAGTGTCTCCGTTATCCGTGCTATTTTCAGGTGCGTTGCCATTATTTTCAGTATGCTCTTCTTCTACTACCTCTTCTTTGACTACAGGAAGAGGCACCACTTCCAAATATTCAATGGTTACTGTAACCTCCGACAAATTGTTGGAAACAACCGGTTCGCCGTTGCCACGTTCTTCCGGAGTAACAGCGCCATCTGTTCCTGTGTATGGCTTCACCTGCACATCGCGAACAATCACCGGTACTTTTGAGAAAGAAGATTCGATCTCTTTCATGAACGATTGCAGACTATCCGAATAGCCGACAAATCCTACCTGGAAAGCTGATGTCGACATGGTTTCCGTACGCAATGAAACATCTTTAGGCATTACGAAATAATCGGGATTTTCCGTACTGGCATTCACCGGGACAATGGCTTCGCGTTTTACAGCCGTAACACGTTGAGGCCGACTATCCAATAAGGTTTTCATCAAATAGGAAAGCACTTTTCCTTGCTGCGAAAACCGTTTGAAAGCATTCTCCCTCTGGGTTTGATCCGTTATCTTTTTGATGGCATCCATTTCTGCAACCACATTTGAAAACCCAAAATGCTGAGCCGAGTTTTCAACAGCTATAGGATGTTGCTCTACCTTATAACGATCCAACTGACGGGATATCGTCTTCATGTAATCCCCGGACGCACCATAACGAACAGTAAGACGCGCACCTTCCGTGTCCTGGAAGGCCAAAGCATACTCGCTCGGCGACATACTCTCTACTAACTTCTGCCAATAAGCGTCCAGCTGATTATAATTGTTAATGACCTCTTTCTCAACCTCCGGAGTCAGTGCATATTTGAAGTCAGCATATTCCTGAAGCTTAGCCTCTCCGGTCATATAAGCTTTCTTCGCCTTGCTGAAGTCAAGATACTTTGTGACTACCAGATACAGTTGTGCCAAAAATGCTACCAATAAAAGAACAACGATAGCAGTAAATAGAGGGGATTTTTTTAGTAGTTTCAAATTCATGGATTTACAGGGTTCTCTCCGAATTTAAAATGAGATCAAATTGAAACTCAAGTATACGATTTCCTTTGATTTCAGGATAGCGAGGTTCTTGAACTTCAGATACAAATGGTGAATTTTCAAAACTGCGTTTTAAAGCTTTAATACGGTCAAAAGCAGAACCGCTGACGTTACCGCCTTCATCCAGCACCTTGACTAGCAGACGTCCGGTCATGCGGACTTTCTGCTTGCCGATCGCAGCCGGGTCAATCACAGGCGCGCCTTCGGAAACTTCGCCGTTTTCAGATTCCGATGCTTGTTCCTCATACTGTTCTTCTCCGTCTTCATTCTGATTATCTTTCACAACGGCACGCACCATGGCCAATTCATCAATCCAAACATCGCCGATCGAAGTAAGGCGAACCTGAACATCGCCCAGGAAGTTGGACCAGTTTGCGCACATTTTGGAATCACTTTTTATTTCTGCAATCCGTGGCAAAATAGCGTCAATTTTAGCTTCCGTATCGACGATTTTAGTGTGGATCGGTTCAAGCGTGCTATTTGTCTGAGAAACAACAGTATTAACGGTTTTGTACTCCGCCGCTGCTTTATCCAAGGCCAATATGGGATAAGCGCAGGACAATGCCAGAATGGCTGCAGCCCCGACATAAAACGGTTTTTGTTTCTTAAATGCCAATAGGTCTGAAATATCCTTCGGAAGCAAATTCAGGCTATACCCGTTCTGCAGAGAGGATGCTACCACATATCCAACAATTTCAGACAAGGAACCTTGTGCCTCGGCGATAATTGCATGATCCACCTTGTCACCCAAAGTAACACGGGAAAGAAGATCACTGCTCAGGTAACCGACATCTGCCCTTTGCTTTTCAGCGATTGCTTCAGCCAATCCCGGCAGCAGCGATCCACGGCCCAACAAAAGCACTTTAGTAACATTTGCGTCCTTCTTCTGCCTGCGATAACTGACAACATTTCTGGTAATGTCTTGGTTTAAACGACGGGCAAAGCTCTCAATCTGTCTGCTAACCACTCCGGATCTTGGTCCGGAAACTTCGCTGATATTAGCGCAAGCTGTGCGCTTTGTTGATTCAGCTTCGTCAAATTTAATACCTAATTCATCGGCAATTCCTTGAGTAACCGCACTGCCTGCAAGCTGTGCCGTACGCAGATACGGAATACTGTCCGCACTGAGAATAGTCATGTTTGTGGTTGCGGCACCGATATTCAATACAATGACATCCGATTCAGGATCACCGTACAGGACACGGTACGCATTTGCATCCAAAACAGGCGCAGGAGCAACAACAACCGGCTGTATGCCAAGCTGTTTGCAGAATATCCAGAACGGAGCCATGACTTCGTTCTTAATTGCAGCAACCAGCACATCCAGCTCGATTCCGTCATTAAATATAACCTGACTGTCATAAGAGACGTCAGTCAACGGATAAGGGATATTTTGCTGAATCTGGAAAACAATGGATTGCGCCTGCTTGCTAGGTTCAACCACCGGAACTTTGATCAGTTTCGTAAGCGTGTGCAAACCGGTCGGGATCAAAACGACATTACCGCCTTTGACGCCAAGAGCGCCAAGAACTTCCTTCATGGCAGCACCAACGCCAAGCGCCCACATTTCCGGCTTGGTAATATCATAATTTAAATCACAACAATGAAATCTCTCAATGACAACGGCACCTTCAGAGGAAATACTGATAATTGCCCCCGAGAGTTGAGAAATCCCAGCATTAATTATTACTTGTTTACTAACACTCATGCTTGGAAAGGGTTATAATGCAGATATGTAAAGGTTTTACTTTTTAGAACGAATCCTGTAAGCGGGTGCTTCTTTCATAAACGATCCTGTAGGGACATCATAGACCGGAATCAAAGTGCCGTCCGTCTTGCTTGATTCGCTCATGGTTTTGGAAATAAAGTTTTGCAAGCGTTCAGGAGTGGAAAGGCTCGAAGAAACATTTTTCTGGGTCGGAGTCAACACTCTGCCGCCAACCTCAATTTGGACACAATAGGCATAGGGTTCTTTGTTGTACCGTTCACGTTTGATCACAGGCCCGCACATATAAAAAGGAATCGTGTACTTTTTGCTCTTTTCCATGGTAATCAATTCCACTTCGGAAGTGAAATAGTCAATCGTTTCCGTATTACCACCACGCATATAGGCAATAAGCAAACGTACTTTCACGTTGTCCGTGTATTGACTGTTGTTTCTTGACGTACCGGTTGTATTCGCGCCGGGCTTTGCCTTGACCTCAACATTAATTGCCACCCAATCGTTGCCGGCATTATTGTCAAATTTGATATTTTCGACAGTAACCGAATCATCCGCTTCCTGGGCATTTACGACAAGCACGGAAACAAACGGAACAAGAAATAGGAGAAACAAGCGTAACTTTTTCATGTCGGGTAAAGACATACGATTTTTCGATTTAAATCAATTTTTAAATTTAAAAAAATTTTCGGTTCAAGTATTTTCCGCGAATTAAAATGAAAGCAAGCAACAAGCATAACTTGAAACTTCCCTTTAAAATCAGCGTTTTGGTGTTTTTACGCAACAAAAAAAATCAATTACTGCTCATTCAAAGGCAAAAATCTCCGAATAAAGGACTTTGGAGCCCTATCGGCGGAAAGCTGGAGATGGAATCAGGGGAATCAGCCTTTGAATGTGCAATCAGGGAAACAGCCGAGGAAACGGGATTTCAGGTGAAAGAAGAAGATCTGCACCTGTTTTGCATGATTTCCGAAAAAGCCTATGAAGGCCAATGCCATTGGCTCATGTTCCTGTTTGATTGCAGGAAACAGATTGAAGCTCTTCCTCCGCAAATCGAAGAAGGTCCTTTTTCGTTTTTCAGCCGCGAGGAAATACACAAACTGGCGATCCCTGAGACAGACAGAAACGGACTCTGGCAAATTTATGACCGGCATAAAAATGATTTTGTCGCGCTCCGGGCCGACTGCATTCCCAGCGAAAATCTGAAAATCACTGTTGAAGAAACCTTCATTCGCGCCAATCATCATTAATCATGCTACCGTCTCTCCAATCAACACGTAACGCATTCATTTCCGGCCTTTTGTTGCTGGCTCCGCTTGGCGTATGCGTTTTTGTCATAAATTTTCTGATTACCAATGTTGGCGATCCGGCAAGCAAACTATTTTTCTCGTCGCTGAAAATTCAAGAGACTCCCTTCTCCAAAATACTGCTCAGCATCGCTGCCATCATTCTTGTATCCATCGCGATCACGCTTTTCGGATTTCTCTCAAAATATGTGATGGGCCGGTTTATTGTCCGTTTCACCGAAGCACTTTTCCGCAAACTCCCCTTCTTCAATTCCATTTACAAGACCGTCAAGCAGATCATCGACACCTTTGCCTCCCAGAAAACGGCAGTTTTTCAAAAAGTCGTGATGGTCGAGTTTCCCAGAAAGGGCGTTTATGTGATAGGATTTCTCACCGGAGAAGCAAAAGGGGAAATCGAAACCAAATGCCAGACCAGGCTTTTGAATATATTTGTACCCACGACACCAAATCCAACCAGCGGTTTTTTGCTCATGCTACCGCCTGAAGACGTTACCGTACTGGACATGTCGATCGCTGAAGGAATGAAACTCATCATATCCGGCGGAGCTGTCATCCCGGAACAGACAACAAACGGAACGGAACCGGCCAAGTAACGTTCGCTGTCACGAATCCCCTGTTTACCGATGATTGAAGATGATGACAACATTTATGGGATCATCATCGGCATGAAGCCGCATGCGGAATTGTTTTTATATGTCCAGTTTTTGTCTGAAAAAACCGGTATTATCTCGGCCCTTGTCCGCACAAGTAAAAAACTTTCCGTAACCGCTCCGGACCTCTTTGACTATGGCAGATTCACTCTGAAAACAGGTAAAGCTGGAAATGTCTGCTTTCTTGAAAATTTCGATCTGATTGAACGTTTTCAACATATCGGCAGGCATTTCCGCCGACTCGAGGATGCATCCCTTCTCTGTAAAATCATCCGTCTGAACGCAGGCCATCTTGAGTCGCATGCTACCGTCACAAACCTGTTATTGCGGGCCCTAAAGAACATCAACGAAGGGAAAGACTCAAAGCTCGTCTGCCTGAAAATGCTTTATCTTCTTGCCCGGGATGAAGGCTTTCCTGTACGCGAGGAATGGCTTGCTGATTTACCTTTGGAGCGAAAATTTCCCGTCGAATCCATGCTTGCTTCATCCTTCGGCTCCGACCTTGATTCAAACAGTGTCGCATCTGCATTGGATTCCCTTTTGAGATGGCTTCAGCAACAAGACTTCAAACTGAGTTGACTAATGCGCCTCGCCTGCGATGATACCTGCATCTAATTATCTATTTATGAAAACATCACGCAAAAAACTCCTTATTCCTACCGCCGTCCTGCTCGCAGGATCGTCTTTCTTCTTTACAGGATGCCCTGATACTCCCGAAGACAAACCCGCGGATAGCAAAGACGAAAAGACAATTGCAGCCCCTGCGGTGAAACTGGAAGAAGTGGACGGAGCGCTTATAGCATACTCCATCCGCCATCCAAAACTTATTATCGGCGATTTGAACAAGATGATGCAGGAAATCCCGGAAGCAAGCATCATGCAAATATTCCTTTCCCAGTTTGTCGCTTTCGGTTACCCGGAATTTACAGAGATAGAAACCGGTTCCAAAATCGGTGCGTTTCTTATTGATCTCCCGTTTGACGAATTAAAAGCATCAAACTCCGCACCCATTGTTTTCTGCGCAAAACTCAAGGAAAACGGCAAGATCTGGAAACAGATCGAAAAAATGGGAAATGTTTTCATAAAAAAGCATAATGACTGGGTCTTTTTTGCCGAGAACGAGAAAATGTTAGGCAAAGTCAAGAACCTGGATGCCTATATTAACTTTCTCCAAAGAGAACAGAGCGAAGAATTCTATGCATGGATAAACGTCAAGCCGTCGTTGATCGATGATGTCAGAGTGGAAATTGATAAGGAAATCAATGGCATTGACACAAACGAATCCTTTACACCGGAAATGCGTAATGCGGCAAAGGAATATTTGCGTGTACTCGCCGAGCAGATCAAATCACTCCACAGCATCAACTACTCCGCCGACCTTCAGGATACCGGAGCGCAGATCAAGTATGCCTTCCAATTCAAACCTGATTCCGAATATGGTAAATGGGCATTGCAACCATCCAATCAGGATGTCAAAGCAGCACAATCCGTATCTGCCGACGCACTCATCACATTCCTGTCCCGTTCCAATCCCAAGGCAACTGAAGTATTGGTCAACCATATTCTCAACGCATTTGCCCAAGTTAACTACGCGCCTGTTTCAAACGGAATAAAGGACTACCAGAAAGCAATAGAGCCCTGGCTCAAAGCAAGCGACGGCTCTTATTTCGGAAACATGGATTTCCAGCTTGATCTGAAAAATGAGAAAAAACCGGTCGATGTGAAAACCTTTTTCGTTTACACAGGAAAATACTCAGAAGAAAGCGTACGTCCGTATTGGGAACAATCCATTAAACTCGGTAACCAATTGGTAAGTTTTATTCTGAAAAAAGTGACCGAGGACAGTGACTCAACCATCAATATGGAATATACCTACACAACCAATGCTTTCAGCCTGGAAGGTATCACCTTTGACCTGCTCGGTTTCAACATGACTACAGACGAAGAAACCATATCAGAGCCAATTTACTATGCGGGAGTCAAGAACGGTAACATGATCCTGGGAAGCAATGAAGAAATGCTGAGAAAAAATCTCCCGCCCTTTATCGCCAATGAGAAGATAGACAATTCCATTTATAAACTGAATGCTCTCAAGGAAAACGAAATGATGAACATGGCAGTCAACGGAGCCAATGTAGTATCATTAATCACGCAGGCAATGGATCTCGGCGAGGATGATACCGATATCAAAGCTGCCCTTGAAGAATTCCAGAATAATTACAAGCTGGCCGGACCCGTAACACTTACCTCATCGCTTGCACAGGCAAAAGCTGATGTTACCATCACGGTTCCTTATAAATTTGTCGCTAACAGTATCCGTTTCGGACAATACCTGTTCAGCAGCAAGGTTAACTTCCTCTTCGGAAACGGTTATGACAACGGCTATGACGACGATAGCTATGATTACGAAGACGAAGGAAACGGAGATGATGTTTACATAGAGAGTGATTATGACGACGAATCCGATGATTCTGACGTTGATTACTACGAAGAAGAAGATGCCGTCGAACCGGATCATTCTGACGAGGTTGCTCCGGCAATTTAAATCTCAAATATACTGTGTTTATGCAAAAAGAGCGGCTATTGCCGCTCTTTTTCATTTCTTAAATAACCGCCCTATGTCCATGTTACCGTCTGCTCTTCAACTGATTGTCTTAAATGGCGATTGACTGCTTTAACCGATCACCGGCAATCATGTCACGATTGGCAGCACCCGGAGGAACCATCGGCAAAACATTGGATGAAGCATCAATGGCAACATCAATCAGACACGGTCCTTCCCCATTGATTGCCGCTTCCAGTTCGCCCAGCGGATTTCCACGCATATTAACGGAAACACCCCGGATACCGAACGCCTGAGCCAAGGCTGCGAAATCAGGAACCGACGCAAATTGTGACGCCGAATAGCGTTTGTTGTAAAGAATTTCCTGCTGCTGGCAAACCATCCCCAATTGCGCATTATTGAAAATAACAATCGTTACCGACAGGTTTAACTCTGCCAACGTGGCCAGTTCCTGAATATTCATCAGTATGCTTCCGTCTCCGCTTACGCAGACAATACGCTTGTCCGGTGCAGCCAAGGCAGCCCCTATCGCAACCGGCAACCCAAATCCCATCGTACCTAATCCGCCTGATGTCAAGAAGGTGCGTGGTTTCCGGATTGGATAGGCCTGTGCCATCCACATCTGATGCTGACCGACATCTGTCGTGATGATTGTATTGTCATCGCAGATTTCTCCCAAAAACCGGCACAGATTGGCCGGATGCAAAGGCTCTTCCTCCCGCGAAGGATAAGCCCACGCACACTGCGTACGCAAGCGGGTTGCGCGCGCTGTCCAACCCGAACGTTTCTGCTCCGGCAAATAATCCAGCAATCGCGTCAATATGGCCTTTGCATCTCCTTCCAATGCTAATTGAGAAGGCTTTATTTTCCCGATTTCACCTTTGTCTATATCAATGTGGGCAATCATGGCGTGCTGGCAGAATGCAGCGACCTTTCCCGTTGCTCGGTCATCAAACCGCGCTCCTATCGCCAAAAGGAAGTCAGCCTCTTCCATTAACAGATTGGTTGCCATGCTACCATGCATACCCAACATGCCCATATTCAACGGATCATCGGGAGGCATGGCGCCCAAGGCCATCAGCGAAGAAACAGCAGGAGCGGAAATACGATGCGCCAATGCTACCGCCAATCCCGAAGCGCCTGACGCAATGATACCGCCACCCAAATAAATGATCGGATGCTTCGCCTTGTTCAGCGCCTCTGCCAATGCAATGATTTGTTCCGTAGCACACGGGCTCCGCGTGTCAGCGCTTCCCGGCTCAGGCAAATCTTCTTCCTTGATAGCTGTTTTTGCCAGAAGAACGTCTTTCGGAATATCAATGGAAACCGGTCCCGGTCGGCCCGACTCAGCTATTCTGAACGCCAGCGGGATGATTTCCGGCAATTCCTCTACGCTCGAAACCAAGAAATTCTTTTTTGTGATCGGTGCGCTCAGTCCGTACATATCAACCTCCTGAAACGCACGGGTTCCCATCAATGCTTGCGAAACCTGGCCGGTGATTGCGATCAACGGGATGGAATCAGCATAAGCATCCGCTATAGCTGTCAGTAAATTTGTGGCACCCGGACCCGACGTGCCTACGCAAACAGCCGCCTTCCCGGAAACACGTGCCATTCCCTGCGCTATAAACCCGGCGCCTTGTTCATGGCGGGCCAACACATGCTTTATCCTGCTGCCGTGCAATTCGTCGTAAAACGGCAGAATGGCACCTCCCGGAATACCGGATATCGTTTCTATTCCTTGCCGTTCCAGCAAGATCCTTAATAATTTGGCTCCTGTCATCATATTTTTCATTTGGTTTGGAGCCCGATCGGTAACACGTCTTAAGGTATAAAAACAAAAAACCCTTCGGCGCGTCACCGAAGGGGCAATTTTGTTTCAGTAAATTCACATCCCTCACGGTACGCATGCACAGACGACCACCACCACGAGGACTAGGCTTTGAAATATTGCTGTGCTGTTACCGAAAGATTTCATTTTGTTAATGCAGAAATAAACGCCGAAACAAGGTACCGTCAAGTAATTTCTACAGAAGTGCTTTATCCATTGATTCCGAGCAAATAGCCTGTTAACATCTTCAGTAACAAAGGAATCCTATGAAATACTGCTATCCTTTTGTTCTTATTCTTTTTGCCGTCTCCTCACTCCAGGCGGCCATCGTTGAGTATAATCTGCTTCTTGAAGAGAAAACCCTTGATGTTACCGGAGAGCCTGTCCGCGCGATGATGATCAACGGTAACATTCCGGCACCTCAACTTCATTTCACCGAAGGTGACACCGCTGTGATTCGTGTGACAAGCCATCTATCGGAAGACAGCTCATTGCACTGGCACGGACTGCTTGTCCCGAACGATCAGGATGGAGTTCCTCACGTAAACACCCCTCCGATTAAACCGGGACAGACAGTAACCTATACATTTCCCATCCGGCAACAGGGTACTTATTGGTACCATTCGCACAGCGTCCTTCAGGAACAACTTGGGCTTTACGGGGCATTCATTATTCAGCCAAAAGAAAAGATTGTTCAGGTAGACAGAGATATCGCCGTTGTTGTATCGGACTGGACGAATCAACACCCGAATGATGTCCTGCTCGATCTTCGCCGAAACAACGAATTCCAACAAAGAAAGAAAAATAATTTTCCGTCTGTTATCGAAGCATTCAACAAGGGAGGATTGGGAACGCTGTTCTCACAATCCATGCACAACATGCCGTTAATGGACTTATCAGACATTGCTTACGACCATTTTCTTGTGAACGGAAAACATGATCTATCCATCGATGCGAAACCGGGAGAAATAGTCCGGCTGCGACTTATCAACGCTGCCACTTCGACCTATTTTTACATTGAATACGCCTCCGGTCCGCTTCAGGTACTTTCGGCTGACGGAATGGATGTCGAACCCGTTTATCTTGACCGCTTTCTCGTATCCCCCGCAGAAACCTATGATTTTCTTATAACCGTCCCACATCACGGCAGTCACGAAATCCGCCTTACTGCGCAGGACGTTTCCGGGCACACTTCCATCTTTATCGGACAAGGGGAACAACAATTCGCGCCGGATATACCCAAACCGAATCTCTACGCCGGACATATGTCTCACGGTAACATGGAAACGGCAATGAATACGGATGCTTCGGGATATGAAACACACCAGACGACTGCATCCGCGCACTCCGAACATACACAACACCCATCACCCGAAAACAAAACGACTGAGAAAGCACATCCAGGACACGCCATCCATGAACACAACGACATGGATATGCCCAAGAAAAACAGTGCTACCGCCGGACCGGTAAACCCCAGAGGTGACAACGAGTATCCTCTGGCACCTTACAAACACCTGCGTTCTATAAAAAACACCGTAATTCACCACGAAAAGCCCTTGCGCGAATACGATCTGATCCTTGACGGAGATATGGTTCGCTATGTATGGACAATCAACGGAAAAACATTGGATGAAACAGATCCCATTATCATCAGGAGCGGAGAACGTGTTCGTTTTCATTTTGAAAACAAATCAATGATGCACCATCCGATGCACCTGCACGGGCACTTTTTCCGCGTCATCAACAAACACGGTGATTATTCCCCGCTCAAGCACACATTGGATATTCCGCCCATGAGCAAAGCTACCATCGAGTTTGAAGCAAACGAACCCGGAGACTGGATACTCCACTGCCATATACTTTATCACATGGAAGTAGGAATGATGCTTGTCATTCGCTACCAGGACAACCCACCGAGTCCGCATTATCACAAACCTTCCGTTCTGAAACCCATGCACAATCCCAAGTTTTTCTGGGGACAGGCATCGATCCTGACAAACATGACAAATGGTTTCATCACATTGCAAAACAACAGGAATACTTTAAATGCGATCTGGGAAGTCGGATGGCAGGACACCGATCAAAACAGATACAAGTTACTGACTGACTACGAAAGGTTTATCACATCACAATTCAGCCTTTTTGCCGGCGGCCGTTTTGATAATGAAAGAAACGCAGGCGTATTCGGCAGCAACCTACTGCTCCCGTTTTTCTTTGAACTCAGTACCTGGATAAATACAGATGCAAACATCCATGTATCCCTGAGAAAAGAAATACACCTGACCAAGCAGCTCAGTATTTTTGGTTCAGGCAGTTACGATACGGATACGAAATGGGAAAGCAGTGTCGGAACCGCATGGTATCTGGACAAACATACTTCCCTTATCCTGAAATGGCATTCCGATTACGGATTCGGGGTCGGCGCCAGAGTCAATTTCTGAATCACAGGGTAACACGCAGTCATACCGTATCATTCCTTAACCATTTTATTCCCGTTTCTCGGATAAATGAATTGAATCCTTTTGAAACCCGAACACCATTTTTCGGGTTAAATCTTTTAATTGCATTAAATAATCTCAGCAGTAACAAAACAGAAGCGTAAATGAACAAGAACACAGCAAATAACAAATGGTATTGGATAACCGCAGGAATACTGTTACTGCTTGGAGCCGCATACGGCATATACCGCTTCGCTTACGTAAAAAACCCTGACGCAAAACAAGAAACAATCCTGTCGGGACAAAAAAACGCCTCGGCAAAAATGGTCATTGTGGAAACAGAAACCGTAGCCCCTCGGGAATATAAGGAAATTCTCAACAGTATTGGCGAAACTCAGGCCAATGAGGAAGTCGATTTACGCAGTGAAATTTCCGGAATCGTAAGAGAAATTTATTTCCAGGAAAGCACGCAGGTCAAAAAAGGTACGCTTCTCGTTAAAATCAATGACAGCGAATTACAGGCACAACTCAGAAAAGCCGAATCCCTCAAAGCATTGAGCGAAGCCAGGGAACGCCGTCAGAAAATACTTTTAGACAAAGATATTATCAGCAGCGATGATTACGATAATGCGTTAACAAATCTGCAAACCGCTATCTCCGATATAGAATTGTTCAAGGCCGAAATCAACAAGACGGAAATCAAGGCTCCCTTTGACGGTATCATTGGTATCCGAAACATATCGCCCGGCGATTACATTTCTCCCAACACATCCATTGCTTATCTTGTCAGCAATAATCCGATAAAAGTCACCTTTGACGTACCTGAAAAGTATTCCAGCCGGATCCGTACCAAGATGCCCATCTATTTTACCGTTGAGGGACAGAACAGAACATTTGAAGGCGAAGTTTATGCCGTTTCGCCCCGCGCTGATCCCACATCACGTTCAATCCAAATGCGTGCCATGGCCAACAATGACGATGGTGCCTTGGTTCCCGGAGCATTCGTCAAAGTAAAGCTTCAGCTGGCCGCCATACAGACACTCATGATTCCCAGCGAATGCGTCATTCCCGATGCCGTCGGACAATCCGTCTTTATCGTAAAGGACGGCAAAGCCGTTTCCGTTAAAGTAGAGATCGGAGCACGCACACAAGACCGCGTCCAAATCGTAAGCGGGCTTAATAGCGGGGATAAGGTAGTCACCAGCGGCATTCTTCAACTGACAGACGGTACGCCGGTCTCTGTCGCCAAGGAAAAGTGATGCTACCGCAACAACCAATCGCATTTAACCGTGAGTAAGCCTCTTTCAGCCATTTGCATACAACGCCCTGTCCTGTCGACGGTTATGTCGCTTGCCATTATTGTTTTTGGTCTGGCAGGATTATTGGTACTTCCCGTCCGTGAGTTTCCCAACGTGGATACCCCGATCATTACCGTCAGGACGAATTACACGGGAGCCAATGCGCAGGTTATCCAATCCCAGATAACGGAACCCTTGGAAGAATCCATCAACGGTATCCCTGATATACGCACCCTTTCGTCCGTCAGCCGGGACGGATCATCCAATATTACCGTCGAGTTCAACCTCAGCGCAAATCTGGAAACAGCGGCAAACGATGTCCGTGACAGAGTCTCCCGAGCGATGTCCAAGCTACCGGACGACGTCGATCCGCCTGTTGTCACAAAATCCGATGCTGATGCCAATCCGATCCTTATCGTCAATCTTCTCAGTAATAAAAGGAATCTTCTCGATCTCTCAAAAATAGCTGACGATGTTTTCAAGGACCGATTGCAAACGCTTCCCGGAATCAGCGAAATCGGGTTTTACGGCGAAAAGCGTTATGCCATCCGCATGTATATGGATCCGGGATCCCTTGCGGCTTACAAGCTGACGCCGCTTGATATTCAGACTGCACTTAAAAACGAAAATATTGAACTTCCCTCCGGACGCATTGAAGGAACCGCAACCGAATTATCCATCAGGACACTGGGGCAACTCCAGACCACGGATGATATCAATAACATGGTTCTTAAAGAAGAAAACGGATCGATCATAAAATTCAGCGATGTCGGCCATGCGGAATACACGGCAGAAAACATGCGATCCATCGCAAAGCGCAATGGCGTTCCCTGCATCAGTATTTATGTGCTTCCCCAACCGGGAACGAATCATATCGAAATCGCTGATTCCTTTTATCAACGACTCAACGAAATACTCACTGATTTGCCAGATGATGTTACCGTCGAAGTCGCCCTGGACACCACACAATATGTCAGACGCTCCATCAGTGAAGTCGAGGAAAGCATCCTGATCGCCTTCACACTCGTCGTCGCCATCATCTTCATTTTCCTGCGCAATTGGAGAACCACACTGATTCCTGTCGTGACCATTCCGGTTTCCCTCATTGGGGTATTCTTCCTCATGCAAATCTTCGGATTCTCCATCAACGTGCTCACCCTGCTCGGTGTAGTCCTTTCAATCGGGATCGTCGTCGATGACGCTATCGTTGTCATGGAGAACATTTACGCGAAGATAGAACAAGGCATGCCCGTCATGGAAGCTGCCTTCAAGGGATCCAAGGAGATTTATTTCGCGATCATTTCAACAACCGTTTCACTCGTCGTGGTTTTCGTTCCGATTGTTTTCCTCAGCGGACTGACCGGACGCCTCTTCCGTGAATTCGGTCTGGTCATAGCCGGTTCCGTTATCATATCCGCATTCGTCTCATTGACACTCACCCCCATGCTATGCTCCCGTTTCATCAAAAAAGGAGAAAAACACGGACGAGTCTTTAAAATAAGCGAAGATGTTTTTTACTGGATCACCGAAAAATACAACCATTCTCTTCTCTTTTTCCTGAAGAACCGCTGGATCGCATTGATACTTTTCATTGCATCCACGGCAATCATGTACCTCTCTTTCACCTTGCTTAAATCCGAGCTTGCCCCCATGGAAGACCGGAGCCAGATAACCCTGCGGCTGCAAACGCCCGAAGGAACTTCCTTTGAACGCACCTCCTCATTCGTCGATGAGGTCAGCGCTTTTTCCCAAGACAACGTGCCGGAAACGAAAGGCATATTCTCCGTGGCTGGAATGGGAAGCGGTGTCAATAGCGGGATGTGCAGACTTTTTCTGACAGAACCGGACTTGCGCCAAAAAAGCCAGCAGCAGATAGCGGATGAACTGTCTGCAGGATCAAAATATCTCAGTATGGGGAAAATCCAGATTATCCAGGATCCCACCATCGGCGACCGCCGTTCAGGACAAGGAGTACAATATGTTCTAAAGGCGCCCTCCCATGAAAAACTCAGGGAATTCCTTCCCGGATTCATGCAGGCGGTACAAGATACCGGCGCATTCACTTATGTTGATTCCAACCTGAAATTCAACAAACCGGAGCTCCGCGTCGAAATCAATCGCGAAAAAGCCCGTTCCCTTAATGTATTCACAAGAGACATCGCGCAAACACTGCAACTCGCCCTCAGCGGACAACGCTTTGATTATTACATCATGGGCAGTAAACAATATCAGGTCATCGGTGAAGTGAGCCGACAGGACCGGAGCGCTCCCCTTGACCTTACCAACCTCTACGTCCGCAATTCGAAACAAGTGCTTATACCGCTAGACAATCTGGTCTCAATGAGCGAACGCAGCACCTCCCCGCAACTTTATCATTTTAACCGTTATATTTCGGCAACCGTTACCGCCATGCCCGCGCAAGGTAAAACACTTGGTGAAGCCATCCAGATAATGGATAGCGTTGCAGACAAAGCACTGGATGATACCTTCCAGACAGATCTCAGCGGGCAGGCACGCGAACTCAAGGAAAGTTCAGGAAGCATTTACATTGCTTTCGGCATGGCTTTGCTTCTGATTTTTCTCACGCTCTCCGCCCAATTTGAAAGTTTCCGTGATCCGCTGACGATTATGATAACCGTTCCGCTCGCACTCTCCGGAGCACTCCTTTCGCTCCTCATTTTCGGGCAAACCATGAATATTTTCAGCCAGATAGGCATTATCATGCTGGTCGGACTCGTCACCAAAAACGGTATCCTTATCGTGGAGTTTGCCAACCAGCGCAGAAATCAGGGACTTGGCATCGCGCGCGCCGTATTGGATGCGGCAACCTCACGTTTCCGCCCGATCATGATGACAAGCCTCGCCACCATTCTTGGGATTCTTCCCATTGCACTCGCACTCGGTGCCGGTTCAGAAAGCCGCGTATCCATGGGTATCGCGGTTGTTGGCGGAATGACCTTTTCAACATTCCTCACTCTTTATATCGTTCCTGTTTTCTATACCTTCATTACCAACCGGAAACGTCATTTCATTGAAATACCCGACGACCTCTGATCCATAATTCCCTCTCCATATTTCCATGTTACCGCGCCATATTATTCTGATATTCTCATTGCTCTTCATCCCGTCCATGCTACCGGCACAGGAAGATGACTCCAAAGCTGAAACGATACTTGGCGACACTCCCATGAAAGTGACGATTGACGACAAGAATGTCGAAGTGCTCTCCGGTCAGGATGCCGTGGCCATCGCGCTGAAAAACAACTATTCCATTCAGATAGCCAAGGATGAGGCCCAGATTGCCGCAAATAACAATACCGCAGGCAATGCAGGCATGCTGCCAAATATTACCGCTAACGCCAGTGCAGAAAAAGAAGAATATAATTCAGAGACATGGAATGCAAACGTCCAACTTGATTGGACCCTGTTTGACGGGTTTAAGATGTTTGCCACGAGGAATAAACTCCGTGAGTTGGAAAAACTGGGAACTGAAGCGGCCATCTCCAAGATACAGGATACGGTAGCATTGGTACTCGTACAATATTATGACATCATCAGTTTGACCAAAGGCATCGAAAGCATACGTGAGAACCTTGCCATATCAAAAATCCGTCTTGAGCAGGCGGAAGAAAAATATAAATACGGTGGTTCCTCCCGGCCCGAACGACTCTCTGCACTCGTTGATTACAATGCGGATAAAACCACACTATTCAAATTACTCGAAAGCTTGCAAAGCGCAAAAATCAGACTCAACAACCTGCTTTCCAGAGACCCAAACACGGCATTCAACGTCGCCAGCGAAATCGATTACAATCATGCCCTTACATACGACGAGATCCGCAACATGGCAGTAACTCAAAGCCCAAGCATCATTATGGCACGCCTGAACACATCCATTGCAGAATATGCGCTCAAGGAAAGCAAGTCTGCATACTATCCGGAATTCGGCGTTCACACCGCATACAATGCAACAAAAGACAATCAACGCCCCGATGGTTGGAGTGCCGGCGTTCGCCTCAGTTATGATATTTTCGACGGATTCGAACGCCAACGGCTGGAACGCAATGCCTACCTCCAGTTAAAAATAGCAGGACTGTCGGAAGCGGATATCCGCAAGACCATAGACGCAGAAGTCGCTGATTACTATAACACATACACCATCAATCTGAAACTGGTAAAGCTTGAGGAAGAGAATATTGACGTGGCAAAGGAAAACATGGAAGTATCTTTGGAATCGTACAAAGTCGGCGCCATTCCCGCCATTGAACTCCGTGAATCCCAACGTAATTACCTGAATGCCGTGAACAATCTCATTTCCGCACAATATCAGGTAAAGATTGCCGAAATCGCATTGCTTCAGATCATCGGAAAGATTGCTTTGCAATATAACATAACCCTCCAACAATAAACATTTCACAAACCCTGATCATACCATCATGAAAAAAATATTTCCTATCCTGGCATTCATACTCACGATTATTTACACAACAGCATCAGCCCAGGATCTGACCGTTGCCACTTACAATGTACGTAACGAAAACAAGGGAGATGAAAAAGAAGGAAACGGCTGGAAACAACGCTACCCGGTTATTGCAGGAATCGTCCTCTTTAATGATTTTGACATCTTTGGCACCCAGGAAGCCTTTCAGGGACAACTGAACGACCTGACAAAGGCACTTCCCGGATACGCATACACCGGTGTCGGACGCGACGACGGCAAGCAAGCCGGCGAACACTCAGCTATTTTCTACAAGACCAACCGTTTCAAACTACTGAAGCGCGGTGATTTCTGGCTTTCCACTGTGACTGACAAACCTAACAAAGGCTGGGATGCCGCTCTTCCCCGTATCTGCTCATGGGGTTATTTTCAGGACATACCCTCCGGCAAGAAGTTCTGGTTCTTTAATCTGCATATGGACCATGTCGGCGTAGAAGCACGGAAGGAAAGCGCAAAGCTCGTGCTTAAAATGATAAAAGACATGACGGCAAAAGACGAACCGGTTATTCTGACAGGAGACTTCAATGTCGACCAACACAATGAAAGCTATACGCTTCTTCATGACTCAGGAGTGCTTCAGGATTGTTACGAACTCGCTCCCATTCGCTACGTAAACAACGGTACCTTCAATCAGTTTGATCCCAATCTGAAAACAGACAGCCGGATTGACCACATCTTCATAAACAGCAGTTTCAGCGCTCAACGCTATGCCGTTCTCACAGACTCATACCGCACGGCAACTGCTGAAAGCGAAAAGGAAATCAAATCAGGAAATTTCCCCAAGGAAGTATCCCTGCATAAGTACATAGCCAGACTGCCTTCCGATCACTTCCCTGTCGTCGTAAAAATGAAATTTGCGGAATAAACAGGCGTGCGTTAAAGCGCACGCAACCCGCTCTGCATGATAACGCCCCGAATAAACTTCCTGTACATCACAGGATTTTTCAGCCACTTATACCGAAGATTCCAGTACAATGAACGGCAGTGATGGCGGTAGCATGGAATAACCTTCTCCGTCAGTCCGTGTTCATTGATGGCCTTTGCCAATGCGAGCGCGCTGCGAAATCCGTAACTCAACCCCTCGGCGGAACTCGGGCTTATCCATCCTGCAGCCTCGCCGATCAATCCGATTCTGCCTTTTCCCAGAAAAATATCGTCTGTCTTCATTGGCCGGAATATGTAACAGCTTTCGCGCAAAACCCTGTCACCAAAGTTAAATCCTTTTCCCCGGAGTTTTGATTTCAGACTGGCAAAACGGTCATTCATGTCAGGACAGCCAACCGGAATCGCTGTACCGATTACCAGCAAGTCCTCCTTGGGAATAGTCCACGAGTAAAAATCAGTAATTCTCTGATCAAAAACCGCACTGTGATAATGCTGGTTAAAATCACTCTTGAACCATTCCTGCAAACCGACATAAACTTTCGGGGTATGGCCGCAGAGTAAGCGTCGGACCAGTGAGTTGGCCCCGTCCGCCCCAACGACAAAAGCGGCAGTGAAACTTCGCCCGTCTTTTAGCGACACGCGGTAGCATGAACCTTCGTCGGTAATTCCTGAAACGATGCTCCCGTCAAAGCCGTCCACTGAATCCTGCATGGATCCTAATGAAAACAACCAACGGTCAAATTGTTCACGGTTGATATTTGTGTAAAAGCGGTGATAACTGCGTTCCAGACCGTTATCAAAATCCAGGGTTCTGACCGCATAAATCTGAGGACCGGACAATACTGAGTGAGGCACGCCAAGTCCCATTTTTGCCAGATATGCCTGGGCATCTGGCGCAATCAAACCGCCGCAAGGCTTTCGCGGATGCGTGGAATCTTCCGATCTCATTTTACGTTTATCAATAATAGCAATCTTCCACCGGGTTCCCAATTCCCTTGCGAGAATACTCCCCGACGGACCTCCCCCGACTATTACGATATCATAATGCATAAAATTGCTTACAACATACCGTTCCCGCCTGTTCCCGGGCAAACTTATTTGACGATGCAGGCTCCTTCACAAATGAATCCCTGTTTCTGACTGTTCCGGTTTATTTTTTTATTGCGTTGCGGAATCGGAATCTATTTAGTTTCGGCTTTCCTCATTTGCTCAGGTGGTGAAATTGGCAGACACGCTATCTTGAGGGGGTAGTGCCGAATGGCGTGCGGGTTCGACTCCCGCTCTGAGCACCAATTTAAGTTAGCGCGAACCCGTGCTAACTTTTTTGTTTTTTGAGATAAATCTTTCTGTTCATAAAAGATTGGTGAAGATATAACACAAGCATGTCCGAAAATGGCGAGCAGTTTCTAAAATAATATGTTATAAAGCTCTCGTTAAAAGATTCACCATGCAAAAGGACCCAATACAGAAAGAATATAAGGACGATGAAAATGTCTGGTATGCGGCATTCGCCAGAAAAGATACCCGTTTTGACGGCCGTTTTTTTGTCGGTGTGACTTCAACCGGCATCTATTGCAGACCTGTCTGTCGGGCCAAACTTCCTAAACGCGAAAACTGCACTTTCTACACAACTGCCGCCGAGGCCGAACAGGCTGGTTTCCGCCCGTGTATGTTGTGCCGACCGGAGCTTGCTCCGGGAAGTGCCAACGTTCCTGTGGATGCAACCGCCTTGCTCGTTTTAAGGGCCACAAGGATGATTGAGGAAAACTGCTCTCACGGAGACAGCATAGGGCAAATAGTAAAACGACTCGGCTATTCCGACCGCCACTTGCGCCGCGCCTTCATAGATCAATTGCGCGTTTCGCCTGTCCAATACTTGCAGACCTGCAGGCTGCTTCTTGCAAAAAACCTGCTGACAAACACAAGTGTCCCCGTCATTGAGGCTGCAATGGCTGCGGGCTTCAATAGCTTGCGGCGTTTTAACGCCCTTTTCAAAAGCCGATACCGCCTGGCTCCTACCTCTTTTCGCAAAGCGGTTTCGACCGCGAAACGGTTTAGTGAGAACATTACTGTTGCCCTTGGTTACCGCCCTCCATACCAATGGCAGCAAATATTGGACTTTTTAAAATTGCGCGCAATTCCCGGCGTGGAAACAGTTATGAACAATGAATATCACCGCGTCGCGCGTTTCACCCAAAGCGACGGGCGGAAAATATTCGGGTGCGTCAAGGTTGGTCATGAACCGCGCAACCACACATTAACCGTAACGGTTGACGACACCCTGCTTCCCGTTCTGCCCCAAGTCTTGGCCCGGGTACGACATATGTTCGATTTATACTGCGAGCCGGAAGCGGTATATGAAAAGCTTAAATCGATGAATCAAATCAAACGCGGACTTTGTGTTTTGGGAACCCGCTTACCAGGGTGTTTTGATACCTTTGAAATGGCGGTTCGCGCGGTTTTGGGACAACAAATCACCGTGCAGGCGGCACGTACGTTATCGGCAAGACTCGTTCAGGCCTACGGCGCTCCGATAGAGACTAAAGTTGACGGATTGACACATTCGTTTCCGTTACCGGAGGCAATTACCGCTTTAAACGATCCAATTGGCGATCATTTGGGACCGCTGGGAATTACGGGAACCCGCGCAAAAACTATTTTGAAATTGGCGCAAACATTTACAAAGGGCGGCATTGATTTCACCTTCTGTGCCGAACCGGAAACCGAAGTCAAAAAATTGATGGAAATTTCTGGGATCGGAAGCTGGACGGCACATTATATAGCCATGCGTGCCATGGGCTGGTATGACGCATTTCCTGATACGGATTACGGCGTAAAAAAAGCCCTTGCTCCGCGAACGCAAAAAGAAATATTGGCGCTGGCTGAAACCTGGAAACCATGGCGCAGTTATGCGACTATAAATTTGTGGAACTCTTTATAAACGATAACCAAGGAAAATCATGAACTATTCTATGACGTATTCATCGCCCATCGGTAGGATACTTTTGTCGAGCGACGGGGAAAACATAACTGGATTATGGATGGAAGGCCAAAAATATTATCTGGAAAATGTGAAAGAAAAGCTGGCGGAGAAACCTGATTTGAAAGTTTTTCAATTGGCACGCAAGTGGCTTGACAGCTATTTTTCCGGGGAAAGACCCTCGATATCAGAGATCCCTCTCGCGCCTCAGGGCGGAGAGTTTCGCAAGGCAATATGGAAGATGCTCTGCGAAATACCCTACGGAGAATATACCACTTATGGCGAACTTGCAAAAAAAATGGCAGAACGCGTGGGCAAAACCAAAATGTCTGCTCAGGCTGTCGGTGGAGCTGTCGGCCACAATCCAATATCCATAATAATTCCATGCCACCGTGTTGTGGGAACAAACGGCAGCCTTACCGGATATTCCGGCGGCTTGGGTAAAAAAATCAAACTGCTCGAACTTGAAGGAGTAAATATGTCCAAATTGTTTGTTCCTAATAAAGGAACGGCATTATAAAAGGTTCATGCCATGTTTTCATTAAAACTATCAATTAAAATGCTCTGATCTCCAATATGAAAAACCCGATGAACATAATGTTTATCGGGTTTTTTCATATTGCCGTAAACCTCGGTGTTTGTATCATTAAATAAAAATGATCATCATGAATGCCCTTAAATCTGCGCTTGTTGGCATATTAATGCTTATTGTATGTAATTCGTTGTTATCGCAAACTCAAAGATATAAGGGATATCCCGACAAAAGCGACAAGGTTGATGTTTTTCCCGGCTTTGTTAAACCGCCCAAAGGCTATGGTAATGTGCCCTTTTACTGGTGGAACGGTGATAGCCTTGACATTAACCGCATAAAACAACAACTCGACATTCTCGAGTCGTCAGCCACCGACGGTTTTGCGGTCAGCTATATACATTTAGATCCCAGCGTCGATATTGAGGAAATGAAAGACGGATACGGACTGTTCGGAAAAACAGAACCCGGCCGACCTAAAGTGTATTCCGAAGAGTGGTGGATTAAGTGGAAAGAAGTTACCGAGCTTTGCGCGGCTAAAGGCATGGGCTTGGGAATGGACGATTATACCGTTGGTTGGGAAGGCAACGGATACTATACCGATGAACTGAAAAAACTCCCCAAGTTTGCAAACTATAAAGGTAAACAAATAGTAAAAAAATATGAACTTGCTGCCGGTGCAAAAATAGATGAAGTCGTCGAAGGCGAAGTAATTACGGCTGTAGCATATCCTGACCGCATTGATTTAACAGAACAGATTAAAAATAATCGGCTTATTTGGACTGCTCCTGTCGATAAACAAAAAACGGTTTACGTGATAACAGCGGGAACGAGTCACCTGATTCACCCTGATTTCGGTAAAGAACTTGTTGCCGTTTATTTCGACCGCTACGAAAAACACGTGGGCAAATCGGCCGACAAGGGTATGAATTACTTTTTTCAGGATGAATTGTATTACCCTATAGGTTTCGACTCTTGGTCAGAAGATTTTACAACTGAATTCAAAAAGCACAAAGGCTACGACATTCGATTATATCTTCCCGGCTTAAAGGATAATATCGGAGCGATTACTCCAAAAATAAGACTCGATTTCAGTGACGTTCTAATGAATTTAGCAGAGGAACGTTATTTCAAACCCGTTTACGACTGGAACGCATCGCGTGGATTAATATATGGCTGCGATAATCTTGGACGCGGCATGGAGCCCATCGCGTACCTCAACTATTTCAGGGCAATAAGTTGGTTTACTGCGCCGGGCAACGATGCTCCTTCACGCGGATCAAGCTTTATACAAACAAAAGTATCAAGTTCAATCGCTCACATGTATGACAGGCCGCGTACGTGGCTTGAAGCCTTTCACAGTATGGGCTGGGGCAGTTCTGGTTCATGGCTTTCGCGCCAGATAGACCATCATATCATTGCCGGCGGAAACCTTGTTTGCATGCATGGACTGTATTACTCTACTCACGGCGGTTGGTGGGAGTGGGCCCCGCCTTGTTTCCACTTCCGCATGCCTTATTGGCCGCACATGAAAAAATGGCTCGAATATACCGAACGACTTAGTTACCTGCTCTCGCAAGGCCGTCACGTTTGCGACATAGTTATCATGTATCCTGTCGAACCGAAACAGGCATATCCCGATTTTAACCCTGGCAACGTTTTCAAACTGGCTTCGGATTTAAGTAACGTCGGGTTGGACTATGACTTCATCGACTCGCAATCATTGAAAAAATCGACCGTTTCCGAAGGGATACTCTCAGCAGGTACCGAAACATATAAAGTAATCATTATGGCCGATATGAAAGCCATGCACCATGCCACTCTCGAGAAAGTCCGAGCACATTATCGTGCAGGCGGAGTGGTGATTGCCACCGGTGAATTACCTGCAGCCACCGACAAAACCGGAGAAGGCGATGTCGAAACCGATGCTATACTGAAAGAACTGTTCGGTCTCACACATGATGAAGCTGTTGCAGTCAAACGCGGCGATAAACAAAGGAACGCCAGCGGCGGTACAGGTTGGTATTTGCCCGCCGATGAAATCCCCTCATCGATCCGTTCACTTATTACAGCTGATTTTGCACCTGAGAGTAAAACCGGAAAAGTGCTCCACCGCAAAGCCGGCAAACGTGATATTTACATGGTTACTGATGTACCCAAAGGCACCGAAGTGTTTTTCCGATCGGTCGGTAAAGTTGAGGTGTGGAATGCAAACGACGGTACAACCAAACCCTTTGCCGTAAACCGTCAATCTTCCGAAGGAACGTGGCTCACTACCGAACACGATTCGATGAACTCGTGTTTATACGTGTTCTCACCCGGCGAGCCCGAAACCGTTCATTCTGATCGTAAAATGTATCGCGAAACATCGCGTACGGCTATTGACGGCACTTGGGAAACAGAGTTGTTACCCACAATGGATAACAGTTGGGGCGATTTCAGATTCCCTGCAAGCAAAGCACTTATCGGAGCTGAGGCTCGCTCGTTCAAAAATATGCCTGTTTCGGCAACAGACAGCAATTGGATGATTCCCGAATACGACGATTCGTCATGGCCCGAAAGCATTTACGGTTTTGGTCCGCAAGCAACGTTGTATGTGTGCTCGCCAGACAAGTCCTTCGAGTCATGCATTGAAGATGTAAACACCGGTAAGATTAACGGCGAAATATACGAATACTCATGGCAATACGGCGTGTGGGACAATCCCGGCTCGCAAGGCTATCACGGCTTAAAGGGCAAGGTTAGCGACGGTTTCTTTATTCTTAATAAGGCCGGGCATATGATTTTCCGTACATCGGTTTATGTACCTGCCGACGGTGAATATCGAATCGAAACAGACGGAGTTAAAGCGAATTATCTTTCGGTCGACAATAAACCAATGACTGATAAAGCCACGCTTAAGGAAGGTTGGCACCCGCTCGTAGTCGGGTATGCCAACACAAAGGAGGTAGCATTCACCTTACAAGGTCAAATCATCGATAAGCGTGACCGGAGCGCGGTGGTTTTCTACCCGGCATCGGCTCCTGCACCGGTAAAACCTTCTCCTTACGACACAATCATTGCAACAAAGTGGTTTGCAAGTGACCACTTGACTTACGATCCGCTCGGCGGAAAAGACAATACATGGGCCTATCGTTTTAAATCAGTACCTGGTTTAACCGAAATGGAATTCATCGTTGCCGGTAAAAACCTCAACGTGTGGTTCGACGGCAAGGCATTGCCTGATGAAAACATAACTCTTGTTACAAGAGACCGCAACGGAATGAACACTTATAAAGTGAATCCCGGACAAATCCGTGAACAAGTCGGTACAGTGGCATTTACCGTCGATAGAGAAGCCGGATACCAAGGTGCAGCTGTTATTTGTGAACCTGTGAAACTGAAAACCAGCAAAGGTTTGCTGCAAGCCGGTGACTGGTCGAAAACCGGTTCGTTACTTTATTACTCGGGTGGTATGTATTATCGCAAACAAATAGATATTCCTGCCATTAAGCCCGATTCGCAAATAATACTTGATCTGGGAGATATTGTTGCCACTTGCGAGGTTAACATTAACGGCTATTCTGCAGGAATAATGATGAGTCCGCCTTATGCAGTCGATATTACCAAGCACGTAAAAACCGGTAATAACAAAATTGAAATTCTGGTATACAGTACGCTATCAAATCATTACCAAACAATTCCTACTCCATATCGCGATAATGGGAAAGCCGGCCTCATCGGGCCAGTGAGCATTGTTATTAAAGAATAGTCGTTGGGAAACCGAGTATTCTTTGCCTACGATTTATTTTCGCGCTGAATCAGAAATCGAATTACACATTGATTATCTTTTCATAAACAAAACTCATTTCGTACATCATTTCATTTGTACTCCCAAACGTGAATAACGGATAACATTGTTAAATCTTTCTAAACTGCGCAAAAAGAATAAGTTTACGTTTTATGATGAATTGATTGGCAATAGAGCCTCATCCGTTTCTGATCCAACCAACCGAAAAACAATTCCGACAACGACAACAGACCCATCTTATTTTTTGCCTATACTTCTCTCGGTCATTTTTTGTGCAAAAATTAAAAATGACCGAGAGAAGTATAAGTCTATCGACGAAAACATCGATCATCGAAAATACTCAGTCAATCAAAACTACTTAATCAAAGCATTTGGCTTTTAGTTCGGTTTTTTGAAGACAGCTCGAATGGTATGCAGCTTTCCCATCAATCAATACAAAAAAGCCTTTTCCTTTTTTATATCTGCTCCCATCCCTGTCATAAAATATCGTAACATTTTTCCCTCTGTAGCGAACATCCTGCAGGCAAAAATAATTCCAGTTATCCGGTACCAACGGAACAACAAAGAGTGAACCGTCATCCTGCGGATGCACCCCGACCAGCCCCGAAATAATGAGATCGCAGAAAGTCGAATGATTATAATCTTTCCCTCGTTCTTTACCGCCTTTATCTGCATCCCAAGTGCCATTTTTCCATGTTTTCAAACGTGTCCGCGACACCCAATCACCTGTAAACGGATTCAGATTTTCATCAATCCAGGGAACCACGTTGCCGTCACGACGCGTAAGTTTGTGCGCATTCGCGTACTGTTTCAATAATGTCATATAGTCTGCTTTCGATATTGGAGCAGACGAATCGGTATTTAACAGGTTGGCAAGGCCAGTCAATGTTATGGAGGTGGCATATGGCCAACTTGGACCGTTCCATTGACATTCATGCCCGCTGTAATTAATCTTAAATTCCGGATGTCTTTGCTCAGCCGTAGTCGGTCCATAAGGAGCAAAGAATCCCTTAGTATCCATGAGTTGAAGCCATGCATCGGCGTATTCTTTAGGAGGTATATCAAAATACCATGGGGTATAGCCGTGTAATTCCCTGACATCCGAAAATTCATTTCGCCCGATTTTGGGAATCACCTTAAAGAACCGTGATTTATCGTCCCATAAACGCTCGTTTATGAGCTTTTTTATTTTGTCCGCTTTGCCTGAGAAATAGCCGGCATCCTGATCTATTTTCAAAATGCCTGCGATTTTTGAAAGAGCCAAAGCATCGCCGTACATGTAGGCATTTATTGTCGGTCTGTAACCTGCGTGATCCGGAGAAAGACGACCGGACAGCGATGCCTCCATCCCATCCCGGTCGTCAATCTGCCAGAAAAGACCCGTTTCATCGCATTTTTCTTTCTCCCATTTTTGGAAATTATCCTTAAGCGGAGGATAAAGCGCTTCAATCAAAGCTCTGTCCGGATGCACAAGATAAAACCGGTATATTGCGTCGACAGCCCAAAAACTGTAAAGCCTCGGGTTACCGCCGCCCCCGAACCAAAAGCGTGCATAATCGGAAAGTATTTGGGGATCATGCAGCCATCTTCCTTCGTAAAAGTGATGTCCTGCGGCACAACTGATGGTATTGTGTTTTCCGGCCCAAGGAACGTCGGGAAGAAATTCGGAAACCACAAAACCATCCGGAGTACTTTTCACATGCTTGCGATAGACCCACCATCTGAAATAATAGGTTTCTTCCAACTGCTTATCGGGACACTCGAAAAGCGGAATATTCTTTCTTAGAAAAGCCAATGCCTTTGCATTAGATATACTCTGAACATAGAGTTCGTCATCCAATTGATTGAACACCTCGACATAGGAATCCAATTTTTTAAAATCCAGAATACAACCGGATGACTGTATTTCAGAACCAAGCCCCCCAGATGCAAATACTTGCCCAACAGCAGAAGCGACTATACATACAATCAAAACCGTTAGTTTTCTCATACGTAATTACTCCTGTTCTTTCGAAATGCCTTTTACCGAAAATAATTCGCTACCCCTAAACAGAGCAAGGCCGATCTGTTCCAAATGGCCGCGCCGACCGTTATACCAGAGCTTCCAGTGGTCTTTCTCCTGTATTACATACGGTTTGTAACAAGCATCGGCATCCCAAGCGTCACGGGTTGGGGAAATTATGGGATTTCCCGGATATCGCTGCCAAGAATCAATTCCATTTTTTGAAACAGCAATACCGATCTGGGCATAGTTGATGTCACGAAAGCCGATGTAAAACATCAAGTAATCGTTTCTCCGCTTAATGACCTGGCATGCCGTAACTTTGTATTTTTCCCATCCGTTTTTCGGGTCTGCCTTGAATACGGGTCCGTTTAACCTTTTCCAGTTTACGCCATCTTTGCTTGTAGCGTATCCGATTGCATCAGGCTCATATTGTTCTCCACCGGAATACCACATTTTGAAGCACTTTTCGCCTTCATCCCAAATAACATGTGGACACATTACAGCCACTTTTTCCCAAGCTTTTTCCGGGACTAAAACAGGAGCGTCCGTCTTACGCAAAAAATGGATACCATCCGAACTTGTCGCATAACCGATACATGACTTTCCGTCTGCCTGTCCGGTATACCACATATGGTATACGTTGTCTTTTTTAAGGACTGCAGGCCGATTCAAATCGTGTTCCCAAACACTGCCTTCTTTCGGAGAAAGAACGATCTGTGGACGTGTCCAATTGACTCCATCCTCGCTGGTGGAAAGCGCAATACTCTTCTGAGTACGCCAAGAACTGTACATTTGATAAACGTCTTCCTCCTTCAGCACCGACAGATCAAAAACAGTGCCCAAGTCTCCACCGCCCAGGACTGGCTGAGGATATTTTACCCATTCATCTCCAGGCAATGAAATGATTTCCGGAACCGGTTTTTGTCCGGCAAAAACAAAATTTACAGCAAAGAGCAGTAAAAAATACAGTTTTCTCATACAACAAGCATGTTCACTGGAGTTTATGGATAAGCACCAATGTTATATATAACATGAAAACCCATAATAAGTTGCGTCTAAACAGATACCAAAAGCCTGTTTCATCCTGTATCCATTTTTAGAATATAAGATCATTACATATTCAAATGACAATATTCTCGTTTACCTCAATAAACCTAATGATTGATTTTTCAGTAAAAGCGTATTTCTTTCATCTTATATCTATCATATAAATTTAGAAAAATACGGTCTGGCAATGTGAGCGTAATCTTATTTTTAAAAGTCTTAACGTTCATCCCTGAACGAGTGATACCTATGAATAACAAGCATTCAGTTTTATTAAGGAGAAAGATATTTACCGAATCATGTGTTCTTATCTGCCATCCGGTTAAGGTGTTTATCTTACTTGTCTTGGGTACAATGAATCTTTCGGCCCAAACAGAAATCCCGGACGCATCCTCCACCGTTTTTCTGCAAATACTTGATCCGGGAACCGCTCTTTTTGAAATGCCCTCCACCAATACTGTCACTTCGTCAGGCAACGGTATTTCCGGAGACAATTCACAGGATTGGCAAATTACGCTGAATGGCTCCGTCCAGGCTGACGGGAATGCCCTTGATCTGTCATCCGCCACGGTAAACGGACTCACTGTTGTCAATTCCGGAAAAATTCATGCTACCGGCACAACAGGGATTGGCATTAATCTGTCAAATGGCGGTAGCATCACTAACACAAGCAGCGGGATTATCCAGAGTAACAACGATTACGGGATTGTCTCAAATACGGACGGAACCACGATCAACAACAGCGGAACTACCAGCGGCAGTATCGGAATAAACCTAAGCGGCAATGACAATACGATAACAAACACAGGCAGTGTCACCGGAAATAACGGAACAGCTATTTCTTTTTCGGGAAATAATAATACAGTGATCCTTGAAAGCGGAAGTTCGATAAGCGGAAGTATTAACAGTTCCGGTTCAGGCAATGAACTGCGCCTCATTCAGAACGGTTCCGTAACCAGTAATTTTTCCGGCTTTTCATCCATTGTTACCGAAGTCGATTCAGGGCAAACATGGACATTAAGCGGTGCAATCACTACCACAGGAACATCCGCATCCACAGTGAACGTACAAGGCACGGGCGGTACGTTAATTATCACGGGAACAATTACTCATAGTAACGGTGGCGGAACCGTTATAGATAGCGGAGCCACATTACAGATCGGCAACGGATCAAATACAGGTGACATTCATGGCAATATTCTGAATAATGGAACCTTGATCATTTTTCGCTCCGATGCTCCGTTTCAACTGAGCAGCAGTGTATCCGGCAATGGTACTGTCCGTTTTCGCGGAACAGGTAACAATAGCCAGTCATCTTACAGCATTTCAAACACGAGCAACTCCACATTTGGCGGTAATATCATCATAGAAAATGGTGCACGACTTCATTCGAGTGTAAGTAACCCTCTCCCTCTGGCGTATATTACCGTGGATGATGGCGGTACGCTATGGTTGGGAACACCGACAACATTTAATTCGCCTGTTTTCGTACAAGGAATCGGCTGGAAAGAATCAGACGGTAGTCAACTAGGCGCGCTTCGCCTAGACAGCAATGCTGTTCTTGATGCATCGGTAACGCTACTCGGAAACACCCGGATCACTGCTGTTTTCTCAGATTATGTTGGTACAATCAGCGGTGTTATCAGCGATGGAGGAAATGCTTATGAACTCGAGAAATCGGGTGACGGATTAATCATTCTTTCCGGACAAAATACGTACACCGGACTCACAAAGGTAAACGACGGAACCCTTGCCGTTAACGGATCAATCGCCGGCCAGGTTAACGTTGCTTCGGGAAAAACCTTGAAAGGCGACGGCACCATTCACGGAAATACAATCATCAATGGCATATTGGCGCCCGGAAACAGCGTCGGTATAATCACTTTCGGCAACGACCTCACGTTAAACAACGGAGCGACCGTTCAGATTGAAATCGACCACAGCAACCTGGCAAACATCCTTAACGACCAGATGCTTATCGACGGTATTTTCACTATTGAAGGAGCAAATCTCAATATTGATCTTGATGGCCTTCAATACTACGCAAACGGAAGCAGCATCACCCTTTTTACCGCAGATTCGTTGATCGGACAATGGGCCTCTGGCAATACTTATACTGATAGCACCCAAAGGGAATGGCTATTCCTGTTCAGCAACGGAATCGGTTCACTGACGCAGATTCCAGAACCGGGTTTCTACACGCAGATTCTGGGTTTATCTGCTGCTGCTCTGTTTGTGGCCAGACGTAGATACCGTAAATAAGAGAGACAGCAAAAGACGGTAGCATGATCTCTGCTGACATAAAAAAAGCCCGCTTCCTCAGCGGGCTTGATAAAGTATTTATTTTGCCAGGCGGATCCCTTTGATAACCCACTCTTCTTTGTGTCCGGCGACGTTAGTAACCACCTCGTCACCCACTTTCTTACCCGACAGAGTCTGGGCAAGAGGCGTTTTATAAGAGAGGATATTCTTGTCCGCATCACCGTCCCAGGCTCCCATGATGATAAATGTTGCCATTTCCTTTGTGCCAGGATCCATCAGATCAACGACAGTTCCGATACCAACCGCATCGGCATTTGCTGTCGAGAAGTCGAACACACGGGCGCGGGTAAGCTCGGATTCCAGCAAAGCCTTGCGGGCCATAAGCGTTTCCTGTTCCTGACGTGCCATCTTGTATTCGGAATTCTCACGCAAGTCACCATGTTCACGGGCAATAACAATCGCTTCCTTATTTGCCGGAATCTGGTTCTGGATAAGATCGTCATATTCTTTCTGGCGGGCATCCAGACTCGACTGCGAAACCCACAGAATCACATCCTGAGCATTCGTGTCATCATGACCGGCAATAAGTTTCTGAACACTTGGATAGATCTTAATAAAACGGGCGAAAATGGACTTCTTTTCAAGCGGACCAAAACCTTGATTCAGCAGAAGCGACTGAGCCAAATCCTGTGCAGTCTCGACATTGGATTCCGCAAGCAGGTCAGGAATAAGTTCGGTATCTTCGGAAAGCAAATCGGCCAACTGGATACGGCGCGTGCTTTCGCTTTGCAGAGCCTCATTGTCAATAGCTGTAAGAATACTGTTAAGCAGGCGGGGATTAATAAGATTTTTTACAATTTTCGCGAATTTCCGGGAATTGCGGTTTCTTACAATCCAAAGAAGAATCGGCGATTTAATGCTTTGATCCTGTAACCAGCGTTCAAGTGTCTCACGGACAAGGTCATCATGCTTATGCTCAACAAGGAAATTGATACATTCGTTGGTCAGTTTTCCTTGGGAAGTACGCAGGATTTCAATGCTAACATCAAGATAGCGTTCGGGATAAAAGTCGAACAGACGTTGCAACAAACGGCTTTGGTATGCTCCCGGCAATTCCAGGGAAAGCTCGTTCAGTGTGTCCAGGTTCTCACCGATAATGGAGCGGGCGGAAGGCTCAAGCATTTCCACAGGGTCTTCCGGTGAATTTGGCTTGATTTCCGGCTTTGCATAAAGGCTGCGGCAAAGGTCATTGCGAACCCAGATACCATGCAGTTTTTCCGCCTGTGAAAGCTTGGTCGCGTTTTTGATGCTTGTTGTCAGGATATCATAGATACGCGGCAAATCCTGCGCAATTGCTTCCACGCTATCGGCCAATTGATAAAGACGCTCGGCAAGCTGGATCTGTTTTTTCGGTGTATTGATGCCGTAAAACTCTTCGAGGATTTCTTCTTCGGGAGTAATGGCGATTTCACGCAAAACATAGAAATCGGTTGCCTTGGCAGGAACACCGATGCGCGGGTCTTTTACGAGTTCCTTCTTAACTGCATTCCACCACTTTTTAAACTTGGTAGCCCCGAGCAATTGTTCGAGGATGCGTTCAATATCATAATTACTTGCCTTATTATCCTCAAATCCCTTCAGGATTTCAGCAATGAGGTTCGTCTTGCGTTTCTTTATCAGTTCCTCAATCACAGGCCTTTCCGTATGGTAACGAACCAAAATGTGATCTTTGGGCAGAATTTCCAATTTTTCCGCACAGAATGCAGGAGCCATGGCATGGTTCATCTTTCCTGCATCCTCAAAATCAATAATCACGCGATCGGCACTTTCGTCGTAGCTTTTTATCCTGCCGATACCCCAGCTTCTATGAAGACAAAAAGTCCCTGGTTCCAATGCTTCAAGTTTTGCACGTAAAAGTGCAAGACTTGGGTTTTCTGCGATGAGCTTTGATACTATCTCAGGAGTCATAAGAAATTTAGGTTAAGCGTCGGAAATAGAATTTTCCTGACTGATGTAAGGATTAATTTCATTGCATTTGCAATAATGCTTCAAGCCCAAAATCCTTTATTTTGAGAAAAATTGGTAAAAGACTGCAAATGTGTTGGATGATTCCGGCCTGCGACAGAAAACCCGAACGCCGTTTGGGCACTACTCTGCCCTCTTTTCCCTCGGCATGTCGACGACACGAACATCCAACTGGTGGAACGGAATAGACATTCCGGCAGCCTCAAGCTGGGTCTTCATTGCTTCCAATGCATCAAATTTCACCGGCCAATAATCTTCTGATTTCACCCATGGACGAACGATAATCGTTATGCCATGGTCACCCAGTTCGCTGACACCGATTTTTGGCGCAGGTTCCTTTAATACACGCGAATCGGCTGCCAGTATTTCTGCGATCAATTCTTTTGCTGCCTTCAGGTCATCGCTGTAACTGACGCTTACCGTCATATCCACACGACGGGTAGGATTCGCCGAATAATTAACAATGCTACCGGCATAGATCGTACCGTTCGGAACTGTTATCTTACGGTTATCCGTCGTATTTAATATTGTATGGAATATCTTTATTTTTTTGACTGTTCCGGAAATACTGCCGACCTCGATAAAATCACCCGCCTGGAAAGGCTTCATGGTAATAATCATGATTCCGGTCGCAAAATTCTCCATCGAATTCTTAAATGCCAGACCAACTGCCAAACCGGCAGCACCCAAAATCGCCATGAACGATGTCATCGGGACACCGATTGTATCCGCAGCGGCAATAATCGCAAAGATCATGATAAGCCATTCAACTACTGAAGTAAGGAAATCAGCAATTGTTGCTTCCATGTGCATTTTCTTTAATGCCGAACTCAAAAGCTTCTTTGCAATCAGTTTTGCAAGGTATTTCCCGACAAAGAAAATAATGAGCGCACCCGCGATCCGTCCGCCCCACTTAAGGCAGAGATCAACGACTATGTTCCAGTCAAAGTTCTGGTGCCATTTATCCACGTTATTGATCAGTGTTTCAACCGATGTGTTCTCAGGTTCTGTCTGGGCAAGAATTGCCGATACTAGGGAAGTTATGTTCATATAATGAATCGTTTGATAAATTAGTCGTCACTGCTTCGCGCAATCATCAAAAGCCGCAATAATGTTGCCAACGAAGCAATGAAAGCAGCAACATAAGTCCAGGCGGCAGCATCGAGAACCGAAGCCACTCCGGCTGACTCCTCCCGGTCCACCAGTGCTTCCGACGCCAATATGCGTTTCGCCCGGGAAGAAGCGTCAAATTCCACGGGAAGCGTTACCAGCTGGAAAACAGTCAGTACAAGGTAGGCTCCGACGCCAAGCCATATCAGATCGAATATCTGGAAAAAGAAACCGCCGAGGATGATAAGCGGCAATAGTCCGGAAGCAATTTTCGTGATGGGAACCAATGACATCCGGAACTGAAGCATCGAATAACCCACTTTATGTTGAATCGCGTGTCCCGCCTCATGCGCAGCAATTCCAATCGCAGCGATACTGGTACCTCTGTACACATCCCGGCTGAGAGCAAGCCTCTTGTTGACCGGATCATAATGATCTGTCAACACACCGGAAATTTCCACGATTTTAACATCAGAGATTCCCGCTGTACGCATAACCGCTTCCGCCGCCTCATATCCATGCACGCGGCGGCGCGTCTGCACCTGCGAATAACGACCATAGGCCGAATGGACACGTGATTGAGCCCAAAGACCTAAAAGCAAAGGAACAACAAGTAATGCAATGAATCCCATGATTTTTCAGAACTTATTTCAATTAACCAAAAATGCGAATGATCCATGATGCGCATCCGGAAACGTTTTTCAATGTATGTTTTAAGAAAACCGGACAATCGGCAAAGTTACGATTCCTGTCCATAATCTGTATCCATCACGTACAAGTTATCATGTATAACGACGGAAAATGACGGAATCTTAAGCGGAGAAGAAAACCCGGGCATATTCAGCACCATCGTATGATAGCATCCTTCTTCGCCGCATAAATCAATACCCTGCGTAACGGATTTTTCCCTCAACGCACCCATGCTGGTCTCATCCAATACGCGTCCAACCCAATCCCCGGAAAAATACGCTTGTTTCACCGCAGAAAAAACCACCGTGAACGATCCGTCGATCAATTGCCTCAGTATGACTTCCCGGTCAGACTGCCATAACGGTAACATGACCTCCAGGCCCGTACCCGCAGCACATTGCCTTATCCAGTTTTCTTTTTCATCACCGACGTAATCAATGTCACCCGTCACGACAGCATCAAAACCGTCCGCCTTCAGCCTGGACAATGCCAATCGGTAGTCCCGTTCATAATCATCGCCAATAATCATAAAACGATGAGGCAAACCCAAAGCAGCCGCCTGCAATGCCATTATTTTCCGTGAATGCGCATAAAAGCTCCGATCCAGGGGACAAAATGTAACTAAAAGCCCGATATCTGCACCCTGTTGTTTTGCCAGATGCAAAGCCAATGCGCAATCCTTTCCGCCCGTCCATGCTACCGCCGCTTTCATAAAACCAAATGACCGTGAGAACGCCCGCGGCTTATTCCATTTTGAAATGCAACCGCAACTCGCTTGATTCACCCTCCGGATTATTGCCGACACTTCCGGTACGGGCAAACGCATCACGGACTGTTTTATCAAAGACTTCGTTCCCGGAAGAACGTTCGAAACGGATATTGGAAATCACTCCATATTTGGAAACACTAAAGATAACAATGGCGTAAAGCTTATCCGCATACAAATCCGTGGGCTTATCCCAATTCCTGTCGATCATTGCTTTCACCATCTGCTGATAAGTCAGAAACTGCGCCGTCCCCCCCTGTCCGGAACCGGTTGCCACGCCCGTGCCGGTGCCCGTTCCTGTCAATCCGCCGGACTGTCCGCCGGAACCTCCCGGATTTTTCACCAGAATATCACCCATATTGATAGCTGGTTTTGATCCCCTGCCGGTTTGTGTCGGCTTGGACCGGTTTGTCACGGTATTCACCGGGTTTTTTTGTGTGAAATCAGTATAGGATGTCTTTTTAGGCTCCACCGGTTTGTTATTATCCGACTTCGGTGTGGTTGGCTGATCGGGAAGCAACGGACTATCAGGAAGTTTAGGCGATTTCAGGTCAATTTTGGTCGGTGTGATCTCAGGCAAAACCGGACCGCCCTGGGGACCAATCTGTCCGGGAATAAAAACGGAAGGTCCGGGAATGAGACCGCCTGCACTATCCGGAATCGCATCCATGGCCATTTCAAACACATGCTCCACGGGATCGGACTTCCGGCATCCGCCGAGAATGCTGCCGAGAATAATCAGTACCGTCACGCCGCCATGTATCGTCCCAGACCAAATCCATGCTTTTTTTTGAGGTGTCATCATGTTACTGCCGCTTACTTGCTAGCCCTCCGTGTATCAAGGCTTATCTTTGTAAGGTTATACTTCTTCATCAGGTCAATGATCGTTACCACATTCTGGTAAGGACCTTGCGCATCGCCACGTACGCTGATTATAGGCGGATTCGCCTGACTTGCAAGCGAACGGAAACGTTCATCCAGGCCTTCAATTGTCACCCGCTCGTCTCCCCAGTAAAAGTTGCCGTCTTTATCCACACTCACCGTCCGTCGCGGTTCATCCTGCGATGGTTGACGGCTGGATGATTCCATCGGTAAATCAATCGGGATAGTCTGGTTTTCCAGAAGCGGCGTCGAAATCATGAAAATAATCAACAGCGCAAACGCCAAGTCCAACATCGGAGTCACATTGATGTCCGACATCGCCCTTAACCTATCATTCTTTCGAAAATTGCGTCCCATAAATACGCGCTTACTTATTTGACTAATTCCAGTTCAATACGATCAGCGAGACTGGAAGCAAAATTCTCCAGGTCCGTAATCAGCAGTTTCATTTTCTGTAAAAGCAGATTGTATCCAAATACGGAAGGAATTGCCACCACAAGACCTGCCACCGTTGTGAGCAAGGCTCCGGAAACACCGGGAGCAAGCGTTTGAATCGTAGCCGGCCCTGTAGCCATCGCCAAGCCGCCAAAGGCATCCATAACCCCCCATACCGTTCCGAGCAAGCCGAAGAACGGCGCACCGGAAACAATGGCGCTCAATGTTACCATCCGGGCCTCATAAATATTGCTTTGGTATGCGACCGCGCGCTGCAAGGCGTTTTCGACGTGCCCCATCGCATGTTCGGATTTCATTTTAAGGGCTCCCATCTCGTCTGAGTTGCTGTAGCGATGATAAGCGTCCAAAGCGGATTTCAACATGTCCGCATAAGGTCCGTATGCCGGGAACTTGGCATCTTTCGGGTAAGCCTCCATCACTGATTTGCAATGATTCAGATTACGGTCAAAATTACGGTTCTGCTTTTCCGCATTGGTCAATTCCATGTACTTCCCAAGCATGAGTGACCATGCCCAAACACTGAAGACAAGCAACAATACAACAATAACCTGCCCTGCAAGGTTAGATTCGTTAAAATACGTGATTAATTGACTTACCGTGGTAGTCGCAAAGATAGCACCCTCAAACATAAGATCCCTCCAAAAATTTCAGTCTATAGAAACAGGTTAGCCCCCCTTCTGTCAGCATAAAAAACACCAAAAAACAAAAACAGTTAACAGCGGATTGAAATATCGACTAAAATCCTTATCATCAGCCTCATAAACCTATAAAATATATCATGAAAAAATCTTCTTCCAAACCCAAAAACAATTGGTGGGTACTGTTAATCACCGGCCTGCTCTCCTGCGCCGTCGGCATCATGGGTGCATTCCAGCCGATCGAAAGCTTCCTGGGGATAGCCGTATTCATTAATGCCCTGATTCTTGTTTCCGGACTCGCCCACCTGTTTCTCTGTTTTTCCGACACTACCATTCTTAATTGGGGATGGTATTTTACCATGAGCATTCTGGAAATCTTCCTTGGCGCAGCATTACTTTGTTACCCCCAACTGACCCTTATGACCCTTCCCATTTTTATCGGGGTATGGATGCTGTTCAAAGGTTCGGCAATGATAAGCCTTGCCGTGGAACTGCGAAGGATGAAACAAACCGGATGGGGAACCATGATGGGACTTGGCATATTGGCATTAATCTTTGCCATGCTTATCCTGCTCTACCCATCCCTTGGAGCTATCTACCTCGTTATCAGCATATCCGCTGCGCTCTTGGCCTACGGGATTTTTGCCATCCTGCTTTCTTTCCGGATAAAAAAGTCGGGCGGAACCATAGATAACATCATGTAAGCTGGCGACATGTTCTTCTTCAGGAAAGAAGGCGGTAGCACGGATGGAATCGCGCTATCAAAACCCCATCCTCCGTTCTATTTTCTGATGCTACCGCCTTCCTAGTGTATAGCACACTGTGTCTGCAACCCCGTTGCTTTTAACAACGAAATTCGTTAACGACTCCCCTGGAACAAACTATGTTTCTCATGAATTCCCATACTTTCAAACCGTATCGGGCGCCGGCGTCGATCAGGCCAGTCAGATAAACGATTTTATCCTGTAAATTTCAAAACCACTCAGCCGGCGCCCGAAAAATAAAGAACTGTATTCCGGAAAGTTTAATCAGACATTCGGAGAACCTGAATGATTAGCCTTATCCCTGGCCACCTTCTCACGCACAGCCTGACGCACATATTTACTTGCATCTGAATCCACCGCCTTGGCAATCTTTGAGACCTCCTCCCGCAATGAACGTGGGAACCGAAGCGTCCAAAGATCAGGATGTTTTATTTTCTTCTTAGGCTTTTTCATTTCCGCGAATGAATATCATGCTTAAATAACTACGCATAATTAATCCATGGATCAATCAAAAAGTTAACCATTCTTTAAAAAGTGTAGCTACATAATAGCTACTAAAAGACTACATGAACACGCAAGCGAATTCAGATGCCGAGAAGGAGGAAACAAAACAATAAAAACGATAGGCAAAAAGAAACAAAAAAAGAATAAAACAATCAGCGATATCGCTGATTCGTTCAGAATGTTCATATGAATGAAATTACATATGCCACATAAATAGCGATTTATTATCGACATCGTGCAGGCAAATAGATTACATACACACAAATATACCTTAATGGATAAATAAAAAATTAACGAACTTCCTTATCTATTCTTAACGACAAAAATAACATTGCTCTTTTTATCCGCAGTTACAGGATAACTACAAACGATGAATAACCGTAGAAGACCCACACAAACCTCTTTCACCATTTGGGCTGAGAACAATTTCTGGGAATTGCTGAATTCCGGGTTAACCACCCAACGCAGACTGAATAAATCTCAGTTCATCCGTGATGCGATTGCAGAGAAAATGAATAGAGATTTCGGTATAGAAGTACCCGACGCTTTGATCGTACCGCTTCCTCCGCACACAGAAGCAAAACCCATTTCGATAAAATCCATTAAAAAAGGAAAACTCTCAAACAAGCAGGTATACTCGCGCGGCGAAGAAAAACAGTTGAGAGCAGCTGAGGAAAAGGCAAGCTACGCTTCAAAGAACAAAAAAGCTCAGGCAAAAAAAGCCAAGGCGAAGCGTAAATAAGGTTTCTGAATCATTTAAACAGTAACATCATGTTACTGTTTTATTGGTTTTTATTATACCGGCACGACTGAGAAGAAGATCATCCCTTTTCAGTTGATGGTTTTGTGCTATCAGCATTTTTGAGACTCGACACGGTAATCGCGTCATGAGTATCTGCGTTCGTCTCTTGTCTTTCGTATTCTCATGCCTCTGAAAAGAAACAGACAAATGATTTTTTCTTTGTATTGAAAAAGGCAACGGTCTGCGTTGTCATCTTTTCTTTTCAATGATTACGCAAAGCAAAGACCTGACCGAAGGTAAAATCCTCGGTTTACTTGTCAGGCTGGCCCTGCCCATCATGGGCTCCCAGCTTGTGCTTATGGCGTATAATCTCACCGACATGGCTTGGCTTGGCCGCCTCAACAGCCAGGCGGTAGCATCTGCTGCTGCTGCCGGTTTTGCCATGTGGTTTGGACAAACCCTCACTTATATGACCAAGGTTGGCGCCGAAGTCACGATATCGCATGCGATGGGAAAACGCAAGCCGCACCGCGTCTTCGACCTCGCGCGTCATGCCATATTGGTATCCGTAACCCTCGGGTTTGCCTATTTCATTGTCACGCTTGTTGCAGCCCCGCCCATCATCTCGCTTTTCAACTTTGACAAGGAGGCAGTCATCGGTAACGCGATTGTTTATTTAAGAATTGTCGCACCCGGCATGTTATTCGCTTTCCCTAATCCGACTTTTACCGGATGCTTCAACGGCATCGGAAACTCCAAAATACCCTTTCTTGTTTCCGCATGCGGGTTATTGGCAAACATGCTGTTGGACCCGCTCTTCATATTCGGGATCGGCCCCTGGAATGGCTGGGGAGTCGCCGGAGCTGCGGTTGCTACCGTCATCGCCCAATTCATTGTCTTTTCCATTTTTATCTGGCTGTTCCAGAGCCGGTATTCACCCATTCCCGGATTCCGCCTCAGTAAAATATTCACGCACATACGCTGGCATTATGCCAAGTCTGTCATCTGGATTGGATTTCCAGCCGCCATACAATATAGTTTTTTCTGTGTTATTGCCTTCTTCATGGCAAAAATCGCAGCCCGCTGGGGAGAGCTTCCCATAGCCGTACAGGGCGTTGGCGCGCAAATCGAATCGCTATCGTGGATGACTGCGGGAGGCTTTTCCTCCGCGCTTGCCGCCTTTGTCGGACAAAACTACGGTGCCCGTCGCTGGAAACGCATTAAAAAAGGTTACTACACAACACTGGTTACGATTCTCATTATTGGCGCAATGACGTCCTATGCATTTTACTTTCACGGGAACGCCATTTTCCAACTGTTTATTCCCGACGAACCACCCGCCATCGCATTGGGAACCGCCTATTTGAAAATACTTGCGATCTCCCAAATGTTTATGTGCGCGGAAATTGTCAGTACCGGAGCCTTCAACGGACTCGGGCGTCCCATGTTACCGTCATTTATTAATGTCGTTACCACATTGTGCCGCATTCCGTTAGCACTGTTTCTGACCTCCTGGTGGCTCGGGTCTTGGTGCCTTGATTCCGTGACCGGTGTCTGGTGGAGTATCACCCTTTGCACCATTCTCAAAGGGATTTGCACCTGCGGCAGCTTTGCGATCGCCCTGAAGCTGAATATCAGGAAAAGGAAAATGGAAACCATCTAAGGAAATCGGGTTCCGACCTACCGACTGTTCCCATCGGTCCGCTCCCAATGTTCGATGCTACCGTCAACCAGCCTGAAAACCGGGTGCGCTTTTACTATTTTATTTTTCACTTCATTAAAATGCTGCGGATCCCTGATCGCCGTTTTCTTCAGAAAATGCTGCCACTCGTAAGCCAGTTGACCGCGATGCAAAAGGATTTCTCCCCTTGAAAACGTCCAGTCGATTTTTTCCTTTTTGAAAGCGTAACCACGCCGTTCTGCTTCCCAGAATATTTCGGAGAGATAACCATTAATCATTCCAAGCGGATCCGTATGGGTACGGAAACGGATCAGTTGAGGGTGGTTTTTGTATCCTCTTGTTTTTCCCTCCAATACATGCTTTGCCAGAAGCGTCTCGCGCCAAACGGCGACGAGTCCTTTGGTATCCAACAAATTCGGATGTATCGACCAGATCCGCATTTTTTATTCGCCTGCTCCCATTTGCGCGGTAGCATGACACGAAATGTTTCATTATCAATCATGACCTTGCGGAAAGTCATTTTACCCCTGCTCATATTACTCGTTACGTTTTCTCCGAAAACAGGATCGGCCGACACCTACCATCCGGAACTTCAAGCCGAAACAGGATTTCAGTATTTCAGACCTGCCGAGCAACGACTCGGTATCGACGATTGCTTTCCTCTCTATTCCAACGGAGTTCTTTACCTCTACTGGTCCTTCAAACCCCTTGGCACAGATATCCCTTCCGAGTGGACGCTCAGCACGACGGAAGATCTGATCCATTGGAAACACTTTCCCCCTCTGAAAAATTTTCATAAGATTAATGAATCGCTTTCCGGTACTCCTTCCTTCATCGATTACGATGGCAAGGTTCATGCTTTTTATGAGTTGCGGAAATCAATCGGAAATCATTATTCAACAAAAGGTGTTTTCAGTCTCGAATGGTTTACAACAAAACCGACAGCCAATTCTAAAGCTTCTCGCCAAGTCCATCTTACGTCCGGGGACGGTATTCATTTTGAAAAACAAGCCGTAATGACTTTCCCTGATACTAGCTTACCGCATGCATACTTTTTCCCGCAGGCGTTTTCACTCATTCAGGGTAAACCCGGAGTCTTTCACTTCTTTTATTCGGGAATACAGAGCGAGCGCAATACCTATCGTCGTAACGCCTGTATTCTCCATTATGTTTCCAGCGATCTGAAGACATGGGAGTATAACCGTGAAATACTTTTTTCAACGCCACGCCATCCTTCAGCTGTTTCCTATTTTGAATGGAACGGTTTTTATTATCTCCTCTACAACTTTGGAGACAAGACGTTCTATGCAAAATCAAAGTCTGCTCTCGGACCATGGAAAAAAGCAGACATCCATTCCCTTTCTCAAGGTACCGTTCGCGATTTCCGCCATGCGTCATTCAACAAACGTCATCTTATTGTTGGCATGTTTCCGGAGGAAAAAGAAATGAAACAACCCGTCCATTCTCTCCGTAACTTATCTGGGAACCCCGGCCCTAATCCGCCTGAATATCTGAGAGACAGAACAACCCGGTATGCTACGAGGCAAATCATTTTCCGCGAACTGATTCAATTCGAAGACGGAAGCCTCGGCATAAAGACACCGCCGGAACTCCTTCCCCAGCGCATGAAAGCCGTCAAACCGGAATTCATCCCACTGACATCCCACGCACAGGGCGATTTCTCGGCTCTCCTGCTTGATGCCGGAGACAACAGTGCCGAAACCATCGTCCTGAAACCGCTTCCCGAGAATTTCCGGCTCCGGATGCGCGTCGTACCCGTATCGACCGACGGAACCATGACCATCCGTTTAACCGCCGATGATAATCCTGAAAGCGGTTTCCCATTGGAGATTCATTTCCGGGAAAAACGTATCACCCTGGGCAATGCAGGTATTGACAGACTGGATATGTTCGGAGACGCATTCATGCTTGATATCATCGTTGACGGAAACATCGTCGATGTCAGCGTGGACAATAAACGCTGCCTCATAAACAGGAATTTTGACCGGAAAGGAAACCGGCTTTATTTTTCAGCCAGAAACGGAAAAACCGCCTTCCTGGACATAAAAGCTTTCTCCATTAAGAAAGACTGAGAAATAACCATATATGCTCCGTTTTGGACAGTCTGTTAAAATCTGGCTTGATGACTGAACCAAGGATCATACACTTTCTTGGAAGTCTTAAAAACAGTTCATGTCAAAATTCTTATTAATCACGGATAATCCCAAAAATTGGTCTTTCGAAATTCCTGATGCTACCGTCGTTTCCTCACGTGAGTATCTTTCCAACGGAGAATTATACAAAGGAAACCACTACCGCGTGCTAAACATGTGCCGTTCCTACCGTTACCAACGGTTGGGTTATTATGTTTCACTGCTTGCCGAAATCCGCGGACATCGCCCGCTTCCCAGCATCAAGACCATTCTGGATTTTAAATCGCAGACGATCATCAAATCGCTCTCCGAAGACCTGAACAATATTGTTCAAAGCGCGTTGAAAAATGTGAGCGAGGATCGTTTTACGCTCTCCATTTACTTTGCGCAAAATATGAATAAGTCGTATGAACGGCTTTGCCGCGCACTCTTCAACCTCTTTCCCTCGCCGTTCCTTCGCGCCCAGTTTCTGAAAACAAAAACCGGCTGGACTATCGACAATATCTCTCCGGTCCCCAGCAGTGAAGTGCCGCAGGAACACCGCCCGTTCGTCATGATTGCCGGACAACAGTTTTTCAGCAAGAGCAGCGACGTCAAGGAACACAAAAAGAAACACTCCCGCTATTCGCTGGCCATCCTCACCGACGCCTCCGAGCAAAATCCGCCCTCAAGCCCGAAAGCGCTTGAAAATTTTGTCAAGGCGGCCAGCCGTCTTGATATCGGCGTGAAATTTATCACCCCTGACGACATCGGCATGCTGAATGAATTTGATGGTCTCTTCATCCGCAAGACAACGGCCGTAAACAATGCTACCTACCGCATGTCGCGCAAGGCTGAGGCGCTGGGACTCGTCGTCATGGATGATCCTGTCTCCATCCTGCGCTGTTCCAACAAGGTTTTTCTGAAGGAAATTCTCTCCGAGAAAAAAGTACCGACACCCAAGACAGTTATCATTCATAAAGATAACGTTGCTGACGCCCTCCGCGAACTTGGATTACCCTGCATACTGAAACAGCCCGACTCCGCCTTTTCCCTCGGCGTTTTCAAGGTTGAGAACGAGAAATCCTATTTTGATTCCGTCGATCAACTGATGGAGAAATCAGACCTGATTATCGGCCAGGAATTTGTTCCGACAGATTATGACTGGCGCATCGGTATTGTTGACAAGAAGCCGCTCTACGCCTGCAAATATTTCATGGCGCGCAACCACTGGCAGATTTACAACCATACCGTCAAGGGCGATGATGAAACGGGTATTGTCGAAACCGTTGCCATTGAGGAAGCGCCAAAAAAAGTCGTGAAGGTTGCCCTTCAGGCGGCTAACGCCATCGGCGACGGACTTTACGGCGTGGACATCAAGGTGCTCAACGGAAACCCCGTGGTCATTGAGGTCAACGACAACCCAAGCATTGATGCCGGAATCGAAGATATCTACCTGAAAGAACGTCTCTATCTGGAAATCATGAAAGTATTCCTCCAGCGCATGGAAGAAAACGCATCCATTGATTTCTGAAGAATAGGCATTTATTTCCGCACAAGGCAGACCAAAACGTCTGCCTTTGTTTTTTGCCTTGCATGAACCCCGTTCAGAAATGCTTTCTCATGCCAGCTTACGGAAAATTCCGTTCTTTAGCCCCGTATAAAAAGAAATTGCTCCCGCGCTTTTCTCTGTGCATTGTATACGTCAACACCTGAACGTATTTAATACACATGTCCGAAATCGAAGTCATCGTCTTCATCCTGCTCGGTCTCATAATCCTCCAGGATATATCAAACCGGATCAGACGGCCTGCTTTGCTTTACAGCATGTATATTATCGTCGGTGTCATCCTCGGCGTATTCGTCAGACCAAAAACCGAGGATTTCCTGCAATCAGTCGGTTCTTTCGGCTTTTTGTTGCTCCTTTTCCAGATCGGTCTGGAAATTGACCTGCCCAAGAAATGGGAAGCCATTGTTGCTCTGAGACGCGCCTTTTTCTGGATGCTTGTCCATTTACCGATCATTGGCAGTGTAGCCTATTTCATGGGACTCCCGGCTGAAACCGGGACCCTCGCGGTCGTCGCCTTGTCGAGCTGTTCGGTCGGTATGTGTTTTACCGCCTGGTTTTCCTACCCGCACTCCTCCACCCGCTCAAAACGGATGATACTGATGTGGATGGTCGCTTTGGAAGTGCTTGCCATCATCCTCTTTGCCACAATGGATGCCTTTCTGGAATACAAGTTTTCCTGGAAGACCCTCGGTCACATCGCGCTCGTCATATTCGGGATCCTGCTCATTGCGTTTCTTGCCGATAAACTCATGCTTGCGCTCAAAGGACTTGTCCACCGTACCGTGCGTTGGCGTATCCACGTGATCGTTCTCGCCGTCCTGGCCATTTGCGCCCTGGGTAACCGCCTCTTCGGGCTATCCTCCGTCAAAACAGCATTCTTTCTCGGTTTGTTTGTCAACAGGGCCACCCATGAAGGCATGGCGCTCGAACACTCGCTCAAGCCGATTGCCCAGAAGTTTCTCATCCCGATTTTCTTCCTGTACCTCGGCACCACTATTCATCCCTCCTCATTCGTGTCCGTACAGTGTCTTTACGCCTTGCTGACAACAGCGCTTATTTTTTCATTCCGCTACACCATATACCAGCTTTACTGGAAAAACAGACTCCGTACCGATAAATGGACTTTCCTTCTTGTGTGTCCGAACCTGACAATGGTTGCTGTCGCCGTCCACACATACCAGTCCCATTTTCTAGGCAAACAGGCAGTTGATTCTACTGTTACGCATTTCTCGGTCTGGCTCTTGCTTACAGGACTTTTTGTTTCCATCGTATCCGTTCTGCTGCTGCCGCCCGAAGAAGATCCCGATAACTCCATAAGCGAAGCGGAACTTGCCGATAAGATGTTTTATTCATAAACAGGCCGCTTTTCGCAGGGCATTTCCACCACTTTTCCCCCAATGGCATATTTTACTTCCCATTTTTCAGGAAAACATTTCCATTTCTCCTATGGCTTTCAACCTGAAGAACATTTTAAAGGCATTGCTTCTTTCCACGAGCGAACCGCTTTCCGTGAAAGACATCCAGGCCGTCATCACTCGGTACCATGAACAGAACCAGGCTTTGGAAAAATCAAAGGAATCTGCTGATGCTACCGCCGAGGAAACAGAGCCTAAGCCCGAGGACGAAACAGAGTCCCTTGGATTGAGCGACAGCGACCAACCGATGCTCGACGTGGTCAGTCAGGTTCCCGCCATGCTGTCCGCCTCCCAGATTGCCGATGCGATGGATGAACTTGCCAATGAACTGATCGAAAACCGCGATGTCTGGCGCATCGTTTCCGGAGCGCAAGGCTACCGCATAACCAGCGCTCCCGAATACGGACTGTGGGTACGTCTTCTCCGCAATGAACCCAAGCCGCTCAAGCTCAGCCAGGCAGCGTTGGAAACGCTTGCCATCATCGCCTACCGCCAACCTGTCACACGCGCTGAGATCGAGACTATCCGGGGCGTTTCGATTGATGGCGCGCTTCACCGTCTCCTGGAACTTGAATTTGTCATAAATACCGGGCGTTCTGATCTTCCCGGTAAACCACTCCAATACGGAACCACCGAAAAATTCCTGGATTTCAGCGGCATAAAATCCATTGAGGAATTGCCCTCTTCCGATGTGCTCTCCGCACAACAGATCAATGAATGGGTCAGACGCGCCACCACCATGGAACTCAATTTCGGCGACAAGGAGATGGGCCTGCCTTCCGACGAAGAACAAACAACGAAGGAAACCGATGCTACCGCCGAAGAAACGACAGTTGATGACGAAGCATCAGAGCCCAAGGAAGATTGACTCCTTGGGAAACTTGCCACGCATTCATGCCATTAGCAAAAATACTTCGCATTTGCTGATTTTACACTTAACGTTCTCCTAATCCTAACTTTTCATTATTATGTCCCTCGATAAATGCCGTTCTGAAATCGACAACCTCGATAAATCCATTCTGGAATTACTCAACAAACGCGCGCAATACGCTGCACGGATCGGACAAATAAAGGCAGAAGGCAATGCTCCGGTTTTTGTTCCCGGGCGCGAGGAATCCGTTTTCCGCAAGTTGGAAGCCAACAATACAGGACCGTTAAGCAACGAAGCCATCCGTTACATTTACCGTGAGATTATTTCCGCATCCATTGCCACCGAAAAAAAACTCACGATTGCCTTTCTCGGACCCGAGGGAACCTATACCCAGCAAGCAGCCTGGCGCGCATTCGGCTCCAGCGTATGCTACCGCCCGATGCCCAGTATTGAGGATGTCTTCACAGCTGTCGCCCGAAGCGAAGCCGATTACGGAGTGATACCGTCGGAAAATACCAGCGAAGGTTCCGTCATCAACACGCTCGATATGTTCATTGACTCCGATCTGAAAATCATTTCGCAAATCTATCTGGATATTTCCCATAACCTGATCGGACACGGCAGCCTGAAGGATATCAAATACGTAAAGTCAAAAGACCAGGCTATCGGGCAGTGCCGCAACTGGCTGCGCCGTCACCTTCCTGAAGCCGAGTATATCCATACAAACAGCACGACCGCAGCCGTCAAGGAAGCCGCCAATGATCCAAGCATTGCCGCCATCGGCAGCGAGGCGGCAGCACACCTTTACGGAGTGCCCATCATAGAAAGCGGCATTCAGGACAAGAAGGAAAATATCACCCGCTTCTTTACTATCAGCCGGGAAGCAGCTCCCATTACACCGGGCATGCAGTATAAGACAACCATACTGATCGCCATCAACAACGAACCCGGCACGCTCGTCAAAACCCTCGAGACCTTTCAGAAACGGAGCATTAACCTCACCAAAATAGAATCCCGTCCGAGCCGTCGCCGCATATGGGAATACTTTTTCTACATTGACTTCATCGGTCATCACGAAGATCCCGAGGTCAAAGCCACACTGAAGGAACTTGCCGAAAGCTGTGTCATGGTGAAATGGCTCGGCTCCTACCTGAAATAGCTTCATGCAACTCCAGATAAAAGTCATCCCCAACGGCTCGCGCAACCAGGTTGTCGGAAAAATGACAGACGGTAGCATCAAAGTAAAGGTGCAGGCTCCGCCGGAAGACGGAAAAGCCAACGCAGCGGTTATCGAAACCCTTGCAGGATTTTTCGGATGCTCCAGAAAGCAGATTACCATCCTGCGCGGAGAAACTTCGCGGGACAAGACCGTGGAAGTAAAAGATGTTTCCGACGATAACGTCACCGATAAACTTAACACGCTTTCCATCAAGTAAACGCTTGGCGTACTGTAAACATGGACAGGAAACAGGTTTTCATTGTTCACGGATATTTAGCCTCTCCTGACAGCCACTGGTTTCCTTGGCTGAAAAGAGAACTGGAAAAGCAAGGTATACGCGTTGAAGCCATTGCCATGCCCAATCCGAACGCTCCCGAAGCCGTGCAATGGATAAATACATTGAAAGAACGTATTCCTGAGCCTGATACAGATACCTTCCTCGTCGGTCATAGCCTTGGAGCTATCACCGTGCTCCACTATCTTCATTCGCTACCGCAAAACAGGAAAATCGGCGGATTGATACTTCTCGCCGGATTTTCATCCCCGGTCTCTTCACTCCCGGAACTTGATTCCTTTACGAAAAAGGTCATTGACTACCCATATATCCGGACGATGACGGCGAATCGAACTATCATCGGCGCACTGGATGATTCCATTGTTCCCTACTCAAAAACACTGGAACAAGCCGAACGGCTCCACTCAAAAATGATCACTGTCGAGAAAGGCGGACATTTCATGGCCAGCGATGGATTTGAAACCTTTCCGCTCCTGCTTGAATCATTGCAGGACATGATGCACAGGAATGAATCCGGGCAAACCTAGATAAAGACGTCCAGCACGTGGTAACACAGCATTGCCATTCCCGCACTGACGGGAATCGTAAGCACCCACGCAAGCAAGAGATCCTTGGTCACGCCCCAACGCACTGCCGACAAACGTTTTACCGAACCGACACCGATGATGCTGCCGGTAATCACATGCGTCGTACTGACGGGAACATGCAGTATTTCGGAAATAAACAAAGTCAATGACCCCGCGGTCTGCGCACAAAACCCTTCCGTTGGCGTAATTTTGGTAATGCGATTACCCATTGTTTTCATGATCTTCCACCCGCCGCACACCGTACCCAAAGCGATCGCAGTAAAGCAAGTCATGGGGACCCAGTCATGTATCTCCTTCAGTTCACTCATCCGCATCCAGTCCGGCAAACCTGCCATGTGACGGTTTGCGATCAATGCAGCGGCAATAATGCCCATAACTTTCTGTGAATCGTTTAAACCGTGTCCGATGCTCAGCAATGCCGATGAAATCAATTGCATTCGCCTAAACCACTGGTCCGCGATGCTTGGCCGCCATTTCTTCACAAGATGGAGCGTCAGTAATGTAATCAGGTTACCGCTGACCATGCCGATCAACGGGGCCACGACAATAAACAACGCGATAAAACCGATCACCCCGGCATGAACCGCCTTAAAACCGGCGGCCGCAATCCCGGCGCCGGCAAACCCGCCGATCAGGGTATGTGATGAAGAAGAAGGAATACCTAACCACCAGGTAAGCAGGTTCCATATAATCGCCGCCGCAAGTCCCGCAATAATCACAAGCGACGGATTCGCGATGAAACTCATGTCAACGGTCTTGGATACCGTATTGGCGATACCAAACCCACCGATTATAAACTTGGCGATAAAATAGGCGACAAAGTTAAAAAATGCCGCCCAGATAACTGCCTGTGTGGGAGAAAGTACCTTGGAGGAAACAACGGTAGCAATGGAATTGGCAGCATCATGGAATCCATTGATGAAATCAAAGATTATTGCCAAAACAATAATGGTAATCAGCAGTGTCATTCGGGCTTACGAATATTTTACTATAATGATCTTTATGATCTTCCCGACAGAATCCGCAGCATCCGTTGCCCGCTCCAACTCCTGAAGAATATCCTTCAGCTTTATGACTTCGATCGCATCTGTTTCCGCCTCAAATAAATCAATGAGAAAGTGTTCATACACATCATCGGCCTTCTTTTCAACCGTGCCCAGTTGTTCGCAATACTTCTTTATCCTTATGCCTCTTTTCTTCAGGACATCCAACTCATCGATTGCCTGCACCACATAGCCTGCAGATTCGTGAACATATTCAGCGAGGCGCACTGCGCTTTCCGGCATCTTCTTCGGGTTGTATAACATGATGCGTTTCGCGCAACTGTTTATCAGATCCATGACGTTATCCATGGTTGAGGATAAATGGTTAATATCCTCACGGTCAAACGGGGTGATAAACGTCTTGTTCAACTCAAGAAATATCCGGTTCTGAATAGCATCGGACTTATGTTCCAGTTCCTTTATTTTCTTGTAATAATCGACGGCGCCATCGTGTGTTTTCACCTGGACGCATTTTATGATGAGACCCGATGCGGATAAGAGCACTTGGGCCATTTCGCTCAGTAGAGGGAAAAATCTGTTTTCCTTTGGTTTAAACTTATCAAAAAAATTATTCTTCATAACATTTAAACTCGAACACACTATTTAAGGTAATCAGCACACGCATATTTCTAATTGTATGGAAAGGCAGAAAGGCTATCAACACAAGCTTTTTAAACGGAGCTTAAAAAAATAAAATCCCCGGATACGTATTCACCGGGGCGTCTAGGCACTGCTTAAACCAGCATTCATTTTGCATGGCGCACATCCGTTCCGCTATAAAGAAAAATAATATCTTCGGCCACATTGGCTGCATAATCACCGATCCGTTCAATTGCCTTACTCACAAATAACAACTCAATGCCGACTGCGGCATAGTCAGGATGTTCTGTAATATACTTAATCATCTCGCCTGATGTCTTGTTGTGGAGTTCATTGATTTGTTCGTCATCTTTCACAACTTTCTGCGACAGAGGTACATTCATCTCTTGCAGGCTTTCCGCGACATTTCTCAAGGCCAGACTGACCAGCTCCGACATTTCCGAAAGATAATAGTAATTCTTTATCGCTCCCTTTTTCCTACCCAAACGGAGATAGCGTTTACAGATATTATTGCATTGGTCGGCAGCACGTTCCAGCTCATGTGAAATACGCATCCCACAAGTAAGCAAACGTAAGTCAGATGCTACCGGAGAACGTAATGTCAGATAGCGAATTGCTGCATTATCAATTTCCATTTCCATGCGATCAAATTCATCATCGCGCTTCATGATTGCTTCCATCTGCTCCGTATCCTCGTTGAGAATCGCGGAAAACGTATCGCGGGCAACCTCTATTGTTTTTTCCATCATTAAAATCAACGTTGCGCGGAAAAGATCCAGTTCCTGATAAAAAAATCGTTTCATGTGTTAAATCTACTTTGGCGAATGTCTCTGTTATTTTTATAATAAAATTCCATGTTACCGTCTGTTTTCACAAATCATAAGCATCATCCGAAACGTCCGGAAATATATGCTTCGGTCTGAGGGTCTTTCGGATTTCTGAAAATTGTTTCTGTCGCATCATATTCGATCAGCCGGCCAAGATAGAAAAATGCCGTCTTATCGGAAACACGCGTTGCCTGCTGCATGTTGTGTGTCACAATGAGAATCGTATAGTCGCGTTTCAGATGGTAGATCAGTTCCTCAATCTTTGCCGTCGCAATCGGGTCCAGCGCAGAGCACGGCTCATCCATCAACAAGACCTCCGGACTGTTGGCAATCGCGCGCGCGATGCACAATCGTTGCATCTGACCGCCGGATAATCCTAACGCGCTTTCATGCAGGCGATCCTTCACCTCGTCCCACAAGGCGGATTTCTTCAGACTCTCTTCGACAATTTCATCCAGCAGGGAACGTTTGTTCCGTCCTGCCACGCGCAAACTGTATACGACATTCTCGTAAATGCTTTTGGGGAACGGGTTATACTTTTGAAAAACCATGCCTATGCGTTTGCGAAGGGAAATCACTTCCAGATTCCTGTCATAGATGCTTTGTCCGTTGATGATAATATCTCCTTCGTGGCGTACGTTATCCACTAAATCATTCATCCGGTTAAAATTACGCAGCAATGTGGATTTCCCGCAACCTGACGGACCGATGAACGCGGTAACCTGTTTTTTCGGTATATCCATGTTGATATCGTGCAGTACCCGTTTTTCCCCGTACCAGAAAGAATAATTGTTTGTTACCTGTATGAATTTTTCGTCCATATAAATTTATCTGCAAATCGCTTTGTTTCCGGATGGTTCAGAATACGCTCGATGCATACTTTTTTCTCAAATGATTCCGGATCATTATAGCCCCGATATTCAATGTGACAACCAGCAAGATGAGCAACAGCGTGGTAGCAAACACCATCGGTTTTGCCGCCTCCGAGTCGGGAGACTGAAATCCGAGATCGTAGATGTGAAAACCGAGATGCATGAATTTGCGTTCCAGATGAATATACGGGAACGTACCATCCAGGGGCAGCATAGGCGCGTACTTCACCACGCCGACAAGCATGAGCGGAGCCACTTCTCCCGCACCGCGAGCCATCGCCAGAATCAGTCCCGTCAGGATACCGGGAGCGGATGCCGGTAATACAATCCTCTGTATTGTTTGCCACTTCGAAGCGCCACAGGCGAGCGAAGCTTCACGCACACCGCGCGGAACGGACGCAAGCGCCTCCTCGGTAGCCACCACGACCACGGGAACCGTCATGAGAGCCAGTGTGAAAGCCGCCCAGAGAATACCGCCTGTTCCGAAAGTCGGTGTCGGTAAACGATCACTGTAAAGCAACCGGTCAATACTACCGCCAACAAGGTAAACAAAAAAACCAACCCCGAAAACGCCGTATACGATGGAAGGAACCCCTGCCAGATTGTTGATTGCAATGCGGACCGCATTAACAAAAGGTCCCTGCTTCGCGTATTCACGCAAGTAGATCGCGGCAAGCACACCGAACGGCATGACCAATGCGCTCATCAGGACCGTCATCACAAAGGTTCCGAATATCGCGGGGAAAATGCCCCCTTCGGTATTTGCCTCACGCGGATCTTCCGAGAGAAATTCCCATATATTCGCAAAAGACTCACCCAGACGTCCGAATACGGAAATCCTGTTCGGATAATAGGCATGCATGATGTTCCCTATCGCTATCGTACGTTCGCTGCCATCTGCCAGACGATAGCATAAAACCGTTTCATTCTGTTTTTCCCGCAGGCGTTTCGCTTCTTCCGCAAGTGTTTCAAATTCAGCCTGCAATCCGGTATTTTCTACCGTCAGTTCCTTTGTCTCGGACAAACCGGCATAGTCAGCGCCATGTTCCCGTTCAAGTGTGCGTAAAGCCAGTGTGTTCTGCTCCATGCGCGTGTTGATTGCACCGATCCTGTCCTTTTCGATATGCATATACTGTTCACGCCGCATATTGGACTCATCAATCAATTGCCTGAAAACCCCATCAAAAAACTTATCGTCAGCAGATACTTCCGTTTTATCCGCAAGAATGATTTTTACCGGATAGGCAAGTGCGTCCCCGTATTCCACACGCTTCATCCGGAGAACATTTTCCGGCTTTGACATCGAAATGATTTTGTCCGCATCGACAAAACGGAACATCTGCCCGTAGGCATCCTTGTTTCCGACAAAAAACTGGTACTCTGACTGTTTCTGCCCATGCGCCGTACCGGCGTCCATCTGCTTTTCGCGATCCATGATGATCGCTCCCAGCAGGGTTTCAACGCTACCGTCCGTATTGCTTATCTGCACAGCCTCCACCCGCTTTGGCCAAAACACGCTCACGCCTTCGTACACGACCAACCCGAGCAGAAACAGAATCATCAGCAGCCCGGTAACCAGCCCCGTTGCGGTAAACCAGACCAGGCTTTCTCCCCTCGGACGCACTTTTGTGAAAAATGTATTCTGCATGGTGAGACGTTAAAATCAGACGGTTTTATATTTTTCGCGAAGCCGTTTACGCGTCACCTCGGCAACGGTATTCACGATAAAAGTAAGCATGAAAAGGAGAAGCGCGCCAAGAAAGAGGCTCCGGTAAAGCGTGCTGTGAACGGGAGCTTCGGGGAGCTCGACAGCAATGTTTGCAGACAGCGTCCGCATTCCGTCGAAGATATTCCAGTTCATCGTGGGCGTATTCCCCGTACACATGACCACAATCATCGTTTCGCCGACGGCTCTGCCAAGCCCGATCATAAAAGCTGAAAACACGCCCGGCGAAGCGGTGGGCATTATGATGCGCCACGCTGTTTGCCAGCGGCTGGCTCCAAGAGCAAGCGATGCGGATGTCAGATAACTCGGGACATTGGTCAACGCATCTTCCGCAATCGTGAAGATAAGCGGGATTACGGCAAAACCCATGAGAAAACCGACGACCAGTGAATTGCGCTGTTCAAAAGGAATACCGGAAAACTCAGACCACCAGGCGCGAAAATCGGAAACATCTTTACCGGTAGCATGGTTGTACGCATCAATGAAAATACCCTCTGCAAACACTCCAAGATGCCAGGCCATAATGCACGCTACCGCCACAAGCGGTATAACGACAATAAACTCATAACCCGGCCTGATCCGCGCACGGACACTCTTGGGCATGAAAGTCCACATCCAGCCGAAAAGCATGCAGGTTGCGGTTCCGATAACTATACAGGCAATGATCGAGGGAATCCGGTGTTCAATCGCCGGAGCGACCCAGATCGCACCGATGAAACCAAGCACGACCGACGGAAGCGAAGCCATGATTTCCATGGTCGGTTTAACAATCCTTTTCAGGGACGGATGTAAAAACTGCGAAGTATACACAGCAGACAGCAAGGCGATGGGAAGCGCAAAGATCATTGCGTAAAGGGTTCCCTTTACGGAACCGAAAAGCAACGGTATCATGGACAGCTTGGGTTCAAAGCTGGCCTCGGCTCCGGTTGATTGCCAGATATACGCAGGTTCCGACATCCCTTCGTAATGAATCTTCCCGAAGAAAGCGGCAAAACCGGATTCAGGATGCGGGTCATCAATGGAATAAAGCGAAAACCGTCCCGCATCATCAAGCAACCAAAGACTGTCATACTTCAACCCCAAGAAAATCAGCAAGGGCGGCCTTTCAAGCACTTCATACCAACGGCTGCTTTCAGTGGTACCGTAACGTAGCGAAACGCGTTCTTTCCCTGCCAGAACAAAGGCACGGTTGCGATGCGAATAATCATAAAGCGACGCACCTCCCGGGAAATCGCGCATCTCATGGATTTTCGAATAAAGCAGTTCGCCGGCCTTCTCATCCCGGGACAGGGCATAAATATGGTTTTTCCCCGTATACGATGTCAGCACGACGGAAATATTTCCCAACAGAAGATTTGCGCTGCAAATGCGTTTGTCTTCCTCGCTTTCAAAAGGACGAAGACGTTGGACAATATTCATTGTCCCGTCCTCAATCTTCACGAAATAAAACGACCCGTTGGAATCGGTCACGACGAGGGAATCATTGAGGCCTGTAACAAATACCGCGGTAACATCAGCCTCAAAAATATGCTCGGCAAAACCGGCCCGCTCGAATTTTTCCTTTGCGCTGCCGAACAATGTTTTCTTTTTCTGGTAGCGGACGGCATCGACTTTGTTTCCCTGTGCAAAAACAATCATCCGTTCACTGCCCGTCTCATAAAAATCGACATAGCCAATACGGTTCCTTGTCTCCCCCGCATAATCCTGCGGTTTCCCGATGGAACAACCGATGACACGCGTCCCCTCTTCAAACGACATGCTGTAACTCAAGGGAAGAACATGAACAGTACCGTTTTCCGTGCCAAGCAGCAGAACATTGTTTTTGGCAAAATAACGGGCGACGGTAATCTTGCCGTCAAGTCCCGCTATCTGCTCGCTGCGTGCTGGTTTTACAACAAGGCGGCCGTCTTCGGAAACAGGCTTTTTGTCCACGGAAAACAGTCTGATGTTACCGTCTTCATAAAGGACAAAAGGCAGTTCCCCCCATTCATCAGCCCCCATCAATACCGGCTTTACCGAAACATCGACCTCAAAAAACCCAGATTTCCTGACATGGGCGGAATCAAAAAGCGGAAGCACCTGAAGCACAATAAAAATGAAGATTCCAAAAACAGCGGCAATGATCCCGATGCCTCCGATCTTGATAAACCGCGTCATGAAAGTATCGAGGAAAAGTGTTTTCCCCGATACTTCGAAACGTTTTGGATCTGCATCCGCCATTATGGATTTACGCCAGGTTTTATTTTAAGGAATCCAGAATTTCCCCGGCAACTTCTGCCGGCAACGGATAATACCCGTCTTTCTCAACAATCTGTTGTCCCTGCTTTGACAAAACAAAACGGAGGAATTCATAAGTAAGTTTATCCATCGGTTCATTCGGCTTCTTGTTCACATAGATATACAGGGAACGGGCGAGCGGATAATCCCCTGAAAGGCAATTCTCGAAAGTCGGAGCCACGAGAACGCCCTCCTTTGTACCCAGTTTGATCGCCTTAACGCCCGATGTAATGTAACCGATTCCCGAGTAACCGATTCCGGTAATATCATTGGCAATACCCTGCACAACCGCCGAAGAGCCGGGCTGTTCCTTCACGCGTGCGGAAAAGTCACCCTTGTTAAGAACGGTTTCCTTGAAAAAGCCGTACGTACCGGAAGCGCTGTTGCGGCCGTAAAGACTGATAGGCTTGTCTTTCAATGTTCCTGCTACGCCAAGTTCCCCCCATTTACCGATGGGCGAACCGCCTTGCTTGTAAGTGCTGGAAAAAATACCGTCTGCCTGCTTGAGTGTCAGCCCTTCCACAGGATTGTCCTTATGCACAAAAATCGCCAAAGCGTCTATTGCCACGGAAACCTGCGTCGGTTTATATCCGAATTTCTTTTCAAATGCGTCGATCTCGCTTGATTTCATTTCCCGGCTCATCGGACCAAGCTGGGCTGTCGCTTCAATCAATGCCGGAGGCGCAGTGGAAGACCCTTTGCCTTCAACCTGCACATTTACGTTCGGATAGATGGCCTTGAATGCTTCCGCCCAAAGCGCCATCATGTTGTTAAGGGTGTCTGAACCGATAGAATTCAGCGTGCCCGAGACTCCGGAAACAGGTTTATATTCCGGGAGGTCTTTATTGACTTCAGCCAATAAGTTGCCGCAGAACAGGGAGCTTGCCACGGCAAGGAGAGAAACGGTTTTCTTTATCATAAGTTCTGTTATTGAGTTTTTCATCGTTAACGGAATACATAATACCGTTGTTTTGTTACAAACGTGTGACAACCCCGTAACAGAATAAGAAATTAATGGCGGTAACATCGGTTTTACACCGTTTTGAGCTTTTATATTCCATCCGAACCCCTCAATTAGCCAAAGCGGCTTTGCATTTTCTCCACTTTTTCTTATTCATTTATCGGACAATGCGGAAAATCATACATGTGGATATGGATTGCTTTTATGCGGCTATAGAAATCCGCAACAATCCCCATCTGAAGGGCAAACCCGTCGCGGTATCAGGAGCCAGCGCACGGAGCGTGCTATCCACATGTAACTACGAGGCCCGCAGATTCGGATGCCGTTCCGCGATGCCCACATTTCATGCGCTCCGTCTCTGCCCTAACCTGATTATCGTTCCGCATCATTTCGATCTCTACCGCGAGGAATCCCGGAAAATCCGGGCCATTTTTGCGGATTACACAGACCTGATCGAACCGCTCTCGCTGGACGAAGCCTTTCTTGATGTTACCGCCAATGAACGTTTTGCCTGGGATATTGCCAAGGAAATCAGGCAACGTATTTTTCAGGAAACGCAGCTTACCGCCTCGGCCGGAGTCGCCTCCAACAAACTGCTCGCCAAAATAGCCAGTGACCTGAAAAAACCGAACGGACAGGCTGCTATATTACCGAAAGACGCAGAAAGCTTCATGGCCACATTGCCCATCAGAAAACTTTGGGGCATCGGACCAAAAACCGAAGCGGTCATGAAACGGCTGGGATTCAATACCTGCGGAGACGTACAAAAACTCACACACATCCAGCTGATCAAAAAATTCGAACGTTTCGGCGGCGAATTGTATTTTCTTTGCCGCGGCATTGATGACCGACCGGTGGAAACCGATTACATCCCGCAAAGCCTCAGCACGGAACGGACCTTTGAACGTGACCTCATGCAGCTCGAGGAGTTGTTTCCTATCGCAGACCGCTGCTGGGAGGAAGTCCAGGAGGATCTCAAAAAGTCACGCTACCGCCAAAGAAAAATCCACAAGGCTTTCGTGAAGGTAAAATTCTCGGATTTTTCCCGTACGACAAAGGAATGTATTTGCGGTACTCCCAACCTGAATGTTTTTTACACGCTGCTTGCCGAAGCAAAATCACGCAGGGACCTGCCTGTCAGGCTGATAGGATTGGGCGTCCGTTTTCTTGACGAAACAACCGGAATAACACAGTTAATCCTGCCGGGATTTGACCAATACAGTTAGAGAAATGTAACGGTATCCGGTATCCACGCCTCATTTGCCTGAAATCCGGATACTGTGATTCGCTCCTGTTTTTATTTGTTCCGTCTTACCCGACGGCGCAGCAGCATGCTACCCATGACGGCAAATCCGGCCCACAATGCATATGTACTGGTTTCAGGAATGGACGATATGGCTATAAGCGCAATATTGCTACCCGAGGTTCCCAGGTAATATTGACGATCCCCCAAATCAATGAATTTGGATTCATTGTCCAATTCCAACGCATCAAAGAAACAATCGTTTCCTCCGGTAGCGTTCATGAAAATGGTGTACTGGTCTGCCCAATCACCTGTATAGCCCGTCGTATCAAAGAACAAGCTGGCGCCGTTTGCGGTCAGGATGCTACCGCCCAAATCCAGAATGCTGAAGCTGCTTGCATTGTCCAATTTGAATAGAAGGCTGGATCCGCTTTCCAGCGTAACATTATTGCCAACACTCAAGGTACCGACCATTGATCCGTCACTTGATGAGCTTACATACAAAGCGCCGCCGTTCTTAACTTCTATTGATCCTCCGTAAATACCGTTTCCGTATCCGCTTGTACCGGAATTAATGATCAATGCGCCGGTCAGTCCTGATGCGCCGCTTATTTTCACAGATCCTCCCGTGACACTCACGGTAGCATTACCGCTCGCTCCATCGAGAACCATCAGTGCGTCACCGGTTTTATTCAGTGTACCGGTGTTCCCAATATTAGCCCTGAGAGTGATTGAGTTTATCCCGTTACGACTATCAACGTCAAAGACAGCGGTTTTCCCGGAAGCAATGGCGGTACTGCTTGTGTAAGCCATACCATCCGTACCGCTGCCAAAGCGCAAAGTCGCGTTATCGGTAAACGTCACCGTGCCGCTGCTTAAGGCATTGGCATTACGGATTTCCAAATTACCGCCGGTAATATTCGTTCCGCCGGTATAGCTATTTTCCGTCGACAGAACCAATGTACCGCCACCGTTTTTCGTAAGCGATTTGCCGTCCCATCCGGAGTCAAAAGTACCAATACGATTGTCGAGTACAACGTCCACTTCAAAGGTCTTGTCAACATCAAGGGTGAAGTTACCATGTGCTTTCGAGACAGTCTCATTCCAGGTGAGTCGATAGCCGATATTGTAATCGGTACCCGCATCATTTTTGAAAATGCCGCCTGTAATGTAATCGACATCGGCATTCAGCGCGGAACCGTTGACGGTGATGTTCGCTTCGGCGTATTCGCCGGTAATGCTACTGCTCGTACGGATGAAGGTGTAAATGCTACCGTCGATAAGGCTGGCTTTGCCATAGTCCGAGGCTTCGGTATCACCGTAGCCGGTGATATTGAGTTTTGCTTCGGAGTCGATCAAGGCCTTTCCTGCGAGGATATTCGGATTGTCCGTGCCCGTGCGGCCGGCGATATCGACGTTAAATGTGCCATATTGCTCATACGAATTCCCGGCAAGGAGCTTTGTATTGACACCGCTCATCACTAAGGTCGCTGGTGCAAGGAGTATATAGCTCGACCCATCCGGATCAGCTGAACTACCGTAAACAGCGTTGCTGCGCAGTTCCATGATACCGCGATTGACGGTTGTCTTTGCCTTGATTTGCGACCAAACATCGGCAGAACCGGAAACAAATTTCTCGCCGCTAAAGAGAATGGTGCCGGTGTTCGCTTCCTCCGAGTTAATATTGACGCTAACCACTTCGGTTGCTGTGTCGCTTGTTACCGGGTCGAGGAATTGGATGGTATTTCCAGTGTTAGCGGAAAGATTAAAAATACTTGCTCCGTTTTCGTTCGTGAAATGAACCGCATTGGCCGTACCACCGGAACCAACATTGTCAGTCCCGGATTTGTTGCCGCTAAACAGTGTATCACCACTGGTCGCACCGATGCTGAGAGTCCCGCTTTTCACGTTAATCGCACCGCCAAGGCCGGCAGTATTGTTACCGGTAAAAGTAACAGAATTCAACGTAACGACGGAATCGTCGACAACGATGGCTCCGCCGCCGCTTCCCCAGGCATTGTTTGCGTAGTTATCGGTAAAACTTGCGCCGGTAGCGATGATTGTGGAGTTTTGGGCATAAATCGCACCGCCTTCATCGGCCCAACCTCCTTGGAATTTGGCGTTGTCCGCCGTAATATAGCTCCAGGCGGCAACAATAGCCGCACCCGTACCGGATAACGATGTGTTACCGATGAATTCAGCATTATCCAGGATCGCTGTGCTGTCTTCGGCATAAATCGCGCCGCCTTTATATTGGGCGCTGTTCCAGTTGAACGTCGCGCCGGTAGCGTCAAGATGGCTTCCACCATCCATATAGATTGCACCGCCCATACCGGAACCGGTATCTGCATGACTGTTGGTAATTTTGCCTGAGACGAGAACCCCGATAACATGGTCGCTCATGTAGATTGCACCGCCGATTTCTGCTTCACCGTCGTCGAACGCGGCGCCGGTAGCATCGAAGCTGCTGTTACTCGTTATGGCTATCGCGCCACCGGCATTACCGGCATAGTTAGCCACGAAGGAAGCATTCTTTACGTTAATGTAGGAATAGTTTTCCGCAAAAATCGCACCACCCCGATATTGGGCTTCGTTGCCCGTAAAGCTAAACAGGCGCCCGGGAAGAATATTAAGCGTAGCGTTATTGGTATAGACAGCGCCGCTATAAGATTGGTTTCCGGAAAAACCAAGAGGCCCGGTCGCCGTAAAATTACCGCCTGAGTTGACGTAAAGGGCACTGCCGACGCCACCGGACGCAGCGGCCGTGACAAAGAGCTGCTCGGAGCTGCTTGCCGAAAGCGTGGCAATCGCGTTTTCGGCAACCACCATCCGATTGGTTAAAACATCGAAAGTCCGGGGATTATTGGACACGAGAAGCGTGCTGCCGGTATCGGTGTTCGTGAAGTAGATGGTACCGGTTCCGTCGCCAAGTGCCGAAGTGGCGCTGTAATTTGCGTCGTAAGGATGTTTTGTCGTAACGGAAAGCGTTCCGCCGGCGATTTCGATGTCCCCCGAGAAAGTGTTCTCGACGGAAAGAACTAAAGTGCCCTCGCCTTTTTTCGTGAGCGATTTACCGTCCCACCCGGATGTAAACAGGCCGTCGTTCCGGTCGTCAAGAGCGATGTCAACTTCGAAGGTCTTGCCGGCATCAAGTGTAAAGGTACCGTGTCCGGCTGCCAGGGTGTCATACCAGGCAAGCACGCTACCGGCATAATAACTCATTTCATCGTCGCTTTTAAATGCATCGGTACGGATGTAATCCACGGAAGAGGCACTGAGACCGGTAACCGTGTCAAAATCACCGGTAATGCCGCTGGTCGTGGAAATAACCGTGATGAGTTTTCCGGAAAGTTGACTTGCCAGGGCATAATCACTGTCAGAAATACCGGAGATATTGAGAGTGCCCTCAAGATTCGCGGAGTCCGCTGTGATTTTGACGATATTGTCACCAAGTGTAACATTGAGCGTCGCATCGGTATTTTGCGCATAAGTGCCGACAACGGTTACGGCAGCATCGAAAATCAGATTGGCTGTCGCACCGGTTTGAAGCGTAAGGTTGCCATTCGTTGTCAGGATACCGCCGGCATTGTTAAGCACGTCACCGGCCGTGAGCGTACCGCCATTTTCGACGATGATGTTTCCCCCGAGAATACCGGTACCGCCAAGCGTCGCACTGTCAGTCACGTAAGTTGTACCGGCTGCGGCGGTTTGATCACCGTTGATAACGAGCGTACCTGCGCTGACTGTTGTGTCACCTACATAGGCATTGTCTCCATTAAGCGTAAGCGCACCGGCACCGATTTTTATCAATCCGCCGTCACCGCTAAAGAAGCTCTGTTGATCGGTACTGATATCAAATCCGTTGGTATCAATCGTCAAGCCGCCGGAATTAATAACGAGTTGCCCGCTTTGAAAACTGCGGAAAAATGCTCCTGAATCTGAATCACCGGCCTTGGCACGCAAGGTACCGTTGTCAAAATAAACCTTGGAAACTGTGTGCGTGGAATCCGTATAAAGCGAACCGGTCTCCAAAAGACCCAGGCTTTTGATTGTAAGCGTTCCTTCACCGCCACCGCCGACAACTGTATTCTCGGACGAAACAAAACCTCCTTTTTCGATAACAAGCCTATTTTCGAAACCAAAACCGCCAACCATCAACTGACCGCCAATAGTCCAGCGTGACCCTGCACCGGTAATGGTAGCCAGTGCGAGTTCATTCGTGTCATAACCGACATAAACACCCTCGGTAACACTGACGCTACTACCATTCTGAATAGTGAGTGTACCCGCTCCCTGGGCGCCAACCGAAAGCCCGCCGCCGATTTCCCACGTAGAGGCATCAACCACAGCAGTACCTTGAGCGCCTGCAAAAGCTCCGATAAACGCATTCTCATAGGTCTTAACCACTGCTCCGTTTTGCAGTGTCATCAGACCTGTACCATAGTTACCGATACTGAGATTTGTCGTGATATCCCAATATGCATTGTCAACAAGGACACTGCCCTGACTTGTGTTAAAGTCATTTCCGACAGAAGCCCGACCGTAAGTCATGACAACGGCGGAATCCTTGATCGTTAAATTACCGGCTCCATAAGTACCCAAGGTAATGTCTGAGCTGGCCCACTGTGATCCGGCCCCCATTACCGTAACCGTTGCGGCTCTTCCGGGATTGGCATCGTTAGCCCACCCGATCGTCGTTATGCTCGCTGTGGCAAGTTTGCCCCCATTACCGACGGTCAAATCCGCATTGCCGTTAAAACCCACAAACAGTTTCCCATTCACTGTCCACGTGCCATTATCCACGGCAACCGTACCGGTGCTGCCCTTGGCCGCAGCAATCAAAACATCCCACCCGCTGGAGTTTACCGTCGCGCCATCGGAAATATTCAAGGTACCGACACCGCTATCGCCGATATTGAAAATATACTGTGTAATTAACGATGAACCCGCTCCGGAAACAGTGACCGTACCGTTTGAACCGGTAGCCTTACCCACTGAGACATCGGCATTGGCCGTCATGCTGCCGCCGGAATTAATATTCAATGTGCCAGTGCCCGCTTCCCCCACAAGCATTGAAAATTTTGAGGTAAAAGAGGCATTCTGAATGTTCAACGTTCCCACGCCCGTTGCCGTGGTTCCCAGGGAAATATTATTGCCGATATTCGCTGTGGCATTATTGGATACCGTGAAATTACCTGTTCCTCCGTTACCGACAGATAACAGGCCGCCCTCAAAAACCGTGCCCGTACCATCAACCGTGATACTACCGGTTGAACCGGTCTGGTTACCAAGCGTAACCGCATAGGCTGACGTTTTCCCGCCGACAGTGATTTTAATATCTCCCAACCCAAGATCTCCAACAATAAGGTTATTATTAATGGTCCATTTTGAGTCCGTGCCATCAATGATGGCATAGCCTTTACCCGTACTTGAAAAACCGAGTGTCGCCAGACTGCCGGAAGTAACTGATCCGCCCGTCTTAATTGTCAAATGACCGCTCCCGCCGTCACCCACTCCGAAACTGTATCCCGAATCAATCGTCCAGCTCCCGTGATCGGTTACGTTGGCATTTCCGGAAGATATATTGGCAATAGAAACATTTCCTGTTGTATTGACACTACCATAGTCGCTGATGCTCAACGTGCCGCCCGCATAAATGCCAATCATGATATTACTGGAATTCCACTGCGATCCGCTTCCGGTAACCGTCAACGTCGCATACCTTCCCGGATTGGCATCATTCGCCCGGCCAATCGTTGTCGTGCTGTCCGTGCTAAGTATGCCTCCGCCACGAACAGTCAAATCAGCATTACCGTTATAACCAACAATAAGCTGCTGGCTGTTAATCGCCCACGATCCGGCATTCTCCACGATCACCGTTCCGGTGCTACCGCTATTGGCAGCAATCAAAACATCCCAAGCCGTGGAGGTTACCGTAGCGCCTCCTGAAATATTCAAGGCACCGGTACCGAGATTGCCGATATTGAAAATATACTGTGTTTTTAACGAGGTACCAAGGCCGGAAACACTGATGGTACCGCTTGAACCCGTATTTTCACCGACATAAAGCGTACCGTCAGCAGTCACAGTGCTACCGCCGGTAATATTCAGGATTCCCTTCCCTGATTTACCCACTGACATTAAATACGAATTCAAGGAGAAACTAGCCTTACTGATAGTCAACGTTCCCGTGCCTGTCGCAGCATTCCCCAGCGAAATGTTTTGAGCAGTCATCGTTGCACCATTCGACACAGTAAAATTACCTGTTCCTTCGTTACCGATCAATAAAGGCCCGCTCACGAAAGCCGTGCTTGTACCATCAACGGTAACACTGCCGGTTGAATTAGCTTTATCTCCGATCGCAGACGTTCCGTAAACAGTGAGTTTTCCGCCATTCTCAAGATACAGTTTTCCGGTACCGCCACTGCTTGTACCTAACGAAAGGCTACCGGCTAATCCGTTTACGCCGGAACCGATAAGCGGACCGTTACCGTTGTTAATAGTAACAGTGTCCGACGATGTGGGAATACTGTTGGAAGACCAATTGCCACTGACATTCCAATTACCACGATCCAAACCGTTCCAGCTTGCATTAACCGCAAGCAGAGCAAAATCACCCAATAAGGAACGGGTCGAGGTAAGTCTCGTCGACTGGAGCAAAGTATTTTCGCTGCTCGGAACCGAGACCGAATCTGCGCTTATCGCCACCATGTCAGAATCACCGGGAGCTGCTGCCGCAGAAGTCTCAGACGAGAATAAACCGGCTTCAGATACAGAAGCCGTCCCGGCTGAATCGGAAAAGGCCATCATGTTTATCTGTCCGGCTGGCGAATAATCCGCGAATGATACCGTGGTCTGCGTTGCTTCGTCCTGCACCACCTGCTGTATAAAAGGCGTGAAGGTCTCGATACTACTGTTACCCATGGAAACCGTATCCACAAGCACCGGATCAACAACGGCTGAGGACAATGTGTTTATCACCAATGGAGACAGTGGAAGCTCAAGATCGGGTGAATAGAGCGCTCCTGCGATATCAGCCTGCGAAAGTAAACTGCTGTCGGAATCACTACCCGTATATACTATCGGAAAATTTTCCGCATCAATCCCTATAGGATATAGTGCCGATGACTGTGTTGTACTCTCTGTTAAAGAACCAAAAGCATCACCGGTGATGTTTTGTGATGAAAACGAATCTGCGTTATTTACAGAAGTGTTTTCCAATGCAATAGCACTTTTTTCTATAAGTAAAAGTGCACCAATCAGACTGGTTGCTGACAGAATTTTTTTCGTTCGTTTCATGTACTACAAATCGTTATTCAAAAATGATTCACCTAAAAATAAGTGTCACTAAACTATGTTATAATCCACAAATTGCAACTATCTACCATTCAATAAATTAATTGCATTACAGAAGATAATGCATAGGTTACTACAAAATAACAATATTTATAATACCGATAGAAGAAATAAAGCCATAATTACTGAAATCGATTATTCATATATAGGAAATCATTAGTCTTCAATTCCAATAGTATATTACCGCAGAAATCAGTAATTTAATATCACAGATTCACGAATCGCAATAGTAAAACGACCTCGTCTAAGAAACGAATACAATACGTACCCCGATTGCTACAAGCAATCTGTATCCGCTTAAAAACCTGCTTTGAAGAACCTAATATTCAACCGCATGATCCGATTAGTTTTTCACTTTCGGACGACGACGAACAAACAACGTACTTGAAATGGCAGTAAGCAGTATGAATCCGTAAGCACTGGGTTCGGGTACTGCAATAAATGCCATAAGGCCGATACCATTACCGGAAGTGCCCAGATAATACTGGCGATCACCTAAATCAATGAGCTTGGATTGATTGTCCAATTCCAGGCTATCAAAGAAACAATCGGTTCCTCCGATGGCATTCGCAAAAATGATATACTCGTCAGCCCACGCACCGGTATAACCGGTAGTATCAATAAGCAATGAGGCTCCGCTTGCAGTCAGTATGCTACCGCCCAAATCAAGGATGCTGTGATTCGCTTCGCTGCTTAATTTGAAAACAATACTTGAACCGCTTTCCAATGTTACCTTATTGCCAACACTCAGGGTACCGACTGTCGATCCGTTACTTGACGGACTCACGTACAAAGCTCCGCCGTTTTTCACATCAATGCCGCCACCGTAAACGCCATCACCGTAAACGTTTGTCCCGTTGTTAATTGTCATTAACCCGGTTTCGCCGGAAGCTCCTGCAATCCGGATACTACCGTCAGTCACATTAAGTGCATTGCTTCCGTTGACACCATCAAGTATTAATACTCCGCTACCGATTTTATTGAGCGTCCCGCTGCCATTAAGCGTTGCGGCCAATATCATGTTTTTTCCGCTTCCGACTTCGATATTTACCGTACCGTTTACTGTCGTCGTATTCGCATACGATAATCCGCTTACTCCGGCACGCAATGTTGTGTTGTTTTCAAGCACCACTCCCTGAGTACCCAAAGCGGCGCTGTTCCCGATTTCAACCGTTCCGGCCGTGAATGTGCTTCCGCCGGTGTAATGATTGGCGTTGTTCAGGACAAGCGTTCCTGAACCAACTTTGTTCAAAGTGCCGGTTCCTGAAAGATGCGACAACTCCAGTGTATTTGATTGCGTGTCAATGGAAACAACACCGTTAAGGTCAATAGCATTAACGAGTTGCAGGCCATTGGTACCGGCCCGCAAAGTGGTATTGTCCGAAAAAGAAACAGTATCGCTGCCCATCGCTGCATTATTCCGGACTTCCACCGTACCGGCAGAAACATGCGTACCGCCGCTGTAATCATTTGCGCTTGTCAAAACCAAAGTACCCGCTCCGCTTTTAGTCAAAGCGCCGTTGCCGGTAACATGCCCCGACACGGTCGCGCTGTTTCCTGAAACGGTGTTGATTGTAGCGGTAACATTGTCGTCAATAACAACCGCATTGCCGATGGTCTGCGTCCCGTTTGCTGTCAGCGAAAGCATACTGTCACCGGCAAAAGTAACGGTACCCGCGCCAAGCGCACCGGTTGCCCCGTTTGAATTAAGTCCTGTAGCAACAGTACCTTCAATGATCTTCAATCCGCCGGCAAAATTGTTACCGCCATTGTTAAACACCAAGGTCCCGGTTCCGTCCTTGGTAACGGTTTTCGTGGATCCGTTTATGACACCCGATACAGTAAGCGTTCCCGTACCGTCATGCGACACAAAGAGATTGTTTGCAAGATTCAGTTGGCTGGCCAGATTGACATGGTTATTACCGTTAACAACAATCATGGCATTGGCATCCGCATCTGTTTGCTGGAGCGTAAGCGAGTTTCCGGAAAGCGTATAACTGGCTCCGGCAGTATTTTTGAAAACAAGGCTTCCGATCGTAATGCTCGCATCCACATTGACAGTTTTCCCGTTGAGAATCGGATCAGCATTGGCAAACACAGCCGATGATCCCGCTCCGTTCGGTTGAATGCCGCCTACCCAATTGCTGCCAGTGCCCCAGTTATAACCGCTTCCGAGATGATTCCATTCGGCGCTGGTACCGACAGGCAATAGCTCGTAGTACCCTGCGGCATTTCTGACAATAATCGCGCCGGGAGCATAAGTGATGGTAGCATTGTCAAAGATTATCCGGCTAAGCATTTCGCTCGTGAAAAGCAATCGGACATCGTTACTGAAACGGAACTGATTCGTGCCGCCACCGACAAGCAGCGTACCTGCCCAATTATTAATGGAGAGCATACTGCCTGTCGCCCAGTTACCCAGCGTATCAAAAGTGAGTATACCGCTGTTCCCCATATCGACAATACCATCGCCGGAAATGTTGAAACTGCTTCCCGCACCGAATGTCTGATTGAGCCCACCCGTAGCAAAGGTACCGTTTTTGATAGTCAGCTTTCCGACATTACCAACACTGTTAGCCGCGGAGAACCGGATGGTACCGCTTTCAACCACCAGGCTGGGCGTAGCAAACTTTCCGACTGAAATCACTGTCGTTGTACCGGCTCCGGTTTTGATAACATCACCGGGTGTGACAAATGCCCCGTAGGCATTGCCGCCAATCGTCTGATTCGCTTCGAGATAGGTTTTGATGCCGCTGCCGGAAACACTGCCGGCCGTATTGGTAACGCGAAATTCCGCGCTGCTCGAAGCATTTGCGCCACTGATACTGAGATCACCGCCAATACGAACAGTATTACTACCGCCAACAAGCACCTCAATAACGGCAGTCTGCCCGCTTACAGTGGAAAGATTGATCGAACCGGTACCAAGCCCATTTTTTCCCGCATCGGTACGGCCGGAAGTAAAGCCATTGACGGCATTGACACGAAGTGTGCCATGATTGACTGTCGTACCACCCATATAGGTGGAATAGCCATTGTCCAACATGAGTGTCCCTGCTCCCGTTTTTATAAAGCTACCGCTACCGGTCAGTTTGAGATTCTGTCCAAACTCAACATTGCCGGAAACAGCAAACGTAGGCGAATAATCCAGCGATGTGTCACCGTTTGCCATGCTGGGATTCAGTACGAGCAAGCCGGCGGTACCATCAAGCCCGACGGTTACCGCATTAAAGAGAACCTTATTGGCAAGCGTTCGCGTTCCATCATAGGAAGCAAGCGTTCCGCCCGTAAATACAATGGATCCGGCAGCGCCGAAAGATAAATCATTACCGCTCTGGTAAATCCCGGCATAGAGCTCGGTATCACCCGTATACTGGCTTGCAGACAGAACGCGAAGCACGCCCCCGCCATTCTTGATCAACCCGGCAGGTCCCGTCAAAACATGTTGATTGCCAAACGTAAGCGTTCCGGAAACCACAGTGATTCCCGGTGTAACAAGCAATTGACTTGTGCCCGCGCGATCCAGTGTGATATTGCCCTGGAATCGCGCAGTGATTTTCCCCGGTGAAGGCGAATTGAAAATGAATTCATTCGAAAGCGAATAATCGCCGTTCAGTGCAGTAATGTAAGGAGCATTGCCGGAGTTAATACTATCATAAGTAATACTACCTGCTCCAAGCGCATTGTTCGCTCCTATTCCGATATTCGGACTGTAGGCATTGAGAAAATAAATGCCGCCGCCGAATGTGTTCGTCTTATAAAAATTAACTGTCTGGTTGGAGCCGCCAAAGAGAAATCCGCCAGGCCCTGCTATCGGCGTATCCAAATGCAATATGGAACCGGCACCTGAGTGAATCTGTTTTAATCCGCTCGTGACATAACTTGATGCCGTACTTGTAAAGGTGAGTCCGGAAGGTGAATTATGATAGAGGTTACCGTCAAAACGCACGGTACCGTTGACCGTTCTTGCACCGCCTTCGGCCACAAAGTGATACCAGGAACCCGTACCTTCGCCGATGTGAAGCGCTTGCGTATCCGTAGCAGGACTACCTGTATTTGTTCCGGTACCGAAAATAGTTCCGTCCGTGGCAATGACAATCAGGCGCGCACCACGTGTCACAGCCGTATCCGTGCCCGTCGCACCTTTTAGCCAGAAGCCTCCGGTATAGTCGCTTGAACCGACATTACCGGCAAAACGAATAACGCCGGCATTCGGTTGCGATATTGAAGCCGGACCTGCGTAATCGCTGACAATGCCACCCGAACCTGAAATCTTTCCACTCAGAGTAAAGGCATTCGTACCCGTGTGCACCACCTCCAAAGGTTTCCCTGCCAGAAGTTGTATGCCTACAGCAATTTCGGCAACATTATTCCCGGTAACATTGATGCGCGGAGCAATGCCCAGATTATCAAAGGTAATCGTTCCCCCGTTTTGCGAGACAATGCTGAATTGTTGCGAACCGTTACTTTCAATAAGCAGTTTTCCTATCCTAACAGCCGTATCCACTTTCAGGATATTGCTGCCAAGCAATCCGTCCAGATCGCGCACGGCAGCAACCACACCGGCCCGGTTCGGCGAAACGTCACCCACCCAGTTGCTTCCCGTGCTCCAGAGACGATTCGTATCGACACCCGTATCGGCTGCACCACGCCATTCCATCAGAGCGCTTCCGGTCGGAGCAAGAAACCAGTAATCAACTCCGGCTACGGTTTGCTTAACCAATGTCGAACCCTTTTCATATCCCGTGAAAGCAACCTCATTGAGTTGCGCAGCGCTCAGTGCAGCAGCACTCAGGAAACGGACATAGGTATCACTGAGTTCCGGCTGAAGCGATGTGGACCAAATACCCGTGCTGTTCTGCAGGTTGAGCGAATAACCTTTGCCGGCACCCCAGGAAACACCGGAAAAGGTGATCGCGGAATGGTCTTCAAGAAAAACAGAAGCATTACCGGTGAGGGAAAGTGTTCCAAAACGGTTCACATTGGGCGTAGCAGCGGTTCCGGCAGTAGCCTGCAAGGTACCCGACAAAAGTGTGATTCCCGGATATGCCCCGGCTGTATCAAGAATGACTCCGCCTTTATTAAGAACCAACAACCCGGAAGAAAGCAGGAAAGAAGAAGCAGCTATCGGCGCATCAAGAATGGTTGTTCCCGCATTGTTTTTTGTAACGCTGCCGACTCCGAGAATGCTACCGGTTGAAGTAACCGTGTTCGTGGCTCCCGCATCGGGATTGAAAATAAAATTCGGTTTCCCGACGAGCGTTGCACCGTTCACCGCAAGATTACCGTCTGTGACAATAGCCGCGTTGGAGTTGTCGAGACGGGTAATGGTCGCATTTGAATCAAAGGTAAGGCTGCCGCCGCCTGTGAAAGTAATCTGAGCGCCGGCTGTCGCGGACGCCGCAGTACCCATTGACAGTGAACCGCTCACGGTCGTGGCATAGCCACCGGTTGTTATGTTTATGCCGGCATAGGCTGTAACGCTACCGGCACCGAGATAGTTCTGACTTTCGATGTCAGCCCCCAAAGTCATGTCGCCTCGCAAGGTTACATAGGCACCGCCCGTTCCATAACTCTGACGCGGACGTACGGTCAGTCCGCCCGTAAAATCGTTGTTGTTATTTTCAAAATAAAAATTCCCGTTGCCGGCGCCGCCTTTAACGACAAGTTCACCGGAACCCGTGAGGCGTAACTGTTCGCCAAAACCCACATAATTTTCCCCGGTAATCGTACGCGTGCCCGTCCAGGAAACATCTCCAGCGTAATCAAATCCTACAAAACTTGCCGTAAAATCGCCCGCAAATTCCACCTTATTGCCGATGCGGCGGGTGGAAACGAGATTTGTGCCGCCGTAAACCTCCCCTCCATTAATGCGTAACACGTTGGTGTTAGCGCCCAGCACTTCCACGGTACCGCTGCCGGTCCCGAGGGTAAGCCGCCCGCCGTTCAGCGTGACGTTACCGTTGTATTCGGGATTCGCGCTATTATTGAGCGTGATTCCGCCCGAATTGATCGTAATATCTCCGTTTCCCGACAACGCGGTAAAAATAAGAGCGGTAGCCGTACTGACTGTCAGATCATTCTTCAACTGAACTGCACTGATTGTCGTGGAAGCAAGACCCGTACCCGTAATCGTCGAAGCCGTACCGGTAACACCCGAGTCAAACGATAGCGTTCCGGAACCAATTATCAATCTGGAACCTGCGGCGCCTCCGTTCAGAACCAGGTGTCCTATGGTAACGGTTTGCGATTCCAGATTTGCAGTGACATTCGCCGGCAACGTATTGAACGAAGCAACCGCTCCGGCATAATTGGGTGTATCGACCGACCAGTTCGCTATATCCAGCCAACGATAGTTTGTGCCTGAATAGGCGCCTGCGGCGCCGGTCCAAGCAGTGTGAAGAAAATCGGTCGGGCGCAAGATACCGTCATTGCCCAGTACCGCACCTTTATCAAATCCACGGAACCATACATTATTATAGGAAATGGATGACACCGACACATTATCCGTGACTGCGGCGTTACCGTCCGCGATATGCGTGTTCGGGTTACCGCGCCAGCCCAGAATCGAAAAAGTCCCGCTCGCTCCCGCGTTAATATCCCCGAAGGAAACGTTCATCGGCGCTGAGGAAGCCGGCTGCATGTAAACAAACAGTTTCGCGTTTGCGCCAAGCGTCACATCACCGAACACCTGACTGAAACCGCCAAGCTTGAGCACGCCGGTAGCACTGTCGGCCACAGAAAGTTTATTCCCTCCGGCAGACAGTTGATTTGTTTTCCCGAATGCCGCGCCGTTGGACGAAACCGTACTCAAGTTGCTTACCGCTGTCGTGTCAGCGAATTTAAGCCCTCCACCCGTGAGATTAAGTGTTGCCGTACCAAAGTTGACAGCGCCGCTGTCGATCTGAAAGGTATCCGCACCTAGAGTACCGCTATCCGTAAAATCAAGCGCTGTCGCACTGCCTGTTTTTCTTACTAATCCAAAACCGGAAAGCATACCGTTATTCAGCTTTACCGTCATGACGGTAGCATTCGCCGAAGTATCAAAAACAAGATTCGGTGTATTGATGACAGTGGTACCGCCCAGTCCCTTTTCATTGAAAAGCAGATCGGTACCACTCAGATAAAACGTACCCCGGTTTACATTCGTGCCCCCATCAAGTGTACCACTATTAAGTTTAAGCGTTAAACCGTTTGCAGCCGCACTTTCAGTGAATTTGACAACAGCCCCGAATTCCGCCTTTAAAACCGCTCCGTTAATTTCCACCGCTTGCGGCTTATAGTTTCCTCCGGAGGATTTGATTTCCAGAAGCGTACCGATATTACCAACCGTAATGTTACCGCTGTTAAAATAATTTTTCGTGGAATCGACCGCACCGATCACAGCGCTTGCATTATTTGCCGACGCCAACGTGGTTTCCATGATACCACCGTTCGCAATCAGGTCTCCGGCAAAAGTTCTTCCGGTACCGGAGAAAATCATCTTTCCCGCACCGTTTTTGACAAACTGCGCAGCAGAACCATTTAGCCCGCTACCGCTCAAGGTCAAAGTCGAGGTCGACACAACGTTGACAACAAGATTATCGTTCAAAGTAATCTTGTTGAGGATTGTTACCGACTTGTTTCCGTCCAGAATAATGAATGCATCTGAACCGCCATTATCAAATGTAAAGGTATTTGTCCCGACACCGATCTTATAATTTGTCAACGATAGTGAAGTCCCCGTAAAGGTCAGCTTTCCGAGTGTACGGGAAACGGTATCGGAAATCGTTTTTCCTTCCAGTAAGAGATCATTTTCCGAAATAATCGCAGAGGCACCGACCCCGTCAGGAATCGCACCGGTTGACCAATTGCCCGGCGTACCCCAAACATAACCCGAACCTCCGGTCCAAATGGCATCGGCACCCGCGCCAAGAAGCCCCATGCCGCCTGAGCGAAGCAACAGCGTACCCATGACCGGTTCCGTGTATTGGGGCTCATCGCCGGCAGTGACGGTAGCATCAGCAACAACCAGGCCCCCGGTAACGATCCAGTTACCTGAGTCAACCGATGCGCTTGCAAGATCCGCCGACACACTATTGCTATAACCGGCATCGGCGATTGCACCGGAAAAATCAGCCTGGGCAGCAATCGGATAATCTGAAAATAACGCTACATTACTTTCCACTGGAACTGCCGAACTTGAAACCGTTTCCATTTCGGCATCAGCCGTAAGCACCGATATACGATCTGCGAAGACCGGACTGTTGTGGCTTAATTCCGTTGCTACTACCGGCGCAATAAAATCTATTGTAGAATCAGCAGACTGTGTAATAACGTATTGCGAAAGAATCACATTGCCGGACCCAGCACCTGCAAACGTCACAGGAAAGTTTTCCGAGCCAAGTAAGGCATTATATAATTGCGGTGCTTCCGTATCATTCGAAAGCCTTGCAGCAAATGGCGAAGTACAAATGCCCGGTTTGTCCTCTAATCCGATTAAGCCTGTTCCGGTTTCAATAGTTACGTCAGTGTTTTTAGCTAAAGTCTCTCCCTGATTCTGAAAGCCTGTTCCACGCAATATACTCTCATTCTCTGACCATAGTATTGCCCCATAGCTATTGCGACTCTTCAGCAAATTCCCTGACTGGTTTATCTGTTCGATCAAAAACGTATCCGACGCAAATGAGCTTTTTTCAATGAATAAAAGTGCGCTTGCAATACTGGCTGCCGACAGAAATCTTTTCGCGTGTTTCAAATGCATACTTAATTATGGTTGGGGTGTAAGGTAATTTCAGTAAGTTCAAAGTCAATTCACAATAGATATATCATTAAAATCGACAAATAGCATATATTTAACAATTTCCTAATAGACACAAATTAACAAATTGAAACAAAATCGAATAGAAATCTTATAGAAATGGATGAATCAACAAAAATAGCCCATACATTCGGAAGAAAGGAATAATTTATATTACGTAAAAATATTATTAACATACCACTTTAAAAGCAGACATCAACTGGGATCTATGAAAATAAAAATACCTGCGCACTTACGCGCAGGTATGGTACAAATGATAATCGCAACTTATCGTACAATATCCAAGTAACAGATTTATTGTTCAGAGCAAACGTCCGACTTCAACTGCTCCCTGATTTTCTTTACCTGTTTCAGGATTTCCTTTTTCAATGCCTCAATCCCTTCTTCTGACAAACAGGAAATCGGAAACACTTTTGCCTTCTTGAATTTTGTTTTGAATGTTTTCAGATTCTTTTCGGATGCAGGTTCATCCATTTTGTTAGCAGCAACGAGATGCGGTTTTTTCGCCAATGCTTTATCGTATAGCTTCAGTTCGTTCAGCAAATCCGCATAATCATCCCAGGGATCGCGTCCGTCATTCCCTGACATATCAATCATGAAAACAAGCAAGCCGCAGCGTTCGATATGACGCAGGAACCGATGACCAAGCCCTTTGTTCTCATTCGCTCCCTTGATGAGCCCGGGAATATCGGCAATAGACACCCGGTCGTAATCATCGGGATACTCAATGATGCCAACCTGCGGAAACAATGTTGTAAAGGGATAGTTTCCTACCTTCGGATGCGCGTTCGTGACTAAATTGGTAATGGAAGATTTTCCGGCATTCGGAAATCCTACAAGCCCGACATCGGCAACCGTTTTTATCACGATATGGAAATTCTGTTCTTCCCCGGCTTCCCCGGGCGTGGTTTCCTGCGGCGCCTGATTCACCGAAGATTTGAAATGAATATTGCCCAATCCACCCCTGCCTCCGTGCAGTAAAATAATTTCCTGTCCGTGCTTTGTCAGTTCAGCAACGACCTCCTCTGTATCCGCATCGTAAAAGACAGTACCTATCGGGAATTTCATGCGGATGGATTCCCCCGATTTCCCGTGTTGCTGACGTCCCCGTCCATTTTCACCGTTCTTTGCAGTCCAAATCGGATTATACCGGTACGCAGTCAAATCACTGGTATTTTCATCGCAAACAGCAATCACATCACCGCCGTTGCCCCCGTCACCGCCATCAGGGCCGCCCTTCGGTATAAATTTCTCCCGGCGGAATCCCATGCAACCGTCTCCGCCATTGCCAGCTTTCACGCTGATTTTTACTTCATCAATAAACATGCCCTTCTATGCCAAACGGTAACGCCGTAAACGCAAGAAAAATAAAACGTGATTTGCGCAGTCTTCTTTTACACGAAGGCATATGCGCTTCCATGCTACCGTCTGTTTTGTCCCTTTACATATCCGGCACCTGGATTGCCCGTTGCACCTGGATTTTGTGTCCTTCCTTGCGGATTGCCGGTATCTTCAGAATGAAAAAAATAACACCGACAATGCAGGAAATACCTCCGACAAAAACCGCCCATTCCGAACCGAAAGCCTTTGCCATACACCCGGCAAGCAGGTTTCCGAAAGGAATCGTTCCCATGAACGCCATCGTATAAAAACTCATGACTCTTCCGCGTTTATCATCGTCGCAAAGCACCTGGAGAATGGTATTGCACGCGGTCATCTGCGTCATCATTCCAAAACCGGTGAATACCAGCGTGAACAATGAGAGCCAAAAACTCGTGGATACGGAAAAGATGATCAGCCCTATACCAAATATACAGGTTGACGCCGCCACCACACGCTCCAATCCGCGCGTGGATGTGCGGGAGGCCAGATACAATGCTCCGGCAATACCGCCAATGCTGACAGACGCTGTCAGGAAACCAAGCGTATCCGCATCGCCGCCGAGTATATCCTTCGCAAAGGCCGGCATAAGCACCTGATAAGGCATACCCATAAGACTCACCAGAGCAAGCAGCAAAAGCAACGTCAGGATAGAAGTCGAATTGATGGCATAAAAAAAACCGTCCTTGAATTCTTTCCAGTGTTTTGCCTGACGGCGTTTGGCCCGTTTATTCGGAATATCCATCAAAATCAGGCAAATAATAGGCGGAAGGAAAGCGATGGCATTGATCGTAAAGCACCACCCTTCCCCGATTTTCGCAAGCAAAAGACCGGCCAGCGAAGGTCCTACCAGACGGGACAGATTTCCGAGAAGCGAATTGGCTACAATCGCATCGCTCAGGTCTTCCCGCTTCGGAATAATATCCACGATAAATGCCTGGCGAGTCGGCATATCAAAAGCCCCGACAATACCCCCCACAATGCCAAGTGCAAGGATATGCCAGACCTGTATGGAATCCAGAAACACAAGCAACGCCAAGATCACGGATAAAAGCAAGGAGACCACCTGTGTCACCATCAACAGCCTGTATTTGTTCCAATGATCGACGAAAACACCGGCAAACGGCGAAAGAATAAATGTGGGCAGTCGGCTCAGAAAGCCAACAAAACCGAGCATGAATGCTGAATCCGTCAGGTTATATGTCAGCCAGCTCATCGCAACAAACTGTATCCACATGCCGATAAACGAAATAATCTGCCCGCTGAAATAAAGCCGGTAATTCCGGTGCGAAAATATTCTGAATACCTTTTTGAATTTCATGGTATCGGAAAACAGCAGTACGCGCTTACCTGCTGTTCAAAATCTCAAGCGCTCTCGCTGCAGCCGCTTCCTCTGCCTGCTTCCGGTTGCTTCCCTGTCCGGTTGCAACCTGTTCGTTGTTGATATTCAACCCGACAGTGAATTGTTTTTTATGTTCGGGGCCCGTGGCTTCCAGAAGCTCGTAATAGATGCCGCTGTTTTTTCCCGTCTTTGCCTGAATCAGTTCCTGCAAACGCCCCTTGGGATTATCCTGCTTTATCAGCACCTCCAGATGGGCGTGCATGTCTCCCACCAGTTCAAAGAATACCCGCTTTGCCCGGTTCATGCCGCCATCGACAAAAACAGCCCCGATAACCGCTTCAAAGGCATCGGCAAGATTGTTGTCATTCAGGATATTGTTTTTCTCACGCCAGGCAGCATCACTGAGACGTAAACAATCCTGCAACTCGATCTTTCTGGCCAATCCGGCAAGAAAAGTGCCTTTGCCCAGAATGGAACGGTAGCGTGCAAGAATACCTTCATCTTCCTTTGGAAACGAACTGTACAGTTCCTCGGCAAGCAAAAGATAAATGACTGCGTCACCGAGATATTCCAGGCGTTCAAAATCTTCTATGGAAACATTTATCTGACGGTAAGACGGATGGGTCAACGCAGTAGTAAGCACCTGCTTATCCTTAAAAACATAGCCTAGCTTTTTCTCCAGCGGAGTTACCTTGCTTCTGTTAAAAAAGGAAAATATGAACTTCATGCTACCGTCCTTTTTACTTCAATTGAAACCGATGGATGACTTCCTTCGCCAATTGTTCGTATGCTTTCGCACCGGAACTGGTAGCATCATGCTCAAAAATGGTCTTTCCAAAACTGGGAGCTTCGCCCAGACGCACCGTCCTTGGAATCAGTGTCTTGAATACCTGGGTTTTAAAGTGTTCCTTCACATCATCGACTACCTGCCGTGAAAGTCCGGTGCGCACATCATACATGGTCATAAGGATTCCGCCAAGCTCGAGTCTCGGATTTACGCCCGCGTCCCGCAGTTGCTGCAATACATCCAGTATCTGCCCCAACCCTTCAAGCGCAAGGTATTCGCATTGCAAGGCAATCAGAAGATAATCCGCAGCCGCAAGTCCGTTCATCGAAAGCATACCGAGAGCAGGCGGACAATCGAGAATGATGGCATCGATTTGCTTACTTGCATGGAGCGGCTCCAGAAGATTGCGCAATTGCACGAGATAGTTTTCGCGCTGACTCAGCTCCACCTCAATTGCAGCCAGATCAACCTCCGACGGTATCAACCACAAGTTCTTGCGACCGCTTTCCAGAAGCAGGTCCTGCACCAGCTTTTCCCCCATAAATGCGCGGTACATGGATTTGCCGGCATCCTTCTTCTCAAAACCGAGCGAGCTGGTGGCATTGGCCTGAGGATCCATGTCAATAAGTAGCGTACGGACATTTTTAGCAGCAAGACCTGCTGCCAGATTGACCGCTGTTGTGGTTTTCCCGACGCCTCCTTTCTGATTCGCAATGGTAAAGACTTTTGCGCACATAATTTTTTATCGTTTCGGTCATTTCAAAAGGTTCCTTGAATTTAAGCAAAGGAAAAATATAAACCCGGACACGCATTCTTTTGCGGAAAGAATTGCCTTGCTGTCCATGCTACCGTCAAACATACTTTACCCAATCGAATTGACTGTATAACACGGATCATTTTATGGACGAACTTGCTGTTACTCTTGCTCGTATCCAATTCGGCTTTACCGCCGGTTTTCACTATCTCTTTCCGCCATTGTCAATCGGACTGGGTGTTTTCCTTGTGATGGCCGAAGGCATCTACCTGAAGACAAAAAACCCGCTCTGGCACCAGGTCGCGCGTTTCTGGACAAAGATATTTGCACTTACCTTCGCCGTCGGCGTGGCAACAGGCATTGTGCTCGAATTCGAATTCGGAACAAACTGGGCTACTTACTCGCGCTATGTCGGCGACGTGTTCGGAAGCGCGCTCGCGGCAGAAGGGATCTTTGCCTTCTTTCTTGAATCCGGCTTCCTGGCAATCCTCCTTTTCGGCTGGGACAAAGTCCCCGCCTGGCTTCACTACCTGAGTACGCTCATGGTAGCATTGGGCGCCCATTTCAGCGCGGTCTGGATTGTCGTTGCAAATTCCTGGATGCAGACGCCGGCAGGATATCACATTGTGGATGGCCCTTTCGGTAAACGCGCGGAAATCACGGATTTCTGGGCAATGGTCTTTAATCCCTCCTCAATGGAACGCCTGTCACACGTCCTTTTCGGCGCATGGCTGGCAGGAGCATGCCTTGTCCTGTCGGTCAGCGCATGGTATCTTCTGAAAAAGCGTCATATGGTCTTCGCACGCGCTTCACTCAAGCTGGGTCTATTGCTCACCGCACTGGCTTGTTTTCTGCAGTTATTCACCGGACACCTGAGCGCCGTCGGTGTTGCAAAAAACCAACCGGTTAAATTTGCTGCAATGGAAGGTCATTTTAAGGTGACTGATCCTTCTACGCTGTATTTGATAGGAATCGTCGATGCAAAAAATGAAACGACTTACGGTATCGGATTGAAACACGGCCTGGGATTATTTCTTCACGGGGATCCGGATGTTACCGTTGCTCCCCTGGAAAGCGTTCCGCGCAGTGAATGGCCCAACGTACAGGCGGTTTTCCAGACTTACCACTTAATGGTGATTGCCGGTTCCCTGCTGGTACTGCTCACCCTGTCCTCGCTATTCTACCTGGCCCGAGGAAAACTGTATGAAACACGATGGATACTCTGGTGCCTGGTGTTCTCCGTCCTGCTTCCGCAGATCGCAAACGAATGCGGTTGGATGGCGGCAGAAATAGGAAGACAGCCCTGGATTGTCCAAGGAATGCTGAAAACGCAGGATGCTGTTTCCATCAACGTATCTGCGGGGCATGTGATTTTTTCGCTCATCTTTTTCGGAGCGATTTACCTGATGCTGCTCTATACATTCCTCTTCCTTATGAACAGCAAGATACAGCACGGTCCTGACCCGGAAGAAATGAAAGGGCCCATTATGGACATACCTAAACAGCTTCGCTCAGCTCTGAAGGAACGCGGTAAACGCGCCGACGAATAATTTCACCTTTTATCGCCATGGATCTAAATACAGTATGGTTTCTTCTTATTCTGGTTCTGTTTGCCGGATACGCGATCTTGGACGGATTTGACCTCGGTGTCGGCATTTTGCATCTCTTCCACAAAAGCGACACCGACAGACGCTTGTCACTGAACAGCATCGGCCCGGTCTGGGACGGAAATGAGGTCTGGCTTGTCACAGGCGGCGGGGCCTTGTTCGCGGCATTTCCCGAAGTTTATGCTACCGTCTTCAGCGGGTTTTATATTGCGCTGATGCTTCTCCTCGGTTCCCTTATTTTCCGCGCAGTAGCGATTGAGTTTCGCAGCAAAAACAAATCGCCGCGCTGGAGACGTTTCTGGGACAGAGCGTTTTCCCTCGGCAGTCTGTTCACCGCACTGCTGCTCGGTGTGGCCTTCGGGAATGTTGCGGCAGGCGTTCCGCTTGACGCCAACAGAAATGTATCCGTCGGCTTGCTTGCATTGCTTCATCCCTATGCGGTTCTGGTAGGCATTTCCACGGTAGCATTATTTGCCCTGCACGGAGCCATTTTCCTCTCGCTCAAAACAGACGGCGCCATGCAAAACCGCGTCCGCTCCTGGATTCCTCTTCTGATGTGCATTTTCGGGGCATGTTACATACTCACCACGATTGCCACGCTTTCGCAGCAACACCACCTTGCCGCGCGTTTTTCCGGAAATCCCGCGTGGTGGTTTGTTCCTGCTGTCACGCTGCTTGCCATAGCAGGTACCGTTTACGAGATAAAAAAAGGACGTGACTTCCGCGCATTTGTTTGCTCGTCGATAACGATTGCGTTACTGGTGGCTCTGGTTGCCATAGGTATTTTCCCCAATATTATTCTATCAGATCCCATTGAAAACAGTCTCACCATCTACAATGCGGCCTCTTCCCCGAAAACCCTCAAGATCATGCTTACCATCGCGCTCATCGGTATGCCCATGGTGCTTTCCTACACCATTGCCATCTATTGGGTTTTCAGAAGCAAGGTAAAGCTGGACGAACACAGCTATTGATTTCCATCAACTGAAATTTTCCGATCACAGCACGGATTTCTGTTCATTCAGAAATCCGTTATTTTTTACCAACAGCATCATTCTCCGCAGCCTTGCTTTCAGGTATTCGCTTCAATAGTAATTGAGCAATTACCGTGATCATCAGCCATGCGATGAACAGGGTAAAAAAATTATGACTGAGATAATGTTCGCCGCGCGCCATTTGATAAATTCCCATCAACGATCCCATGGTCAATGCTACCGTCCAGGCAACTATTTTTCCTCTCAGTGTTTTCGCAAGAAATACCAACGCAATGAGCGCGAACCCGCCGCTTGCATGCCCGGCAGGAAAGCCCCGTCCGCGTGAACCGGGCCGCGACGGAACGTAATCATTGGGATAAGCATCGAATGCTTTCACATAAGGAACATTCCCGCCATAGCGTTCGACCTTGGAAGGAACATATACGTTGGTAGTCGCTTTCAACAAACTTATTGTTGCCGGAACCAAGGACAGACAGACAGTCAGAAATAAAGCCTTTCTGGCTCTTACTGTTTGTTTTCCATAAAAACAGTAAGCGGAGTAAAGCAAGGGAAGAATGCCCACCGTTACCAGTACAATCTTCACTCCATCGTAGATAACTGCATGTAAAGCAGGATACTGGCCATCTTCAATCAACCATTTCCCGTTCTTATAAAAATGATCCTGAACAGCCAGATCTATCGGTACCTGCTGGCCATCCGACCCTGCCATCTCCAATCCGGGTCTTTCAAATACAAGCACGGAAAGCAACAGACCTAATACCGACAATATATAGTGTATTCTCATGCCGCCGCCTGTTTATTTTCCTGCGTCATCTCCGGCCTTGGGTTTTTCAATACTCAGTTGTTCACGCCATCCTGTTGCCATCTGATAATAGGCAACCGCTTCCTCAATATAATCGACATACAGTTCCGTATCATCCACCAACTCGCTGTTTTTATAGACCGAAACTTCCTTTACCGGCTTAAGTACCACCATGACATCGTCACGGACGTAACCAAGCCGTTGATAATTGGAAACAAAATAGCGGGAGACATAGCCGTCATCCAAAGCATCATTTCCGTAAGCCTTGTTTACATAGGAAATATTCAATAACCCCAGCAATGTAGGCACCGCATCAATCTGGCTGATACGCTTTTCAACCCGTTTCGGTTTTATGAATCCCGGAGCGTAAATAATAAACGGTATCTGATGGGATTCCGGATTAAGTTCAAGTTTACCGGCCGTTCCTGCGCCATGATCGGCAATGAAGACAAAGACGGTATCTTTAAACCAGGATTGCTTTTTTACTTCCGCAATAAACTGCCCCACGGCATAATCCGCATACTTCACACCTCCCGCGCGCCCTGTCTTTACCGGAATATCAATTTTGCCTTCAGGATAGGTAAACGGCCGATGGTTTGACGTAGTCATAATAACCTGAAGGAATTTTCTGTTTGCCTGAACAGATTTGTTCGCTTCCGAAATCGCCTTTTTGAAGAGATCCTCGTCGCACACTCCCCAGACGTTAGCAAAGGTAATTTCCTCCTTGGACATGGCTGTCCTGTCAATATCTTCAAATCCATTGTCTGCGTAGAACCCGTTCATGTTATCGAAATAGCCATAACCTCCATAGACAAACTTGCATTCATACCCGCGTTCCGCAAAAACAGTGCCGACATTGTACAAATCCTTGTTTCCGTCGCGGCGCACGATGGATAAACCGGGCAACGGCGGCTCTGATAACGTGACCGCCTCCAGTCCCCTGACTGTGCGCGTACCGGTAGCATAGGTATTCGGAAAGAACAGCCCCTCTTTTGAAAGCGCCGATAAATGAGGTGTCAGCCCCGAATGTCCGCGCCATTCGTATCCTGTCTCGTCAAAGAATTCGTATCCCATGCTTTCCATAACAACAATCATGACATGCTTCAGGTTCTCTTCACCCACGTGGGTAACTTTTCTGGAAACATCATTCTCCCCGTCACCGATAAATGCGACATTACTTTCGGTCAACTGGCGATGAATGACTTCCTTGCAAAGCGCATTTGATTGGACCGGATAAAACTGATGATAATCCAGCTCATTGTGAAAAAAAGCATAGACGAAGCTGGAAACCCCGTCCTTCGCCAACTCACTGTTATAACGGTTCTGGCTTACATTTAAGGGTGTCATCTGAAACATCAATACACAGACTGCCGCAGCTACCAAGCTACCGCCGAAATGAGCAAGACGCATCCACCACACAGACACTTCGGACTCCCTCGCAAAAGTCCATTTCTGCGTTGCGTAAGTGAGTATCAACGCACTGATTGCGATTCCTGAAAAAATAGCAACCATCGGGTAAGACTGGTTGATATTGCCTATCACCTCCTGTGTATAGACAAGATAATCGACAGCAATGAAGTTAAAGCGCGCGGCAAATTCATCCCAGAACAGCACTTCGGCAACTTCCTCAAAAAGAAATGAAACCATGTACACAAAAACGATGACGCTGTAAAAGATACGGTCAAACCTCCCTGCGTGATATTTCCTGGGAAGCAAAAACAGATACAGCGCGACAGGAACAAACAATAAAACCATCTCGAGGATATTCGTGATGGTTCCTACGGAAAATACTTCAAAAAATGAAAGAAACGACCTGTCGATATGATCCCACTCAGAAAAATAAACATAAACCCGTTCGATTGTCTCTATCAACAAATACATCACCAACAACGGAACAAACCGACGCACAATACTTTTTCTCATCAGGAAATAAGTTAGAAGTTAAGACATCTTTTACCCGTTTAAGAAAGTAAAAGAGGCCGTTTAATCCGCAACAGAAAACGCAAAAATATACATGAAAAACATCGCTACCCAATCAATATTTATTTACAAATTGTTAATAAAATAATTACATGAAAAATGTGGACTTATTCTCATACAAACTACGTGCTCCTCTTCTTTGGATAATAGTCCCTCTTGCCTGCGGAATTGCGTTTTCGCCATTGGTAACAATCGCAATGATACCTATGGTTTTCGTACTGTTTGCTCTCGCGGCCGCATCAATTGTTCTTTCCTCTTACAAACAATCCCTTGTGCCGTGGAAAGTCTGTTTTGTTTGCGCAAGTGTTTTATTTGGCATCATTCACGCTGAATTCAGGATAATATCACCGCCTCCTTTGATTAACGGTTTACCGCCGAGAGAAGTGCGTTTGACAGTGCAAACAAAACGAATATTCAACAGCGACAGCAATGGTTTTTTCTCCGCTTTGGTTTCTGTCGAAAACGCACCGGAACATCTTTCTTTTCTCAGAGGGCATACGCTTTACGTCAATTCACGGATGCTGCCATCCGAAGCCAAAGCGCTTATCAGCGAAACCTTTTCGATTATGGGAAAACTGACTTACCTCTGCCCTGAAAATGCTACTGGATTTGATCATTTTCTTATCCGTCACGGTAGCATCGGCAAGATAAACTATGTGCGTGAAATGACAATGATTACGCCATCCAACAGATTTTACGCATTCTTCGGCTCACTGAATTCCCGCTGCGAACAGGTATTAAGAACTTTCACTCCTGAAGGCGGAAAAATATTGGCCGATATTTATGTCGGCATGATTCTCGGAAAAAAACAGGCGCTCTCATCCGAACAGAAAAACAGATTCAGCCAAAGCGGAACCTTTCATTTCTTTGCAGTCAGCGGATTGCATGTCGGCGTAGTGGCATTCGCCGCCGCCATTTGCCTAAGTGTCTTCAAAGTACCCGGAGTTATCCGGCCGATTACCGGATTGTTGTTTTTGTTTTGTTATGTCGGTATCACAGGATTCAGTGCTTCAGCCGTACGGGCATATATCATGATCGCCTGTTACTGGCTTGCAAAAGGAATCAACCGCCAGGCTGCACCATTTCCTGCTCTTGTCTGTTCCGCAACGATAGTGTTGCTGTGGCAACCGATGCAACTGTTTGATATCGGATTCCAGTTATCCTATTCCGTTGTGGCAATGATACTGCTCTTCGGCCTCCCTTTCAATACCGTCATTAACGGCGCAGTAACAAACCAATTGCGTCGTTCTTATCTCGGAAGGCACACAAACCGATGGCTTGAGCCTACCTTGCTCTACATCACCGGACTGCTTTCTGTCAGTATTTCTGCGACGTTGGCAAGCATTCCGCTAAGCATGCTCTATTTTTCCGTCTTCAGTCCCGGTGCCTTTGTTCTCAACAGTTTCCTGATCATTCCGGCAAGCGGAATCATACTGCTGGGATTACTCAGTCTTTTCTTGAGCGGATTCGGTTGCTTTGCCTTCGGCTCTTTCTTCAATTACGGAGCCTTCCTGCTTGCGGAACTTATGAATGGCAGCATTACAACCGCATTAGGGTGGGAATTTCTCTTTCACCAACGTGCTTACCTGCATCCTGCGTTCGCCTGGGTCACAGTGCTTATCATGTTTGGCAGTCTTCTTCTGGGACACCAGAAAAGGTGGAAGCAGGCATACCTTTGCCTTTTGCCGGTAACATGCCTGGGGATATCGCTGCTTTTTACGACTTCTCTTTAGGATTACTGATCACCTTTATTTTCACCTCAACCAAGCCTTTCTTGGGATCGGCAATCTGCTGAAATGCTTTCTTGCTCAGATCAATAATACGCCCGTCGATAAACGGACCACGGTCATTGATTCTGACCTGGGTTTTCTTGCCGTTTTCCGTGTTTGTCACTTCCACAATACTACCAAAAGGAAGCGTTCTGTGTGCAGCCGTAAACAGGTTTTCATTAAACACTTCGCCGTTCGCCGTTTTTCTTCCGTTAAATTCGTTACCGTACCAGGAAGCTGTTCCGGCTGTTTTCAAACTGTTCATTGAGGTACAGGATACGCACAAAACAAAAATACTGAGGGCAAGAAGCAAATATCGCATTCCGGTCATTGATTCTAATGGGTTTAGTCCAGGCTTTCCTGTTCCAATTCATCAAACTCAGGCGAGAATCCGACGGGTTGCAAATCCGCACTTTCTTCCTTCTTTAATTCTGCCTTTTGAATAATCCGGCTGAAGTAAGCAGGACGAAACCGGAATTTATGCAAAAGCGCACGTGTCGATTCCGGCAAACTCTCCAACGCCTTTTCCAAGGAATCCTGATCATCATCCGGTTCGTCGACATTACTCACGGCCTCAGCGCTGTTCCATTCCTCCCATATGCTATCCGGCGGACTATCCTGAAAACCAACATCCGCAGCGTAATCGCAAGCCGTCATTGTGGCCATATCCATCGGCGAAATATCCTCCGCCCGTTCAGACGGTAACATCGAATCAGATTTCACCGGAATATGATCTTCCCGGATAGACTCGGTTGTAACGGAAACCTTTACATTCCCGGATGCTACCGCCAATGATGCTTCCTTATTCAGTTTTTTTTTTCGGGCAGCGAATCAGCCACCTGCGTCAAATCGCGAAGCAGGGTATCAATCGCGCGCGCGCGGCTTTCCTCCACTGCCTTGAGCAAAGTCACTTCGAAATTTACTTTTTCAGAGAGACCGCGGCGTACACCCTCTTCTCCGTCGTGCAAAACAGAAAGCATACGCATCAGGGATTCGGAACTCATTTTCTCGCCAAGCAACGAACTTTGCCCGCCCTGTTTGATCGCATCAATCATGGACTCACGGACAAATGCCTGTAGGTCAAGCAATAGCCGATACAAGTCACGGCCGTTTTCCACCACGGAATCCACCGTCTCTATAATACCCGCGAAATCGGCCGTTGCCATGGCCTTGGCCAAACCGGACAACAGGTTTCTCGAAGTGAGCCCATAAACATCCAAAACATCCGTTTCCTTGATACTCGTTCCGCAGAAGGAAATCATCTGATCCAGAATGGATTGCGAATCACGCATGCCGCCTTGAGCCAAACGCGCAATGCACTGCAATGCCGTAAGCTCGATGGTAATCCCTTCCGTCTCGCAAATTGTTTTCAGCTTGGAGACAATAGTCTCATCGTTCAACGGACGAAATTCAAACCGCTGGCATCGCGATACAATTGTCGGCAATACCTTATGGGCTTCCGTTGTCGCAAAAATAAATTTCACGTGCGCAGGCGGTTCCTCCAACGTCTTCAACAAAGCGTTAAACGCGGCGGCGGAAAGCATGTGGACTTCGTCAATGATATAGATTTTGAAACGGCACTGGACGGGAGCATAAATGCACTCCTCGATAATCTGGCGAACATCCTGTACGCTGTTATTGGATGCCCCGTCAATTTCGATCACGTCCAGACAGGTTCCCGACATAATCGCCTTGGAAATTTCCGAGTCATCCGACGGATGAATGGATGGACCTCCTTCCGCATTCAAAGCTTTTGCCAAAAGACGGGCTGTCGTTGTTTTTCCCGTACCGCGCGGACCCACAAATAAAAACGCGTGAGCAATACGACCGCTTTCAATGGCATTTTCCAATGTTTTCACAATATGATCCTGACCTACCAGTTCCTCGAACTGCTTAGGACGCCAACGACGCGCAATGACCTGATATCCGCTCTCTGACATGATTATAAAATAAAAGTGACCAGGCACCCTACGGCACATGAAAGACCTGACGACCGCTGCTGTCTTCCGACCCTGACGGAGTTAGCCGGCTTTGCATTGCATAGGACCCGGTCAAGGATCAACACCAACAACTTTCACCGATTCATCAACCAAAAAATTTCAAAAAATAACTTCGCCCAAATACTCCCGATGGGTTTATCTCCAATTTTCCGGCACGATCATCGTACTGGTAAAGAAAACAAGCCTATGCGCATCTCCGTCTAATGCATATTTAATCGCATAATTGTGTTTTTCCATTTTATGCCGGTAAAGCAATCATTGCCGATGGTTTCACTGGAAATGACTACTCCTTGAACCATGCTACCTTCTTGACAAAAGGACGGATCCGTTGTTTCATGATACCGTCAACTGATTCTTATTCTTATGTTACTTTATTACAAAAATAAGGCTGGTAACGAAGCAGGTCCTGTTTCAACAGACGAATTACTCAAACTTGAAGCTCAGGGACTGATTAGTAACGAAACGGAAGTGCGCCCGCATTCCGGTGCTGAGTGGCAGACGTGGGGAGAGTTCCGGCTGCAAAACAAAGACGTGAACAAAGCCAATGCATTTGGTTTTCTGATGGGAATCTGGACTATTGTCCTCAAATTTTTCCTTCTTCCGTTTGAACTGGTGATCAACGCCTACAAACAGGTGCTCTCCTGGGGTATTTCCGGTTCGCTTCCGACAGCGGAATCGGATGTTCCGGTTCTGACATTTATCACCATTGTTTTCCGTCCGGTTGTTCATTTACTGTCCGTCCTGTGCGGAATCTTGTGGGCTGTCTGGGCACTTGTTCACGGTCAGATTCCCGTAATGATCATAGCATTGATACAAACCTATTTTGCTCAAATTGCGATTGCGATTGTCTTCGAAATCTACAGCCTCCTGATTTCCATAGCAAACAACATCAAAAAAATGGCGGATAAATAATCCGGTATAATTTGATAATTATTTTAAAGGCACCTTCAAAGGTGCCTTTTTCATTGCTTGTTTGTTTCTGCTGCTGACAAGATCCGCAAAGAAAAGGCGGTAGCATACTGCTACCGCCCGAGAAAATCCGTTTCCGTTCTGATTATTTCTTCGCTTTACGCCTTACGCGTACAGCCTTTGCAAGCCCTTTAAGCATTTCATGCGTCGTTTCGATGGAAACGCAGGCATCGGTAATGCTTTGTCCGTAAACATTGCTACCGTCGACCTTGTAATCCTGACGACCTTCCACGATATTGCTTTCGATCATCACACCGGCCACCGCTCTTGAACCTGACTCTATCTGCCCGGCGATATTTTCGGCAACTTCCGGCTGACGGCGATAATCCTTATGGCTGTTTCCGTGACTGCAATCAACGATCAGATGCGGTGGCAGTTTATGCTGTTCCAGTTTCCCTATGACGTCAGCAACCGATGTCTCGTCGTAGTTTGTCCCTACTGCCGAGCCGCCGCGTAAAATAACGTGTGCGGTATCGTTGCCTTTGGTTTGAAAAATGGCTGTCACACCCTGCTTGGTCACAGACGGGAACCAATGTTTTCCGCGTGCTGCACGCATGGCGTCAATCGCAATCTGAACATCACCGGTCGTTCCGTTTTTGAAACCAACCGGCATTGACAGGCCGGATGCCAATTCACGGTGCACCTGACTTTCCGTCGTGCGCGCCCCGATTCCCGCCCAGCAAATCGCATCCGCAATGAATTGCGGCAAAATCGTGTCCAGAAATTCGGCACCGGTCGGTAATCCGATATCAATGACATCCAACAACAATTTACGCGCCAAACGCAGTCCCTTGTTAATCTGAAAGCTACCGTCGATATCCGGATCATTGATCAATCCTTTCCACCCGATCACCGTTCTGGGCTTCTCAAAATACACACGCATGGCAATGAATAACTCATCTTTAAACTGATCAGCAATTTTCTTGAGACGCTGGGCATAGTCCACGGCAGCATTTGTATCGTGAATCGAACAAGGCCCGACAATTACCAGCAATTTATCCGACTTACCTTTCAGGATGGCTTCAATCTCTTCGCGCGCTCCCCCTATAAACTTCATCTGCTCGTGACTTAACGGCAATTCTTCGATAAGAATCGCAGGAGGAAGCAACGGGCGACGCCCAAGGATACGTGTATTATCTATGTTCAACATATGTAAAGTTTATTACTCATGTCACATCGTCACTCAAGATGCAACAGATTTACACCATTTAACTGCTGGCAAAAACTATCGGTTCCGGCGACGCGGCGCAGATCGTTTTTCCTCAAGCAACGGCGTGCTTCTATACGGAAACTCCTCAAGCTTGCGGCGCTCAATCTTTCTTCCGATCAGTTTTTCGACTGCGAGCACACGATCCATTTCATCCGCGGAGAAAATAGTAAACGCCTGCCCCGTACTCGAAGCCCGGCCTGTCCTTCCGATACGATGGACATAATCCTCCGGATTCTCGGGAACATTGAAATTAATAACATGGCTCACTCCGGAAATATCCAAACCGCGCGCCGCCAAATCGGTTGCCACAAGAATATTGTATTTGCCCGACCTGAATCCGGCCAAAGCTTCGTTGCGCTCTTTTTGCGAACGGTCGGAATGGAATGTTATCGCCGCAAAGTTACGGGCTTCCAGCCAACGCGCAATCCGTTCGACATCCAGTTTTGTCCGCGAGAAAATAATCAGGCTCTTGAACTCCGTCTGCGTCAACAGAGCAACCAGAAAATCAAAGCGTTGCAACGGATCAAGCGGAAACAGGCAGTGTTCGATGGTTTCTGCCGGCGACGCACGTACACCGATGGAAATATCAGCAGGATTCTTCAAAGCCCAAGAGATCAGGCGACGGATCGAATCCGGCATCGTTGCCGAAAACAACAATGTCTGGCGTGTAGGCGAACAAGCCTTGATGATTTTTGTCACATCATCGAAAAATCCCATATCCAGCATACGGTCAACCTCATCCAGAATAAGATGTTCAATGCAATGCAGGTTTACCGTTCGCTGCTGCATGAAATCCAGTAAACGTCCCGGTGTCGCGACAATAATATCAGGCTGGCGCATTAACTGTTCACGCTGCGTCCCATATCCGACACCTCCGTACAGCAGAGCAATCCGCAAATCCGTATGCGCCGAATACATTTTAAACTGCTCTGCAACCTGGTTTGCCAATTCACGTGTCGGTTCAAGCACCAAGACACGCGTACTGGAATGCTTCTGTAAAATAGATATGACAGGCAAAGCAAATGCGGCCGTTTTTCCCGTACCGGTCTGAGCAGAAGCCACAACATCCCGCCCATCCAATATAACTGGTATGGCTTCTTTCTGTATCGCTGTCGGCTCCTTGTACCCTTTTTCGTGAATAGCCTGTAAAACCGGCTCAGATAACCCTAAATCCTTGAAACTCATTTTGGATAAAGAATGCAAATGAAAGTCTCTTTTACAAATGAAAAATCGTAAGCCTTCATCCGGTTCATACACAAACCACTAATTGTCACCGTCTTTATGCTACTCTCAAAAACCGGATTTTATCAATACTGTCCGATTTTGATCTCCCTAACAACCGCTCGTCCGTTATCCGTGGGCCCATATAACTGAGACAACACAGTCACACATTGACACAAAAAACCGCTATCCACTCTCGATCAGGATGGTTCATAAATCCGGTTTAAATTGCCGGGAAAACGCACCGGGAGCTGAAATCATCATTAATTCTTGTTTTTGCCCTGTCTTGGTACAGTATTTGCTAGGATAAAAAGGTAATTTTTATTTTATAACAATGAGCAAAGACAAACAGAACACAGACAAAGACAAGGATATCTACTTTGAGGATGACAGTTGCTGTAATAAACCCAAAATCGAAGAAGAAGACTGCGGAGACCCTATTTCCGACGAGGAAATATTCATGGGAGACAGCAGCGACAACGTTTTTGCTGAAGAGCTAAATAAGCTCAAATCTGATTTGGCCGCAATAAGCAAGAAAGCAGAAGAGGCCCAAAATAATTATCTGAGAACTATGGCAGACCTTGATAATTTCCGCAAACGTGCGGCCCGTGAACGTCAGGAATACATCCGTACCGCAGCGTCAGCAGTTATTGAGTCATTATTGCCCATTCTTGACAACTTTGGTCACGGCCTTGAATCTGCTAAGAAGCATCCTGAAGCAAATGCGGTGACACACGGATTTGAAATGATTGCCCAACAGCTTATCGGCGCTCTCGCCGAAAACGGACTTCAGTCAATCAAGCCCAATCCCGGTGACAGTTTTGATACTGCATTGCATGACGCCATCTCGGCCATACCGAACACAGAGATCCCTGATGGTAAAATCGTGGCGGTAACACGGGTCGGTTATAAATTAAACGATAAACTCCTGCGTCCTGCAGCCGTTGTTGTTGCCAAGAATGATTGATGTTACCGTCTCCTATTTTAACGATAAATAACTTTCCGACAGAGAAAAGTCTCGCACTCCCGAATTAGATGGCCCAACAAGATTACTACGAAACACTCGGCGTTTCCAAAAATGCCACGGATGAAGAGCTTAAAAAAGCTTATCGCAAGCTTGCGATCAAATATCACCCCGACAAGAATCCCGGGAATCCCGAAGCAGAAGCGAAATTCAAGGAAGTCTCCCACGCTTATGATGTGCTCAAGGATCCCCAGAAGCGCGCCGCATACGACCGCTATGGTCATGCCGCCTTCGAACAGGGAGGCATGGGCAATGCGGCGTCAGGAGGCGGCGGATTCCACGATCCGTTTGATATTTTCCGTGAGGTTTTCGGCGGCGGATTCGGTGGTGGCGGATTTGAAGATTTCTTCGGTGGTGGCGGCGGTGGACAGCGGAGCAGCTCAAACCGAGGGTCCGATCTGCGTTATGATCTCGAAATTTCGCTTGAGGAAGCAGCAAGCGGCGTAGAAAAAGAAATCCGCTATACGCGTCCTGTCACCTGTGACGAATGCAGCGGTTCGGGAGCAGAAAAAGGTTCCAGCAGAAAAACCTGCCCCACCTGTAAAGGACGCGGACAAGTGGTGATGCAACGCGGCTTCTTTCAAATGGCCCAAACCTGTCCCAAATGCCACGGATCAGGAACCATCGTTGAAAAACCCTGCAAGAAATGCGGAGGCCATGGCCGCGTAAATGAATCCAGTACCATCAAACTGCGTATCCCTGCCGGCGTTGATACCGGATCAAAATTACGCTCTTCTGGAAACGGTGAAGCCGGAGTAAACGGCGGTTCATACGGCGATCTCTATGTGATCATTCACATGAAAGATCACCCCATTTTTGAACGCGAAGGCATGGATCTCCACTGTGAAATTCCCATCAAATTCACCCTGGCCGCGCTCGGCGGCAGCATCGACGTTCCGACGTTGAAGGGAAAAGCAGCGCTCAAGATACCGACCGGTACCCAGCAAGGAACCACCTTCCGCATGCGCGGACACGGCATGCCTAAACTCGGAAGCTCCACTATTCACGGCGACCAGTATGTTCGCATAAAGATTGAAGTTCCCAGAGAACTTAACAAGGAACAAAGAGAAAAACTTGAAGCCTATGCGATTGCATGCGGAGATCCTGAGCATCCGACTGAGGAATCTTTCTTTGAAAAAGCAAAACGGTTCTTTTCCGATAATGACCATCAAAAACCTTCCTAATCCCAAATGGCTCACGCTTGAGCAATGCGTTGCCGAGCGAAAAAAGCTGAAAGCAGACAAGAAAATACTCGTGCTCACCAACGGGTGCTTTGATTTGCTCCACCCCGGTCATCTTTCCTACCTCAAAGCTGCCGCCGAACTCGGTGACGAACTCTGGGTCGGGCTCAACAGCGATGCCAGCACTTCCGCACTGAAAGGACCATCCCGTCCTGTAATGAACGAAACCGAGCGTGCGTACATGCTGGGCGGACTTGATTGCGTCTCCCGTATTTTTGTTTTCCACGAACCACGCCTCACCCGGGAAATACTGGCAATTGAACCGGATATTTACACAAAGGCCGGGGACTATACCCTCGAAACGCTTAACAAGGAAGAACGCGCAGCCTTGGAAAATACAGGCGCGAAAATCCGCTTTCTCCCTTTCCTCGAAGGCTATTCCACCACAAAACTGATCCAGAAAATTTCTGCTGCCGCGCACACCTTCTGACGGAAACAGATATACTCCCTCGAAGCCTCACTCATTCAATGATTTTTCTCTACCGTTTACTGTTTCTGCCCATATTGCTTTTTGCATCGCCGTATTATCTGCGGCGGATGCTGAAACGCGGCGGTTATGCGAAAGACTTTTCGCACAGATTCGGGAAAATAAAAATGCCGCCCAAACAACCGAAGCTCCGACGGATATGGATACAGGCAGTAAGCGTCGGCGAAATGCAGGCAGTCGCCCCCATCGTCAAAAGACTGACAGAAAGCGGTCTCTGTGAAATCGTATTAACAACTACCACCAGCACGGGATACAAAATAGCAAGCGATAGTTACTCAGGAAATCCGCTTGTCCATATCGGTATCTTTCCCATCGACTTCTGGCTCTTTTCATGGCGGGCATGGAACAAAATAGCGCCCGATCTTTCCATACTGATGGAGAGCGAAATCTGGCCGGAGCATCTGCACCAGGCGAAAAAAAGAAAGATTCCCGTCGCGCTCATCAACGCCCGCCTCTCCGACCGTTCCTTCGCGCGCTACAGTAAAGTAAGCGGCATTGCCAAACGCCTCTTTTCCAAGATGACCGTCATCGGCGCATCCTCGGAAGATGATGCGCAAAGACTCATTGCCCTTGGCTGCGACAAGGAGCGCGTCCATGTTACCGGCAATCTAAAATTTGATGTTACCGTCCAGCCACAGCTCTCCGATGAAGAAAAGATCGCCTTGCGGATGAGTGTGTTCGGCATAGACAAGGAGCGCGCAAACAAGACCCTTGTTCTGCTCGGCTCATCAACATGGCCCGGCGAAGAAGCATTGTTAATATCATGTTACCGACAGGCAAAGACTCATGGTATTGACTGTAAATTGTTCATTGTCCCCCGTCATGCCGAACGCCGGAAAGAAATCAAGGCATTCATTGAAAAAACAGAATTCACCTGCCAATTCCGCAGCGAACAGATGCTTGCGCAGAAAGAACTGGATATGTACATCGCCGACACCACAGGAGAACTCAGGATACTTTCACAGATCGCCGACGTGGCTTTCATCGGTAAAAGCATTCCGCCAAACAACGGCGGACAAACGCCCATCGAATGCGCGGTTCTCGGCATACCGATTGTTTACGGCCCTAATATGAGCAATTTCCGCCCGCTCTGCCGCAGCCTCGAAGCCTGCAAGGCAGCAATCAAGGCAAACGATTTATCCGATGCACAAAATAAACTCGTGGATCTGATGAAAGATGCTGACGCCCGTAAAGCGATGAGTAAAGCGGCCAGCAACTGGCACGATCAGAATAAGGGTGCGACCGATCAGACTGTTGCATTGCTCAGGAATTTTCTCTGAAAAATTCCGTCTGACTCAAAAAAATGCCACCGTCACGGTAGCATTGAAATAGTGTTTTAGAAATTCTCGCGCAGCTTGAGTTTTCCCGTACGCCAGTAATTGTCAATGATAGCAACAATATCGTCCGCAGAATCCACTACCGAAAACAAATCCAAATCTTCCTGACTGATATAGCCTTCACCCAACATACGGTTTTGTATCCAATCAATAAGACCGACCCAATATTCGCTTCCGACAAAGATAACCGGGAAACGGTCGCTCTTGTTTGTCTGAATCAGCGTCAACGCCTCGAACGCCTCATCCATCGTTCCGAAACCACCGGGCATGATAATGTAAGTCTGCGAATACTTAAGGAACATCACCTTGCGCACGAAAAAGTAATGAAAATCAATGTGTTTGTCCGGATCAATATATGGATTCGCATGCTGTTCAAACGGCAATACAATGTTTGCGCCGACGGATGTTGTTCCCGCCTCGCGCGCACCGCGGTTGCCTGCTTCCATGATACCGGGACCACCACCGGTAATAACACCGTAACCTTCTTTCCCTAAACGGTAAGCAATTTCACGGGACAACTCATAATACTTCGAACCCTTTTTAATGCGGGCAGACCCAAAAATGGTTACACAGGGAGGCAAACGGGAAAGCTTTTCAAAACCTTCCACAAACTCACTCATAATCTTGAAAATACGCCATGTGTCCTGAGTTTGGGTTTCATCCCACTGCTTTTGTTTCGCACCGTTTTTCAATACCGGTTCGTTCTTATCACTGTGTTCGCTCATGTTACGTCTGTTTTGTCAAATTAAGGAGTTTTAGCAATAACGATTTGTTGTCATTCCGCGAAGTCCTATGGCAACCTGAAAAAGTTTCGCGTATTGCGAGCGAGCTGCTGCGAGAAATCCTCGACGGTAGCATTAAACAATGCTGCACAATATTTTCCTGTCTCTGCAAGGTAAGCAGGTTCGTTGGTTTCTCCCCTATGCGGGACAGGAGCAAGATACGGACAATCGGTTTCAATCATTAATTTTTCTGCGCCTTGGGCAATCGCCGCATCCCTGATTGCCTCAGCAGTCTTGTAGGTAATGTTTCCTGTAAAGGAAGCCCTTGCCCCGATCGCGTTCAGTCTACGTATTTCCTCAACGCCGTAGGAATAGCAATGAAAAACAAAACGAGCACCCGAAAGACCGGATTCCCTGATCATCGAAAAGGTTTCCTCAAAGCAGTGGCGACTGTGGATGATTATCGGAAGCTCGCTTTGTTTGAACAATGCCAACTGATTGCGAAATGCGGCTATTTGCCAGCAGCGCACCTTTTCTCTTTCGGACTGATCTGACGGCAAACGGTAAAAATCCAATCCGATTTCTCCCCATGCGACCGGCGGTGTTCCTGTTTCCGAAAGGTACCCTTCCAAATGTTTCAAATCAGACTCCCAGTTTTCCGACACATAATTCGGGTGCAAACCTGCTGTATAAAAAATCCTTTGAGGATGCTGTTGTGCCGCAGCCTTTCCCCAGGCCCAATCTTCTGGCCCTGTACCGACAGCAATCATTTGCTTCACACCCGCCTCATTGGCCCGCTGTAAAATTTCCGGTAAATGTCCCCGGCGATCAAATCCGTCCAGATGACAATGACTATCTATCCATTCAATCATAAATTCACGGTAACATGGATTGTGCATGAGTAAACAATGAAGCCATCATCCCAGCGCACGCAACATGGCGGAAAGTTTTAAATCCGTTTCCTTTAATTCTTTCTCCGGGTCGGAATCCGCCACGATACCAGCTCCGGCAAACACTTTTGCCCGGTTACCTTCAATCAGCGCAGAGCGTAGTCCCACAACCAATTCGCCTTCTCCTTCAGCATTAAACCAACCGATGCCTCCCGCATACAGACCGCGTTCGAACCCTTCGAGCTCGGCAATATCGCCTCTCACCAGATCAACAGGATAACCGCCAACCGCCGGAGTCGGATGCAAAGCCTGAGCAGCCTCCAGCAAATGAAATCCATCTCCTACTTCCGACTCAATCGGTAACAACAGATGCTGTACGTTTGCCAGACGCAAGACCGTGGATTCTTTTCCAAGCTTAACAGGAACATGGATAGACGCCAGACGTTCGCGTATCGATTCCGCAACCAGGCTATGCTCGGCGATATCCTTCGCGCTGTTAATCAACTCGGAGGCCAATTGAGCATCCTGCGATGCAGACTTTCCGCGACCGATGCTACCGGCCAATGCTACCGTACGTAAATATCCTTTTTTCACCTCCACCAAGCGTTCCGGCGTTGCCCCGATAAACGATCTTCCGTTTTCCAAACCAAAGGAAAATGTATAGCAGTCAGGATAATACTGGCGTAATCCATTCAATGATACAAACGGTTGGAACGGATGTTTCCGTGTTAATTCCAAACAACGCGCCAAGACGATTTTCCGGTATTTTCCCGAACGGATGGATGCCACCGCCTTGGCAACGCGCTCAGGATAAGCCGTACTGCCGCCTGTTTCCGAAATCTCGACAGTATCTGCTTCGGTTTCCGCTTCCTGATCCAATCCGGAATAATCAAAATGGAAAAATTTTCCATGCGCAGCCCAAACCTTTTTCGCCAGGAAATCAACATCCGCACCCGCATCAACCAATACGTTGGCAACCGCCACGGAAATATTCCCGGAGATACTCACCTGCCAACGCGGAACAAATACACGGGCCGCCGCATCTGACCTTAAACGATCCTCAAAGGAAAATGCCGTGAAAAAATGCGGGCCGGAAAAAGGGAGCAAATCATTGCCTGAACCATCCGTTCCACCCGTAACAATGCAATTATCCAAAACCCCACGGGCAAATGCCTGTATTGCTTCAAAGCGTTTCTCACCCGAAGCCGAAAATGCAATCACCGCTTCCGCGCCCGCTATCGCCTCTTTCCCGGCCGGATGCTCCATATAGAAATGGAATTGATCCCGCTCATAAATGGATTCCAGAACAGCAAGCGGATCAACATGACGGACAGGCAGGGAAATACTCACCAGCTGCGAGGTTCCTTTTTCAGATGCTACCGTCGCCGCTTCGCACAAAAACTGCCGGAGCGACTCAAAGTCCAACGAACGGAATTGACTGATCGGAACCACCTTCACGTCCGTTGCAAAACACTATTCCTGGTCCGGTCTCGGAAAGAGAATCGTTTTCTCTCCCAACGAAGCGCCAACGAGCACGTTCCCCCAATCCAAGCCGCTTTTCCATGTTTTGATTTCACCTTGTCCAAGCAAGCCTTGGATACGGTTTGCGATATCGGGCATGACAGCAGCCAGGAGGATGCTGCCCAGACGCAGCCCTTCACCCATATAGAAAAGCGAGGTCCTGAGTTTTTGCTGATCAACAGTATCCTCTGACTTTGCGAGCTTCCATGGAGCACGGATTTCCGCATAGCGGTTGATAGCCTTGATAAACTGGAAGGTTCTGTCGAGACCTTGATGGAACTGAAAATCACCGTAAAAACTCAATGTTTCATCGCGTTTCTGGTCCCATAATGCACGTAATTCCTTTTCCGGCTCTTCGTCGATTTCCGGTGCCGGCAGTTTTCCGCCTTCGCAATAACGACTGCCCATATTCAACAACCGGCTCACCAGATTGCCCAGATCATTACCCAGATCGCTGGTATAACGTATTTTGAAAAGTTCCACGGAAAAATCGCTGTCTTGTCCGACATTCATTTCACGCATCACAAAGTAGCGGAAAGCATCCGTGCCGTAAATATCCAGCAGATCAAGCGGATTAATGTAATTACCCAAACTCTTGCTCATCTTTTCTCCGGACTGCAACCACCAGCCGTGAACAAGAAGGTGCTTCGGAATCGGAATACCCAAGGCCTTCAGCATAATCGGCCAGTACACGGAATGCGGCGGCAGCATGATATCCTTGCCTATCACATGGTAATCAGCCGGCCAGCATTTTTCGAAATCAGGCGTACCGTATCCCACTGCCGAGATATAATTCACCAACGCATCAAACCAGACATAGGTCACGTAGTTTTCATCAAACGGAAGCGAAATACCCCAGGAAAGACGTTCCTTCGGGCGGGAAATACACAGGTCATTGATCGGTTCCTTTAAAAATTCAAGAACCTGCTTCAAACGGAAACGCGGAAAGATAAAATCCTGGTTTTCATTCAGGTATTCGACCAGCCAGTCTTTATACTTTGCAAGGCGAAAGAAATAATTGGTTTCCGAAATCTCAATCACTTCGCCATATTCTTCCGGCCATTTTCCGTCAACACGATCCTTTTCCTTTAAAAACTGCTCAGCTCTCGGACTGTAAAATCCTTTGAATTCCGCTTTATAAATATCACCGCTGTCATGCAGTTTCTGAAGCAAGTCACGCACCACCTTCTTATGACGTTCTTCCGTCGTACGAATATAATCATTATGGGTAATATTCAGGCGTTTGCACATATCCTGAAAAACGACAGCAACCTCATCGCACAACGCCTGGGGATCGACACCGCGCTTGGCCGCCGTTTGCTGTACCTTCTGTCCATGCTCGTCCAATCCCGTCAGAAAGAAAACTTCATCGCCGATAAGACGGCGGTAACGTGCAATCGTATCCGTCAGGATTTTCTCATAGGCGTGCCCCAAGTGAGGAGAACCGTTCGCGTAATCAATAGCAGTTGTGATATAAAATTGCTTGCTCATATAAATTAAACCACAGATTTAACCGTAAAGCAGTAACAAGCGCAAAGAATTTTTTACTTCCCAGAGAAGATAGACGGCAGCATAAACCGTTTTTAATTCCGTGCCGCTTTTCCTGCCGCTTCGCGCTTGACCTGTATCCTGACACATTTGATGCTTTCCCTCTCATGAAACAGATAGCGTATGGCATAGGTGTTTTTCTGCTGACCGTTGGCAGTGCTGCCGTATTCCTGTATACACGTCTTTCCGTCGATTACCGGACAAAAGCCTTCTACAAAGACACCTACCAAATACTTTCGAAAATAAATAATCCTGCTCCCGACTTTGGTACAGTTCCGCATGAAAGACTGCCTTCCGGATCCTGGTTTGCGGTTGAACTGGAACATGAATGCTGCACCGGACTTGGGTTTTCCGCCGTTCTGCTCAAGGATTCCGAAGGAAATGTCTACAGTGCGGAGAATAACTACTGCACCGTTGTCGATTTCGCCTCGCAACTGCACTGCAACACGGAAATCAGCGACATCCCAAGCTTACGGGAGAAACTGTTGCAAATGGGTTTCCGCCAAGGCTTGCCGTCATACTGACGGACGCAGATAATAGCCGCCGCCCAGCAGGATATCGTCCGAATAAAAGGCAATTACCTGACCTGCTGCCAATGCCCGCTGTTCATCATGGAAACGCACCCGGGTGATGTTTCCGTCAAGTGGTTCAAAATCAATTTTCACTGACGGATCACGGTAACGTGCTTTCGCGGAAAGCGTGCATGCTGCCGTCACCGGTTTATTAATAAAATGCAAATCGCGGATCAGCCAATCCTGCGTATAGAGCCCGGGAGCATCCGGTTCATCAAAGGCAACAACCAGTTCATTTGTATCCATGCGTTTTGCCACGACAACGAAATGTTTGAAGTCCGTATTCGACGGTAAATCAATGCCCTTGCGCTGCCCTATCGTGTAACGGTGCAAACCACGATGCCTGCCGATAATGCTACCATTGGGTTTCACGATAGGACCCGGTTCGTCGGGAATGTACTGTTTCAGGAAATCATTGATTTTCATCTTTCCCGCAAGAAAACAAATACCCTGGCTATCCTTCTTTCCCGCATTCGGCAGCTTATATTTTTCCGCAAGCGCACGAACCTCGGATTTTGTCAGCGCACCTACCGGAAATAACGCATGCCGCATCTGTTCCTGCCGGACCAATGCCAGAAAATATGATTGATCCTTGTTTTCGTCACGCCCTTGCAGAATATCCACCGATCCGTCCGCATTCACTTGATTCCGGCAATAATGCCCCGTTGCAATCGCGTCAAAACCGTTCTTCAGGGCATAATCCAGGAATATGCCAAACTTCATCTCGCGATTACACATGATATCCGGATTCGGCGTAATACCGTGACGATACCCTTCAACCAGATAATTGACAACATTTGCCTTGTATTCGTTGATCAGGTTCACGACCTCGAAGTCAATACCCAACAGTCCCGCCACCGCACTCGCGTCCTCGCGATCCCGCTCCCAGGGACATTCCGCAAAAACATCGTTTTCATCCATCCATGTCTTGATATACGCACCGGCAATGTCATAACCCTGCTCTTTCAACAGCAAGGCCGCTACGGAGCTATCCACTCCACCCGACATGGCAACGAGAACTTTCATTTAAAACAGTTTACTTAAGAAGAATTAACAGAATAGGCAAAATTTCAAAAAGTATTTTCATTGGTCTGATGATTTAATACTTACCCGTGTTTATTTTCAACCGCGACACTTGCTTCATATCTGCGCCCCATTGTCTGCGCAATGATGCTTGCCAGAATTAACTGCAAGGCATGATAAAGCATGATCGGCAAAAGAATGATACCCAGCCCGCTCATGTTGGCAAATAAGACCTTGGACATGACGGTACCATGGACAAGTGACTTTTTTGACCCGCAAAACAGGGCGGTAACATAATCCTCCCGAGAAAAACGTAAAATACAGCAAAGCAGCAAAATCACCCCGTACATGACAAAAAACAGGAGCAGTAAGCTGCCGCCGAGTATCAGCAGATCTTTTGCCGAAAATCCGGAAAACATGTGTCCGCCAAAAGAATCGCAGAACGAAGTATAAATAATCATCAGGATGACAAGCTGATCGAAAACACGTAACTTTGCTTTCTGCTTCTCGGCGAAACGGCCGAACCGTTTATTCAGAAAAATACCCATGGTAACAGGAATGAGAATCTGAACGATTAACCCGCCGATAACATGCCAAAGATCAAGGCTCTCCCCTCCCTGGGAAAGAAAAAGCTGCATCCATAACGGAGTAATGAACACCCCGAGCAAGCTGGAAATACTCGCGTTAAAAATTGCTGCCGGCATGTTACCGTGAGCGATGGAAACCATAACCACGGAGGAGGATACGGTTGACGGCAAGGCTGCCAGATAAAAAGCGCCAAGCCACAGAAGATCACTGTCTTCGCCGCCGAAACAGTATTTCGCGAATAAAACAATCAGCGGAAAGACAATGAAAGTACTGGCATGCACGACCATGTGCAGTTTCCAGTTTACCAACCCCGCCCTGAACTTTTCGGGACTTAGGCGCATGCCGTAGAAAAAGAAGATCAGTGCAATTCCGTAATTTGCTATCGCTTTCAGCGAAAACACACCTTCACCCTGGCCAAGCGACGGATGCAGCCATGCGCCCGTGATGACAATAAGCATCGCCACCAAAAACCAATCCAATCCGGCACGGGCCATCAAGGACAACTCCTTCTGCAAGCCGTTTTTCATTTAACGTTCAATCATGTCCTACCTTCAGATCTGCATCAATTTTACCCTGAATGCTTCCGGCAATGCGCCGGGGGTCATCTTCCTGTTCGCAAAATCAAAGGTAACATAAACCATACTCATTTCACCCTCTGCCACCGGTTCTTTTTGCGTCTCCGATACTTTGAACAGATCAAAACGCAACGTGAACGACTTGCTTCGTATCTCTTTCAGCGAAACACAGATTTCCACCTCATCGCGAAAACGTAACGGAGCTTTATAGTGACACTGTACATTCACACGGGGAAAACCGTGTGAACCGTCACGCCCTTTTTCTTTCTCCAGAAACGTTTCGTAAAGAGCCGTTTCCGCCATTTCCATGAAGCGGAAATAATTGGAAAAATGGACGATTTGAGCCCCGTCCGTTTCAAAAAACTGTACCCGATGCCTGTAGCTGAATGCCATGATAATAAAGCGTTAAGGAATGCGCTGCCGAATCTTACCTCCGGTTGCCTCGTTCGTTCTTATACCTTTTCCAGCGCCTGTTCCAGGTCCTCAATAATATCATCAATATGCTCGATACCGATGGACAAACGGACAAGATCCTGGGAAATACCCGCTGTTTCAAGCTGCTCATCCGTCAACTGACTGTGCGTTGTCGAAGCCGAATGAATCGCCAGGCTTTTTGAGTCACCCACATTTGCGAGATGGCTGAACAGCCTCAGGGTATCAATAAACTTTGCTCCTGCATCGCGGCCGCCTTTAATACCAAAGACGACCATGCTACCGCCCTTGCCTTTCAGATATTTCTGATTCAACACATAACCCGGATCATCCTTCAATCCCGGGAAACGTACCCAGGCGATTTTCGGATGTTTTTTAAGATACAATGCTACCGCCAACGAATTTTCGCAGTGACGTTCCATGCGCATGCCAAGCGTTTCGAGCCCGATCATGAACATCCAGGCGTTGTCCGGAGACAGACAGGCGCCCAGGTTCCGGAGCGGAACCGTACGCAGGCGCAAGGCAAAAGCGACCGGCTGTAATGGCGCAGGCAAATCCGCACCCCAACGCAACCCATGATACGAAGCATCCGGCTGGCTATACAACGGGAACTTTTCCGTATTCCAATTAAACTTCCCTGAATCCACAACCACGCCGCCGATGCCTGTTCCGTGGCCACCCATCCATTTGCTCAGCGAATGAACCACAATGTCCGCGCCAAACTCAAACGGACGCAACAATGCAGGCGTCCCGAATGTATTGTCCACGATGAACGGGATTCCGTTGTCATGTGCAATTTTCGCAATCGCCTCCAAATCGGCAACGTCCAGACCCGGATTGCTGACGGATTCGCAGAAAAGCGCCTTTGTTTTCGGTGTGATTGCTTTCGCAAAATTCTGCGGGTCATTCGGATTCACAAACTTCACCTTGATACCAAGCGCCGGTAAAATATCGTTAAACTGAACGAAAGTACCGCCATAAAGATTGTTCGCCGATACGATTTCATCTCCGGACTGGGCTATATTAATGATTGCATAAAAAATAGCGCTTGTGCCCGATGCCAGCGATACCGCCGCTCCGCCGCCTTCCAATGCCGCACAGCGCTGCTCCAGTGCGTCAAGATTCGGATTGCCGAGACGTGTGTAAATATTACCCGGCTCTTTCAGCGCAAAAAGGTTTGCAGCATGCTCCGTGCTTTTAAACACAAATGCATTCGTGCGATAAACCGGCAAACCGCGTGATAATGTTTCGCAATCGGGTTTTTGCCCGGCATGAAGACAAAGCGTTTCGAATTTCATAATTAAAGGAACATTATGTTTCCATGAACGTCTTTGGCAAAATATTTAATTTAAAGAGACATAAGAAACGAGAACAAAGAATCATTTACGGCTTCAATACATAACCCATTCCGGAACTTACTGTTTTCCGGGATCGCCTCTCGCCTTGCGTCTCCTCCTATTCCCCGTTCACAGTATCGTCCGGATTTTTCCCAGTAAATCAGTGCATCGCGTGGCACTCTGAATATTGCGGACTGCCATTCCCCAAGCCGCAGGATCACCGACAACAAAGACCTTCCTGCGCCCGCGGGTGATTCCCGTATACAGCAGATTCCGTTGCAACATGATAAAATGCTGTCTCAGCAACGGAATGATAACAACGGGGAACTCACTTCCCTGGCTTTTGTGTATGGAAATCGAATAAGCCAGTTGCAAATCACCCAGGTCGGATTTTTTCAGGTCAACGATGCTACCGTCAAAATCCACAGCGATGCTACCGTGCTCGCTACTGATTGCCGTTATATAGCCAAGGTCACCGTTGAATATTCCTTTGTCGTAATTGTTTCTTGTCTGAATGACCTTGTCGCCCAATGTAAAACGCAACGCACCAAACTGTACATACTCGCTGCGCGGATTCAGCTCTTTTTGAAGAAAATTGTTGATGTTCCCGATCCCGGCTTCCCCTTTGTGCATTGGAGCAAGCACCTGTGTGTCCCGGATACCGTTAAACCCGTAATGCTCGGGCACAAACCGCGTACATAATTCCTTTATGAGCGAAAGCGCATGCTGGGGATCAGCCGCACGCACGAAATGCATATCGTATTCAGGCTTCAAATCGGCAAGCGTCGATGCTACCGCCGGTCCGGCTGCGCTCCCTTCCAGGATATTGTGGGCAATCTGCACGATACCGCTGCGTTTATTCTGCCGGAATACCTGCGATAAACGGATCACACGGAAACAATCGGATGCAATAAAATCCTTCAGGATATTTCCCGCCCCTACCGAAGGTAACTGGTCAACATCGCCCACAAGAAGCACATGCGCTGTTGCCGGAATCGCCTGAAGCAGCGAAGAGGCTAAACGCGTATCCAGCATGCTGCTTTCATCCACGATAAGAAAATCACACTTCAACGGGTGTTCCTCGCCATGGACAAATCCGCCGCTTGCCGGATCATATTTCAGCATGCGGTGGATCGTCTGCGCAAAAACACCGGTTGTTTCAGTCATGCGCTGCGCCGCGCGTCCTGTCGGTGATGCCATGAGTATCGTGGCTTTCTTTGCTTTCAAAATATCGCAAATCGCCCGCAGAATCGTGGTTTTCCCTGTTCCGGGACCGCCCGTCAGGATTGTCAGTTTGTTTGTCAGCGATGCATATATTGCCTCCGACTGTTCAGGCGCAAACTCCAGTCTTGAACGTTCCTGCGCCCATGCTACCGCTTTATCGGTGATAATAGGGGGCAGCGCCGACGGAGAAAGCTTTACCCGCTTCAGCGCAACGGCAATTCGCTCTTCGGCCCGGAAAAGAACCGGAAGCTGAACCATGCTGCCATGATCGGCGCCCTTTAAATCACGCAACTCCAGCAATGCCTTAATCCGTTCTGTGACCAGATCGGATGCCACGGCCAATGCCTCGGAGGTCACGGCAATCAGTTTCTCCGCCGGAACAGCCGTATGGCCCTCTTCTTCCAGCGTCTGAAGCATGAACAAAGTGCCAGCGTCTATCCGTTTGGCAGAATTGTTCGGGAAACCGATATTGAGCGCAATCTGGTCAATTGTCTTGAAACCGATTCTCTCAACTTCCCGGGCAACACGGTAAGGATCGTCGGTAAGGATACATTTTGCCTCGGCGCCGTATTTCTGGATCAGTTTCAGACATTGCGAAGTAGTCACTCCGTATGTCTGTAAAAACACCATCAGGTCACGCAGCGAACGCTGCTCTTCCCACGACTGTTTGATGGCATGCGCACGTTGCTTTCCGATGCCTTCGACTTCCGTCAGGCGACCGGAATCCTCGGAAATCACACGCAAGGTATCCGGCCCGAAATGTTTTACGATTTTTGCCGCATAGGTTTTGCCGATACCTGCAATCAAACCGCTCCCCAGGTATTTTTTTATACCGTGAACCGTGGACGGCAACATGGAAGTAAAAGACGCGATTTTGAACTGGTTTCCGTACTGCGGATGACGCGTCCATTCCCCTTTTAACTGCAACGTTTCGCCGCATTGCACACCGGGCAGATTACCGGCGACGGTTACGGTTTCCTTTTGTTCCGTAACGATTTCGCCGATACAGAAATGGTTTTCTTCATTGAAGAAAACTATCCTGTTTAAAACTCCCGAAAGACTGTCTGAATCTGACATCACGTTTCAGACAATTGCTAGACCGCAATAATCAGAAACGCAATGATGATTTATGCTACCGGATACAAACCTGACGGCGACGTCTTTTCAGAGCAATTGTGGCCATGGATGCGATCACAAGAATACTTGCATACGCTGATGGCTCCGGAACAGAATTCATTACCAACAAATCACCTGTTGTGAAAAATGAACTGGTGTCCACAATCAATCCCAGATCTGTCAGCGCCGAATAATCCAGTACGCTGTCCACCGTGTCGTTGGTGAGACCTAGCAGCGCCATGATATCCGCCTCATTACCCAGAGAGGCCCAATCAATAACATGAATGCTGCCCAGATGTAACAGTTGTTCCTTGGTTACACCCGCTTCCAGACTGAACTTGATTTTACCTGACAGTTCAAAATTCATATTTTCCGCTGCCGAAGTAAAGGTCAGCGCCTTGTTCCACTCATTTCCATCAAGACGGAAATCCAGTACAGCTCCATTCTTAATGACAAAATTATCCTGAACATTCACAGCAACCGATGCATGGTTGTAAATGGTCAAAGTACCGTCATAAGTGACATTCCGGTATTCATCCTTAAAACCGGCTTCCAGCCTGATCCCGTTGAACCCGGAAAAAGTTCCTGATTTATACGCGTAGGAATAAACCGAGCCATCGCTCAGAATAGCGTGATACACGTTATTCTGACCGTTCGATGCAAAATAAGCGGAAGTCAATCCCCCCGTACCGCTACGATTATCAACAATTTGCGCTCCGCGCATGTCCGCACCGGAAAAATCACTCTGCCCGAAACTACCGCCCACGACGACTTTCGCACCATCAAGCCTTTGCTTGGAGAAATCAATGTATTCCCCCGGCGAACCATTTCCGAAGAAATCAACATTCCTTAGATCCTTGTTTTTATAGCTCTGCGTTTGCGCGAGCTGTTCAGCGGTCAAACCGGGAAACTGAAATCTGGCACCGACAACAGTATACAGTTTCATCCTGGCCCCGTTGATGATGGCATTATTGAAGGATGCTCCGGTAATCACGGCTCCATCATCTGAACCTTCATAGAAAACAGCATCGGACAGATTTTTCCCGTCAAAAGAGATTCCGGTCAAATCCAGCTTGCTCACATTGATGCCCGAAAGATTACCGCTTATGTAACTCTGGGTTGATTCCAATTGAGCCCTGGACAGCCCTGATCCCGTCCCGCGCGAATAAGAAAAGTTGGCTCCGTCAATGACAGCTCCTGAAAAATCAGCACTGCTCAGGTTTGCATCGGTAAAATTCGCATAACGCAGACTCTGCCCCGAAAAATCCCATCCGGACAAATTACTGTAAGAATAAGAGGCAACATTGATTCCGCTCGCAGCAAAAGAAATACCGTTCAGATTCTTATCGGCATAACTTTTCGTCGCATACAGCATTTCCTTGGTGAAGCCATGCTCGCTCACGCCCAGAAAACGGGCATTTGCGATAATGGCGTTATCAAACTTTGCATTGCTCAGATCCAGGCCAATAGTGTAATTACTTATCTGAAAAACCCTGCCGGATAAGTCCTGATTCCTGAAGTCGGAATAGGCACCTGTTTCCGATTTAGAAGGAAACCCTGTATCGGAATTCCGGATCTGAAAGTATATTCCGTTCCAATATCCCGTAGTCTCTTCCGGCTTATTCCAATTATAAACATCCTCCGCCTGCATGGATAACGCAGGCGCAAGCAATGTGAGTATCACTGTAGAAACACTTAGTCTTTTTCGCATCAATCGATTAGTTAGTATGTATTATTTCCTTTGTTAGTTATTTCTTACTGCTTCCGCTAATGAAGTGCTCAGAGCTTCTGACTGTCGGTGTATCATAGAGAATGTTACCGCCTTCAACGGTAATTTTACCGTCTTCGCCGCTGCCTCCGCTTGAAGGAACAAATTTGCCGATAATGATTACGTGATCATATCCCATGATAACCGTGGTCTTGGCTTTTGCAGGATCAGCAATATTCGCTCCGTTCGCATCACCCTGTATGATCCAGCCGTTGAATTTATATCCCGGTTTCGGCGTTGCTTCCAGGTTGTAAAGCGTACCTTCGGAAACGTGTCCTCCGACATTTACATGACCGCCTTCACACTCAAGCACATTATCAGGATAGTGATCCTGGGCCTTGATTTCCAGAATCGGCATACGCAGACTGATCTTGGCAACCAGCGTCGTATCCGAAGACATGTACACAATGTTGGTGCTGTCCTTCACGTTATAAACCAAGTGTCCGGTATCTCCCATCCATCCGATAAACGTATAAGAACTGATATTGCTTACCGTTGCCTTAATGGCAACCTGGGCATTTTCATCATGCAGCGTGGAACCGGAGATCGGGATACCGCCTGTGACCGACACCGCACCTTGATCCGCCGGATCAACCGATACGGTGAGCTGGTATTGCGGCGGTTCTTCCTCAAAGTGAGCGGTTACGAAGGTAGGACCGTTGATGACAACCGAAGATGCCATTGACCTGGTGCTGACAACATTATCACTCCACTTTACAAAACGGTAACCCGGTTTTGGTGTCGCGGTAATGGAAGCGGTTGCGCCTCTTGTATAAGTGCCTGCACCGGATACCACACCGGAACCTGCCGGCAATACATTGATATTCAGGGTGGATTCCTGTTTCTGGAACAGGGCAATGATCTGTTTGTCACCGTTGCCGTCCAGAACGATTTTTGCCACCTGCGTACCATCCATCAATGTTTCCACAGCATTCAAGTCATTTACACTTGTGCCGGACCAACCGATGAACTCGTAGCCATCCTTTGCCTTTGCACTAATTACGCGCATGGAACCGTCAACCACCAAGGAATCAGCCACGTGCGAAATATTACCGCCTTCAGCTGGGACTGCCTTTACTTCCAGATTTCCCTTTATGTGGTGCCACAGATAAATGGCTGACACGGTAACGTCCTTATTGGCTACGAACGACAAAGATGCATCCGTCTTGGAATCATCAACGGTACCATCGCTGTCGTAGTCAATTTCCCATTTGCTGAACTGATAACCTAAACTTGCTGTCTGGGAAATAGTGACCGGCGCCATGTGAGCATATTCGCCCAAGCCTGTTATCGTACCGGCATCGGTCGGCGAAGCATAACCCTTTATGACATACTTTCTTGCCTTAAATTTCGCTGTCAGGGAAATGTTCTGATCCATGAACACCTTGGTAGCGCTGACCTGCTCGTGATAAACCGGACCTACCCACTTATCAAAGGTATATCCCGGATTTGCGGTTGCTGCCACATCGACAATAGTTCCATCCAGATACGTACCTGCACCGGTAACGGTACCGCCAGCTACCGGATCAACCAGGATACCCAGAGTCCGGTAGGTAATCTCACGGAAGATTGCCGTGGACGATTTGGATTCATCCATTTTAATCGTTGTGTTTGCATCCAACGGGCCATCCACTTTTCCGGTCCAACGTACAAACATGTATCCTGAAGCCGGGGTGGCAGTAATGTTTGCGGTTGCATTATGATCATAAGAATACTTATGGTCACTGGCAGGAGGAATCACTGTTCCGTTCGTGGCAAAAGCGCTTCCCATGCTACCGTCTGCAGGCAACGTGGATAAGGTCAGCGTATGAACACGCTTGAATTTTGCCTTAACAATCATCGGACCTTCCAGGGTAACGGTTGAATTCACATCCGTTATATCGACTTCACCGTCACCATTGGTATCCCATCCAAGGAATTCATATCCGGGATTCGTGCTGATCAGGCTGATCGGCACGGTGGTTCCATGATCGTAAGATCCGCTACCCGAAACGCTTCCTGCAATGGTCGGATCAGCAATAACCTGCAACTCATATACATTCTTTGCATAGTTTGCGGTCACAGTCGCATCCGCATTCATCGTGATGGAAACCACTGACTTTAACTCGTCTGCAGCCGAAATGCCATCCATCCATTTACTGAACTCGTAACCCGTGTTTTCATTCTGTGCAATGGATAATTCTGAACCTTCATCATACCATAATGCTGTTCCCAAAGCGACCGTCACACTATTAACGGTAATATAACCCGGTGTCGGACTGGTATTCTTGATGGAGGAATTGAGCGCAACGTTCGCAATCAGCTTGTATTGCTTGATAAACACAGCCTTCACCGTCGTGTTCGCTGTCAAGGCAGGCATCGTCCACGTAGAACTCGTGCTCAAGGTCGTCGTTCCCGTAGCATCACTCCACTTCACGAAGCGATAACCCGCACTCGGCGTCGCTGTCA
>JAVBMG010000002.1:0-481908 GCA_031552815.1 Opitutales bacterium
TAATGGCGAATCGTATTATCAGTTTATTTCTAAAACGACTCGTTATGTGTATGGAATAGGATTGCTCTACGAGGTAAGTGAATCGGATGTGCCGGAGTATTATCACTTTGATCACACAGGTTCGACGGTAGCATTGAGCGATACTAACGGTAGCGTTACAGGACGGTTTGCCTATGATCCTTACGGCAATATGATTCAAAGAACGAGCGATAGTACCACACCGTTCCTCTTTTGCGGCGCCTTGGGCGTACAGACAGACCTCACAGGCCTGATGTGGATGAAGCATCGTTACTACGATCCCGCCCTTGGGCGTTTCATTGCCCAGGACCCGCTTGGTTTCGGCGGGGGTATGAATTTCTACGCTTACGCCAATAACAGCCCATTGATGTTTGTTGACCCAAATGGATTGTGTTCGCAAGGGGTAAATTCAGCTGACATGACCGATATGTTAAGCGGAAATTGGCGTTTACAGGCAGGCGTATATCGTGGGGCTGCAGGGTTTTCAAAATATACCGTGTTCAAAAATGGAGTGATGGCGGTGGAGAGATTTTGGGGACTGGGAGAGCCGACGTATTATTGGATGAGTGAAGAAGCTACAAAATCATACCTTCGAAGAGAACTTACTGCAGAACTCATGGTTTCTGTCGGAATTGTTGTAATTGGTTCTCATGCCATTTCTAATGCAGAAGAAGATCATAATGATAAATGGCTTGGTGACGATCCGCATCAGGCGCCAGAGGGAACAGAGTGGAGAGGTAAACCTGGGAGCTCTCCTGGAGATGGCAACGGTAATTATTATAATCCTGAGACTGATGAGAGTTACCGGCCTGATTTAAATCATCCAGCTCCTCAGGGCCCTCATTGGGATTACAGGGATGAAAATGGAGATTGGTATCGTATATTTCCTGATGGAACAAAAGAAAAAAAATGAGCAAAATAAGATATGAAAGATTGGCGACTTCAAGGACAAGAAAAGTATTTAAAAGAAAAGATTCTCACAAAAAAACAATATCATCCATATTCTAAAGAATGGGATCATGATCATTGTGAATTTTGCGGTAGAAAGTTTTCTTTAAATTTAGGTGATCTTCACGAAGGGTATACGACTCTAGATCATTATCACTGGATATGTGAGGAATGTTTTAATGATTTTAAAAACGACTTTGCTTGGGTCATTATCGACGGAGGAATAGAAAGAGAGGAAAACCATGAAAAATTTTAAATACAGCTGGAGATTTGATTTTGATGTAAATAACAAGTTACTTATGACGGTCTTAAATTGCTATACAAAGATAATGATGGGTTGCATGCAATTCCGTATGGTGGTCTTTTGTCTGAACCTTTGAAACCGTTTATTCCTTACGAGGGAAATCCTTTTGATCAATACAAATAGTTTTCGACTTATTTATGTGGTGGTGATGGTATTATTGCTATCGTTGTTAGACGTTGGAAATAATATTGTGGCCGGCACCGGATGGACGGTGACAAAGGCCATCCAAATGGCAAGGTGGCCGCTTGATGAAAACCGTTTCTGGGAAACAGGAGGAGAACAATGGACAGCCATGATGGATCCTTTCGGAAAGGCGGGTTGGTACGATCTGAATGATCCGATTATTGCAAGTACGAAAGCGGTTGCAGAAGTCGCAAGTCCTTCTCTTGTTGGTAAATTTAAAGTATTAAATGCAGGAAAAATTGGATCTGTTGCTGCAGAGAGCACGGCGGTAAGATGGGGGCCTGCTACAGGAGCAGGCCCGTTGGGATCAGATATCGCCGCGACTTTTCGCGGGGCGTCTTATACGCAAACTGTCACTACGGAAGCAACCACGTTGTATCGAGCATACGGTGGAACTGCTGGAGAAATCGGAGGCTTTTGGACACGAACTGCACCCACCGGATCGTTACAATTTAGGATTGATGCCGCTTTGGCCCCTCAGTGGGGAAATACAGCCGAGTTGATCTCAACAATTAGGGTTCCGTCTGGAACAATAATTTTTGAGGGATTCGCTGCGCCACAAGGTAGCTTGTTAGGTGGCGGTAACCAAATCTTCATTGACAAAGTAAATCCATCATGGCTAATCAAATGAACACTTGTCCGTGGCAAAGCATCCATGGCTTCGCAAGCTATGCTGAGTTTCAGCAATTTTGCGTGTGGATGCGTGAAATAATTGCCGAAGGTAAAGCGAAACAAATTCCGGTGCTCTCACGATATCGAGGGATCGAATCACTAACCGAAGAATGGTATATACACATCGAAAGTCAGACTACATGGCGTCTGATTTGGCCCGATCCTCCGTTTCGAGGACTTTTTGAGGAATTAGTAATATAATTATCTATTATTTCGATAATATTTAACATAGTTATTTAATGAAATAATAGATTTTCTTGTGCGTATGGAAAAGGCGAAACAATTTTAAAACCAATTCGAGATGTATCACCTGCTAACACTGGTGGATGAATAAAAATCTAATAATCGAATGTTTGCAGGAGCTGAGTGATCCTGAAATGCAACGTCGCCTTTGGTTATCAACTAAAGATGAAGTATCGTCATTCACTGAAGCAGTTGAGCAATTATTCACAGATAGTGGATTGGAAGATCAACTTCATGCGCATGAAACCGGATTGGGTGTAGCAGCTGAAGATGCTCTTTTGAAGTTGGAAACGCAGTTGAGTCAAATTGATCAAAATGTGTCTCCTTCGGATTTGATAGATTCAGCAGCAATGGGGAAAGTGCGTGCATTAGCTTCGACGGCATTGCATTTTATTGAGGCCGAGAAAAGCCGAAGGGGTCAGGCCGATGATTGTTGATTTTCCGTCAGCAACAACGCGAATGCCTTCCGATCCCACGCAGTCGCACGCAACAACGTCGTTCGAACGTCCTGCGGCACACGTCGCGCCAGTCCGTGCTCGGCTCGCCGCTTTTCCTTTAGCCGCTTTGATTGCGGTCGTGCTGCGTTATTTCACACGCCTGATTTTGCTCCTCGCACTGACGTTTTTTGCGTCGGGTGAAGCGTCGGCGCTCACGCACCTGCGCGCCCCGCAAAACGACCTCACGGGCCAAAACTCGCGCCGGGGCTTTTTTCGGAAACCATCGCAATTTTGCGCCATGCCGCCGCGTCGCAAGCCGCGGAACTGCAACAGGAAAAGTCGTCCACCGTTCCAGAAGTCGCGTCCGCTTCTCCTCTTGCCGCAGAGAGCACGGCGGTAAGATGGGGGCCTGCTACAGGAGCAGGCCCGTTGGGATCAGATATCGCCGCGACTTTTCGCGGGGCGTCTTATACGCAAACTGTCACTACGGAAGCTGCTGTAGCAGTTACTGAGGCTGCTGCTAAAACAGGCACATCTGCGTATGAAACGGCATTAGCAGGAGGAAAACATTCAGGGTTTCTTAAAAATTATTTAGGGAAAAGTCCGAAAGAAATCAATAAAGCTATTAATTCTTTACAGGCAGGTAATCGAGGGATTAATGTTCACCTTGATAAAGTAGCAAATCCGAGTAAATATGTGCCCAATTGGAACACTTTAAGTCCAAGTCATCAACAAAGCTTAATAAATGGTTGGCAGAAAGAAATTATAAATGCAGATGAGCAAATACAAATATTGAAAGAAATGTTGTAGTATTAATGAGTATGGAAAATTTTATAGAAGAGGTATTAGAGCAGTTAATTGAAGATGCGATTAAGTTAAAAGAAGATGCTGTTAATGATTTTGAGAAAGGTAATTTATTTGGATATTATATGAGTATATCAAAAATTTTGAACCAAGCAGAAGCATTTGGTGTATTTGAAAAATTGCCTGAAAACTTAAAGAAATTTAATCCAGAAAGTTTAATTAGTGGAATAAAGTAATATCATCTAAGGCATTGTGTAATGATTATAATTCAATGCGAAACAGGTAGGTGAGATCAGACTTGAGAGCTCTTCATCTCCCAGGACCCGTTTGGTTTCGGCGGGGGCATGAATCTCTACGCTTACGCCAATAACAGTCCATTGATGTTTATTGATCCGAATGGATTGTGTGCAAGTGAAATAGGGAGAGAAGGATATGCTCAAGTACTTGTTGGTTCTCCATTTACAGATAGCGATGGGAGAAGGCATCGTCATGGTCATATGGCATTAGCACTTTCTTTTGGTGAGCAAGGAAGAGTATATGATTTTGGAAGATATGGTGAAACTTGGGGTATTCGACAATCCGAAGGCGAGGGTATTTTACGAGTTTGGAAGGATGTTGAAGAATATTTAAATTACCAAAATTCATTAGGCCGAACAACAACGTCATATGGATTTAAAACAGAACCTATCCAACATGAAGTAATGCAGGATTATTTTCCAATTTAACTAAAAATAGTACTTCATATACTGATCCAAGTGGAAAACTGGGAAATGTAGATTTTTATCGTATATCGGATTATCATGGTATAAAAAATAATTGTGTTACGGTATCACTACAAGCGGCTCATTGGGGAAATCCAGCAGTTGATTATAAAGGAAGATCTTATATTAGTGGCAAGGGACTTAATGGAGTGGAAAATTGGGCGGCACTACAAATCGTGCCAACGGAATTATTTCTTCCATTGGATGCTCAAGATATGCTAGAAGATCTTGTGGAACGTAATATTTTAGAAAAAAATAAGTTTTTAATTGTAGTGATAATTTTTTGTGCGTTCATTTTTATTTTAATGAAAATATCAGAGGAAAAAATAAAATCTATATAACGGACGAACAAATGCGAGTAGGTTTGCCTGGATTGAAAGAGCAATTTTTTCTCCCCAAAGGAACAACGCTATACTATGAAACATCATATTCAGAAGGGGTGCAGATTTATAAAATCTATGTTCAAATCGTAGGACCGAACTTACCATTAGTTGAGGAAAAAAACAAAAATAGCATAACTCCGTTGTATGGAGCAAATCCGCTAATGGAAGATGATAAAGATAAGTAATGATAATTAGACGTTGGAAATAATATTGTGGCCGGTACCGGATGGACGGTGACAAAGGCCATCCAAATGGCAAGGTGGCCGCTTGATGAAAACCGTTTCTGGGAAACAGGAGGAGAGCAATGGACAGCCATGATGGATCCTTTCGGAAAGGCTGAGTGGTACGATCTGAATGATCCTTATATTTCTGCAGCTAAAACTACGGCAGAGATAGTGAGTCCCTTGGGTGCTGGTAAGCTAAAACTATTAAGCACAAGTAAGATTGGACCTATAGCAACGAGTTCAGAAATTGCTACAGCTCGTCTAAACACTACATTAAAACCATTAGGACTTGGTTCTACGGGGCGAACAGCTGCAAATAGTTTAAAAGAACAATTAGCAATGGAAGAAATCATGGCGAATCCTGTCATGGGTAGAGTAATTAAAGAAGGTTTGGGAGATCCAAAATGGAAGGGGTGGAGTAAAATGGCTTGGAATAGTGGAGGTGTTGAAATACATTATGTAGGTAAATTTGAAGAGGGGGGTACTTAAAGCAGTTGATGATTTCAAATTCATTGGAGGAAACTAAGTATGAAAGTTACATGTAAACAGTTAACTTCTGAAAGCTTTGATTTAAAAGAAGTAACGACAGTATTTTCAAATAGTTTTGATTATAGTTTTGGTGGATATGGACTCGAATTGGGCAAAGAATATACTGTTATGGGAATTCTTATGTATCGAGATACTAATTGCTTGTATTACCTCATTGATGTGAATGGTAATCCGAATTGGTTTCCGTATTTACTGTTTAATATATCAAACAATTATCTGTCGTGTGAATGGTTTATAAAAGTCAATGGGAGAACAAAGGATAATCACATTCATACGATATGGGGATTTTATGAATTATGTTATAACGACTCATTTTATGATCAATTACTTGATCGAGAAGAAGAAGCAATGCAGATTTATTTTAGAAGAAAAGGAGAAATCGAAAGAGAGATAATGTAGTATTGATAGATATGCAGCAGAATATGGAGAATGGAGTTTGAAGTTTGGAGGTAATCAAGAGTTTCACTGAACTATATATCTTTAATACTTCGTAATGAATACAGTGCTTTGGCCATTGGTTTTGTCTGCTATCAGTCAGATAAGATTTCTGTCGAGGTTACGGTAATTGATGGCTTCGAGGAGATGATGGCTTTGGATCTCTTCCGATGATTCGAGATCGGCAATGGTTCTGGATACTTTGAGAATACGGTCATAGGCGCGGGCGGACAGGTTTAGTTTATCCATTGCATGCTGAAGCAGGATTGCTTCTGTTTCGCCGATTTTGCAATGTGTGCGTATGTCACGGTTGCTCATCCGAGCATTGGCCGAAGTGCCGTGACTGGCTTTGAATCTGTCCATTTGGATCGCACGTGCGTGCTTGATCCGGGCACGGATTGTTGTTGAGGCTTCACCCAGACCGGAGGATTGCAATTCCTGCAGGCTGAGCGCCGGGGCCTCAATGTGAATATCGATGCGATCCAATAACGGGCCTGAGATTTTGGCTCGGTAGCGTTGGATTTGCATGGGCGAGCAGCGGCACTCGCGTTGGGAACTGCCGAGATAACCGCAAGGGCAGGGATTCATCGCGGCAACCAACATGATTTCGCACGGTAGCGTGACCTTGGCGGCGGAACGTGAAATCGTTACTTTTCCGTCTTCCAGAGGCTGGCGAAGCACCTCAAGTGTCGAGCGTTTGAATTCGGGCAATTCATCCATGAATAAAACACCATGATGCGCGAGGGAAATTTCTCCGGGTCCGGGCATGCTGCCACCGCCAAGCAAGCCGACTTCGGAAATGCTGCAATGCGGACTCCTGAACGGACGGTGGAATGGTTTTCCCTGTTCAAGGATCGGAATGCCTGCAACGGAGTAGATCTGCAGGATATCCAGAAATTCTGCGTAAAGCGTTTCCGGCATGATGGTGGGAATTCGTTTGGCGATCATGCTTTTTCCTGATCCGGGCGGACCGATCAGCAGGATGTTGTGTCCGCCGGCCACGGCGATTTCTATGGCCCGCCGTACGCTTAATTGTCCTTTGATCTCGGAGAAATCAATGCTTTGTTCCTGTTCGTCTGATGGCGGCAGTGATTCGGTGGAGACGGGATTCAAAGGCATGTTACCGCTGAGCATCAATGTTGCTTCGTGCAAGGTATGAACGGCATAAACGGAAATACCTTTTATGAGTGCGGCTTCCTGTGTGTTTTCGGGCGGCAGCAGGATGCCTTGCTTACCGAGCCTGCGTGCAAGCATGGCCAGCGGCAGCGCACCTTTTACCGGGCGGATTTTTCCGGAAAGGCTCAATTCTCCCGCGATAAGGAAATCATTCAATGCTGCGGATTTCAGTTGATTGGTTGCCGCCAAAACGCCGAGGGCTATGGGCAAATCATAAATGGGACCTTCCTTTCTCAAGTCGCCGGGAGCAAGGTTGATGGTAGAACGGGTAGGCGGTATCTTGAACCCGGAATTGCTAAGTGCTGAGAAAACACGGTTTCTTGATTCTTTGACAGAGGCATCCGGCAATCCGACAATAATGAAATCAAGTTCGCCCGGCTCACCGCTGTTTACTTCCACCTGGACATGTTTTGCCTCGATTCCTACGATTGCTCCTGACGATAAAGTTGCCAACATAATTTGTTAACAACTATATCATTTTAGATTAATAACAAATCTAAAATTTAGGGATGTCGATTTTAGGCGGTAACATAGCGAGGCATGTTTTTAATCGGGGGACGGCTGTACGGAAATAATCAAGGTACTCCGTCTTTCCTTTTTCAACGCCAAGGAAACCGTAGGCGCCGATCGCTTGCATGAGCCGTTGGGCGGCGGCGATAAAGAAAAGCGGCTTAATCTCGGAAAGGCGTCTGTTGGCCGCCATTGCGTAAATCTGCAAAAGGTGATCCATTTCATCCGGAGAAAATACGGGAATGTACGGGTCAAAGAGAACGGAACCGAGATCGTATTCGGCGACGCCTGTCCGCATGCCTTGAAAGTCAATGAAGGCAATGTTACCGTCCGGTTTCAGCAAGATATTCTGCGACTGGCAATCGCGGTGTATGAGTACGGGTGTTTGCCTGAGCAATGTTGTTTTGAGAAACGCGAAACATGCCCTGAATCCGGATTCTTCTTCTTGGGATAATGTTTTGCCGAGTCCCAGACGAAGTCCCTTGTTCAGAAAGTAGTCCTGTTCCCAGTCGTAAAGAGCGGCGTCGAAACCGGGCATGAGGGGAATTGGTGCGTGCTTCCATGCTGCCGTTACTTCGCCGTGTAAATGGGCGAGCGCACGCATAACCTGTTCGTAAGCGGGCATTCTTTCGGAGGGATGCAGGTTTCCCAATTCGTTTTTCCCGATATCCTCGATCCAAAGCACGTTTTCGGATTTGTTTTCACCGTACACGGTTGGCACGGGAAATCCATGTCCGGTAAGCCATGAACCGATGTTACCGTACAGGGTGTTTTCCGTTTTCTGCGGGTCATATGCGACGAAAATGACGGATGCTTTTCCTTGGCGATACAGCCGATAGAAACTGCGCATGGAACCACCTTTTATAATGGGCTCGATACCGGTGACCTGCCAGTCGGGAAACTGTTTTTCGGTCAGTGTTTTTGGGTTTGAAGAGGGAAGTGACATCGGATTGATAACCGCAAAATGCTTAAGGTTTTGCTTCAAACTGCTTTTTCACCGCATAGTACTCGTCGAGTGTTCCGAGGTCATTCCAATAACCGGAGTCATCGACAACGCCCCTGAGTTTACCTCTTTGCGGAATCAGTTTTTTCCAGACTTCTTTCAGCGAGAAAATATTTGTTCCGTCCTGTTCGGGAACAAAATCAAAGAAAGCTTTGTCAATGATGGAAATACCTGTGAACTGGAAATGCTTTGCTTGCGGAAGGTCTTGGTCGAATCCGATAATGCTCCCGTCGGATTCCATGCTTACGTTGCATTTGTGTCCGTCCGAGCGCAGAAGAAGCGTGGCTGCTGCGTCGGCAGCCTGATGCTGTTCCAGCAGCGAGAGCAGGTTTGCATTGCAAAGGATGTCCGCATTGTAGATCCAGAGGGCATGTTCATTCATGACGCGATCCCGTATCTTTGCAAGCCCGCCTCCGGTATCCAGCAGTATCAGCTCATGCGACCATTCTAGGTTTGTGCCGTTGAAGGTGCTTTGGGGAAACGCCTGATGGTAACATTCGGCGCAGTGGTGCGTGTTGATGATGAACCGGGTTACGCCGACGCCTTGCAGATGGTGCAGGGCATAGTGGATCATGCGTTGTTTGCCGATGGGAAGCAATGGCTTGGGCGTATGTTCGGTGAGCGGCCGCAGGCGCGTTCCCAGACCGGCGCCCAATATGAAAGCTGTTTTCGGAACGTTTTTCATGGATCAGCTCCTGCGTCCCCATTGTTTCTTTTCACGTTCGGGTAAGGGCTTCACGTCGATCTGCACATCAATGACCGCCGGATGTTTGGTTAGTTTGTGGAGGACGTTTCCGGAAGCGTTCAAGGCAATGGAGGAAGCAATGTCGCCGACAAGGATTTTTCCTTCCTTGGTCTGTATCCCGATCTTGAAGCGGAGATTGCCCTGGTTTTCGAGGGAGAGCGTATGCAGCAGTTCCAGGAAATCATTGCTCAGCTGTTCATTGTTTTTCACAATAAAGGTGATGCAGTCAACGACCTTGGACAGTTCGGATTCTATGGGCTCGACCTGGTCGATGCTGATAGACCGTTCGTCATTGCGCAGGCTGATGCTACCGTACGCAATATAGATTTTATTGTTCTCAAGGGCTGCACCGTACTGTTCGTAGGCGGACGCAAACATGGCCGCGGGATACAGGGAGGTGAGCGTCGAAAAGTTGAAGGATGCCCACGGAAGCGAATTTTTCTTGGCGATGCGTTTGGTCACGCCGGAGGCAATGCCGCAGAGGCGGAATCGTGTCCGGTCGGGAAGGCGTGTGTAATCCTCATCGCTGAAAGTGTTTATCTTGTCCATGAATAGTTCGTATTCAAGGAGCGGATGCCCGGAGAGATAAAGGCCGAGGTATTCATGTTCGTAACGGAGCTTTTCCGCATAGGTCATCCTGGGTCCGCTGGTATCAATCTTGATTGCCGTGCTGGCGGAGCTTCCGCTGTTATCCTGCAAGAGGTCAAACATATTGATCTGTCCCTTTTCCTCGTCCTTTTTGTAATCGGAACAGAGCGAAATGACTGTCTCGAGTGAATCCTGAAGGTGTTTGCGGTCATAGCCGAATGCGTCGAATGCTCCGCAGAGGATCAGGGTTTCTATCACGCGCCGGTTGAGTTGCGTGCGTAAAACAAAATCGCCGAGGTCCTTGTAAGGGCCGTTTTTGTCGCGTTCCGTAATAATGATTTCGGCAGCGGAATCGCCCACGGCCTTGATGGCGGCGATACCGAAGAGGATGCTTTGCTGGTCCTTCTCGACTATGGGCGTGAATCCCTGTCGGGAAATATTGATGTCGGGCGCACCCATCTGGATGCCCATGCGTTCGGCTTCGGCAACGAATTTCTTGATGTTGTCACTGTGACCGAGTTCCATGGACAGGGCGGCTGCCATGTACTCCACCGGATAATTCGCCTTAAGATAAGCGGTCCGGTAGCTGAGAACGGCGTAAGCGGCAGAGTGCGATTTGTTGAATCCGTACTGGGCAAATTTTTCAAGGATAGCGAAAATTTCAGACGCCTGTTTTTCGTCGATATTATTTTTCTCCTTGGCTCCCTGCACGAACTTTCCTTTCTCGGCAGCCATGACCTCCGGTATCTTTTTACCCATCGCGCGGCGAAGGATGTCGGCATCCCCGAGCGTGTAACCGGCGATGATTTGCGCAACCTCCATGACCTGGTCCTGATAAACGAGAATCCCGTAGGTTTCTTCCACCAGGTCCTTGATAAGCGGGTGGGGAACCTTGATGGTGCCAGGGTCGCGCTTTCCCTTGATGTACTGGTCAATAAACTGCATCGGACCGGGACGGTAAAGGGCAATCAAGGCAATGATTTCCTCGAACTTGCTCAGGTTGAGCTGGCGGCAGAGCGCCTGCATGCCGTCGGATTCCAATTGGAAAACACCGATGGTGTAACCCATGTTGAGGAGTTCGTAGGTTTTCGGATCGTCAAAGCCTACTTTTTCAATGCTGAAGTCCGGATTCTTTGTGGTGCGCCGGATGTTTTCCTCGGCATCAATGATTACGGTCAAGTTCTTGAGTCCGAGAAAGTCCATTTTCAGCAATCCGAGATCCTCCACAGGTCCCTTGGCGTATTGCGTGGTCAGGTCGCCTTCCTGGATGGTGAGCGGACAAATCTGGATCAGGGGTTGGTCGCCGATGATGATACCGCATGCGTGTTTTCCGGTCTGGCGTACCATGCCTTCAATAACGAGGGCTTCCTTGTAGATTTTCTGGTAAAGCGGCGACTTGTTCATGAGGATGCGGAACTCGGAAGAGAGTTCGAAGTTTTCCTCAAGTGATTTCATGCCGTCCGCAATGGTTTTTACCATATCGGTGGATTCGGCAAAGGAGATACCGTAAACGCGGGCAAGGTCTTTCAGGACGGCCTTTGCCCCGAAGGTACCGTAAGTGATGATATTGGCTACGCGGTCGTCGCCGTATTTCTCACGGACATAGTTCACCACTTCGTCACGTCTCCGTTGGCAGAAATCCACGTCGAAGTCAGGAGGCGAAACACGTTCGAGATTGAGCATGCGTTCGAAGAGCAACCCGTAACGGATCGGTTCGACGTCGGTGATTTTAAGGCTGTAAGCTACCATCGATCCTGCGCCCGAGCCGCGGCCCGGTCCGACCGCAATGTTATGCTTGCGCGCCCAGTCGATGTAATCCCAGACGATAAGGAAATAATCGACAAATCCAGCGCCGACAATGATGGCGAGTTCGTAATCAAGTTTGTCGACAAGCTGCTTGGCCCAGTCTTCCGGTTCGCCGTCCTTGGGACGGTAGCTTTGCCAATCGTCGTAATCCACGCCGTAACGGTCCTTGAGTCCGCGTTTGCACAATTCAAAAAGGAAGGTTCCGTTGTTTGCGAAATGCTTGCGTTGTTCGGCGGAAAGGGCAGTTAACGGTTTCTTGGTCCGTTCCTCCACCTTGTTTTTTTCCTCGACGTAGATGTCGAGAATCTTGTCAAAGTTGGGCGTATCGTCGCGGTAGCTTATTTCAATGGGTTTCTCAAAGCGCGGGTAGTGGTTTTCGCCGAAGACAATCAGGTCGTTTTCACAGAGCTCGGCAACATGGTTTGTGTTGTCGAGCGCCTCGGGGATTTCCTTGAAGACCTGAAGCATTTCATCGTAGCTTTTCAGGTAGAATTCGTGCGACGGGTATTTCATCCGGTCAGTGTCGGCGATGAGCCGTCCTGTCTGTATGCAAAGGAGCGCATCATGCACTTCCCAGTCTTCCTTGCTGACGTAGTGGGCATCGTTTGCGGCGATCACTTTCAGGTCAAATTCCCTGGCGAGCTTTAAGAGTCCCGGAATGATCCGTCGCTGGAAAGGAATGCCGTGATCCTGTATTTCAATGAAGTAATTTTCCTTGCCGAAAATATCCACGAATTCGCCGGTCGCTTTGCGCGCTTTTTCGTAATCGCTGTAAATCAGGTATTGGGAAGCCACGCCGTTCATACAGCCGGAAAGTCCGATCAGGCCCTTACTGTGGGCGGCGAGTTGTTCCATGTCGGTCCGCGGGCGATAGTAGAAGCCCTTGGTGTGGGCATCGGAAACAATGCGCATGAGGTTTTTGTAACCTTCCTTGTTCCTTGCTATGACTCCCTTGTGGTGGATCTGGTTTTTCGGAAAATCATCCGGCGACATGATCTGGCTCTCAGGCAGGTCGGCAATATCGTCCGTCTGCTTTCTTTCGCGTTTCGGCCTGTCGTTCATTTTATGGTCGTAGACAAGGTAAAGCTCGCAGCCGATAAGCGGCTTGATCGTCGCGTTGAATTTCTTTTTCGCCGCCTTGCATTCCTTGACGAGATCGACGGCACCCATCATGTTGCCGTGATCTGTCAGGGCGAGCGCCGGCATACCCAGGGAAACCGCCTTTTCAACCAGCTTGCCGATGTGGCTGCAACCGTCTAGCAGGCTGTAATCCGAGTGTACGTGTAAATGAGTGAATGGGCGTTGAGTCATGCTACCGTTTGAAAATGATGTTACCGTGATTTATAGAGGGATAACGATAAAGGAATCACCGGATTAGGCAAATTTTTTAGAAACGCAGGGAAGAGCGCCTTTATTTTCGGGTTTTGACATTTCTGGCCGATTGGCTATGAATGGGCAGGTTTATTTTAAACCAAATAATCATAAAATCATGAAAATAGGATTATTATTCTCAGGACAGGGTGCCCAACAGGTCGGAATGGGTAAATCCCTCTATGACAATTCGGCTGTGGCCCGTGCTTTGTATGATGAGGCCGAAAAAACACTCGGCTGGGAATTCAAGAAAATTTGTTTTGAGGGACCTGCGGAAACGCTGACGGAAACACGTGTTTGCCAGCCCGCATTGTATGTCCAAGGTTATGCGCTTTATGCGATTTTGAAGGAAGCGGGAAAACTGAGCGGATTGACTGCGGTCGCGGGATTGAGTCTCGGTGAATTGACAGCCCTTGCGGTTGCCGGCGTTTTTGATTTTTCAACGGGATTGCGTCTCGTGGCCGAGCGCGGTCGCCTGATGCAGGAAGCCTGTGATGCTACCGCGGGTGGCATGGCTGCCGTTATCGGCGCCGATGAAGCGCAGGTGAAAAAAATCTGTGCCGAGTCCGATGTCGATATGGCCAACCTGAACTGTCCGGGACAGATCGTTATTTCGGGCGAGAAATCAAAGATCGAGAAGGCTTGCGAGATTGCCAAGGCCATGGGAATCAAACGCGCTGTTCCGCTGGTGGTTGCCGGCGCTTATCACAGCCGTCTGATGGAGCCGGCTCGTGTGAAATTTGCCGCCTTCATGAAAAACATTGAGTTCAAGAAACCGCAGTTGCTTGCATTCACCAATACGACCGGAAAGCAGGTTTTCGACCCGGCAGAAATCAAACTGGCTCTGGAAAAACAGGTCGTGTCCCCGGTGCTTTTCGAACAGAATTTACGGAATGCGGCGGCGCTTGGCATCGATCAGTTCTACGAGTGCGGATCGGGCAATGTACTGGCCGGATTTGCAAAACGTATTGATCCGAATATCAAGGTAATCACTTACAACGAATACGCTGATCTGGGACTGTAAAACAAATTTACATTTCAATACACGAAGCAACGAGTCCATGGCGGCAAGCTGTGGACTTGTTACTTTTTACGGGAAGACCGGGAGAGCATATCCCGGATATCAGGCTAAGAAAACGATGCTCAAAATAGCAAAGCGAATCATGACAGTGTTATTGACAGTGATTGTCGTCTTGGGAGTCGGGGTGTATGGCTACACGCGACAGGCCATTTTTGGCAAAAGTCCGGCTGGCCAGCGGCTGGAGAGAATCAAGGCATCTCCGAATTACAGCGGGGGACAGTTCCGGAACATTCATGATACGCCTCAAATCACCGAAGGCTATACGATGTTCGGGGTGATGCTTGAGTTTTTATTCGCGAAAAGAGAACGTTTGAAGCCGGACGGTAGCATTCCGTCAAAGAAGACCGATTTACTACGATTATCGAAAGAAAAAGATGTGCTGGTATGGTTCGGGCATTCTTCTTATTTCATGCAACTGGACGGCAAAACGTTTTTGGTCGATCCGGTTTTTGGTGAAAGGGTGTCACCGATTCCCGTGGGGAGCAAAGCTTTTGAAGGGAGCAATCGCTATACGGCAGAGGACATGCCGGAGATTGATTATTTGTTTATTACGCACGATCATTATGATCATGCCGATTACGAAACGCTTGCCCGTTTGACGCGAAAGGTGAAAAAGGTTGTCTGCGGCTTGGGTGTCGGCGAGCATCTGGAATATTGGGGTTACTCGCCTGATGCGATTATCGAACATGATTGGGATGAAACGGTAACATTCGGGAATGGATTTGTTGTTCATACCGCAACCGCGCGGCATTTTTCGGGTCGGCGCTTTTCAAGAAACAATACGCTTTGGATGTCCTATGTCTTGAAAACGCCAAGCAGGACGATTTACATCGGCGGCGATAGCGGGTATGATACGCATTTTGCTGCGATAGGGAACAAATACGGGCCGTTTGATTTGGTCATACTGGAAAACGGGCAATACGATTTGAAGTGGAAGTATATTCACATGCTGCCGGAGGAAGTGTTGCAGGCAGCCAAAGATTTGAAGGCAAAACAGTTGTTTCCGGTACATTCGTCGAAATTTATCATTTCCAACCATCCCTGGGATGAGCCTTTGGCAAGAATTTCGGAATTAAGCAAATCAAGCAGTATTGCATTGATGACTCCAATGATCGGCGAAGAAGTGGACCTGAAAGAGGATCATCGGCAATTTTCCGAATGGTGGGCGGATGTGAAATGAGGGGTCTATTCCAAGGTGATGGCCCAGATCGTTTAAAACGAAGCTTGGCGGCAGCATGAAACTTTTAATGTCACCGTTTGTCTTTTTGAGTATGTTATGACCTTACGGTTGTCCAGTTGACAGTTTTCCATAGTGAGATACTTTGTGATGGTATTTGTTTTAATTGTCACATGAAAGTAACAAAAGCAGTTTTCTTTTTTGCCTGTGCGTGTGTTTCTTCGGTTCATGCAGCAGATGTCCAATACACTCCGATTACGGTTCCGAGTTGGGATTGCTATCCGTTTTCTCCGGGTGGTTTCAATTGGTATCAGTCTTGGGATACGTTGAATTCAGGAGTGGTTTTTTGGGGTGGGCCGAATTATTCCGGATCGAGCGATAGTAGTTCGCTTTATTATTCCAATGGCAATACAGGTTATTATTATCAGATTCTTGATACAACGGTTCAGGGTACGGATCAGGCTTTTAAACTGACCTGGTATACGGCTTCCTTGCAAAATATCGATTTGCGGCAGGAAGTGGTGCTCTTTTACACAAGCAAAGATTCGTCATTTAACGGCACGACAGGTACCGGTATCGATTCGGATATCGCAAATAACCAATTGCTGTTTTTAAACGGTCCCATATCTCAGTTGAACCCTCTTGATGCAAGCGATGCTAACGGTTGGTCGTCTTATACGCTGGAAGGACTTGTGGATGGAGCCAGTGTTCAGGGAGCGCATCTCGGGATAGCGATAAGAGCTATTTTTCCCGATGGCACTGCAGAAGCGGTATACTTTGACTCATTCGGATTGAATTCCGGAATACTCGTGCCGGAGACATCTTATTATGCGACGTTGATGGGCTTCGTCGGTGCTTTGGCTCCGATCATTCGCCGTCGCAGAAAATAGCGAATTCATCTATTTGCATAGGCGGCAGCATGGGGTTCTCATGCTGCCGTTTGTATTTATGGAACAGGAAGGTACTTGCTATGCGGATAAGCATTATCCGGAACTTTTAATTTTGATCTTTTAAGGACGGGCATTAGCTTGATTGGTTTATGCGACTTTATTTTATGGGAATCTGCGGTACTGCGATGGGTAACGCCGCATTGCTGGCAAGGGCGATGGGCCATGAGGTTTTCGGAGCCGATACGGGCATGTATCCGCCGATGAGCGAGCAACTTGCGGCTTCCGATGCCACCGTTTATGAGGGTTATGATCCGAAGCGCCTTGAAAAACTGAAACCGGATCTGGTAGTTGTCGGGAACGTGATCGGGCGCGGCCATGTGGAAATGGAATGGCTCTTGGAAACGCACCGTTTTCCCTTTATATCGTTGCCGGCGTTTCTACATGATTTTATTCTGACAGGGCGCAAGAAAATCGTTGTTTCGGGAACACACGGAAAAACAACGACAACCACGCTGACCTCGTATCTGTTGCGGGCAAACGAGGAGTATTGCGGCTGGTTGATCGGGGGTGTGCCCCATGATTTACCGGGCGGCAGCCAGCTTGGCGATCTGCACGCGGCATTTGTCATTGAGGGTGATGAATATGACTCGGCGTTTTTTGACAAACGGAGCAAATTTATTCATTACTGGCCGGATATTCTGGTCATCAACAACATGGAATTTGATCATGCGGATATTTTCCGTGACCTGGAGGATATCAAACGTACTTTCCGCCATGTGACGCGCCTTGTTCCCGCAAATGGGTTTATCCTGATGAACGGCGATGATGACAATGTTTTGAGTCTGTTGCCGATGGGATGGACGCAGATCCTGCGTGTGGGAATGCGCGAGGAAAATGATTTGCGTATCGCCGGTTTTCAGGAGACGCCGGAAGGCAGCCGTTTTTCGCTTATCTGGAAGGGTAAGCTCTGGCGTGAGGTGAAATGGCGGATCGGCGGTTTGTACAACGCCCGTAATCTGGCGATGGCAGCGCTTGCCGCAGGCCTGGCTTTGCATCCGTCCGATCCCACAAGACTGAATCTCGACGCGGTAGCGTCATTCAAGGGCGTGCGTCGTCGGCAGGAGTTGCTGGCAGATGAAAACGGGCAGGTGGTTGTCGAGGACTTCGGGCATCATCCGACGGCTATCCGCGATACGATTCTTTCCATGAAAAACCGCTTTCCGGGATATCTCATAACGGCCTGTTTTGAACCGCGGAGCAATACCGCCAGGACGAATGTCTTGCAGAATGATTTCACACAGGCCCTGTCATTGGCGGATACGATTTATCTCGGCCATGTGCACCGCGCAGACAAGCTTTCATCAGAGCAGCGGCTGGATACGGAAACGATGGCGGCAATATGGAAAAAAGAGGGCAGGCAAGCAATGGCTTTCTCGGACAACAAGGCCTTGTTAGCCCAGTTGCAGGCCGATGCCGCAAAGCATGTTACCGACGGAATAAAATGCGTGACGGTCTTTTTCTCCAACGGTTCCTTTGACGGTATCATTGCGGCATTTGCCGATCATGTAAAATCACTCTGAGAAAACACCGCAGAAAAAAGCACTTTTATGTATAAACCGGATTTCATTGCAGGGGATCCCAAGGAAATCGTTCTTCCTGAAGACGGTTTTGAAGGGTATATTTTTGATTGCGACGGTACCGTCGCGGATACGATGTCTTGTCATTACACGGCCTGGCGGGATTCCATAAACCAGCAGGAATCTGACTTCACCTTTGAGGTCGAAACCTTCTTTTCCCTCGCGGGAATGGGTCGGAAAGAAACGGTGGATGTGCTGAATAAACGGTACGGGTTAAACATCGACGCGGATAAACTGGCCGTTTTCAAGGAAATGAGAATGACTTCGCTGATGAGCCATATCCGCCCGGTTGAAAGCGTGTTCAGGTTCGCGAAAGAAGCGGCGATCAAGGGAATTCCGATCAGTATCGCTTCCGGCGGAACGCGGGATGTGGTTTTGAAGACACTGGAAATCATTGGGGCAAAGGACCTGTTTCCGGTCATCGTATGCAATGCTGACGTGAAATTCGGAAAGCCTGCGCCGGACATCTTCTTGCTTGCCGCGGAAAAAATGCGGGTTGTTCCGGAAAAGTGCCTTGTTTTTGAGGACAGTTTTCTGGGTATCGAAGCGGCAGCGCTTGCCGGCATGAAATCCATACTTATCGGACGGGAGCATACGCGTTTCAATCCTAACCTCGCGTGATAAAACGCAGGCGGTAACATGCTTGTTTGTCTGATGGCAAGGGATCTTGTTACCGTCAGATTCGTTTTCAGATTGCCAAAGTGTCCGGCGGTTTCATGCTATCCATCATGACTGTCCTTATAGGCGTTTTACTCGCGTTTTTTATCATCTTCATCTGCATTTATAACGGATTGATCCAGAAGCGGAACGGAGCGGATTTTGCCTTTAGCTGCATTGATGTGCAGCTGAAAAAACGTTTTGACCTGATACCCAACCTGGTCGAGACCGTCAAAGGCTATGCAAAACACGAGAGTGCTGTTTTGCGTGAAGTGACTGAATTGCGGAAGAAAACCATACAGGCTGATGCTGCCGGGGAAGAACGTTTCCGACTGGAAGATGAACTGGGTAAACGCTTGCCCTCGGTTCTGGCCATTTCCGAGAATTACCCCGATCTGAAAGCGGATAAGAACTTCCAGCATTTACAGCGCAGTCTGAATGAAATCGAGGAACAGATAGCAGCTGCGAGGCGTTCGTTTAATGCGTCGATTTATGAATACAACAATGCGGTCCAGCAGTTTCCGTCCAGTATCATAGCCAATGCCTTCCGCTTTAAGGCACGTGATTTCTTTGCTGTTGCCGAGGAACAGAAGGGAGTTTCCGTGGTGAAAATATGAACGATTCCATGTTACCGCCGAACGTTCGGGAAAATCTGTCGCATATCCGGAAGGATCTGGAAAGCTACCGTCGAGGCTTGAAAAGCAAAACAAGCAAAGTCTGGATGTTTTGCGGGGCAATCCTGTTGGCTTGTCTGCTGGTGTTTTTGGTAGGAGTCCAGGGAGGACTTGGCGGGGGAATCTTTATCCTGCTTTTGCTGGGTGTTGCTTCGCTGGTGATCGGCATTATTACTTCCGTATCCGCATCGAAGGAGTACAAGACCCGTTACAAACATGAAATCCATACGGCGCTTTTACGCTTGTTTTCGGATGATCTGAGCTATCTTGAAATAGGAGGCATTTCCGAGGCGGAATTCAAGGACAGCGGGTTGTTTAATGGTTCCGTGGACAGGTTCGACTCGGAGGATCTGATCGAAGGGCATGTCGGGAAAACAAAAATCCGGTTTTCCGAGGTGCACGCCGAGGAAAAGCATACGACGCAGACAAAGAACGGAACCCAAACGTCTTATGTAACTTTGTTTAAGGGTGTTTTCTTTGTTGCGGACTTTAACAAACATTTTCACGGAAGAACGCTGGTCAAAACCGATATCGCGGAGCGTTTGCTTGGCAGTTTCGGACGGGTTTTTCAAAAAGCCATTTTTACGCCGGGACAACTGATTCAGATGGAAAATCCCGTTTTTGAAAAGGAGTTTGCTGTTTATGCTACCGATCCGGTCGAGGCAAGGTACATTTTGACCCCTGTTTTGATGGAAAAGATTCTGGAACTTCAGAACCGTAACGAGAAGTCCGTGCAGCTGTCTTTTTACAATTCCTCCGTGATTATTGCTCTGGAACGGCGTAAAAACCTTTTTGAACCCGATTTTTCAACTCCGGCTACGGATTTGACACAAATGACGAGAATTTACGAGGAAATAGGCTTTTTTATCAATATTGTCCGTGATCTTGACCTGAATACCCGTATCTGGAGCAAGGAATGAACAATAATTGGAAATTTTTTCGTTGAGTCGGAGCCGAAGCGGGGATAGCTATATCTCTTTTAACTCAAAACCAGTATTAATTATGGCATTATACAAACAAATGGGATTGGTAAATTCGCGTGAGATCTTCAAGAAGGCCTTTGATGGCGGCTACGCGATTCCAGCTTATAACTTCAATAACATGGAGCAGATGCAGGCTATCATCCAGGCTTGCGTTGAAACGAAATCTCCTGTGATTTTGCAGGTTTCCAGCGGCGCACGCAAATATGCCAACCAGACACTTTTGCGCTATATGGCACAAGGTGCTGTTGAATACGCAAAGGAACTGGGCTGCAACATTCCTATTGTTTTGCACCTCGACCACGGTGACAGCTTTGAAATCTGCAAATCCTGTATCGAGTACGGCTTTTCTTCCGTCATGATCGACGGTTCACACCTTTCTTACGACGAAAACGTAGCATTGACCCGTTCTGTTGTTGAGTACGCTCACAAGAACGATGTTACCGTCGAAGGCGAACTGGGTGTTCTCGCCGGTGTTGAAGACGAAGTTTCTGCCGAGCATCACACTTACACACGTCCTGAAGAAGTGCAGGATTTCGTATCCAAGACAGGGGTTGACTCGCTTGCCATTTCCATCGGGACATCCCACGGCGCAAACAAGTTCAAACCGGAGCAATGCACACGCAATGCAGACGGTATCCTGATTCCGCCTCCGCTCCGTTTCGACATCCTTGCTGAAATCGAAAAGAAGCTTCCGGGCTTCCCGATCGTTCTTCACGGATCTTCTTCCGTTCCGCAAGACCAGGTTGCCATCATCAACCAGTTCGGCGGCAAACTCAAGGATTCCATCGGTATTCCTGAAGAGCAACTCCGCAAGGCAGCCAAGTCAGCCGTTTGTAAGATCAATGTGGACAGCGACGGCCGTTTGGCAATGACAGCTGCTATTCGCAAGGTCTTTGCTGAAAAGCCTGCTGAATTCGACCCACGTAAATATCTTGGTCCGGCTCGTGATTCCCTCAAGGAACTCTACAAGCACAAGAATATCAACGTTATGGGCAGCGCAGGCAAAGCCTAAGATTGAGATTCCTTTATCAAAACCGACTCGCAAGGGTCGGTTTTTTTATGCATGCTGAGCGCATTTTACAGAGAATAAGCGAATGGCATGGGCTTATTCAGAACAGGAAATCTTTTTATGTCATTACAGGATCGGATAAAAGAGTTTAGGCTGAAGAACGGATTAACGGTGATTTTTTGCGAAAACCACCGTGCGCCGGTAGCATCCGTCCAGTTTTGGATACGCAGCGGCAGCATTCATGAGGGTCATCTCTTGGGAAGCGGCATGTCCCATGCGCTTGAGCATATGCTTTTTAAGGGTACGGAAAAGCTGAGCGCCGAGCAATTCAATGAAGCCATTGATCGCCTGGGAGGTGAATCCAATGCCTATACCACCTGGGATCGCACGGTGTATACTTTGGAATTGCCCGCGGGTTACTTTACGCAAGGATTCGGTTTACTTGCTGACATGGTGATTCACCCGGCCCTACGCAAGAAAGACTTCATCCTGGAGAAAAACGTGATTTTACGCGAAATGGCCATGTATGAGGATTTGCCCGATGAACGTTTGCTCCAGAATATGTTCGAGACAGTTTTCGCCGGACATCCTTATCATGTTCCTGTCCTGGGTTATCCGGATTTGTTTCAGACACTGAAAATAGAGGACCTGAAAAACTACCATACGGATCATTACAGGCCGGATAACGCCTTTGTCGTGATTTGCGGTGCGGTTGACGAAAAAGCAGTCCTGGATGCGATCAGTATCCTGGAGCCATGGAAACGGGTTCCGCGTGAATCGTTTTTCATTATGAAGGAAGGCTTGCTTCAGGGAAGCCGCTCACATATCGCATACGGCAATTCGGAAATGGCTTACGGGACGGTAGCATGGAAAACACCCGATTTCTCCCATGAGGACAGTCCGGCTTTGGAAATGCTGGCAGATCTGATCGGGGGAAGCGACAGCAGCTACTTTCAGGAAACGCTGGTTGACAGGGAAGGACTTGTTTCCGATGTGGATGCCCAGGCATGGAAAGAATTATACACTGGTTGTTTTACCGTGGATTTTACTGCCGATTCTGACTACGAACCGGCGGTTGCATCGATTTTCGGTAAACTGAAATGTATCAGGAAGATACCAAAATTACGCGAACGCCTGGCAACGGTAAAGGCATTGAAACAGGCGAATTTTATCCGGGACTTACAGACAACGGAAAAGCAGGCGGAGGTATTGGGCGAAGCGTTTTTCTTTGGCGGCAGTATCAGCCATGCGGACTATTGGCAAAAACAATTGAATGCGGTATCTGTCGATGATCTTGTGCGTGTGAGTGAAGCCTGTTTTTCCGAAGACCGTGCAGCTGTTCTTGCCATGCTACCGGAATCACAAAAGAAGACTGCCGCAAAAAAGAAAAAGGTACAGAATGACAGCCGTGTGTTAAAAACGCAGATCGACAGCGAAACATCGCTTGTTTATCAGCCTGACTACAGTCTTCCCTATGTGAATTTCCGTTTGTACTGTCCGTTCGGTTCACTCCATGATCCCGCAGAAAAAACAGGGCTTGGCAAGCTGCTTTCGACACTGTGGGCAAAAGATAACAGGCATTGGGGAAGCCATGATTTCAGTCGGAAACTGGAGTCGTTCGGCGCAGAGATAAGAACCAATGTCGGTTATGATGGCATGGCATTGAATCTGGAATGCCCAAGCAGGCACTTCCCTGATGCTTTGGAAGTATTATGGACGTGTTTTGAACCGCGGTTTCTGCAAAGCAGCTTTGAGCGGGAAAAGAGGCTGCAGATGGATGCCATTAAGGAGGAAACGGACGATCTTTCCTATTACGGACTGTTAAAGGCTGAGCAGCTTTTCTTCGGGAGTCATCCGATGCGTCTCCGACCGATAGGGTCAGAATCCACGGTGAAACAAATCCTGAGGAAAGACGTGATGACTGCTTTCCGCGAAAGAGTGGGGCATAATACCTTGGTTCCTTTTCTGATCGGCGACTGTGATGATAAATTGATATCAAGGATAAAACAGTTATGGAAGCAGGTTCCCGATACGGATGCTACCGTCAAAAGAGCAAACGAACCACGATGGACGAAAGGTAAAATCCATACCGTGAAGCTGCCTCGCGAACAGACGGTGGTCGTGCAAACCTATCCGTTCCCGGCAAGAAGCGGGGAAAGTCTGTTTGTGGCAGAACTGCTGGTACAGTTGCTTTCATCGCCATCCGCTCCGTTGTTTAAACGCGTGCGCGAGGAGTCCGGACTGGCTTACTTTGCACAGGCTGTTGCGCGTGCTTCTTCTGTCGGCGGTGTTCTGCACCTGTTGGCGGGAACGGAGAAAAAACACGCGAAGAAAGTCGCCTCGGTTTTCAGCGAGGAAATCGGAAAAATCTGCGCCGGTAACATGAGCGCGGAAGCACTGGACATTGCGAAGAAAACTTATTGTTCGAATCTCCTGAAACAATGGCAGACATTGGCTTCGCGCACGTCCGTGATCCAGAATTATGTGTTGCTGCGCAACCGTTGGGATTCATTGGAAACAATCCTGGATGAAGTGAATGGAATCAGGCAGTCGGATGTCCGGGCGCTTGCGGAAAGATTCCTGGATGAATCAGGCAAGCAGTTGTTGCTGATCGGTAACGTTTAGGAACTTGGCAGAGGTCCGAAGGGGTTGTTTATTCATCGATGCTTTTGCTGCTCCAGAATGATTCCTGTTCGGCTTCCTGCTGACGTTTGATTCTTAAGGACGGGTTTTCCCAGAGTTCACCGTTTTTATACAGCCGTCCTGCTGCCTGGTAATACATAATGGCATATTCGATAAGGTCATCGTCCAGTTGGATGGGCGTAAGATTCCCGTTTTCATAACGGTAGCATTCAGGGGTTCGGAGAGCATTTAAAATGGTAAGGCTGTCAGGCCGAAGCATGGCCAGCTTCTCGTAGGAACCAAGCAATGCACGGCCTTCATCTTCCTTGATGGAGAAAATATTTTTCCCGAGAAAACGCGATGTGTAATTCCATTGAAGAAGTCCGAGCAAAGTCGGAGCCGTGTCCATTTGGCTGCACAGTGTATTTACTTTTTTGGGCGTAAAATGCTTTGGCGAATAAATAAAGAGCGGAATGTCATAGTCGCCCACGGGAAAGGTTGTCTGATCCTGGTTTATGCGAACGCCATGATCGGCAATGATGACAAAGACGGTATCATCAAACCAGGGTTTGGTCCGTGCTTCTTCGAGGAACTTTCCTATGGCGTAATCTGTGTATGCTGCCGTGGCATTCTGGGTACCCGGCGGGAGGTCGATTTTTCCATCCGGGAAAGTGAAGGGTCGGTGGTTGCTGGTAGTCAGCAGAAAATGGAAAAATGGTTTTCCTGAGGAAAAGGCATTATCTGCCTCCTTGAGTTCTTTCTCAAAAAGATCCTCGTCGCAGAGTCCCCACATGTTGCCGAAACTCTGTTCATCCAGGATGAAGTTGCTTCGGTCAATAATCGTGAATCCGTTTCCGCCGAAAAATGTCTGCATGTTATCGAAGTCACTGAATCCGCCGTAGATAAACTTTGTCTCGTAACCGCGTTTCCGGAATTCGGTGCCGACAGTGAACATTCCCTCCGTGTGCGGTTGACGGATGATGCTACCGCCCGGTGTCGGCGGGATGGCGAGTGTCAGGGATTCTATTCCCCGGGCAGTACGTGTGCCGGTAGCTTTGATGTTTGTGAAGAAAATGCTTTCTTCGGCAAGTTTGTCCAGGTTCGGCGTCAGCTTGTGAGTGTTTCCGAAACTGGACAGAAAATGAGCGCTCAGGCTTTCCACGGCGATATAGATAACGTTGAGGCGTTTCTCATTTTTGTCCGGGTAAGTGATTATCTGGCGTACAATGGTTTCTTTTTCCGTTGGGGGAAAGTAGGTATTGGGTTCGTTCAATTCCTGACGGATTTCCTTAAAGATTTTTGCGCTTGGCCGGGTCGGAAAATAATGGTCGTAATCAATGGGATCGTGCGTGATCGCGGAAAAGAAGGTATTGATTCCGTTTAATGCCAGTTCATTGCTGTAGCTGTTTGGGCTGGTATCGTTATCCCGCGGGCTGATGAACGCATAGGAAACCAGCGGAAATATCAGCAACAGGCTGCCGATGACAAACCGTCTGCGGAAGCGGGTTTCCGATTGCATCCATATCCGCCACGGTTTTGTCCGGGACAAACGCCAGGCAACCAGGATACCGAACACAGCCGCAAGCGGCATCACAGCCGGCATTGGGTAGGACTGATTGATGCTACCGACGATTTCCCGCGTATAGATCAGATAATCCTTGGCTATAAAATTGTAGCGCGTACCAAATTCCGCCCAGAAAAAACATTCGCCGAAGGAGGTGGCAATCAAGGCAAATATCAGGAACGAGGCAATGGCCAGCAGGAAAAACTGGTGAGCCTTTTTACGGAAGAGCCTTGACGGGCAAACAGTCAGCCAGGCGACCAAGGGTGCGGCTACGTAGAAGGCGGTAATCAGGTCGCGCCACGCGCCGACGGAGAAAGCCTTGAACAGGCCGAGAATGCTATGGTCGATAGCATTGCGTGAATATACGGCTAGAGCGACTCGCGTTATGAAGCTGATCGCGAGGAAAAACAGGACAAAAAGAAAAATACCGCCAAAACGGTTCCTGAGTATTCGGCCTAACATAATTTCAACGAATTATATTTAAGCGGACAGGCGGTGGAATCAAATAGAATTGTTATGAAAAAATACAGTAAGCAGGAGCGTAATGACTCCCGAGCAAATGCATCCGAGAGAAAGTAAAAACAGGGAAACCTTCAGTAAATAATATTTCTCATGAAAGAAAACAATCCCGATGCAAACCAATGACGCAAGGATAGAGCCCAGCATAACAAAAGGATTCAATGCCACGGAAAAACTTAACGCCGGAACCATGTTGAGATAATAAATGAAGGTACCGTCTGAGATGCCTTTCATGCTACCGCCTTGTGCCATATAAATAAACAGCAGGAAGACCAGTGCCGCGCAAATGATGGCCCAGGAAACGATAGCGGCTAGAAGATCGTTGAAGTTTTTGATCAGGTAGCCAATGGTTGCGGGAAAAATGATGGAAATGCCATTGCCAATGACAAGGGTCAGAATGGCGAGCACACTTGAATGTGTAGGATGGATAGTATCATCTATCAGTGAAGAACGAAAGATGCCGATGGCGGAGACGATACACGGGAGGATATAAAAACCGATGACGACAAGTAAGCCCTTTGCCAGAAGTTGTTCTTTTAGAGGAATAGCATGAACACGTCTGAAATCATTTCCATATCCGTCTTCCGAGAATATAAACACAATGAAAATAAATTTTGCCAAAAGGACTGTGAAGTACAGCGGGATAAAAGCTGCTGTATTTTCAGGGGATTGAGTGAGATAGATGGGATTCGCTGACCAGAGGAAAAATAATTGCCAGACAAGGATGCCGATTCGGTAGTGTCGTAAATCCGTTTTAAAGAAATGCCAGATGTATTGGCGGGAATTCATGGTGAAAAGAATACAGCGGTTCAGTTTTTGGCGGTAGCATCATCCAGAACAAATGTAATGCTTTTATCTTCGTGTACGATCAAGGTAAACGGTTTAACACCGGTGGCTGTTTCCTCAAATGAGTATTTAACGAGAGTCGCATCTTCGATCCACTCGCGGAGTGTCAAAGACGGGTTGTCGGTAATTGTGTTAATGCCATAGGAGACAATATGTAATACTCCCATTATGCTTGCGAATAAACTGTTCTGGGGAAGTGCAATGTATTCGGATCGTTTCTTGTTCAGAAGAATAAAACTGTTTCTGATCCCATAGCACTTCATAGAAAGTTGAATGATTGGCGTCGTTTCTCTGATGTTGATGAAAAATTTCTCAGCTTTGTCATCCTCTCCCTGATAGAATCCTGATTCTGTAATAGCGACTATAACCCCTTTTTTGTTATACGAAATCTCTCGTTTTATTGGCATTTCGTAATCCTTATGCAGGGTAAACCGAGCAATCATAAATTCTCCTTGGTATTGTCCCTGAGGTAAAGTTTCTGCTTTTGACTGATCATTGTCAGGGGGTAACAGGGACAATTCGTTTATGTAAAACGGTATGGTCTCATCCTTTGTCATCGGTGTGCTGGATGTGTTGTTATAATACGAGTAAGCGATGGTGGAGAAATCCTGACTCGGGTGAATATTTTCTTTTGCAAGCAGGAGCGCCAATCTATCGGATGAAACATAATAGAGAGGAGCGATGTCCATCATGCTATATTTATAGAAACGCATAAGGTTGAACATTCGTTGTTCCCATCTTTCTTCCAGGGGTGATTGGTCTTTGGATGAGATTTCCGGCTTGCGCCTGTACTGTTCATCAGAGAGAACAGCATCAATAACGACCATATCGTCCTTATCGTGTACAGTGACCGATTGAAGTGTGCGCCCATCTGTTGTGATGTTTAGTTTAATTTCCGAATCCGGAATCGTCTCAGTAAAAAAATTAAGACGATAGGTTTCAGGGATGAAGGCGAAAACCGGTGCAAGAAGGAGTGGAGCCAGTTGGAAAAAGAGCGGTTTACGTTTTAAATAGAAAACAAGCGAAAGGAAAAATCCTGCGTAAGCGATCAGCAGTCTGATTATCAGGTCGCTCAACTGTTGTCCTGACGATAAAAAACAGTTTATAGGGCTTATGATAAGATTTCCGATACCGATGATGATAAGTGGAGAGAGAAGTAATAGGATGGTGATATATAGCGTCCATCTGTTTGTATCGCAAATGACCTTGAAGCAGCCAACGTAACCAATACCAAAACCAAAAAGCAGATAATAATCAGCATAAAGAAGAAAAGCAGCCTTCGGAGGAAATGAAAGGAATAAAGCACAGGCAAGAATCGGAACTAGAAGCAGAGGAAATAAAACGATTTGCTTAACAAAGAATACACAGGGGGAAATAGGACGGGTGGATAGAAAAGCATTCTCTGTTTTTGGAGGTTTCAGATTTAACCCTTGAAAAGGGTTGATAGAAGAGAAAAAGATCAGAATAAATAAATACATGCCTCCGAAGGAGTAAAACAGGGCTTCAAAGGATATCCCGAGAAGTGGGTTTCGTAGCAAGGGATTTGAGAAAGTGCCTATGACGAGAATTAGCAGGAGGATGGAAAGCGTTTTCCCGACAGGGGATTTCAATAGAAAGCGTACGTCTGTTTTTATAAAATGCCAGATGAGCGGAATGGTCTTCATGGATAGAATAGATAAATAGCTTACCGTGAATGAGAGTTATTCTCGGCGTGCTGTGAGTTACTATCTTTAACGGTAGCATCGGGACCCGGATATTGATGCTTGCGTCTCCAATAGAGCGCAATGGATTTTGCGATGATCGCAATTCCGGCGAAGAAAAGCAGCAGGGTGACAGGGATGACAATGATATAAGGAAAATAGGCAAGGAGTGCGGAAAAAATAAGGAAAGCAAGGCCGATTGTCAGAAAAGCATTCGCCTCGCTGCCTTCCACGGCGCGTGTCCCTTTGGTTACGGCGCTGACTGCGTCTGTTATGCGCATGGCTTGCCGGACCGCGGCGCTCGTTCCCGAGCGGACGGATTCCCCGGAAAATCTGGGTAATTTCTTTTTTGGCCGCTCCTTGCTCAGGGCGAGTTTCTTTTTCGGTCCCGACAATACAACCTCGGTTGCTTTTTCCAAATCCTGAAGGAACTTCTCAGAGAAATTCCCGGACAATGTTTTATCTTCGATGAATACGTCAAGTTCCCTGTTCGCCAGCCAGCTTGAAAGATTGAGATTGGTTGAACCTATCCGTGTCCAGCGCCCGTCAGCGACGGCGCTTTTGGCGTGAATCATCGGTCCGTCCCACTCAAAAACACGGACACCGGATTCGAGCAGCGGGCGATACAGGGTTCTCGAAACGGTTGCAATCCAGCGGACATCGCTGGACCGGGGAACCAGTATCCTGACGTCAACGCCGTCTTTTGCCGCGCTTTTCAGTGCATTCAGATAGGCGCTCGTTCCCATGAAATAAGCATCAGTGATCCAAAGGGTTTCCCGTGCGAAACTCGTAAGCAGGAGATCGGTCCGCATCATGTTGGCGGTAGAAGGTGTGGTAGCGATCAGTCTTGCGGCCACATCACCGGTAGGGGTTTGACTGGCAGTAGCATGGTTCAGGGTTTCGTCCAGGTTGCCGCCGCAATATTTCCAGGAATCAAGGAACGAATCGATGGCATCCTGGACGATAGGACCTGTCATCTCCATCCCTGTGTCGCGCCACGGCGGAATATCTTTCTCAGGCTTCCCTTGCCATGTTCCTGAAAGACAGAGTCCTGACACAAAGGCAATTTCATTGTCGACGATGATCAGTTTACGATGGTCCCTGCCGAAGATTCCCGGAAAGCCGATCAGCGAAAACGGATTGTATGCGCGTACATGTCCGCCTGCCTGAATGATGGGCGAGAAAAATCCGAAATAATGCTCATGCCAGCACCCGAACCAGTCGTAGATAATATAGACAGCGATTCCCCGCTTAGCTTTTTCAATCAGGAGATTTCGGATGTGTTGCCCAAAGCTGTTATTTGCAAAAATATAAATCTCGATGAAAATGGATGTCCGGGCGTTGCTTATTGCTTTTTCCCATTCCGGAAAATTCTCCGTGCTGTCAAAAAGCAGGCGTATGTTGTTTCCTGTGACGAGCGGCGCTCCTGCAGATCGGGAGAAAGCCTGGTCTGCCATGAGGCGGACAAAGTTCATGCAATGCGAGGACGATTTCTGTTTATGTGTGTCGTTCATAGGAAAACCGGGTTATTGTGTTAAGTTGTGCGGTTTTCTTTTCGGAAATCGCGCGCAATTGTCAGGTATATTTCTTTGAGACTCATGGGGGTGAAGGTGATGTCTTTTGCCTGGGGGCATTGCGACTTGATGAATGCCGCGGTAGCATGCTCATTGATAAAGGCGTTATCAGTAAATGTTGTCAGATTTCCTGACTGTTCAAGTTGTTTCCAGTTATCCGGCGTATGCGTGATTTTACCGTCATGGATCATTTCTACTTTACGGAAACGGCTTTGCAGGGAATCAACCGGTTCTGAAAGGCGGAGTTTACCTTTATCAAGAATACCGATGTCAGTTGCCAGGCGTTCGACTTCATCAATGTCGTGGGACGATATAAAAACAGTCCAACCTTCGCGTTCGCTGCTTTCAAGCATTCCGGAAATGAATTCATCGCGGACAAGAGGGTCGAGACCCGTGAAAGGTTCGTCGAGTACGAGCAATTTCGGGCGGTAAGCGAGGGAAGAAATCAAAACCGCCTTCATAAGCATTCCCCGTGAGAGATCTTTGAGTTTTCTCTTCTCCGGTAAATCAAATTCCTTAAGCAGTCGCTTTTCAAAATTCCTATCCCAGGAGGGGTAAAGCGGGGCGCAAAAATCCAGAAGTTCCCGGACAGTCATCCAGAGGGGTTGCTGCTGGTTTTCGGAGACATATCCGATTTGCATGAAATCCCTGGGGTTCAAATCCCTGGAATTTCTCCCAAGAACAAACGATTCTCCCGAACTTGGCCGCAAGAGGTTCATCAACACCTTGATCGTGGTGGTTTTGCCCGAGCCGTTTGCTCCAAGGAATGCAAATGTGCTTCCTGCGGGAACATGGAGATTCAGATCGCTTACGGCATGGTTTCCCAGGAATTTTTTGCAAAGCTGCTGTGTTTCAATGATGGATTTCATGGTTATGAATGGGTGAACGTGATTCGCCTTGTTGAAGTTGTTTCCAATGTTCTTCCAAGGCGGACATGACATCCTCCAGTGACAGTTTGAGTTTTTTTGCCTCGACAACGATTTGCTCCAGTTCGTTCCCCAATAATTTGGCACGATCCTTGGGCGAGCCTTCTTCAGGGATGGCAACGAAACAACCGATTCCGGGAGCGGAGACGAGCAGTCCGGAATCAGAAAGCGATGCTATTGCCTTATGCGCGGTATTGGGGTTGATTTTCAGTTCAATACTGAGTTGCCGAACGGAAGGAAATTTGTCACCGGCTCTTAATTGTCCGGATACAATGGCCTTTTTTACCGCAAAGATTATTTGCTCGGTAATCGGAATGCCCATCCTGACCTGCATGGAAAACGGAAGCATAAAAGATTTTACTGTACTACGTTTAATAGTACAGTTAGTATTTTGTCAATCATTGAGTTTTACAGGAATTTAAAGGATGAATCTTAGCGTGCTTTTAACTATTGACAGGAAAGCGTAAGCCGGGTTTTATTTCTCCCTTTATTTATTAAATCAATTTCATTGAATCAGTTATGGCATTAAAAATCAGATTACAGCGCCACGGGAACAAGAACAATCCGTTCTATCGTATGGTAGTGACCGAGTCGGCAAACCGTCGCGACGGTAACTTCGTGGAAATTCTGGGCACCTATAACCCGGTGGCTCGCGGGGAATCAAAACCGATTGAGATCAACTTAGAACGCGCCGATTATTGGATGAGCGTTGGTGCGCTTCCTTCCGATACGGCACGCAGCTTGATCAAGAAGGCAAAGGCAGCTGTCAGCGCCTAAGTTTTCCGTAACATCTTTCACGCCCGTTTATTCCAAGCGAATATCGGGCGTTTTGTGTTTAAGAATATAAGACATCAACCGTTCATTATTCCGATTGTTCCATGCTACCGTTGCTCACATGCGAGATTCTGACTCTCTTTCCTGAAATGGCAAAAGGCTATTTGCAGGAAAGCATGATCGGCCGCAGCGTAAGGGAGGGACTCATGGATATCCGTGTTCACAACCTGCGCGACTGGGCAAAAGACAAGCACCATACGACGGACGACCGTCCTTTCGGCGGCGGAGCAGGCATGTTGCTGAAGCCGGAGCCGATATTTGATGCAATAGAAGCATTACGCAAACCGGAGACACTGGTGGTTTACATGGCGCCCGACGGTGAAAAACTCACGCCTGCGATTGCTGAGGAACTGGCCGGGAAAAAACACATTATTTTCCTTAGCGGGCATTATGAGGGTGTTGATCAGCGCGTGCGTGATCACCTGATAAACAGGGAAATTTCTATCGGTGATTACGTACTGACAAACGGAACCTTGCCGGCACTTGTCACAATCGATGCCATTGCCCGTTATGTTCCGGGTGTTTTAGGTGAAGAAAAATCCTTGACCCAAGATAGTTTTAAGAACAATCTTCTCTCTTTTCCGCAATACACCCGTCCGGCGAACTACCGCGGTTATACCGTTCCGGAAGTTCTCATGTCGGGAGACCATCAGGCAATTGCCCGTTGGCGGGAGGAACAACAGTTAAATAAAACCCGTGCGCTTCGCCCGGATATACTTTCAAAAGAAACACAGTCATGAGCAACATCATTGCAGAAATAATAAAGGAACAAATCAAAGATAATCGCGACGATTTCAAAGTAGGCGACGGTGTTCGTGTACATACGCGAGTTCGCGAAGGTGATAAAGAACGTATCCAGATCTTTGCAGGTATCGTAATCTCACGTAAAGGGCATGGTATCAGTGAAAGCTTTACCGTTCGTCGTATTTCCTACGGTGAAGGCGTCGAGCGCGTATTTCCTGTTCATTCTCCGAACATTGAGAAGATTGAGGTCGATCGTGAAAGTATCCCGATGAAGGCCCGCCTTTACTACATGCGTGGCCGCCTTGGTAAGGAAGCCTCCCAGGTTAAGGAAAAGCGTATCTTTGAAGCCTCAAGAAAATAAGGCTATGGATTTGAAAAGAGCACCGAGTCATCGGTGCTCTTTTATTTTTTACGGAACCATGTATGAGCGACGAATGGAGCTCATCCCCGTAAAACAAAAAACTCCCCGTAAAGGGGAGTTTTTTTGCATTCATTTCAGAATTGTTTGGGAATATCTTCGGTTACGAAACGGTAGTATTCCTTAAGGTCATTATACGTTCTCTGCAATGCAGCTTCTTTGCTGATTTTTCCTGATTTGCTGAGTCTCTCATTCTGATCGAAGTCAGCGCGTATTTTCTGCTGTTTTTCCTTTAAGAGTTGTTCAACCGATTCGCCGTTTTCATTTTCATTGGCGGCAAAAACGATACGGTTATATTTCGGGTACCAGGGATAAGTGATTCCGCCGCTTTCGTTCTTTGTCCAGTTTGAACTTGTGTCCAGATAGGAGAACTGGAACCGGTCGTTTACATAAAGGTCTTCAGCTGATTGAGGGAGCGGAATCGCAACCACCATGTTCCGGTCCGCATCGTTATCACCCTTGGGAGGGAAGAATGTGATATAACTGCCATCTACCTTTGCCTGTGGGATGGAAATGATAATTTTTGATTCTTCATCCAAAAACCGGTTGATGGCATCGCGGGTTGCTTTTTCGGTAGGACTTTCCTTTCTTATTTTCAGCAAATCAAAAAGCCCATCCACATTGCCTGCTTTCTGCAGTTCGGTGAACTGTGTCAGCATGGCGCCTTCAATAGTGAAACGGAATCCTGCCTTTTCAAGCAGTCTGGAGTGTTGTATTGTCGGTGTTACGTTAAGTGACATCACAGCTACAGCAGCTTTTCTTGCCTCGCTTGCTTTTTCTGTGGCACTCTTTCCTTTCGCGCTGAGTTCTGTTTTTACGAGCTTTTCTATCTCGGCATAGTTTTCCGGATAGGTTGCTCCCATATCAATCAGGAACTGAATCATGTTTGCATGATTGCCGGTGAGGGCTGCCTGGAAAGGAGTGACTCCCTGGTAATCGCCGGTGAGCGATGCTTCCTTTTTCTCAAGAAGCATGGAGGCGAGCGATTCGTCGTTCAGTTTGATTGCTTCGTTCAGCATGGCTTGCCTGTTAAAGCCGGCTTTGTAGAAATTCTCAACGATAGCTGATTTCTTTTCGGAAATTGCTTTTACAAGGTCAACCCGCGTGAAGTTAACGTTATCCTTTTTGAGCTCGATAAAGGCCAATGCACGTTCCTTATTCTTTATTTTGGGAACATATTTTGCAAACTTTTCGGGATCGCTGAGAACGACGTAACCGCAGTCGGATACTTCATCAATAAGATTTTTTGAATCAATGGACTCAAGCAACGCGTTGGCAGCATCCATTTTTCCGTTTTCCCACGCAATGCGCAAAGCGCTTTTCCCGTCAATGTCAGGCAAGGCCATGTCCGCGTTTGCTCCGATCAATGCTTTTACGATTTCAACATTTCCTGTTTTGGCTGCAATGTGGAGCGGGCTTGATCCGTCGCTGTTCAGCAGCTTCAGGTTGAGATCCTGTGTAAGCATTGCCTTGACGGATTTTGCATCGCCGTCGTTTATGGCCTCAATGAGTGTTTCCTGATTGGCTGTCTTATACTTTGACTGGGTGATAAAAACAAAATCTTTGTCTTTCTGTGAAAAACGGTTGAGAGGAATATCAAAGATTCGACAGTCGGCGAGAATGAGGCTGATGGAGCCATCCCTTCTGAATTCCCTCATTGAAGCGGACATCTTTTTCCCGTCAACGGAAACCCATGTGCGGAATTGTGCTGATTGCACATATTCCTGAAGACGTTCCTGGATCTGCTTGAATTCTTCCAGATAAACTTCTGCTTCATCCTTCATCCGTTCGCCTTCCTGGACTTTTTGTTCACCTTTGTCTCTGATATCCTGTTTGCTGACAGTCTGTTTTCCTTGCTGGATATCTTCGGTGTCCGCTTCGGCCTGACCTTCCTTGATCATTCTTTCGGACTTTACCAATTGGTCCTCCATTTTTTTCTTTTTCTGAAACTCAGCGACTGTTTGAGCGTTTGTCGCGGTACCATAGAGGAGCCCGCCTAGGATACATACAGTTGACAACAAAACTTTAGGGGATTGTTTTTTCATCATTTTGGGTTTTCGGGTTAATACTAATATTATGCGGAGTAATATAATTAAGTCACCCTCATTTGTCTAACGTTTTTTATTCTTTTAGGAGACTTAAATTGGGTTTTGGAAAAATGGCCTTATTCATGCTTGCTATGGAATGGGTTTCCTTAAATAACCAATGGCCATGTCTTCTTTGCCAAATCTTTTTTTGATCGGATTCATGGGAGTCGGAAAAACTTCCATTGGCAAGGTCTTATCACAGGAGCTTGGATTGTCCTTCATTGATTCGGATGCCGCCATAGAGGAAATGGAAGGCCGGTCGATTTCCGATATCTTTTCCGGTGAGGGAGAAGCTCATTTCAGGCAGTTGGAGCGGAAGTTTATCGAAGAAAGCATATCCGCGTGCGGTAGCCTGGTTTCATGTGGCGGCGGATTGGTTATTCCGGACGGGATGATGGATTTGCTCAAAAGCAAAGGTATGGTTATTGCGCTTTGCGCAAAACCGGAGACGATTTATGCGCGGACAGCGAAAAATACCAAACGGCCTTTGTTGAATACGGAAAATCCGGAACAGCGCATCCGGGATCTGTTGACGGTAAGGGGTCCTGTTTACATGCAGGCCGATGTTTGCATCTCAACGGATATTACGCCGTTTCCTGAGATCGTGGAACAGGTAAGGAAAGCCTATTTGCGTCGGATAAACGAGCGGAGGTAGCTTACGCACCGTGTGTTTTCGATAGTTCGGATGCTACCATGGATTCCAGATCGGCATGGGTGCGGATGTGATCAAGCAGTTGCTTCATTTTGTTTCCGCCGGGGATGTCGCGTATGAGCGTCTTAAGACGGGCTTTTGCCCAGCCGATATCTTGTTTTCTTTTTTCCGGAGCGTGTTCGATAAGCAGTTGAGCATATCTCAGAAGCATCTGGAAGCGTTCCTGGGGAGTGGGAGGAGTTGGTAAGATACCGGTTTTCTCAAATGATTTTATCTGTTTGAAAATCCATGGATTTCCTTGTGCTGCACGTCCGATCATGACACCGGATATATCCGTTTCCTTACGGATTTTTTCCACGTCAGCTACGTGACGGATATTCCCGTTTCCGATAACGGGTATCTTAAGCGTTGATGCTACCTTGTTGATGATTTCCCAGTTAACCGAACCGCTGTAGCCTTGTTCTTTGGTCCGGCCATGAATGGCAACCGCCTGTATCCCGGAGTTTTCGAGAATAATTCCTGTCTCAAGCGCAGTAATATGTTCATTGTCCCATCCGATACGCATTTTTGCAGTGACGGGAGTGGGAGCAGCCGCTTTGACAACTGCTTCGGCAATAGCGGCAAGGCGGTCAATATCCCTGAGCAGGGAAGAACCGGCATGGATATCTGTTATGCGGGAAGAGGGGCAACCGAAATTCAAATCAATGAAATCAGGGTTTAAGCGTTCCCTGATCATGACTGCGGATTGTGCCATGGTTTCCGGATTTGAGCCGAATATCTGAATGCCGACGGGACGTTGGTTTTCGTAAAAACGTATGGTATTCCATGCGCTGGGTACTTCCCTGACCAATGCGTCTGCCAGTACGAACTCTGAAACCAGCACATCCGCCCCTTGTTCCTTGCAGAGCATCCGGTAGGCTATATCCGTAAATCCGGCCATTGGCGCAAGATACAGAGGAAAACGGTTACAGAACCACGGTAGCATGGCATTAAATGTCTTGGTCGGTGTGCAAACGGCAATAAAAAAACCGGTACATAAATACCGGTTTTGTGTTGGATAAAATTCGACTTATTCGCCGAAACTTCTGCGTCCGCCACGGTCACCGCCACGGAAACCACCTTCACGGCGAGGTCCACGGTCACCACCACGGAAACCACCTTCACGGCGAGGTCCACGGTCACCGCCACGGAAACCACCGCGATCACCGCCGCTACGGAAACCACCACGGCGTTCACCTTCAGGGCGATCTACCTTATCCTGAGCTTCGTTAACAGTCAATTTGCGACCATCCAATTCAGCTCCATTAAGGTTGTTAACTGCAGCAACTGCACCTTCTTCTGTTGCCATGGTTACGAAACCGAAACCACGGGAACGTCCGGAAAACTTGTTCCGGATAACTGCTGCCTCTGCAACTTCGCCGTATTCTGAAAATACGGTATTCAGATCTGCATCTGAAGCATCGAAGCTCAGATTTCCTACGTACAATTTTGTCTTCATATCTATCTATTATATTTAATTCAGTGAACGCTCCCTTCGGACTGCTGCCACTGAATCAATATCAATCGACAGGGATTTCCTAACAAGAACCTAACTCACTAACAGGTGTAATCAGGACAGTTTTTGGTATTGTCGTCAATAAAATTAAAAATAAATAGAATCACCGTTATTTATTGGATAAATGAAGTTTAATGCATATAGGTCGTGGCATGCATTATGATATGGCCAAATTACCGTCGGAAAAAAGCCTCACTCTCATTAACAGCGTGATTATCCCACGCCCGATCGCATGGGTTTTAAGCAGGAATACGAATGGGTCTCTGAACCTTGCCCCGTTTGCGTGGTTTAATGTGGTTAATGATGAACCGCCCACGCTTTTGTTATCCATTTCCTACCGCGAAGATGCCGGAGAAAAGAAGGATACCTGGCGCAATATAGAAAATGAGGGGCATTTTGTTGTGCATATTCCGTCGTCCGATTGCGTGAAGGCAGTCGTTGAATCCTCAAACCCGTTGCCGTATGGGGTATCCGAAGTTGAAAAAGCGGATTTCAAAACTGTTCAGGAGGTCGGATGGTCTTTGCCAAGGCTTGCATGCGCGAAGGTGGCCTTATTGTGCCATCGTCAGAAAATTATACCGCTAGGTGAGAAGGGAGCAATTGCGTTGATACTGGGAGAAATAAAGGCGGCCTGGATAGACGATTCGGTTCTTGATGGAGAGGGAAACGTTATTGCAGACAAACTGGACCCTTTGTCACATGGGGGTGGTTTCCGTAAATTGGGAGAAACGGTTGCATGGTGACAAGCTGCTTTTCCAAGGGTATTTAATAATGTGGCGGTCTTTCGTCGGGAAAATCGTTTGAGGAAGGTTTATCGTTCAGCGATTCTATGGCTGCACGAAGGTTTTCCAGAGATTTTTGCAGTTTTCTGATTTCCTGTGCTTGCCTGTAAATTTCTGCGTCCTGTTCCTCAATATGTTTTTCCAGGAAGGTGATTTTTGTTTCGAGTGTTGCAATAGGGTCTTTCATGGGCGGATGGTGCGACAAGCCGTTAGTTAAGGTTTGGCAGAGAAAATTCAAAGTCGGTTTGTTTGGCAAGCAGTTTTCCGTCCTCGATCACCAATTCAGCAACCTGAATACTTGATCTGCGAAGCGAATAGGGAACGTTTCCGTGCTCATCGCGCCGGTCATTGGAGTGACGGTCGCGTTCAGGATGTGTAAAATAGAAAATATATGCCTTGTTCCCGACAGTCACGACGTCGCCATGTGCTCCGCTGGGTTTGTCATCCGGACGATTGCTGCCTTTGCTGAGGATACGGTCTTCCTGTTTTTCCCATGTTACCGTGTCCTTGGATCTGTAAACGCGCATGCCTTGCCATTCATCAACGATAAGCCAGAAGTATTCTCCGAACCGGAAAATAATCGGACCTTCCTGCTCGGATTCTGTAAGGACCGGCTGAATCGTATCCCAACGGAACAAATCGGTACTTTCGGCACTGAAAATATGGGAATCCCTTCCTTTATAAAACATTTTCCACTTTCCGTTCGGAAGCCGCATTGCGGAGGAATCAATAATGCTTTCATTGGCCAGTTTCGTAAATTCATGGAACTTCCAGTTCCAGAGGTCTGCACTGGTATAGTGCGCTATTTGGGCATGACCTGCCCAGTTTGTGTAAACGCCTTGTATGTAGGTGACAAAGAGATGGTATTTCCCATTGCTGTAAATGATATCGGGAGCCCAAAAGGTATTATGGCCGTTTTCAAAATCCAGATTCAAGGTTCCCCGATAGGCCCATGTCTTTCCGTTGTTTGAACTTGAGGCGATACCTATTTGCGTCCCGTAGCAATAGGCAACTCCCGCAGTTTCCGCATTTGCCCGTCGTTGCGTATAAAGCATCCACCAAGATTTTTCTTCTCTGTTCCAGATCAGGACGGGATCGGCTGCACCGTCGGTAATCGGATCGCGGAATAACGGGGCGGGAGCCTGTTCCGAAAAAACAGGGCAGGCGCCATTGAGGAGAAGGAGGAAAAGGAGTCCGGTGAATTTTATAAACTGCATGGCTTAAGTATAACTGCAGTGAAAAATAAAGACGGTAACATAAGAAGGTCCCATGTTACCGTCGGCTGTTTTAAAGCATTTCATCTACATGCGACAACCGGTTGTTTTATCGCTGTATCGGTTGGGCGGATACAGGAAACGAAGTGATACGCAGGCGCGCTGCCCCCATCGGAATCAATGTGATGTTATCCACCGGCGTTTCGAGGGATATGGGGCTTGTAGGCAGCGGTGCGCAGAGCCCGTATTGGTCTATGGTCCAGGAAGGCACTTTTTGTCCTTTGGCCTGGATTTCAATCGGAACACTGTCCGCGCGGAAGGGATAATTGTCTTCCGGCCAGTCTTTTTTGACGATTTCAAAGGAGTTGTTTAGTTGGCGTCGGTTGACAAGCAATGCGTAGTTCCAGTCGCTTCCCGGATGGATTTCAAAGGACGGCCATTTTGACGGATCAGCTGACTTTTGCCATTGGGAATCGCCCATGGCAGTGCTTACGCTATCTTTTTGCACATAGTCTTCCTTGATTTTTAGTGAGAATGTAAGCGGGCCGTAATTGATGGAAACGCTGTATTGATTTACCTGCCAAAGCCGGAAGGAGAGATTCATGGGCATTTTAAGAGCGACAGTGTCTCCGTCCTTCCATTCGCGTTCGATGCGGATGTAGGAACCGGAACTGAAACTGCTATCCTGCATCTGGTCGTTTATCCATAATACGGCATTTTTACACCAGCCGGGAACCCGTAAATAAAGCGGGAACGTCACATTCTTCGGCGAGGAAACAGTGATTTTGACCGTATCGTCAAAGGGATACTTGGTTTCTTCCTTCAGGGTGATTTCCGTGCCATCACCCACTTTTGCCTTGGCTTCGCAGGCATTATACATGACAACGGCCACGCCATTGTCGTTACTGGCCATGATCATATTCTGGATGTAGTAAGGCAGGGCGTGCCCGTGGTTATGTTGACAGCAACGGCTGCTGAACGGATTCATCATGAGGAACGGTCCGCTGTTATCGATTCCCGGATGATGGTTTTTCCCGTCGCTTAATACCATATTGGGGCTTGTGATGTACCGTAACGCCTTCATGTCGGGCATGAACGCTGCGGGAAAACTGTTGAAGAGGATGTCTTCGCAATTATCCGCCCAGAGCGTATCACCGGTAATGCGCACCAGAATGCCGTCCGAGGTCATCTGCTCGGCAAAACCGCAGGTTTCCGTTCCCTGGCGGGGATCAATGTATCCCATGCGGGCATTTTCATCAGCGCCGAACATGCCTCCGGATGCCTGGCCGAATGTGCGTCGGATCAAAAGGTAATTGTTATAGCTCGCTTGAAGGTGTTCGGGCTTTCCGGACTGCATGGCATAGGTGGCCGGTTCGCGGAAGCACTGGGCAATGTTTACATTATGCCAGTTGGGGAGCGTGCTTTGCTGCATCCAGTTTGCCGTGCAGCGGTGTATTTTTTCTGCAAGTTCCAGAAGCCAGGCTTCTCCCGTTATGTTGTAAAGCCAATAGACGCTGTATAAATTATCCCCGCCCCGGCTGTCTTCCCAGTAATCCGTAAGGAATTGGTCATCCGGAACAGAAGCCTCGAAGCGGAAGTATTTGGTCATGAAATCCAGCACGCGCTGATCCTTGCTGTATTCATAATAGTTCTGCAGGGTAAAAAGAACGAGCATGTTTGACCAGAAATCAAGATTGCCTCTGTGGCGGATTTCCGGACCAAACCAGCCGTTTTCTTTCTGGCTGGCAAGAATGGCGTCAATCCAGAACATGGCTTCTTTTTTCATTTCCGGATCCTCCAGTATAAATGCCATGTCGGAATATCCGCGCAACCAGTAGGGTACTTCCTCCCAGCCATATTTGCCGCCTGTCGATAACCATGCGTTATTGTCTTTTTCAAGCCATGCGCTGATTTCGCCCAAATGTCCGCAAAGGCCGTCTTTTTGTAATTCAAGGAGCTTCAGAATCCATCCCTTGGGCTTGATGTGGCCCATGGGCAATTTGATAAAACTGGCCGGTTTCAGCGGCGCACGGTTTCCCTGATAATGGGTATTCTGTATATCGGTGGCAGGTTTGTCTACGGACGTTATTTTGTCTTCGCCAAAAGATTTGCTGCCGGCAATCAAGATGGATAGTAACAGGCCGCCTGCAAGTAGTTTCTTTTCAAGATTCATTGTGTGTGAACGGGTAAATGGTGAAAACATGTAATATTAGGTAATATGATCCATTCCTAAAACATTTAGTCCCAGGTAACAACTATTAATGCATATTATGGCCCGGAGTTTCATAGCGATGACGAGATCCGCCAGGGAAAGTGCTACCGATCGGCAAATTGAGTGATTGCAATTATCCGGTAAATGTCTTTAGTGTATCGTAACTATGAATACATTAGACTATATTAATGTAAAATCGGCAGATGCCGATAAAATTGTAAAAGCATTAAAAGACCTGTTAGCAAACTATCAGGTGTTTTATACGAATGTCCGTGGATTTCATTGGGATATTCAAGGGCATCATTTCGGTCCGCTTCATAAGAACTTTGAAGAACTGTATACGGAATTGGCTGAACGGATTGACGAAGTTGCAGAACGTATACTGGTTCTTGGCGGTTCCCCTGACAGCGGGTTTTCAACTTACCTGAAGGTCGCAAAGGTAAAGGAAGTGAAATGCGGTTCCTGTGCCTGGACGGCTATTCAGCTTATCCTGGATGATTTTAAAATGATCATTCAAAAGGAAAGGGCAGCCATCGAGTTGGCTTCCGGGTTCAGTGACGAAGGCACGGCTGATTTGCTTACCGGATTCCTCCGTGAGCATGAGAAGCGTGTGTGGATGTACTGCGCTTACCTGAATCAAGGGAACTGCGAGGTCAAAAAAGCCAAGAAATAATACGAAATTTAACAAAATAAAAAAGGACAGGTGATAAACCTGTCCTTTTTTATGAATCAGCTTTTAAGCAAAAAACGAACGAGTTCTAGAATGTCTCGTTCGTTTTAAACGAATGATGTTTTCGGGCTTATTGGTAAATCTGCAATGTTACCGTCCGGTTGCTGCCTCTTCCGTAAATGCTTACTTCAAAACGGGTCTGGGAGATTTCCTTTTGTACACGTTTAGAGTATTCCTCCAGTTGTGTATAGTACGGCTTCAGCATGCCATAAGCGGAACGTCCCTGGTTTATCACGTTGGTCGTATACCCGTTTGCTTCCGCAATCAGCTTGTTCTTCATTGTGTTCATATCGGCATCGACTTCCTTTTGAACAGCATTTGAATTTGCACGGGCCAGACCGGATGCAATGATCGATTTTATTTCCGTGCTCTTATTGTATTCCTCCTCATTGTTCTGTGTGAGGGCGTGCATCGCGTAAATCTTGTTATTCACTTCTTTGAATGTCTGCAGTTGACGGCGAAGCAGCGAGAGATCGATTGAATCCCATTCCTTGATTGCGTCTATGCGCTCTGCCAGAAGGCGCCCATCCCAATCAGGGTAGAAGACTTCGTCATATTTCTTCACATGAAAATCATCCTCTTTGGGAATTCCTATACTCCAGGCAATCAGTTTGTTTTGTTTGAAGCGGATAATCGGAATGCCGGATGTTTCCTCATTGAGATAGGCGTCGAATTCTATCTTGTTGCTGCCGGCTGTTCGGATGAGCCCGATTTCAGCCGTACATCCGCCGGTTCTGGCATCTTTTTCAATCGTGATGATCTTATCGCCTTGTTTTAGAGAGGTTTCCGTGGATTCCACTTCAAGAAAAGGAAGATCTGCCGGGGGATTTGCCAGACGCACAATCATGATGTTTTCATCTTTTGAGGCAAAAATGGCATCATATTTCAGTTCCGCTTTGTTGGCTGTTTTAATAGCGAACGGTTCTGATGAAAACAGAATGTTTTTGTTGGCTATGACAAAAAGAACCCCTTTTATTTTTCCGATAATGCCCGGTTGCGTATATGTTCCCGAGGACAATCCCACCATGACATTCATATTGATATCGATTTTGTCTTCGTCCTCCGGTTCAGGTTCCGGCGGAGGAGGAGTAACGGTTTGAACCACCGTTTCGATTACCTTATCCACGACAGGCTTGGATTCCTGCTTCGTTTTCTTTTCGGCTTGAGCGGTTTGTTCCCGCTTTCTTGCCTCGGCAGCCGCAGCTTCTTCTTCCTTTTCCTTTTTAAAGTTTTGAAAATAAATTCCCCCAGCAAAACAAAGAGCTGCTATCAAAAATAGACCGACGTAAGGTTTCATTGAATTTTATATGTTTGTATTCTATATTTTAGATTGAATGTACTTGGAACCCGATTCAAGTAAATAAATGGTCAGTTTTGCCTACAGGCATTATTTGATAATGTTATCAGAAAGTGCGTTGAACACAAATTTTTGGACTGTTTTAACCTATATCGCAAAACGAAATGGTGTTTGAAGCCATAATAGACAAAAAATAAATGCCTTCAATAGCGAAGGTATTAAAACAATGATTTTCTTAAAAAAACGGTACAGGCGTCTAATTATCCGTTTGATGGCAAACCGATTGCTTGCAAATCAACCATCTTCCAAATGGGCGAATTTCATGACTTCGGGAAGCGTCGTGTGTCCCTGACGGACATGTTCCCAGCCGCAACCCTGTAATGTCCGCATATGGTGCTTGATCGCGTGTTCCCGGATGACGCGTGCGGAGGCACGTGTTACAATCAGTTCATGTAAATTATCATTGACCGGAAGCACTTCAAAGAGGGCAATACGGCCCCGGTAACCGAGATTGCGGCAACGTTCACAGCCGACCGCTTCCTTGACCAAGTGGGCATCTTTTTCAAACGACGGGTCTATGCCAAGCGTGCGCAGGCAACTGTTCAGGTAGCCCGGTTCCAGGTGTGCCTGACGCGCGCAATATGGACAGAGACGGCGGACAAGACGCTGGGCGAGGATCAGCTCCACAGACGATGCAATCAGGAACGGCTCGATTTGCATGTCTATCAGTCGGGTTAATGCGCCGGGAGCATCATTGGTATGCAGGGTGCTGAGCACCAAGTGTCCGGTCAGCGAGGCGCGGATGGCAATGTCGGCGGTCTCGCGGTCGCGGATTTCCCCGATCATGATGACGTCAGGGTCCTGACGGAGAATATGGCGGAGCGCGGATGCAAAAGTAACCCCGATGTCCGGATGCACCTGCGTCTGGTTGACGCCCGGGACTTCGTATTCAATCGGATCCTCAACCGTCATCAGACGCAGTTCAGGCTTGTTAATGATACGTAAAAATGCGGTGAGCGACGTTGATTTACCGGAGCCGGTAGGACCCGTTACAAGGATGATACCGTGCGGACGCTGCAAGGTTGCATGGATGATTTTGTAGTCGTCAGATAACAGTCCCAATTGTTCTACCGTGAAGGCCTGGGTCTTTTGATTGAGAAGACGCAAACTGATGCTTTCGCCGAACATCGTGGGCAACGTGGATATACGGATGTCCAGTTCGACGTTTCCCACCTTGAAATCAATGCGTCCGTCCTGCGGTCTGCGGCGTTCCGAAATATTCAGGCGCGCCATGATCTTGAGACGCGAGATGATCGAGCTTTGTACACGGATAAGATTCTCCGGCAGGTTTATGGGCACCAACTGTCCGTCAATACGGTAACGGATTTGCAGGTCATTCCGTTGTGGTTCAAAATGAATGTCGGTCGCGCGGTCGCTGACGGCTTTCTGGATAATTTCATTAACGAAACGGATAACCGCGGCATTCTGGTCTTCCGGTTCGTCCGTCGATGCTTCTTCTTCCATGGACTCCAGTTCGGAGGCATCAAGGCTGCCTGAACCGACTCCGAATTCCTGTGCGATGGTCTGCGATATGGCGTCCGTGGGCGCAAGAACCCAATGCGGATACTGTCCGCAGCAGGCGTAAACCCATTGACTGATTTCCGTGTCGGGAGGCCATGAAGTGACTAAAACGAGAGGTTGTTTCTGGGCGGTAGCATCCAGTGAAAGTTTTACCTTCAGTTCATCGTTTTGTTTGACGGGAAGGCAATGATACTGGGAAATCAGACGTATGGGGATTTTTTCGGAAACATCATCTTCGAGGGAAAATGTCCGGACAAAGGGCAATCCCGTGAGATCGGAAAGATACACGGTAGCATCCTGGAAACTGCCGTTCATATGCTCCGAAAGAAGCCGCTGCAAGTCTTCGCGCGGAGACTCTGTCCAGGCCAGACGCTGTTCTTCGGTAAGCGGAGGTGATATTTTATCTAAAAGAGGCATGTCGGAATACGTGAATGTTTAATTATTCAGGTTTTGGATACTTTCCCGAATGCTGTTTATGTTTCTGGACCTGCGCCCGCCGCCTTCTGTGGCCGTTGCTGCATCGTTTGCCGGAGCGGTTGCGGTGGCAGTGGCTGGTGCAGGCTGTGCTGCGCCGGCTGCGACATTCGCAGGCGTTGCTACTGTTGTCGGGGCTGTCTTGCTGCCAATGGGCATTTCCAATGCCGGCTGCTTGAGCTCGATGGTAAATGTACTGCCGTTATGAGCCAGCGCCACGGATTGGTTGATCTTATCGTATGCAGATACCCTGAACCCGTCCTGTTCCTCATTCAGATAGACCCAGGTTCCCTTTTGTGTTTTCTTGTCAAAGATGCTGAACTGGACGTTACCGTTCAATTCCATGATACCGCGCAGTTCGATTTGGGGCGGTTGCGGAGGAAGTGTCGGACGTGTATTTTGCGGCGGTGTAACGATCAACGGCTTTGTATTGTAATTTGGGGGGAGAAACGGGGAGCGCTGGAGCAGTGAGCTTCCTTCATCGGCAAACAGAACAGCCTGCATGCTGCCGATGCTTGCCAGCAAGGCATAACGCAGGATTTTTTTGACTGTTTGTTTCGGGTTCATGTGGAAAATCATGCTACCGTTTGTTTAGGCTCCGGGTTTTTCAACGACAAGTTCCGGTGTTTTTTCCCCGCGTTCGAAGCTTTCCGAGATTTCCTTGGTCTTTGTTTTTTCAAGGAACTTCTTATGGTCCTCTTTTGCTGCCATCGGGTTCATGATAACATAAGGACGGATGAAAATGACGAGTTCGCGTTCGACTTCCTCCGTTGAACTGCCGCCGAAGAAATAACCAAGCAACGGAATGTCGCCGAGCAGGGCCAGGCTGCCGCGTATTTTTGACTGTTCCACCTGGCGCAATCCGGCGAGAATGATGACCCCGTTATCTTCCACGCTGACGAACGATTCCGCTTCGCGTTTTCCGATAATCGGTTGAGGATTGCCGTCAATGATGGTGTTTCCGACCACACGTTCGACGGTTTGCTTGATATCCATCTGGATCATTCCGTTAACACCGATTTTTGGCGTAAGCGTAAGCTGAATACCGATATCCCGGTATTGGACGGAAGAAGAACGGTTGGTTATATTGGTGGTGTCGGTAGTTGTTCCGGTAACGATCGGGCGTGATTCGCTGACGTTAAAGGTCGCTTCCTGATTATGTGTGGTGGTGATATTGGGCGAGGAAAGCAGGCGAATATTGCTGTTTTGCTTGGCGATCCTGGAAATGAAACTGAGACTGAAATCGCGTAATGTTCCCGCAATATCAAAGGGTGCTGCCAGGTTGGTGGATCCCATGCCTGTTGCGGTTCCGGAAATCTCATTGCCGCCCACGTTACCGTCCCCGTCACGGTTGAAATTCATGCCGAAGGCGCTGAGTCCGGTCGTAAGATCTTTCCCAAGAGTGACTTCCGCGATGACGACTTCGATGCGTACCTGGGGAAGCAGGGCATCCAGTCCGTCGATCAACAGCTTTACGTTGTCGATGTCCGATTTTGTCCCGTAAACCAGGATTTTGTTGGTGCGTTTATCCGGTACGATTTTTGCGTAGGAGCTGAACTGGAATGCTACCGCCGAATTCGGCATAATGGTATTGGCCTGCTGTTGCTGGATCTGGTTCATCATTTGCTGGCGGACCTGCTGGTTCTGCTGTGCTGCCGCAGCCATCTGTAGCTGCTGTTGCCGCATGGCGCTTTGCTGGGCGGTCATCTGGTTGGCTTGCGCGGCGGTTCTGTTTGAATCGATGATCTGGTTGATAACCGCTACAAGTTCTTCGGCATCCGCATAGTTAACGTCAAAAATGCTGCTGGTTGTCAGGGTGTCGACATCGACATCCAGGCTCTCAACGATTTTCCTGATCAATGCTTCGTTTTCCGGATGGGTGACTACGATGAGCTGGTTGGAGCGTTCGTCCGCGTCAAAGGCGGTGGTTCCCAGCGTACGGCTGAGCTGGCTTTGCTGCAATACCGTCATCCGTGTCTTGATTTCAGCCGCGGTAACTTTTTGCAGTTTGATGAAAATCGGTTCGACCGCTTCCGGTTTTGAGTCGGATTCCACAAGGAGCGCTTCCACGCGTTGTAAGTTTACCAGTGAATCCGTGATCATGACTGAATTGTTTTTCGGGAACATGACCAGGGTAGGCATGCTGATCACTCTTTCAATCAATAGACGTGCTTCGTCCGCTGAAAGGAATTTCAGCTTGAACATCTTGACGTAGACTTCCTGGCTGCCTGCCATGCCCAGCGTCGATCCGGTGATCAGTTCCGGCGCCTGTGTCATGGCGATCGCTTGCGGAATGGCCTTAACGAAACGCCCGGAAATCGGAGTCAGGGCGATGCCGTTCATGGATAAAGCGCTTTTCAATGCGATAATGGCCTCGGCGCGGGTCACGTTGCCGCGCGTATTCAGGTTGATACGGGACGCGGGCAGGTTCTGCATCGGAATGATGATTTTTCCCGTAAGCTGTTCAACGAGGGAAAGCACCTGGGTCGGTGTTTCGTCGACCAGCACGATGTTACCGACGGTATCTTCCAGTTTGCTTCTGTCAAAGTTTCCCAGGCCGGCGAAAGGTTGTTCCTGCACGCCGTTCGGAGGCGTGTTGGGTCTCGGGAATCCCTGTGCGGGAGCATTGTTTCCCTGTGCGTCCGCTTGCATGGCCGGAACGGGTGATCCTTGCGGCAACGTATCCGGTGCCGGCGAAGGCAGGGGAGGCAGTGCGGGCGGGTTCGGATTGGCTGCGTCCGGCGGAGTCAGTACTTCGATACGTTCGCCTTCCGCTGTCAGCGCAGCGTTTCCGTCATCTGCCATCGGTTCGTTAGAGTCGTCAACTTCCTGTGCACGGAGATGACCGCAGAAGAAAAGACCGAGAAGTGTGAGCAGAAAGATGAACTTTTTCATTGTTTTAAATCCTTTTTCAATTCGATGGCGCTGAGAGTTATACGGGTATCCAGTTGTTCGGGATTGCTTTTGTTTGACTGGATGCTGAGTTCCGTGATCCTTATGTAAGGAGAAAGTTTCTGGATGCGTTCGTCAAAGGCGACGAGCCTACTGATGGGCGCCTTGCTGAGCACGAGGCGAAGACTGTGCGTTTTCAGCAACTCCTCGGAAGTCGTTTTGACCGGTTCAATATTTTTGTCCAATCCGACCTCGCTCGTGATGGAGTCAATCATGGCCGGGAACGTGGAAGCATCAAAGCATTTGTCGGGATCCAGTTTCTCGAGGCAAACCTTCAGGCGTTCCTCGACTTGCGGGGTAAAGGCGATCTGTTCCTCAATGGATTTCAGCTCGGCTTTCGCAGAGCCGGTTTCCTTCAGGGTGGCGCGCAATTGCTTGACTCCGAGAAAAACAAGGATGAAAGCCCCTGCCCAGAGGAAAAGGCAAAGCAGGTTTCTTTCGCGGTTGTTTAATTTCTTAAGAAAGTTTCCCATGGGTCATTGTTGGGGGAAAGATGCCACGATATCAAATTTGAAACGGACTTCCTTTCCGGTGATGCGCGGATCGCTTTTAATGTCTTCGATGGATGGCAGCTTCCTGATTTCCTCGACGTAGTTGTTGACCGTCTGAATGGCCTTGTCCAGGTTTGTGCCGATTCCCTCGATGGAAATTTCGTTTTTGCCCTTTGCCCGTACGATCTGAAAATAAAGTTCATTCGGGCGCACCTTATTGATTTCTTCCAACACGCGGAAGGGTTGGAGTGTTACCTCGGTGGCTGCTTCGACCTGGTTGGCGATGTTCATGCGCGCTGTCAGGTAATTCAGTGGAGCCGTTTTTTCGGTGATGGTGTTGCGGAGTTTGCCAAGCTGCCATTGGGCAAAGGCATTCCAGGCAAAGATGCCGATGCCGAGGATGATTGTGGCGACAGCCGCCTGCATAAAGCGTACGGCCAATACGGCGTTCCGGCGGCGCTTTTGTTCCTGGACGATGAAATCCCTGCTGCGCAGGTCCGCATTCCATTTTTCCGCCCGGTTCAGGATGAAAACGACCTGTTGCTTGTGCTCGGCATTCTTGAGGGAGAAGAAAAGATGGTTGTTCTTTTTGGTGATGGATTCCAGTTCCCAGAAAGTGACTTTTCCCAGATCGGTCTTCGGGAAATGCTGCGCGAAAAATTCCGTATCGGAAAGGGCAGGCTTAGCTTCTTCTTCCAAAGTGCTCGGCAATTCCCGTTTTGCGCTTTCCACGCGGATGCTACCGTCATCGTTCGCGTGCAGGAGGGAAAGCGAATCCTCGTAGGCAATCGCCAGGACCGAGGCGCGTTGCATTTTCCGTTTTTCGGAACCCGCGTGAATCATCAACAGGGGAAGAAAGGCGGGAAAGACCTGTTCGGCTTCGTCGCTGATTTTTGCGTTCGCCTTATGGGCGGATTTCAGGGAACAGGCAAAAAGCGAGACCTGTGTCGGGGAAATACGGTAAAAGCCCCAGGCAAGCTGATCAAGGGGAAAGGGGGCGCTGTTTTCCAATGTCATCTCCGCAAGGTTGCGGATGTTTTCTGCGGAACTCCCTTCCTCAACCGACAATACGCTTACAAAAAAAATCTCGCCGGGGATCAGGGCGATGTTGTGCAGTTTGTCTTTTGAGGAAATCGGGAACATGGATATAAATGAAAATACGATATGTGTTTAGCCTGTAAATAGAAGCTTTTTTTTTATTACCTTTTATAAACGCAGCCATACAGGAATAGTTGCGCCGAATGTCGCTTATTTACGGTATTTTCAGGGATTAAGCGGAAATATCTTTTTCAAAGATCCGTTTCTTAATCATAACTTAAGGTTATAAAGAAAAATTGGTGATTTAACGTTGGTATGAGAATGTTTTCTTGGGTTTTCTAGGAAAAGAGAAAATAGATAAAAAACAACGGTATTGGTGTGACCAACGGTTAAACAAAGGAGCGCGGGTCCCCGGCCCGCGAAATAAAGAACTGTGATCATCATGCTACCGCCGCTGATAGCATTTTTGTCATTAGCCACAAAGTACACAGAAAACACAAAGAAGATATTTTAACCACAGACTAACACAGATTTGCACAGACCAAATTGTTTCAACCGCTTACCGAGCGAAGCGACAGCTTGGTCAAGTACACAAAGAAGGCTAAGATTTACGGAAAGATTTTTTTGTTTTATTTCCCGAAAATTTCCCAGATAGACGCAGAATTTTTGAGACAAGATTAACAGCATTGACGGAATTAAAGGGACTCATGCTACCGTTTTTGATTTCTTTGTGTGCTCTGAAATTAATTTAGTTTTGCCTTCAAGTAACGAGAAATCCGATTCCTCAAACTTAATTCTGTTAATCATGTAAATGACCAAGCTGTCGCCTCGCTCGGTAACTGTCGAAAAAACTATCACTTTGTGCTTTTGGCGAAGGTTATTCCTTTGCGTCCTTAGCGGTTAATTCAATTACAGTTTCTATACTTGGCGGTGAATTGTCGTACGCAGGACGGCAATCCAACGCCATAGCAGAAGTTTTTGATCAATAACTTTTTCAAAAAGTTTTGCCTGCGGAGCATCCATCTTCTCCTTAATCCCTCGGCAGCGAAAGCCGATGCGTCTGTTGGATCTTCTGCATCCAGACCTCCGGGATATTTGCTTCGGCAGCGAATTTCGGCCAGTTTGTGACGGTAGCTTGAACTTCTTCGAGGATTGTGCGGGCGCGGCCCCGCTTCATGGAAGCCGATTGGGCGCATTGCTCGAGATCATGGAGCGTGAAATTATCGCGCTTGCCGTTGACGGTCATCTGGTGCATGGACGTCCACGAACCATCCGGATTATAACTGTAAGTGAGATCGAACGCGGGCGAGAGCGACCATTGCCCCTGCTTGTCCATGAGGAAAGCAATGTTTTTGACATGGTCATCCTGATTGCGGGCGACGATGTTGAAGACCATGCGTCGGAACTGTTCTTCGATGACAGCCATCGGCAGGTTGAATTGGCGGATCGTTAGCAACGCCTGCTCGTAGGAATAAGCGCCCGGCAGGTTGAAATCGAAATGCCGCAAGCCGCCGAACGATTGCATGTGCAGCTTTTCGCCGCCGGAAAGCCGGTCGAACCGCCGAGTCATGAAGTGACGCCTTCCGTTTTCTTCGAGCAGACGACAGTCGCTGATGCTGATACCGGCCGCTTTGGCCATCAGGTAATACGCGTATTCGATGGCGCCGAACCCAAATGGGTCGGCCGCTTCCTTGTCTCTGTTGCCCGTGACACCGTCGAATTTCAGAAGCCAGTATTCAAAGCCATCACCGGCATTGATTTGCCCGGAGCGGATTTCATCGGTATGCGGATTCCAGGCAATGACCGCTTTCGCGCGTGCGCCTCCTGCGGAAGTACCGATGCGCAGAATATCGTTGAGCGCCTTTTCCCGTTTGCTCTTCGAAAATTGCGTCGTGAATTGATTGCGTTGTGTGAGAATATCGGAGGCGAGCTGGACAAGCGCGTCGATCTGGATCTTCGTGGCCGTGCGCGGACGCGGACCGATGACGGGAGCATACTCCAGCGCTCCCATGCCGCGCGATCCCGTGTAGCAGAGACGCTCAACCGCATCAAAGCTCTCCGGCGTACGTCCTTGGGTCGCGAGCCACGCATCGATAAGCGCATTTCCGAATTTATCCGGAAGCGAATCGGCAAGCAGACCCGGAAGACCGTAAAACGCCGGACGCGGTAGCATCGGAAAAGTGTAAACACGGTCGCTCAGGGGCATGACAAAAGGGGAGAGTTGGATCTCGCTTCGGGAAAAATCCGGATCGAATTGGAAAGCAGCATAATCACGGCCCTCTTCCGTCGAGACCGCACCTATCGTCCGCCCCCATAACTGTACCTTAGCAATAGTCATTTAGAATAAGATTTATATTTTACCGCAGAGTCCACAGAGTTACCGAGCGAAGCGACAGCTTGGTCAAGGCCACAAAGTACGCAAAGAAATGAAAGACGGTAGCATGAGTTTTATTAATTCTGTTAATCATGTAAATGACAAGGCTGTCGCTACGCTCGGTAACTGTCTGAAAATAACTGTCTCAAAATAGTTTCTCCTTTGCGCTCTTTGTGTTCCTTGTGGCAAAACAAAAATAATTCTTTTTCATCTGTTTTATCTGTGTCATTGACTAAGCTGTCACTTCGTTCGGTAAGCGTGCTCTCTTGTTTATTCTCCCCAGTGCCAGGAACTACTCTTCTTTGTCGTCGACGGACTTTTCTTGCCCGAAGCACGCAGACGCGTGCGTCCCTGAAGTTTGAGCTGTTCTATCGGACTGTCGGGTGGTGGAGGAAGAAAAGCATCAAGGTTCTCGAGAACTTCCAACACACGGCAGACACGGATAAATCCCGAAAGCTGGGTGGCGGTAGCACCAAGCTCCAGCCGCTGAACTGTCCGCAATCCCAATCCCGCCTGCTCGGCGACCTGCTCCTGCGTCAGATTCTTCGCAAGCCGTATCTGCGCCAAACGCTCTCCGATGCTCTTAAGAACCTGCACATCCGAGTTCTTGTTTTCTATGTTCATACACGCCAAATATGGCGCTTAATTAATATATTTCAAATTAAATCGCCATGTATGACGCTTAATATATTACCATAGAGATACATTCTAATGTAGTTAAGAGTTAATTACTGAATGAATATTACTTTGCTACTATCAGTTTAATCTAACAGTATTCAATCTTCGTAAGGCCATGGGTGGTAGTAGCTAATTGGTGAAATGGCTGGACTTTTAAATGGTTATATGAAAAAAACTTACATATAAAAAAGAGATGGATATAAAAGGACAAATCTGCTGTGATCGACTTAATCTAGATCAATTTGATAGAATCCCCGTAAGCTGTTTCCGCTTCAATTATAGAGATAATAGGCAAGCTTTTGATAAGTTGGCAGAGTTGAGTGTTCTGTAAAGAATGAGGTGATAAGATGAAGCCGTTTGAAATCAATTAGACCTCTCGCCGTATAGATATTATTGAAAGAATCAAAGACTACTTGGATACTGTAAAAATGTTAGAGGTCCGTCCAATTATATTGTACGCTTTTTCTATAAATAAATTTTCTTAATTAAGGTCATAGAACTAAAAGTTATGTCGGAACTGAAAGTATTAGACTTGTTTTCAGGATGTGGTGGTTTATCCGAAGGGTTTCAGCTCGCCGGATATAGAATCATTATGGGTGTTGATAACTGGGACGTTGCGTTAAGAACATTTGAAAAGAATCATTCTGACTCAGTAGGACGTATTGCAGATTTGAGCAATTTAGATCCCAAAGATTTAAAGCTGCAAGACAAGATTGATGTGATTATTGGGGGACCACCCTGCCAAGGATTTTCTATTGCAGGGAAAAGAGAGGCAGAAGACCCAAGAAATAAGCTGTATCAAGGTTTTGTCAATTGTGTAGAGCATTTTAACCCTAAAGCTTTTGTCATGGAAAATGTTCCAAACCTTATTTCTATGAATGGTGGACAGATAAAAAACTCCATTATTAAAGATTTTGAGAAGCTTGGTTACAAAGTTGTTTATAAAATTCTTAAAGCCTCCGACTATGGAGTTCCACAACAGAGACGGCGTGTGTTTTTTGTAGGATTAAACGATTCTGAAAAAGATTTTGTATTTCCCATGCCTTTTGATGTCAGTATTTCTACAAAAGAGGCTATTTCAGATTTGCCAGAACATTCTGTTGTTGATGGCGACCAATATCCAACAAAAGCATTATCCGCATATCAAAAAGAGATGCGACGGGAGAGTGTGGGAGTTTTTAACCATCAAATTTCAAATCATTCCGATAAGACCAAGCAAATCATCAGCATGGTTCCAGATGGGGGGAATTTTAAAGATTTACCTAAGGAATTACAAGGAACGCGCAATGTGAATATTGCATGGACAAGATTTGCAGCAGACAAACCGAGCCACACGATAGATACCGGACATAGGCACCATTTTCATTACAAATATAATCGGATTCCTACAGTTAGAGAATCTGCGCGACTGCAATCGTTCCGTGATGATTTCATCTTCCTTGGGAGCAAGACAAACCAATATAAACAAGTTGGTAACGCAGTTCCACCAAAACTGGCGGAACAAGTCGCGATAGCATTGAAAGGTTTTTTAGAATGATGTACGAAACACCAAGCGAGCATTATTACAGATTGCACCATGTCAGGCCACGCTTTAAAAACAATATTGAAGCCGTGCTTATCTATATGGCAACGACAATTTCGTCTGTGGAAGAAGCCCCTGTTAAAGAGTTCAAGGTCATAATGACGGAACATATACGCAACTTTCCCGGTAATGCTACATACACAAATAAAACCATCCAAAACTGGCGCACGGAAATCTCTGCTTTATTCTCCTTGTATTACGAAGATGGCGATATGGCAATTGCGTCAGATTTAGCGAAGGATTTAAGCGACAATCAAGATTTGACCAAGTTCTTTAAGTATTTCATTCACAGCTTTCAGTATCCTGCTGCCCATTTGAAACAGCAAGAAATCAAAAGTATGCTGAATAATGGCATACGCTTTCATCCCGGCTCTTTCATTGTAAAACTCTTACGTTATTTGGAAGATAATTTTTCTCGAAGCGAAGCCTATGTCTCTAAGGCAGAACTCTGTCATTGCGTTTTCAATGACCTACGTATAACGACAGACAATAGCAACAATAGCATTGAACTGGCAGCTGAAATAATTATGACGAATCGCAGTCGCAATGCTGAATATGATTGGGGTGGCGACATCACAAGGTATGCTGGCGACATTTTGGACTATATGGTACTCGCCAACCTACTCAACAATTACGGCAAAGAATATAGAGTAAAATCTTCCGAAATGCGTGCGTTGGATATATTATCAAAACAACAATACAAGGATTTATACGCGCGTTCCCACACATTGCGTGAAATAGCCCAGCAAGAAGACAGCTGGGTTATGTACGTATCGTCATTCGTTACAAGGGGCATTTACAGCACCGATATTTTGGCATTTCTTGCCGAAGACGAGAAAGAATACAAGGAACTCGCTCAAAGAACCGAATACATACAAGCATCCATTTTTCCGACCCAAGGTGTAAAGGCAAAAGACATTGGAGATTATGGAGAAAGTTTGGTTTATGGACATGAGTGTATGTATCTTAAAACTAAAGCCCGAGAAGATTTAATTCACCTTGTAAAGTGCATCCCTAACCATTTCGCCGCTGGATATGATATACAATCGGTAGATGTTACCGAGCGAAAGAAATATATTGAAGTAAAAACGACCATCAGTACATCTGCTATTGATTTTAATAAGTTCCATTTGACGACTAACGAAGTGAACACAGCTCAGACATTACTAGATAGATACTTTGTTTATCGTCTATCGCTGAATAAGCACGCAAAAGAAGCAATAAAACTTAGTATATATCAAAACCCGTTTGCTTTGATTGCTGACGGCAAGCTTGGTTTTGATGGAAAAACAGGCAATATGTATGGAAAAAATGATTACAAAGGAAAAGAGGAGGTTTTATTAAAATGGCAATAAAAATTGTTTCACTTTTCGCAGGTTGCGGAGGCACTGATGTCGGCATGATTGGAGGATTTGATTTCCTTGGTAAGTCTTATGCAAAAAATGATGTAAAAATTGTTTACGCAAACGATTTTGAAAAAAGCGCATGTGAAATATATGACCGAAACTTTGACTACGACCATAAAATAGAGTGCCAAGATATTAAAAAAATTGCGTCTCTACCAACCCACGATTTGCTAACCGCAGGTTTTCCCTGCCAAAGTTTCTCAATTCTTGCACAAAATCCCCCTCGCCTTGGATATAAGGACGAGCGTGGTAAGTTATTCTTTGAAGTTGTACGCTTTCTGAAAGAAAAACAGCCCAAGTACTTTATTTGCGAAAATGTAAAAGGAATCATATCTGCTGACCGAGGAAAAACTTTCCCTTTAATAATCAGAGAATTGGAAAAATCTGGCTATAATGTTCAACACCAAGTATTGAATTCAGCAGATTATGGCGTACCGCAGAAAAGACAGCGTGTATTTATTGTTGGAGTGCGTAAGGATATAACTATCCCTTACCATTATCCAAAGCCTACGAATACAGAATCTAATTATGTAAAATTAAAATCCATAATAGAGAGGACGGTTGAAGACAAATACTTCTTTTCAGAAAAAGCCGTTAGTGGCATGAAGGCCTCTAATAAAAAATCAAACAGTATTATGAACAAGGGGAGAAACCAGAACCTTGAAGAGCCTTGTAATACTGTAACGGCTCATTTGGCGAAGGTATCGTTGAATGGCACAGACCCTGTTCTGAAAATAGGCGACAGATACAGACGCTTTACGCCACGTGAAGTGGCTAGAATTCAAGGTTTTCCTGAAAATTACAATTTGAACGGTTTTAGAGATGCAAGTGTTTATAAAGCTCTTGGAAATGCTATATCTCCAGTCGTAATGTGGCATATATTTCAAGGTATTGCCAATATAGAAAAAATTAAAAATCAACTGAAGTAATCAACACAAAATGGATTTATTATGGACATCATGTCCAAAGAAGAGCGAAGTCGTTCGATGTCTTTAATCAAGAGTCGAGACACTCAGCCTGAAAAGACGGTAAGGTCATTACTTCATAAAATGGGATTTCGTTTTAGTTTACAACGCAAAGATTTACCTGGAAAGCCTGACATTGTATTACCCAAGTATAAAACCGTTATCTTCGTTCATGGATGTTTTTGGCATAGACATTACAATTGCAAACGTGCTTCAACACCAAAAAGCAACATTGAATTTTGGCAAGCCAAATTTGAAGCCAACAAAAAGAGAGATAGACGGGCAAGGAAAGCTAATCGTGACTTAGGGTGGAATGTGATTATAATATGGGAATGTCAAATATCCAAGATGAAACAGCAACCTAATTTGCTGAAAAATGAAATACTAAAGTCATTCCAATAATGCCTTAGGTTTGTATCTTGTTCGCCCTTTATTTGACTTGAAATTACCGAAAACACCGTCAAAAAAAGCCTAAAGCGGATATATCCGTTTCTTTATATTCAGTGATTTACTTTTCTTTTTGTTCTTGATCATGACGAAGTGGTTTTAGAGAAAACATATTGAAATTAATTTATTTCCATATCAATTGATACCGATAACCCACACCGTGGACGGTGATGATGCTCTGCGGATTGTCGGGCTGCCGTTCGACTTTCTTCCGGAGTTGGGCGATATGCTGGTCGAGGGTGCGGGTGGTGCCGTAATAATCGATGCCCCAGACAGCGTTCAGCAGTTGGTCGCGGGTGATGACTTCGTCGGGGTGGGCAGCCAGGACTTCAATCAGTTTGAGTTCGCGGGCGGTCAGTGAAGACACGGTACCGTCAAGCGTGACGGTGTATTTGCGGCGGTCAATTTCCGCGTCGCCGAAAGGAAAAGTGGAGGGCAGGGATTCTGTCGCCGTCTGTTTCTCGGTTCCGTTTGTGCTGAGGCGTGACCGGCGAAGCAGGGCCTCGACACGCGCAAGGAGTTCGTGAATGCCGAAAGGTTTGGTGATGTAGTCGTCCGCCCCGAGTTTTAAGCCTAGCACCTTATCGATTTCTTCGCTTTTGGCCGTGAGGAAGAGAATCGGGATTGCCTGGTCGTTGGCGCGGATTTCCTTGCAAACATCGTAACCGCTTTTTTGCGGCATCATGATATCCAGAAGAACGAGATGATACTTGTTTTGCGGGTAGAGCCGCAGTGCCTGTGCCCCGTCGTTGGCGGCGGTAACATCATAACCTTCGCTTTCAAGGGTGGCAATGAGTCCCAGGCGGATATTCGGATCGTCTTCGGCAATGAGGATACGGGCTTTCATAGTTTAGATTTGAGTTTTAGACAGTTACCGAGCGTAGCGACAGCCTTGTCATTTACATGATTAACAGAATTAGGTTTTTGTAGTCAGAACTCTAGTTACATAAAGATACAACTAAATGAATTTATTTAACCACAGATTTACAGGACTTGCCCAGATTTTTTCAAACAAAGCCATAAGATAAAATAATCTGCGTGTATCTGCGTAATCTGCGGAAAATAAAAAACATGACTTTTCTTTCCTTAAAACTTAAATCCTAACCCCTTTAACCATCTTTGTGTCCTTGGCGGTTAAAAAAAAGTTTATCGGTGTAAATCTTTCAATCTCTGTGTTCTTTGTGCTCTCTGTGGTAAAATAAAAATTACTGTTGGAGGGTGAGTATGAATTCGCTGCCGCCGCCGTCACGGCTTTGGTAACGGAGATCGCCGCCCAGCGCGCGTGCGAGCTGGCGGGCGATGCTTAGTCCGAGTCCGACGCCGCTCTGTTCGGCGGTAAGTGTGTCATCGACGCGGTGGAATTTTTCAAAGATATGTTTGCGGTGGGATGGAGGAATCCCCGGACCGCGGTCAGCGACGGTAACACGGACGCTACCGTCCTTCTCTGCGTTAAGGTCGAGGTCGAGTTGTTTTCCGGAAGCCGCATATTTGCAGGCATTGTCGATGAGGTTGAGAATGATCTGTCCGAGAGCGTCCGGGTCGGTGTGGAAGGGAACCGGATTGTCCGGGAAGTGGCGGCGCAGTTCCAGGCCGGCGCCGTTTATGCGCGGTTCATGGTAGTCGAGCAGTTGATTGAGTTCAGCGCTTGCGTCAACGCTTCGCTTGTTCAGTTTGCGCCGTCCCTGTTCGAGTCGGCTGAAATCAAGGATGTTGTTGACGAGGCGTGTCAAGCGTTGGCTTTCCCGGCTGATCGCCTGAAGCAGGGTATTGCGTTGTTCGGGGTTGCGGACACGGTCCTGTTCAAGCAGTTCGGCATGAAGGCGGATGGTGGTGAGCGGCGTCTTGAGTTCGTGGGATACGTTTGCGACGAAGGTGGTTTTCTGGAACGCGTCGTTCTCGCTGATCCGGGTTTGACGGAGAAGCAGGGCGCCGCCGGACAGAATGGTAAGCACAAAGATTACGACGAGCGTCGTACTGGCGAGAAAGAAGTTTTTACCTGAACTGCGGCTGGCGTCATTGATGAATGCGGCGGCAATGGTCCATCCGGGAAGCACCTGACGGGAAAGCGGGACCGAAAACGTGTTGCCGGTATCATCGGGGGAAGCAATTTTCGCGGATAAGCGATTTTTCTGCTGGCCGGAAGGATTCGACCAAAACCCGACCTGATGGACGGTTGTGCCGTCGCTGAGACGGAGCGCATAGGCTTCGTTGGCAGGAATAGTCTGGGGGAGAACCGGCGACAACTGTGCAGCAAGGCTGTCAAGGTTGACTTCGACCACAAGCACGGTACCATTCCCGCAAAGCCGCCAGCCAAAGAGATGAAGTTGGCTTTGTCCGTCAATCCAGGGCGTCCATCCCGTGGATGAATCCGAAACCGGTTGCTGCTGTAAAAACACATCCATATCCTGTTTTTCTTTTACGATGTCCTTGGGAACAGCCAGAGAGGCTTTGGGAGCATGGCTGGGAGCCGTTTCCTTTTTTGTGAGCGCCGCTATTTCTGTTTGGGATGCGTCCGAATAGGATCGCGCGGAAGAACCCGAAAGCGTTCCTGTACCGCCCAGTTCCCCGCTGCCTCGACGCGCTGTATGGCTTGTCTCCTGAGGGGATAAATCAGCGAGAGGCGTCGTCTTGGTGTCTAAGGTGGAGGCGGTGATGGAGAGCTGGGAAGGAAGCCTGCTTTCTGCCTCGTATTCGGGTACTGTCCGGTTAATGGAGGACAGGGTTTGAATCTGGGCGCGCTGATTCTGGTATTGTGAGACGTTGGACTCCAATGCCTTTACCCTATCGTTTTCTTCCGATAGCTCTGCAAGCGGGCTTTGTTCCGGGATGACTTCGGAGGCATCATTTATTTCCTTGCTTTGCTTTTTATCCTGGGGGAGCACGGCGGTAGCTTTGTCACTGAGCCACGGCGTGGTCATTGCCCAATCGGCAATGGTGAGATCGGTAATGCCCCAACGGATGAGGCCGTTGTTGGTGCTTTGGAAAACATTGCTGACAAGCGGGTTTGAGTTTTTCCAGTTCGTAAGAAATACAGCCGGGCCGTCGGAAGGCGCTTCCCTGAGCGTGGTCATGAGACCGTTTTGAACGTCGGCGACAAGCACCTCAATGTTTTCGGCGATCAGGCGTGCGCGGTCGGCGACGGCTGTCTTTCGTGTTTCAAGGGCGGCCTGTGCCTGTTCGTCGATACGCATCTGTTCACGGCTGAGAAGCCACAAGGCTCCTGCGCCTGCTGCCAGAGTAGGTATCAGGAGGAGGAGCCAGTAAAGAAAGGCGCGTCGTGAAGCGGATTTAATCATGAATCATTTTGTCAGGAAAGGCATACGGTTTTCACTGTGTTAAGCGGAAATATACCAAGGCTTTTCCAAAGTGCACGAATGTTTTTGAACGGGTGATCTCGGTTTTTATTTAATGGTTTCATCCACGAGGATGCTAAGGACGCCAGGACTTCGCAAAGTGTAATTACTTCATTCTCATTCTCTTACTCTGCTCAGTCTGGCGCCTTAGCCGTGCTACCGTGGTTAAAGTGATTGCTTTTAGTTTCCTGCCTTGTCGCCCACGTTGATGACTGCGCCGACTTGCAGGTTATTCCAATTGACGCCCGGGTTCAATGCTGTCAGTTCCCCAATGCTTAATCCGTAGGCCTTGGCGATCCGTAGTCCGGTATCACCGGCCTTGACCGTGTAGGTTTCCTTGCTTGTCACGACGGCCTCGATGACTTGTTGGGTTTGGGCGGCGGCGATGCCCGAGACCATGGATTTCCGCATGTAATTTTGCTCTGTGGGACTTTGTCCGTATCCTTCTTTTTCAACGAGTTTGGCATCTTTCGCAAAGTCAGCGGAAATATCGAGAACCGTACGGTTCGTATAAGTGGACCCGAGCGAAGAAAGACCGGAAGCCTCTGCTGCCATAATCCTGGCGGCTTCGTTTTTGTCCCCGGCATCCAGAAGGGCAATGGCCTTTTCCTTGGTCACGGCAACGAGGTTGCTTGCGTAATCCGTTTGCACCCGTTGGTTGGCAGAGCTGATGACCAGTTCCTTATCGGCGCTGAAGCGTGCATCCTGCCTGGCGGAAAGGGAGGCTGTTTTTTGGGAGACGGGATCTTCAAAGACAACGTTTGCGTTGACGATCGTGCATTGTGTTCCGTCGTCCCGTGCCGGGACTTCCACCTCAATCAGGGCATATTTTTCCTGTCCGCCGTAAATCTGGTTGAGGGTGACTACGGCGTTTTGCCCGTCAATGCTACCGTCACGGCCGATGAAGCGGATCGGGCGGACGCTGTCCGGAAACTCGATTTTTATGACGACGCGGCGGGCCACGATATTGAGCACTTCACCCAGTTCGGCGGTGAAAATGCGTGACAGGTCGGAGGCGCCTTCCACGAAATAGGTGTTACCGTCACTGCGGAGCGCCAGACGGGTCATGAGATCTTCGTCATAGCCGAGACCCAAACCGACCGTTGTCACGGAAATGCCTTCCTTGACAAGACCCGAACCGAGACGTCCGAGTTCCGCAGGACTGCTGGGTCCCTGGTTGGCCTGTCCGTCGGAGAGCAGGATGATACGGTGGATGTAACGCGGGTCTTCAATGTGTTTGCGCAGTTCGGAAGCTCCCTGGGAGACGCCGGCAAAGAGTGCGGTGCTGCCGCCAATCCCGATTTTTCGGATTTTTGATTCCAGCGCCTCGCCGTCGCCGATCCGTGTGGCCGGAATGATCGTTTGCGCGCTGTTGTCGAATGCGATCAGGGAAAAGATATCGTCGGCAGCGAGGCGGTTAAGCGCTTCGATGGCGGCCGCCTTTGCCTGGACGATTTTTTCCCCGCTCATGCTGCCGGAACGGTCAAGTACGACGACGAGATTGACGGGCGGCCTGGATTGCGCTCGCTCGCGCCGGATACCGTCCAGTGATACCTTGACGATGGCTTTTCCGGTCGTGTTCGCGGGAAGGACCGGACGGTCCAGTTCGATGCGAAGTGTTACCGGAACATCTGTGTCCTTATTTTTAATGGGGGTCCAGCATGCCTCGGCGTTAACCGAGGAGGAAGCCATGAAAATCATGGCGATGAAGAGGGATAAAACACCAACGCGGCGTTGGCGGAATCTATGGGTGCTTTGTGTGTTCATGGCTGTAATGTTAAGTGAGCGCCCATTAAAGCATAAAATCCTGAAACGGTTGTCAGGGCAACGTCAGGCAATTGTCAAAAAAATGTCATGACTCTAAGGAAAAGGATTTAAGGAAACGACGGTAGCGTGGAAGATGACACGCAGATGGCGCAGATAAAACGATTTATATAGATATTTAGCCGCAAAGAACGCAAAGAGCAGGAAGATTAAACATTTATGAAAAGGCGGTAGCATAGGGATAAAAAGATAGGCTTTTAAATTTCTAAAATGAGTCTGTGTAAATCTATGTGTCTCTGTGGTTAAAACAGATTATCTTTCTACTCTTTGCGTTCTCTGTGGCTAACATCAGGTGAGAAGAAAACATAGGATTCCCCGAATTATAAGATGAAATCTAAGCGCATATAACCATTGCAAATGCTATCGAGGTCATGTACTGCTTGGGCATGAAGTATTTTGCTAAAACGATCGGTGGTAACAGATTGACGGATAATGTTACATTCACGGTAAAGATTTTGTTTGCGGCTATCGCTTTCTGCATCGGAGGAAGTCTTCCTGTGTTGGGCAAAAGTATTGTTGTTTCAACCGACAGTACAAAAATGGAATTATGGGTGGAGCAGGACGGTACCTTGGTCTCGCGCGGCTACGGTATTGTCGATGATAATCTTCCTCGTCCGCATGGCAGTGATGAGATGGTTCATCAATTTGATTTTTATCCTACGTTTGGTGACGGTTATGTGAATGAACCCGCTTTGCAGGTGACTCATGCCGATGGGGATATTGCGACACGCCTGGTTGTTGCCGATGTGAAAACGGTTACCGATTCCAGGGATCCGAATATTATCACCACGGAAATTGCCATGAAGGATACCGTACAGGCTCTTTTCGTGACGATTTATCTCCGTGCATTCCAACAGGAAGACGTCATCCAGATCTGGACGAAAATAGAAAACAAGGAAAAGGATGCTATTGTCCTTCATCGCTTTGCCTCGGCTTCGCCAATGAATTTTTCACGCTCCTATTGGCTTACGCAGTTTCATGGCAATCATATTAATGAAGCCAACATGCGGGAGGAGCAATTGACTCCGGGTAAAAAAGTTATCGGATCCAATCTGGGAACGCGCGCTCACCGCATGATTACTCCGATGTTCATGGTGTCACTTAACGATCGGATCAATGAAGATTCCAGCTATGTCATCGGATCGACTTTGATGTGGCCGGGAAGCTTTAGTTTTACTTTCGATATCGATTCGGCTAATAACCTGCGGATGCTTGTCGGCGCGAACCATGTAGGCGGGCGTTACGAGCTGGACCGCGGGCAGGCGCTTGAGACGCCAAAGTCACTTTGGACGTTCAGTACCGAGGGTGCAGGCGGGATTACACGCAGATTCCATGATTGGGGCCGTAAATATTCCATCCGCAATCCGGAAAAGCCGCGTCCTGTGCTGCTGAATAACTGGGAAGCGACTCACATGAATTTTAATGAAGAGCGGCTGGTTGCTCTCTTTGAGAATGCCAAGGGCACAGGCATCGATATTTTTCTTCTGGATGACGGCTGGTTCGGAAACAAGTATCCACGCGATAATGATGCGCAGGGATTGGGCGACTGGGACGTTTCAAAGAAAAAGCTTCCCCATGGTCTTGGTTTTCTGGTCCAGGAATCGCAAAAGCGCGGTCTGGGGTTCGGCATCTGGCTGGAACCCGAAATGATCAGTCCCAGAAGCGAACTCTATGAAAAGCATCCGGGTTGGGCGCTGGCTTCTCCCGGCCGTGAACCCATCCTTGGGCGCAATCAACAAGTATTGGACTTAACCCGCCCGGAGGTGCGTGATTTTGTCTGGAACATTTTTGAGAAAACGCTTCGTCCGCAACCGATTGCCTATGTCAAATGGGATGCCAATTGCTGTATTTATCAACCGACTTCCAGCTATCTTCCCAAATCCAAACAAGGGAATCTGGACTTTGAATACAACCGTACCTTATTGCAGATAATGGAGCGTTTTGCCAAAACGTTTCCCGATACCGCCGCCATGCTTTGCTCGGGAGGCGGAGGTCGAATCGACTATGCTTCACTTGCGAATTTTGAATCCTTCTGGACCAGCGACAACACGGATCCTCTCCGCCGTGTGTATATCCAGTGGGGATTTTCGCACTTTTTTCCTCCCCTGGTACAATCGGCGCACGTGACACGCTGGGGAAACCGTCCGATGAAATTTGCCTTGGACGTTGCGATGAGCGGAGCGCTCGGGTTTGATATTGATATTTCCCGGGTATCACCGCAGGACATGGAGCTTTTTAAGGCAGACATTGCTTTGTATAAAAAAGAGATTCGTCCGGTTATCGCCAAGGGGGATTACTACCGGCTCAAGTCGCCTTATCAGCATGCCCAATCGGCAATACTGCTTTCTGCGGAAAACAAGACCCGGGCGGTGCTCTTTGTTTATCAGACTCAGGATGATGCTGAAGACCAGACCGTTCGGTTAAAGGGACTTAATCCGGACATGTCGTATATGATCCGGGAAGTCGCTTTGCCTGACGGGGTAAGCTCCAAACTATCCGTCGATGGAACGGTGAAATCAGGGCGTGAATTGATGGATGAGGGATTGGTCATTCCGACAGAAAAACAATGCGGCAGTGCGGTGATTCTGTTAAAAGCAGCCAATTAAACGCAAGCGAATCATCGCTCTTTATTGAACTAAAACATAACGATATGGGATGGATTCTACTCTATTTTGTCGTCTGGGCTTTGGCTATCGTCTGGGTGCTCATTTTCTCCGGCGACAGTAAGCGCGCCGAAAGTATCAGGGACGGAGGTGTCGCAACACTCTCGTTCGGCGCAGGCATGGCAGCTGTCGGTTTTGTCGCCGTCGGACTGGCAGCCGATATAGGCGTTGCCATTCTATTGGTATTGGCGGGGGGTGTCGCGGCAGTGATATTCCCGACTCTGGCTATCGGCAAAGCCTGGCGCAACAGGCCGAGATGCAAGAATGCCAAACACAAATGGGAGGGATGCAAGTGCAAGCGTTGCGGTGCGACAAGAAATGAAGGCCACAAGTGGCAGCGCCAGAACGGTAAGTGTAATGAAAAGTGCGCTGTATGCGGCAGAGAAGGGGGCCGTATCGAACACCAGGGGAACGGTTGCAAATGCCTGCGATGCGGGGCTGCGCTGGAGCCTGCAAGGCATGATTTCAGGCTGGTAGACGATCACCTGGAACGATGCCTCGAATGCGGTGCCGAGCGCTACCGGGTAGTACCCTGCGCCTGGGAGAAGAGTTACCTGAAACAGATATTGGAATGGTCCGGAAATTTCAGCTACGCCGCGCCCGACAAAAAGTATATCGCCCTTACATTCCCTTTCGCCAGCAACGCCAGTGCCTGTTTCGAGGCAATGAACCAGGAAAGTTGTGAGCCTAAGCTCAGCCTTTCCGATTTTGAACAGTTCGTCCGGGCAGGTAATGGACCGGACGAATTAGCACAGCAAATGGACACGCTGTTCCGTTATTTTGCCCATACCCACAATCCGAAGCTGGACGCCAGGTATGCAAATGCATGCGCCCGTGTTCACGGCCTGGACGGACAGTTGCTGGTGGACTGCTATAAATTTCTGACGCATCATATCAAGCGGAAACCAAACAACAATACGGCAGCAGAGATGCGGGAAGGCCGTGAGGCGCAAAAGGAATTCGAAGAATGGCAGCGGTCCCTGGGGGCGTTCTCGACAAGATTGCCGGCAGGTATCTATTTCAATCTATTGCACCTTCTGGCTGTCAAGCGGGATGTGGCTTACCAGATGAACTGGCAGAATGATGATTACAGTACCGTCACCGGCGAGTATTGCAGTGTAAAATTTGGCCCGATCCCGGCCTATGCTGCCGAAAAGCTGGCGGAACACAGTTCGCCGCCCTATTCGGTGGAAGCCTACGAACAGTTTCCGCGGCAGTCGCATTGAAATTTCCGATAAAAGCTTTATTGCGCAGTCTATCTGCCGTACAAGTAAAATCAGTATGCCAGCGTTTTCATGTTGCCGCGCGTGAGCAATGCGTACGGTAACATGAAACAGATCATGGACGGCTGCTTTATCCGATAATGAATTTGCTTTTTTGGCTCGGGAGACATAATTTCGCAAAATTATGAAAAAGCTGCTATTGCTGTTTGGAATAGTATTTTTATCTATCGGACGCCTGCCTGCTAAAGAGACGGAATTACCTCAGGAATGGAAAGATGCGCTCCTCGTAAAGGAGGATGGAAAACCGCTTGAGAAAGCGGAACTTCTCGAAGGTAATGCACTATTAAAAGGCAGCATGCTGGGTTACGATCCGGGAATGGACTATACCGTCACTGTGATTATCAATGATCCCATTATCGGAGATCAAAGAAATGTCATGTTCAAGGTCCGGGCTGACGGCAGTTTTGAAGGCCTAATCCCTGTATTCACAACAATGGACGTTCTTCTCGAAACGCCCTTTTACACGGACTATATTCTGGTTTCCCCAAATAAGGAAAGCACTGTTTATTTTGATTTGCAGAATAGGCAACCTGATATCTGGAATGTTTATTTCTCCGGGGCAAATGCAGAAATCAATAATCAGAAAAACGATCCCAAGGTAAAACAGCTTTATAATGACTTTTTCGGTAATTATGAACAAAGACAAAGAGAAGTGGTTGGAATGAGCGCGCAAGCATATCGGGATTATCTTCTTAACGAAGAAAAGAAGATGATTGATCGTCTCTCGGATGTCGGATTAACCCGGAAAGCTTATGACTACATGGTACTTTCTGTCAGGTATTATATCATCAACGGTCTTCTGTCTGCAGATACAACGCTGCGTTCGGCTTATCAAAAGAAATACAAATCTATCGATAGCTTCGTCCCTCCTGTCATGGATGAAGCGTATTATTCCTTCCTCAAGGATTTACCGTTAATCAATGATCCTGTATCGCTCTATAATGCTCAATACAGAAGTTTTGTGAATTCCTGTAAGTTTATCAAAATCGGCGGGCCAGAGATCTCTCTGGGAGAAATCACGAACTCAATGCTTGATACCATTGCCTTTAGGCATGAATTGAACGCCGATGAAAAGGAGGCAGCTTTGTTTTTAAGAGACCGGTCTTCTGCTGATATGAGTGATGAGCAGGTCATCAGGTCAAAAATGCTTACGAAGAAAACAATGCAAAAGCTGGCAGATACAAGGAAACTATCTGAAGTCGATTTAAGAAAGCTTGATCATATAGTTGCCTTGGCAAATAAAACGGAAAACAATGTGAGGTTAACCAGGGAATACCAGGGAAGCTTGTTCCAGGAACTGAGAAAGAAAAAAGTATTCACTTGGGAGGAGATGCAGGAAATGATGTCGGAAGAAATAGAAGCATTTTCCCGTGAGGAAAGCGAAAAAAGTAAGCACATAACTCCTGAAGTGAACGAAAAAATAATTACTTTTATCCAGAAGTATAAAGACGAACTTTCCCAGTTTCACGAGTCGGAAAACAATGAACGGAGAATATCCGTTCTTGCTGATTTGTTTAACGTAAAAAAAGGAATTTTTACGGATATCATACGCACTCAATTCTACGCCAGGGAGATCGGAGATGGTATTCCTCTGGAACAATGGGAACTGGAGCAGATTTCCCATGTAGAGAATCCATTTTATTACGAGCATGTAATCAAACGAAATAACGAAGTTCTCGAACAGATACGGAAAAATGAAAATCGCCGGGCCTATAATATTCATGCTCTTCCGGAAACCGAAGATGATGTGTTGCTGCATGAAATGCTCAAGCCTTTTGCCGGTAGGGTCATCTTGCTTGATTTCTGGGCTACGTGGTGCGGACCTTGTTTTTCAGCAATGAAGGCTTTCGAGCCGGAGAAACAATCATTCAAGGATAAGGGTATTGCTTTCGTCTATCTTGCGGATGAAAGTTCTCCGGAAAATACGTGGAAAAATGCAATAAGCGGTATAGATGGCGATCATTTCCGTCTAAGCAATAAACAATCTGCTTTTCTTAAGGCGAAATTCGGCATAACGGCGCTTCCTTCTTATGTCATCTTTGATAAGGAAGGAAAGCAAATCTATTTTTCATCAGGATTTGAAGGCGCTGAGATGCTAAAAAACAAGCTGAACAAGGAATTAGAGAAATAAGTGAAGGCATTAAATCCAGAAATGTCAGGTAGCATTTAATGCTACCACAGGCTTTGCTGTTTAGACAGCATTAACAGCGTTTTCATGTTGCCGCGCATTCGGCCTATGACGGTAGCATGGAAGGTTAAACCTGCGTCGCTGCTGTTGCTTGCTTAGGTCCGATGGTTTTGTGCCGCCAGATAGCAATGGCGAGCGTATCAGCATGGTATTCTTCCGGATTGTTCTCACGGAGACGTTGTTTGATAGCGTAAGCCCGGGTATAATCGCTGATAAGTCCGTATACATTCAGATCGGCAGGAAGAAAGCTTTCGTTGAAACCGCCGCAGTTGCTCAGCGCGCTGATGGCAAAACTCTTGTCGATCAGGTCATAACCAATGAAGTCATAATCGGGAATGCTGACCGCAACGCAGTCCTCGTCCGGTTCAATGACTGCCCGGATGAAATGGAAAGGTAATAAGGTTTCCATTTTGCGGAGAACGTAGTCGGGCGAAGTATAGAGTCCAGTAATGTCTTGACCGTGGGTGTGGATGTTATTCCAATCCTCCGCGTTTTCGTAATCGGGCTGAACACGGGAGGGGCAAAGCGTACGGTCGAGGGTGATCAGTTCGCGGAGATGATGGAGTTTGCTCCAGTTCAGGTAGCCTTTCCACGAAAAATCACCGGGATGACTGACATCATTAAAAGGGGCTATGGCGGTGTAAAGAGGGAGCATGGCTTTTAGACAGCATTAACAGCGTTTACAGGATATAGTATCTTGTTTGTGTAGTGATGCAGGGTTTAAAGGAGAATACATGATATGTATCCTGTCAAAATGGCATCATTGTTTGTTGGCATCTGTTTTTTTTGTTTCGCTCTTTGTTTCCTCTTTGGGACTGTCTTGCTTTGTTTCGGTTTTGGTCTCTTTGCCGGAATCATTTTTCCAGACTTCGGTGGACGGTTCTTCCTTGTTTAATCCCATTGACAAAAGCGGACATAAATCAGGGCGCGGTTCAAAGTACCATTTCTCATCCGTATCGCGGAGCACATGGTAGCGCAGATTGGTTTTCTGTCCGTCAGGTAATTCGATCTGTACATCCACGAACCGGTTGGCGGTAAACTCATGCACTGCATACGCCAACGAACCGGGACCATTCTTGCTGAAAGGACGCGCCTTGTAACACTGGATGATTTTTGGTGCGGCAAAGGAAGAGTCCGCCTTGTTCTTCTTCATGAGAGCAAGCATCTGCTTCGTAAAAGCCAGATACTCCTTGTTGTTTTCTTCACCGTAAATGGGACGCACCAATGTCTTCAGCCATGCTTTGGCATCGCAGCGGATATACGCCTGGATGGCATCGCAGGCAACCCCTTCCGGGCTGTCCTGACCGGTGGGGATATCTGTGCCATAAGAAAGTGAAGTGAAAAGCAGCAGGATGAAAACAGAAAAAAGCTTCATCATGTTGGGAAATCGTTTTTTCATACCATTAAATAAAAGCAGAAATGAGTTGAAACATAGACCGCCTACGGATGCCTGCATTATTGCGCAGTCTATCTGCCGTACAAGTAAAATCAGTATGCCAGCGTTTTCATGCTACCGGGCGTGAGCGCGGGAGCAATGCGTACGGTAACATGAAACAGATCATGGACGTCCGTTTTATCCGATAATGAATTTGCTTTTCGGCAGGTAGGACAGGGCCTTGATGAGCAGGTAGGAACTGAGGAATGTGGCCATGGAAATGAGCGGAATCGCGATCATGGCATGGGTGATTTTCGCGGAGAGCAGCGTGTAAAAACCGTTGAGCAGGATGATGTGAATCAGGTAGATACCGTAGCTTTTCAGCGAAATATCCGTTATGCACCGTGCGATAAAGGTATCGGCAGACATACTAAACCGTTTGAAGAGGAAGAAGAGACCGAGCGCCATCATGGCTACGTTGATGGTACCGTAACTCCAGGTCAGTTCCAGTTCCGGAACAAAGGCTGCCGTATGTAAGAGACGCGCAAATCCAAAGAAGGTGATCCCGTAACCCAGTGCCGTGAGCAGGAGACCGATGGGAATATCCGCCTTGCTTGGCCGGGTGTGATAGCGCCGCAGGTAGTAACCCAAAACCCCGAATCCAAGGAATCCGGAAAAATAGTAAAGCATGGGGGTCGGGTTCCAATAGCATTCACCCCATACTTCCGGAAAAATCAGATGGATGTAAGGCACGCATAAGGTGACTGCCCAGATCAGCAGGTAAAACTGGATACTTCTTTTCGATGCCGATTGTATCCAGGGCGAAATGATCGGGGCGAAAAGATATAAGCCGATCAGCATGTAAATGTACCAGAGGTGACCCACTTCCGTTCCGAAATTCAACGGTATCTTCAGGAGATTGACACCCAGCGTGGTCACGTCGACTTGTCCCTGGATAAACTGGTAGACCGCATAGACGGCGCACCAGAGAATAAAGGGGATCAGCACGCGCAGGAAACGCTTTTTCAAAAAGACGTCCGTACTTTCCTTTATGGGCAGGAGAAAGTATCCCGTAAGCATGATGAAGAGCGGTACGGCAGCACGCCCGAGGGAGTTGTAAAGATTCACCCAGAATGCGTTTTCACCGCCTAAGACCCGTCCGCCTTCGCCGATATAGAAGAATTCTCCCGCGTGGACCTGAATGACCAGGTAGCAGGCAAATACCCGCAATAAATCCAGGTTGAAAAACCGATGCTGTGATGACGCCATAATAAAAGAAATGCTGTTAATGCCAGATACAAGCAATTTCCCTGAGCGAAAGTTGCAACGACGGTAACAGGGGACTCTGATTGAAGAAATATGAACCGATAATGATCACCGCCTGTTTCGTTTGTAACAAAGTGCTTGGAAATGGTATTTCATACAGTAAGCTTGCGGCTGAATCTCAGGAAAAATTTAACGAATGATTTAATGAAAATGATCCGGAAAATTACGTTTTATGTTTTAGTGGGTGTGCTGTGTTGTGCGTCTGGTATGAAGGCGCAAACAGCAAAGGAACCAATCGACTATGTCAGCATACTTGTTGGTACCCAGTCTAATTTTGGATTGTCCAATGGTAATACCTATCCGGCAATTGCCATGCCGTGGGGCATGAATTTTTGGACGCCGCAAACAGGAGGTATGGGGCATGGATGGCCATATTCCTACACCGATGACAAAATCAGGGGATTTAAGCAGACGCACCAACCGAGCCCCTGGATGAACGATTACGGGCAGTTTTCGATCATGCCGATGACCGGTGAACCTACGTTCAAGGATCATGAACGGTCGAGTTGGTTTTCACACAAGACGGAAATCGCAAAGCCGCATTACTATAAGGTGTATTTGTCGGATCATGATGTTACCGCGGAAATAGCTCCAACGGAACGGGCGGCGATATTCCGCTTCACGTTTCCTGAAAGCGATAACTCATATATCATCGTGGATGCTTTTGATAACGGATCGTATGTGAAAATCATTCCCGGCGAAAACAAGGTAGTCGGCTATACGACCAAGAATAGCGGCGGAGTGCCGGATGGGTTTAAGAACTATTTTGTGGCGGTCTTCGACAAACCGTTTACCTATACGGCGGCAGTCGGCGGAAACGAAATAAGAAAGGAGGATCTCGAAGCCAAAGAGAATCATGCCGGCGCAATTATCGGATTTACGACAAAAAAAGGAGAGCAGGTTCATGTAAAAGTGGCATCCTCCTTTATCAGCGATGAACAGGCAGAAATAAACCTGAAAGAATTGGACAATAAGTCGTTCGATCAGGTGGTAAAAGACGGCAGGGACCGTTGGAATAAAGTCTTGGGCCGGATTGAAATTGAAGATGATAATATCGATAATCTGAGAACATTTTACTCCTGTCTTTACCGCACAGTATTGTTTCCCCGGAATTTTTCCGAGATCGATGCTCAGGGGAAAATCGTTCATTACAGCCCTTACAATGGGAAAGTACTGCCTGGTTACATGTTTACCGATACGGGATTTTGGGATTCTTTCCGTGCGTTGTTTCCTTTTCTTAACCTGATGTATCCATCGGAAAACATAAAAATGCAGGAAGGTCTGGTGAACGCTTACAAGGAAAGCGGCTTCTTGCCGGAGTGGGCGAGCCCGGGACACCGCAACATCATGGTCGGTAATAATTCCGCTTCCGTTGTTACGGATGCTTATGTCAAGGGATTGTCAGGGTATGACATCAATACGCTTTACGAAGCCGTATTGCACGGCGCGAATAACGTACATCCAACGGTTGGCGCAAGCGGCCGTACCGGATATCAGTATTACAATAAACTGGGATACATTCCCAATGATGTGAACATCGGTGAAAGCGCCGCCCGTACCCTGGAGTATGCCTATGATGATTGGTGTATTTACCAACTCGGAAAGAAGCTGAACAGGCCGGAGGATGAAATTAACATCTACAAGGAACGAAGTTTCAATTACAGAAACCTTTTTTATAAGTCATTTAACTTAATGAGCGGGCGAAGCAGTGACGGGGCTTTTCCGGAAAATTTTGAACCTGAAAGATGGTGGGGTCCATTTACGGAAGGAAACAGTTGGCATTATTCCTGGTCGGTTTTTCATGATGTACAAGGATTGATCGACCTCATGGGAAGCAAGGAAACCTTTAACGGAATGCTTGATGCCGTTTTTGCCACCCCGCCTACCTTTGGGAAAGGCGTTTCTACCCGCGGTAATTTTATCCATGAAATGCGTGAAATGCAGGTGATTAATATGGGACAGTATGCGCATGGGAATCAACCGATTCAGCACATGATTTATCTGTATAATTACGGCGGCGAACCATGGAAAGCGCAATACTGGGTTCGGGAGGCGATGGACCGATTGTACACGGCGGCACCCGACGGATATTGCGGAGATGAAGACAACGGACAAACCTCTGCATGGTATGTATGTTCTGCGCTGGGATTCTACACCGTTTGCCCTGGTTCGGAGCAGTATGTGCTGGGATCTCCGCTTTTCAGAAAGGCCACATTGCATCTTGAAAACGGTAAAGCGGTCGTAATCAGTGCAGAGAATAACGAAAAGGATCGCAAGTACATAAAGGAGATGACAGTCAATGGTAAGCCCTATTCGAAGAATTACCTGACTCATAGCGACTTTTTGAACGGAGCCAGCATAAAATTCGAGATGTCTGCTGTTCCCAATAAACAAAGGGGTACAAAGGATACCGATGCTCCATACTCATTCTCAAACGAATTGAAAAAATAGAATTGTGAATAATGACGAATAGCGATTTTTGAAACAATCGCGCGTGTTTGTAGGTGATTGGAACAAAAAAGGACGAACAAAACTGTTCGTCCTTTTTTATTAAATACTCTTGTGAAATTACAATTCGAAGATTTTTGAGTGAGTGAAAATCACAAATGTATTTTATTGATGTTCTTAGAAGACGAAGGTCCACTGTTTCAATCGTTTGCTTAGTTCTTCGACGACGGCTTTTTCATCGGCTTCGGTGGGCGCCTGGAAAGTGGCGGAGAAGCGGACATAGTGCCCGGCATCATCCCAGGGCACGGTGCTGACGAGCAGCTTCATGATCATCCACTCGCTGAAGCTTTCGGCATTGGTAAAAACGGTTTCCTTGCCGGTAACATCCACTGCTTTCTGCGGGCTGGCGGTGTAGAGGAAGAAACCCGCCTGCGGTTTCTCGCAGGAGAATCCGGCTTCCTGAAGCACGGGGACGAGCAGGTCAAAACGGCGTGCATATTTGACCGCGATCTTTTTCGGGATGTCAGGATTATCCAATGCTACCGCTGCGGCTTTCTGGATGGCGAGAAACTGTCCTGAGTCCGTATTGTCTTTCACGTCGGCGTAGGCGCGGACCAGCCAGGCGTTTCCGGCGACAAAGCCAATGCGCCATCCGGTCATGTTATGGCTCTTGGAGAGCGAATGAAGCTCGATGGCGATGTCCTTGGCGCCATCGGTTTGCAGGATCGACAAGGCCTTGCCGTCATAGGGTAAGCCTGCATAGGCCGCATCCTGGATGACGATGAGTTTATGCTGTTTTGCAAAGGCGATGACTTTTTCAAAGAAGGCGCGCGTGGCGACGGCACCCGTCGGATTATTGGGAAAATTGATGAGCAGGACTTTGCTTCGTTTCAGGATGTCCTGCGGAATGGATTCCAGATCGGGCAGAAAATGGTTTTCCGGCAGAAGCGGCAGGGTGTACACGTTACCGCCGTAGTATTTGGCATGCGTCCCGAAGATCGGATACCCCGGGGAGGTCATGATGACATAATCACCGGGATTGATAAAGCAGGACGGTAGCATGGACAACGCGGCCTTTGAGCCGATGGAATGCATGATTTCCGTGTCGGGATTCAATCCGCGCACGCCGAATACGTTTTCCATGTAGCGCGCGGCCGCTTCCTTGAAGTCTTTTCCGCCGTTGTCCGCGTAGATGCGGTTTTCCGGTTTTTCGGCTTCGGACTGTAACTGCCGGATGACTTCGGGGAAGGCGGGAGCATCAGGTTCGCCGACACCGAGGTCGATAATCTTGCCGCCCGGATTGTTTTCCAGCGCCGCTTTTTTCGCGCGCTTGATGCGCTCGAATTTATAGATTTCCGTGGAGCTTCCGTAATGGCGTCCCCCGATTCTTTCCGCAAACAGTTCCCGTATGTCGAAGTTCATGATAAATAAATGTTAAGAGTGAATCCCGTTCAATAAAACCATGGACTCATTTGGTTTTGGGCAGGATCTTTTTCATTTTGGCAAAGCTCTCAGCTTTCGCGTCAAGGATGGCTTTTGCCTTTGCGCTGCCGGTCAGGCGGTGATGCTCTGTGAGCAATTGGGTAACGGTTGCCTGGTCCTCTTCCGCAAGCGGAAGCAGTTGCGCCATTTCCTTGTTGAGCCGTTGGGCGAGTTTTCCGTCCTCATCCAGTACGTAAGCGATGCCGCCGCTCATTCCTGCCGCGAAATTATTTCCGGTTTTCCCGATTACCAGCACGCAGCCGTTGGTCATGTATTCGCAGCCGTGGTCGCCGATGCCTTCGACGACGGCGGTGACGCCGGAATTGCGGACGGCAAAACGCTCGCCGACGGTACCGTTGGCGAAGAAACGTCCTCCCGTGGCCCCGTAGAGCAGGGCATTCCCTGCAATTGCGTTTTCGGCAGCGATGAAGCTGGCATGCGCCGGCGGCCTGAGTACGATTTCTCCGCCGCACATACCCTTACCGACGTAGTCGTTGGCTTCCCCGGTGAGCAGGATGCGTACGCCCGAGCAGAGGAAGGTGCCGAGGCTTTGTCCCGCACTCCCTGCCAGGTGCAGGGTGATGCTACCGTTGGCGAGTCCGTTGTCGCCGTATTTTCTGGCGATTTCGCCGGACAGCTTTGTCCCAATGTTACGGTGGATATTTTCAACGGCGTAATGCAATGCTACCGGCTCGGCCTTTTCGATGGCATTGCGCGCATCCTTCACAATCGTGCTGTCGAGATCGCCGATGACAATCGGCGGGTCGTTGCGGACTTGCGTACAGATGCGCGGCGAAGCGGTTTCCCCGGCCACGTCCTTGAGCAGGGGCGCAAGGTTAAGCGTGTCCGCCTTCGGATGGTCGGGCAGGCTGCGTTGTTCAAGCAAGGCGGTTTTTCCGATCATATCGTCCATTTTTCTGATGCCAAGCTGTGCCATGATTTCGCGGACTTCCTGCGCAACCGCATTGAAGAAATTCACGAGCATGTCGGGCGAACCCTTGAATTTCGCACGGAACTCCGGATCGGTGGTAGCGATGCCGGTCGGGCAATTGTTCAGGTGGCATTTACGGACATAGATACAGCCGAGTGCAATCAGAGCGATGGTTCCGAAATTGAATTCTTCCGCACCGAGGATGGCGGCGATGACGATATCGAGCCCGGTGCGCAGTCCTCCGTCCGTGCGGAGCGTGACGCGCTCGCGCATGCCGTTCAGCATCAGCACCTGCCTTGCCTCGGATAATCCGATTTCCCAGGGCAGTCCGGCGTTCTTGATGGAGATGAGCGGCGATGCTCCCGTGCCGCCTTCGTGTCCCGAGATCAGGATGATGTCGGCATTCGCCTTGGCAACGCCCGCAGCAATGGTGCCTACGCCGCTTTCGGCGACGAGTTTCACGCAGATACGTGCGGTCGGATTGATTTCCTTGAGGTCGTGAATGAGCTGGGCGAGATCCTCAATGGAATAAATATCGTGGTGCGGCGGCGGGCTGATGAGCTGGATGCCGGGCTGCGTGCGGCGCAGCTTCGCGATGACGCCTTCCACCTTGTAGGCTGGCAGTTGTCCGCCTTCGCCGGGTTTCGCGCCCTGCGCCATCTTGATCTCAAGCTCTTCCGCGTTGACAAGGTATTCGGCGGTAACACCGAAACGGCCTGATGCTACCTGCTTGATCTTGCTGTTTGCCCAGTCCCCGTTGGCATAGGGTTTGAAACGTTTCGGGTCTTCACCGCCTTCGCCGGAGTCGGATTTCCCGCCGATACGGTTCATGGCAATCGCGATGGCTTCGTGCGCCTCCGGGCTGATGGCTCCGAGCGACATGGCCGCGGTCGTAAAGCGTTTGCGAATACTTTCAATGGGTTCGACTTCCTCAATGGACAAAGGGTCTCCCGCGGGTTTCAGCGTGAAGAGGTCCTTGATGGAAAGCGGCCGGTTCTTGGCAATTTCCTCAACGTAGTTTTTGTACTGGGCGGGATCGTTTGATTTTACAAACGCGTGGAAGGTACGCAGGGTTGACGGATCAATGACGTGCCGTTCGCCCTTGTTCCTGAAACGGTTGTAACCCGGATCCGGCAGTTTGAGCGAATCTTCCGGGGAGAGTTTGACGTCAAAGGCTTCGTGGTGCCGCGCGAGATATTCGGCGGCGAGTTCGTACACACCGATGCCTCCGATCTTGCTGGGCGTGTTTTTGAAGCAGAGGTCTATGAGCGAGTCGGCGATGCCGACAGCCTCGAAGATCTGGGCGCCCTGATAACTGTTCAGCACGGAGATACCCATCTTGGACATGATTTTAAGCAATCCTTTTTCGAGCGCCTTGCGGTAGTTTTTTGCGGCGGTAGCATGGTCGAGTCCCTCGAACTGGTTTTTCCTGTCGGTTTCAAGGATGTTGGCGATGCTTTCCAACGCAAGATAGGGAAATACGCAGGTGGCCCCGTAGGCAAGCACGCAGGCAAGGTGGTGGGAATCGCGCACTTCGCCGCTTTCCAGGATGATGCTGATGCGCAGGCGTTTTTTGAAACGGGTCAGGTGCTGGTGCACCGCCCCGACGCTCAGCAATGCGGGCAAGGCGGCGTATGTTTCGGAAACGCCTTTATCCGAAAGGATGAGGATGGCTGCGCCGGCATCGACGGCTTCCTCGGATTCGCCGCAGATGCGTGCGATGGCATTGTCCATGTTACCGTCATCGCCGAGCGACCACAGCGTAGATATGACCTTATAGGGCCAATTGCTGCCGAGTTCCTTGATCTGCTGCAGTTCTTCGGGGAAAAGCACGGGACTGTTGATGCGCACGACGCGTGCGTGTTCCGGCGTTTCGCTGAGCAGGTTTTGTTCCGCACCTATGCCGGTGGAAATGCTCATGGCATTACGTTCACGGATCGGGTCGATCGGCGGGTTGGTCACCTGGGCGAAGGTTTGCTTGAAGTAGGAAAAGAGGAGCCGCGGCTTGGTCGAGAGCACGGCGAGCGGCGTATCGTCGCCCATGCTGTAAATGGCTTCTTCCGCGCCCTTGATCATGGGGATCAGTCCCATTTCCATTTCTTCCGCGCTGTAACCGAAGGCGATCTGCAATTTGAACAATTCCTCGGGCGGGTAGGCGGCAGCATGGGAACTGCCGTGGCCGGCGGTAACATACAGCGCAATCTGGTTCTCCTGGATCCATTCGCGGTAAGGTTGCCTGCGGGCGAGGTTCTGCTTGATTTCGGCATCGAAACTTACTTTCGACGTGACGGTGTTCACGGAAAACATCTGTCCGGGACCGAGCCTGCCTTTGGATACGATTTGGTCGTCGGGAATGTCGATGGTTCCCTGCTCGGAAGCAGCGATGACGAGTCCGTCCTTCGTGATTTTATAGCGCATCGGACGGAGCCCGTTCCGGTCGAGTGCGGCGCAGACGGTTTTGCCGTCGGTGAAAACCAGCGCAGCGGGACCGTCCCACGGTTCCATGAACGCGCTGTGGTATTGGTAAAACGCGCGTTCGTCCGGCCCGATGTCAGGATTGTTTTCCCACGCGGGCGGAACGAGCATGCTCATGGCATGCTCGAGACTGCGTCCGGAAAGTACGAGCAGTTCGAGCACGGCGTCGAGTGTGGCGGAATCGGATTCCTTGTTGGAACAGAGATCATGCAGCAGGTAGCTGTCCTTGCCCCAGCGCTCGGATGCAAAAATGGTTTCGCGCGAGCGCATCCAGTTGCGGTTTCCGCGGATGGTGTTGATTTCGCCGTTGTGCGCAAGCATGCGGAAGGGCTGGGCGAGCGACCACGATGGGAAGGTATTTGTGCTGTAACGCTGGTGGAAAAGGCAGATGGCGGTCTCAAAGTCCGGATTGCGCAGGTCGTCATAGAAAAGCCTTAGCGCTGTGGGAGCTGCTAAGGCTTTGTAAATGATCAACCGGTGTGAAAACGACGGGACGTACACATCGGAAATATTTTCCTCGCTTGCCAGGCGTATGATTTTACGGCGGCATAGATACAGTTTGCGTTCGAAGGCCTCGTCGCTTGTGCCAACGGGACGCTGCACGAGCATGTGCAGTATCTCCGGCATGCTTTTCTGCGCGATGGCTCCGAGCGCGTCCACGTTTACCGGGACTTTTCTCCAGGCAATGAATATCAGTTTTTGCTCGCGGGCAATGGATTCCGCAAGGATGCGTACTTTCATCTGCGATGCCTTGTTCGCGTGGGGAAGAAAGAACACGCCGACGCCGAGATCGTTATCGTTCTTCAGACGGATATTTTTTTCCGCGAGGACAGGGCGGAAAAGCTTTGCGGGTATCTGTGCCGCTATGCCGCAACCGTCGCCGGTTTTTCCGTCCGCCGCAAGCGCGCCGCGATGCATCATTCTGCAAATGCTGTCGAGACCGTGGTTCAGAATTGTGTTTGTCTTTTCTCCCGAAATGGCTGCGATAAAGCCGGTGCCACAGGCATCGCGCTCATTTTCAAACGCATGGAGCGTTCCTTCAGACGGGATTCGATTAGCGTAGTACTCGTTTTTCATTTTTTGTGTCTGTCTCTTTTGGAAAAAGTTCTCTTAATACACAAAAAGAAACAATTAATCTTAATCCCGTGACAATGCAAACAATAAACTTGACAATTTTCATTTTTCTACAAAGAATAAAATGGTTTTGGCCAAATTCAAAAAAGTACTTGACTTTTTCGTGACTTGTTCGTTTTATTATCTTCTCGGAATGGCTCACAATTCCCTCGAAAGAGAACGATCAAAATAAAACAAATAAAGATCATGAATGGGATAACGACTCGTACCGAGGCTATCAGATCGGCGGTGAACAGTTCACCCCGTGTGGTTCCAATAGACGTTAGTGCCGTCTTCAAAGGCGACCTTTTTGGGAAGAACGTTTTTGACCTGGCAAAGATGCGCCGCCGTCTGCAAAAGGGTACTTACAATGCCTTGTTAAAAACCATAGAAACCGGATCACAGCTGGATGTTTCTATCGCTGACGAAGTAGCATCGGCCATGAAGAACTGGGCCATCGAAAAGGGAGCCACGCATTTTGCGCATGTGTTTTTCCCGCTCACGGGTCTCACCGCTGAAAAGCATGACAGTTTTCTGATGCCGGATGCAAACGGTTCCGCAATCGCTGAATTCTCGGGAAAAGCGCTGATACAGGGCGAACCGGACGCATCGAGTTTTCCGAACGGCGGGATACGCGCAACCTTTGAGGCGCGCGGTTATACGGTATGGGATGTCACCAGCCCGGCTTATCTCCTTGAAGGTCCGAACGGCAGCACGCTTTGTATTCCTACGGCATTCATTTCCTGGACAGGCGAGGCCCTGGACAAGAAAACACCGCTGCTGCGTTCCATGCAGGCGCTCGACAAACAGGCGCATCGTGTACTGAAACTGTTCGGTCACAAACAGATTCCGATGGTGACGGCTACCGCCGGACCGGAACAGGAATACTTCCTTGTGGACCAGAATCTTTTTTATCTCCGTCCTGACCTGTATACCTGTGACCGTACGCTCTTCGGGGCGCCTCCGGCACGCGGGCAGGAATTTGAAGACCATTACTTCGGGGCGATTCCGGAGCGTGTGCTCGCATTCATGATGGAGGTGGATTACGAGTGTTACAAACTCGGTATCCCGATCAAGACCCGGCACAATGAAGTGGCTCCGGGACAATTTGAGATCGCGCCCGTGTTTGAAACGGCGAATATCGCCACCGACCATAACCAGATGGTTGCATCCATCCTGAAAGGGGTGGCAAAGAAACACGGGTTGATGGCGATCCTGCACGAAAAACCGTTCCTTGGCGTAAACGGTTCGGGCAAGCACGTGAACTTTTCACTCGGAAACAAAGAACAGGGCAACCTGCTTGATCCGGGCGACACGCCGCATGAAAACGCACAGTTTCTTGTCTTCTGCGCGGCAGTGATACGCGCGGTTTCCCTGCACGCAAAATTCCTGCGCTCGGTGGTAGCATCGGCGTCGAACGACCATCGTCTCGGCGCAAACGAAGCGCCTCCGGCGATCATCTCCATATTCCTCGGCGAACAGCTGAACGACGTGTTCGAGCAGATCAAGGCGGGCGGCGCGCGTTCCTCGAAGAAAAAAGGAACGATGGTGGTCGGCGTGGATACGCTGCCTCCGTTGGCCAAAGATACCGGGGACCGCAACAGAACAAGTCCGTTTGCCTTTACCGGAAACCGGTTTGAGTTCCGCGCAGTCGGTGCAAACCAGTCGATTGCCGGGCCGCTGGTTGCCTTGAACGGTATCGTCGCCGATTCGCTCGAGTACATTGCGGACAAGCTGGAGAAACTGACCGAGGGAAAAAGCAGCAAACTGAACGAAGCGGTTCAAAATGTGTTGCAGGAAATCATCAAGGAGCACGGCAGCGTAATCTTTAACGGTGACGGTTATTCGAAAGCCTGGGAAAAAGAAGCCGCCTCGCGCGGCTTGCCGAATCTGAAAACATCCGCGGAAGCATTGCCGCACCTGCTGGATACGAACACGGCGAAGATCCTTGTAAAACACAAAATCTTTTCCATGCGCGAACTGGAATCGCGTCATGAAATCTATACGGAAACCTATGTGAAAGCGATCAAGGCGGAAACCAATTGCGCGCTGGAAATTGCCAGGACGATGATTCTTCCGGCTGCCAACCGCCATATCTGCGAGTTGAGCGACGCGCTCAGCAAACAGGCGGAATTCGGCATAGAAGGCGATACGACCTCGCTGCAAAAGGTGGCAAAGCTGGTTCGCGGCCTTCAGGCGAACATCCGCGAGCTTGACCAGATGAAAGAAAAATATCCGGAATCGGTTGAGGATCAGGCGGAATACGCATGCAACAAGGTACTTCCCCAAATGCTGAAAATCCGCAAGGATGTGGACGCTTTGGAGTGTGAAGTGGCGGACGACCTATGGCCGCTGCCTACTTACGGGGAATTGCTCTTCATCAAGTAGACGTTTTATTTCCATGACGGAACCGGGGCATAAGGGAATGCTTGAAACCTGAGTGCTCCGGTTCCTTGTGGGTGAACGTAAAAAGGAACCAATACAATGCAACGGATCAAAACGGACGGTAGCATGCAACACAGGACAGAACGGGTATCGGCCGTGCTGTGTTTCGCTTCGTTTCATGAGAGGATCGGCGGCAGCCTCCCTTTGCCTACGCGGGAACAGTTTTATACCGAATCGTTTTCCCCGCATGAACCGCTCTTTAGCAGCCCGTTTGAACACGGCATTTATTTTTTATCAGAGAGAACGTTTACGACGTTCTCTTTTTTTTTAACCGCACATCATTCCCAAGGAAATCGTTTATATGCCTAAGCGTACAGATATAAAAACCATCATGATTATCGGCTCCGGTCCGATCGTTATCGGTCAGGCCTGTGAGTTCGACTACAGTGGGACGCAAGCCTGCAAAGCGTTGCGCGAGGAGGGTTACCGTATCGTGCTCGTAAACAGCAACCCGGCCACAATCATGACTGATCCGGAGTTTTCGGATGCGACTTACATTGAACCGCTCACGGTTCCCGTGCTTGAGAAAATCATCGAGCGCGAGCGGCCGCAGGCATTGTTGCCTACGCTGGGCGGACAAACGGGCTTGAACCTGGGCCTGGCATTGTACAATGCGGGTATTCTGGACAAATACGGCGTGGAATTGATCGGGGCAAAATCCGAGGCGATTAAAAAAGGTGAGGATCGTGAGTTGTTCCGCCAGGCGATGAAAAAAATCGGGCTGGATATGCCGAAGTCGCGGGTCGTGAAATCCTTGCAGGAGGCGATGGCGGCGGCCGAGGAGATCGGATTCTATCCGTTGATTATCCGTCCGAGCTTCACGCTCGGCGGGATGGGCGGCGGCATCGCTTATAACGGCGAGGAACTGGAAGTGATTGTCAAAAACGGGCTGGAAGCCTCGCCGGTTCACGAGGTTCTGGTGGAGGAATGCCTGATCGGCTGGAAGGAATATGAAATGGAAGTCATGCGCGACAGAAAGGATCAATGCGTGGTGATCTGTTCGATTGAAAACATTGACCCGATGGGTGTGCATACGGGAGATTCGGTCACGGTGGCGCCGATACAAACCTTGACGGACAAGGAATACCAACTGATGCGTGACGCGTCCTTTGCGGTTATCAGGGAAATCGGGGTGGAAACGGGCGGCAGCAATATCCAGTTTGCGGTTTGTCCGAAAACGGGACGCATGGTGGTGATCGAGATGAATCCCCGTGTTTCGCGTTCGTCCGCGCTGGCATCAAAAGCGACCGGTTTTCCGATTGCGAAAATCGCTGCGAAACTGGCGGTAGGTTATACCCTGGATGAACTGCGAAACGACATCACACGCGAAACGCCTGCGAGCTTTGAACCGAGCATTGATTATGTGGTGACAAAAATCCCGCGTTTTGCCTTCGAGAAATTCACTCAGTGTTCAAAGGAACTGGGTTCGTCGATGAAATCGGTGGGTGAAGTCATGGCCATCGGGAGAACGTTCAAGGAATCCTTCCAGAAGGCCTTGCGTTCCATGGAGAACGGGACGCTGGGTTATGGGGGCGGCGGTCACCTGGGCGACCGGACGGTATGGGATGAACAGCAGCTGCGCCGCGTGCTTGGCGTGGCTTTGCCTGAACGTATGTTTTATATCCGCTATGCCTTGCTGTCGGGAATGAGCGTCGAAGCCATCCACGACATCACGCGCGTGGATCCGTGGTTTCTGCACCAGTTCAAGGCGATCGTGGACATGGAAACGCAATTGCTGGATACGCCGGCGGTAGCGTGGGGAGCGGAGCTGCTGAAAAAAGCGAAAACATACGGATTTTCCGACCAGCAATTGGCGAACCTGTCGGGAAAAGCATTTTCGGACATTCAGGCTCTGCGCGAATCACTGGGCGTCCTTCCTGTTTACCGCCTTGTCGATACCTGTGCCGCGGAATTCGAAGCCTACACTCCGTATTACTACTCAAGTTACGGTGACGAGGACGAGGTGCGCGAAAGCACAAACAGAAAGATCATGATTATCGGCGGCGGCCCGAACAGGATCGGTCAGGGAATCGAATTCGATTACTGCTGCGTGCATGCATCCTTTGCCTTGCGCGAATCGGGTCTGGAAAGCGTGATGGTAAATTCGAATCCGGAAACAGTCTCAACGGACTATGATACCTCCGACCGCCTGTATTTTGAACCGCTGACGCTGGAGGATGTGCTGTCGATTTACAGGAAGGAAAAATGTGACGGGGCGATTGTCCAGTTTGGGGGACAGACGCCGCTGAATCTTGCGAGTTCGCTTGCGAAAAACGGAGTGAACGTGATTGGCACCTCTCCCGAATCCATTGAGGCGGCGGAAGACCGCGAACAATTCAAACAGATTCTGAAACAACTGAAACTGCGTCAGCCGCGTAATGCTACCGCCTTGTGTCCGGAAGAGGCAAAACGCCTGGCGGATGAAATCGGTTTTCCTATCTTGCTGCGTCCCTCGTTCGTACTTGGCGGACGGGGCATGTTCATCGTATATACGCATGAGGAAATGGATGCGGTTTTGCGTGAGGTGTTTTCTGTCGCTCCGGGCAAAGCGGTCCTGCTGGATAAATATTTAGAGGATGCAATCGAGCTGGATGTGGATTGTATCAGCGATGGCGAAACAACGGTTATCGGCGGCATGCTGGAACACATCGAGTATGCGGGCGTGCATTCGGGCGATGCAGCGATGGTGATGCCCCCGCATACGTTGGGCGCCATGCTGCTGGAGGAAGTGCGCGAAGCTACCGTCGCCCTGGCTAAAGCCCTGAACGTGCGCGGCCTGATGAATGTGCAATATGCGATCAAGGACAATGATGTGTATGTGCTGGAAGTGAATCCCCGCGCCTCGCGCACGATTCCTTTCGTGAGCAAGGTGATCGGTGTTCCGCTGGCACGTCTTGCAGTGCGAATCATGACAGGGGAGAAACTGGCTGATATCGGATTTATGCGGGAAATACAACCGGGCTACTGGGCGATAAAACAGTCGGCGTTTCCGTTCAACCGCTTTCCGGGAAGCTCGGTAGCACTGGGCCCGGAAATGAGAAGCACGGGTGAGGTAATGGGCCGTGACAAACAGTATGGCATTGCTTTTGCCAAATCGCAGATGGCAGTGAACATGCCGCTCCCGCTGAGCGGCGGTATCTTCATCAGTATCAAGGATCATGATAAAAAGGCGATCCTGCCGTACGCAAAATCACTGTCGGAACTGGGATTCAAACTGTATGCGACGGAAGGGACGGCGGTAGCATTGAAAAGCGTGGGCGTGGAAACCACCGTGCTGAGCAAGCTGCTTTCCGGCAGGCCGAATGCGCTCGACCTGATCAAGAACGACGAGATCGTACTGGTCATCAATACGCCCTCAAATACATCCGCGATGCTGGATGAGAACAAGATCCGCGCGGAGGCGTTGAAACATGGTGTTCCGGTGCTGATGAGCGTCAACGCGGCGATTTCCGCGGTAAAGGGTATGGTGGCGATGAAGGAGCGAAAGTGGACGGTAACGGCGTTACAGGAAGAATCAAAAACAGCGGATAAACAAGCATTAACAATCTTTTGAAAACAGATTTATGAAAGCAGAAAAACAGGCGGTTTTAGTATTGGAAGACGGTAGCGTCTTTTACGGACAGGCTTTCGGTGCGGAGAAAACAGTGGTGGGCGAAAGTGTGTTCAATACGAGCATGACGGGTTATGAGGAAATCATAACGGATCCGTCGTATTACATGCAGATCGTGACAATGACGGCCCCGCAGATCGGAAATTACGGGATTACGGGTGAAGACGGCGAATCGGATTCGCCGAAGATTTCCGCGCTGGTTGTGCGCGAACTGAGTCCGGTAGTCAGTAACTGGCGGGCAAAGGAGGATTTGCATGCTTACCTCTCGCGACACGGCGTTCCTGGTATCCAGGGCATCGATACCCGGCTTGTGACGAAACTGATCCGCGAAAAAGGGGCGATGCGGGCCTGCCTGAGCACAGAGGGTATTACTGCCGAAAAAGCGCTGGCATTGGCAAAAGGCTGGAGCGGGACGGAAGGAGCTGACTATGTTCAGGCGTTGACGACAAGGCAGGCGTATCCTTGGAAACCGAAGGAGAACGAGGCGGCGACTTTCTGCGTGGCGGGAACAACGCTTTATCCTGAAAGAACAATCAATAAACGCTACCGGATTGCGGCAATCGACCTTGGGGCAAAACGGTCGATTTTCCGCCAGTTGCATGCAAACGGGTTTGACGTTCATGTGTTTCCGGCAACGAGCACGGCAAAGGAAATCCTTGCCAGCAAACCGCACGCGCTTTTTCTGTCCAACGGGCCGGGCGATCCTGCGGCGGTAACGTATGCCCATGCTACGGTCGCGGCATGCATCGGTAAATTGCCGATCTTCGGCATCTGTCTGGGGCATCAGATTATTGCCCATGCCATCGGTGCGAAAACGTATAAGCTGAAGTTCGGGCATCGCGGGGGAAACCAGCCGGTAAAAAATTTTGAGGAAGACTTTGTGATTATGACAGCACAAAACCACGGGTTTGCCGTGGACGCGAAAAGCCTGGAATCTCGCGGCGGCATTGTGACAGAAATCAATCTGAACGATGCTACCGTGGCTGGATTCAGGCTGAAAGACCATCCGGTATTCTGCGTACAGTACCATCCGGAAGCCGGACCGGGACCGAATGAAGGGACAGCTATCTTCAGACGGTTTTATGAACGGATAAACGAACTCAATGAATCCTGAAATGAAATTCACGAAATACCATGCTCTCGGGAATGACTATCTTATCTTGGACGCAAGACATTTTCCCAAACCGACAACACGGCAGATCCGGCGGATCTGCCACCGGAATTACGGGCTAGGTTCCGACGGTATCCTGTACGGACCTTTGCCGTCAAAGAAGGCAGATTTTTCCCTGCGTATCTTTAATCCGGACGGAAGCGAGGCGGAGAAAAGCGGCAACGGGTTGCGTATCTTTGTGCGCTATCTTTTTGACCTGAAGCTGGTGGGTAAAGATTCTTTCCGGATTGAGACCAGGGGCGGTATCGTTACGGCCAATGTGTTTTCGGAAAGTAAAATCCGTGTGGCGATGGGTTTTGTCAGTTTTGACAGTAAAGTCATTCCTATGCTGGGCAAAACGCGTGAAGTGCTTGGGGAAACGCTGAAGCTGGGAAAACAGGCCTACCGGATTTACGCGGCGACGGTCGGTAACCCGCATTGCGTGATTCCTGTCCCGGATCCGACGGCGACCTTGGCGCACGCGGTCGGACCGCTCGCGGAAACCCATAAGCTTTTCCCTAAGCGGACCAATGTCCAATTCCTGAAAGTGTTGGACCGTAGTAATATCCGGATCGAAATCTGGGAACGCGGTGCGGGCTATACCTTGGCTTCCGGCAGCAGCAGTTCGGCAGCAGCAGCGGTAGCATATAGAATGGGATGGTGCGACGGTAACATCACCGTTCATATGCCGGGAGGTAAGCTGAAGCTGGAAATCACGCCTGATTTCCACGCGACGCAAACCGGTCCTGTAACGTTTATCGGAACGATGGAGATGGCCGTGTAGGCGTTCCATCCTGGAAATCGCAAAGGCAAAACAAAAGGGGAGTCGCAGACTCCTCCCGCTCGGTGTGTGCCTTTGGGAATGAATGAAGACAAAGAAAATTTCTCTCAACCAAATACAACAATGAAAACAAAATGGTCGATCATGTTTATTGCGCTCTGTGCAGTAAGCATTCTTGGATTGCTGGCACCGGAGTCAAAAGAGGTGTTCGGTGTGAGTGATCCCAACTTGAACTTCGCCGATGTAGCGTGGATGATTACAGCCACTATACTGGTGTTGTTGATGACACCCGGGGTGTCATTTTTCTACGGGGGTATGGTTCAACCGAAGAATGTCATATCGACAATGTTCCAGAGCTTCATAGCAATGGGAGTGATCAGCGTGATATGGGTATTGTTTGGCTTCAGCCTGTCCTTCGGGGATGACATCGGAGGCATTATCGGCAATCCGGCGACATTTTTCATGCTCAAGGGTGTAGGGGTCCACACCAATGCGGCTTTGTGCGCGACTATTCCGCTGGCATTATACGCACTTTTCCAGATGAAATTTGCGATTCTTACACCTGCCTTGATCACGGGATCGTTTTGTGAACGGGTGCGCTTTTCGGCCTATTTGCTTTTCATCCTGCTTTTCTCGGTGTTCGTGTACAGCCCGCTGGCTCACTGCACGTGGCATCCGGACGGCTTGTTCCGCCAGATGGGTGTGGTTGACTTTGCGGGTGGTATCGTGGTGCACGCATCCTCGGGCGTGGCAGCCCTGGCGGCTGCCATTTTTCTCGGGAAACGTTCCGAGGGAGGAAGCTACCGTCCGGCGAACATTCCGTTTGTCCTGCTGGGCACGGCATTGCTGTGGATCGGCTGGTTCGGGTTTAATGCGGGTTCCTCGTTGGCAGCAAACGGCGTGGCTGTCAAAGCGTTCCTGAATACGAACACCGCCTCGGCAACGGCCATGTTGGCATGGTTATTCTTTGACGGCATGCGCGGCAGAAAACTGTCGGCAATGAATGCCTGTATCGGTGCGGTTGTCGGACTGGTTGCCATTACGCCGTCCGCGGGCTATGTCACCACCGGGGAGAGCATCTTCATCGCCCTGATTACCGTGCTTGCATGCAACATTGCCTTGTTCTGGAAACATAAATCAAGCGTGGATGATACGCTCGATGTGTTTCCGATACACGGCGTGGGCGGTATCGTGGGAACCATCCTGACAGGCGTGTTTGTTGACGGCCTGCTGGACGGTAACGTGAAAGTATTTTTTAATCATCTGATAGCGATCACTATTGTCTGTGTCTATACGTTTGCGGTCACTTACGCTTTGTGCTGGATCACAAATAAAATAGTCGGGCTACGCGTATCCGAAGCAACGGAACGGGTTGGTCTGGACCAAAGCCAGCATGATGAGGTTTATTCCGCGTGAATCAGGCGGGGCCGTTGATAACGCAGCCTGCACCGGTTAAGGTGCAGGCTGCTTTTATTCTGGAGCGAAAAGAGGATGGAAGGGTGAAGGAACATTCCATTTCAAATGCCTGTGCCGGTCGTTCATAAATTGATGCGTTGTGTAAATTTACATTGCAGATGTCTTTACCATGACTAACTTGGTCACATTATTGTTTTATTTATGAAAACTAAGTCATTGTTTGGTTATATGCCGAAATTTGTTTTTGTGTCCGGGGTGATGTTCTTCTCATCCTCTTTGCTCAATGCATGGACAATACAGGTGCTTGATCCTGCGTCGACTTACAGTGCTGTCACGAATTGCTATAATGGTCCGGACTACACCACATTCAGGAGCTATTTGACGGCGACCGGTTCATCGCTCACATTAGGATCATTGGCCAGTTACACGATCGGCGATGCAGATGCGGTTATTGTCAATGTCGTTGGTTCTTCATCGCATTACTCGTCGGCTGAACTTTCTGTTTTAAGCAGTCTTTTGAACAGTAATACTCGCGTCCTGGTGTTTGGTGAGAATAACAGTTGGAATTCAAGCAATGGGGAATTGGCGAGCTTGCTGGGAGGAGTGAACGGTAACCGCGAAGGGGCTAATACACAAACCGTATCCAATCTTTATCCGTTAATCACGGAAGGAGTGAACAGTTTAACGTTTACAGCTTCGGGAGTCATTTCACCCGGACAGTCGTCAGGTGTTTCTCTCAGCAGTGATAACAGCCTTACGCTATGGGGAAATAACAGCAATTTCCTTTTGCTGATGGATATTAACTTGCTTGATAATCCCAGGATTAATCAGGCTGATAACAATAAGCTCGCAGGTAATATTGCGAATTGGCTGAGCGGCGTTGATATTACGCCTATCCCCGAACCGTCTTCCTACGCTTTGGTAATGGGCATGGCCGGATTGGGAGCGCTGGCTATCCGTCGCCGCAGGAAGTAGTATTGCCAGATTTATATTGCAGGTGTTTCTGTGATCACGAACTTCATCACATTATCGTTTTATTTATGAAAGCTAAGTCATTGATTGGTTATAGGTTCAAATTTGTTTTCCTGCCCGGAATAATGTTGTTCTCATCTCCTTTGCTGAACGCATGGACGGTTACGATGCTTGATCCTACAGCGACGGTTTCCGGTTCCCGGTGCAATGACTCGAAATACACTGTATTCAGGAGTTATTTGACGGAGGCAGGTTCATCGCTTACTGCAGGAAGCCTGGCAAGCTATACGGTCGGGAGTGCAGATGCGGTTATCGTGAATGTTGCCGGCCTTTCTACGCACTATTCGTCGGTTGAACTTGCTGTTTTAAGCAGTCTTTTGAACAGTAATACCCGTGTCCTGATATTCGGTGAGAATAACTCCTGGACATCAAGTAACGGTGATCTGGCTACCTTGCTTGGCGGAGTAAACGGTAATCGCGATGGGAATGCTATCCAGACTGTCGCCAATGTTTATCCGTTAATCACGGAGGGGGTTAGCAGTATTGAGTTTTTAGCTCCCGGAGTGATATTACCCGGAGCGTCGGGGCTTTCGCTTAGCGATGATAATAGCCTTACTTTATGGGGGAATAATGATAACTTCCTTCTGCTGATGGATATCAATTTTCTTGATAATGACGGCATTAGCCGGAGAGCGGATAACGACACGATCGCTAAGAATATTGCGAATTGGCTGAGCGGCGCTATTACGCCTGTCCCCGAACCGTCTTCCTACGCTTTGGTAATGGGCATGGCCGGATTGGGCGCGTTGGCTATCCGTCGCCGCAGGAAGTAATTATTGCAGTCCGGTCGATTCCTTTGTGGATCGCTTGTTTATCCGGACATAAGCGTACGTTTAATCATGCAGCCCGTATCATTTATGATGCGGGCTGTTTTGTTCGTGAGCAAAAGAAGATCGGAAATCAAAATGTATTTTCGGCTTTATTAGCTGTTTTTGTACTAAAGAATAACTTTTTCTGATCGCAGAAAAGATACTACGGGGGTATCTGTTTTTTTGGGAGTGGTGCTATTGTTATGTCTGGCCGTGGGAATCGCCTGTCTCTTACCCTTTGTTATGGCTATGGAAAACCGGACAAAAGAGGCTTTGGAGTTCTACCTTTTACCGGAACATTTATTCTTATACGTGATTTCCGCATCCATCGTTTTGCTTGCTTTTCTGATGTACGACCAGCTGGATGATTTTTTTGAATTGAAACGGCGCGGTTTATTCAAAAGCAAAACCGTGAAAACAGAGCGCAGACGGTAAACCCGATCGTTGGTTTCGGTCAGAAATCCAGGTTTTCTTCGAGGCGCAGAATACGATAGGGGATTTGAAGGGCCTGCTCTTTGCTCATCAGGTTTTGTTCGTAAGTATTGGTTTCGTTCAAATCGGTAGCTGTCTGCGCGGTATTGGTGGTTCCTGACTGGGTTGTCTGGGTGTTGCGTCCCTGTTGGGTTTGCGTGGTGAGACCATTCCCGCGGGAATCCACGGCCAGCATCGCAAAGAGACGATAGCTTCGCTGTCCTTCGCCGATTTCAATTTCGATGATAAAGAGACGGCTGCGGTTGTCGAATGAGCGTGCACTGCCGCGCGGTAAATAGGGATTTGTGACGGTGGCATCAAAATGGCGGTCATCCTCGGTTCCGTAAATGCCGTCGGGTCCTTTGATGTAATCGAGCATGGCGTCGGCTTCGAAATTAAGGGATTTTGCCATGGACTGGAGGGCGAGTTCATTGGCTCCGTTTACGTTTATCGGGAATCCGTGGTAGATGGAGCAGGCGGCTTTCAGCGCTTTCATTTTGTCATTGGGCAAGCCGTTCGGATCGAAGAAATTCTCACGGAATCCTTTGATGAGGCGGAATTCATCCCAGGAAACGATGATACCGTTGCTGGGGAGGATTTCCTTTCCGTATTCCCTTTCGTAGTCATCCTTTTCCGCGCCGTTGATACGCTTCAGTTCGTCGGCATCAATCCAGTCCAAAAGACAGTCTGTCAGTTCATCCTGGTCGCCGGACTCAAAGCCGAGTTCCTCAAAAAGAAAGTGGAGTTGTTGTTCGTTGAGCCGGTTCAGCGGTAGCTTGGCGGTTTCGTCGTGAATGGTGACCTTGACTTGCAGACCGGGAGGCGGCAGGTACTCAGGCACATAATCGAGGGGCCGTGTCCAGCCTTGCCTGTAGCTGTAAAAAGCTTTGTCCGCGGTTTCAAAGGCACGCATGGTGGCCAGCGTGATGTTCAATACATTGAGCGCCTCGGTGCGCATGTCCTGACGGCTGTCGCTGTTTGTATTATGACGGATGCTGGTCATGACACTTTCCAGATAGAGTGTCACGATTACGGAGATGAGCAGGATGATGCCGAGTACGCCCAACAATACAGCGCCGTTTTTTTTGCGGTAGCAGGATGGTTTTACGTGTTGTTTGTCGGCGGTCATCTCAGAAAGTGGCAAACTGTTGTTTTGTGGGGAGCGCGATAATGAGTTCACGGACATCCTCATTGTGTTCCAGGGTGAATCGCAATGCTTCTGGTAAAACCCATTTCCCGCTGCGTTCCTTCTCGGGTGTATCGCTTTCGCGCCACTCCTTCATGTCCGTGTCATAATAAATGTAGTGGATGCTTTTGGCATAAGGAGAGAGCTGTGTGAGGTAAAGATCGGAGAGCTTTTCTATGGCATACTGTTTGGAATACCAGAGCAGGCAGAGTCCGTCTTTTTCAGTGAAATAGAAATAACAGGTCAGGTGATAGAGCGGCTCACCGTTTTCGTAAAGCAGCGGAGGGGTTTCATCCAGTTCAAAGCAGAGCAGGGGATCATCGAATTCGCTCCATTCGGGAGGTCTTTCCCAGCGGACGCGGGGCAGGCTGGACGGACGGACAGAGCGTTCAAAGCTTTGCTGAAGGAAAATATTAAGATGGTTGCAGTGTTGGTAAAACAAGCTGCCGCTTTGTTCGTTCAGCCAGACCTTACCCATGCTGTAAAGGAGGGACGTGGCTGCCATGAGCACGGATGCGCCGATCGTGATCGCAAGCAGTATTTCGACCAGCGTGAATCCTTTGCGCGATCGGATGCTGCCGCGCAGGAATGATTTTTTTCTGGAGAAAACGGTGATCATGGGTAGTGCGACATTTTAGAGCGTTCATCCAGAAGCGTCTTTTGGAATTCTTCCAGCGCCTCGGTGCGGTCAGCCTGTTCGGTGGTCCATGTCGGACGGAAAAGAAAACGCCGGAAGGTCGGCGGAAGTTCATTCCTGTTCACGGAGGATAACTGTTCGACGGTAGCATCGAGCATGAAGAGGTCGGGAATGCTTGTCTTTTCAATTTCTCCTTTCCATTCGACTTCACCGCTCTGGAAGGTCATGAATTTGTCTCCTTTTTCCAGGGTGTCTTCATTTGCGGCGAGAAGTACTTCATTCAGGACGAAGTTCTGTTCCCAGTCTGTTTTTGACGGAGCCTGCAGCATAAGCATAATGTTCATGCCGCTGATAAAACTTTGTGAAAGCGTAATGGCAGCCATGGCGAATATGGCCAAGGCAAGGATAACTTCGACGAGCGTCATGCCTTGCTTCCGTTGGCGGTAGCGTGACGTATGTTTTCCCCTGTTTTGGCTGTATCTGAATGACTGCATCCGGATTAATTATTTTTATGTTCCTCCTCAAGGATATCCTGCGAAAACGGGTCAAAGCGGTAAGTGGATACTTCAATCCCGGAAGTAAAGACAGCGACAAAGGGTGTGCAGGTGCGATCAGGCCCGAAAACCGGAATGATGAAGATATCATCATGGGGTTTTTCCGCTTGCAGCACCAAGCCTCTGCCGACTGTTTGCGGCTGGAATTGTATCTTGATATCGAAATCGGCCAAGGAATAGCTGAGCGGCTCGGGATTATCTTCGCGGATAACCAGTAACTGTTTTTCCTTTTCATCAAAACTGACACGGGTGAAGGTATTGTATTTGACTGCCAAAAAACGGGCTTCACCGACAGCTTCGCGTAAAATGCCCTCCGGCCGCTTGACCTTGAATGCGCTGAGCATCCCGTCAAAATTCCAGATAGCCCAAGCCGTCACCATCGCGGCCAACGCGATGACAAGCAATATTTCCACCAGCGTAAATGCTGATTTTACGGTAGCATGAATCCTTTGCCGTTTTCTGAAAGTATTCACTGTGGAGCAAAGGGGCGGTAACATGAAAGGCAGAAAGAGCCGTACCGCTTACTTGGTTTCTTCAGCTTCCCAGTTACCGATGTCATCGGCAGTTCCCGATTGTCCGTCAGGGCCCATGGACCAGACATCGTAGCCTTGTTTGTTCCTTTCGCCCGGATACTTGTATTGATACGGGTTTCCCCATGGGTCGTTGGGCATGCTTCCTTCGATATACGGACCTTTCCAACGGGTGGCTTTCCCTTCCGGAGCGGTTTTCAAAGCCTTCAATCCTTCTTCCGTCGATGGATAGGAACCCATGTTTGCCATGTAGGCGAAAAGCGGTGTCTTGATAGTCGTGTTCACCCAGGTTTTTGCGATTTCCTGTTGGTTGGAACCAAAGATGTTACCGGCATTTACGATCAGAAATCCGGCGAGAAGGGCGATCAATGCAATAACCAGAAGAATTTCCACAAGCGTAAAACCTGCTTTTCTGCGTTGACGGGTATTAAAAGATTTAGGGGAAAACGGTAACTGTTTCATATAAAATTAAAATGATCTGTTTATGGATTAAAGAGAAGTTTAAAATTAACAATGCGCTTAGTCTATACGCCATATTAACCGCGCAAAACGGAAAGAGTCTCAGAAATCAAAGAAAAGGATTGAATAATCCCGCGATTTCAGGAGTTAAATAGGGGTATGAAATATACTTTGTTCTTCTTGCTATTGAGCTGCTTTACTTTTTCCCGCGCAGAATCAGCTGCCACTGTTTCGCCGGAATGCGAGCATTTGAAAAATCCTTTGGGACTGGATGTTGCCGCGCCACGGTTTTCATGGCGGATGAATAATACAAAGGATGGCGCCGCCCAGACCGCCTACCGCATCATGGTAGCATCCGATGAACAATCATTGATAGAGGGCAAAGCGGATGTCTGGGATTCCGGAAAAATCGCTTCTGATGTCATGCTGGTTGTTTATCAGGGTAAACCGTTGAAGTCCTTTGGAAAATATTATTGGCGGGTCATTCAATGGGACGAGTCAGGCAAAGAGCTGACACCATCCGCCATTGCCACATTTGAAATGGCCATGATGGAAAAAAGCGATTGGCAGGGTTCATGGATTTCCGATGATAAACCGGTGGACTACAAACCGGCTCCTTATTTCCGGAAGGAAATGTCATTCGATAAGGCGGTGCATTCCGCTCGCGCTTATGTCGCGGTGGCCGGACTCTATGAGCTTTATGTGAACGGGGAGAAAATCGGTGACCGTTTGCTGGATCCCATGTATACGCGTTTTGACCGCCGTAACCTTTATGCGAGTTTTGATATAACGGACCAGGTTCAGAAAGGGAAAAACGCGGTAGGTATTTTGCTGGGGAACGGCTGGTACAATCATCAATCCATTGCTGTCTGGGATTTTCACAAGGCAGTGTGGCGGAACCGTCCGAGGGCCTGCGTGAACATCCGGGTCACTTATAATGACGGTAGCATGGATACCTTCTTTACGGACAGTTCATGGAAAACAACGGATAGCCCGGTGGTATTCAACAGCATTTACACTGCGGAACATTATGATTTCCGTAAGGAATTACCGGGATGGGATAAAGCGGGATACAACGATGCGGGATGGAATAATGCGGTGGTTGTGGACGCTCCTTCGCAGAAGCTTGTTTCTCAGCAATTGGAGCCGGTCCGTGTTACTGACGAATTGAAAGCATCGACGTTTGTTAAAAAGAGCGACACCTGTTATGTGTATACTTTCCCGAGAAATATCGCCGGGATCACGCGCCTGACTGTGAAAGGTCCGGAAGGTGCGGTCGTAAAAGTCATACACGGGGAAAAAATGGATGATAAGGGTTTTGTTACGCTTTGGAATGTTGCCCGGCATTACCGTCCGAAGGATGATAGCGACCCGATGCAGACGGATATCGTGACGCTTAGCGGCAAGGGAACGGAATCGTTTTCACCGAAATTCAATTATAAAGGGTTCCAGTTTGTGCAAGTGGAAACATCGGTACCGATGGAGCTTAACGAGGGCAGCGTGGTCGCCCTGGAAATGCACAGTGACTTGCCTGTTGCCGGTAGCATCAAAGCATCCGACACCTTGGTGAACCAGCTTTGGGCCGCATGCAATAGTTCCTTCCTGGCCAATCTCTTCGGTTACCCGACGGATTGTCCCCAACGCGAGAAAAACGGATGGACGGGAGATGCTCAGATAGCGGTGGATACGGGTCTGTACAATTTTGACGGGATAACCGTGTATGAGAAGTGGCTTGCCGACCATCAGGACGAGCAACGAAAAGACGGTAATTTGCCTCCGATTATTCCGACACACGGTTGGGGTTGGGATTGGGATATCGGTCCGGATTGGACGAGCAGCATGGTGGTTATTCCCTGGGAAATTTATCAATTTTACGGGGACAGTCATTTATTGGATGCCATGTATGATAACATGAAACGTTATGTGGATTATATGGAGTCAAGAAGTCCGAACGGTTTGACGGACATGGGCCTGGGCGATTGGGTTCCGGTAAGCACCAAGCCGGAAAGGGAATTAACGTCGTCCATCTATGTTTACGTCGATGCGGATATCCTGGCAAAAACAGCAAAACTTTTTGGTAAAAAGGAAGATGCGGAAAAATATGCAGCGCTTGCTGTAAAAATCAAAGACGCAATCAATGCAAAGTATCTGAACAGGGAAACAGGTATTTATGGTTTGGGTCGCCAGACGGAGCAGGCGATGCCGCTTTACTGGGGTATTGTTCCTGAAAACCTGAAAGCAAAAGTCGCCGCGAATTTGTACAAGAAAGTCGCCGAGGCGGATTTTCACCTGGATGTCGGTTTGCTGGGTTCAAAGGCATTGCTGTGTGCATTGAGCGAAAACGGTTATGCGGATGCCGCGTATCGTGTGGCGACTCAGAAGACACACCCGTCATGGGGTTGGTGGATAGCCAACGGAGCTACGACCTTCTATGAAAGCTGGAATGTCAAGGATCCTTACGAAGCATCGCTGAATCATATCATGTTCGGGGAAATCGGAGCATGGATGTATAAGGGTTTGGGAGGAATCTATACGGATGAAAACAAACCGGGATTCAAACATATCCTTTTTAAACCGAATTTTGTCGAGGGGTTGAATCAGTTCGAGGCAAAGCATCGTTCCCCTTACGGCGAAATCGTTTCCAAATGGAAGCGGGACGGTAAAAACCTGGTTTATGAAGTTACCGTTCCGGCCAATTCGACGGCAACATTATACCTCCCGAAAACAAAAACGTCATTGTATAGCATTGAACCGGCTAAGTTCAGCAAACAGACAGTAAAGAAAGATGATCTGGTGGTGTTTGAATTGACAGCGGGAAGCTACCGTTGCGTCATCAAGGAGTAGTTGCCGTTTCATCAACAAACAATTTGAGGCAGATGCAAGGGATGCGGTATGCAAGGATCAGTTTGTTGATGGTATCTTTGCTTTGCTGTTCCTGTTCGAGCCATGATTTTGGCCTCTTTACGGATACGCAGCCTTGGTCTTTTGTGCAGCGGACAGGCGGAATCAGAATTCATGATCCGGTAGTGAAAGCGGGCCAGCGGCTGCTGCCTGTTGAATATGATATCAGCGGATTGAATGAGGTGACTTGCAAGCCGGCGTTGCTTAATTCAGGAATGGCGGTTAAGGAAATAACTGTAAGCAGGAGTAAGCATCAGTTGGCGATTTCGGTTGTTTCTACCTTGCCAGGCAATGAGAACAGAAACACAGGAAGGATTCACTATGCTGACATTTCCTCCCTTCCCCAGGGAAAATATGACGTATTTTACGGGAAGGTGGGCGGAGAAGACCGTTATTTGGGCAGTATCAATGTCTTATAAATGACTGGTTCCAATCAGTCATTTTGCGAATCTGCGCCCTGAGCAAGCGTTTGACAAAATGATTTCACGGTAGCATCATTCTTCCTTTATTTTTTTAGCTTATGATAGACATTAAACTTCTTCGTGAGAATTCGGAAGCTGTGAAAAGGGCAATCAGCCGCAAAAAGTTCCATTGCGATGTGGATGCCGTTTTGGCTCTGGATCTTGCCCGCCGTGAAAAGATAACGGAGGCGGAGACCGCGCGTGCCCGTCAGAAGGCGGCGAATCAGGAAATGGCAAAGATGGCAAAAGGGACTCCTGAGTTTCTGGAGAAAGTGAAGGAAATGAAAGCTGTTTCCGAAGAAGTAAAAGTCCTGGAAGCGCAGGCAAAGGAAATGGATGAGCAATTCAAGATAGCTTTTATGACGATTCCGAATATGCCGCATCCGGGTATCCCTGATGGGCGTACGGAGGAGGATAATGTTACCGTACTGGAATGGGGGAAAATCGAACAGCTGGTTTCCAGGTTTGCTGTTCCGCATTATGATTTGCCGTGGTTTGAAAAGATGATTGATTTTCCGCGCGGTGTGAAAGTGACGGGCGCAGGTTTTCCGTTTTATGTAGGGAAAATGTCCCGATTGGTCCGCGGATTGCTCAATTTCTTTTTGGACGAAGCGGAACTCAACGGTTATGAAGAAGTCATGCCGCCCATTTTGGTCAATGCAGCGAGCGCCACAGCCACAGGTCAGCTTCCCGATAAGGAAGGCCAGATGTACGAGATGCCTGTTGACGGGCTGTATGCTGTGCCTACGGCTGAAGTGCCCGTGACGAATTTCTTCCGTGACGAAGTCCTTGAAAAGTCCATGTTACCGTTGAAACGGGTCGCCTATACGCCTTGCTTCCGTCGTGAGGCCGGCAGTTGGGGCGCGCATGTTCGCGGATTAAACCGGCTGCACCAATTTGACAAGGTTGAGCTGGTTAAATGGACTTTGCCTGAGGATAGTTTTGAAGAGCTGGAAAAACTGCGTGCGGATGCCGAGCGCATCCTGCAAAAACTGGAGTTGCCTTTCCGTTCGTTGTTAATGTGTGCGGGTGATATCGGATTCCCGCATGCCAAGCAATACGACCTAGAGGTCTGGGCTGGTGGGCAAAAACGTTGGCTGGAAGTTTCTTCGTGCAGTAACTTCACGGATTTCCAGGCCCGTCGGGCGAACATCCGTTATCGCGGCGAGGACGGAAAACCGGTAACGGTACATACGCTGAACGGTTCCGGTCTGGCTATTCCGCGTGTTCTGGCTGCATTGCTTGAAAATAATGTCCAGCCTGACGGACGCGTAAAGATACCGTCGGTGCTTCATCGCTATTGCGGATTTGAACATATCGGTGATTGATTGCGCGCTGCAGTCAGATTCACGGATGTGGCCGCAGAAACGGAGGATTTTTACCTGGCAGAAGTACTTTTGCATCAGGGATGTTATTCGTGAATTTTTAAATCTGTGGATTGTAAAAAAATAGATGTTTCAGGGTTGGTCGCCAGCTTTCCTCCGGAAAAATGGCAGCCTGCGGCGGTAGCATTCCTGACAAAGTTGCCTTCTGATGCTACCATTGGTGTTGCCTGTTCGGGCGGGGCTGATTCGGTAGCCTTATTGCTGCTTGTTTATGCCTGTTTCCCGGAAATGCGTGAGCGGTTGCTTGTCCTGCATTTTGACCATAAACTCAGGGGAAAGGATTCTGCCGATGATGCGGCGTTTGTCGCGGATATTGCGCAGCAACTGGGGTTGAGGTGTGTTCAGGGAGAGCGGACTGACGGATTGGCGGTAGCTTCGGTAGGAGAGGTTGATGCCCGAAACGCGCGCATGGGATTTTTTGGTGAGTCGTTGGGCAATGATCGTAATCCGGATAAATATCTGCTGACAGGTCATCATGCGGATGATCTGGCGGAGACTATGCTGATACGGCTTTCACGCGGGAGCGGAACTGAAGGATTATGCGCTCCCAGACCGGTTTCCAAGGGATTGCACGGTATTACCTTTATTCGTCCGCTGCTGACATTTTCAGCAAGCTTCATCAGGGAAAAACTGAGTCTGCATCATGTAGCATGGCGTGAAGACATTACAAACAATGAAGACGGATTTCAAAGAAACCGTTTGCGACACCATATGCTGCCGCTTTGGCAGTCGCTTACGGATCATCCTTTGGCCCACGGCATAAACCGGAGCCGGATGCTTCTGGAGGAAGATGCGGACGCACTGAATGGTTTTGCCGGACAGCTCTTTAGGGATGCATCCGAGTTGTCGGATGCGATGAATGTCCGTGTGCTGAAAGGCCATTCGCGGGCGGTCCTGCGCCGGGTCTTGAATTTGTTTCTGGAAAGAAATAAATTGCACGACCATTTAAGCTCGGTTGCGAAGGAATCGATATTGAATGGGCTATGTCGTTCGGGAGACGGAATTTCGGGATCGTGGAGTTGCGGTACGGAAAAACAGCTTCGTTTGTCTGAAAGCCTCCTGGTGTTGGAGCCCTTATCCCCCAAAGTATTTCGATTGGATGCGCAATGCTGCGACCGGGATGGTAGCATGGCGTTGAGTGATGGTAGTGTGCTGACCGTTAAAACTGTTGAAATGCATCCGGGTTTGCGTGAAGCTATCTTTGCCGGGCACATTTCCTGCGGAGAAAGGGTTTTTTTGAATGTATCTTTGCCATTGTTTATCCGCTCACGGCAGGCAGGGGATGCCTATTGTCCGCTAGGTTCTCCCGGCACGCAATCGGTTCAGGATCTGTTTGTTAACAGGAAAATCCCTTTGGAAATGCGGGATCGTTTGCCCGTGATTTTCTCATCGGAGGGAGATATTCTTTGGATTCCCGGATTACCGCCTGCGGAATCAGCAAGGATACTGCAGGATACGATGATCAGCATAGAGTTGACATATACCCCGTTTTTATAAGTTAATGATGGTTTATTATGGAAGAAAATAAGGACAAGAACAGGAAACCAATGGTTCCGGGTGACCAATACCAGATGCGCGCATGGATAATCTGGATTGTGATCATTATGGCCATCTTTGGTTTGTATTCCTTTTATCCGCAAAAGCAGCCTGATAAATGGGATATGAAGAAAGTCATAGAGGCTCTTGATTCCGGCAGGATCAAAGAAGGCACAATAAAAGCCGACCGTTCTGAAGGTGAAAACTGGTATACTATTTCTCTTAAGATAAAGAATCCTGAGTTTTCCGGGAAGGAACAGGAAAAAAATGTTGTTTCCCCGGTGGAGTCCGTTACGGGAAAATCTGAGCAGGGAGTTGAACAGAAAACACCTGAGACCTTTGACGCGTTTGCCCGTGGCCGTCTAGGGGACGAAGATTACCGCAAATTGCAGATGTCCGGATTGTTTAAAGAAGAACAATCAAGCAATCTCTGGCGCGATATGCTGATAGGATCATTGCCGATTCTGCTGTTGTTTGCATTGGGGTATTTCCTCTTTTTCCGTTATTTGCGTAACGCAAACAAGGGTGCATTTTCATTTATTAAGAGTCGGGCAAAATTAGTGGACGGTGAAAAAGAAAAGATCACGTTTGCGGATGTTGCCGGCTGTGAGGAATCCAAGGAAGAGGTTTCCGAGATTGTTGATTTTCTTAAGAACCCGCGCCGTTATCAGAAAATGGGAGCACGTGTTCCCAAGGGCATACTTATGGTCGGACCTCCGGGAACCGGTAAAACCTTGCTTGCCAGGGCGGTTGCCGGTGAGGCGAATGTTCCGTTCTTCAGTATCAGCGGTTCAGACTTTGTTGAAATGTTTGTTGGTGTCGGTGCTGCCCGTGTTCGTGACATGTTTGACCAGGCACGCAAAAGTGCGCCCTGTATTGTATTCATTGATGAGATAGACGCTGTCGGACGTCAGCGTGGGGCAGGTCTCGGTGGAGGCAATGATGAGCGCGAACAGACGCTGAATTCAATCCTTGTTGAAATGGATGGTTTTGATTCCGAGACAGGTGTGATTATCATTGCGGCAACTAATCGTCCGGATGTTTTGGATAAGGCGTTATTGCGTCCGGGACGTTTTGACCGTCAGGTCATGATTCCGTTGCCTGATGTGAAGGGGCGGGAAGCAATACTTCGCGTTCACGCCAGGAAAAAGCGCCTGGCAAGTAATGTTGATTTTGATCTTTTGGCCAGGAATACCGCCGGTTGTTCCGGCGCTGATCTGGCCAATATGCTCAACGAAGCTGCATTGATAGCTGCCCGCCATCAGAAAAAGGAAATTGATAACTTTGATATTGAGGAAGCCCGGGAAAAAGTCTTTTACGGGCGTGAACGCCGACGCCTGATGGATGATGAAGACCGTAAAATCACCGCTTGGCATGAAGCCGGCCATGCCTTGGTTCAGGCATTACTTGGCGATGATGAGATGGCTATTCATAAGGTGACGATTTTGCCGCGTGGTTCGAGCTTGGGAAGCACCATGTTTGTTCCCAAGAAGGAAATCCTGAATTATTCACAACGACGCGTACTCAATCAGATTTGCATGGCAATGGGAGGGCGCGTTGCCGAGGAAATCCAGTTTTCGGACATCACAAGCGGCGCTTACGGGGATATCCGTATGGCTACGAAAATGGCCCGGCACATGGTTTGCGATTGGGGTATGAGCCCGCTTGGGCCTGTTGCCTACGGTGAAAACCAAGAAGAGCTGTTTCTTGGCCGGGAAATTACCCGGACTCAGAATTACAGCGAAGAAACTGCCCGCGAAATAGACACTTATATCAAGAAAATTGTGGAAGAGCAGTATGAACGGGCAAAATCCCTTATGCTGAGCCGAAAGGATGCTCTGGATAAGATTGCCGAGGCATTGCTTAAGTATGAGACCATAGAAGGGCGGCATGTCTTGGAGATCGTAGAGCATGGGGATATCCAATCGACAGTCGGAGACCAAAACCGGATGTCAGATAGGGCTGTAGATAGTGTTGGTTCCGAACAGGGTACGGATTTGCCTCTGGATTCTGCAAATCCTGTTCCAAGCATATCATGATTTATAAATAATAAATAATTTTTAACGTTTTTTATTTAGTCTCTCCTATTGGTTTATGTTGGTTTTAACTGAGGGAGAGATTTTTTTAATTCACATAAATAATATGTATTTGGCGTTAAATTTATATCTGTATGATTTTTACATGTCTATGTTCATGTTATTCTTGTGAATTCTTTGATTTATAATATTTTTACGGTTTTAAATGTTATGAAATAATTTTTTATTAATATATTGTTTAGTATTTTGTAAATGGATATTATTTTATCTAAAAAATGATAATTTTTATAAAATAGGCTTGATATTGATTCTTGGGTCTTTACTGTTTCATCTCACTCATACTTGAGTATGAGGATGTACAGATAAAACGATAGTACATTATTCATAGATTAGTTAGTAAGAGGGCGGTAGTCGAGAATGCTACCGCCCTCATGCATTTAAGGATATGAACCTGGTAATCAATGGAATAATCCGTACATTAGAAAGGTTTTCGGGAATAATATTTGATTGTGTACAGATTCTGAAACAATACTTATCATACCATAATAAACATTGTGCCTTGCCTGTGTGAAACCTAGTTTTTACCCGCTTGACGGCGGGAAGGTAGATGGGTAACGTGCTCAGAATATATTAAGATTTAAAGGCTCCACACGAATGAATTTTTTTAAAAAGTATTTTTGTACAATCGGACTAATGCTCTTGGCGCAAACAGGTTTCTGTGTCGTGGACTTTAATAGTGGAAATGAAGTTGTTGCGGTTGTCGGTAGTCGGGCTATTACGGCAGACGAATTACGGGTGGCAATAAGTCCCATGCTTCGTTCCATCCGGGAACAATCAAAATCAGAGTCTGATTTTAACGATAAAGTGGAACAGGCCGGAAGAGAAGTTCTGCAAAACCTCATAGATCGGTTGATTGTATTGGAGGATGCCCAGAAGAAGAACATGCGTGTTCCTGATAGCTATATTGAGGCTGAATATGATAGTTATGTGAAAAACAATTTTAATGGGGATCGCGTGAAGTTTTTGGAGTATTTGCGTTCTCAGGGTATGACCAGTCGGGATTTTAAGGAGCAACTACAGGAAAAGATGCTTTTTGGTTATATACGTAATCAGGTGCAGCGATCCCGTTCCGAGGTCAGTCCTGAGAAAGTATTGGAATACTATAGGACACATGAAAGCGAATTCATGAATGAATCCGGTTATAAAATCCGTCAGGTTATCATGAAGCCCGGAGCAGGCGAGTCTTTGGAGGCATTAAGAAAAAAAGCGCAGGATATAAAGACGCGGGCAGATGCCGGGGAAAACTTTTTCGAATTGGCAAAGTTGCTTAATCCCAAGGAGCGGGAAGAGCTCAATTGGCAAAAAATTGAGGATTATCGCAAGGAATTTGCCGATGAACTGGCAAAGATGAAAAAGGGGGATACCACCAATCCTATCGAATTGGGCGGCATGATCGTCATCCTTCATATTGACGACTATCGTGAAGCAGGCATTCGTCCGTTAAAAGAGGTCAGCGGTGAGATTGAGCAAATTCTGCTGAACCAGTACGCAAGGGAGGCCGAACGCGACTGGTTGGACCGTCTTCGCAAGACTGTGTATTACAAGATACTAATCTGATTTCATCCGTTTAGGATTTTCGATGCTGCCGTGGATTGTCCGTTTACAAAACTGTTTCCTTCCCAATTGAATAGGGACGATACGTTTTTCATGCAGCTTGCATATAATCAGGCGATAGAAGCATGGAAGGCGGATGAAGTCCCGATAGGGGCGGTTGTTGTACACAACGGTGAAATCATTGGGCAAGCGCATAATCAAGTGGAAGCAAGCAATGATGCCACAGCTCATGCAGAAATGCTGGCAATAACGCAGGCCTGTTCCGCAATCGGGGACTGGCGCCTCAACGAGGCCACATTATATGTAACGAAAGAGCCATGCCCGATGTGTTCGGGTGCCATGATTATGGCCCGGGTCGGGCGTGTCGTTTATGCGTTTTCCGACCCGAATATGGGCGGTATGGGGGGGGCCTTTGACGTAAATGCCGTATCGACCTTGAACCATCATACGCAGGTTACCACAGGTGTTTTGGAAGAGCAGTGCCGGATGATTGTAAGGAGCTTTTTTGAGTTAAAACGCAAAAAAAATGCTCAATGAGTTGACGCACTTAAGTGATTGGCATAGATTTTTAGGATAACCTTAACAGGAGTAAATAAAATGCCTACTGTATATACATTGCCTAACTTGTCTTATGACTATAAAGCGTTAGAGCCTTACATTGATGCCAAGACTATGGAAATCCACTATAGCAAGCACCATCAGGCTTATGTAAATAATCTTAATGCCGCGATTGAATCGGCAAAATATGATTCTCCCAAGTGTGTGTGTGAATTGATTTCTGATCTGTCCAAGGTTCCTGAATCGATTCGTACTGCTGTCCGTAATAATGGAGGCGGTCACTATAATCACAAATTTTTCTGGAAGATCATTGCACCGGGAGGCGCAAAGTCTCCGGAGGGTGATTTATCAAAGGCGATCAACAGTGAACTTGGGGGACTTGATGCGCTGATCGAAGGTTTTAATAAAGCTGCTGTTTCCCGTTTTGGCAGCGGATGGGCTTGGCTCATCGTCAAGCCGGATGGGAAGCTGGCGGTTACATCGACCCCGAATCAGGATTCGCCGATAATGAAGGGTGTTGCTGAGGTCGCTGGTCAGCCGGTGCTTGGACTGGATGTTTGGGAACATGCTTACTATTTGAATTATCAGAATCGTCGTCCTGACTATGTGGCTGCCTTCTGGAAAATCGTAAACTGGACCCAGGCCAACGAAAACTATCTTAAGGCCAAGGGAAAATAACATTTCCTTTCTTTGATTTCAAAACGGTAACATGATCCTGTGTTACCGTTTTTTTGTTTAGGCAGGTGCAAGCGATTAATCCTTTGACTGGGATTGGAAATACTGAATGGATTTTTCATTGCCAATGGTCATGAGAATATCGCCGATTCGCAGGATTTCTGTCGGCGAAGGTGAAGTGATGTGTTCTCCGCTTCGCTGGATTCCTAGAACATTAATCCCGTGTTTTTTTCTCAGGTCAGCAGTCGCAAGTGTTTCTCCCACGAGGCTCGAATTTTTTCCGAGAAATATCTGCTGTATTTCAAAGGTGGTGAGGGCATGGCTTAGTTTTTCTTCGGGAACGATACTTGTCATGAGCTTTTCGGCGGCGAATAACTGTTCTTTTGTTCCGAATATGATCAGCGTATCATGCGGAAATAACGGTGTTTCCGGACTCGGATCATGGAAGGTATTGCCTTCCCGGGCCATTCCGACGATGCTTGCGCCGGTTTCGCTGCGCAGTTTCGTATCAGCAATTGTCTTCCCTGCAAAAATACTGTTTCGCGGTAGCATCACCTCGGTGACGTTGATGGGCCAAGGAAATTTTTCAATATAGGAACGGATCCGCATCATTCTTTCCTCATCCGTCTCGGTTTCGGAGAAAAAGCTTTTGGAAAACCGGTTTTCCAGTTTACTGTTGAGGACAAGCAGACGTCTGGAAAGCAATATGGCGGTGAGCACAAATACTCCCAAGGATGTGTACAATGCCCATCCCTGGGGTATATACGGCTGCAGGAGAAGCGAAAAAATGAAGGTAAAGAGAAGAATGACAATGATACCGCCAAGTTTATGAACAAAGAGGATCATACGGTTTATCGTGGGGTGCGTCTTTCTTGATTTGACAAAAGCATTAAGAAGGATGTCCGTGATGGTATTTGTATTGGTTACGATCGTGGAAAGAAAGGGAGTGCAAAGCATGGCGCTCAGGAAAAGGACACCCAACGACGCCGGTTTTATTATGTTCTTAGGGATGTCAGCTTGTTGGATGTTTTTCAAAACAAGTCCGAACGAGATAAAAATGGCGAATACCAACATCAGGTAAATGAAATTTTTTAACAAAGCCTTCTTTATGATGCCGAGCGAATTGTTTTTGCTCATTCTTTCCCTTGCGGAACCAAGCACTTCTCTGTAAATTTTTTCTCCGGATTTGACCGGGGCCGGTACAAAGCGGCTCAGGAAATCAAAAGCTTTTCCGCTGTTTTCCAGAAGAAGCGGTGTCGTTATGATAGTGACCAGTGAGGTTCCCACCGCGATGGTAGTGAGGCGCGAATCCGTGACGCCAAGTGTTTGCCCGAGGGTCGCGATAATAAAACTGAATTCGCCTATCTGCGATTTTGCTACCGATGCCTGGAATCCGTCTTTCGGCTTATCCCCTGCGAGGAGGAATCCAATCCAGCATGACAGTACCTTGAAGAGAATGACCAGGAGCGACAGAACGAGAATCAACAGGATGTTATCCCATAGCATCTTGGGCTGGATGAGCATTCCTATGGACACAAAAAAAACGGCACAGAAAAGGTAACGGATGGGTTCCTGCGAGCTTTGTATCTGTTCGGCCAGCTTTGATCGGGAAAAAATGGCTCCGGCCAGAAATGCGCCCAGTGCGCCGGAAAAATGAAAGGAAGATGCCAATAAGCTTATGCCCATCATGAGACCGACGGAACAAAGGGTCACAAGTTCGGGATTCGCGTAGCGCATCAGCGTCTTGACAATGGAAGGTGTTGCAAGGCGTCCGAAGTAATATACCGAAACCATGAAGATCAGGATAGCCATACCGATGAGCAACGCAGTAGAAGGATTGAATGATCCGGTTTGCGCGATGCTGCCGAGGAGTACCAGCATGATAATGGCCAATATGTCTTCCATGATGAGTACGCCGATGGCCTGCTGCGCATAAGGTTTTTTCGTTTCGTTATAATTACGCAGTACGGCGATGGTAACCATGGATGAACTGATCGAAAGCAAAGCTCCGAGAAATATTCCCTGCACGGAGGTCCAGCCTAGAAACGATGCCGTTTGAATGCCGAGAAAAAAGAGAAGCACTGTCTGGAGTGCGATGGCGAGAAAAGAGGAACCGAGCGTTTTTTTGAGCTTTTCCAGGTCGAATTCTATGCCGATGTAGAACATCAGGAAAATGACACCAAGGTCACTGAGTTCGTTTACGCCTTCGAGATTTTTTACGGGCGAATACTGTCCGAGAAAATTCGGACTGATAAGCAGTCCGCTGAGAATATATCCGAGAAAAACCGGCATTTTGAACCGGTAAAAAATCAATGTTACGACAGCAGCACAGAACGTAATGACTCCAAGATCATTAATTATATTCAATTGAGTTGTTGCCAGTATATCCATGACGGATAATTACTCGGGTTTTATGCGCTTCTTGATTTCTTCGCTTCCTGGAAGTTTATATTGGAGAATTTTATCGTAAACAATACGGCTTTCTTCTGTTTTCTTTGCCTGGTCGAGCTGCTTCCCGAGATCAAGGATGCAGCGGGCCAACCAGTTTCTGCCAAGACTGTCCAGTTGATCCGCATTCTTGTTCTGGTCAAGAAAAGTCTGAATGATTGTCCAAAGTACCTCTTGTGCCCGGTTTGGCTTATTGCCTTGGATGAGGCTGTTAGCCCATTTGTATCCTGCTTCGATACGGAAGGCCGGAGGTAGCGTGGACTGATCGTACAAGCGTTCGTAAGCGGCCGCGGCGTTGTCATAGCGTACTTGGTTTTTAGATGCGCTGGCATAAATGCAGTCGGCACGGTATAATTCCGCCAAATGACGCAGCGGATTGTTCGGGTATTTTGTTATCAGATTGTCGTAAGTCTGTTCTGCATCGCCGAACTCATTCAGTGTACGCTGGATATCCCCTTGCAGGAGAAGGGCACGGTATAAAATGTCGCTGTTGGGATAGTTCTTTGCCAAGCGGTCAATGAGGCGTAATGCTTCTCTGGACGTTTCCGTGAGCTTTCTCTGTGATGAATTCACGGCGGCTTCATAGAGCGCTATCGGGGCCAAGCGGCTTTTCGGATAAGAGTCAGCCAGCTCAATCAGGCGTTGTTGTGCATCGACAAGCCTGTTGATACCCGCATAATAACGGGATTCGATGAACAGAGAGAAAACGGATGCATCAAAGTTCGGGTACTTTGTGCGGAGTTCCTTGCTTAAGCTTAATGCTTGGTTCGCCAATGTGTCGTCTCCTGAAGTATCTTTCCTGCTAAGGACAAAAAGTATTTCACTGTGAAGGAGCAACGCGTTTGCGGATAAGAGGTCAATATCCAGGTTTTCGGGATCTGACCTGTCTATCAGGTGTTTATTGATTTCATTTTGAAGACTTTGAACTGCCTTGAGCGCATTGTCATAGTCGTTGTCATTTATGCAGAGTATGGTGGCAAGCCACAGAAACCTTACTTTTGTTATGCTGTCTGCGCTTTCCAAATCGTTGCGGATGAGTAACATCCTTTTAAGCGCAAGTTCTGGTTGTCCCGCCTTTCTCCAGAAATCAAGAAGATCCCATTCAACCTGCCAACGTACCTGTTGGGGAATCACTGTCGGGTCGGTGGCATTGATTTCCTGCATTCGTTTGATGAGGGCGTCTGCCTGTCCGAGTTTAAGCAGGGAAACCGATTCCTGCAAAAACAGTCGTCCCCGTGTTTTTACCTCTTTGCTTTCGGCAAATGCTTCCCGGCAAAAGCGTGCCGCCATTTCAAAATCACCGTTCCGGTAATAGCAATCCGCGATCATGTTCTTTGCCAGTTCACGATCATTTCCGTCGGTGGTCTGGGCAATGAATTTCAAAAGATAGTTGGCTGCCGTTCGGTATTCCGGCGGGGTTTTCTTGTAAGAGATATAGGCGAGGAGCCAATAGGTGTTTGTTTTTAAATTTGAGTTCGGAAAACGCTTGTCAAATGGGTTTTCCGGCGAATCGATGATGCTGCGGATATCCTGGTTTTTAAATTCAAATTCCCCTGTTTGGGCATAAAAATAGAGAAGGGAATAGAGCAGTTCAAGATGCTGGGTATCGTTTCCGATTTTTGCGAGCAGTTCTTCTGTCAATGAGATGATCTCAGGTTTGTCGGCGTTTTTGATGAACAGAAACAGGGCGGATAAACGGATTTCGCTCTGGTTACTTTTGAATATAAGCGATCGCAGCAGCGCTTTTCCTTTTTCGGTTTCCAGTCCGTTAAAATGCGCCAGTTGAAGCATCCATATGCTCCAGCTGGGATCGGTTTCCGGGATATTTTGCAGTGATTGCAGAAGAAACGAAATGGCTGTATCTTTTTGTCCCCTGAGGTATAGGGCGGTAGCATACTGGAGGCGGTAACTGTTGGCGAGCTTGGTATCCTCCGTTATTGCCCGCACGTTTTGTTCAAGTTCAATGAAAGTGTCGTTATCCATTGGGTCGCGTTTTAAGCGGTTGCGTAAAACGCCCAGTTCAAATTCGGCCAGTTGTGACTTACTTACGGCAGCTTTCTTTGCGCTGGCAAAGGCATTCTCGGCAGCTGTCGGACGGTGCTCAACCTCTGCGATGATACCTATCAGAAAATAATACCATCCCATTAACTTGGGCGGCAGCGATTCGGGAGAAAACTTATTCAACAGCGATTCGGCTTCCGCATACTTGTATTTAGAGGCAGAAGCAAGCGCTTCCATGAGCAGGTATGAACTGGATTCCTTGTCTTCAAAGGAAGTCAGTACTGTCTGCGCTTCATCAATGTTATCTATGGCAATCAACGATTCCGTCCATTCCAGCAAGTATTCCGGGTAGGATGAAAGGGCCTTGCTTTTCTGGTCAGAAAGTATTTCGCGGAAAATCCGTTCCGCAATGGAAGGTAAGCCTTCCTCCAATGCCTGCTTGGCGATTTCGAGCCTCCATTCGGCATCCGTGGTGTTTTCAGAAATCGGGCTTTTAAATAATTGATCGCTTGTCGGTACGTCCTGGGCAAAGCAAAAATGAGCGCATGCTACCGTCATTAAAAAAACAAGGCATGAGAAAAATACTTGAGAAGAGGAAAGTCTGGCCGGAAAAACATTCATTTTGAATGCAGTAACTAATAGCATGCTCATTTTCCGGATGCAACAGAGGAACAGTATTTGTTATGAATAATTAACATAAGGGTGTCAGTTTGGGAAGCTTGACATCACTTTAAAAACCAACACGATTATTTACATTATGAGTTCTGCTGATAACAAAACTTCCCCGCAAAACCCTTCTGATAAACCAAAGGTTGTTTTGCCACCAACACCTAAAGTAGTTCTTCCGCCGGTTCCGGGCAGTAAACCAAAAACAGAGGACGCTCCGGCTGTTGAAGCCGCGAAACCTGTTGAGGCCCATAAGCCGCAATTGCCTCCGGCGCAAAAACCGGTTGTACTGGAATCCGCCGCAGCCGCTCCCGAAGTGAATAAGGTGATTAACAAGCCCAAGGTAAACCTTCCGGTAGGCAGTACAGGTATTGACAGCAAGCCATTGACTATTGGCCGTACGGCTTCTTCAGCCATGGCAACCCAGTCAAAACCGATACCTACTTATGATTATTCATCGGAAGATCAACCGGGAATTGCCGCAGTGGCGGTTGATTTCTTGGCGATGGCAGTAGCATGCGCATTTGCGGTACTTATTTTCATCCAATTATAACAATCATGTCTGATCTCGTAAAAAATATCTCTGAGTCTGAATTTCAATCTTTGGTCGCCTCGGCAGGTGCTAAGCCCATGTTGCTTGATTTCTGGGCAACCTGGTGCGGTCCGTGCCGCGCTTTGGCTCCGGTACTGGATGAGCTTGCCCGTGAAGTTGGCGACAAAGCTGTGATTTACAAGGTGGATATTGATAAAAATCCAAATCTGGCTGCAGAGTATATGGTGCGTGCGGTTCCTACGCTTGTTTTTCTGAAAGGAGGACAGGTGGCGGATGTGCATGTGGGAGGTCTGGACAAAGCGTCTTTAAAGACAAAATTGCTCGGTTAATTTCAAAAGTTTACACAAAAGAGTCCAATGAACATTGGACTCTTTTTTTGTATCCGTTTTTTACTGAATTCTCATCTTATTTATTATGAAAAACCGATTGCTTATATCCTGTTTATTCATGTTGCCGTCATTGGCTTTGGGCAATGAAGTTCATATTTCCTTGGAGAGTTTTGATATAGGCGGGACCGTTTCAAAATATGAAGTCAGCTTTGACGGCAGCATCAGTACGGAAATCATGCATGATAAACTGCACTTGACCGGAAAAGGTTACAAAATCTGGGATGATGCGCTTTTGCCGGAGATAAGGAAATACCTCAATACACAACCGGAATGACCGTGATAACGATTGCATTTCCGAACCTTGACGGTAGCATCATCGGATATTTTTAAATTCATTAAACTGCATAATAATAAACCATGAAAAAGATAATCGCTATACTTCTTGTCTTGTTCTCCGGCAGTGTTTTCGCTTCTGCTGTTGCTCCCGAACCACGGAATGAGGATTGGTGGAAAAACAGGAATGCGAAATTCAATGCTATTGCGGAGGGGGGAAACGTGGATATTTTGTTTATCGGAGATTCTATCACGGAAGGATGGGAAGGTTCGGGTAAGAAAGTCTGGGAAAAAGAATTTGCTCCCATGAAAGCCGTTGAATTCGGTATTGGCGGTGACCGTACCGAAAACGTAATCTGGCGCCTGGATAACGGTAACCTGGGTGGAAAAATGAATCCGAAGGCGATTGTGTTGATGATCGGAACAAACAATACGGGACACAGGAAACAAAAGGCCGAGGAAACAGCCGCCGATATAAAAACAATCCTCGAGAAATTGACAAAGCATTATCCCAGGTCACATATTATTCTGTTGGGTATTTTCCCACGCGGTGAGAAAGCAGATGATCCGCTTCGCAAAATCAATGATGAGATTAACGCCATTATTTCAAAAATTGAGATGCCAAAGGTTCACTATATGGATATCAGTAAATCCTTCACGAACAAGGACGGTAGCTTGAGTAAGGATATTATGCCCGATTACCTTCACCTGAGCGAAAAAGGATATCAGATCTGGGCAGATCAAATCATGCCGGCTGTGAAGAAATACGCCAAGTAAAACAAACTTATTGAATGACCGAGCAAGATAAACAGAGCGACTGGATAAAAAGCATTTCCCAGATATTGCTGAAAAACAGCCAGGCGGAAGCCGTATCCGTTGATTCAAAAAAGGATACGGTCTCGGTTGCCACGCTCGGACAGGTAAGTGACGAGGACTTGAAAAATACCCTTCAGGAGACGCTGAAGTCAATCAGGATAAAGGAACTGGGAGAAGAGGACGATTGCGATTGTGACTCGGGTTCTCCGTTGATTGATTGCCGTGTGGAGGGCGGGAAAGTGATTCTGTCACGGAAAACATGTCCCACTGCTCCTCACTTTTGGAAGTGGAAAGATTATCCTGTTTCCGGTGAATCGCATGGCAGCGGTAGCATGCAGGAGGAAGCCGAGGATATGGAAGCTGACTGGAAACTGCAGGCGAAGCTTGCCGCAGGATGCGCATTGGGAGTCCTTCTCGGGTTTGTCTTTTCTCATATGGGCTATGCTACCGCATCCGTTATCAGTTTCGTTTTCGGGATGATTTGCGGCGGATTCGACGCTGCAAAAGATGTCAGGGAGAACCTTCCCAAAGGAGAGTTTGATATCCATTTCCTTATGCTTGTGGTTGCCATCGGAGCCAGTTGCATCGGCCACTGGGGCGAGGGCGCAATCCTGTTGCTCCTGTTTTCCGTTTCCGGCGCGCTGGAGCACTATACCATGGCCAGGACGCAGCGTGCCATAAGTTCGCTGTTCAAGGCGGCACCGAAAACGGCCAATGTATTGGATGCGGAAGGAAAGGAGAAATCCGTCCCGGTTGAGGAGGTACGCGTAGGCGATATGATTTTTGTCCGTCCCGGAGATACGATTCCGTTGGATGCTGAAGTCTTAGAAGGAGAATCGGCAACCGATGAATCCCAGCTTACGGGCGAGGCGAATCCTGTCGCGAAAAAGAGCGGTAACAAGGTGTTCAGCGGAACTCAGAATTTATGGGGAGCGATGAAATGCCGCGTAAGCAAGCGGATGGAGGAAAGTTCACTGCAGAAAATTATCCAGCTGATTCAGGACGCACAGCACCAAAAAGCTCCGAGCCAGCGATTCACGGATAAATTCGGGACCAAATATACAATAGCCATATTGCTGGCCACGATGGGAATGTTTCTTGTCTGGTGGTTGCTTGTCGGATTGCCTCCCTTTGAAAATACCGGCGATCAGAAAAGCGCATTTTACCGGGCCATGACATTGCTCGTTGTGGCAAGTCCCTGCGCGTTGGTTATTTCCATCCCGTCCGCCATTTTGTCTGCAATTGCATTTGGCGCCCGTATCGGCGTTCTCTTCAGGGGAGGGGCGGCTATCGAGCGGCTTTGCGAGGTGAATACGGTAGCATTGGATAAGACCGGGACATTAACAACCGGCGAACTTGCCGTAGAGCAGGTGGATGCCTATCCGTCCGGTCATGAATCCGAGATCATCGAAGTGGCGGTAGCATTGGAACAAAATGCAAACCATCCCATAGCCCGTGCGATTGTTCAGTACGGACAGGGGAAAAAAGTTGTTCCGAAGGCGGTAGCATCATTTCAAACACTTTTAGGGAAAGGGTTAACCGGGCGTTACAACGATCAGGAATGGGTGCTCGGGAGGCGTGAATTGATCGGCTCCGGTCCGTTGTCCGATTGGGCCGCGTCCTTGCCGCATCCGTCCGCGGAATATGCGGAAGTATGGGTGATCGGCGGTAATTCCATCGGCCGTATTTTATTGAAGGACCAGATTCGCAAGGAAAGTTCCGAGGTCTTAAAGCAGATGCATGATAGCGGATTGACGACTGTCATGCTCACCGGTGACCGTCGGGAAACGGCTGAGAATGTCGGCAGGCAGCTCGGCATTGATGAAGTGCGTTCCGGGCTTTCACCGGAGGGTAAAGTGACCGCCATTCGCGAAATGGTTGACAGCGGGAAAATCGTGGCGATGGTGGGTGACGGCGTCAATGATGCGCCAAGTCTGGCGATGGCCCATGTGGCTGTTTCCATGGGTGTTCGCGGAAGTGATGCCGCGCTCGAACAAAGCGATGTCGTACTGATGAATGACCGTATCGATATGTTTCTGGATGCGTATAAACTCAGCCAGCGCGCAAACAGGATCATAAAACAGAATCTGATCATATCCCTCGGAACAGTCCTGATCATGGTTGCTTCCTCCCTGCTATCAGGGATTCCATTGACGCTTGGTGTCTTTGCGCATGAAGGGTCAACCGTTGTCGTTTGCCTGAATAGCATACGGCTGTTGTTTGGAAAGAGGAAAAAACAATAAAAGATTATGGATAATGACTTTGCGGTTATTTTTGACTGGGATGGCGTGATTGTGGATTCTTCCGCTGCACATAAACGGTCATGGGAAATGATTGCGGCGGAAATTAAGAAGCCGCTTCCTCCCGATCATTTTGAGCGCAGTTTCGGAAGGAAAAATCCGGCGGTAATCCGTGAGATTCTCCAATGGTCGGATGACAACGCGGAGATCGATACGCTCTCAAAGCGCAAGGAATGGTTGTACCGGGAGATTATCAGGGAAGAGGGGTTAAGCGCCTTGCCTGGCGTTGTCCGGTTCCTGAAAATGTTGAAGGAACGCGGTGTGCCGCTGGCGGTCGGCAGTTCCACGCCGAAACTGAATCTTGATGCTGCTTTGGAACAATTGCAGTTGCGCGACTATTTCTGTTTTCTGGTTACCGGTGATGATGTTTCCACCGGAAAACCGGATCCTGAGGTTTTCCTCAAGGCAGCACAGGGTTTATCCGTGTTCCCGTCACGTTGTATCGTCTTTGAGGATGCTCCCGTCGGTATTGAGGCTGCGCTCCGTGCCGGGATGAAAGCAGTTGCCTTGCTGACATCGCATTCCCGCGAATCGCTGAAAGCAGCCACAAAAATCGTAAAAGACCTTTCGGATTGCGATTATGTGTTTTGCAAAAATATGTTTGCATAGGCTCCCGCCTTTGTCGTTTTTCTGGTCTTACTGTCTGTTCTGGCGGTAAGATCGAAAGGGTGATGACTTACTTTGGCTTGGTGAATACGGATTGTACGTTGACATATTATTGATAGGGCATATCAAAAAGAGTATGAAATCGCTTTTTAAAGGACGTATCGGGTGGGTTTTTCTGGGTTTCTTTGTCCTTTTTGCAAATAATGGGTTGTATGCCCTGGATCCGGCAAAGAATGCCGAACTTGCTGCGAAATACCAGAAATGGGGCTTCGAGGTAATGGAGAAAATACAGAAGGATTATTATCTCGATAAATCCAAACTGTATGCTTCACAATCCGCTGATACCCCAAAGGATCGGCGCGAGCAGAAGCGGGACCCTGCCATGATGTGGGCGTGCGGTGTGATGTTGTCATCATTGGCGGAAGCGACGGAAGCCGATCCGAACACCTATTCGCGTCGCTTGCAATCCTATGCTACCGCAATGGATGTGTACATACAGAAGGATGAATTGGGAGGCTATGACGTATTGCCATGTCCGAAGCCGTTTGACCGTTACTACGATGATAACGTGTGGGTGGTGCTTGCGATGATAAAGGCGTCGGAAGTCACGCAAAAGCGTCAGTATATTTACAAGGCGGAAGCCGCGATGAAGTTTGTATTGAGCGGGGAAGATGATAAAGCGGGCGGCGGTATTTACTGGAAGGAAACGGGTCGCGTGGCAAAGCATACCTGTTCTACGGCGCCGTCAATTGTTGCCTGTCTGGAGCTGTATAACGCGTACAAAGGATTTGTTAATAACAAGAAATCCTATCTCGACACCGCGTTGCGCTTGCATACCTGGATACGCGCAACCCTGCAGGACAGCGATGGACTTTACTGGGACAATATCAACATTAACGGCAAGGTGGATAAGGCCAAGTATTCCTATAATTCAGCCTTGATGATCCGTGCGGAGTGCCTTTTGTACGAGGAGACCGGAGACCAGAAATATCTGGAAGAGGCGCAGCGGGTGGCAAAGGCGGCATTGAAACGTTGGGTGAGGGACAACGGCAGTGCGGACGATGGCGGACGTTTTGCGCATTTGCTGATAGGTTCGTTTCTTGCCTTGTATGAAAAAGACAACGATCCTGTCTGGCTTGATACCGTTGACCGGATGATTGAGTATGTGCACGCAAACATTCGTGATCCTAACGGGCTTTATTCCGGAGGCTGGAAGGACCCGGTCAAAGGAACCCTGGAAAAGGTTGATTTACTGGACCAGGCAAGCGTTGCCCATGCCTATCTGGAAGTCGGTAACATGCACAAAAACCTGAGGAATAAAAAATAGACAGCTCTTCAAAACAAAAGACGCGGTAACATCATGTTACCGCGTCTTTTGTTTCTGGATGATTTTTCCCGGAAACTATTGGGTTAAGACAATTTCCTGTGTTCCGCCGCCGGAAACAGTCACTCTTTGCATAAGCCTGCCGCCCTCCATGTAATTCGCTACTAAAACGCCATCCTCATTCCGATGGTAGGGGTCGTAAGCATGCCATGAAATTGTTGTAACGATGTAATAGTCCCCATCTGCCAGGTTCTTGAATTTGAACGCTCCGTGAGCATCGGCAACAGTGATCTTCTGGGTGGAAAAATATTCGGCCGGATTGCTGTCAAAATTCACGCCGCGATTGTCGAGCGACTGAAAACTTCTCGAGGTGTTTCCGTAAATGCTTTACAGGTTGCCTTGCTCGGCAGTCTCATTGATTGCTTCCTGCTGGAGGAGCGGAGCTCGCGGCATGCCGATGTAGTTTCCCCGTAGAACGGCCTTTCCTGTGTTTTCGATAACCTGGATTGCACGGTCATCCCAGAGTTCTACCATGTCAAAATCCTTCATATTGGTAACCTCGACTCCTTCCAGGCCGTATTTTTTCAGCCAGGCTTCGACTGGGGGAACACCTCCGGGGACAGAAGCACGTGCTGTCATTATTTTTATTGTGAAACCATTGGCTTGCCATTGCCTGATGCGTTCAAGCATGAGAGGAATCGGTTTTCCGATGTGTTGGAGTCCGCGCCAGCCGTTGTAATGGGCTAATGTCCCGTCGAGATCCACACCGATCCATGGTTTTTTTATCCTGACTGATTCAGTTGCTTCGTTTTGTTTATCTGTGTCGGTTTGCTTTTCCCGTTTTGTTTCGGCGGTAACATCGGAAGAAGCGTTGTTCCCTGAAAATAGTTTTTTGAAAAATGGTAATGACATTGCAATGTTACGTGGAATGATAGAATTTATAGAGATAATGTTTTGATCATCCTTAATCTTCAAGTTCCTTTCCTAAATGATAAAAACAATACTGCCTGATTTATTTTCCTTTGATGTTGAATGGATTCCTGATCCGGCTGCCGCGTCGCTCTTATACGGTACGGAGATCAGCGATGTCCGGAGTTATGAGTCCGCGATGCAGAAACTCTGGCAGGAAAACGGTGCTACGGAAGATAATCCGCAACCCTATCTGAAGACGGTATTATGCCGTATTGTTTCCATTGCGGGCATTTACCGGCATCAGGATTCGAAAGGTGTTCAGCTAAAACTGGTTTCGCTGCCAAGTGATGTTACCGTTGCAGAGAAATGCCATGAGTCCGCGATTCTGACTGCATTTTTTAAGGCCGTTGGCGGAAAGTCCCCGCAACTCGTCGGTTACAATTCGGCGAACGCGGATTTGCCGATCATTGTGCAGCGCGGCATTGTCAACGGATTGATGGCGCACGGGGTCGCGAAACGTCCCAACAAACCGTGGGAAGGCATTGATTATTTTTCAGGCAATGACGCGCATGTGGATTTGGCAACAATACTTGGCCGTTACGGACAGATTCCGTCGCTTAATCAGATTGCCCGTTTGTCGGGAATTCCCGGAAAAATGGATGTCGACGGTTATGCGGTTGCTGACATGTGGCTCCGGGGCGATATACAGGGAATCATCAATTATAATGAATTTGACGCCTTTACGACACATCTGCTGTGGGCGAGAGTCGCTTACTTTGCGGAATTGCTGACAGATAAACAGTATGCCGATGAACAACGCCTGGTACGCGAACTGCTAGAGGAAGAGGCAGGTAAGGGGAAAAAACACCTGCTGAAATACGTGGAGGAATGGGATCGTTTGCAACAAGCTACTGCCAAACTTTACGGAGCAATTGCCGTGAAATAAACCACGGGAAACAGACGGTAGTTTATGTCCGGTTGCTTATTCCCGGTTTTGTTCCCGGTATCTCCTTTGTGTTTCCGTTAAAAATTGAATTGATACAAGCCCAGCAATGGCTTTGAGTCTAAGCTAGCTATTTATTATGAAAAACTTTTCTGATCCATTTAAAGCAGTCCGCCCGCTTGAGAGCGGAAAGCATTCGGGTTATTATTATTCCATTGCCGCATTGGAAGATGCCGGATTGGGGAAAATCCAAAGAATGCCGGTTTGCATGCGTGTCGTGCTCGAATCCATTCTCCGGAACTGCGATGGAAAAAAAGTAACGGAAAACGATGTCCGTACATTGGCGAAATATAATGCGGCGGATCCCGCAAAAGTGGAAATTCCGTTTGTTGTCGCGCGTATCGTTTTGCAGGACTTTACCGGTGTGCCGTTGCTTGTGGATTTGGCAGCGATGCGTGATGCGGTGAAAACATTGGGACGCGACCCGAAACTGATAGAGCCTCTGGTTCCCGTTGATCTCGTTGTGGATCACTCTGTTCAGGTGGATTGCGCCGGCGACGAAAATGCTTTTGAGCGTAACCTGGGTCTGGAGTTTCAGCGCAACCGCGAACGTTATGAATTTCTGAAATGGGGACAACAGGCGTTTAATACGTTCAGCGTGGTTCCGCCTTCCGTCGGTATTGTTCACCAGGTAAATCTGGAACACCTTGCAAAGGTAGTGTTTTCCCGTGAAGTGAATGGCAGCATGCTGTTTTATCCCGATAGCACGGTGGGAACCGATTCGCATACAACGATGATCAACGGACTCGGTGTCGTTGGTTGGGGTGTGGGCGGCATTGAGGCGGAAGCCGGTATGCTCGGTCAGCCGGTAGCATTCCTGACTCCCGAGGTTATCGGTGTGAATATGTCCGGAAAACTGCCGGACGGTGTGACGGCAACGGACCTGGCCCTTTATGTGACCGAGATGCTCCGCAAGGAAAAAGTGGTCGGAAAATTCGTGGAATTTTTTGGCGAAGGAGCACGCAATCTTTCCATTGCCGACCGCGCCACGGTTGCCAATATGGCTCCCGAATACGGCGCAACGATGGGTTTTTTCCCTGTTGATGAAAAGGCATTGGATTATTTACGCCTTACGGGACGTTCCGAAGACCAGATCGAATTGGTCCGCGATTATCTGAAAGCAAACCGTATGTTTGGCGTTCCTTTGAAAGGCGAAGTCGACTACACAAAGGTTCTTGAACTTGATTTAGGCACGGTGAAACCTGCCGTATCCGGACCGAAACGCCCGCAGGACCGTCTCAACCTAGAGGATGTGAAATCCCGGTTTAACGCCTTGCTTCAACAGCCTGTCAAAGAAGGCGGATACGGGATTTCCGCCGAAAAACGCAATATACGCATGCCGGTTGAAAACGGTAGCATCGGGCATGGTTCCGTTGTGCTTGCCGCTATTACTTCCTGCACAAATACATCGAATCCTTCCGTGATGATTGCGGCCGGATTGCTTGCAAAGAAAGCGGTCGAGAAAGGGTTGACGGTAGCATACTCGGTGAAGACGAGTCTGGCCCCGGGCAGTCGCGTTGTGACGGATTACCTGCAAGCTACCGGCTTGCAAACCTATCTGGATAAACTCGGTTTTGATTTGGTGGGTTACGGGTGCACCACCTGTATCGGCAACAGCGGCCCTCTGGCGGATGATGTGGAAAAAGCGATCAAGGACGGTGACCTGGTCACAGCCAGCGTACTTTCGGGCAACCGCAACTTTGAAGCCCGCGTTCATCCTTCCATCAAGGCAAATTTTCTGATGTCGCCTCCGTTGGTGGTTGCGTTTGCGATTGCCGGGCGTGTTGACATTGATTTGGTCTGCGATCCGTTGGGTGACGACGAACGTAAAAATCCTGTTTTCCTGAAAGATATCTGGCCGAGCTCGGCGGAAATCGAAGCCTGCATGGCAGAAATCAAACCGAGAATGTTTATTGAGCGGTATAATAACCTGAAGAACGTCAGTCATGAATGGTCAAAGGTGAAAACATCATCGGGCGACCTTTTCAGTTGGGATAAAGACAGCACCTACATCCAGAACCCACCGTTTTTCAGCGATTTCTCGATGAAAGTCGGGAAGATTCATCCGCTTGGCGGACTGAGAACCTTGGGCATTTTCGGTGATTCCGTGACTACGGACCATATTTCCCCTGCCGGTAGCATTCTTTTTGACGGTCCTGCCGGAAAATACTTGCGGGAGCATGGCGTGGAGAAAGCTGATTTTAATTCCTATGGGTCGCGCCGCGGTAATGACAAGGTCATGACGCGCGGTACCTTTGCGAATGTCCGCATCAAAAACCAGATAGCTGACGGCAAGGAAGGCGGTTGGACGAAGCTGATGCCGGAAGGCGAAATGATGCCTATTTTTGACGCTTGCAGGAAATATGCCGAACGGAAGGAAGGAACGGTCGTTTTTGCGGGGGGTGATTACGGTATGGGTTCTTCCCGTGACTGGGCTGCTAAAGGGGCCTATCTGCTGGGCGTGAAGGCAGTTGTCGCCAAGAGCTTTGAACGTATCCACCGCTCAAACCTGATCGGGATGGGCGTATTGCCTTTGCAGTTCAGGAACGGCGAAAGCGCGGAGTCGCTGAAGCTGGAAGGCAGCGAGGTCATTTCATTCCCTGATTTGACGGATGATCTGAAGCCGATGTCGGAGACAAAAATGCAGATAAAACGCAAGGACGGCAGCATGAGCGAAGCCACGGTAATAATCCGCATAGATACCGCAATCGAGGTTGATTATTTCCGTAACGGTGGTATCTTACCTTATGTTTTACGTGATCTTCTAAAGTAGAATTCATTCATGCCAGAGTCAGAATCCATTTTCCTTGTTAACCCTTACTCCGATCCGGTTATTGTTCGGATAAAGGGACGAGGCAGTTACCAGAATTGCAGGTCCCTGGCTGATTTCTTCAAGCAGACGGTAGCATCGGGGTTAAAGCATTTTATCGTGGATTTTGCGGAATGCACGGCAATGGACAGCACGTTCCTGGGTATTTTGGCAGGAACGGCAATTGAGATAAGACGGCTGTCTCCGCCGGGATACTTCATCATGCTTAACCTTTCCGAACGTAATCTTGAGCTTATAAAGAATCTCGGTTTACACATGATTGCCTCGGTGGAAACCGAGCGGAAGGAAGTGGACGGGGAACCGCTCACTGATATCGGAACAGGGAAAATCCAATCAACGGAAGTTATTTTGAAGGCGCATGAAAGTCTTGCGGAAATATGCAAGAAAAATCAGGAAAAATTTCAGGATGTTATTTCTTTCCTGAAGAACCAGATTGAATAACAGCCAGCTTTTTTATTGTAAAAAAGGGTAGGACGGGTAGCGTATGAAAGTAACTATACGCTGTATTAATGGTTAGTCTTGAAATAGTACTTTTGGCGCTGTTGCTTGTTGCTGTTTTCTTCATTTTTCGCCTGGTGAAGAAAAATTTCAAGTTGGAAGCCCATTTACGCATGTTTGAGCGCGAGAAGAAAATCGTGTTGGGTTTTTCCCATGATATAGCTGAAGTGGTTGCTGTGGGCGAGGATCGCTCTCGGCTTTTTGATTTATCCCTGCATGCGATGATCCATTGCATGTGTGCGAGTTCCGGTTGTGCTTTCTCTTACGATGACAATACGAAGAAACTCACGGCCATTGCCATAGAAGGATTGTTTCCGCCACTGAAGCATATTGACGAGAAAAAGCAGCAGAAGATCAGCTCGCGGACGAAGTTCATGCAGCAGCTCATGCGTCATGAGGAGTTTGACCTGGGCGAAGGGATTCCCGGAGAAGTGGCATTGTCGCGCCGTGGCGAGGTGATTACGTTGGCGATGACGGATAAGCGCATCCCCAAACACAAGGATCCCCAGTTGGAAATACAGTCGCTTATGGCTGTTCCCCTGATTCTGGATAAGAAGCTGTTTGGCGTGATCGTGATTTCCAGTCAGTTTGTCGGGCATCACTTTTCAAAGGGGGATTTCCAGTTGGCTGAGACATTTGCGGAGCAGACGGCATTGGCTTTGCATAATATGGACAATCTGAAGATCCAGGTGGAGAAAAACCGGATAGACATGGATTTGCACATGGCCAGCGGAATCCAGGGACTGCTGTTGCCCAGCAAGTTACCGGATGATTACCGTTATGAAATCAACGCATTTTATAAACCAGCACAGCGAATCGGCGGGGATCTCTACAATGTCGTTCGCCTGGATCAGAATCGTATCGGCATAGCGATTGCGGATGTTTCGGGGAAAGGTATCTCAGGCAGCCTTATCATGGCCATATGCCAGACTCATCTTAAGCATTTCATGTCAAAGTATGATTCGCCGTCGCAGGTTTTGTGCGCCATAAACCGTGAGTTATTCGAAGAGATGCGCAATGATATGTTTATAACAATGGTTTATGCTATTGTGGATCTGGAAAAGGAGCGTATTACGATTGCGCGTGCCGGCCATGAATTGCCTTTATACGTTTTCCGGGGAGAAAATGCCTTGCCGAATATTGAAAAAGTTTCCAGCGAGGGAATGGCTTTGGGAATGGTCCCGTGCGATATTTTTGATGTGGTTATCAAGGACAAGGAAATCCCGTTCACGAGCGGGGATATGTTTATGTTGTACACCGATGGCGTGACGGAAACGGTCAATGAGGACGGTCAGGAATTTACAAATATGCGTCTGGGTGAATACTTGCAGAAGTTTTACGAAAAATCTGTGGAGGAAATTAACCGTTTGGTTATTGAGTCGGTATTTGAGTTTCGCGGGAAAACATCCGACGTCAAAAAAGATACCCTGGCGGATGATGCTACCTTGATTACGCTGAAACGTCTGTAACGGCAAGATGGGACAGTTTTTATCCGTGCTGCGAGAAAATACTTGAACACAGTCGTCAGGCTTTTCATCATGCTACCGTAAACGAATTTTAACCATTAATCATTTAATCATATGTCCGGACATAGTAAATGGGCTACCACCAAGAGACATAAGGCTGTAATTGATGCCAAGCGTGGAAAGATTTTCAGCATGTTGAGCAAGGAAATCATGCTTGCTGCGCGTTCAGGCGGAGGCGACATTAATTTCAACCCGCGTCTTCGCGTGTTGGTGAATAAAGGCAAGGCATCCAATATGCCGAACGATAACATAGCCAAGGCGATTAAAAAGGGGACCGGAGAACTTGCCGGGGAAACGATTGATGAACTGGTCTATGAAGGTTATGGTCCGTCCGGTGTTGGTATTATCGTGGAAGTGACGACGGATAACAAAAACCGTTCCGCTTCGGAAATCCGTTCCATTTTCGGCAAAAACGGCGGTAACATGGCTACGCCGGGCGCATTGGCATTCAATTTTCAACGTAAAGGTCAATTCCTTATCGGTGCGGAAAATATCACGGAAGACAAACTGATGGAAGTGGTGCTGGAAGCCGGTGCCGAGGACGTGATAAACAACACGGATCACTTTGAGGTACTCTGTCCGATGAATGATTATTACACGGTCGCAAAAGCTCTGGAAGACGCCGGAGTCAATGTGACTGAGTCGGAGATCGCCTATATCCCGAACAGTACGATTCCTGTTTCAGATGAGGAATCCGCACGAAAAGTGATGAAGCTGATTGATGCATTGGAAGATAACGAGGATGTGAAAAATGTTTATTCCAATGTGGATATTCCCGACAATTTGATGTCGGAATAAACGCATTGCCTGTCAATTTCACGGGCGGACATTGTGTCTGCCCGTTTTTTTTATCATGTCAACACGGCGGAAATTCCTGATAGGTTGCGGCGCTGCCTTAATCGGAGGATTAGGCGGAATAGGCTATGCCCGTTATCTGGAACCGGGCTGGTTTGAATTGTGCCGTAAGCAGGTTAGTTTCTTTAAGGGAGAAAAAAACGGCAATCCTTTGCGTGTCCTGTTTCTCTCCGACCTGCATTATTCGCGTTGTGTTTCACTGGAGATGATTTCCCGGGCGATCAATCTTGGCCTGGCGGAAAAACCGGATTTGATTTTGCTGGGAGGGGATCATGTCTTGTTTGATATGCCGTTGGATGATGCCGCCTTTTCCGCGACATTGTCGCCGTTGGCAAAACAGGCGCCGACGGTAGCATGCTTCGGTAATCATGATCTTCGCGTCGGAACACGGGAAAACGCCCGCGTGAAAGCAATGCTGACAGCTGCCGGAATTGAGGTGCTGTGCAATCAGTGCAAGGAAATGACATTGGGCGGAAAAACCTTTTCCCTGGTTGTTTTGGGCGATTTATGGAACGGTCAATGTTTACCCAAGGAAGCCTTTAAATCGGCAAGAAAAGAACTGCCGTGCATGGTTTTATCGCACAACCCGGACAGTAAAGGTTTACTTGAAGCTTATTCATGGGAATTGATGTTGTGCGGGCACACGCACGGAGGGCAATTATACATTCCCTTCATCGGTACGCCGTTTGCTCCGGTAAAAGACCAGCGGTATGTATCCGGCCTGAATGCGTGGCAGGGACGCAAGATTTACACGACGCGTGGGGTGGGAAATCTGCACGGGGTCAGGATCAATTGTCGCCCGGAAGTGACATTGCTGGAGCTTGTGTGAAACTGAATAGAGCGTTTTGATATTAGGTGTCCGAATGAAACAGACTTTTTCCGGTAATTTGAGGTTGAAGGGTAAGCTGTTTCCGATACTGTGACGCTATCGTTTTATTTCAGGCTATTTATGAAAATTGACTTATTGATTAATTGCGCATCAAAAGCTGCTCTTGCATTGGGAGTTATTCTTATTTCGTCATCTTGTGTTAATGCATGGACGATTTCCGTGTTGGATCCGCTGAATCATATGGACGGGATTAGTGTTTTAAGAGATAATCGTTTTGATGCTTTTGAAAGCTACATGACGGACAACGGAGCCACTTTGACCTTAAGCAGTCTGGTTGATTATGATGGCAAGGCTGATGCCGTTATTGTCAATGTTGCCAATATGTCGGCAACCTATACGGATGACGAGCTTACGAAATTGAGTAGTCTTTTACACAGTAATACCAGGGTACTTGTTTTTGGAGAATTGTCCTCAGCCTGGGATACGAGCAATCAACAACTGGCAAATTTGTTGGGTGGCGTTAATTATTATTCTGGACAAGGATTTGTGAGTAGAAATGCCCAGACAGTTAACCCTGACCGTTATCCCTTAATAACAGAAGGTATCAATAATATAAGTTTTGCTTCGCCCGGGAAAATATCTCCTAGCGGCGGTAACGGTCTTTCTCTTAGCAGTGACGATGGCATCACGTTATGGGGATCAAATGACAATTTCCTCTTATTTATGGACACAAATATACTGTGTACGCATATTCAGTCAGCCCCGGATAATGATAAACTCGCTCGTAATGTTGCTGATTGGTTGAGCGGTGTTGATATTACACCCACACCCGAGCCATCCGCCTATGCCATGTTATTGGGTATGGCAGTGACAGGTACGGTGTTCCTTCGTAGACGGCGCAGATAGTTTTTCGCTAAGCAACATAGGTAAAAGGACTGTTTGTCCGGATCGCATCCGTTTCTCCGGGTTGTTGTTCAGGCAAATGTTTTATGCTTTCGTCGGAACGGAACGGTGCATTGGAGGTGGCAAAAAATACAGTCCATCAACAGTTAATACCGAATGGACTTGCCTTGTTCAGGTTGTTTTTCCTTATTTTACCGATAAAATAAAGAAGACGGAAAATTAAAACTTTGCGCTTATATTTTATTTTGAATTAGCTTTATCGGATTACAGTCAGCATGAACTCGGAAAACGCATACAGAGATTTGGACGGAGGGGAAGTGGGCTTGGTTGAGTACCGCGATTTCCTGCTGCCCGAACCCTTGCGTTTCGAAAACGGACGCGTACTTTCTGGGGTGAATCTGCGTTACGAGACATACGGGCGGCTGAACGCAACAAAGTCAAACGCCATACTGATCTGTCATGCGCTTACCGGGGATCATCACTGTGCCGGCATTTATTCGATCAATGACAGGAAGGCCGGATGGTGGAATAATATTATCGGTCCCGGGAAACCCATAGACACGACGAAGTTTTTCGTGATTTGCTCGAATGTGATTGGCGGTTGTATGGGGTCGACGGGGCCGGTTTCCTTGAATCCGGAAACAGGCAGGCCTTACGCACTTGATTTTCCTTTGTTTACAGTCCGCGACATGGTGAATGCGCAAGCCATGCTCATGAATCATCTGGGTATCGACAGGCTGTATGCCGTGATCGGCGGTAGCATGGGAGGCATGCAGGTGCTTCAGTGGGGGATTGATTTTCCTGATCGCGTGGAACGTCTGTTGCCGATGGCAACCTGCGCGCGGTCCAGTTCACAGGCAATTGCATTCAATGAAGTGGGGCGCAGCGCGATTATGCAGGACCCGCAATGGGACGGCGGTTCGTACGCTACCGGCAAGGGGCCGAGTGTCGGTTTGGCGGTTGCCCGCATGATGGCGCATATCACGTATCTTTCCGAGGAAACGTTTGAGTCCAAGTTCGGGCGCAAGCGCATAGAGCAGAATACCGATGCCCAATCGCTTTTCGACGCGGAGTTTACGGTCGAAAGTTACCTGCGTCACCAAGGCAAAGCCTTCGTGAACCGTTTTGACGCAAATACTTATCTTTACCTGACAAAAGCGTTGGATCGTTTTGATCTTTATGATGCTGAGGGACGGCTTGAACCTGCCTGTGAAAAAATCCGGGCAAAAAGCCTGACGATAGGGTTTTCGACTGATTGGCTTTATCCGCCGCAGCAAAACAGGGAGCTTGTGCATACGCTTCTGCGTTGCGGGAAAAATGCGAGTTATGCGGAAATTGATCTGGCCGGCGGGCATGATTCTTTTCTCGTGCATGCTCCCACACTCTACAAACTGGTAGCTGATTTTCTTTCACGGTAGCATGAGCGTAAAAAAAAGAGACATAGACTTTGAAGTGTTCAAGGACTGGATTGAACCGGATTCGCGTGTACTTGATCTTGGCTGCGGTCGCGGCGTGCTGCTCGAAAACCTTTTTCATACAAAGAATGTATATGGTATCGGTGTGGACGCCGATGCAGAGAAAGTCTGCGCGTGTATCCGCCGCGGGGTAAATGTCTATCATGGCGACATCATTACCGTATTGAAACAATATCCCGATCGTTTCTTTGATTGGGTTATTTGCTCGCGTACGCTCGAGGAATTGAATGCTACCGCGCAGACCATAGAGGAGGCTTTGAGAGTCGGTAAAAAAGTCGCCATTGCTTTTGCCAATAACGGATACTGGTTGAACCGCTTACATTTTTTCCTGCACGGACAAGGCGTGATAAACCATGCCTTTCCGGGTGAGTGGGATGTCCGTTCTCCTTCAAATCCTGTTTCCGTAAATGTATTTGAGGCGTTCTGTCGCCGGAAACAGATTCGCATACTCAATCGTTATTTCCTGAAGGGAGACTGGCAGACGGAGTGTAAGACGCTGCCGTCATTGCTTGCCGGTTATGCGCTTTATTCCGTCGCAAAGTAAAACTGCTTGGGATTTTGCATAACGAAAGTTTTTTTCTTGTTTTATTTCGCAAACAGGCTTCATTTTCACGGTTTGAAAATCTTAATCAGCGAAATGGAGATTATTAAAAAATCAATAGCTTGTACTATAGCAATAACGTGTTTCTCATTACTTGTAGGGTGTAGCAGTACTCCTGAAGTCACGACTTTTAACGAGTCTAAGTATTTCGGATTGGGCAATGATTTCGATGCCCCTGATGATTGCGAATTCAGTTTTGCCGTGACAGAAGGCGTTCCTGTTTCCTATCGTGTGCATTCATCGGATTGTCCGGTCGTGATGAGTATGAGAAAGAACGGTTCTTCCAGACTTTTTGACTCTCAAAAAGGAATGGATATCGTGGGTACTTTTGTTCCGAATTATACCGGTTTCGTTACCTGTGAAATCGAATCGCCTGAAGGAATAACGACAGTAGTAACTATTGAACCGGTCAGTAATTAACACTGCTTACTTTATTTCCCTGTTGTTGTAATATTGGTTTTTGTACGAATCATAAAGCAATAGGATAGTGGTATTATTTAGAATTGTAAATATTCAGCGTATCAATAGCTTAATGGAAATCTTATAAAATACCGATGAATACTACAGAAAATCAATATGCAATGCTTTCAAACGGGATGAAAATCCCGATGATTGGATTAGGTACCTGGAGAATCGGAGATGACGAAGCGCTTGGGGCGATAAAGACCGCATTGGAAATCGGCTACCGGCATATTGATACCGCTTCGATTTATGGGAATGAACAGGGCGTAGGTGCAGGAATCCGTGGCAGCGGTGTTTCCCGGAAAGATATTTTTCTGACAAGCAAAGTCTGGAATGATGATCAAGGGTATGATTCAACCCTGAAGGCATTCAATGCGTCGCTGGAACGGCTTGGCACAGACTATCTGGATTTATACCTTATTCACTGGCCGACACGAAGAAACAAGGACACCTGGAGAGCCATGGAGACGCTGTACCGGGAAGGAAAGGTTAAGGCGATTGGTGTATCGAATTTCCAGACACATCACCTGGAAGACCTGTTAGCGGCATGCGAAATAAAGCCCATGGTTAATCAGGTGGAGTTTCATCCCTATTTGGTTCAATCGACCCTGTTTGAATTTTGTCGCCGCAATCATATCCAGATAGAAGCATGGAGTCCGTTAATGCAGGGAAAAATGGTCGATGTGAGTGAATTGAAGGATCTCGGGGAGAAATACAATTGTTCCGTCGCCCAGATTATTCTGCGGTGGGATATACAGATGGGAGTGGTTACTATTCCGAAGTCAATCCGTCGGGACAGAATGAAAGAAAACGTCGATATCTTTGATTTCACGATCAGCGAAGAGGATATGGCTTTGATCACTGCATTGGACAGGGGAAAGCGCTTTGGTCCGAACCCGGATAACTTCGGGTTTTAGCAGATTGCCGGTGGTATCATGCTGTCGTGTGTTCCGGTGCAGGTACTTATTCTAGGATTCCTGCGATTTCCGCGTAACCCTGTTTGTCCGCGTAGTCTTTGGCCAGCTTTCCTTCCTTATCCCGGTAACGTTTTTTTGCACCCATTTTAAGCAGGGCAAGGACGGTTTCCTTGTAGCCTTTTTCAGCGGCATACATGAGTGCGGTTCTGCCCAGTTGATCCTGTTGGTTGATGTCTCCTTTTGCGCAAAGAAGCTGCATTTTTTTCCAGATGTTTTCGTAGGTGTGAGCTGCTTCGTTTTTCCGGGAAAGTAATTTTTCCGTCTGGTTTTCTGCGATCATGTACATGAGCGGGGTCATGCCTGCCTGATTCGGCAATACGGATTGAATCGCGAGTGTCGGATTCCCGTTATGGGAAATCAGATCCGCCAACACTTCCCAGGAGACGTTTTCTCCTGTTGAAAAGAAGACAGCGGATTTTCCATTGTTATTGGGAAGGTTGGGGTTGCCTTTGTTGGAAAGAAACAGATTGAGGATGGAAAGCGTCTTGTTTCTCAGTTCTTCCGTGGATGAATCCTGGCTGACAATCACCATAAGCGCGTTTTTTTCTTCCTTGGAGGACGGAATGCCCTTGATAAAAGCATTCACGTCGGCATTTTGCTTCAGCATTTCCTGCGCAAGCTCGAAATCATAGGTCTGTGCGGCGTGAACAAGTCCTTCGTTTTCCCTGCCTGTCCATTGTCTGACCTTGCTTTCGAGAGTGATAATGCCCGAACCGGCCTGTGCTGGGTCGGATGATTCCTTGTCACCGCAGGCAGATAATAACCATGTCACTGCCAACAGGATGGCAGACAGATAAACGTTATTAAGATTCATTCAAAAAACAAAATTGATGGATTTCGGCAACAAGGCAAATGCAAATAATGCGTGTGTAAATCAGATTACTTTTCCTTTGCGAAATACCCGCGAATCGGAGTTAATAAAGGAAAATATCAAAAAGGGAATGATGACAGGAGAACAGGCAGATTTTTTTGAGAGCAGCAACAGTGGCAATGATTCCGGAAACAAGACAGGTCATCGCCCGTTAGCTTCCCGTATGCGTCCCCGTTCCCTGTCGGAAGTGATCGGTCAGGATCACATTTTAGGGGAGGGTTGCCTGCTTCCCCGGCTGATAAAAACCGATACATTCGGAAGCCTGATTTTTTACGGGCCTCCCGGCTGCGGCAAAACGTCGATTGCCGAGGCTATCGCCAATGAAACGCAAAGCAAGTTTGTGCGTTTGAACGCCGTTTTATCAAATTCCGCCGAGTTGCGGGATGTGCTTCGCATGGCGCGTTACGAACGCGAACGGCGTACCATTCTATTCATTGACGAAATCCACCGTTTCAACAAATCGCAGCAGGATTTGCTTTTGCCGGACGTGGAAGCCGGCAGCATCCGCCTGATCGGAGCCACGACGCATAATCCCGGATTTTACGTGAATGCGCCGTTGTTGAGCAGAAGCCATCTTTTCCGGTTGGAACCAATTTCCGAGGAGGCGATTGTCAAGGTTTTGCGCATTGCGCTGGAAGACAGCGAAAGAGGAATGGGTAATTTCCGTGTGACCGCGGATGATGACGCCCTGCGCGCGTTGGCACGTCTGGGAGACGGCGATTTGCGCCGTTGTCTGAATGCTCTCGAAACTATCGTGCTTAGTCAACCCATGGGCGGTAGCATGGACGAGGACGCCTTATCGGCCTTTGCCAAGGAACGCCAAATCCGTTATGACGCGGATGAGGATGAACATTACGATACGGCGTCAGCATTCATAAAAAGCATCCGCGGCAGTGATCCGGATGCTGCGCTTTACTGGTTGTTCAAGATGCTTGCGGGAGGCGAAGAACCGCGCTTTATCGCCCGGCGGCTTATGATTCTCGCCTCAGAAGATGTCGGGATGGCTGATTCGCGGGGAATTACGGTGGCGGTTGCCGCTGCGGATGCCTGTGACCGTATCGGCTTGCCCGAATGTGAATACCCGCTTGCCCATGCAACCGTCTTTCTGGCGACGGCTCCGAAAAGTAATTCCGTGACGATGGCAATGGCGAAAGCGAAGTCTGCCATTGCCAAAGGTCCGATGCAGCAGGTGCCGTTGCATTTGCGTGACAGTCATACCAAGGTTAATAAATCATTGGGGCAGGGGGTCGGTTATCTTTACAGCCATGAGTTTGAGGAGAATATTTCCGGACAGGACTACATGACGGATCCGATTACCTTTTACGAGCCGAAACCTTACGGAGCTGAAGCTGCCGTCGCAGAGCGTCTGGAACGCTGGAAGGCCATGAAGGAACAGATGCGTAAACCCAAACGGAAGAAATAATAAACCGTGTGTCCGGTGAGTGTTCAGGCCGCAGCATTGCCTGACGCGTCTCTGGTTTTGAGAAAACGGCATGATTCCTGGCGGTAGCATGAAAAGGCCATTTTAGCAGTTGACGGCTATGGGTACTTGGACAGCATTTTTTACCATGCAATCTACCCGCCGACATTTTCTCAAGGCTGCCTCTGTTACCGGAGCAGGATTACTTCTTTCCAATCAGGGATTTGCCCAGGATAAATCTCCGGCAACGCCGGCAAAACCACAGGCGCGCATAAAGCTCGGAGTCGCTACCTATTCCTATTGGCATTTCACTGAGAACAGGATGCCTATCACGACCGTTATCGATAAGGCCGCTGCCCTGGGGTTGGAAGGCGTTGATATATTGCATCGGCAAATGGAAAATGAGGACAATGCTTATTTGCAGAATATAAAACGGCATGCGTTCCTTAACGGTATTGATCTGATTTGCCTTTCCATGCACCAGAATTTTGTTTCGCCCAATGCCGAGTACCGCAAACGGAATATGGAGCATACGTTGAAATGCATCGAAATCGCTTACAAGCTGGGTATTCCCTGTATGCGGATCAATGCCGGAAATTGGAATACCTTAAAGAGTTTTGACGAACTGATGGAAAAACGCGGCATTGAGCCGGTCATTGAGGGATACACCGAAGACGACGGTTTCAAGTGGGCGATTGACAGTATTCAGGAATGCCTCGAAAAAGCGGCGGAATGCGGCGTGATCCTCGCTCTGGAAAACCATTGGGGATTATCGGGAACAGCGGAGGGCATGCTACGGATACATAAAGCTATCAATAGTCCTTGGCTAAGTCTCCTTGCCGATACGGGGAATTTCCTTGAAGAACCTTATGATAAGCTGGAAAAGATTTTTCCTTATACCAGCTATGTTCAGGCAAAAACCTATTACGGCGGAGGAGAATGGTACACGCTGGATCTGGATTATAAACGCATTGTCAATCAACTCCGTTCCGTGAATTACCACGGTTACATCGGTATTGAGTTTGAAGGTAAAGCTCCTGCCGATGAAGGCGTGCTGAAAAGTGTAGAAATGCTCAGGGAAGCGATCGGATCGTAATTAACGCATACGGTAGCATCCTCGGGATGCTGAGGATACCGTATCGAAGCAATGCTCTTACGGTATCTTTACCAGCCAGCAATCCGGTTGTTTTCCTGCTTTATTTTTGCTTCCTGGGCTTTTGAGTTCTGTTTTATCTTCCATTGTTCCCATTCTTTTTCTGTGCCCGGTTTGATAAACAATGCGGAAGGAACACCCTGATTCAGAGAAATCGAAAGGGCATTGATGCGGAAGACGGTCTTTCCGTCCTGTTGCAGGTCAAGAAGTGCTGGGAATTTGACCGGTTTTTCGGTGACTGTTTCTTCGATGAACGACTGGATGACAAGTGTCTGCTTGTTGTTTGCTTCGATTTCTATCTGGGTCAATGCCTGTTTGCCATCCTCGGTTTTTGCCAACGTGTAATGGGCCGTCACGTTGAACGGTAGCTTGACGTTGGCAATGACGGTACCGTCCGGTTTGCGTGTGTGCTGTACTATCTGAGCTCCTGACGTTTCAAGAAAGCGGATATTGGAGAAGCAGGCGATCCATTTATAGAATTGCTGTTTTTCTTCATCGGTCATGGTTTCCGCGGTGACACCGTTGTCGTTGCTTTTCCAGTAATTCAGACCGTCAAAATTATATTCCCACAGGGTATTGTTGTTGGCGCTTTCCAGTTTGATCTTATAGAAATTCGGCGTTTTCCAGATAAAATAGAGATAGTTGGGGTTTCCTTTCGGGGTGGTGATTTCATATTTGGCACCCATACTTTTTATGTTGTTAATGTCCGATTCCCCTCCCATTATGCGCAGGTATTGGGAGTAGGCGTATTCGCGGGCTTCACCGGATTGTCCATGAACAATTTCCGGTTGTACGCAAAATGCAAATGCTGCCAAAATAAGAAATGATAGTTTTCTCATATGGTTTTAAAACTATAGGGATGCTTTGAAAAAAAAAGACTTATTTTACATCAGGATATTCCCGTATGATTTTACGTGTTACTCAGTATGGTGAACCAATACTGCGGAAGGTCGGGGCTGAGGTTGTCAGTTTCGACGAACGGTTGCGCACGCTTGCCAGGGACATGATTGAAACCATGTACCAGGAAGAGGGCGTGGGATTGGCTGCGCAACAGGTCGGGGAAGCGCTTTTGCTTTTTGTGATGGATCCTCATGTGAGTTCCGATGAGGCGGATTTTGATTATCTGCTGGACGGGAAGAAACAACCGCTTGAACTGATTATGCCCATGGTTGTCGTTAATCCGAAGGTGACGCCGGTCACGGAGGCCAAATGCGGTCACGAGGAAGGCTGCCTGTCTTTTCCCGGAATCCGGGGCTGGGTGGAACGCCCGACAGCGGTTCGCTTGGAATTCCAGGATACCGAAGGTGTCTCGCATATCCTTGAAGCAGCCGGCTTTCTCGCAAGGATCATTCAGCATGAAAACGACCATGTTCACGGTATTCTTTTCATCGATACAATGGATAAGCGGGATCTTTTAAAGAACGAGGCAAAGATCAAAAAACTGAAACGCGAATCAAGAGATTTTCAGAAGCAAAACAAAAAGGATAACCATGATTCGTAGAACGCGCCAACGTGATGCCGTTTTGGAAGTATTTAAGACGAAGGAACGGCCTTTGACTCCGAAGGAAGTACTGGCGGCTGCCATAAAACAGGCACCGACGCTGGGTCTGACGACCGTATACCGGCACATTCGCGCTCTGGAGAAAAAAGGCGAGGTGACGGTGGTGGATTATCCCGGGCAGCCATTGCGTTTCGAACTTGCTTCGAAAGAATACCGACCGCATTTCATCTGTAATGTGTGCCGTAATGTCTATTATTTTTCCGGACAGGTCCCCGATGTGCCGTTTACGCCGCCCGAAGGTTTTACCATTACAGGGCAGGAAGTTGTTTTCTATGGGATCTGCAAGGAATGCAGCCTTGCCGCAAAGCGAAAACCGAAGGCAAAGTGAATCAGTAATTAACCGATAGCATCCGTTGTCTTTTTCTGCATGAATTACCGCGTTGTCGCTCATCTTATCAGTATCATTACCTGTACGGTGTCGATTGCTTTAAGCGTGAGCTTGTGCGTTGGTTTTTTCTTCATTCATAACGAGACGGACAAACAGGCGGTAAACGGTTTTGCCTATAGCGTGGCGGTAGCATGGTTGGTCACCTGTGTGCTGTATTTATACGGTGAGAAAAAACCGAAGCGGATTTTCCGGAAGGAAGGATTGTGCGTAATCGGGGTCGGTTGGTTGCTTTCCAGCGTGCTTGCCGCGCTTCCTTACTATTTCACACTGAAGGATTGTTCTGTCTCGAATGCCTTTTTTGAATCCGCTTCAGGAATCACGACGACAGGCGCGACCGTGTTTTCCAATCTGGAATCTTTCCCGCACAGCCTGATGTTCTGGCGTTGCCTGACCCAGTGGATCGGGGGCTTGGGCGTGGTGGTTTTGTTCGTTGCCTTGTTATCTTCGTTGGGAGCCGAGGCGAAGGTCCTGTTTTCGCATGAATCCTCGGGGAAATCCACGGATGTCGATTACGGCCGCATGCAAAAGGGGGCTCGTCTTATCATGACGCTTTACCTGAGCTTTTCCCTGATTTTAACTGTTCTACTCCGGATGGCAGGCATGGATTGGTTTGATGCCGTGTGCCATATGTTTACGACGATTTCGACCGGAGGGTTTTCGACACGGTCGGCAAGCATCTATGCCTTTCACAGTTCGCTTATTGAATGGATACTCATTCTGTTCATGATGATCGGCGGAACCAGTTTCATATTGATGCTGAAGATGATCGGCGGAAACCGTGATGTGTGGAAAAACATAGAGATAAGAGCCTATTACCTGATCATTGGTGCCGTGTCCCTGCTGATAAGCTTTGATCTGCTTATCTTCGGTGATTATTTCTCCGTGAGTGATGCGTTTCGGACCTCGCTGTTCCAGGTTGTTTCCGTGATGACGACAACCGGATTCTGTACCACGGACTTTGATTTGTGGAACCTGGCGCCGAAAGTCTTGTTGCTGGCGCTGATGTTTATGGGCGGCATGAGCGGTTCAACATCGGGAGGATCAAAGGTGATACGTTCCATCATTACGTTGAAAATATTGCGGAAGAGCATCGGGGATGTATACCGTCCCCAGGCCGTGCGGCCCATCATGATAAATAACAAGGTACTGACCAATGAGATACAGATGCAGGTGCTTAATTTCATGATACTTGCGGGAAGCATTACGTTTATCAGTGTGCTGGTGCTTTCCTTCGTCGAAACCCAGCTGGATTTGCTTTCGCTTTCCAGCGGCGTATTTACCTGTGTCTTCAACGTCGGTCCCGGATTCAATGAACTTGGTCCTACGAGGGAATTCAGCCAGCTTACCGACTTTTCCAAGTTATGGTTGGGTATTCTGATGATTATGGGGCGTCTTGAGTTTTACGCTATTCTGGTACTTTTCAGTCCAAGACTCTGGAAACAATACCGCTAATACGTTTTGCTGTGCAGCGGTAGCATGGATTGATAACCGTGAGCAGTCCCGGGATTGATTTCGGACAGCAATGAAAACGTTTCCCTTTGTTACGGTTTGTTTTTGAGGGATGAGTCGGTGCCTGATGCTACCGTGAACGGCAGAAGGTAAATAGAATAAGCTCGTAACTTTGGAAAAATAAAGGCATTCTACTTATAACTATTAACCTTAAAATACGAAAAACCTTATGCCGCGTTTGATTACTATTTTTACGGGACAGTGGGCGGATTTGCCGCTTGAAAAGGTCGCTGAAATCATGAAGTTTGCCGGGTATGACGGACTGGAGCTTGCCTGTTGGGGAGATCACTTCAATGTGACGGAAGCATTGGAAAACTCAAGGTACTGCGCAGAAAAATGGGAGTTGCTTGCTGATAACGGTTTGACCTCGGTTGCCCTTTCAAACCACTTGGTGGGTCAAGCTGTGTGTGACTTGATCGACGAACGGCATAAGTCCATTATTCCTGCTCATGTATGGGGGGACGGCGATCCTGAAGGCGTGCGCCAGCGGGCTGCCGAGGAAATGAAGCGAACGGCGGTAGCATGCCGAAAGTTCAGGGAAGCCAGGCCGTCAGGCATTCCCGAGATAAAGCTGCCGATGGTAGTGAACGGGTTTACCGGTTCGAGCATTTGGGGAAAACTCTATTCGTTCCCGCCTACATCGCAGAAAATGATTCAGGACGGCTTTGATGACTTTGCGAAACGCTTTCTTCCCATCCTGGAAGTCTTTGACCGCGAGAATGTAAATTTTGGACTGGAAGTCCATCCCACGGAAATCGCTTTCGATATCGTTTCTGCGGAGCGTGCTTTGGATGCAGTCAAATGGCATAAGCGGTTCGGTTTTAACTACGACCCGTCGCACCTCGCCTATCAGGGCGTAAACTACGTGAAATTTCTCCATTGTTTCAAGGACAGGATATTCCATGCGCACATGAAGGATGTTTGGTGGGGTCATGGTGACGGTAGCGTGGGCGTTTTCGGCGGACACACGGATTTCACCGATCCTCGCCGTTATTGGGATTTCCGTTCAATCGGACGCGGTGATGTAAACTTCGAGGAAATCGTGGTTGCCCTGAATGACATCAATTACTGGGGACCGCTTTCCGTGGAATGGGAGGATGGCCGCATGGACCGTATCCACGGCGCTACCGAGTCGTGTGCCTATTTGCGCAAACTGAATTTCAAACCCAGCACGATTGCATTCGATGCCGCTTTTTCCAAGGAATAGGCCGTGATGCTACCGTGTTTCAAACGTTTGTTTAAACCTTAAAACACCTTTTACTATGATGAAAATTATTATTGTTGGCGCAGGCGGCATGTTGCAATACCACGCAAAAGGCTTTCGTAAAGCCGGAGCGGAAATCGTGGCTCTGGTTGATCCTGTCGAGGCAGTGGTCAAGGCCGCTGCCGAGAAATGGAACGTGAAGAATACGTATCCTGATCTGGCAACCGCGCTGAAGGCCCAGCCGGATGCCGATGCCGTGAGTATCATCACGCCAAACCGTTTTCATGCGCCGATAGCTGTTCAGGCACTGAATGCAGGGAAGCATGTTTTCTGCGAAAAGCCGCCCGCCTTGAATGCTGCTGAGATGTCAGAAATGAAGGCAGCTGCTGAGAAGGCAGGGAAGAAGCTCATGTTCAATTTTAACAACCGTGCCCGTCCTGAATCATATGCGATGAAGCAACTCATTGATGACGGTAAAGTCGGTAAAATCAATTCCGCGCAGGCAAAGTGGATTCGCCGCGCAGGCATTCCCGGTTTTGGCGGTTGGTTTACTTGCAAGGAACTTTCCGGAGGAGGCCCGCTGATCGATTTGCTTCATATGCTCGACCTCGCTCTTTACTTTATGGGCTATCCCGAGCCGGCGTACGTGATGGGAAAAACCTTTAAGGATTTTATCAACGACAAGCATTTCAAGGGACCATGGGGTATTCCTGACGGTAAAAACGCAAGCAATGACGTTGAGTCGGCAATTCACGGATTCATCCTGTTCAAGACCGGACAGATTCTTTCCGTGCAGAATTCCTGGGCCGAGATGATCGAGCGCGAGGAAGTTTCCGTTACCTTCCAGGGTGCAAAGGCCGGAGGTCGTGTTCGTCGTCTGTTCGGTGAGGACGGCATTGATGCTACCGCAATTGATTCGTGCGATTTTTTCACCGTGGAAGGCGACAAACAGGTAAACAGTGCTGTCAAAGTGGAGGCCTGTGAGGATATGGGACGTTTGCGTTCGGCCGAAAACTTTGTACTCTCGGTTCTCGGAAAGGAGAAGCCATTGAATACAGCTGACGAGGCGCTTCGTTTGATGAAGATCATTGACGCTTTTTATAAATCCGACGCAAGCAATGCCCCGGTAGCATTGTAAAAAGTGTCTCGAAATCCGTAAACGGATTCCTATACTTTCAGAGTGTGAACCTGGTATTGCTATGAATAAAATTGTATTAGTACGGCATGGGGAATCCACCTGGAACCGGGAAAACCGTTTTACCGGATGGACAGATGTTGACCTGACCGAAAAGGGCGTGAGCGAAGCGCACGAGGCGGGTCGCTTGCTGAAGCAGGAAGGCTATACCTTTGATATGGCCTTTACGTCCTTGCTGAAGCGAGCGAACAAAACGCTTTGGATCATTCAGGAAACACTGGATCTGACGTGGATTCCGGTGGAGCATCATTGGCGCCTGAACGAACGGCATTACGGCGCGTTGCAGGGACTTAACAAGTCGGAAACAGCCGTTAAATTCGGTGAGGACCAGGTGCATGTCTGGCGGCGTTCGTATGATGTTCCGCCGCCGCCATTGGAGGATGGCGATGAACGCCTGACCCTGACGGATCCGCGTTACAGAGATATGAAGCCGGGCGAGTTTCCGCGTACCGAATGTCTCAAAGATACCGTGGCGCGATTTCTTCCTTACTGGGAAAAAGTCATTGCTCCTGCAGTGAAAGCCGGGAAGCAAATCATTATTGCCGCGCACGGCAACAGTTTACGGGCGCTCATAAAATATCTGGATGCTGTTCCCGATAGCGAGATTGTCGGTGTGGAAGTGCCGACCGGACAGCCGCTTGTCTATGAACTGGATGATAACCTCAAGCCCATCAAACATTATTATTTGGGTGATCCGGAAGCGATAGCCGCAGCAAAGCAGGCCGTCGCAAACCAAGGTAAAATAAAGCGGTAAGCGCAAAAAAATTCCGAGGGAAAGCATATTTCGTTATTGAAAATTCATTTTCATTAGTATTAATGGAAATGAGCTTCCAATAATATGATTAAAAACATTACTACTCCGTTTATTTGGGCAGGTGCGTTATCTGTCTTGTTGACAACAGGCATCAGGGCGCTGACCATTGATTTTGAGGATCTGCCTTATTATTCCTCGGATTATGAAAATGGCTCTAATCTTGGCAGCGATTACTTTGATGACTACTGGGAGTATAATCTTTCCCATTTTGATTCGCGCGGCGCCATTTTCCAGAATATCCGTTTTGCGGATGACGATCCCTACTTCCAAGGCATGTGGCACGGCTGGGCTTATTCCAAAGATAGCAATACGGTAAATCCCGGGTATGATAACTCATATAGTTCGGCAACAGGGACCGGAGCGGCCGGAAGTGCTTCCTATGCACTTCTGTATCATGCGGATTTCATGGGACCGTCCTTCACGGAATTGACTTCGTTTGTACAGCTCCCGACAGGATTGGATCGACCACTGTCCCTGGATATATGCAATACGGCATGGACGGTAGCATATATGGAAGAAAAATTTCCCGGCAATACGTTCAGTATGACGCTTACGATCAAGGCACTGGATGCAGGCATGGGGGTCATAAGCAGCAGGGATATTATCCTGGGTGACGGCATGAGCATTCTCAAAGACTGGACAACGATTGACTTGAGCGGTTTTGGTTCCGGGGTGAACTTCCTCGACTTCACGCTCAGCAGCACCGATGCAAAAGGTTTGTTTATGAATCCTCCTGCTTATGTGGCGGTTGACAATATCGTCGTTATTCCCGAAGTCAGCTCGTATCTTTTACCGTTTGGTGTGGCGGCATTGGGAATGATCGTGTTGCGACGCAGGAAATAAGCGGACGTTTGCAGTGCGGGAGAAACCGCTTGGAGGATGGGGTGGGTTCGTATGGATACTGCTTTGTCCGCCATGCCTTTTGCTATCGTTTTTCTTCCGGTTTTTTGCATAATGACCGGGAAAGAATAACGGTAGCATGAAATCTTTGTTCCAGAAACTGGTTTTACCTTTTGCAGCTTTGCTCTCGGGCGTGCTGCAATTCATTGCTTATCCGAATGTAAACATGGCGGAGGCGGCATATGTTTTTGCGGTGCCGTTGTTGTTGCTCGCGATGGCGGCGGCGCCATGGAAACGTTTTCTTCTGTGGGCATTCCTGGGAAACTGGTTTTCATGGATCGGCCTGTTATGTTGGTTGCGACACGTTACGCTTCCGGGGATGATCATGCTTGCCGCAACGGTAGCTTGCATTCCTACGCTATGGTTCATGATGGCACGCTGGGTTTTGCCGGAGGCCATGAAAGGACGGTTTATCACGCGTCTCGGAAGCATTTTTCTTTTGGCGGTAGCATGGAGCGCGCTTGAATGGGTGAGGGAATGGCTTTTTTCGGGATTTCCGTGGGGGCCTTTGGCGCTTACGCAATGGCAGCATCCGTTGATTTTACAGCCGGCTGCTTTTGGCGGCAGTCATCTGGTTTCCTTTATCCTGGTATTTTTCAATCTCGGATTGGCAGTCTTTTTCTGGCGATTGGTCAGAAGGAATGTCTCTGAGGATACCGAGCTTAGTCCCGCCGGCTTTTTCAAATATCGTTCGCGGAGTCTGACGTCCGAATTCTGTCTTTCTCTGATTCCCATCCTCTCCTGTGTCGTTTATTTTACAACAACTATACCCAAGGCGAAAATGACAGGATTTACGTTTCGCGCGGGCGTTGTTCAACCATACAATCCGTCGCGGATTTATTTTGATAAAAAACTGACCGAAGAAGAACGGCGCAGAAAATTTGTTGAGGATGCGCAGATGGATTGGTCGCGGATTGCACAGCATACAGCCTTGTTCCAGAAGGATAGTGTTGATGTCATCCTGTGGCCCGAGGCAGCTCCTCCGGTTGCGGTATTGAACAAGTTCAATGATGATATGCGGCGCGAGGTCGAGTATGTTTCGAGGCAGGTGGATTTGCCTGTCCTGACCGGTGCTATGACAGCAGTGGAGAAAGGAATGTTCAACGGTATCATGGTGGTAAACCCTGATACGGGCGTAGATGAAACGTTTTACGCAAAGCGTCACCTGGTGCCTTTCGGCGAGTATATTCCCAAATGGTTGCGTATCCTGCCGTTTATCAATGCAGTGATTCCGATTGCGGGTGATTTTGATAAGGGCGATGATCCAAGGTCGCTGGCGCTTACCATAAAAGGTGAAAAACTCCTGTGCGGCGGATTGGTCTGTTACGAGGATGTATTTGCCGATCTTGCGCTTGAAACCATGCAGTCCGATGCTCCCGCGGATTTCTTTTATGTGGCTACGAACAATGCCTGGTACGGGGAAGAATCAGGAGCGTATCAACACGCTGCCCATGCCGTTTTGCGCGCGGTGGAAAACCGCAGGCCGGTCATACGTTGCGGCAATGGCGGGTGGAGCGGTTGGATTGACGAGTGGGGGTGTATCCGCGAAACCATGGAAAACGGCAACGGCAATGTGTATTTCCGGGGCATTGGTACGCTGCATGTAACGATCGCCGATGAGTGGCGGAATCAATGCTCGTTTTTCGTCAGGGGCGGGAGCTGGTTTGGTTTTACATGCGGGATGATGACGATAGCGTGGCTCGGTGTCCGGTTTATTAACGAACGGCGGAAACGGAAACACAAGCTGCACAAACAGGCTATTCCGTCACACCATACACTGTCTTGTAAATAAGGTTCTTCGTGCTCTGGAAAACCGGTTCATTGCTGAGCTCCATGCTGCCGCGATACATCAGGTGCATGGGAACCGGATCAAATGCTTTCTCATAGGGCATCTGCGCATAGGGAAACGGACTTATGGAAAACCCGAGCCGCTGATAAAATGCGACCCTGCGCTTTGCCATTTCATGCTCTGCTTTTTCGGCCTCAAGTATTGTTGTTCGCTTGGCTTGCTCAAGAAAAGCGTTCACTGCTCTCGTTCCGTAGCCGCCGTTGCGGTGTTTTGCATCCACGGCAAAGTGTTCGACAAAGTAGAAATGGGGAAACTGCCAATAGTTTACGAAACCGGAAACCTTTTCATTGATGAGAATCGCGAGTATCTTGAAATAGGCATTTGTTTTCAACAGCTTGATGATTTCGTCAAAATTACGGAGTTCCTCGGGAGGAAAGGATTCCGTGTAAATATCCCTGATAATGTTTAACCGGTCGTCATAGAACGAAACAATGGGTTGTAGGCGGAGCATGATGAGAACGTATTATGAATGTGATGGAATACAATATCTATCGATTGTATTCACAAGGTAAACACTCGAATGCGTGAATCGTTTCGTTTGCGGGGTAAATGAAAAAAATGTGGCAAAACGGTAAATTTTTGTGACGATAGGGTTCATATGAAAGATACGCTGACAGTTGGTTTGGGAAACCGTTCCTATCCGATCATTCTTGGCAATAACCTGGATGCGGACATTGAAGCTATTCTATCCGGACACCGGGAAGAGAAACGGCAATACGCGGTCATCACGGATGAGCATGTATCGCTTGCCCATAAAGCCTTTTTTGAAAAGCACTTTTCCGGCAGCCCCGTCATGGTGTTGCCTGCCGGAGAATTCAGCAAAGACCTGTCAGTACTGGGACGCGTTTATGATTTTCTGGCGGCAAACAGGATAGACCGCACATCCTCCTTGTTTGCAGTCGGCGGCGGTGTTATCGGCGACCTGGCCGGCTTCGCCGCAGCCTCCTATTTACGGGGTATCGTTTTTTATCAGGTGCCGACGACATTGTTGGCGATGGTGGACAGTTCCGTTGGCGGAAAAACAGGCATCAATCTGGAGGCAGGGAAGAATCTTGTCGGTGCGTTCTATCAGCCAAAGGCGGTGCTTGCCGATATGCGTTTTCTCAGGACCTTGCCGCCCAGGGAATTTTCTGCGGGCATGGCGGAAGTGTTGAAATATGGATTGCTGGGCGATGCGGGGCTTTGGGAAAAGTTATGTTCTGCCGGTACCTTGACTCCTACGCATTCCGAATTGCCCGGAGTTATCAAAACCTGTTGTGAAATCAAGGCGAGGGTGGTGGCCGAGGATGAAACGGAAACCGCGGAACAGGACGGCCGTGCCTTGCTGAATCTCGGGCACACGTTTGGACATGCCATCGAGAAGGTCGCCGGATACGGTATATACCTGCATGGCGAGGCGGTAGCTTGCGGTCTTGTCTTGGCGGCCCGTTTGTCACAGGAGCTCGGTTATCTGAATGCTACCGCCGTGTCTTCCATCATGCAGATGGTGTTGAATTATCATTTGCCCGCGAAATTACGGGAGACCATGTCACTTGAATCTCTGATGAAGGCGATGGGTTCGGATAAAAAGGTGAAGTTCGGCAAATTGAAGTTTGTTGTTCTCCATAAAATCGGGGAAGCACATACGGACGGTAACATCGAAACCGCTCTGGTGGAAAAGCTTTGGCGCGAGGCGGGGGCGGAATAAACGCCGTCTGTTCTTTCCGAAGACGTTGACAGAATTGCGGTTCCGCCAACATTTATAGGATGTGGCGTTTCATCGTATCGTTATGCATGTTTTTATCCGGGTGCTTCGGAAGCCACTCCAACGGGGAATCTTTAGCTATGAAGAACAGCAATAAACAGTTTAAAGTGGCGACGCTGGGCGGCGGTTGTTTCTGGTGTACCGAAGGCGTATTTGAAATACAGCCCGGCGTAGTGGATGTCATATCGGGCTATGCGGGCGGTAGCACGGAAAACCCGACATACGAGCAGGTATGTTCAGGCAAAACCGGGCATGCCGAAGTCGTGCAGCTTGTCTTTGATCCAGAAATAATTTCCTATGAACAACTGTTGCGGTTATTTTTCAAGTATCATGACCCGACCACGTTGAACCGTCAGGGAGCGGATGTCGGGACGCAATATCGCTCAATCATTCTGTATGCCGATGAGGCACAAAAGAAAACAGCGGAAAAACTGATAAAGGAATTAACGGATGAAAAAGCATACGCTACGCCGATTGTGACAGAGGTGAAAAAACTGGATACTTTTTGGAAGGCGGAAGCTTACCATCAGGATTATTTCCGGAAACATCCTGAAGCCGGTTATTGCCAGGCTGTGATAAGGCCGAAAGTGGACAAGGCAAAGAAAGACTTAGGCAAGTAATTGTATTTTTGTTCTGTACTGGCTGGCGTTAATAGGGTGTAATTTTTTTCAAGTAATATGCAGTGCTTTTGCAAAAAATAGGCAAAAGAAAATGAAATTAAAACAGCGAATATGAGAACTTTATCTTACTTATTTTTTATCCTGATTATATCTTTTTGTACCAGTTTAAATGTGTATTCACAGGAATTGACGACCGAACAAAAAGAAAAGATTAATTCCGAGATCACAACGGTTTTCGAAAAGAGCATCAAAGCCGCGGAAAGTATTGATGCAAAATTGCTGGCAGATTGTGCGGATGATAGTTTGCAAGCCGGATTCATTATCAATGGACATTTGTTCATGTCTTTTAATGAAGTAATGAAAGATTTTGAGGCAAAGGCAATCGGTTGTAAGTCTCAAAAAATGAATGTTATAAATAAAAAGATTACTATTTTAGGAGAGAATACGGCATTGTTAACTGCATCAGGAGATTGGTCTCTTGATCTTGAAGATGGGCGTACTTTGACAGGCAAATTTACATGGACTATTGTCTATTCAAAAGTGAAAGGGAATTGGAAAATCATTCATTCACACATGTGAAGCCTTGGATAGACAAAGATAGGGGAATACAATTATTACGGGAACAGGAAATGTCGAATCAGTGAAAATCTGAAATAAAAAAATGCTACCGCGTTTTGCACGGTAGCATGAAATCAGTCTGAAAAAACTGTTAGAGAATGAATACAATGACGAAACGTACACCCCAGTCCGGTCCGCCGTCAGGGCGTACCGCATAGGAACGGAATGCGCCGACAAGATTCATTTTCTGGCCGCCTACGGAAACCAGGTGCGAGGCTCCGATGTCGATGGGAACCGTCCATTCTTCGTTATTCCAGTCATAAGTGGTTTCGGAAGTCAGCAACAGGGTCCAGAGGTTGGACGTAACATACGACACAAAGGGCTGTACAAAGGTTAGGCTGACATAATCCCGGGAACTGCTTCCGGCAAAAGACCAGATATGGTTTCCGATACCACCGTATGTCCAGCGTTCGGTTTGTTTCAGAAGAATAACGCTTGGTCCTGCTCCCCATTTTTCCGTGCCGAGCATATGAGTGGTGGCTGTCGGAATCAGAAACGCAGGCCCTACGCCCCAAACGGCTTCGCCTTGTTTCGCTATAGGAGAAAAGAAAAAGCTGCTGGTGGTGTCGCTTATACCCTGTTGCGTGCCGCTATGTTTACCGAGCGCATCATGTTGGTAGATATAAGGGACGATGGTACGTGTAATGAGGTTCAGGTCTTCGGTTATCTGGAAAGGAATAACCGGTTGGAAGTTCGTTACGTTTCGCCAACCGTCTCCCTCACCGATGCTGAAGTCGAAATTAATCTGGATCGGCGCAAGGATAAGGGCTGCAACCGGATTATTCAGCTTCTGGGAGAGCTCAAGATCGCTTTCCGTTCCCGTTGTCCTGAAAGATTGCTTGCCTGATTGGACAACCGGAGCTGTTTTTTGTTGTGTATTTGCTGTGGCGTTTTTCGCTTCCTGGGCATTAGCCTCGGCAAATACGTTATTCAATGGCAACAATGCTGCCAGAGAAAGGAGAATGAGTTTTGATTGTATATTCATTGGTGTGATAGGTTTTATCGATAAGCGCTTATCTTATCGATAATAATAAGGTAAGCGATTTCGTTCTGAATGCAAATAAGAAAAATAATCCGCTTGGGTATTACTTGATCATACCGTTTCAATCAGTTCTATCTCGTAACCTTCGGGGGCATCAATGAAGGCAAAACGTTGTTTGGTGCTGGTGCTTAGCGTGGGTCCGTCGCTGAATGTTATTCCCAGTTTTTCAATATGCTTTTGGAAGGCGTCGAGGCTTTCGACCTGGAAAGCCAGATGCATGAGGTCGGGAGGGCATTCGGCATTTCCCGTCCCAGGGAAAAAAGTGATTTCAAGCAGCGCATCCGAGTTCGGAATCCGGAGAAACACCAGCTTTGAACCGCGGGGAGATTCGTGGCGTTCCAGTTCTTTCAGTCCGAGGACTGTCTTGTAGAAATTGACTGTCCGTTCGAGATCGTTGACGCGCATCCGCGTATGCAGAAATTTTTTTACGATGTTCATGAATAAACAGTATGTAAGGGAATAGGGTGCATCAATCAATTTTACATGAAAGTTATGCATAATTCCGTTGATTTTATCCCCAGGCGGTCTATTGTTTTCCGGATGTCATCAGAGCTAAGATTAGACGGCAGAAAAGCAAATGAATTACGCCCTATTGGATTTCAACCAGGGTTCGCTCCTTATGCGCATGGTTCGGTGCTTGTAAGCTTTGGAGACACGCGCGTTATCTGTGCTGCATCGTTTGAGGACAAGGTTCCGCAGTGGATGAAAGTGCAAAACATCAGTGGTGGGTGGATAACCGCCGAATATTCCATGCTGCCGTATTCGACGCTCGACCGGAAGCAGCGGGATATTTCCAAGGGAAAACTGGATGGCCGTACCGTCGAAATTCAACGGTTGATCGGCCGCGCGTTGCGTGCTGTTGTCGATCTGGGGAAGATGCCGGGGAAGACATTGTGGGTGGATTGCGATGTATTGCAGGCGGATGGCGGTACCCGTACCGCTTCCATTACCGGCGGATATGTGGCGGTAGCATTGGCCTGCCGTAAATTTATGCAGGAAGGCCGCCTTGTGGAAAACCCGCTGACCGACAGCATTGCCGCCGTCAGTGTTGGCATTTACGAAGGCATGCCCGTACTTGACCTGAATTATATTGAGGACAGCCAGGCCAGCGTGGACGCAAATATCGTGATGACAGGAAACGGCCGGTTTGTGGAACTGCAGTCGTCGGGCGAAGAAGCTACTTTTTCGGAAGAAGAATTACATCAGTTGCTTGCAATGGGAAAACAGGGCATTTCTCAGTTGCTCAATCTTCAAAAAAATGTAATTACTCAAAACGCGCTTAGTGAATTAGGCGCAGGAAGGACCTTTTTAAAATAAAATCGAACAATGAACATCCACGAATACCAAGCAAAAGAACTCTTTTCTAAGTATGGCATTCCGGTGCCTGTCGGATACGCGGTTCAAAGCGTTGCCGATTTTGACAAGGCGCTGGAAAAATTCCCTGAGGGGGATATTGTCGTAAAATCGCAGATACATGCCGGAGGGCGTGGCAAAGGTCATTTTGTGGACGGTTACCAGGGCGGTGTTAAAGTCGCGGCATCCAAGGCTGACGCGAAGGATATTGCCAAGCATATGCTCGGTAATACGCTGATTACGAAGCAGACGGGCCCAACGGGACGCAAGGTGCAGACCGTTTATTTCACGGAAGTCTGTAAATACGAAAAGGAATATTACCTTGCGATCGTAATGGACCGTACGTCCGGAAAACCCATTATTATCGGCTCAACCGAGGGCGGTATGAACATCGAGGAAGTGGCCCAGAAATTTCCCGAGAAAATCGTGAAGGCAAGCGTCGAGCCAACGCTCGGTTTGCGTCCGCACAATATCCGTACGCTGGCGTTCGGCATGGAATTTCTCGGTGACCAGCAAAAGCAGTTTTCCGCCATTGTGACCGGATTGTACAAGATGTTCTGGGAGAAAGATTGCAGCCTGGTTGAGATCAATCCTCTGGTATCAACCGTTGACGGACGTCTGGTGGCGTTGGATGCAAAGGCAGGCTTTGACTCGAACGCGCTTTACCGTCATCCTGAAATTGTCGCTTACCGCGATCTCAATGAGGAAGATCCGAAGGAAGTCGCAGCCTCCAAGCACGAATTGAACTATATTGCCCTGGACGGCAATATCGCGTGCATGGTCAACGGAGCAGGGCTTGCTATGGCAACCATGGACATCATTAAATACTACGGCGGCAATCCCGCAAACTTTCTGGATGTCGGCGGAGGAGCGAACGAAGACCAGGTCACGGCAGCATTCAAGATTATCCAATCCGATCCTAATGTGAAAGGTATCCTGGTGAATATTTTCGGCGGCATCATGAAGTGCGATATCATTGCGCGCGGTATCATTGCCGCCGCCAAGACAACAGGCATCAATGTTCCGCTCGTTGTCCGTCTTGAAGGAACCAACGTTGAGGAAGGAAAAAGTCTCCTGAACGAAAGCGGTTTATCGATTATTGCCGCGGACACGCTTTCGGGAGGCGCGCAAAAAATTGTTGAACTCGTAAAATAACCTTTAATCAAATTCTGATATGAGCGTTTTAGTAAACAAAGACACACGACTGATTGTTCAAGGGATTACAGGTTCAGCCGGTTCATTCCACGCCAAACAGTGCATGCAATACGGGACGAATGTCGTTGCCGGTGTCACGCCGAACAAAGGCGGCAGCCTGTTTGAGAACAAAGTGCCCATTTATAATACCGTGGCGGAAGCCGTGAAACAGGAAGGCGCCAATGCTACGATGATTTTTGTTCCTCCGGCATTTGCGGCCGATTCCATTCTGGAAGCCATTGCCGCTGAGGTTCCCTTGATTGTTTGCATCACGGAAGGCATTCCGGTTCGTGACATGGCCGAGGTTCGCAGCCGTTTGTTGCTCAGCAAATCCCGTCTTATCGGACCGAATTGTCCCGGCGTTATTACTCCCGGCGAATGCAAGATCGGGATCATGCCCGGAAAAATCCACCGTCCCGGAACCGTCGGTATCGTTTCGCGTTCCGGCACATTGACTTACGAAGCCGCTTATCAGATTACCTGCAACGGATACGGGCAATCCACCTGTATCGGTATCGGCGGTGACCCGATCAACGGAACAAGCCATCTGGACGCAATCAAGCTCTTTAACGAAGACCCGAACACCGAGGCAATCATTATCATCGGTGAGATCGGTGGAACATCGGAAGTTCGCGCTGCGGAATATATCAAGCAGCATGTGAAAAAACCTGTTGCCGGATTCATTGCCGGGGCGACTGCGCCCGCCGGACGCCGTATGGGGCACGCTGGAGCCATTGTCGGCAGTGTGGCAGACTCAGCAGCCGCCAAGATTGCCGCTTTCAAGGACGCAGGCATTTCGGTTGCCGAGACACCGTCACATATTGCGACTGCATTGCTTCGTGTCTGGAAAGGATCAAAATAAGAGAAATCATGAAAAAACTTCTATTATTGCTTTTTTTGCCGTTTATCGCGGTGGCCTGTTCAAGCACCAAGCAGGTGACTGACGAGCAGGGCAATACTTACCGTGTCTATACGAATTACTTCGCAAAGAACAAGATTGTTCCCGAGGACCAGATGGCTTTTTTTGCTTCCAGGGATCTGGAAGCGTTTCATCTCTATTTCGGGCCTGCTGCGACCATGTCCAAGCAGGAATGGATAACGCCTGACGTTATTGACCCGCACGGGTTGATTATCGGTGTCATTGATGAAGTCACGAATGATACCAGCTCCATCGCAATCAGGAAAATTCGCGGAAAAGGCGATGTTCTTTACGTTGATTACACGGTAAAGAAATCCGAACCGAGAAAATTCAAGAGCCGTGTGGTGGCGGTAGCGCTGACAAACGGGGAAGGGGTCAAAAAGGTCGTATTCCGTGATGATTCCGGAAAGGAAAACGAGGTTTTCCTGAAATAATCCTTTTTGAATCCTTGATTTTGCAAAGCGGCGTAAAAACGCCGCTTTTTTATTGATTTAATATCTCTCACATTCTCTGTTAGCTTTCACCTTGACAGCAGACGTCGGAAATCTATTGTTTTTCCTTTTCTTGAATTTAACTATTGAGATATTATGGGACCAACTTACAGACCTTCCAGAACTCGCCGTATTCGTATGTGCGGTTTTCGTGTTCGTTCAAAAACTGCCGGCGGCCGTAAAGTACTGGCTGCACGTCGTGCAAAAGGTCGTCATCGTTTGACAAAAGTTTGAGGCTGGCCGCTGATGCGATTCCTTCCTGAACAGCGGTTACGGCACGCAGCCGATTTTACCCGCGTTCGAAAGGATGGCGTTTACCACGATTGCGGCGTTTTCATACTTCAGCTTAGCCTTTCAACAAAACCTAATCCGGCACGGCCTCGATTAGGTCTTGTTGTTTCAAGACGGGTAGGTAATGCCGTGACTAGAAACCGTGTAAAACGCCTGTTTCGAGAAGTGTTTCGCGAAAACCAGACCATGCTACCGTCAAATGCTGACGTGGTTTTTATTGCGCGGAAGGGGATGGACGGCATATCCTTTGAGACCGTTGAAGCACAGTTCAGGCAGTGTCTGAAACACATGGAGAAACGCTTGGTAAAACTACAGGAAAAATCAGCCGAATGAAAAAAATCATGCAATGCGTCAGCTATTTGCTTTCCGCCGTCTTGGTGGGATTTATTCGCGTGTATCAGTTTTTTTCGCCCGCAAAGCGTCTCATTTTAGGACCGCACGCCTGTTGCAAGTATTATCCCAGCTGTTCCTGTTATGCCGTCGAATCAATCAAAACACACGGTCCTTTTATCGGCAGCTTCTATGCCGTGAAGCGAATCGCCCGTTGTTCCCCCTGGCATGAAGGAGGGTATGACCCGGTTCCCGAAAAACGCAATTAATCAGAAAAACCGAGAATTTATTCAATGAACAAACAGACCATCCTAGGAGCTCTATGTATTCTTGTTGCTGTCGGGCTTTATTGCTACCAGAGCTTCATTGCTCCGCAACCGCCTCCTCCTCCGGTAAAACCGGAAACAACAGTGACCGTTCCTTCGGGCGAAGGACAGGCGCCGGCTACTACGCTGAGCAACGTCCCGAAAATCGAGGACGTGCAGACCCAGGCACTTGATAAGAAACTGGAGAATACCTATGTCCTTGAAAATGATTATATCGCTGTCTATTTCACGAACTTCGGCGGCGCCATCAGGGAAGTGTCGCTGAAAAAATACGCACGTGCAATCCAGTATCGTGATGATCCTTTGAACCACCCCTATGTTTTCAATGAAACTACCAGCGCGATTCCTTATCCGCCTGCATTGAATATCATCTGGGAGAAAAACAACATCAATGCCGAGGATGCTACCGTTTCTTATGTGACCGAGGAGGCCAATGAAAACGTGGTGCGTTTTTCGGCAAATATCGGCGGCATTCGTGTTATCCGCGAATACACGATTAACAAGACAGGCAGTGATAAGGATCCGTACGTTATTTCCCATAAGAGCTATTTTGAAAACAGCAGTGATGAAGCCAGGAACATCGGTGAGATCTATTTCAATATCGGAACCGTTTCTCCTTCGCTGGCAGACATCGGCGGGTATTCATTGACTTTCGTCTTCAATGACGGAAACAAAACCCGCTATGAGCATGCGAACTCACTTTCGCCGAGCACAGGGTTTTTAGGATTCGGTAAAAGGGAAAAATTCAAGCCCTACGACAGCCAGCAGAACACCGATATCGCAAAGATTCACTGGGCTGCGGTGAAAAACCAGTTCTTTACCGCCATTCTTATTCCGAAGACCGAGGCAGACAAAGAGATTTACGGCGACTCCGTTTTCGCAAAAGGCGTGGATTTTTCCAGCATCGCGGAAACCCAGGATGCCAAGTACGGTTTGAACGGTAGTATCGCGTTTAATCTTGGTGTGGTGCAACCCAATACCTCAAAGGAATTATCCCTGGATTATTATGTCGGTCCCAAGGAATTCAGTCGGCTTCAGGTGCTGGGAAAAAGCCTTGATGATATCATGGATTTCGGCATGTTCGGATTTTTCAGCAAGATACTGCTGACAATGATGAAGTGGATCAATCAGGCAGTACCGAACTGGGGCCTGACCATCATCTGCCTGACGATCATCATAAAGCTCCTGCTCTGGCCGCTTTCCGCGAAGGCAGCCCGTTCGTCAAAGCGCATGCAGAAACTGCAAAAGCCTTTGGCTGAAATCCGTGAGAAGTACAAGGACAACCCGCAGAGACAGCAAAAGGAAACCATGCTTCTGTTCAAGGAGCACAAGGTCAATCCCGCAGCCGGTTGCTGGCCGATGCTTATCCAGATTCCTATTTTCATCGGGCTTTATATGATGCTCCGTTCCGCCTCCGAATTGCGTTTTGCGGAATTCCTTTGGATCCATGACCTGTCAAAGCCTGACACGGTAGCGCAGCTCTGGAACGTGCCCTTGAACATTCTGCCGTTTTTCATGATGACATCCTCTTTCATACAGATGCGCCTGATGCCGACGCCAAGCACGGACAATGCGCAAATGAAGATGATGAAATGGATGCCGGTGATGTTCTTCTTCTTCTGTTATAATTTTTCGGCAGGGTTGACGCTTTACTGGACAGTCCAAAATCTATTCTCTATCGGACAGCAATTGTGGACAAATCGCATGCCTGACCCGGAGGGCGATCAGACGTTTGTTGAGCATCCGGTAAAGGAAAAGACCAACAAATGGTCAAAACCCAAGGCAAAAAAGAAATAAGGCATTTTACCAAGCTACCGTGATCACGGTAGCTTTTTTATGCTGTGGTTTTAACAGCTTAATGCGTGAGGTACGGGCATCTGCTGATGGCCTCTCTGTTTAATCCTTCAGAAAGGCATTCAGGTTTTCGTCTGAGCGGATTGTCGGGATCGGTGAATCCTCGGGAACAATCAGACGCTGGTATTCCGCCTGGGCGAAACGCTTGCAGTGAAGCAGTACCTTGACACGGTGTTCCGGGGAACGGGCGAGTCTTCCTATGGCCTGCTTTATGCGCCGCATCGCGGGCACCAGGTAAAGTTTATGGAATATCGCCTGGATTCCTTTGTCCCGCAGGTATTTTTCCTTAGCTTTGTTAAGCGCGTCGGGTTCCGGAATGCCCGGGCTGACGATAACCGCAAAATCAATGTTGCCGCCAAGTGCGTTGATGCTTTCGCTGAACGTGCTGCCGAGTACGAGAAACAGCATGTGGGAAGCAATGAGCGATTCGCGGATGAAGGCATCCTGCTCATCAAGCGTGACACCGCGCGGTTGCATGGCAATCGTCAGGTTGGGGGCGAGTTGATGCAGGTATTCGGCAATCGTTTGCGCGTAGCGGAATGACGGGAAGAAAACGGCGACCGGATTGACGCTGGAGCATGCTACCGTGTAAAGGGTTTCGGCTGTTTTGGGATAGCTTCCGTTGCGTGAGGAAAAACGCGTGTCCACGCGCGTGTCGGCCGCCAGCACTATCGCATTTCTCTGCCATTTGCTTTCGGCGATAACCAAGGCGTTGTCACTGTCTGCCAATCCGCATTCCTCCTTGAAATCATCAATCGGTTGCAAGGTGGCCGACATCAGTAACGGCAGCGTGAAATCCTTCAGGCAACGATGGATATGTGCTGCGGCATCCAGGCAGAATACCTGTAAGCTGCCGCGATGAGGCGCCGTGAACAGGAGGTGGATACCTTCGGTTTTTAGCAGCCTTAAGCTTTGGTAGAATTGGCCAAGCGCGTTTCTGGTGGCCTTGTCCAGAAAACCGTTTTCGATGAAGATACCAGGAAGGAATTCCCGTACACGGGAAAAAAGTTGTTCCAGGTGATCGCTTACGCTGTTGTTCAGCGATTCGCTCGGTTGCAGGTTTTCGATGAAACGGAGCAGCTCGTCAAACGCGGCAAGCAGGCGCCTCTCGCAGCCAGCCCATTGCAGTGCATGGAAGAACGGCGCCAGTGTTTCCGCGCTGATCGTAAGATGAAAAAGTCCGCGGACACGCTCGGGCAAATTATGTGCCTCATCAATGATGAGTATGGTACGCTTTGGTTGGAAATCCGGTATGTTTTCGAGGACGCCGGCTGCCGTCGGGGAAAAAACATAATTATAGTCGGCTATCCAGACGTCGGCGTGGCAAAGCGCGTACTTGCTTATCCAGAATGGTTCGATTCCCGCCAGTTCGCCCAGACGGCGCGCGTGTTCCACCGTGAACAGTCGTTCACGGAACAGGTTGCCTGCGTTTATTCCTGAGGCAAAGAACCGTCGACGGATTTCATCGCTGTCCAGAACCGTCTCGCCCGAGGTGAAGGCCGGTGTAGCGATGGCATGTTCGTCCTTGTTGCGAAGGTGGCAGATTTTCAGGGGAACCGATGTTTGGTATTGTTTCAGGTAATCCATGGCTTCCCATTGCCCCGTCGATTTTCCCGAGAGAAAAACAATTCTGTCAGCAAGACCTTTTTGCAGGCGTTCCATGGCGAGATGCAAGGAGATGCCCGTCTTGCCGAAGCCTGTCGGCGCCTCAAAGAAAAGCGGTTTCTTTTTGGATGCTACCGCCTGGCGAAGTATGTCCGCAGCAAAACCCTGTTCTTCCCGGATCTCAGGAAATACAGGGTCTGGTACCGAAGCATGGATCGCCCGGTGCCCGGCAGCGCGCGTGTCCAGATAATCACAGAGTGCGTCCCATTGCGACTCCAGACGGTTGAAGTCACTCGTATCCAGCTCAATAAGCTTGGTGCTGTTATCCAGGATGGAAATAAACTCAAGTTCAGCTTTTACCCGGAATGTATCCGCATAAATCGCCAGTTGCGTGAAATATTCGGGATAACGCTCACGCAGGGAAAGGCCGTCTTCTACCATGAGCGGATAGTTAACCGTCTTTATTTCCCTGATGACGTTCGTCTGTTCCGTTTGCAGCCATTGGTCGATACGGCCTTGCAGGATAAAGGTCCAGTTTCCGCGGACAATGTTTTTCTTGAAAGGGACCTCGATGCGTAAGGCGTCCTTATGGATCGCATGCAGGGCCTTCGCACGTTCGCTGTGGATGCGTTGCCCGATTTTTGCCCGTTCAAGGACCAGGGTATATTCGCTTTCGCCTGATTCCAGCTGAAACGAAGCCAGCTCGCGAACGGCGAGCTTTACCTGTTTTTTACTGTAATCAATATCCACGCTTCCATCTTCAATGAGATCGAATGAAATAGGAAGCGGAAAATGGCAAAAGCGTTTGCGGGGAAAAGCAATCCCTGCGTGGGTTGCGCAGGGATTGTGAGAAGAGAACAGACAATGGATTATTTGCGTCTGCGCCGGCAGGCCACGAATCCCAATGTTGCCGCGCCTAGAAGCATGGCAAAGGAAGACGGTTCCGGTACCGGGGTAAGAGCCAGCCAGGGTACAATGTAAATGCCTTCCAATCCCATAAAAAAATCGGTGGTTTTTACTTCATACCCGCTGATATTAAAATCGCTCCATGTGATTTTCCCGGCAAAGTCCACCAGATCAATGGGCAGGTTGGTGATGTAGATGCGGTCAGCGCTTTCGCTGTCAAATGCACCTTCGTCCGTCATGTAGTTGCCTTGCCAACCCTGGATATCCAGGGTGCCGTTCAGATTCAATGCGTCAATGATGAGCACGCTTGAACCTTTGGCTCCGCTTATTTTGAGCGAGGAATCACTGTTTACGGTTACTTCACCCAGGGATTCTTTTACGCCGTTGACCTCAATGCTGCCGCCGTTCATGACAATCCCAATGCTGTCCTGAATGCGGGTGTTGTTGCCGGTTCCACTCAGTTTGAGCGTTCCGTTTCCCGAAATGACAATACCGTTGGTGTTTTTCAGGAGGGAATCCCCGGCAGAGATCGCGGAACTGTCGATAGCCAGTGTCCCATTGTTTATCTGTGTTGAGCCCTTATAATCTGCGGAGGCGACCATGGTCGTGGTTCCCGAACCGTTATGGGTCAGCGATAATCCTGTTCCGTATCCGGAATTCTGTATGGTGTTGGTGAAAGTATAGGAATTATTCGCATGGTTGAAGTTAAGGTAACCATGGCCACTGTTTCCAAAATCGGTGATAATCGCTCCGCTTGAAATCGTTCCGCCGGCATCGTTTCCCGTACCGATATTCAATGTTCCCGTATGTCCGGAAACCGCCCCGATTTTAATGATTTGGCCCGTTTGGGTGTGGATGCTGCCGCCATCGCTGAGTGTCAGTGTCCCGCTCCCGTTAAAACCAATGTCGAGCTGGTTGACAATCGCTGTAAAAACCAATTGTGATCCGGTACCGCTTACATTAACAAACCCTTCAGAGGCATCGCCGATAAGAAAAATAAAAGGTAGAGTATGTGAATAAACACTGCCGCTTTCCACGTTGAGTATGCCGTTGCCTCCGCCCCATCCGATACGTTGGATTTGTCCGTTCAATGAAGCTCCGTTTTTTAATGTGACTGATCCTGGGTCTAAAACCGTTATTGAGTCATTGATCGTATATGATCCGTCGATGACCCATTCATTGGTATTGGAAGGATAAATATCCCAGTTTGCCGCGGTGCTCCAGTTGCCGTCACCGGCGTTTCCGGTCCAGTGAGAAGGTGTTGCCCATGCTGCCGTATGCAATGCCATGGCGGCAACAGATAAAAGAATGCCGTTAGTTTTCATGAGTGTGTAAAGTTGAATTAAGAGGCGTGGATTTTCTTTCTGGAAAATGATTTGTCAATACATACATCTGTCTTATGGATGACGTCTTTTGTCATTGTTATTTTAGTAGCTATTTAGTAGTAATAAAATAATAAACAGCGATTACCGGTGCTTGAATATTTTAATCGTGAAGAACACAAAGTATCTAATGAAGCATTCCTGTTCATTCGGTTAATTCTCTCTAAACCATGAGCGTATTTTTTGCTTTGTGTTCTTTGTGGCTCAAACATTTCTGACAGAACGGTTTCTTTCATGAGTAGAGTTGTGTTTTTCGCATTGAATAAAAATCATAACATCATATCTTGATGTGTTGATTTGATTTTCTTTCTTTTTCAATGAGTGACTCGACATACCATAACTTTTCTGAGCGGGCCGGACGTTTTTGCGCGTTGCTGAACGAACGGATTGTCTTCCTCGACGGTGGCATGGGAACCATGATCCAGCGTCATAAGCTGACGGAAGCGGACTTTCGCGGCAGCCTGTTTGCTGGGCATAAAAAGGATTTGCGCGGGAACAACGACCTTTTGGTCCTGACCCGTCCCGACATCATTGCGGACATTCACCGGCAGTATCTGCTTGCAGGTGCGGACATTATTGAGACCAATTCCTTTAATTCGACAAGCATTGCCCAAGCGGACTATGGTTTGGAAAGTCATGTTACCGCCATCAATCATGCGGCGGCGAAACTGGCCCGTGAGGTGGTGGATACATTCATGACGGAGCATCCAGGACGAGACTGTTTCGTGGCCGGTAGCATCGGGCCGACGAACCGTTCCGCTTCCATGTCACCTGACGTAAACCGGCCGGATTACCGTGCGGTTACCTTCGATGAGCTTGTAGCGGCTTATCACGAACAGGCGAAGGCCTTGATTGAGGGTGGTGTGGATATTTTGCTGGCAGAGACGGTCTTTGACACACTGAACCTGAAGGCCTGCATTTTTGCGCTGGAAAAGCTTTTCGATACGTTGGGATACCGTGTCCCCTTGATGATCTCGGTTACGATTACCGATGCTTCCGGCAGGACGCTGAGCGGGCAAACCCCTGAGGCCTTCTGGCATGCGGTACGCCATGCGCGTCCGGTCAGTATCGGCATAAACTGTGCGTTGGGAGCGAAAGATATGCGTCCTTATATCGCGACATTTGCGGGCATAGCGGATTGCTTTGTTTCCTGTCATCCGAATGCGGGATTGCCGAATCCGTTAAATCCTTCGGGCTATGACGAGACGCCGGATTATACTGCTGCCTGTCTGGATGACATGGCAAAGGACGGGTTGCTGAATATTGTGGGTGGTTGCTGCGGCACCACGCCGGAGCATATCGCAGCGATTGTGAAAGCATTGTCGAAGCGCAAGCCGCATACGGTAGCGGCAAAAAAAGCCGTGTCGGCATTCAGCGGACTGGAGGCGTTTGCGGTATCCGATGACAACCTGCCATTCATCATGGTCGGTGAACGGACGAATGTTACCGGCTCACCGAAGTTTCGCAAACTGATTCAGGAGAATGACTTTGACGCGGCTGCTGCGGTTGCGTTGCAACAGGTACAGAACGGGGCAAACATCATTGATGTAAACTTTGATGAAGGGATGCTGGATGCTCCGGCGTGCATGACTCGGTTTCTGAACCTGATCGCGTCCGAACCGGAAATCGCGCGTGTTCCCGTGATGATCGATTCATCCAGGTGGGAAGTGATTGAGGCAGGGCTGAAATGCCTGCAAGGAAAAGGTGTCGTGAACTCAATCAGCCTGAAAGAGGGCGAAAGTGTCTTCAGGGAACGGGCGAGACTGGTCATGCGCTACGGTGCGGCAGTGGTGGTGATGGCCTTTGACGAAAACGGACAGGCGGCCGGCAAGGAAGACAAGGTTCGCATTTGCGCGCGCGCCTATGACATTCTGACGAGGGAAGTCGGTATGTTACCGCAGGACATCATTTTTGATGCGAATATCCTGACGGTAGCAACGGGCATGCGGGAGCATGATCATTATGCGGTGGATTTTATCGAGGCGGTTCGCGCTATCAAAGAGCGTTGCCCGGGCGCGCTGACCAGCGGAGGCGTCAGCAATATTTCATTTTCATTCCGCGGAAATAATCCTGTGCGTGAGGCGATGCACGCGGTCTTTCTTTATTACGCGATCCGGGCGGGTCTGGACATGGGCATTGTCAATGCGGGCATGCTGGCGATCTATGACGAAATCGAACCCGAGCTTCGTGACCGGGTCGAGGATGTGCTTCTGAACCGGCGCGAGGATGCTACGGAGCGTCTGATTGCCTATGCGGAGGGGCTGAAAGGAAAGGATGCCACGGAAAAGGATGGCGCGCAGACCGCCGCCTGGCGTCAGACTGCGGTTGCGGAACGCCTGAGCCATGCCTTGGTAAAAGGCATTACGGATTTTCTGGAAACCGATGTAGGGGAAGCGCTCCGGCTGTATTCACGTCCGCTGGACATTATCGAGGGTCCGCTTATGGACGGCATGAAAGTGGTCGGCGAACTCTTCGGGTCGGGGAAAATGTTTTTGCCTCAGGTGGTGAAAAGTGCGCGCGTCATGAAAAAGGCGGTAGCATTGCTGGAACCCTATATGCTCAAGGAAAAACAGACGGAAACAAGTAAGGCGGGGACGATTGTTCTTGCTACCGTCAAAGGTGATGTGCACGACATCGGGAAGAATATCGTAGGTGTTGTGCTTGCCTGCAATAATTACGAAGTGATTGATCTCGGGGTGATGATACCGTGCGAACAGATACTGAGAGCAGCCCGCGAACATAAGGCAGATATGATCGGACTTTCAGGCCTGATTACGCCCTCACTGGATGAAATGATCCATGTGGCTTCCGAAATGGAGCGGGAAGGATTCTCCGTACCCTTGCTGATCGGCGGAGCGACGACGAGCCGTCTGCATACCGCCCTGAAAATCGCTCCGGCTTACAGCCACTTCACTCAACAGGTAGGCGACGCTTCCCTCGTCGCCAACATCTGCTCCCAAATTCTCAGCAGGGAAAAATCAGCAGGCTATCTGGCGGAAGTCAAGGCCGAGCAGGCCAAACTGTGCGCCCAATACCACGCAAACAGCAAGGCCAATGCCGCTCCGCTGAGCAAGCTGGAAACTGCCCGCAAAAACAAGTTTAAAAAGAAACAATGAATGAAGTTTGAGGAAATCTTTACTCAAAAAGATTTTTTCAAATAATAAGCGTTCTTCGGATTAGATTTATGAAACTAGGAAAACAGGTCATGGAGTTACCGTTGAGTAAGGTGTGTGAGTACATTGACTGGTCACCGTTTTTTTACACATGGGAGATGCCTGGCATTTTTCCGCGGATACTGGAGAGTGCGAAGTATGGCGAGCAGGCGACGAAACTGTACCAGGATGCGCAGGCTGTGCTGTCACGGTGGATTGGGGATGGCAGCATTCATTTGCGTGCGGTGTTCGGAATCTGGGCGGCGAATGCCGTGGGCGATGACATTGTATTTTACACGGATGAGACGCGTGAATGCCCGGCGGCAACCTTTTTCTGTCTCAGGCAGCAGAAAGAAAAGGAGCTTCCCGGAGAACCGTATCTTTGTCTGGCGGATTTTCTTTTTGAGCGGGAGGACGGCATGGATTACTGCGGCGGTTTTGCGGTAAGCTCGGGGCATGAAATCCCGGCGATGACGGCAGCCTACAAGCAAGCGGGTGATGATTATTCGGCAATTCTGGTTCAGTCACTGGGTGATCGTTTGGCGGAAGCCTCGGCGGAGTATGTCCATAAGATGATGCGCGACCAGTTCGGATTGTCAGCAAAAGAAGGGTTTTCAGTGGATGAGCCAATGACTCCGGAGCATCTGGAATATCTGATCAAGAAACGTTATGACGGGATACGTCCGGCTATCGGTTACCCGTCCTTGCCGGACCATTCCGAGAAAGCGACCTTATGGGCGTTGTTGGGCGCAGAAGAGGCTACGGGCGTGAAACTGACGGAGAGTTTTGCAATGAATCCCCAGGGTTCGACGTGCGGACTGGTCTTCTTTTCCCCGGAAAGCCATTATTTTTCTGTCGGAAAGATCACCCGGGAGCAAGTGGAGGATTATGCCGGCAGGAAGGGTATTTCCCATGCTGCCGCCGAAAAGTGGCTGAAGCATAATCTGGAATAAGTCATTTTTGAGAAAAAACAGTTTTTTTCTATTTTATTATTCAGGCAAAAACAAAACTTGGCAAAAAGCCCGGGCTTCCATTGAATAAGTCAAGCATGTCTAAAAATAGCAAAACCCGTACAGCTGCAGAACATCTGGTATCGCTTGCCGATAAGGTTTATCATTATCGCAAGGATTTGATGCCGGAGCGTGCTGTCGAGGATTTGATCCGCTTCCGGGACAAGTTGATTCTTGCCTTGAACGAGAAATCGGATGATGCGTCGCTGCTGCACCGGATGGATGACCTGGAAGCATTGATGAAGAAACACGGCGGGAATATTTATCCGCAGAAATTCATACCGGAAAATGTGGAAGTGATTTTGGTTGCGGCTATTTTGGCCATAGGCGTTCGTTCGTATTTCTTCCAGCCGTTCAAGATTCCGACGAATTCGATGTACCCGACTTATAACGGGATGACGACGGAGGTCTTCAACGAGCAGAATCCGCGCCCCGGGACTTTACAGAGCATGTTGCGTAAGCTTATGCTCTGGACGAGTGCGTATGAAATCAAGTCACCGGGCGAAGGCGAGGTCTTGTTGCCATTGTCAAAGGATGGTCATTTGGCTTATGTGGATTCCGGTTCCGGCAGGGATTATACCGTCGTGATAAAGAATGATCTGGGAATGAAAGCAGTCACGTTGAAGCTGCCGCAGGAATTTTCGCTGGAGGAAAACGTGATCATAAAAACGTTTTATCCGGGTCTGAAGTCTTATTCCGACGTCTTATCCTATTCCCGCCAGAACGGGCTGGTTGAATCATTTTCGAACGGTGTTTTCCTGAAAACCGGGAAACATGTGAAAAAAGGCGAGGAACTGTTCAATTTTGATATTCTTACCGGTGACATGCTTTTTGTTGACCGCATAAGCTACCATTTTGTGAAACCGACAATTGGTGACCCGATTGTTTTCCGGACAGACGAAATACCTGAGATCAAAGGTGATTTTTATTATATCAAGCGTTTGGTCGGGACGGGCGGTGACACATTGCAGGTGGATGCTCCTTACCTGATCCGCAATGAAAAACCGATCTCCGGTGCGGATGCGTTCCTGAAAAATGCCGGACGTGAAGGCGAATACCCGGGTTACAGTTATTACGGAATGCTCAAGCAGGGGGATACCGTTACTGTTCCGGAACATTATTTTTATGCCATGGGAGACAATTCCTCGAACAGTTCGGACAGCCGTGTCTGGGGTTTTGTGCCTGAAACCAGTGTGGTCGGACGGGCATTTTGTATCTATTATCCTTTTACCAAGCGCTGGGGTTTGGCTAAATAACACCGTTTCTTGGACAGAAATTTTGTCTGAAAATGGTTTAAGTCACAGAGAACACAAATAACATAAAGTATTTGTTGTCGGCTGCAAAACAGGTACGCTGTGATTTACACTTGGAATTAAGTCATGATTCTGTGCACTTTGCTGCGAAATATAAGTCTTTCCAGTCCATTTTTTTTCGCTTTAATGCTTTTTCGAAATGGAATCAAAAGCGAAAGAAAAACTGATTTTGGCGTTGGATTTGCCGGAACGCGGGGAGGCGGTAGCATTCCTGAAAGGACTGGACAATAAGCTGGACTGGGTAAAGGTCGGTTTGCAATTATTTGTCCGTTACGGGCCTGATTTTGTGCGTGAAGTGGCTGACATGGGATACTCAATATTTTTGGACTTGAAGCTGCACGATATTCCCAACACGGTGGCCAGCGCGGTGAAAAGTCTGCGGGGTTACCCGGTCGGTATGCTGACGTTGCATGCGTCGGGAGGCAGTGAAATGCTCCAGTGGGCAAATGCCGCGCGCGAGGAGATCAATCCGAAGATGCATTTGCTGGCAGTCACGGTTCTGACTTCCATGAACGATGTTCAACTGAACGAAGTCGGTGTATCCGGCAAAGCGGAAGAGCAGGTGCTCCGTCTCGGAAAAATGGCGGTAGCATCGGGAATCCAGGGTCTGGTCTGTTCGCCGCAGGAACTGGTGGTATTGCGCAATGCGCTTGGTACAAGACCGTTGATGGTTACGCCGGGCATCCGTCCTCTTGGCGCGGATACGAATGAGCAGAAACGTATCACGACACCGTCCGATGCCGTGCGGATGGGCGCGTCACATATCGTTGTCGGGCGTCCGATCCTGAAATCTGAAAATCCGCAGAAAACGATTGAGGCGATTCTTGCGGAAATGAATTGCTGATTTTTTCTTAGACAAAATGAATGCGATTTGTAGAATTCAGGGAAGAATTCATTATTCGCTGGATTCTGCAGGTTCTGTCTAAAGAAAATTAAAAAAATTACCCTATGAAACATGTAGCTATTTTGCTCTGCGGCGGCAGCGGGCAGCGTATGGAAGGCGCTGCTCCCGATAAAGTCCTTGCCAGGATCAACGGACGCGAGGCATTCCTTTATTCCATGGATGCTTTTGCCGGTTCGGGATTGGTAGATACGTTTCTTTTTATCTACCGCGATGAGGCGCAAAGGGCGGCATTGGAAAAATCACTCCATGACAACCAATACGGACATTTAACGGTAGCATGGGAAAAGGGCGGGCAGAGAAGACAGGATTCTGTCTATAACGCTTTGCACCACCTCAAGGATAAATCTGCCGATTATGTGCTGATCCATGACTGTGCGCGTCCGATGCTGAATGTAAACCAGGTGAAAACACTTATTGGCAACGTGGAGAAATATGCTGCTGCTGTCTTGGCGCACAGGGTGACTGATTCTATCAAGCAGGTTGACGGAAGCGCGGATGTGGCTACCCGGTTGACGAATGTGGACAGAACCTTGCTTTGGGCGATGGAGACGCCTCAGGCTTTTCGTTTTGACGTTATTTGCCGTGCCTACGAGGAAGTTTTGCTGAGAAACCTGGAAATCAGCGATGATACCGCCGCTTGTGAAATTGTAGGACATCCTGTCAAAATAATAGAGAATAAGTCGCTTAATTTAAAAATAACTTATCCCTCGGATTTGTCAGTGATCGGATTTTTGTTGAAAGATTCCGATTAAATCGCTTTAAGGCACCTTTCTCTGGTGCATTGCACTATCATTGTTAACTTAAAAATATTTGGAATATGCGTATAGGAATCGGTTATGACATACATCGTTTAGTGCAAGACAGAAAGCTGATTATCGGCGGGGTGGAAATACCTTACCATTTGGGACTGTTGGGTCATTCGGATGCGGACGTACTGTATCATTCCATCGCGGATGCTATATTCGGGGCGTTGGCTTTGCCTGATATCGGTCATTATTTCCCGAACACTGACATGTCAATCCGGGGCGTTTCTTCAGATGTTATCGTTAACAAGGCAGTATCGGAAGCAAAGGCTAGGGGTTATTGTGTGAGCAATATTGACACATGTATTATTGCCGAAGCTCCGAAAATGAAGCCGTATGTCGAGCAGATGAAAAAGAATATAGCGAAACTGCTGGAAATCGACGTGGATTGCGTAGGAATCAAGGCGACCACCAATGAACGGGTTGGCGATATCGGAAACGGTGCAGCCATAGCCGTGCATGCGACCTGTCTTTTGCTGAAAGCAAAGCAGGCGTAACGGTACCGGCGGTAGCATCCGTATCCTGACGAGCTGCCGCTTTTTACGCCCTTGGGCGAATGAAGTCTTGACCCTTTTTCCTTTGAAAAGGAAAATGCGGTTTTTTATCTCCTAATCATTATGCTAAAAGCTGGAATAGTCGGATTACCAAACGTAGGGAAAAGTACGCTCTTTAACGCCATGACCCGCACGAGAAAAGCGGAGGCGGCAAATTATCCGTTTTGTACGATCGACCCGAATGTCGGTATTGTCGAAGTGCCTGACGAGCGTCTTGAGCCACTGCGTAAAATATCAAAAACACAGGTGATCATCCCGGCAGCCATTGAAATGGTGGACATTGCGGGATTGGTTGCCGGAGCCAGCAAGGGAGAGGGTTTGGGAAACAAGTTCCTGGCGAATATCCGTGAAGTGGACGCGATTGTTCAGGTCGTCCGTTGCTTTGATAATGACGATGTGATTCACAGCATGGGCAGCGTTGATCCTGTCCGGGACATTGAAGTGATCACAACCGAGCTGATCCTTGCCGATATCCAGTCTGCGGAGTCCCAATTGGATAAGAATATGCGCAAGGCCAAAGGGCAGGATAAAGAAGCCCTGGCAAGCATTGACTTGCTGAACCGGCTGATTCCGCATTTGAACGAAGGAAAACCGGCGAACATGCTACCGTTGAAGGAAGGGGAAGAGGCACGTCTCAAAAGTTTTTTCCTGCTCAGCGCAAAGCCGGTACTGTATGCCTGTAACGTGTCCGAGGACGATGTTGCTGAGCCGGAATCGAATGCGTATGTGAAGAAGGTACGCGAGTATGTGAAAAAAGCACACAATGCTACCGTCAGTATTATCTGCGTGAAGCTGGAAGCTGACTTGTTGGACTTGCCACTGGAAGAGGCGAAGTCGTTTCTGAGAGAAATCGGCGCGAAAGATTCCGGTGTTTCTTCATTGATCCGGAACACCTACGATTTACTGGGACTGGCCTCTTACTTTACCGCCGGCGAAAAGGAAGTGCATGCCTGGACCTTCGTGAAGGGGATGAAGGCGCCCCAGTGCGCAGGCGTCATCCATACGGATTTCGAAACGGGATTCATCAAGGCCGAAGTTGTTTCCTATGACGATCTGATGTCCTGCGGTTCGGTTGCCGCAGCGCGGGAGCATGGGAAATACCGTCTTGAGGGCAAGGATTATATCTTCAAGGATGGCGATGTGGCGCTCTTCCGGTTCAATAAAACCGCTTGATATTCATAGTATTGATGAAAACGTTCTTTACGATTCTTGGCAGTCTGGGTGTTTTTCTTTTCGGCATGAAGATCATGTCGGAATCGCTGCAAAAAGCGGCCGGGAACAAGATGCGTTCGTTTCTCGCATCGGTCACAAAAACACGTTTTCACGGTATTCTGACCGGGTTGGGGGTAACAGTCGTAACACACTCCTCTTCTGCAACCACCGTCATGGTTGTCAGTTTTGTGAACGCAGGCCTGTTTAATCTGAGACAGGCCTTTGGTGTCATTATGGGGGCGAATCTCGGGACGACGCTGACGGGGTGGATTGTTGCGATTATCGGTTTTCAGTTTAATATCGGCGACTTTGCTTTGCCGATTATCGGGATCGGGGTTATCATGGTTTTTTTGCCCAAGGAGAAATGGCAAAGCATCGGGCTCACGCTGGTGGGAAGCGGATTGTTATTGATGGGCATGGGTATGCTGAAAAATGCGGTTCCTGTTCCCAGCATGGATTCGGGCATATTCCATTTTGTCCAGAACTATACTTACGATAAGATCGGTTACCCTTCGATTTTGATCTTTTTTGCGTTTGGTACGCTTTTGACTATTCTGGTCCAGTCTTCCGCCGCTGCGATGGCCATTACTATGACCATGGCTGCAAACGGCTGGATCGGGATCAATGAATCCTGTGCCATTGTTCTCGGCGAAAATGTCGGAACAACGATCACAGCCATTCTGGCTTCCCTGGCGTTGGGCAGAAATTCGAAACGGGCCGCCTTGCTGCACAGTCTGTTTAATGTGATCGGTGTTTTGTGGATGCTGGCCATATTCACATTCTTTATGGGAAGGATGCAGCATATCGAGTTCCTGAATCAGGTGGGTCCCGAGGGTGCTTCTCCCGAGAAGCTGATGGCGATAGCGCAATCAAACATAACAAAGCAGACAGCTTTTTTCCATACGACATTTAATCTGATCAATATCTGTATCCTGGTATGGGTTTCACCGTATCTGGTTGAATTTGTGGAAAGAATCATTCCCAAAAAGGTTACCGAGGAAAACAAAGAGGAAGAAACCCAACGGCTTATTTATTCAAAAGGTGTTGCCGGTGTGCCGCAACTGGCTGAATTTAATCTTTCTCAGGCCGAGCAGGCTGTTTACCGTTTAAGCGGGGTAGCGCAGCAGATGTTCAGTGGGTTTATCGAGGTGTATACGGAGCAGGGCGACAACTACCAGGAAAAGCTCAAGGAACTAAGCCAACTGGAAGACCGCAGCGACGTCATGGCGAGTGATCTGGTTAATTATCTGCTTAACTGTTCGGGCGGTAATCTTTCCGAGGAAAGCGAGCGGCGCGCAACGATACTTATCCGTGTTACCAGCGAGCTTGAGGAGATCTGCGATTGCACCAAACGGCTTATTAATTTCGCAAACAAGGCGTATTCAAAAAAATATGTTTATTCTACGATTACCCGTGAAGGTTTGCTTGCCACGGCGTTTATTACGCTGGATACGTTGAAGGTCGGCGGAGAATACCTGAAGACGGAGGATCTGTCAGACGAACAGGTGGAATACGCTGCGCGTCTTCGTCAAAGCATAAAGGGCAGTATCAGGAAACTGGCCAAATCCATCTCAAAACAATCCATGGAAAAACAGGAGGTGTTGAAGGCGGAAATGCTTCACATGCAGATTTTGGACTATCTTGACCTGACGAGCCGCCATCAACAAAACATGATTGAATTGCTTGGGCGCAACCGCCGCGAACTGAACTGAAATTGTATTTTTTGGTCGGGCTTTTGTTTCTGCCATGTATCAACTGACTTACCAATGTTACCGCCGAAAATTCCGTGTGCCTCTCGTTACGGGATCGGGAATCACGGAGGAACGGTGCGGAATCATTGTCACTCTGGGCAATGAGGACAGGCGTATTGCTTACGGTGAAATTGCTCCTTGGGCGGGATTCAGGACAGAAAGCATTGAGGCAGCGGAAACATGCCTTAGAAAAATGTCAGGGTGTTTTTCCGGTAACATGCAGGACATTCCGGAACATTTGCCATGCACGCGTTATGCCTTAAGCTGCGCATTGGCTGATTTGAATGGATTATTTCCATCGGTTGCCGGAAAGCGGCTATCCATAACGGCGCTGATCCGTTCACAAGAGGCTTTCCGGGAGTGTTATGGGCTCGGGTTCCGTTCGTTTAAAGTCAAGGTCGGAGGTGGTACCGAGAATGAAGAGCACACGCGGATCAAAGCATTGCTGGACGGTGCGTCTCCGGAATGTCGGTTTCGCCTGGATGCCAACGGTAGCCTGGATGAGGCGTGTTTCAGGCGATACCTGGATTTTCTGCAGGATTATGCTGACAGGATCGCTTTCTTTGAACAGCCGCTTCCTGTGGGATACGAGGACGTCATGGGTGCGTTGGGCAAGTCGTCATCGGTAAAGATCGCGCTGGATGAATCCGCTAGCTCATTGGAATGTCTGAAGCAGCTGGAAGCCTCCGGATGGGTTGGTCTTGTGGTGGTTAAACCTGCTTTCGTCGGTGATGTGAATGCATTTATGGCGTGGAGGAATGCCACAAGCCTTCCGCTGGTTTATTCGTCGGCTTTTGAGACCAAAATCGGATTGGTGCATGCCATGCGCGTAGCCGCCAGTGATCTCAGAAACCGTTTTTCCTGCGGATTCGGGACCGAACGTTACTTTGTTCCGGATGCGTTTACGTCAAGCCTGTGTAACCGGGCGGAAGTATTCTGTTGATCGCGAAGGCGAAGCAAAAAAAAGCGGTAGCATGATGCTACCGCCGTCATTAAAGCCTTTCGCCGTTTAGAACTTGAAATTGAAGTTCAGAATAGGAAGCACTTGGTACAGTTCGCTGTTTTTGGCAATGTTTATCAAGCCGATCTGCAGGCCTTCAAGCTCACGGGCATAGTTGACGAAACCGAACTGTAAGCCGTGATAGCTGGTAGCATAGTTGACCACACCGAAAGCGGCGCCGTTACCCATGTTATCGTAATTCACAAAGCCGAATTGGGCTCCCGTTGCTTCGCCTTGCACGATGTTTACTCCACCGAATTGCACGCCGGTCATATTGCCGTCGATGATATTAATCAGGGAGAGCTGGAGACCGGTAAAGTCGCCTCTCACGCGTCCGGCAATAACGTTGATATCAAGCCCGGTGACATCGGCGTTCTCCGTATAAATGATGCCGATACGCAAACCACGTACCGATGTGATATCGTCGGTAATCTGGATCGGGGTAATCAACCCAAGCTCCAATGCCGTGTCGGCAGATGCTACCGTCGAACTTAAAGCCAATGCTGCCACGGCTGTTAATTTTGTAATCGTTTTGGTGAATGTATTCATATTGCGAGGTTTATTGATTTAAAATGTAAAATAGAACGTCCGGAGATTACCGCAGTTGCCTGAAAAAGGAAAGGGTAAACTTTGCTTATTATATGCGCGGAATCTTTATTTTCCATTGCCTTATCGGGGATTTTATTTTGAATCTCACGCATGAAAAAAGAACTTTCTGCTCGTTGTCTGGAAGAACTGAATGCTTCCAAAGTTTGCTTGAAGGATAAATTTGTCGTAGCCGGATTTGACGGTTTTATCGACATCATTGTGCGCCCGGTTGACCAGCGTCACGGACAGGGGGACAAATATACGCCGATGCCTACGATAGAATCATTCGGTCACCGTGTTCTCCAGGCGGTAGGGAAAAGCGCGAACATAGAGCTTTATCCGATCCTTGAGAAGCTTGGCGGAAACGGGCCGATTATGTCAAACGCACTTCTTTCCGCAGGGATGAAGGTGAAATACTTCGGAGCGTTGGGTAATCCCGAGATTGTTCCGGTATTCAAGGAATTTGCCGAGAAAACAGATGCGGTTTCCGTTACCAATCCGGGGATCACGCATGCGCTTGAGTTCAAGGACGGAAAGCTGATGCTCGGGAAAATGCGTGACCTGGACCATGTTGACGCGGAGCATTTGCTTGCAGCATGCAATGAAAAGGAACTTTGCGCCATTGTGGAGAAAGCCGATTTAATGGCTATTACAAACTGGACGATGCTGAGCAATCTCAACAGCATCTTTGATCTGATGATCGAGAAAGTGCTTCCGAAAATTCCGGCAAAGCCGGATCGTTATTTCTTCTTTGATTTGTGTGATCCGCAGAAACGCACAAAAGAAGACATTGTCGGCGTGATGAAAAGGATTTCTGCATTCGATAAATTCGGAAAGGCAATCCTTGGGCTTAACCTGAAGGAAGCTGAACAGATTTACGATATCATGGGTAAATCCGGCGGCGAGGAGTATGCGGAATCATTGAAACAGATGGCTGCCGATATCCGTGATTACCTGAATATTTATGCGGTTGTTGTGCATCCGACACGTTCGGCAGCCTGCGCAACCAAGGAAGGTGCATGGTGGGTTCCCGGACCTTACGCGGAGAATCCCATGATTACGACCGGGGCAGGGGATGTATTCAGTGCAGGATTCATGACGGGACAGGTTCTCGGCTTGTCGGTTGAAGCCTCCTTGACCTTAGCTGTCTGCACTTCGGGTTTTTATGTCCGCACAGCAACCAGTCCAAGCATTGAGGATTTGAAATCGTTCCTTGAAACTGTTTATATAGCCGGATAATGGAATTCAAACAAATCAATGGCGGTCGCGGCTTGATGATCTCTTTTGAGGGATCTGAGGGAAGCGGTAAAAGCACTCAGATCAAAACGCTAAGAAGACGTTTTGAGGATATCGGCTTTACCGTGAAGGAAACGCGTGAACCCGGAGGTACCGAGGTTGGGGAATCCATCCGTAAGCTGCTGAAGCATACGGAATATGAAATGGATATGTTTCCGGAGACCGAACTATTGTTGTTTGCTGCCGCCCGTGCCCAGTTGGTGCGGGAGGTTATCCAACCTTGCCTCATGCGAGGCGAGATCATATTGAGTGACCGGTATCTTGATTCAACGACAGTCTATCAGGGCGTTGCCCGTGAACTGGCAGAGGATCATGTACGTATGATCAATGAATTCGCGGTGGGCGAATACTTTCCCGATTTGACCATCGTCCTGGATGTTCCCGTTGAAGTCGGCTTACGCCGGGTTGCCGAACGCAAAGGGGGATTTGACCGGATGGAAGCAGAGTCGGTCGAGTTTTTTGAAAAAGTACGCAAGGGTTATCTGTTGCTTGCAAAAGCTATGCCGCAACGTCTTTTTGTCGTGGACGGCACAAAGAATGTTGAAGAGATAGGAGTGCTGATCTGGAATGAAGTCACCAAGCGGTTTACATGATAAAGGGCGGAAGCCGATAGAAATCCTCTCTGAAGCAGTGCGTGGGGATAAGTTGCCCCATGCGATTCTGTTTTACGGGGATGATGTGTCGGCATTGGAAAAAGACGCATTTAAGTTGGCCGGAATCATCTTGGGTTGTGATCCGGGAAAAGTGCTTTCACATGCGGATTTTTTCTCGTTGAAACCCGCGGGAAAGGCGCGTGAGATCCGGGTGGCAAGCGTGCGCGAACTGATTCGCAGTATTCAGCTTTCGCCAACGGTTGCATTACGCAAGGTGGCGTTGGTCACCGATGCGGATCGTTTTAATCAGGAATCGGCAAATGCCTTTCTAAAAACATTGGAAGAGCCGCCTGCGGACACCGTTTTGATCCTGTTGACTTCACGGTTTTATGATGTCCTGGCTACCATCCGTTCGCGGACGCAGAATTTCCGCCTTCCTACGGAATTATTGCCTGTGCAGGACAAGGATTGGGCTCGATGGGCGGAACACTATAAATCGTGGATAGAAAATATACTGAGCTCGGGACGGGATAATCAGTTTGTCGCAAAAATGATTTCCCAACTTTACGGGTTGGTTGCTGGTTTTGAATCCATTGTCTCAAGTCTGACAGACTCGGCTGTCAAGGAACAGCTGACGGATGAAAAAATGGAGGGGATGACGTCTGAGGAAAAGGAAGCCTTTGAAGCAGGTCTTTATAAATCGCTTCGCCAACGCTTGCTGAAAGAGCTTGAAGAGAAGACCTCTGCTGTTGCGCGTGTTTTCATGAAGGACGGAAAAGCGAATGTTATTCTGTCCTACGATTCGGTTGTCGGTGATCTCGAGCACATGAAAGGATTACTGGAACTGAACATGAAAGAATCCGCTGCATTGGAATGGTTTCTTTTGCGCTCTCTCCGTTCCTGGTCGCAGCGGTAGTTTAGGATTAATCGTAAATGGTGTTTGTGTTTAATTCTGCCGGAGTTTTCCAATCGATCTTATAGTTTTCTCTCAGGAATTGTTTCTTTTCATTCCAGAAAACGTGAATACAGCCTAGTTTCCCTTTGTATGGGATAGCTTTCTTAAATGCGAATGAATTTGCTGCTGAAAAAGCTTCCTCAAATTCTGGCATATTTTCTAAGGGGTCGTATCTTTCTTCTGAAGATTCCGGCTCTCCATAAAGAATACTGGAGAAAGATCCATCTTCATTATCTGTCATTTCATACCTATATACAGTTTTTTTTGGTTTTATTCCGCTTGTAATATAGCCGTCTGAATTTATATAAAACCTAATACCTGTCTTTTTCATGCTATCTTCGCTTGGATACGTGTATCGGGTATCACTTATATCGGGAGAGGAAGAGGTGCAGGCTGAGAAAATCAATGAAGGTATGAAAAGAATGATATTTAACTTCATTATTTTAATTAGGGGTACATGGGATAAAAACAAAAAAAGCGATGAATCCGTCCGGAGTCATCGCCTTGTGCTTAAATAGAAACTGCTTATTTCAAAGCTGCCTTGGCTTGGCCTACGAGTACTTTGAACGCTACCGGATCATGGATGGCCAGTTCGGACATCTGCTTACGGTCCATTTCAATATTGGCTGCCTTCAGACCGGAAATCAAACGGCTGTAGGAGATGCCTTCCGGGCGGCAGGCTGCATTGATACGGACAATCCAGAGTTTGCGGAACTCGCCTTTCTTTTTGCGGCGGTGTCCGAAAGCAAATTGACCTGCGCGGTCAGCTGCTTGTTTTGCGAACTTGATCAAGCGCGATGCATTTCCGAAATAACCTCTTGTGGATTTCAGAATTTTTTTTCTGCGCTTACGTGATGCTACGTGTGTATTTACTTTTGGCATGTTCTGTAATGATATTTAGAGCGCATTAGGCCTGCCTTAGACTTGCCTGAAAGCGCTAATTGATGGAGGATTCAGATTAAGCAAAAGGAAGACCTGCCTTATACATAACGGTGAAACCGTCAGAAACAGGCTTATCTTTGTTTGCTGCGCGTTTTTGCTTGTTCGACTTGTGTGTAAGCAAGTGACGACGGCCTGGCGTACGGCGCATTAATTTGCCGGAACCGGTAACCTTGAATCGTTTCGCTATAGCTTTTCTTGTTTTTTGCATGTTAAGAAAAATGAAGGGCTTATAGAAACGGCTTAGTTCTGTCCTGTAAAGCACAAATTATAAACATATTCAAAAGTTATTCACAATTTGCCAAATTAAGAGTTGTTAAAAGAAGGGAAAGATGTATAGTACTATTGCTTTAGGCTTAACTTATGGCTTCGCCTAAAAGACGGCTAAACAGTTAATTATTAGCTCTGCATTGCAGAAAGTTGTCTCCAAAAGACAAAAGCCGTTAATCAATCATGATTGATTATACTATTGGAAGCCAGAATAACAAATAAGCAACATAAGTAAATAGACACATGCCAACATTCAAACAGAACCCAAAAGACAAGGCTCTGGATGATGTCTATTGTCCCGGTCAGAGTTCACAGAACAATGATAACCAAAAGAAACCGGAACAAAGTGAAGTAGCAGCCAACGAAGCTGCAAAACAAGACAACACCAAAGAGGAAGCAAACGAATCCCCTGTAAGCAGTAATCAGAAGAGCCCGGAAGCAGAATCAACCGAATCCGCAGCTTGTACTTGCTCCTGTGAGCAGAAAAAGGAAATGACGGAAGAAACAGTACATACCGAGGCCCCTGAAAAGGTGCTTAAGGCTGTATTTGTTCCTGGTCCGATCGTAGAGGATACTCCGGAAAAAGCAGATGTCGGAAACGAAAGCGCAGAGAACGAGTCAAAGACAAACCTTCGCGGGCGTTCAAATCCAAAGCAAAAACTGAATACCAGCGGTAGCGTTAATAAGATGGGCGAACTCGGCGATGATGAAATCGTTGAGGAAAACCTGTCCGGAAAAGCTGTCGCCAACAAACCGGAAGGCGAAAGCCGGGCTGAAAGACCAAGACGCGAACCGCGTCCTGAGCGTATGGTAGTTCCGGTTTCAGATGAAGACAGCGCAAACAAGCCGAAATTCACCTCCGCAAAACGCCGTCAGCGTGAATTGGAAGGTGATACCGGTGAGGCTCCTTCCAAACCGAGAGAGGCTAGGGAACCGAGACCGCAGCGTTCACAGGAAAACAGGAACCAGCAGCAGTCAAAGGATAAAAATCAGCAAGCAAAACCGCAGGCGAAACCTGAACCGAAAAAGAAAGGTTTCTTTGCAAGCGTCGCTGAATTTTTCAGTCTGATTTTCGGGGGAGGTTCATCGAAGGAAGCTCCGAAAAAACAACAGGATCGCAGAGATTTTAAAGGTCGGGAAAACCGTGGTGAAAACCGCGGTGAATACAACGGAAAACGCCATGGTCATCGCCGTCATCGCGGCAGAGGTCAGGGTGGACAAGGCCGTCAGGGAAACCGCGATCAGCAATAATTGAATAAATAAAAAACGTGCCGTAATCCGGCACGTTTTTTTTATGACAAAATGGGCTTTTCTGCTATGGCTGTTCAGGCTAGCAGTGACCGAAAATCAGTGATGCGCTTGAGCGACGCGTCCAGCTTTGCCCGAAATCCAATGTCCTGGTTTTCCTGAATAGCTTTGATTCCTTCGCGGATTCCTGATGTCCAGTCGTCGTTTTCAAGTGGGTGGCAGATGAGCTGGATATCGACGGTAGCATCTATTGCGAGCGGAACGAACGCTGATACCGGATAATGTTTGCAGACAGCTCCCATACAAAGGTCGTCACTGATAAGGACGCCTCTGTACTTAAACGATTCGCGCAATATCTTTCCCCATTGGGAAGAAAGTGTGGCTGGGTAATGACTGTCGATTGTCTTATTTAAAATATGGGCGGACATGATCGCTCTGCATCCTTGTTCGATTGCATGATGAAAAGGAAGCAGATCCTCTTTCATGAGTCTGTCCAATGATTTTTCAACGATTGGCAAATCTTCATGGGGATCAATAATCACAGAGCCGTATCCGGGGTAATGCTTGGCGGTCGCAATGATTCCACTGCTTTCCAAACCCATTCTGGTGGCATCAGCAAGCTCCGCACAGGTTTGGGGATTGGCCGAAAAGGTTCTGGCACCCAGGGCGGTAGCATATTCGCCTTGGGCTCCCAGGTCGTAAACCGGTGCAAAGACCAGATTGAATCCAAGCTGTTTCAGCTCCTGCCCCTGTATTCTTCCTTGGCGGTAGCATGTTTCGGGAGTGAGCGGGGCAGTGTTCTCCGCAGGAAGCGGGAAGCGCGTGGCGTGCTTTTTGAGCCGGTGAACGCGCCCGCCTTCGTGGTCAATGGCAATCACAGGAGTGGCTAAGCCATGCTTTTTATAGGCTTCCCGTATCCATGCAATTAGCTCTTCAAGCTCCGCCTTACTGTCGCTTACATTGCGTTCAAAAAGGATAACGCCACCTATCCCTTGGTCGATGATTTTGCGCAGTTCATCGTTCGGGCTTGTACCCGGAAATCCGCAAACGAAAAGAGCTGATTCTTTCATGATACCGTCGTTTATGTCTTATGGTCGTTGAAAGCAATGCTTATTTATCCGGATGAGGTTGCGGAAATTTTTGCAATGGCCATTTATTCTCGTATTTTTCATTGAAGCAAAGATGTGAACCATGCATGATTATAACTGAATGTCTTTGTAAAATCGATATATGGCAGATCCAACCATTCCAAGCATTTCTGTTCAAAACTTGACCAAGACCTATGGGGCTTTTCGCGCCTTGGATAATATTTCATTTACGGTGGAGAAAGGTGAAATTGTTGGGTTTCTTGGTCCGAACGGCGCAGGGAAAAGTACAACCATGCGTATCCTGAGCGGATTGATGATGGCAGACTCGGGTTCCGCGTCTATTTGCGGTGTTCCTGTGGCTTCGGATGCGATAGGCGCGCAGAAACATATCGGCTATATGCCGGAGAATAATCCGCTCCCGTTGGATATGCGTGTTGACGAGTATCTTGCTTTCCGGGCTGAATTGAAGGGTCTGCGCGGTTCAAATATAAAGAGACGTGTTGCGGAGGTCATGGACTTGTGCGATCTTGCCAGGAAGGCAAAACGGAAAATGATCGGAAATCTTTCCAAGGGTTTTCGCCAGCGTGTGGGCATAGCAGACGCCATTTTGGCTGAGCCTGACGTAGTGATCATGGATGAGCCCACAATCGGCTTGGATCCGCATCAGATTGTTGCGATCCGTAACCTTATCACGAGCCTGAAAGGAAAAATGACGGTAATCATTTCCAGCCATATTCTGGCTGAGATCGAAATGTGTACCGATCGCGTGATTATCATAAACCATGGACAGATTGTCGCCAGCGGAGAAATTCCTTATCTTCGCCGGCGCTTTTTACCGCGCACGGTTTATTCGTTTTCCGTACAGGTGGAGATTGCCGATCCGAAGGAATATCTGGAAAACCGGGGCATTCCTTGTGAGTCTGTTTCCATGCTGCGGCGTGAGAAAGACGGGTATTTTCTTTATGAACTTTCAACATTGTCGGAAGAATCGCTCGGTGAAAAAATAATCAATGTTGTACGCGAAGGTAATTTCGGATTACGAGAGGTCCGTCGCGAAGACCCCAGCCTTGAGGATATTTTCCTTGCTGCGACAAAGCGGGTTTGGGACGAAACCATTTAATCAGATCATGCGGCTTTTTTTCATATTATTGAAACACGAAATAAAGGGGTTGCTGCTATCGCCCAGTACCTACCTGGTTGCCATGCTTTTCATGGTTTCCATGTGCCTTACTTATGCGATAATTCTTCAGGATTTTGCAGTCGCTGCGAAAAGTAAGCCTCCGGCCGAGCTGTTTTTTTCGTTTTTTGTTATTCCGACCTTATTTATGATTCCGTTGATAACCATGCGGAGCATAGCGGAAGAACGGAGGACGGGAACCTTGGGAGCCATGTTGACGACAATGGTGACGCCAACTACATTTGTTCTCTGCAAGTACCTGAGCGCATACTTTTTCTATATCACGCTTTGGATCATGACTGTCATCATTCCGGCGATCGTTATTTGGTCGTTACCGGCTTCAGTCTCGATTTTTGAACCGAGCACCATGCTGGGCGGCTATATCTTTATTGCTTTAAGCGGGCTTGTTTATATCGCTGTGGGCATTTTCTCAAGCAGCCTGACCCGAAGCCAATTGGTCGCCGGTATGCTGAGTTTCTGTATTCTGTTTTTATTGATTGTCGGAGGACGCTTGCTTATGGACATCCCGTTGAGTGAATCCGAGCATGTTAATTCTCTGGAAGGTATCATCAACTATATCCAGGTGTTTGACCATCAGCGGGATTTCAGCAAGGGACTGATCGATTCCCGTCCGGTATTTCTGTACATCAGTAGCGCAGTACTGCTGCTCTGGTTATCCGTTCGTGTAGTGGAGGCAAAGGCATGAAAAAGTCAGAAGATTTCAGATATGCAAAATGGATGCGTCGCTGCGAAAGCCTGCTGCATGTATTGCTCGGGCTGACCCTTCTTTTCGGGTTGAACTATCTTGCCATGCAGGAGTATTACCGATGGGACATCAGCAAGTATAACAAGTATTCGCTGTCCGGCGAAACCAGGGCCTATGTCTCCCAGATCAGAAAACCTGTTCATATCATTGTCGTGAACAGCCTTTCCGAGGATGAAAAGCAGACAGACATGTTTGAGGATATTTCCCTGCTTTTGCGCGAGTATGAAGTGGCATCCCGCGAGAACGGAAAAACGATGATCCAGGTTGAATTCATTGATATCAACAAACAGAACAAGCGGTTCAATGAAGTTAAGAAGAAATTCAATATATCGGATGCCGCATTTTCGATCACGGTAGCATCGGAACCCGATGTGGGGAAAGTCGCGAAAACACGTGAAATCATTCCGGCAAATCTTTACCGGAAAAATGTGAACGGAACGGAATCTTTCAGCGGTGAAGGTATCTTCACTGAAGCAATATTGGATGTGACCAGCGAAAAACAGGATGTCGTTTATTTTACGCAGGGACAGGGCGAGATGAATCTTAATGCACCGGTGCAGTCCGGGCTTTCGTCATTGAAACAGTTTCTGGAGAAGAGAAATATCCGCGTGATGCCGCTTAACCTTTCAAAGGAAGTGGCTGTTCCCGAGGATGCAAACATCGTTATCATTGCGGGAGCAAACGGCGGCTTTTCTGCGGCCGACATGCAGAAGTTAAGAACCTACGTCTCCAAAAATCACGGAAAGCTGATGGCGTTCCTGAAACCCGGCGTAAAATACGGTCTTGATCCGCTGTGGGAGGACTGGGGTATCCTTGTGCGCGACTATCTTGTGTGCGACGACGATCCGGCCAGCATTAACGCGCAGGGGAACATGGTTGTCGGCGGATTCGGGCAGCATCCGATAACCAATACCTTTTTGCTGAATAACTGGAGTGTGACTTTTGGACCATCGCGACCGGTTCAGATTGACAGGGGAATTATTCTTGATCAGGGAATCAAGGTGACCCAGTTGCTTTTTTCTTCGCCGACGAGTTGGGCTGAGAAAAATTACCTTATCCCTCCGTACCGTTATGATTCTGATGCGGATTACAACGGACCTGTTTCGTTGGCGGTAGCATCTCAGAAATTCTCGACGACAAACATTCCCATTCCCGGCGGGCAGGTCATTGTTTTCGGCAATGCGGACTTCATTTCAAACGCTGAGTTTGAGGGAGGTAACGTTATTCTTTTCTATAACGCCCTAAACGTCTGCCTTGACCGTGAAAGGATGCTCAGTATTCCGCCAAAACAAGGCAACAGCTATCTGCTCGTGGCAACGCAGGATCAGTTGAAACATATTTTTCTGATGATGTTTATTCTTCCGGGCATATTGGCTGCGGTCGGACTCATGGTTTATCTCAAAAGAAAGCATTAATCATTATGCGCTACAAGTTGACATTTTTTCTCATACTGGCAAACGCCGTTGTTTTTTCTGTCATTTATTATCTGGCAAACGAAAAACTTTCCGACGACTCTTTGCAGTCCTCGTTGCTACCGCCTTCCTTCATGGCCCAGATCAATGAAATAAGTTTTTCGGGTTCAGCGCTGAAAGATACCAAGTTGCAGAAAGTCGACGACGGATGGAATGTTGTTGAACCTTACGAATGGCAGGCGAATCCGTTTTCCGTGCAGGAAGTCATTTCCATTCTTGAGTCTGTCCGCCAGACAGCCAGTTTTGCGGTTGCCAATATGGATTCCGGACAAAGCCTGAAAGACTATGGACTGGAAGTTCCTTTGCTCAAAGTAGAGCTTAAAACGCCGAAAGAATCGCGGACATTAAGGTTTGGGCAGCCGTCCGAAGGAGGAACGCGATTCTATATGCTGTCTTCCGACGGAAAAACCATTCATGTGATCGGCGATGACCTTGCCCAGTCGTTCAATAATGCCTTTACGCATCTCTACAACGGGCGTATTTTGCCTGTTGCTCCGGCAGAAGTTACCAGCATAACGACCCAGGACGGATTGTTGCGGGTACGTCTGAACAGAACTGACAGCGGATGGAAGTTTGAAACACCGATACAGACGAATGCCGATGCTACCGCGGTTGAAAGCGCGTTATCCTTCATCACAAATCTGACCGTTGTGTCCTTTGTTCCGAAGGAAACTGCATCCATGATAAACACGGAAACATCCGTTTTCAGATTAACATTGGATACAAACGGCAAGCAAGGTTCCCAGTCATTGATTGTTTTGGGCAATGCCCCGAAAGACGGGAATGACGACCGTGAAATCATGTTTGCGATGCGCGAAGGCGGAAAAGTCGTATTTACCGTGGATGCCGCAAAAATTGATGTACTGAAGCGATTGCAGACATCCCTGCGCGATAAACATTTATTCAAGATGGATGCCAAATCCATAAACTATATTGCGATTTCCAGCAGCGGCACTTCCACTATTCTTGAGAAACTGGAAAACGAATCCTGGCAGACTTATGATCGCGAGGATGATGTTCCCGCACTGAAAAAATATGTTGCTGATCCGGTTGTTATCCAATCGGTTCTGGGTGTGCTGACGAAGTTAAAGGTTGATGCATTTGTCTCCGATGCGCCGACAGAAGAATTGTTGGATCAGTATGGTTTCAACGAACCGCTCATGACCATTGTTGTCGGTTACGGAACGCAGAAAATGCAGTTGGTTGTCGGTAACTTGGACGAGATGGGAAACGCCTATGTGAAAACCGGTGACGCGAAGAAAATATCTTCAGTGTACAAGGTCAACCTTAACGACAGTTTTTATGGGACATTCCCGATGCCCCTGTCATCACTCAATTACCGCAACCGTGTGATGAAAAGTTTTCCTGAGAAGAGTGAGTTGCAATCCTTTACCGTAGCCGACAACCAAGACAGTACCATCGTTTTTGACTCGGAGGAAAGTAAAACAAAGAAGGATTTGAGCAAGGAAACCCAGGACGCAATAAAACTGTTGATGGGACAGTTGTTGAACCTGAGAGTCAGTAATTATGTCGATGAGGGATTTGATCCTGACGGTTTTGGTTATGACGAGAAAACCGTTCCGTGGAGTTACAGACTCACTGCAAATGTGAAAACGCCGGATGGTGTTGTCCAGAAAATGGAGTTCTTCTTCACTAAACGGATGAAAGGTCTTTTCCAGATCATCGGTGCTTATCCCGAACAGGATCTTGTTTTTGTTCCGGATCAGAAAACAGCGGATGCCATTTTCCAATTAACCGAAAAAGAGTCAGAATCGCAATTGCCTGCGCCTGTTCCTGCTGATGCAGTAAAAGAAACAGCCATTCCGGCAAAGAGTTCCGAATCTTCGGGAAGCACAAAACAGGCAATACCTGGAACTATTTCGGCAAAAGAATAATAATTGTATTCATTCATGCAGGTGAATCAGTCCGGCAAAAAATCACTCTCTGTGTTTGCATGGATCAAGCGTCTGTTGCACGTCTTGGTTAATCTTCTGCTTCTGCTGATTTTGGTCGTTCAGGTGACTGTCTATCTGAATTTTTTCAAAAACAGCACATTGTCGGTTCCTGATTATGCCAAGCATTTTATTCAGCACTGGTGCGATAGCGAAGGATTCCGTTTTGATTACGAGAAAAGCACCTTTGATTTCAGCGGTCAGATTGTACTGGAGAACATTTCCTTTGGGTTAAAGGAATTTGAAGAACCTGTATTCACGGCAGAGCACGTATTCCTGCGGCTCAATATCATCTATCTGCTTTTCGGGAACGTTGACATTGAAGCGTTGAATGTTTCCGATGCTACCGTCTGGACAGTTCCGATTTATTCCGAACGTGCAAGGCATGAAACGATGGTTTCCGGGATCGTTGTCGAATACAGCAATGACCATGAAAATCCCCGTTTGTCAGCGCGTGCGAAGTTCAATAATACCGAGCTTTATCTGAAGGGCGAAGTCAGTGAAGATTTCCTTGATTATCTGGAAGAAAGGGAAGACGCGGCAGATGCGAAAATGACAGAGGACAGGGAAAAACCAAGTTCCCGTCAGGCCTTTACCAGAAATTACCGAAAAGTGATTAGTTATGCGGAAGAAGTTAAAAACTATGAAAAGCATTTTCAGGGAAGCAGCATCTTGCTGGAGTTTCATCCGTTGTCGGACAGTCAGCTTAAACTTTCCGGGGAAATACTGGTTTCCGATGCTACCGTTGCAAACGTGCTGGGAGAGGATCATTTTTCCATGGATGCCGTCCAGGCTTCTTTTTCCGTGCTTTATCCGTTCGAGACCGATACAAAGGCTGATTTTTCGTTGAGAACGCAACGTTTCGGATGGGACGGGAAAGGAACAGTCACGGAGTTGGCTTTGGGCGGAAAACTTTCACTGGAAGGCATGCCGGAGCATGTTTCGGTTTATGCAGAACGTGTTTTGCTTGATGAATGGGCTCAGTATCCGGTAAGTGATCTTTATGCCACCTTGGATTTTCTGTCTGAAAAAACAATCGATGCAGACGTTCTTCTAAACGTATTGGGCGGTTCTTTGCGCATTGGCGGAATGGTTGATTTGCTGAAAAAAAACGCAGACGTTTATGTGGAATCCTTGGTGAACCCGGCAATAGTTCTTAACGACCCCATTGTTCCCGAATATATCCGTGTTGAACTATTGCCGTTGAAGTTACCGAATGCACCGGAAATAAGCGGAAACATCCTCATCGCCGATGATTGGCAATTTGACAGGGCGAAGCTTTTTGTAAAAATCGAAGGTGGCAGTTTTCATGAAATCAATGCGAATTACGTTTCGGCAAAGGCGGATATTTCCCTTTCCGAACTGCTGATACATGATTTTTACGGCATTACCAAAGACTATGAAGCCCGAGGCAGTTTTTATCAGAACTTTGAGAATAATGATTACCGTTTCCTTTTAAGCGGTAGCATCAGGCCAAACCATCTTGATGCGATACTGGGAGACTGGTGGATCAATGTATGGAAGGATATTTCATTAACCGGGAAACTGCCGAATGCGGTTGTTGATGTGATCGGACGGTGGCATGATTTCAGCAAGCAATATGTGCGAGTCTACGCTGAGGGTGAAGAGGTCACCTACCGGAAATTGCATGCCGACAACGCAAACCTTATTGTGATGTACCGTCCCGGGTTATTGCGTCTGATAGATGTAAATATTACGCGGAGTGAAGGAGATTCTTCCGGAAATATTAATTGGTTTTTCGATAAAGATCACGGTTCCTACGCCATACAACTGGCCATGCGCGGAACCATTATGCCGCATGCAACCTACGGTTTCCTGCCTCAGAATGTCCGGGATATTATTAATAATCTTGAGTATGAAAAGGCTCCGAATTTGAAACTGAACGCTGTTTTTTACGATCCTTGGACAGGATATCAGGATTACGATGACATCCGTGTGCAGGTGAATATGGGTCATCCGTTTACCTATCGAGGGTTACCTATTGATAGCGGAGAGGGATTGATTCATATTATCCGGGATGATGTGGATATCTCTCCTTTGTCGCTTGGGCTTGCTTCGGGAATGTTTACCGGAAAAGCCCTCTATAAAGGGAATCCCGTATCGGAAGCGACACTTTCTGTTCAGGGGAGCCTCAAACAGGCAGATGCGGAAAAGCTTGCCCGTCTGATAGAAGCCGCCGCTGCATTGGATGACGAAACGGAAAAAACGCCCGATGAGAAGCATGAACAGCAAACAGCGGGAACCAAGCCGGATACGGCAAAGCAAAACCTTCCGTTCAGCGGAGCCATAGATATTGATGTAGATGCTTCGGGACCGTTTTTCGATTTCAACCGTTTTGAGGGGAAGGGGAAAAACCTGCTCACATCCAAGAACCTGACGACGATTCATACATTGGGATTTCTTTCGCGGATGATGGAAAAAACCATGCTACCGTCAGGTACGATGACATTTACGCGGCTTGAATCTTCCTATACATTGAAAAACGGTGTTATTTCATCCGACGATATAAAGATCACGGGCGAGTATGCGAAGATAATCAGCAAGGGTCAGTATGATACAGTCAGGGATGCTCTTGCATTCCGGGGGTCGATTGAACTTTTTGGAGCAACACAAAGCATGGTCGGCAGCGCGGTCAATTTTGTGACATCGATTTTTACCAGTGCATTGTCATTTGAAATTTACGGAAATCTGAAAGATCCCCAATGGATATTTTCAAATGACCCCCGTTGGCTGTTTTATGACCCGAAAAAGTAGGTGAACAGTCGGTTTGATTCTGAGAAAAAGGAGTTTCCGGATCATGACTGATTTATTTTGCAAAATATCCATAGAGCTTCATGCTACCGCTTTTAAAATTATTGTTCTTATGAGCTTTGACAGTCCAAGAAAAAATGAATCGACGCACAAACGGGCAACGGAAGACCCAAATAGTTTTTTTACCGTTGGCATTGTTGCCGCCAGATTTAATCAAAAGCTTGTTGATGGACTGCTGGACAATGTGGTTGTTACCCTGGAAGAAGAATTGGGCAAACAACGTTTTATGGCGGACATTGTGCGTGTGCCCGGTTCCAATGAATTGCCTTACGCTGTCAGCCGTCTTGCCGCAATCGGAAAATATGATGTCATCATTGCACTTGGCGTTGCCATTGCCGGTGAAACGAACCATCACGAAATCATCGCTGAAGGTACCGCAAATGCATTTCACCAGATTTCCGTAGGATTTGAGGTTCCCGTGATTAACGGTGTGGTTGTGACCAATACGCTTGCCGAAGCCAAATCCAGAACTATCGGTAAAATCAATCGGGGCAGGGAGTTTGCTCTTGCGGCGATGGAAATGATTGATGTAGCCGATGCGATTGCTGCCATTGAGTTGCAGGAAATGCTTGATAACGGTGATACATCAAATTCTGATGAATTCACGGATGGCGATTTCAACGATTTCAACTAAATTACTACCGAATTATATTTATGTCGGAAAATATCGAAGATACCGAGGAATCTAAAACAAAGAAACCAAACATGCGGCGCGCAAACCGTATTGCTGCGATGCAGTTCCTGTACCAGTTGGAAATGAATCCGCCGGAAATCATGGCTTATGCCATGGCTGAGTTCTTTGAAAACCAGGAAAAACCGAGAGCTTACTACCAGTTTGCCGAAGAACTGGTTAATACATTTTTGGAAAACCGTGAAGATGTGGATGTTACCGTCAGAAAATATGTCCAAAACTGGTCGTTTGAACGCATTGCAAAAGTCGATCTTGCTATTCTGAGACTTGCCATTACCGAGCTCTTTTTCCGTAAGGATATACCGCCGATTGTGTCTATCAACGAAGCGATTGATCTCAGCAAGGATTTTTCGGATGCCGATTCGAAGCGTTTTATCAACGGCGTTCTTGACCGGATAAAGGTGACGCTTAACCGTCCTTTGCGGGATGCTTCCAAATAAGGCGAAGCTGATTCATAGAGACACTCATATTAACACCCATTATCGTGTTCGGATTATTTAAGAAATTTAAGGAAGGATTAAAACGAACAACACGTTCATTGTTTGGCGCTGTCGGAGGTATTTTTGGCATCGAGCATCTTGATGACGCATCTATCGAACAGCTCGAGGAATCGCTTTACGGCGCTGATTTCGGCGTGGAAACCACGGATGAAATCATCAATGAAATCAAAGCGGCCTATCGTAAAGATAAAGGTTTACGCGGACTTGATGCGGCGAAAATCGGAGCAACGGTCTTGTCTCGTGTCCTTGAAGGAGCAGAAGGTCGTTACGAAAGCGGAGAAACTAAACCGGATGTGATCTGCCTTATCGGCGTAAACGGTTCGGGAAAAACAACGACTGCCGCAAAATTGGCCTATCGATTCAACAACGATAAGCACAACGTCATTCTTGGCGCCTGTGATACGTTTCGTGCTGCCGCTAACGAACAGATTAAAAACTGGGCTGACCGTTTGAAGATAGATCTGGTTTCAAGCCATCACGGTGCCGATGCGGCTGCGGTGGCATTCGATGCGTATGAAGCTGCCGTAAAACGTGATAAAGATATTGTCCTTCTTGATACAGCCGGACGCCTGCACACCAAGTCGAACCTGATGGATGAGCTTACGAAAATCAAGCGTGTGCTTCAGCGACGTGATCCGAATGCACCCCGTCACAGTTGGCTGGTGCTTGACGGCAGCCTGGGAACAAACAGTGTCGAACAGGCAAAGAAATTCCATGAAGCTTTCGGATTAACGGGCCTGATCATTACTAAACTCGATGGCACGAGCAGAGGCGGTGCACTGGTCGGAATATACCGTCAGTTGAAACTGCCGATTTATTTCGTCGGATTGGGAGAGCAGCCGGAAGATTTGCAGCCGTTTACTGTCTCGCATTACGTGAACGCGATTTTCGGAATCGGCGAGTGATTGCGCGACTGAAAATGGTTTAACATGATGCTACCGCCTCCGTGTTTCGAATAGCGTCCTTTGAGTTCTTTTTATTTCGTGATAGCAAATGGAGCCGACTATTTTGGATGCGAATGTCAAGAATCGCGAAACATCTCTTCTGGTGACATAATCAAATATGCCAAGGAAGAATTATGATCGACTTTTTTATTGTGAAAAACCAAAGTAAGATTAACGTAGCATTCAACTTACGTTTGTGGAATTCTTTTACTGATTCATGAGAGACATTGCTATATATGGAGCCGGAGGATTTGGACGGGAATTAGCTTATTTGATAAAGGTAATGAATCGTTCGGAAAATGTGTGGAATCTGTTAGGCTTTTTTGATGATGGATTAACTATCGGAACAAAGATTGCCAATTATCCCGTTCTTGGAGGTATGGATCAGTTAAACCAGTATGATAGTCCTTTGGCAGTCGCTATTGCTGTTGGAAAGCCGCAGACGATAAAAAGTATTTCTGAAAAAATAATAAACCCCAATATTAGCTTTCCTAATTTGATTGCCCCATGGACTTTTCTTACGGATCGATCAACAGTATCGTTGGGGCATGGTAATATCATTCTTGGGGGAACAATAAGTATTGATGTTGTACTCGGTAATTTCAATGTGTTAAACGGCGAGGTTCTTCTTGGACATGATGTCGTCGTCGGAGACTACAATGTATTTAGTCCGGCAACGAAAGTCGCAGGTAGTGTGCATATCGGAAATTTGAATAGCATGGGAATGTGCAGTGTTATTCTCCAAGGAAAAACAATTGGGGATCGGACTACGATAGGGGCAAACAGCGTTCTTATGAGAAATACGAAAAATGATGGTTTATATCTTGGCAACCCAGCAACTCTCGTTAAATTCTAAATCTAATTATGGAGTTAAATAAATTTATCACTAATATCGCGTCTCAATACGAAGAAACAGACTCAAGTGTATTTTCGAAAGATACAAAATTTAAAGAGATCGCAGAATGGTCGTCATTGATTGCTTTGTCTATCATCGCAGTTGTCGATGAGGAGTATGGTGTGAAACTGAAAGGTAACGACATAAGGGAAGCGTCTACAGTAGAAGACTTGTATAATATCGTAAAAAGTAAAATCTGAATTTTTTGAATGGCTTTTCTTGAAGTTAAAAATGTCAGGATTGCAGGTGTATCCGCCTGTGTTCCCAGGGAAGTAGAAGAGAATAGGGCGCTGGCTTTGTTTTCCGGAGAAGAAGCGGAGAAGTTTATTGCTTCCACGGGAATAGAGCGGAGGCATGTTTCAAAAGAACAGCGTACTTCCGATTTGTGTTATGCAGCGGCTGAAAAACTAATTTCCGATTTAAAGTGGAAAAAGGAAGATATTGATGTCTTGGTCTTTGTAACTCAGACCCCTGATTACATTCTTCCGGCAACTTCCTGCTTGCTCCAGAATCGATTGAAACTAAATGAAGATTGTTACACGCTGGATATATCACTCGGGTGCTCCGGTTGGGTCTATGGATTAAGCGTTGTTTCAAGTCTTCTGAGTTCGGGAATGATGAAGAAAGCACTGTTTCTTTGCGGCGATACCACGCATACGACTTCGAACGAAGATAAGAGTACGTATCCGCTTTTCGGGGCAGCCGGAACCGCAACCGCATTGGAATTTTCTGAATCAGGCGGTAGTTTTAAATTCCACTTTGCAACGGATGGTAGCGGGTGTGAGGCTATTATTATTCCTGACGGAGGTTTCCGGAATCCGTTCTCGGAGAAATCACTTGAAATGATCGAAACAGAACCCGGTATAAAACGAAGCCGGCTAAACACCGTGCTAAACGGTATGGATGTTTTCTCCTTTGGCATTTCCAAGGCTCCGGAAACGATCATGAAGCTTTCTGAAAGATTTGGAATGAAACTGGATGACGTGGACTATTTTTTGTTTCACCAGGCAAATAAATTTATGAATGAAAAGATACGGAAGAAATTGAAATTGCCCGAAAACAAAGTGCCTTATTCATTGAAAAACTTTGGCAATACAAGTTCCGCAACCATTATTCTGACACTTGCGACAGAGTTGAAAAAGGAAGGATCCACGGAAAAACATACCTATATTGCATGCGGTTTCGGGGTCGGTTTGTCTTGGGCAAGTGTTGCTTTTGAACTCGACAGAATTGTTGTTTCGGACCTGGTCACACTTTAGCTTTTATGTACAACCCATTTTCTCTGGCAGGTAAAACGATACTCGTAACAGGAGCTTCCTCGGGAATCGGTCGATCTACTGCTATTGAGTGTTCAAAGCTGGGAGCAAAGGTGATTATTACCGGACGAAACCAAGAGAGACTCCAGGAAACGTTTAATCAGCTTGAAGGGAGCGGTCATCAAACGGTCATTGCCGATTTATCAACGATAGAGATGATTGATTATTTGATCGTTCAAATTCCTGAAATTGACGGCTGTGTCTGTAATGCAGGTATTGTAACGATGTCGTTGACGCCGTACATTAAGGAACAGGAATTAAATGAAATCCTGCAAATCAATACCATTGCTCCTGTAATGTTGACGCAACGTCTGACAAAGCAGAAGAAAATAAAGAAAGGAGGATCAATCGTATTTACTTCATCCATCTCAGGTACTTCTACTGTTGTATTGGGAAATGGCATTTATTCTCTTTCAAAAGCGGCAATCAATGGTTTTATGAAGAACGCGGCCTTGGACTTGGGATCAAAAGGAATCCGCTGCAATTCAGTGTGTCCCGGGATGATTCATACTGATTTGATATATGATGGTGCGGTAAGTGATGAACAAATGAAGGAAGATATCAAAAATTATCCTTTAAAACGGTACGGACGTCCGGAAGAAGTAGCATTTGCGATTATTTACTTATTGTCGGATGCTTCGCAATGGGTTACCGGAACGATTCTTATTGTGGATGGAGGGAGATCTTTACCTTAGTATGAAGACCGAAGCCTATATCTCTGCCATTTCATATTTTCTCCCCGAGAAGGTCGTAACAACGGAGCAGTTGGTTAAGGAATTTCCCGAATGGACGGTCGAGAAGGTCGCTTCAAAAATTGGAATCAATCAACGGCATGTTGCCGGGGAGAATGAAACGGCTGCGGATATGGCGATAAAGGCAGCTGAAGCTTTGTTCGAGGAATACGCTATTGATCGAAAAACTATCGACTTTGTTTTGTTTTGCACACAGAGCCCTGATTATTTTTTACCGACGTCAGCCTGTCTTATCCAGAATAAGCTGCATTTGCGGACAAGCTGTGGTGCCCTGGATTTTAACTTAGGTTGTTCCGGATATGTGTACGGATTGTCCCTTGCGAAAGGACTGGTTGTTTCAGGAATTGCAAGCAATGTTTTATTGCTTACGGGCGAGACGTATACGAAACATTTGCATCCGAAAGATAAGGGAAACCGTACTGTCTTCGGGGATGGAGCTTCAGCCTCCTTGATCTCAACTACGGGATTTGCCAAAATCGGTAATTTCAGTTTGGGGACTGATGGTAGCGGCGCAGAGAATTTGATAATTAAATCCGGAGCACTTCGCCAATCACAACGGTGTGGGACCGTGTCTTTTGATGAATCAATGAATCCGGTTTCGGATGACTACCTGTATATGAATGGATCTGAAATCCTGAGTTTCACATTGGAATCGGTTCCTGAACTGTTGAAGGATACCTTAGTCAAAAATAATCTGGAACAGACGGACGTAGACCTCTTTGTCTTTCATCAGGCAAATAAATACATGATGGATTTTCTTAGAAAAAAGACAAAGATCGAAAAGGAAAAGTTCTACTATTGTGTGGAAAATTATGGGAATACCGTATCTTCAACGATTCCGATTGCATTGAAAGAAGCGATGAAAGATGGATCAATAAAGAGAAATCATCGTATTTTGATCTGTGGGTTCGGAGTTGGCTATTCTTGGGCAGGAAGCGTGCTTGATTTCTGAACGCCATTATAGCAATCATTTGTTGTCTTTCTAATATTACTGCTAGCGCCATTCGTGTTTCGGATAGCGTCCTTTCAGTTCTTTTTTAATTTGGTGGTAGGAGTTATTCCAAAAAGCTGAAAGGTCGCGCGTTATTTGAATAGGTCGACGGTTGGGGGCGAGAATTTCAAAAAGTACGGGAACTTTTCCTTCGGCCACGCAAACGGGTGTGGGACAATCGTAGAGTTGTTGCACGGTGGCAGCAAGAATCACGTCGCCGTCCTTTTCATAACGGAGACGCACAGGACGTTTCGTATGCGGTAATTCCAGGCTTTCGGGTGCTGCCATGTCCAATGCTACCGTTTGTTCGTAACTCAGCCATGTGCGTAAAACGGGCCAGATTTCCCGGCGTTCCAGTTCTTTTGCGCTCCGTGCCTTGTTACAAAGCTGCTGGAGAAGTAAATTCCGTGCCTCGGTGTCGATGGTGGAAATCGCATATTGCGGAGCCTGTTTGGCCGCGAAGTTAACCCGGTTAATGAAATGTTCAACGGCATCATCCCAGAGCGGTAATTTGATTTGTCCGTTGTGTACTGCTTCTGCAAGCAAAGCCGCAGCTTCATCGTCGGAAACGTTCTCATTTATTCCCTGGACAAGTACCAGGTCGCGGAACTTCTTTTCAACAATTCGAACGACTCGTTTCATGCTACTGTCATAGCGTACTTCATCCTGTTCAACAAACGATTCGGGAAAGCTTTCCTTGAGCCAGGATTCCTCAATGGCGGTAGCATCGCCCAGCAGGATTTGTACGCCATGCTGTGTTTGCGTTTCTTCCATATCCTGTGCGACAATCAGTTTTGCATGATGGATAACGCTGTCACGGCGGAGTTGTCCGGATCGTCCGTGGAGCATTTTGCAGTGCAGGGTTCCGGCATGCGTCCGCAAGGCAAGATGATCGGAAAAGCCAGAGAGAATACAGCGCCGGAGCGCCGTTTCATCATAAGTTGCGGTAGCATCCGGTAAACGAAGGGTTTTTCCTGTCTGGCGGGCTGCTATGCCGAGAAACTGTCTTGCGATGATTTCTGCCTGCCGGGCATTTTGAGCATGGATGCCTAGGCGGAAGCAGGAGTCCTTGGAATAATTCTCGGACCGGGCCCATTGCCAGGCATTGTATTCAAAGACCGCATCGGAATCGACATCGGCAAAACGGTTGATGCGTTCTGCTTCATTCCGTTCGTCATTCAAACGGATCAAAATATTGGGAACTTGGGCGAGAGCGATCAATACACAGGTCTCGGGAATGCAATTCCATTTGATGGCTTCGACCAGCATGCGGCTGAAACGCGGGTGCATCGGAAAACGTGTCATGAAACGTCCGGGTTCCGTGATGTTACCGTCGGAGTGAATAGCTTCCAGATCCTGTAACAAAGCTATTGCCCGCCGGAGTGATACTTCCGGAGGAGCTTCGAGCCATTCGAAACGGTCGATGGATACATTGGCCGCAATAAGTCCCAGGGCGCTCTCAGATAAGTCAAGCCGTTGGATTTCCGGCACTTCGGAAACAGGTCGGCGGTTTTGGCTTTCACTGTTCCAGAGGCGGTAACATGAACCCGGGCCGGTGCGTCCGGCACGGCCGGCGCGTTGATCGGCAGAGGCTTGGCTTATCGTGTCGATAAGCAACGTATTGATTCCCCGTCTGTGGTCATAACGTGCGATACGGGCGAGTCCGCTGTCGATAACCAGACGGATTCCCGGGATGGTTAATGAGGTTTCCGCAACATTAGTGGCAACGATAATTTTGCGTGTGTCGCTTTCCCGTACCGCTTCATCCTGTTCTTCTTTTGTCAGACTGCCGTGTAACGGTAAAAGCTGAAACCCGCGGACTCGTTTTCGGGCCTGTATTTCCTGGATAGTCTTTCTGATTTCGTAGAATCCGGGCATGAAGATGAGCGCATTGCCTTCCTTAAAGTCCGGCAGGGCTGCTTCAAGTTGAACGGATGCTTGTTCCCAGATCGGTACGGTAGCATGGAAACCTGCGTAACGGATTTCGACAGGAAATGTGCGTCCTTCCGCATGGATGATGGGAGCATTGTCCATCAGTGCCTGCAGTTTTTCACATTCAATTGTCGCGGACATGACAATGATTTTAAGATCGGGTCGGCGTTCTTTTTGTAAACGCAGGGCCAGGGCCAGGCTTAAGTCTGTTTCAAGATGTCTTTCGTGAAATTCATCGAAGATAAGCGTATGCAGTTCCGGCAAATCCTTTTCATGAAGAAGCCGCTGTAATAAGAGTCCTTCGGTTACAAACTTGATTTTTGTGCGGGAACTGAATTGGCCTTCCAACCGTACCTGATAGCCGACCTCATCGCCCAGTTGTCCGTTCCGTTCGTAAGCAATCCGTTGCGCCAGAAGTCTTGCTGCCATGCGTCGGGGTTGAAGCACGATAATTTGTTTTTCGGGCGGTAACATGGCATCGCAGATGAATTGGGGAACTTGCGTGGATTTTCCTGACCCTGTCGGGGCACGTAAAATCAAACGGTTTCCGGACTGCAGTGTTTGCAGAATTGTTCCACGTATTGCCTGTATCGGGAGGTCGTTCATTAAAACAGAAATTCATATTCTGTTTTCCCGGCAAAGAAAACAATGTTTTCAGGGAGAACAGGGTATTTCAATCACAGCTTGCGGAATTCGGGCTGCTCAGTTTCTGGCACTATAAAATTTTGTTTTCCCGTCTTTGATGCAGGTGACTTTTAATCCGGTGACCATGGATCGGACAATATTAACTTCCATCGCGGCGGTATCCTTGCTTTTGTAGGTGGTTTGTGTGCCGTCTTTCCCTTGAATCGTTTCTGTCTCCAGTGTTTTTACATCCAGTCCAAGCATTTTCAATATGGTTTCATCGGACATTCCTGCAGTGAATTGCAAGGGTGCAATGCTTTGGATAAAAGACTGTATGGTTTTCAGGTAATCTTCACCCATTAGCGAAACCAAATTATTATGATTGGCTCCCTGGACAGGAACAAATTTGTTTTGCGGAAATACATTTGCCTGTTCAAAGAGCTGCTTCCCGTGCCAGAACGGAATGACTTGGTCTTCAGTGCCGTGAATAACAAGGATCGGGCATTGAAGCGCTTTTATTTTCGAGAGATTATCAAAGACATCGAAAGGAAAAATTTTAATCTTGGTGATGACCCTGTAAGCCGACAAAAAGGGTGATTGGAGAATCAATCCGCCGATGGGTTCATGCGTGCTTAATTCCACTGCAGAACCGGAACCAATGGAAAATCCGAAAACGATGATCTTGTCTGAGGAAATTTTTTCGTTGTCACGCAGGAAATGATAAGCATCGGAAACTGCGCGGTAGCATCCTTTTTCGCTACGTCTTCCATTGCTGAGTCCGTAACCTTCATAATCGGGGCACAAAACAGAAAAACCTGCATTTCTGAACGAGACGAGGACAGGGTACACATCTCCGATATCTTCACCGTTTCCGTGACAATAGAGAATCGTTTGCGTCGCGTTAGGATTTTTCATCCAAACGGCATAGATCGGGTTTTCTTCGTCAGAAAGTTTAACCAGCCCGGGGAGTTCTTTATCATAGCTGCGTTTCGGTGCCGGGAACATGAGTTTGTTGTCAAAAGAATAAGCCAGAGTCCCGAACAAGGCGTAGAGGAAAACCAGAAAGATGATCAGGCGTAAGGCGTTGTGTTTCTTTTTCATGTAGAAGCTGAGAGTGTTCTTTGCATCCTATGTCTGAAGAGAGAAAGGGAGTCAATAGGATTGATTACTGACGGAATGCTGTAAACGGGACTGTATGAATACACATCCGACGAAGCACCGTTGTCTAAAGGTTTAATTGCTTATTGGAGAGGCGACTTTATGAAGTTAGCTATCTCCTGATAGTAATTATTTACGCTTCCCTGAATGCTCCCTTGTCCATGTCCTGCTCCTTCGGCGCTTATGAATTTTTTTGCCTTTGTGTTTTTTGCAGAATCAAAAAGCTCTTTTCCATGCCAAAACGGGATAACGTTGTCATTGGTTCCGTGAATCACAAGTAACGGGCATTTGACTTTATTTATCCGTCCGTAGCTGTTAAATGCGTCTATGGGCAGGATTCTGTTGTTTGTCATGACACGGTATGCGGACAAAAAGGGTGCTTGCAGAATAAGGCCTCCTACGGGTTTCTTGGATGCCAGATAAGTGGACGGACCTGTTCCGATGGAAAACCCGAATACAGTGATATCCTGCGGGAGAATATTCTGCTGTTTGGTCAGAAAATCATAGGCTGCATCTATCGCACGGTAACATCCCGACTCGGTCGGTTTTCCGCTGCTTAGTCCGTAACCCGGATAATCTATTGCCATGACGGAGAACCCCATAGCGTAAAACTGGGAAAGAAAGTTGGATGAGCGTCCAAGATCCTCATTGTTTCCGTGGCAGTAAAGCAAGGTTTTCTTTGACTCGGGGTTACGGAGCCAGAAGGAGGCAATCTTTTCCTTGCCGGTATTGAGCTCCATATAACCGTGAATACTCTGGGAGTATGTATGGGGAGGCCGGGGAAACATGAGTCTGTCATCCACAGTCAATGCTACCGTGCAAAGGGCGGCGTAAAACAGGGCAAAAAGAGCGCCAAGTATTATGAGGAATTTTTTCATGTGGATAGGTAGATTAACCTGATCCCGGCGAAAATCAAACGGTTGCCTGATTTTTGTCCGGCATGTGGCCGGAACATCAAATGCGATGATTCAGCATTTGTGTTCTGATTCGTATTATTTCTGTCGGGTTTAAGGTTGTTTCCCGAGTATCTCATTGAGACGGTCAAGAAAGTACTGGGGGGGGCGAATGGGAGTTCCCTGTGCGTTGATGAATCCGTGCACGGTATAACCCCTGCAGAGCAGTTTTTCACCGCAGAAAACTTCATAGTCGATGCGCGTACGTGCCCTTGGAGGGGTCTTGATGATAACTTTCACCGTTAGTTTGTCATGAAACCGGGCAGGGGAAAGGAATTCGGCATGACATTCCAGAACAGGCATAATATAGCCCTTTTTCTCGAGGTCGACGTAAGACAGCCCGATTTCGTCCAGCATGTTTACCCGTGCGACTTCAAACCATGTGAAGTAATTGCCGTGGTAGACAACTCCCATCATATCTGTTTCTTTATAACGAACCTGAATCTCTGAACTTGTGGTAAACATAGTGATTTTAGAGACGGTAACATTAAAAGAAAGGTCTTCTTGACGCAACAGTATATCTGGAACATATTGATAATAACCCTGCTGTGTACGAGTATAGATTAACACTCTCCCCCTGGACTCTGAAATTCAGGGAACTCAAATCATAAAGCAGATGACAGGCCGGCTTGACCGGACGCCAGAAACTTTAAGACCGTTCCCACCTAAACATACCGCAGGATTGCGAGTGTAATTGAGACGGCACAAGCGGGGCCCCATTTATTTTTCAAAAAGTCCGTCAATGATGAACAGCGAGATTGATTACATGGTAACGCGGTGCAAACGGAGAACGCTTTGCATAAAAGTTTTCCCGAATCTGAAGGTTGAGGTACGTGCCCCATTGGGTGTTAAAGAAGGGGAAATATTGGCATTCGTGAATAAAAACAGGGACTGGATAGGGCAAGTCAGAAAACGTTTTCAGAAAGAAGGATTCCCCTTTGTCCGAACGTATATGGACGGTGACGATTTTCCGTTTCTCGGAAAAAACTATAAGCTGAAAGTAATGAAAGCCGAGACGGAAAATGTTGCTTTGGAAGATGACAGCATGGTGGTTTATTCGCCCGTTCCTGATACGCCGAATTACACACGGAAGATTCTCAGAAAATGGTACCGTCAACAGGCAGAACATATGCTGATACCCATTTATTCGGAGTGCAGGAAGATCGCCGAGGGGAAATCATTGCTTCCCCCTGAGACATTCATTCTGAAAACATTACGCCGCCAATGGGGAAGCTGTAATGTCGATGGAAAAATAGTTCTGAATTCCGAATTGATAAAAGCCAGTCATGGGTGCATCTGTTGTGTCATTATGCATGAATTCTGTCATCTGAAGCATTTTAATCATGGACACGGGTTTTATCGTTTATTGAAGGAACTGTTTCCTGACTACAAACATTATGAAAAACAACTAAAGCAATTAGCTGAAACGGAATTCCAATAGAGATAAAACGACTGGTCTTCACATGTGATTTTATAAGTAGTGTGGATAGTCTGACCGTTTGACAAAGCAGGCAAGCTGAATTTATTATGTAGCGTATGAACAAAAGCATTCCAGTTTTACCCTCTATTGGAGTCGCGGTATTCACAGCATTGTTTTTGCTGTGTTCTTATAAAGCTAAGCCCGATTTTTATATTTCCACTTCGTCTGCCGGAGCGGGATCGCAAGCGGATTCTTTTGTTTTGCCTAACACATTTGAGGATTTCTCCCACTACGTGGAAGGTGTGACATTGGAAAATAATATGTTGATAGGGAAACCGATTATCACCATGGATGGTAAATACCTCACGGTAGGGAAACTGGGTTTTGGCTACAGGGAAGAGGAAACCAATCAAAGCAAACTTACGGGAAGGAAAGATAACGTATGGATGCTGAGAGGCACTATTTACTCTGATCAGGCAATAAGGACATACATTGATTTCGATAGAAAACCGCCAAAAGAAGATGAAAACCTTGATGCGGAAAGCACTATTGGATTCGGATTCGAGTATAGATGGTAATCACTGTATCAGGGCACAATGATATCCTTATACTTCATGCTGGCGGTAGCATGAAGTTTTTTTCTGAAGGGAAATCAACCTGGAGGCCACTGTAAGGATCGTCCGCCCAAGAGGTGGATATGCATATGGGGGACTGTTTCCCCGCCGTCTTTACCGTTGTTGATTACCAAGCGGAACCCATTATCAAGATTCAATGCCCGGGCAATTTTGGCAGCGGATAAAAGAAGATGTCCCAGAAGCGCATCGTCATTCGGCGATGCTTCCGTTATGCGCGTAATTGTTTTCTTGGGAATGACAAGCACATGGATGGGTGCTTGCGGATTAATATCATGGATGGCTATACACAGTTCGTCTTCAAAGGCGATCTTTGCCGGAATCTCACGGTCAATGATTTTCTGAAAAATAGTTTTACCGGACATGGTTTTAAGTGCGTTATTGCAGTACAGTAAAACCTTATTTCCGAGAAAATGCAAAAAAATTAAGTGAACAGGACTTTTAAATGCGTACTCTGCGGCATGCGTTTTACGATGAGATTTTCAATATAATCACGTGCTTCCTGATAGCGAGAACGGGCATTCAGGGAATAGATGCTACCGCGTGGGCAAACGGCTTCAGCTAAACCGGTTATTACCACGATGACATGCGGATAGCGCGCGTAAGCTTTCAGGAAATCAATCAATTCGCTGCGCAGGAAAAGCGGATCATACAACCGGCCGAATAGGTTCCAATGAGCTATCTTCACACCGGGATTTTCTTTTGTGTAAATGCTGACGATGCGATCCACATAATCCTTGAGTGCATTGCCTTGAAGGTTTCCCTGACGTTCTCCGAAACGCAAAATATAGTCGATTTCGCTGGTTCGCTCCCTGGGAGCGGAAGAAGCGATAGCAACAAGATTGTTCATCCTGCATAGGAAGCGGAGTGTGGTTTTGGCAGAACGTCGTCTCATGGGGATTAAACGAGATCAAAAATAAGTACTTGTGCTGTCCCGTCCGAATAAAGCAGCAGTTCTGTTTCTTCGGCAATAGCAGCTCCGTCCCCATGTTTGAGTTTTTGTCCATTGAGCGTAATGGTTCCTTCAGCTACTTGTATCCAGGCCGAACGGCCTGGTTTTAACGGCAATTTTAATGTTTCTCCTCCGGCAAACTTTGCGAGCCAAAGATCAACGTCCTGTTTTACCTGTATTGAATGGTTTCTTCCGTCATTCGAGGCAACCAGATGCATTTTCCCGGGAACAGCTTCTGCAAGCGACAAGTCCTTATATTCGGGTTGGGTATCTTTTGCAGACGGCTGTATCCAGATTTGAAGGAAATGCACGGGATCTTTGTCAGAGGCATTATGTTCGCTGTGATAAATGCCTGTTCCTGCGCTCATGTACTGGAATTGTCCTCGTTTGATTACTCCTGAATGTCCCTGGTTATCTTTGTGTTTCAGGCTGCCGCTTAAAACAAAGCTGATGATTTCCATGTTTTCATGCCTGTGCATTTCGAAACCTTCATTGGGAATGACTTTGTCTTCATTGATTACGCGAAGGCTGCGAAACCCAATGAACTGAGGATCGTGGTATTGGGCGAATGAGAAGGTGTGGTGAGTGTCAAGCCAGCCATGGTTTTCATGACCGCGTTCATGTGCTTTGCGTATATAGATCATAGGTTTAATTACGTTTTGTTACTGGGTGGAAATCTGATCAGAGGCGTTTTTCTTCATAATCGAAAACATCAAAGAAACGATAAACTACCTTACCTTGGGGAACATACTGTTCCATGTAGCTTTCCATGAAAACCTGTGTTTTTATGGAAAGGTCACTGAGTTTCTGTTCTCGTTGCTGATTATTCCATTGGATGACTTCCTCTGCCGATTTCTGGCTGGCATGCTGGCGTATCCATTTTTCGATTTCCTTATCATCGACGCCGGATGCAACAAAGGACTTGAGTTCATCGGGATTAATTCCTGAGAAACTGAAAAATATCTGATCAAGCGGACATGCGTAATGGTATTCGCCGGCCTTTCCGGCGAGTACGGCCCGGCACTTATCAATGCAACGGGCAGCCAAAACGTATCCGCCGAGTTTTTCACGGGGACTGCGCGGATATTCTTTTGTTAGGTCTCTGGCAAGTAAGAGGAGTTTTTCTTTATCTGTATTCATAGGAACATCAAACGTGTGTTAAAGATTACGTTTAAAGTAAACCCCAGATAAAAGCTATTGTCAACTTACGGCCTTTTTTCCCTGGGCAGGCAATATTTTGAGAGGTAAAGGAAAGGTGTATCCAGTAATGCTACGACACAGCGGAGTGCGTATGTCCCGAGGATATAAGTGAAAATCACTACTTTCCAGTCCAGCGGGGTTTGGGCGAAAAATCTCCAGGCCAATATACTGAATATGACATTGTCTATGAGTGCGGCAGCCATCGTGGACACATTGTTGCGCAGCCAAAGCATTTTCCCTTTTGTTTTTACTTTAATCTTCTGAAAGAGAAAAATATCAAGAAACTGACTGCACAGATAGGCACTCATTGCTGCTACTAACAATGCCGGCGCAGGAGTAAAGAGCGCTGAAATATGCCGATGGTTTTCAATCGCCCAGGACCATTCAGGAGGCGTGGAAGCAGGGTCCAGAGGCTTAAACCCAATGGTTATGGTCATGAAATACGTCATTAGCGCAAAGCCGATGAAACCGCTCCATACGGCATTTCGTGCGTGTTTTGGACCGTAATGTTCGGTCAGAATGTCGGTAGCAAGGTAAGTTGAGGAAAACAGGATAGTGCCTAATGCTACCGGCTCGGAGAAAATACCGAATTTGACTGCTTTAAGCACCTGGATATTTGCTGCAATGATGGCAACGATAACATAGGCATAGAGTCCGACTTCACCCATTACGCGAAGCAGCAGGAGCACCGAGCCAAAGCATGTAACGAGCAGCAGGAGCCAAACCGCTTCTGGAGGCAAGCCGTTCAGAAAATTGATGAATGCATCGAATATCGTGTAAAACATGGATGTGGATAATGTATATCCTTTGAATTAATTTTCTATTCTGATCGCATGAATCAGCGTAAAAAAGAGGCGCTGTATTAAAGCGCCCGGATAAAGGATTGAATATACAAAAAACTTAATTTGGCAAGTCGCGTTCGACCATTGTGTCCTGGCCGTAATCAACGCCTTTGACTCCAAATCCGAACAGTTTCAGGAACTCATCCTGATAGCCGTTAAAGTCTGTTATGACTTCAAGGTTTTCCGTGTTGACTTGTTCCATGAGCTTTGAGGTGGCTGATTGAACATCGTTGCGCATTTCGAGGTCGTCAACGCGTATGCGGCCTTCCTCGTCCAATTGGAGATTAGCTCCGTCATAGAGGCGTTCTTTGAGCAGGCGGTAACATTGTTCTATGCAACCTTCGTGCAGGCCGAGTTGCTTCATTACTCTGAAAAGGCAAACAATATAAAGCGGAACGACCGGAATAGCAGAACTTGCCTGGGTCACAACCGCTTTATTTACCGAAACGAAAGCACGTCCATTGAGCGGCGCCAATTCCTTTTGCAGCTTTTTTGCGGTAGCATCCAAGTGGTTTTTCGCGTTGCCGATGGTTCCCTTGTGATAAATGGCCCAGGTTGCTTTGGGTCCGATATAGGAGTACGCAACGGTAGTAGCATTGGGCGCAAGCACGCCTGCATTTAAAAGCGCTTTGATCCAAAGTTCCCAGTCCTCGCCACCCATGACCTTTTCTGTTTGAAGGATTTCTTCCTGGGTTGCCGGTTCAATGGTAACATCAAATACGGTCTTTTTATCAGTATCTACTGTTTTTCCCGTAAAAGGAGCTCCCGTCGGTTTCAGTACGGATTTGTATACTTCACCCGTAAAAGGATCTGTTCTGCGAGGTGATGCCAGGGAATAAATAACCATGTCAACCTGTCCCAGATCTTTTTTAATTGTGTCAATGACCTGTTGTTTGATCTCGTTTGAAAAAGCGTCGCCGTTGATGCTTTTCGAGTAGAGACCTTCTGCTCGGGCTTTTTCGTCAAGTGCTACCGCATTGTACCATCCGGCGGACGCCGGTTTTCCATTGGTGGAAGGGCGTTCAAAGAATACACCCAGTGTCGCGGTCTTTGATCCGAATGCAGCCGTGATTCGGGAAGCAAGTCCGTACCCTGTCGAAGAACCGATAATCAGCACTTTCTTCGGCCCATTTGTGACGGCAGGTTGGGACTTAACAAAATCAATCTGTTCCTGGACATGTTGCGCGCAACCTTCAGGATGAGCCGTAATGCAGATAAAGCCTTTTATCTTTGGTGTGATAATCATGGTTTTAAGGGCTGGATGTTTTAGTTGAAGACTTAGTTGTATGCTTAAAAAATGCCATTTCAGCAATCAAATTTATTGGATCCCCAGGTATGTAGCAGAAAGGTTTTGTATCAGTAGGTATCGTGAGGATGTATGTCGGGAAAAATGATGTACTTTAATATGATTTTGTATTAATCAATATGGCTATTATTTTTATAAATTATTTTAATAAAATTAAGGCTCTGATTCTGATTGGACTGATTACTTGGGCGGTAGCATGGGCGGAATGTCAGTGCAATGCGGTAACACTGCGTATCGCAACCTATAACGTGCGTAATTACGGAAACCAGAATCGATGGTTAGATAAGCGGTTTTTTAAACATTATCCCAAACCTGAAGACGAAAAGGCAATAGTGCGAAAAGTGATTATCGGAATTAACCCGGATATTATTGCATTACAGGAAATCGGAAGCGAAGCGCACTTAAGGGAACTGCAGGAAGACCTGCAATCGGAAGGGGTTATCTATCCATATCGGGGGTTCATGGAAAACAATAACGGTGGTTTTGGAACAGCTGTTTTATCAAAAATTAAATGGGATCGAATGGTAAAACACTTACCGATGATTGATTATATGGGGGATCGCGTGCTCACAAAACGAGGTTTGTTCCAACTTAGTTTTTATTATGAAGACCGTTGTTTTTTCCTGTATGTCGTTCATCTAAAGAGCAAGCTGACGGAAGACGAGAAAGATCTAGGTTCAGAGATTTTTCGCTCAGCGGAAGCTGCTGTTTTCGGGAAACTGATTCTTGAGGAAACAATACGGGATAAAATCCCGTTTTTTCTTGTTGTGGGTGATTTTAATGCTACCGCGGATAATGCTTCCATAAAAACATTTGGCGGGATAGAGCCTTTTGTCAGGCTACCGGCGGACGATGAAACAGGAGAGTCATGGACGTATTTTTATGCGCGGGAAAATAAACACACGGAAGTGGATTTTGTTTTCTGTTCGGAAGCAATGCAGGAATATGTTTCAGGAAGAAAAGCCCGCATTTCCGGTATTGATAAGGAAATGAAAGGCAGTGATCACCGCCTGGTCTATGTTGATATTTTCTAGTAATAGTTGCGGTATTATGCAGGTGGATTCCCGGCATAAAGCTCACATTTTTGCCTTAGAAACCGGATCCATTGCGGATGCGTGTTCAGGCAGGGTATTTGTTGGAAACTTTCTCCTCCGGCATCAAGGAAGATGGATTTTCCTTCAACGGCGATTTCTTCCAGTGTTTCCAGGCAGTCTGAGACAAACGCAGGACAAATCACCAATAGTTTTCGTTTCCCTGCCTTAGCCAGCCTGGCAAGTTCGTCGACTGTATACGGGGTCAGCCATTCTTTTTTTCCGAGACGTGACTGGAAAGAAACCGAGTACTTTTCATCGGGAATATTTGCAAGAGAAACAAATGCTTTGACGGTAGCATAGCATTGATGGCGGTAACATGTTTTGTGGCTGGGAGAACTGATGTCGCAACAGTTTTGGGATTGTACACAATGTTTCCCGCTAGGATCTGATTTATGTAGATGGCTTACGGGAATGCCGTGAAAGGAAAACAACAGATGATCGAATTGCTTTCCCAGAAAAGGTGTCGCCGATGTTACCAGTGCGGAAATATAAACAGGGTCATCATAGAATGGCGGAAGGAAATCAAAAGTTATGCCGGAATTCAATCGCACCGAATCCTCACGTACCTTTTCAACGACTGTTTCATAACTGGACATCGCGTAGTGCGGATACAGAGGTATTGCCAGCGCATGGGTTATGCCGTCAGCCGTCAATTGTTTGATAACTGATTCGATGGATGGATTTCCGTAACGCATTCCCAGATAGACGGGAAGGTCTGTCTGTTCGGCAAGCCTGTCCCTGAGTTGTTTTGACAGGACAATCAAAGGGGAGCCGTTTTTTGTCCAGACTTTCCTGTATGCGGCAGAGGACGATTGCGGACGTTTCCGGAGGATGATTCCGTGAAGCAATAACCATCGGGCAATAGGATTTATGTCAATGACGCGTTTGTCCCATAAAAATTCGGCAAGGTATTTGCGCACATCACTTATTTCGGGTGAATCCGGTGAGCCAAGATTGATGAGTATGATTGCTTTCTTCATGCTCATCAGGATTGCCTTATCAAACCGAGGAGAAATTCCTGGTTTCCGCTGGTTCCTTTGATCGGAGAGGGAATATCGCCTTCGTAACGGCTCCCGGGAAGTTCCTTGAGCGCGAACTCGGTTATGTTACGTAAAATGCTTTGCTGGAGCTGTTCGTCCCGGATGATACCGCGCCCTTTGTCTGCGTCTTTCTTTTCTGCCTCGAACTGAGGCTTTACAAGCGCGATTAAACGTCCTTCAGGCTTCAGGAAATGCCATGATGCGGGAAGCACCTTAGTGAGGGATATGAAAGATAAATCCATGACGATCATATCATATTGTTCACGCGGGAGCTTATACTCATTAAGGGTCCTTGCATTGATTTTTTCAATGTTGGTAACGCGCGGGTCGTTCTGCAGTTTTGCGTGAAGTTGTCCGTGTCCGACATCAACGCAGGTTGAGTCCGCAGCTCCGCGCTGAAGAAGACAGTCTGTGAATCCTCCGGTGGATGCTCCGACATCAAGAATATGGAGACCGTTGACGGTTACATGGAATTGGTCGAGATAAGCCTCGAGTTTTTCTCCGCCTCTACTTACAAATCTGGGGGGTGCTTCAATACTTACTTCAAGATCTTCAGAAAATGTTTTTCCGGGTTTATCCAGTATTTCTGTTCCTCGTTTTACTTTACCGGCCATAATCAGCGCTTTTGCCTGAGCCTTGGTACTGGCCAGCTGTTTCAGGACGAGGAGTTCATCCAAGCGTAGTTTTTTTGATACTGGTTTCATTATTCAACGGTATCTTACCAACAAGCATACCTTAGTCGATGATTGAGATGCCCAAAGATATCCATAAGGGAATGATAGCCATTCCGGCAAGCGTTGTTCCCACAAGGATCAAGAATGAAACGGTAGCATCGCCGCCATATTGACGGGTGAGTACCAGAGGTATTGTTGCACAGGGCATTGTGCATTGGATGATAAGCACCTGTTTCAGTTCGCGGTTGATTGGTAATAGTGCAGCCAGCCCAATTCCTATTAGGGGAAATATCACGAGTCTGATCGCGTTGCTGAAGGTAATTACTTTCCAGAACGCTTTTAGGGGGAAGCGGCGCATATTGTCGTAAATCAGTGCTCCGACAGCGATCAGCGCGGAAGGAATGGTGCATAGGGCAAGCGCTTTCAATGTTTCTTTGATAATCGAAGGGATATGTGTGTCATAAATAAAAAGGGGAACCTGTTTTTCTATTTCCGTTATATTAAAAATAATGGCCAGGATGATCGCGATGCAGGGCGTATTGATAAGGGCGCGGAGATTGTTTTTTCCTGTGAGTATCATCATCCCGACGCTCCAGAAGGCAATTTCCACCCCAAGATTAAAGACCGCAATCAATCCGGCGGTTTCTTTTGAGAAAATGGCAAAGGCTATCGGAATGGCGAAATAACCGTAATTATAAACACCCGTATTGAAGGTGAATGTTCTGAGCTGTATTGAATTCTCATTTTTGGGGTAAACGATTTTTTTTCCGATAAGATAGCTGATGAGATAGCCGATGATAATTGAACCGAATCCGAAAAGTGGAGGAAGCCAGAGATTGTTTCCTTCGCGCAAAGCATCATTATCGCTGATAACAGAGAAGAGCAGGGCTGGGTAGAATACATTCACCAATACTTTCGTGAAGCTTTTATCGGCCTGCTGATCAATGAAATGGAATCGGCGTGCCATGGCACCAATAGCCATAAAAAGAATCAAGGGCATAACAACGGAAAATATACTTGCGTAAAGTGCTGGCATATTGTCGGTGAAGGATAGGAAATACTAAACGGATATAGTATCGGGGAATTTCTTGTGCAATTCCCTTATCGGAAAGTTTTTTCCAGGGCAAAGCGTATGAGTGGAACCATCCACTTCCTTGTGTACTTTCATTACATAGCGGCCGTTAACCACCTTTGTGAGATAGGAGATAAGACTGTAAAGTGAAGCCAGTTGTTTTTGAGAGGGTTTTCTCTCCTCAAAATTACCGACGAGACAAATGCCAATGCCTATTTCATTTACCGCCTGTGATTTCACATGTCCGCCTGCCAATTGTTTTTCCCAACGCGGACCGATTTCTATCTGGCCTTCTCCGGAATCAATACCGTTTCCGATGACAAAGTGATAAGCGAGCCCATTTTCCATTCCGCGGCTGCGGTGGTTTTTGTCGTAGATCTTTGCGTTTCCTCTCTCAATCGCACTGTGGTGGACGACGATGTATTTCCATCGGCCGTTGGGAATGCTGAGCTTTTTTGTAAAGCGGATTACATCATCCAGCGAACTGTTTTCGGGTTCGATTACCGGACGAATGACGGTGTTATTGGGGTTTGTTTTCTGGGGTGTTTGAATCGCCGGTTGCTGCTTCGTTGGAATGACAAGCTTTTGGCCAACCGTTATCTTATCCGATTTCAGTTTATTCTTTGTTTTGATGTCAGCAATGCTGACATCATATTTTTTTGCGATCTTGGACAACGTTTCCCCTTTTTTTACCGTATGTGTTGTTTCCGCAAAAAGCGATGATGCTGACAGAATAAATATCGAAGGGAGAAACATGCTTGTACATGCTTCCGTGCATTGTTTCAAAAAACTACGGCGAGAGAGCGACATCTTTCCTTGAATATCAAAAGCAGTTTATCGCATTTTTCTGTAGAGTGAAACTCCAAAAAAGAACATAGTTACATTTGGTATCCATGCTGCTATGAGGGGAGACAGTAAATTACGTTCGCCAAGAATATCACAAAGTGAAGCCAAAAGGTAATAAATGGCAAACAGTCCCATCGATTTTGACACGCCTACGAGCGGGTTTGTGCGTACGCCTGTGATGGCAAAAGGAATGGTAATGGCAAGCACTACCAGGCAGACAAATGGGGTGGAGAGTATTCTGTGATAGTAAACTTTATAAGAGTTTAGTTTTGTATCACTGCTTCCTGCGGAGCTGTCGATGATGTTTTCGATTTCGAATATGGACAGGGCGCTGGGGCGTTTTGACTGTAAAATCATCACATTGGGGTCTTCTGAAAATTCCTGAACTTTCAGTTCTTTGAATGGAACCGATCTGTCTGCTGTCATTTCTTTTCCGTCGGGACTGAAAACGAGTTCCCGTCCGTCCAGAAAGGTCCAATGCTTTCTGATATCGTCATACTTTGCTTCTCTGGCCATGATTCTGCGTATTTCGTGGCCTTCTTTATTCAGACTGTAAACGGTTATGCCAAAGGCCCTGTAGGAATATTGGCTGAATCGATTCATAATCCAGAGTCTGTTGTCCTTACTGTTCCGGAACCCGAGATTATTTATAATACCGACATTTGTATCCTCCTGTTTCTTACGAACCTCAGAAGCAAATTCTATATCATTTTCTATCAGGCGTGATTTTTCGACCGACCAGGGTACGACTTTTGCATTAAGGTAGAAAAGCAATGAGGCAAGAGTCATTCCGGATATCCACAGGACGCGTGTGATACGATTTACTGTTAATCCTGCGGTCTGAAAGGCAATGATTTCATTGTTTTTGTGCAATGATCCAAGGCTGAATAGTATGGAGATAAGAAGGGCAATCGGGAAAATCGTGGGAAGAAACGCAGGTATTCTGATAAGGAAATACATGATTATCTGTTCCACGGGGGCCTTGTTGTTTGTGAAATCACTGAGTTTATCCTGGATGTCCGCAATAATCAGTATCCCGACAGTGACAAGCAGTGTCATGACGAAGACTTTGATCCATTCGGAAAATATGTATCTGTCCAGCAATTTCATTTATGAACGGATATAGGAAGCTATCTTTCCTAAAAAGGCAATTTTATCTCCTTGATGCATGAAAATAGCTGTTTCTGTATTTACAGATGATAGAGGAATATGGCATCACATTAAACTATATTCCACTAAAAGATATAGCTTCTTATTTGGGTATTACACCGCAAGCATTGAGCAGAATACGTAAACGCATTTTTAAACTTGGGATCAGTGTTTTAGAAGTATAAGTTTCGACCTTTGCTGTTATAAATTTAAAATTATGATTAGAGAAATTAGAGTAGCGGATTATCCGCGTTTGATGGAGATTTGGGAAAGTGCAGTGATGAATACACATGATTTTCTTAAAGAGGAAGACTTTCTATATTACAAGGAACAGATTCCTGCATATTTTCAACATGTCACCCTAATAGGGTTTGAGCAAGAGGGAGTTTTGGTCGGATTTATGGGAATTGCAGAAGAAAACCTTGAAATGTTATTTATTGATAATGATTGTCGTGGCACTGGAATAGGGAAACAATTAATTGCATATGCAATAGCTAATTTGCAAGTAACTAAAGTCGATGTGAATGAGCAAAATATTCAAGCTGTTGGTTTTTACAAATATATTGGTTTCAACATATTGAAAAGATCAGAATTGGATGGAAGTGGTAAGGAATATCCTATCCTGCACATGCAATTGTAGTTCGGTATTAACTTAAGTGTAAAAACTCTCAAATCTTATGTCGTTTGAGAGTTTTTACTTATAAAATAGCTAAGCCATATAAAATAAAAAAAGCCCGTATTATACGGGCTTTTTTATCGAACTTGCTGACTGATGGATTAGTAAGCAAATGCTATTTTGGCATTCCACCAGGTATTGTTATTGGTCTCATGACCATCCAGTCTCTGGTAGTTTGTTCCGTAGTTAACGCCTACGCTGAGGAAAACGTGGTCAGCTATTCTGGTTACCAGATTTGCTGCTGCTCCTGAATAGGTGTAAAACTCACGGTGTTCGTCATAGACGAAGTCTTTACCTTGGTAGATTCCGTAATATGCCGAGAGGTCGAGCCACAAAGGAATGACATTTTCAATTGTTCCGAAATCGATGGTGTAAGCAATCGATGGTTCAATGGTAAAGGCATCCAATGCAATGTTATAATACCCGTATGTGCTGAGTTTCAGGCTTTTCACCTGAGGCAGTGACAGTATTGCGCCAAGATAGAATTCCTGCGAATCATTGACGATACTGTCGCGCGGGTACAGGTAATTGATAAAACCGGCATCAAAGGCCAAGTAATCGGACACGGCGCCATAATATCCGATATAGGCATTGTTTTGCCAGAGATCGAATTGTGTTTCCTTGCGATGGTCGCTGTTGTCAGGAAGCATTTGCCAGATGCCGAGATAAACCTTGCTTGTTTCAGTTCCGTAATCGAGTTTTACTCCGAACTGATAGTTGTCGTCAGCGCGATTTACACCGCGGTAGACGTATTCGTTAGCGTAGGTAAAGTCGAGCACAGTGGAGAGCTCAGCTTTCTTTTCTGTCTGAGCGAATACTCCTGAAGTAAGAGCCAAAAACGACAAGGCTATGATCGATTTTTTCATGGTTTGTTATTTTTGAATGTTTGAAAGAAAGGGCACAGAAAATCCTGTGCCCTTTAAGAGATGAGAGATTAGTAAATGTAAGTCGGTTCTTCTTTGGAGAAGGATTGAGTCATGTAATTGCTCTTCACTTCCAAAGTTGCCTTGCTTACGCCACCGGTCAAAGCTTTTGTGTTGATCTTGTATGTTACCGTTTCTTTTGGTTTTACGGAAACTTGCTTGAATTCAACTACTTGACCGTTTGCATTACCTTTGTCATCCAAAACAACAACGTTAGCGGCAAAAGTTACCTTTACGTCAGCAACGATGGTTTCGAATTGTCCTTGGTTTTTCAAGGTGACTGTGTAAATGTTGGTTTCGCCTACGAGAACCGGATCTTTTTCATCGGAAATTTCATAGACCAATCCAGGAGCGCCCTGCCACATGGTGGTAGCTTCAGCTGTTGCGGATTTACCGTTGTCGGATTTAGCCACAGCCTTGGATGTCAGAACGCCCGGTCTTTCGTTGAGGACGGTAACATTGAATGTTTTTACTTCACCGGCAGCGAGTGTCGGGATTGTCCATGTTGCCTTGTCTTTCATCTTGCTGATTTCAGCACCGGCAGCGGTAACGATCTTGGATCCGCTTACTGCTTCGTCGGTAACATTAACGTTCTTGAGTACGGTGTCGCCTTCGTTCTTAACTGTGATGACATAGTCTGCATCCCTGAAGATGAACTGACGCTCTGTACCGCTTTTCGCGATGGAAAGCTTGGATTCGATGATATTGAATTTAGCAATGTCTTTGACCGGATTCTTTACATTAGCAGCAACTGCAGTTGCTTCCGGATTTGCGAGACCTCTGCGAACAGCCTTGGCATCGATGACATAGCTTTTCTCAGCGTTGGGTGCCAGATTGCCGACAGGGATTTGCCAGGTGCTTTCCTTTCCGGAAATAGCAACAAGAGCTTCAGGCAATGAATTAGTGATTACCACATCCCGTGCAACTGCGGTACCTACGTTCTTAACGGTAACTGTGTAAGAAGCGGTATCTTCAAGTTCTGTTGAAGTAGCCTTAGCAACAGCTCTGATTTCGAGCTTTGGCATACCGGCAAAGAAACCCATTTCAACGGTTTTCTCTGTGATAACCTTGCTGATCGTTGCATAATTGCCTTCTACTTCAGGACGGACGGTAATGATGAAGTCGCGATAATCGCCTTTGTTCATCGGGCCTACATTCCAGGACAATGTCTTACCGGCTACAGATGCATTGGGCTCTGCGCTGATATAAGTAGCGTTGTCAGGAAGCTGTTCCTGTACGGAAACTTGGTTAAAGTCACTGTTGGATGTGATACGGAGTCTGTATTGTATATTTTCACCGACTTCCGTTGTTGTCACCATGCTCTTTTCCAGAGTATAGCAGTTTTTACCTTCGGTGTTTACTGCAGAAGCAGCAGGAGCCGCTGTTGCTTTTGCAGGCTGTGCCTTCGGAGCGGGAGCCTCTGTTTTTGCAGGAGCGGGAGCAGCCTTAGGAGCCTCTGTTTTTACAGGAGCGGCATTGCTGGATGTTGCTGTTGCGCTTGTTTCTACTTTATCCGAAGTAGCTGCCGGATAGTTTTGAGATGCTGGCTTTGAAGATTGGGCAACGGCACTGTATGCGAGGCATGCTACCATTGCGAAAACTGCAATCCAGAATTTTGGCTTTTGTGATGTTTTCATGTTTGGTTGTTAGTTTATTAATGAAAATAAGGTGACAAATAAATCAAAACGTGCGTCAGAAATCAATGATAAAGGTTCATCCTGCGTCAGACAATTAAGAAAATAAAATTAGTATCTTCATAACAAGTAAGTAGGATTGCTTTAATTGTAAACAGTCAAAGTGAAATTCAGGAAAAGAAATGTATTGACGGATGTTATGAAATAGAGTTTTCTTCCGGTCTTTATTTCTACAGACGGCGAGATAGCTCAGTCGGTAGAGCAGAGGACTGAAAATCCTTGTGTCGGCGGTTCGATTCCGCCTCTCGCCACCATCTTTAAAACCTTCGTGAGAGCGAAGGTTTTTATTTTGTATAACCAAAAAATGAACCGGGAAGAGCGGCTGAAAATTAGTTTTGTAATGATGATTGTTTTCCTGAATCCTAAACGTAGTTTTTAATTAACCATTATTGATCATTTTCATGAAAAAGGGAAAAGGATTAATTCCTCTGCTACTCGCTCAATCTCAAGTTTGCTTCAATGATAATGTCGCAAAGTTTTTGCTTATTACTGTTGCGGGTGTTCTTTTGCATAATGCGGGCGGTAGCATGACAGTAGGCGGTATCGTTATTGATAAGGATGCCGCGAATCCTACGATGTCATTTCTGCTGGTCTTGCCTTTTATTATTTTCTCACCGTTTGCAGGTTGGTTGGCTGATCGTTTTACCAAGCGGACGGTAATCAATTACGCATTAATTGCTCAGATATTTATCCTGTTACTGTTGGCATTTTGCCTGAAAATGGGTTGGTTGATAGGATCCGTTGCCTGTTTCGGATTGTTGTCGCTGCAATCCAGTTTGTATTCACCTGCAAAGCAGGGAATAGTAAAGGAGTTGGTTGCCGAAGAAAGGATTGGTTCCGCGTCGGGATTATTGGAACTGACAACGATAGCCTCCATTTTAGCCGGAACTTTCTTTGGTCCGAAATTTCTTGAATTCTGTCAGGATCGTTTTTTTGAGCCAGGTTATACCGGCATGTGGCATGCTGCGACGGTTACTATATTGTTTGTCACGGTAACATCGACATTTGCCTGGCGGATTTTTCTCCGTGTTCCGGAAACCGGTATCCGCTCGGATATTCCGTTCCGAATGAATATCTTTCTGGATCACTTTAAGCAATTGCGATTTGTGGCAAAAAGCCGGTCTCTGTTTTGGACAATCCTGGGGATCGCATTTTTCTATGGTATGGGCGGGATGGTAATGCTGGTATTGATTCAGGCGGGACAGGATTTATATCCGGGATCGACGAAAGGGGGCGGCGAAGCGGCATTATTTAACCTTATGCTTGGTGTAGGCATTATCTTGGGGAGTGGTCTGGCTTCTGTTTTGTGCAGAAACTATGTTGAACTTGGCGTGTCGGTGATCGGCAGTCTGGTGATGTCGATAGGATTGTGGATGCTGAGTTCACTGGATGTTCTCGGGCATGCATTTTATGTTTGGCTTATCATAACAGGAATGGCCGGCGGTTGTTTTGTTGTTCCCTTAAATGCGCATATGCTTGCGATGGCGAAGGACGAAACACGCGGACGCGTCATTGCATCCTGTAATCTTCTGGTGAATATTGCCGGAGTTATCGGCGCCGGATTGTATTATATACTAGGAGCAAAATCGTATCTGGGTCTTTCCAGTGGGATGGAGCTGTTTGTCTTGTCTGTTCCGGTGTTCCTGGTCTTTATTATAATGTTACTTGCAATGCCGGAAACGCTTGTCCGGATGTACACATTCTTTCTTACACGGGTATTTTACCGGATTGATGCTGCCGGCCATGAGCATTTCCCGAAAAAGGGTGGTTTTCTGATTATATGCAACCATCTGAGCTATCTTGATCCGGTGATTCTTTCCCTCGCCGCCAAACGTCCGGTTAAATTCATTGCCTTTTCCGGATTTATGAAAAACCCGGTCGTGCGTTGGGTTTATGAACGTTTTAATGTTATTCCGGTATCATCAACGCGCCCGAAGGATGCCATTGTCAAAGCTGTTCAATCGGTAAGCGCCGGGGATGTCGTTTGTATTTTCCCGGAAGGAGGTATTTCGCGTGCGGGTTATCTGATGGGTTTGAAGGAAGGATACCGTGTCATTGCCGAGAAATCCGGTGTTCCTATTGTTCCTGCCGGTATCGAAGGTATTTTCGGTTCAGTATTCTCATTCTCTGACAAGTGCTTTTTCAAGAAAAGACCATTGAAGGGCCGGGCGCCCTTGCATGTTACTTTCGGTAAACCGATCAGCGCTTCGGAAGCAAATCCGATTGTCGCCCAGATGGGCATCCGTGATTGCCTGGAAGCTTCCTTTTCCAGGAGAAAATCGTTGGAAAATGGATTGGCCAAACATTTGGTTGATTCGCTCTGCCAGAAAAAATGGAATATTGTGATGCGCGATTATTTGCCTAATGGGCAAATAAAGGAAATCTCAGGATACCATATGCTTTCCATGGCGGTTGCCTATGCGCATAAATTCAAGGATGTGTTTGCAAAGGAAAAACGGATCGGGGTCATCTTGCCTCAGGGGATTCCCGGCGCACTGGCCTATTTTGCTTTGACCCTTGCAGGTAAGGTACCGGTGGGGATTAATCCGCTTTTTATTGATGAACGATTGGCGGTAACATTGAAAAATGCGGGTGTGAAAAGTATCCTGACCATAGGAGATATGCATAAAGCTCATGATGTGCTGGATTCATTCCGGATCGTTGAATTTGTGGAGAATGCAAAATCAGTTACCGGCGTTCAGGGGTTGTCCGCGCTTTTCATTGCATGGTTTTTCCCAAGCAAGGTATTAAGGAGAATGGTTGGTTCCGGAGGGGTCAAGGGGGATGATGAAGCTGCGATCAATTTTGATTATGCCCATGGTGAAGCACGCGGGATTGTCTACACACATAAAAATATTTATGCGCAGTGCCTCCAGATGCGTAACGGAAGTATTCTTGAAAAACGTGAACGGATGCTGAATGTTATTCCGTATTGTGATTCGTTGAGCATGATACTTGGGTTATGGTACCCCGTTTTGATGAATCGGAAAGTGATTAATACCGCGCTGAACGACGACTTGGCTGCGCTTGAAAGAGTATTTTCCGCTGCCCGTATAAAGGTATTTTTCGGACCAAGAAATTTGTGCAATGATTTGCATGCAGCGTTACCGTCTGCCTTTGGCGGACTTGTTCGTTGCATGGTCGTGAGTGAGGACAAAGCAGAGCCGCATCGTCCTGGCATGTATACGATTTTCGGCATGCCGGAATTCGGAGCATTCGTGAGTGTCAGTCAGCAGGATTTGCCGGAAAAGGTACGGGTCAGCTTACACCATACTATGTATAGCGAAGGTTCATGCGGGCGGGTCATATCGGGAATCACTGTAAAGGTATTGGACCCTGATACCATGGAACCGAAAATGAATAATGAAAGCGGTATCCTGGCTGTGCGCGGCAGCAATGTTACGTTAAGTTATCTCGGCGATGCTGTCGCCAATACCAAAGACGGTTATTTTTTGACTGGATTTCGCGCTCATTTGGACGAAAGCGGATTTCTCTTTATTGAATGAGGGAAATGAGAGAAAATAAGTAGAATTATCTTTTCATAGGCAGGAATAACTGCTTTTATCAGATTAAAGTTAGGGGGGGTCTCCCGCGGGAGGCTGAGATTGTGAATACGTTCGATTCCTGACCCCGAGAACCTGATCCGGCTCATACCGGCGTAGGAATAACATTACATTGTTTCCTGGCATGGATTGAGTTGGGTCGTTTTTCAATCAACTCAAAAGAAACAATGGAAAAACGTCTCAACCAAAAGAAAGTATTAACGAGCGCAAAAGAAAGGAAGGCTGCAAATAAGTCGATAAGCAGGATATTGGTCTTTGGAATGCTACCGGCTCTTTATCTTGATAGCATTGCTTTTGCCGATGGTATATCAGGCGAATTACCGGTTGAACTTTCGCCGTTCGAGGTCGTCAGCCAGAGAAAGGAGATCGTGGAAGATTTACCCGGATCGGTTGTATTTACGCCGACCGATATACAAAATACCGGAATTGAACATCTTCAGGATATTACCCGATATATTCCTGATTTAACTTACGTGACGGGGTCTTCACGGCCGAGATTTTATCTGATGCGGGGGATTGGTGAACTCGATCAATATGAAGATCATGTTTCCGCTTCGGTAAGTTATTATGTCGATGATATCGATTTGACGGGGCTTGCCGCAGGGTCGCTTTTATTCGATGTGGACTCGGTAATCGTGCAGCACGGACCCAGCGGTAGCATGGGCGGCGGCGGCGGTTTTGCCGGTAGCATTGATGTGCGTGGCGCCGCGCCGGGAGAAACCGTCAATGGAAAGGGCCAGATTTCGCTTGCCGACTATGGTACGGCCAGCGGCAGCATTGCTTTTGGCACAGCATTGACAAAGGACCGTAATCTGCGTCTTCGTTTCTCACTGAGCAAATACCTGAGCGACGGATTCATTGAAAATAAGACATTGGATCGGCGTGATACGCAGAATTATGACGAACTTGCTTCCCGTGTCCGATTGGAATGGGAACCAACAGACACGTTATCCGCAGCATTGAGTTTACTCTACATCGATCAGGATGACGGGTACGATGCGTTCAATTACGATTATAACTCGAAAAGCAAGACAACGGACGGATTGACAACGCTGTCAGATATGCCCGGAAAAGATGAACAGAGAATCAAGGGGGCATCGTTGCGTTTTGACTGGAAAAACGAAGCACCGTTTTCTATTACGAGTATTACCAGCGGGGCATTGATTGACACAAATTATTGGTTTGATGAAGACTGGTTGCCTGGTGGCGGAATAAACGGGTACACCCATGATCGTTATTATGTCAGTCAGGAAATCCGTTTATCTTCTTTGCCAGGAAAAGGAATTGGCGGAAATACCGATTGGAGTACAGGTATTTATTACAAGCATGATGACGATGATGCTGAAAAAACTCACTCAGGCTACAAGACAGACCAGAAGACTGATCGCATTGCCCTGTACGGTAACATGCGGCATGGCTTGTCAAAAGAATGGTCGTTGGCATGGGGGGTCCGCGGTGAAGCCTATCTTGTGGATTTCGGCGATAATTCAGGAAATGCTTATTCACCTTCGGACTTATTGGCTTCCTATTTTGCAGGGGTGGAATATACACCTGATTCACTGAAAGACTGGCTGTTCTTTTCACGGGTGAAATTCGGACAGCACGGTACGGGAGTGAATACGGACGATGTGCCCGCAGGTGTTGGCAAGGAATATGACAGGGAATCGCTGAGCGTGTTTGAAATGGGGTTCGAACAAAGCAGTTTTGACGGACGCTGGATCAATAACCTGACTGCATTCTATCAATACCGTGAAAATCCGCAGATCAAGCGTTGGGAATACAATTCATCTCTCGGTTGGATCGGATATACGGTAAATGGTGATCGCGGTCAGGCTTGGGGATTGGAAGGACAGAGCCGTTTTGTCATCGCACCGGAAATGTTTTCCGTTTTCGCGGTAGCATCATTGATAAAGACACAGGTATGGTCTGACCTGATTCCTACTTTGGACAATGGTCGCGAGCAATCGCATACGCCGGCTTGTCAGTATTCCTTGGGAGCTGATGTCGGTGGCGGCGAGGGCTTTTTCGGACGTGCTGAGGTCGTTGGCATGACCTCATTTTATTTTGACAATTTTGATTACGCAAAATCGCATCCTTATGCATTGCTTAATCTGCGTGCTGGTTATCGCGTGAATGGCTGGACTGTGGCTGTATGGGTAAATAACGTCTTTGACAGAAGTTATGATACGCGGGGGATGGATTTTGATACGGATGATCCGCACAGCGAAGTCTATCTTCAGCGGGGGGATCCGCGTTTTGTGGGTATGACGGTAACATACGATTTCTAAAGGCCATATGAATATTTCGTACGCAGATTTTTCAGTCTTACTTATCTATTTTACCATCGTGCTCTATGTCGGATTCCGGCACAGGAAGGGCGATACGACTGCCGAGCAATACATGTTGCTTGGGCGGCAAATGACGCTGCCTGCGTTTGTCCTGACACTGGTTTCAACGTGGTATGGCGGTATATTGGGGGTTGCCGAATGGAGTTACCGCTATGGCATTTCATGCTGGTTTGTCTTTGGCATTCCGTATTATTTCTTTGCAACCGTTTTTGCATTGTTTTTTGCCAGTAAGGCACGCGATCTGGAAGTGGATTCCATTCCTGATCTCTTGACGAAACATTACGGAAAGGGAGCGGGAATGCTTTCTGCCTTGTGGGTGGTCTTACAGTCTTCTCCGGCCCCGTATCTGTTCACGGTAGCATTTCTTTTAAATTACTTTTTCGGACTGCCATTATGGGTCGGTCTGGTTTTATCAGGAATCTATTCTTTTGTTTTCATCCATAAAACAGGGTTGAAGGCGGTGGTAAGCGCTCATGTTATCCAATGTGTGCTGATGTATGGCGGTTTTATTCTGCTATTAGGTTCCTGTATCTACCGATTCGGATCACCGGTGGCCTTGTTCAAGCAGCTTGAAGGTATGGACCCATTGAAGCTTACGGCAACCGGAGGATTAGGGTGGCAAACGATGGTGGTCTGGTTCTTCATCGCGAGCACGACACTGACTGCTCCCAGCTTTCATCAGCGGATTTATGCAGTAAATAAAGGTGCTTCCGCAAGGAAAGGTATCCTGATTTCGGTTGCCATGTGGATATGGTTTGATGCCATGACAACATTTTGCGGCATGTACGCCTTTGCGAATCTATCCGGTTTGTCTGATCCTCAGCAGGCATATTTGGTTCTTGGGGAAAACCTTTTGCCAACGGGAGTGTACGGATTGTTCATCGTTGCCTTATTCGCCATCGTTATGTCCACACTTGACGGTTTTGCCTTTGTCACTGCAACCACCATTTCAAATGACCTGATGAGAAAATCAAAATATTTTGATAAGTTTTCTTTGCCTAGGCTCACTCAAATCGGGCTTGCGCTGACGCTGCTTATCTCCATCGCAATTTCCTTATGGCTGCCATCGGTCGTCGAACAGTTCTTTACCATAGGCACCATTGTTATTCCCGGTATGTTGTTGCCGGTTGTGTTTGCTATGAGAAATTGGACCGACTTTCCTAAACGGGCTGTTCAGATGAATCTTATCCTGGCTCCGGCTGTGGCATTCTTTTGCTACATGAATCCGGGATGGTATGAATGGACAGGAGTCTCGGAAGTGCAGCCGTTTTTTCCCGGAATAATAACCAGTGTTGTTATTTTCACGGTAGCATGGGTGCTGGGAATGTGGCGTGAAAGTACGGATTCCCTGCATAAAGACCGTGTTGAGGACGAGATTGTTCATTGACCTTTGCATTCGTTTTTTTGACAATGAATAACTGTTAATTTTGTTATGGCTGCTACTATTTTGATTGTTGATGACGAAAAAAATACTCGAGAGGGATTGGCTCAGGTTTTGGGCGAAGAGTATGACGTGTATACAGCCGCAAACGCGGAAGAAGCCTTTCCGATGATCGAGAATGAGCGATTTGATGTTATTCTGACGGATTTGCGTATGGCCGGAAAATCCGGTTTGAAAGTCATCGATTTTGCAATGGCTCAAAAAAGCAGACCGATCTGTATCATGATGACTGCATACGGAAATGTAGAGACAGCTGTGGAAGCCATGAAACACGGGGCCTTTGATTTTCTGACAAAGCCGGTAAATGTCCAGAAACTGGAGATCATCATAAAAAGAGCCTTGCAATCACGTAAAACCGAGGAGGAGGTCGTAGCCTTGCATAAGCGGCTGGACCAGAAATACAGTTTTTCCGGCATTATCGGAAATTCCCTCGGTCTTAAAAAGGTGGTTGAGCAGATAAAGCTCGTAGCCCCGTCTCGCGCATCCGTACTTATTACCGGTGAAACCGGTTCGGGGAAAGAACTGATTGCCCAAGCGATTCACCAGAACAGTGAACGCTCGCGGGCGCCCTTTGTCGCGGTTCATTGTGCGGCCCTTTCTGCGAATTTGTTGGAAAGCGAATTATTCGGGCATGAGAAAGGAGCATTCACGGGAGCATCGGAAAAACGGATAGGGCGGTTTGAATATGCCAACGGAGGTACATTATTTCTGGACGAGATCGGTGAAATTGATGCGGCTGTTCAGGTCAAGTTGCTGAGATTCCTGGAAACAAGGACATTTGAACGTCTGGGAAGTGTAAAACCCATTTCCGTTGATGTCCGATTGGTTTGTGCGACAAACCGGAATCTGGATGCGATGGTTAAGGCTGGCACTTTTCGCGAGGATTTATTTTATCGCCTGAATGTCGTCAACATACATTTACCACCGTTGCATGAGCGGATGGATGATATCCCTGTTCTTATTGACCACTATTTAAAGAAATTCAGTGAGGAAAACGGAATCGGCATTCCGAAAATACAGGCAAAAGCCATGCAGGTTTTGCAACATTACCGTTGGCCCGGCAACATCCGGGAATTGAGAAACTTCTGCGAAAATCTCGTAATTATGAAACGTGATGCGATTGTTGATGTTGAGGATCTGGATGCGAAATACAGAGAACCGCAGCCTGTAATGAGTCTTTCTCCCAGTGGGTCATTATCTAGGGAAGAAAATGAAAAACAATTGATAAAAAATGCCTTAATGAACGCTGCTGGGAACAGAACAAAAGCTGCGAACATGCTGGGTATAAGCCGTCGTACTTTGCACCGTAAATTGCTTCTGTGGCCGGATCTGGAGTAGAAGAGGTCAGTTGCCTGATCAGTAAAAATACATGGCAGGTTAGGACTGGGGCGATAGCATGAAAGTTATTAAATTTTCTTAAAATCGCCTTGAATAACTCGTATTTCCGAGTTTAATGAAACGAAGAATTAGAGATACCCTTAACCCACTTAAAGATGTGTTCCATTCAATCCTCCAATAAAAAGGCATTCACGCTGGTCGAAATATTGTCCGTGATTGCTATCATTGGTATCTTGGCAGTGGTTTTAATAAAGGCAACAGGTAGCCTTATGGAGCAACGGTCAATCATTAGAGCGCGTGCCGAAATGCATGCTTTGGCTGAAGCTTTGGAGCGCTATAAGGCCGATTTCGGAGATTATCCGTGGATTCGGGATGATCCTAAGCAGTTTGCCCGCGCATTATTGGGAGAACGGTCTGCAAAAACCAGTGCGATACTGAGGGATACGCCGAAGGTGTATATTGATGCGGCACAGTTTAACGTCGAACGGGGGGCCAGAAATACAATAGATGCCATTTTAGATCCGTGGGGTAATCCTTATCATTACTATTACAAACGGGAGGTTTCCAATGAGAAAGCTGCGTCAACTACGAGCTGGGATTCTCCGGGTTTCATTTTAATATCTTCTGGTCCAGATGGACAGCTGGGAAGACAACCGACTACGACAGGGCGTATGACACCAAGCCGTTCGCCTAATGACGCAGGATTTGATGATCTGATCGTCGGGGAGCCAAATTACCAATAATCTTTAAAAATTATGAAAAACAAAAAGGGGTTTACACTGATTGAGTTGCTCACTGTTATTGCCATTATGGGCATTCTGGCAACATTGGGCATGGGTGGATATAAAGTCGTTATGCCGCGGGTCCGCGCGATGCAATCAAAGGTGCAATTTCAGGACTACATTCAGGCAATGCAGAAGTTCAAGGCTGAATATGGCTATTATCCTTTTGTGAAGAACGGGGAGGATTATCAGTTCAGTCTGAACGGGATGGTTTCTACCGAAGACTTTGTAAAAACCTTGTCCGGGAAAAATCCAAGAACAGGTAAAAATGTAAAGTTCGGAGGAAATTATAAGGCGCTTACATTTTACGAGTTCAAGGATAGCGAATTTGAAAAAGAAGGAGCAAAGAGAATTGTTGATGCATTTGGTAATCCTAATATCTGGATAGTCGTTGATACGGATGACAATGGCCTCATCAAGAAAAATAAACTTCCAGGGGTCGAGAGAGATGTCCGTGCCAAAATCGTTATTTATACAAAAACGGAAGGAAATTCTGATTGGGTTCAGGTTAAAACTTGGGAAGACTAAGCAGGTATAGAATGAAAAAAATTCCATCCAAACGGTTCTCATCCAGGCGTGGATTTACGATGATTGAAATCCTCATTGTGGTTTCACTCATTGTATTGTTGCTTGCCATGTCTTTTAAGGCGGACTTGGGAAGAGGTGACCTGAATGGTGCTGTCCGGCTTTCTGTGTCCCTTGTGGAACGTACTCGGACTCTGGCCATGCAAAATCCGCGGCAGGATAATCCCGCTTTGCCGAGCGCACTTCTGCTTATTCATAACGACGACCGTGAAGCGGATGAAGATATCCGAAAGAATATCAACCGCGACGGAGGCTTCCGTTATATGCGTTATATAATGGTGGTTGTTTGGCATGAAAATCCTGATACGGGAGAAAAGGGATGGAAAATTGTTGATCGCGGGTATTACTTGCCGGAAGGTGTTTTCTTTATTGATCGCGGATCTTCGGATGGAGTAAAGCGGTTCAGCAGTTTTGGAAAAAGTCCTCCTATGGATAACATACGTTTGGATTCCACTTCTTCAAGGCTGCAAACCGGGGGATCCGGTGAACGTTGGTTGGTTTACTCATTCAAAGGAACCGGAGAATCCCAGAATGTCAGTGGACGCTTCTTGCTGGGCAACGGAATGTACATACCGACAAATAAACGAATCCAGTATCCCAATGAATTTGATATAGGCGGGTTTCTGATTTTCCCATGGACTGTCCGTGTTTACGAAAATCCGGACCAAATTTCCAATAATTAACGACGGCTCTATGAAACCATTTTTGAAAAAAGGATTTACGCTTATCGAGGTGATGCTTGCGATAGCCTTGTTTTCAGTAGCCATTGCTCTGCTCGGGTTACTGGGCGGTTCCGTTTTGTCCGTTTCCGAGATTACCCAGAGAACAAGAGCGATGTCTGCTGCGAGTTCACTGAATGCGGAATTGCAAAAGTTGTCAAGAAGGCCGGCTTCTGATTTCAGAGGAAATCAGGTTATGTTTGACAGTATGTTGCAGGTATTGTCAGGAAAGGGTATTGTTCAATTGTTTGTTTATCAACGTATTGTGAACAATGACGAGAATGACCTGGAAACCGTGATAGCAGCGGCTGACGGTGATGGTCAACGGATGGGATTTTCGACTTTGAATATGCAGGATTTTAAGTCAAAAGCCAGAGGATCCCTGTTCCGTGTTATCATTTCGGCAGCGTCATCAAACTCAGAGGATTTCATGACAAAGTCCGGTGATATCCCGACCGTTTCCGCTTACAATATCGGTAAGAATCCGGTTAATATTTTTAAACTTTCAAGCAAAGCGACTCCGGCAGGATATACCGAAGGATATTTAGCTTTGAATGTTCGTTTCTATGTGGAAAGCATGCCATCGGCCCAAGGCAGCTGGAATATGGATAAAACATTCAAGCCTAGTGCGCTGGTACATAGTTATAATACCGTGATTGTTCGTTAAAAATATGGCTACTTCATATAAATCATTCAGAAAAAAGTCAGGGTTTACCCTGATGGAATTGATGCTGGCTACGATTATCATGGTTGTTGCCATCGGCATGATTGTTTCCATTACCAAGAGCGTACTTGATTTGTGGCAGGGATCTGTGGGCAAGATCGAGAACAATATGTATGCAAGAGCTCTTGACCGTATTTCACAGGATTTGGAAATGGCGATCATCCGTAAGGACGGATATGAATGGATACGCTGTCAGCGTCAGCCGAATATCGGTCGTGGTAAGTTTTCCGTCTCGAACAGTAATTGGTTAATGTTCTTTTCTCCTGTTTTTGACCGGGATCGCAGTTTGCCGGGTGATATTTGCGCAGTTTCTTATAAACTTGCCTTCAAGGATCCGGAAGGAAAAGGTAACCTTATTTTTGGATTATACCGGAAAGTGCTTGATGCCAAAACCACCTATAATGATGTTATGGGAAAGACGAATTTAAGCGGGTATTGGGGAGGCAAGGGAGAGAATTCTTCGGACTTTTTTGTGCCTAATGTTGTCGATCTCCGGTTTAAGTTTTACTATGAGCAAAAATCCGGAAATACGGGTAAGACTGATATTAAAAGCACGAAATTGGGAGAGACCTATTCCTATCTTTATGATGCCGATTCCAAAATGTTGTCTCCTGTTTCCATTGAAATCGTCATGACAGTCATTAATTCGGAAGGTTGGAGAATTATCCGTGACCCGCAGAGCGCTGAAGCCCGAAACTTCAAGAACATGGAAGAAGTGATTCAACGTTACGGTGAGATTTATACCAGACGAATAGAAATCAAAAACCGTCCTATGTGATTTGAATTGAGGAAGCCGAGGCTTCCTTTTCTTTTTTGCGATGGCTGTAAAACAATGGATACTGGCTGCCAGGCCGAAAACCTTGCCCGCTGCATTTGTTCCCGTAGTCACCGGCACTGTGCTGGCATGGAAGTCTCAGGAATTCAAATGGGTACCTGCCTTGGTATGCTTATTGTTTGCTCTGCTTGTCCAGATCGGAACAAACTATGCAAATGATTATTTTGATTATATCAAAGGGACCGATAGAGAGGACCGTTTAGGGCCAAAACGAGCGGTAGCATCCGGTTGGGTTTCCGCACGGTCTATGTTTTATGCCACAGTGATTGTCCTGTTCCTTGCTTTCTTGATCGGGTCCGTGTTGATCATCTATGGCGGCTGGCTTGTACTTGCTATTGGGATTGCATCTATTTTTTTCTCATATGGATATACTGGCGGACCTTTTCCTTTGGCCTATCGTGGACTGGGAGATGCTTTTGTATTTGTTTTTTTTGGAATCATTGCTGTTTCATTTACCTTTTATGTTCAGGCTAAAGCATTTTTCCCCGAGGTTTTCCTCGCTGGCGGCATTATCGGATTTCTCGCGGTAAATATACTCGTTGTTAATAATTACCGGGATCGTGATACGGATTCATTAAGTGGTAAAAAAACAACAGTGGTTCTTTTCGGGGAAAAATTCGGACAGTATTTTTATTTATTTAACGGTAACATGGCTGCCATACTTTGCCTGTTTTTTCTGTGGAAAGGCTGGATATATGCCGCATTATTGCCACAAGTAACCTGGATAACGCATATTTATCTTTGGCGTCGTATCTGCGTTATCCATTCTGGTTCTGCGCTTAATCCGATATTGGGTAAGACAGCGCTCCAGTTGATATTCTTTGCCGTATTGCTGAATATCGGAATCCTGCTTAGCTAATCCAGCAGGACTTCAGGAAGCTCCATTTGTAGATAAAGCAGCCCGACAAGTACCAATGCGTGGTGGATTTCTCCCTCTTTTGCCATGCGAAATGCTTCTTCTATCGAAACTGTTTTCATGGCAATCTCCTCATGGGCATCCCACTGAGTATCCGTGACCTTGCGTATATTTTCAACAATGACATAGGAGCATGCGTTTGTCATGATTGCCGGATTGGGGCTGCAGAAAGTGATGAGCCTGGCTTTTTCTCCCTCGTATCCGGTTTCTTCGCGTAACTCCCGTAAACCTGCTTCCAACGTATCTTCTCCGCGTTCGATGATACCTCCGGGCATTTCCCAGGAGTTACTTTCCGAACCAAACCGGAATTGATTTACGAGAAGCACTTCTTTTTCCGGAGTCAGAGCGATAACTAACACCCAGTCACTTGCGTCTATCGCGTAGAAGGTACCCGTCATATTTCTTGCCGGATGCTCGAATTCCACCTTACAGACATCAAAAACCCGGCAAGTATAGTCAACTTGTCGGGTTTTTTCAATCCAGGCAGGCGGTAACATGGGATTTTTGTTTTCGTCCGCCATTGTTAAAATTTATTTAGCAGGAATGTTCAGTTTCTGACCGACAGCTAATTTCTTGGAATCGACGCCGGGATTTGCTTTTTCCAGATCACTTAATGAAATACCGTGTTTTGCTGCGATTCTGGTAAGATTGTCACCTTTTTCCACCGAATAAACTTTTGCTTCGCCGGATGGCTGAGGAGGTGTCCCAGTTGTTGTACCGGGTGCTGGCGTCTGTGTGCCGGCCGTTACCGTGGACCCTGTGGCAGGAATACCGGCAGCAACTTTACCGCCGCCAAGTTTAACAATCTTTTGATCAAGGGCCAAAATGCTTTGACGTTGCGTCTCAAGATTCGTTGAAACACCGGAAAGACTTCTGGCCACTTCGCTTCTCAGTTGGGCGATCATCCCCTGTACATCGGCTCCTTTTTGAGCTTCCAAGGCTGCTACCTTGTCGGTGAGATCACTGATCTTTGCTGTGAGCGCACCTTTGTCTTTAATCAGTTCCTGCATGGATGAACGTGCGCTTACTCCGAGGAAAATACCTACCAATCCGGCTAGAATGCCGACTATGCCGACGACGAGCGGGATCATGGATGAAAAATCTTTATCTTTTTCTTCAGTTTCTGGATACATAAAGTTAAATAGGTTTATGCCAATAAATAAGCAACAAAAGCGCCTTTAAGTCAATGGTGTTGACGTAAATATAATATTGGAAAGAGATAAAAAATCGCATTTCATCCCGTTTATTCGATTGACTTTAAATTCAGAAAAATGAACAGCAACCGACTAGAAAAATTAGAACATCATCTCTATCAACGCGTTTCATGGAGCGATTTGGACCAGGATTATTTAAAGACGCTCATAGGACTGGCAAAGGCGGAAGATATGTCCGGTCTAGGATTGCTCGCAAACCCTTATCCTGAGGGTGATGTGACAAGCGCATTGGTGGGGAAAGCACAGATTGCATCAGCTTCCTTGGTCGCGCGTGAGAACATGGTTATCTGCGGTTTACCATTGGTGGAAGTCATATTGTCATGCTATTGCGATAGGAATAACAGTCCCAACGTTGTTAACCATGCACGGGAAGGGGCGATATTGAAACGTGGTGATAAAATCGCAACAATCACCGGATTGGCAGTAAGCATATTGCAGGCGGAACGGATTATGCTTAATTTCCTTCAAAGGCTTTCCGGGGTTGCAACTGAAACGCATAAGTATGCAAATATATTGGAAGGGTCAAAGACACGGTTGTTGGATACGAGAAAAACAACACCCGGATATCGCATGCTGGAAAAATACGCGGTAGCATGCGGAGGTGGCTGGAATCACAGGCTTGGTCTTTTTGACCGTGTTTTATTGAAGGATAATCATCTGGCCGTTTTAGGTGCAACAGGGGAACAGCGGTTGACCGATGCGGTAGCATTGGCGTTGAGCCAATATCCCGATTATGCAATTGAGGTGGAAGTGGATCGGCTTGATCAGGTAAAGCCTGTTGTTGAGGCGGGAGCCGACGTAATCATGCTTGATAATTTTTCCACTGAAGACATGCGGAAAGCCATCTGGGAAATCAGTGGATACTCGCTTACGGAAGCCAGTGGCGGCATTACTTTGGAACGCTTAGACGAGCTGAGGGATATTGGACTGGATTTCATCTCCACCGGCGCTCTTGTGCATAAGAGCATCTGGAAAGATATCGGACTTGATTGGGAGTAGCTATTGCGTTGAATGATGATCGGATTACTAGATATGCGCTAAAGCGATTTATGGAAACCCGCGCGTAGATCTATTTTTGTTTTCTGGCTTCTATCAGCTTATTGAGTTTTTCCGTATCAAGCTTGGCTCCGGGGTAAATTTTATTTTTCTCAAACCAATCCTGATTCATCTCAAGAGCATAAAGGATCGCATTGCTGCGCGATTTTACCGAAGTCAGGTTGTTAGGGAATAACGGGTAGATCTCAAGCAAGGTTCCGGTAGCATCAAAGTAACCGATATCAAGAGGAATCACTGTATTCTTCATCCAGAAAGAGCGCGAATCCGGTTTGTCAAAAACAAACAACATACCGCCGTTTTCCGGCAGCGATGTCCGTCCCATGAGGCCTCGGGTCTGTTCCGGACTGGTGAGCGCCAATTCAACATGGATGCTCGTATGTCCCAGTTGCAGAACAGCAGTTTTCTCGTTGCTTTCCGAAGGGTGATCTTTTTCGAAACAACCAAGGAAAGAAAACGAGATTAACAGTAATAAAAACCGTGAGAAAAAAGACAGTGTTTTCATCGGAAGTACGACGGATAAAAGAGTATACCAGAGCTTATTCTTTCGGCATGCGCCACAGATAGCTTTCTTTTTCGATCATTGTCTGCTTGGATGCGTCAATGATTCTCATCTTCCAGGCCATGATCTGTTTCGGGTTTTTAGGTTCATTTTGCCCCGTCAGGCCAAGATACAGAACCCTTTTTCCTGAACGGTCTTCCGGAAGGGGAAAGGAGTAACTGCGAATGTCATCCTGGTCTTCGAAGAGAATGTCCAATATGGCGATGCTGCCGTCGGGCAGGGATGAAAGATCATCAGAAAAAGAAGCGGCGAAGTACACCCCTGCGCGCTGGTCAGGGTTTGTACGTAAGACCAGACGATACCCGTGTGCATTTTCTTCACCGGTGAAATACTCAGAAATGCGCGTGAAATCTTCGGTGGATTTGTTATAAACACGGACGCTTTCCAGATGCATGGGTTGCGATGCACAGGCGGTAAACAACAACGGTAAACAAAGAAAAAACCAACGGTTCAACATAGGTTCCATGAAATCCGAGCATCCCGTATTTGTAAAGTTACATATTTGGAATGCCGGAAAATTTTAAGGGAGAGATATCAAAGGCTGATACCTTTGATCTTGAAGTGATTTGCCATGGTTATCTTGTCAGCGGCTTTGAGATAAGCCTCGCTTGCCGAAATAAGTTTTCTTTCCAGCAAGGACTTCAGGCAGCTATCCATGGAAATCATGCCGGAATCACGTCCGCCATCGATAATTAAACGGATGTTTTTGTTCTGTCCGGTACGGATCACGCCCGGCAAGGCATCGTGTTCAACAAGGATTTCGTGTGCGGCAATACGGGATCCATCCACGCGTTTGCAGAGAATCTGCGATATGACAGCCTTCAGGGACTCAGCCAGCATGACCCGTATCTGGTTTTTGTCTTCGCCTGGGAAGGAGTCGACGATGCGGTCCACTGTTTCCGTTGCGTTGTTGGTATGCAGTGTAGCAAGAACAAGCATACCCATCGATGCGCAGGTAAGCGCCTGTTTCATGGTTTCCAGGTCGCGCATTTCACCAATCATGACGATATCAGGATCGGCGCGCATCATGCCGCGTGCGGCATCGTAAAAGGATTTGGTGTTGGTGCCTATTTCGCGGTGGGAAATAATGGATTTTTTATTCTCGTGGACAAATTCAACGGGATCCTCAATCGTAATGATTTTCTTGCGGTAATTTGTGTTAATGTGGTCGATCATCGCGGCAAGCGTTGTCGATTTTCCGCTACCGGTAGGACCCGTGACAAGAACCAGTCCGTTGCGTTTTTCTGCGATTTTTTTCAGTATCTGGGGCAGTACCAGGTCGTCGATACTCAGGATTTTGTTTGGGATCTGGCGGAAAACAGCGCCGATTCCCCAGAAATTTCTGAAGTAGTTTACACGGAAACGGCAAAGGCCGGGGATTTCGTAGGCAAAATCGTAATCGTTGAGTTCCTGAAAACGTTGCCAGCCAATAGGGGGGCAAACCGACTGGAGCATTGATTCCAGCGTTTCAGGAAAGAGCACTTCATCATTGAGTTTTTCCAGGTCGCCGTAAGTACGGATTTTCGGGGCCACTCCGCAGGCAAGGTGAACGTCCGATGCGTCGAGCGCTACCGCCTGTCTCAGTATTTCATCAACCTTTGATTTCATTTGAAAAGTCCTTTCTTTTGCGAACCACCGTTCAAGCGTTGCTCTTCTTTCTCGAGTGATTCTTTGTTTTGCATGTTGGCGTACGCCATGTCACGGGTGATTTTGCCCGAAAAATACAAATCCACGATGGAATCATCGAAGGTATACATACCGCTGTTCGAACTGATTTCCATGACTTGCCGTAATCCGTGGTGTTTATTTTCACGGATCAGGTTGGAGACGGCCGGAATGTTGAGCAACAGCTCACTGGCAAGCGCTACGCTGTTATCAGTTGAAGGCAGCAAGCGTTGGCAGATGACGCCGCGCAGGGTTTCCGCGACCATGACCCGTATCTGGTTTTGCTGTTCGGCCGGAAATACGTCGAGGATGCGGTTCAGCGTTCCGACTGCGTCGCCGGTATGCAATGTTCCGATAACCAAGTGCCCTGTTTCCGCCGCACGGATAGCCATCTCGATGGTTTCAAGGTCTCGCAATTCACCGACGATAATAATGTCCGGGTCTTCGCGGAGCGAAGAATAGAGGGCGCGTACGAAGTTTTCGGTATGTGTCCCGATTTCGCGTTGCGTAATGATAGACTTGTCAGAGTATTGGATGATCTCAATGGGATCCTCGATGGTTATGATATGGCTCTTGCGGGAACGGTTAAGTTCCTGGATCAGTGAACTTAATGTTACCGTCTTTCCCGATCCAACGGTGCCGGTAACAAGAATCAGTCCGTTTTGGTAGGTAAGCAGATGGCGGATGGAATTGGGGTCCGTGAATCCCAGTTCGTTCAGTGTCGGAACCACTTTAGGCACGATACGGTAAACGCCGGAAAGACCTGTGCGATCCACCATGAGGTTTATCCTGAAGCGCTGCATCCGGTCAAGCGTCACGGCATAGTCGAAGTCCATATTCGTATTCAGATAATCGACTTGTGCCGGAGAAAGAAGCGCCGTGTTGAGACGGTAGGATAACTCTGAGGAGAGCAAATCGTCCGAAATGAAAGCGATGCTCCGGCGAAGCCTGATGAACGGCCTGGCCCCGGCAAGCAGGTGCAGGTCGCTGGCTTCGTGTTCCTGGCAGAACGCAAGAAGCTGGTTCATATACTCGGAGAGTTCAATGTCCTTGAGCTGCGATGCTTCGGAAAAGTCGATATGAAAATTGCCGTCTGCTGACAGTGTGGCGGAAATAGGTTTTCTCATGGTAAAATGATGCTACCGTTAAACAGCAACAGGCGCTTTGATTGCCGGATAAGGGTCGTAATTGTTTAGTGTGAAATCCTCGTACTTGAATGAAAAAATATCTTTCACGGCAGGATTGATATGCATTTCAGGCAAATCCTTCGGTGTTCTCGAAAGCTGTTCCTTTACCTGGTCCAGATGGTTCAGGTAAATATGCACGTCGCCGAACGTATGGATAAAGTCACCCGCCTGCAATCCGCAAGCCTGTGCAACCATCATCGTCAACAGGGCATAGGAAGCGATATTGAAGGGAACACCCAGGAAAATATCGGCGCTGCGTTGGTATAATTGACAGCTCAGTCGTTTGCTTTCCGGACTGACGTAGAACTGGAAGAATGCGTGGCAGGGGGCGAGAGCCATTTGTTCAAGTTCACCTGGATTCCATGCACTCACAATGATTCTGCGGCTGTAAGGATCGTTTTTGATCTGGTTGATAATGGTGGTGATCTGGTCCAGAGAGCTGCCGTCAGGTCGTCTCCAGTCACGCCACTGCGCGCCATAGACACGTCCCAGGCTACCATCGGGCTTTGCCCATTCGTCCCAGATTTTCACGCCGTTTTCTTTCAGATAGGCAATATTGGTATCACCCTTAAGAAACCAAAGTAATTCATGGATAATGGATTTCAGGTGAACTTTTTTTGTGGTAAGCAGCGGAAATTTTTCAGAAATATCAAACCGCAATTGAGCGCCAAAAAGGGAAATCGTGCCAACGCCTGTTCTGTCCATCCTGCGTTCTCCGTTCACCAAAACATTTTGCAACAGGTCAAGATATTGTTTCACGCCGTCATTCTGATAAAAGGACAGGAACGGGCAATAAAAAAGAAAAAGAAATCCGGGAAGAAGGATGTAACCGCCTTCCGGCGTCTTTTTCTGTGGCGTTATCAGTATCAAAAGGCGGGATTTTTCAAAAAATGCGTTGACAATCGGGTCGATTGGATAAATTTTACGGGAAAATCAGATGAATAAATTTTTAGCAAACAGCAATTGGTGGTGGTGCGGTCTTATGAAACAGCCGTGGCGCTTGTTGTTTGTCTGACGCGTACCTAACCCGCAAAATAATTTCAGATAAAGACCTGTAGCTTTCGGCTGCAGGTCTTTTTTTATTTTCAGTCAAACACCTTTAACCTAACCGATAATCCATTTAAAAAACAAAATCATGAAAAACACATTTAAGGCACAATCTGAATTCAGAAAGTTTTTGGCGGATACCATAACGCCCGTCAGTCTTTATCTGAAATTACGCGACAAGTATGATGATGTGATCCTCTTGGAAAGTTCCGATTATCACGGGAACAAAAACAGCTTTTCCTATCTTGCGTTTGACGCGGTAGCATCGTTTGAGCTCAAAAACAATCATGCCAGAGCATCTTTCCCTGACGCTGCCGTCATGGAAAGAACCTTGGAAAAACCGACTGACGGGGTGAAGGCCCTGAATGATTTTGTACAGGCTTTTATCCCCGGGAAACTTCCGCTGTCCTGTATCCATGACGGCCTTTTCGGATACATGGCCTACGATGCCATCAAGTATTTTGATACGATCCAGCTTCGGCGGGAGACAGCCTATGGCATTCCGGAAATATGCTATCGGGTTTATCGCTTCATTGTGGCTGTTGACCATTTTAAAAACGAACTCTGTCTTATTGAAAACCGCTATAGTAATGAACCGTCCCGCATGGATGAGGTTGAAACGCTCATCTATAACCGTAACTTTCCATGCTACCGTTTCAGTGCAGACGAGACGGAACAGCAGAACTGTACGGATGAGGAATATCTGGAGATGGTGAAACGCGGGATTCATCACTGCAAGATCGGCGATGTCTTCCAGATCGTTATCTCCCGTCGTTATGAAATCGGATTTCGGGGTGACGAATTCAATCTGTACCGCGCATTGCGTTCCGTGAATCCGTCGCCTTATCTGTTTTATTTTGATTACGGCAATTTTAAAATCTTTGGTTCTTCCCCGGAAGCCCAGTTAATCATCAGCCGCGGTTCGGCTGAGATTCATCCGATTGCCGGAACTTTCCGCAGAAGCGGCGATGACCTGGCGGATGCCGAACTGGCAAAGAAACTTATGCTTGATCCCAAGGAAAATGCGGAACATGTGATGCTCGTCGATCTGGCACGCAACGATCTTTCACGGTACGGTGAAAACGTGAAAGTGGAAACATTCAAGGAAGTTCAGTTTTACTCGCATGTCATTCACCTCGTCTCAAAAGTAACCGCGGCATTGCGTGATAATAACGAATCGATACCGATGGCGGCTGCGACATTTCCTGCAGGGACACTTTCTGGTGCGCCGAAATATCGTGCGATGCAGTTGATTGATGAAATCGAACCGACTTCGCGCGGCTATTATGGCGGCGCCATCGGGCACATCGGTTTCGACGGTAGCTTCAATCATGCCATTATCATCCGTTCGTTTCTCAGTCAGGGTAACAAGCTTTACTTGCAGGCCGGCGGCGGTGTGGTCGCAAAATCAACACCCGAAGGCGAATTGCAGGAAGTGCACAATAAACTGGGAGCATTGCGCGCAGCTATCCGTTTGGCCGAGAAAATCACGGAATAAACAACCGTTAATATATCCATAGAGGAATCCATTTATGAAAATTTTAGTCTTAGATAATTACGACTCATTTACCTATAACCTCGTTCATATTCTGCATGAACTCGGCTTTGCCAAACAGACGGATGTGATACGAAACGATCAGATAACCTTGGATGCCGTTGAGGCCTATGATCATATTTTGCTTTCTCCCGGACCCGGTTTACCGAAGGATGCCGGTATCATGCCGGAGTTGATAAAACGCTATGCTGCGACAAAAAGTATTTTTGGTGTATGTCTCGGGTTGCAGGCAATTGCCGAAGCCTTTGGCGGTAGCATCTATAATTTAGCAGAAGTGTATCACGGTATTGCCACGGATATTGCCGTTATCAGGAAGGACAGTGTTATCTTTAAAAACATACCTGTCCGTTTTTCCGCTTGCCGTTATCATTCATGGGCGGCTGTCCGTGATTCTCTGCCTGCTGAACTCATTGTTACAGCTGATGACAGGGATGCTGTGGTCATGGCGCTTGAGCATGCTAAATACAAAGTTTACGGCGTTCAGTTTCATCCGGAATCCATTCTGACCGAACACGGTAAGCAAATGATTCTGAACTGGTTGTCTGCATGAAAATAAAACTTTTAAGGAAAACCGTTAACAAATGCTTTTAAAATGAAAACAATACTGAACAGACTTTTTGAATACAAATCATTGGATCATGCTACCGCACGGGATGTGTTGCTGCGTCTGGCAAAAGGGGAATTCAATGCATCGCAGATGGCTGCCTTTATGACTGTCTATCTGATGCGCAGTATACGCGTGGAGGAGTTAAACGGGTTTCGGGATGCCATGTTGGAACTGTGTCATGCCGTTGATCTATCGGACTTTGATGTAATGGATATTGTCGGCACAGGAGGTGACGGAAAGGATACCTTCAATATATCCACTGCTGCATCATTTGTGGTCGCTGCTTCCGGGCAAGCTGTGGCAAAGCACGGCAACATGGGTGTTTCGTCCATCTGCGGATCATCAAATGTGCTGGAATACTTCGGAGTCAAATTCACAGCCGACAAGGAGATTATCCGCCGTTCGCTTGCCTCGTGTAATTTCTGTTTCCTTCATGCGCCGTTGTTTCATCCGGCAATGAAGACCGTGGCCCCGATCAGAAAAGACCTTGGCGTGAAAACCTTTTTCAACATGCTGGGACCGATGGTGAACCCATCTTTTCCGCGTAAGCAGGTACTTGGTGTGTTTAGCCTGGAACTGTTAAGGCTTTACGGGTACCTGTACCAGAAAAGCAACCATCCGTTTTCCATCATTCACAGCCTTGACGGCTATGACGAGATTTCATTGACCGGTATGTCCAAGATGCTTTCGGAAAAGGGCGAACATATATTTACGGCGGATGATTTCGGATTGGCCTCTGTTTCCCCCGCGGATATTTCCGGCGGTAATACCGTTGCCGAATCGGGAAAGATTTTCCTGAATGTGCTTAGCGGCAAAGGAACTAGGGAACAGACGAGTGTTGTTCTTGCCAATGCAGCGGTAGCATTGGCTTGCGGACAGGATATTTCCTTTGCCGACGCTGCAGCCAAGGCGAAGGAAAGTCTGGAGTCAGGAAGGGCATTGAAAACCTTCAAAACCTTTGTTGAAAGCTACGCCTAATAACCGTTAATCAACCATGTCATTAAAAATAAAAGTCTGCGGACTGAAGTTCTTCAGCAACACCTTGGCTGTTTCCGGCCTGAAGCCGGATTATCTCGGATTCATCTTTTACAGGCAGTCGCCGAGATATATGGGTGAGATGATCAGTGCCGCGCATTTGGCCCTGTTGTCGGAACACATAAAAAAAGTCGGTGTGTTTGTGAATGCTTCAGTCAAGGAAATACATGCTACCGCCAAGGCATACGGACTGGATTGCGTTCAGTTGCACGGAGATGAACCGCCTGAGCTATGCAGGGCTGCAAAGGAACTGGGGTTACCTGTATGGAAGGCATTTCGGATTGATTCAGCTTTTGATTTTTCGCGGACGGCAGCATATGAACCGTTTGTTGAGGCGTTTGTCTTTGACAGCACGGGTTCTGGGTTTGGCGGGCACGGCACCGTTTTTGACTGGAACAGCCTGGTTCGTTATAACGGTAGCATTCCCTTTTTTCTCAGTGGCGGTCTTTCACCGGAAAATGTAGCGACAGCATCAATGCTCAATCATCCCAAGCTGATCGGTTTGGATATAAACAGCAGATTCGAGAGGATTCCCGGGCTAAAGGATATGGCAAAAATCCATGATGCACTTAATCAACTTTCAGACAAAAAACAAAAATAAATTTATGAAAACAAAAAATCCATTCAGGGCTGATGAACACGGTTATTACGGTGAATTCGGCGGAGCTTTCATTCCTGAGATGCTGCATGCGAATGTGGAGGAACTTCAGGAACATTTCCCTAAAATTTTTACGGATGAATCGTTTCAGAAGGAATTTCGGCATTTGCTTGCCGATTATGTCGGGCGTCCTTCTCCGTTATATCTGGCGGAACGGTTGTCAGAAAAATACGGACATCAGGTGTTTCTGAAACGCGAGGATCTGAACCATACCGGATCGCATAAGGTGAATAATGCCATCGGGCAGGTGTTGATCGCAAAGCGTCTGGGAAAGACAAAAATTATCGCCGAAACCGGAGCCGGACAACATGGCGTGGCAACGGCAACCGTTTGCGCGTTGATGGGGCTTGAGTGTATTGTTTACATGGGAGCAGTCGATATGCAACGCCAGCGGTTAAATGTGGAACGCATGCGCATGTTGGGTGCTGAAGTGCGTCCGGCAAAGAGCGGAAACCAGACATTGAAAGACGCAACCAATGAGGCCATGCGCCATTGGATCAGCAATCCTGATTCCTATTACGTGATCGGTTCTGTCGTCGGTCCGCATCCTTATCCGGAAATGGTCGTGGCTTTCCAGTCGGTTATCAGCGAGGAAATACGGATCCAGTTAAAGGGAAAAATCGGCCGTGAAACGCCGGATGCCGTGATCGCCTGTGTCGGCGGCGGTAGCAATGCAGCAGGCGCATTTTACCATTTTTATGACGAACCAAACGTGAGACTTTACGGTGCCGAAGCGGCAGGCATGGGGATTGATACCAACGAATCGGCGGCTACGATAGCCCTTGGCTCCAAGGGCGTTTTGCACGGTAGCATGACGATTCTCATGCAGACAAAGGACGGCCAGGTGATAGAACCATACTCTATTTCAGCCGGATTGGATTATCCGGGTATCGGACCGGTACACGCCCATCTGGCGCTTACGGGCCGCGGAAAATACTTTCCGGTAACCGATCGGGAAGCGATGCAGGCAGGTTTGTTGCTTACCCGTCTGGAAGGCATTATTCCGGCGATTGAGTCGGCACATGCAGTGGCAGTGCTTGAGAAAGTGAAATTTGATAAAAATGAAGTGGTTGTTATCAATCTTTCCGGCCGCGGCGACAAAGACATGGAAACTTACATAAACTACGGAAAATATTCCGACTAACCGAGGATCAATAGCATGAATCGCATAAAAAAATTATTTTCGGAGAAAAAAGAAAACATTCTTTCTGTTTACTTCACGGCAGGATTTCCAAAGCTCAATGATACCGTTCCTGTTTTGAAACAACTGGAAGCATCCGGCGTGGATATGGTGGAAATCGGCATTCCGTTTTCCGATCCGGTCGCGGACGGCAGCATCATTCAGCATTCCGGTGCGTGTGCACTTGCCAACGGGATGCGTGTCGAAGTGCTGTTCGAACAACTGAAAGAAATCCGTGGACAGGTGAAGATGCCGCTTGTGATAATGAGTTATCTGAATCCGGTTTTCCAATACGGGATGAAACGGTTTTGCGCGGACTGTGAAAAGGCAGGAATCGACGGAATCATTCTTCCTGATTTACCTATGTTGGAGTACCAGAAAAACTATCAGGAACTCTTTGAGAAACACGGGCTGAAAATGATTTTTCTGATTTCCCCACAAACCAGCGATGCACGTATCCGGGAAATAGACGCGGTATCCGATGCCTTTATTTACATGGTAGCATCAGCCAGTGTCACGGGAACAAAGAAAGGGGTATCCGAGGAGCAGATTGCTTACTTTGAGCGGGTCAAGAAACTCGGTTTGAAAAATCCGTTGGTAGTGGGTTTCGGCATTTCCGGGCATGATGACTATGCTACCGTTTCCAGATATGTTCCCGGCGTGATTGTTGGAAGTGCGTTTATCAAAAGCCTGGGCGATTCGGAAAATCACAAAAGGGACATTGATTCTTTTGTAAAGTCTATCAGAGGCGACATTTGAGAGTAGTGCTTTTGCCGCTTTAAGAGCAGGAAAGAAAGCAACCATCATAACCACCAATCTCGCCTTTAACAGGTGGGGAGAAATCGTGGAAGTCAAAGTGCTGGTAGCGGCAATGGTAGATAGGTTGACTCATAAAGCTCATCTGATAATTATGAGTGGACAGTCATGCAGAGTTAAAGAAACGCAAAAAATGATACAATCTGTTGGATGAAAAATAACTTTTTATATCCTTTGCAACAGATGTTATATTTTACGAAACAAATGTAAATTAATTACCTCTTTTCTCCAAACTCCATCTGTTGTCTCTCCACCTCTTTCAATTTCATATCATTCAATTCTCTATTCAGCCGTTCTATTTCTTGTTCCAAGTTTGATTTCACGGTTTGGGATGTGGAGTGCTCCGGGATGTTTTTCGCTATATCCGCCCACTCATCCGCATTGTATATCACCGGATACCGTCTGGGAATACTTTCGAACTCCAATTCGGCGCTGACAGGCCTCTGACTACCTTCGAATAATACACAGGCAGTGATTTTTATCTTTCCGGGCGTTAAGGTGGATTGAACCAATACGGGAGCGCATCCCCAACGTACGGGAGCGGGATTGACCATGATGCGGGCATCGCCCAGTATGCGTCCTTCACCTTCAATGGCAAAAGTAACGGTGTAATTGTTCAGCCGTTTCACATTTCCATGTTTATCGGCTACGGCAGCTACGACGGTTACAAAATCCGAACCGTTGGCCTCAAGGTCGCTCGATTCGTTATCAAGCCACAGTACCAACTTTTCAGGCCGGCCCGCAGGGCTCACTTTTTGCGTAGCTACGACCTGGCCTGCTATCAAGCCTTCGACCAGCAAATAAACATCGTCTTTTTTGTTATCCATGAGTAGGTCCCGGGTTGCCATAAAATCGTAAGCATCCGTAAAGGTTATTACGGGTGAGGGCATTCCTATACGTTCCGTATCTTTTCGGTAGTTATATGTCTTTCCGTTTTTGTTAACCGTGAGCCGTACTTCGTCGCAGTTTGAATAAACAACCACGTCTTTGCCCGAAAAAGGTGTCATTTCATGGGCGATAAAAACCATCGGTCCGCTTTCTGCTATTAAGCCGGTCTTTACCGGCGGACGTTGCGCCATAAACATGTAGTACGAGTACTTGGGCTGGCGGAAAGCATCCATTATGCCACCGTAAAACGGGTCGGGATGGTATCCGCGCTGGTGGTCGAATGAATGCCACAAAGCTCCTCCTGCATGCTGGCGGTTTGTTTTATACAATGCATCGTAGCTGGTAAAGGGATATGCGGGCGAGGCATAGTGTTGTGCCTGTACGAGCATGGGTTGTTCTCCCCAATTACGGGCCACGCGGCTGGGTGAATTCTGGGCATTCCAGTCGTCTGGATTATCCCCCCATTCGCGTGAAAAGTAGGTTTTCGCAGGGTCAGCATGTTTCAGCGCCCAGCGGCCGTCGGTACCGGCAGGGTGTGTAAAAAGTACTGGGAAATGCTCATGCCCGCGTGCTTCGCTGTCGCTTCCTGCGTAGCAATACGGGTATGGATATTCGGCATTTACAATACCGAGGGCTTTTTCGGCAAAATCGGCCGGGTACCAGGTTTCGTTCAGGATAGGCTCCCACAACCATACGCATGGATGGTTACGGTCGCGGCGTACCATATTGCGGATGTCGCTGTATACCCTTTGCCCGAATTCAGGCGCCTCGTTCCAGAACTGCCACCCCGGTGTATTGACAATGACGAAAAGACCCAGTTCATCGCAAGCATCCATAAAAGCAGGATCTTGCGGATAGTGGGCGTTGCGAATGATTTCCATTCCCACATCTTTCAGCTTTTTTGCATCACGCCAATGAACACTGTTGGGTACTGCATTGCCAACTACGGCAAAATCCTGATGACGGTTAGCACCTATCAGCGGCTTACCGTAGGGTTTGCCGTTCAGCCAGAATCCGTCTTTTCCTTTGAATTCGATGCTCCTGATACCGATGCGGCGCCGGTATCCGTCGACCACCGTTCCATGATTATCGCGGATACGGACCTGTAGATTGTATAACGACGGGGCATCCGGTGTCCATAAGGATGGATTCTGAAGTGTTATCGTGGACACACTGCTGGTGGATTTTCCGGCTTTTACGCGGATGGCCGACTCAATATCCGCAACCAGTGTTCCATCGGACCGGATGAGTTTGTATTCGACTATTCCTTTGAACGATTGATCCGAACTATTCCTTATGTGCAGTTGTAGCAGGATATCTGCCGACAATTCGGATACATGGTCATAGGCCACAAAGAGGCCTCCACCAGCGGTTATGTCTTCGTAATTGGGGTCGGTAATGTGCACGTGATTGTGGGCAACAAGCCAGCAATCCCTGTAAATCCCCCCGAAGTACGTAAAGTCCATCATATCCTGCGCTTTTCCCGGAGGAAAAGCCTGATCGTTGCTGTTATCGGCCCAAATGGCTATTACATTGTCTGTATCCCATTCCAACTCTTGGGTAATATCCACTACGATGGGCAGGTATCCGCCGAAGTGTTCTGTCAGTAATTTTCCGTTCATGTATATCCTGGACTTACCCATAATTGCTTCGAAATGCAGGAATATTTTCTTTCCTTTCAACAGATTATCCGGGGTAAAGTGCTTTCTGTACCAAACTTCTCCCTGGTAATTAATGCCTCCGCTTGCTTCTGCTGGCAGGTATTCTATTCCGTCGGGCAGGGATACTACCGTCCAATTCTTATCGTCGAAGAGTTTCTTTTCCGCACCCGCTATGCTTCCTTTATACAGCCGCCAAGCGGGGTTCATGGAATATACTTCTCGGCCGGTATTCTCCAGTTTGAAGAATCCGGCTGTTGAAAACTCCGGCTGGTGCAATGCCCAAGCCGGTGAGTATAGGGCGGATAAGAGGGTAAGTAGGACGAGTGTCTTCATGTGTGATTATTATTTTTTCAGGTTCAAATTTATTACCAACTCGACCCGGCAACCGGCGGCGTTGGTAAATGTTCCGATATCACGTTGGTTTGTTTCCATCCGTCGTAATTAATGTAAGCTACCTATAGCTTCTTTTTTCTACCTTTTAGCGATCAGTCCTCGATCTTTATGTCCTTGTTGCGGCTGGTCGGACATCCGGCACGGAGCCAGGCATTGATAAATTTTTGGATGTCACCGTCCATGACAGCCTGAATGTTTCCTGTTTCTGCGCCTGTGCGTAAATCCTTGACCATCTGGTAAGGTTGGAAAACGTAGGAACGGATCTGGTTACCCCAGCCGATTTCACCTTTCTCCCCGTAGAATTTTTCCATTTCCGAACGTTTTTCATCCTGCATCTTTTCATAGAGGCGGGATTTCAGAATCTTCATCGCGGTAGCACGGTTTTTTATCTGCGAACGTTCGCTTTGGCAGGTGACGACGATGTTTGTCGGAATATGGGTGATGCGGATGGCGGACTCTGTTTTGTTGACGTGCTGACCGCCTTTCCCGCTGGCCCGGTACGTATCCACGCGAAGATCTTCTTCTTTTATCTCGACGTTGATATCATCTTCAATTTCGGCGATGACATCAATCGCGCAAAACGAGGTGTGGCGGCGAGCATTCGAATCAAAGGGGCTGATGCGCACAAGACGGTGGACGCCGCGTTCCGCTTTTGCGTAACCGTATGCATTGGCTCCGACATAACGGATGGTGGCCCGGGTGATCCCGGCTTCTTCGCCGGGCTGGACATCCAGCACTTCTACTTCGAATCCGGCCCGTTCGCCCCAGCGCGTGTACATACGGAAAAGCATGTCTGCCCAGTCGCAGGATTCCGTTCCTCCCGCGCCCGCGTGTATGGTGAGGATTGCATTACTTTTATCAAGCGGGCCGCTGAGGAAGCATTGGATTTCAAGGCTTTCCAGTTCGTCGCGCATGGCGGTAGCACCATCGGTGACTTCCGTCTCGAAGGCTTCCTGCTCTTCGCCTTGCGTTTCCCCGATCAATTCGAGCATAACTTCAAGATCGTCCACCTTTTTCTTAAAAGCGACGAGCCCGGTAATGGCGTTTTTAAGTTGGTTTACTTCCGCGATCGTTTTTTGGGCAGTGTCCTGCCTGTCCCAGAAACCGGGTTGAGACATGACTTCTTCTTCCAGGCGTTTTATTTCCGCCTGTTTCTCCTCGACTTTCATGAACGCCCAGAGATGCCGTGTTTTTTTCAGGATCTCTTCTATGAGTGTTTTGGTTTCCGGTAAAAGCATGAAAGGAATGGTTTATTTTTTTGCAAAGAGAGCTTCCTTGACATCAGGACGCTTTTCAAGGGCGGCAAGAAATTCGTCTACGCTGAAATCCGCGACAATGAAATCTTTCCAGACAAAAGTCGGTGTCTTGTCCTGTCCGCTCAGTTTTTTCATTTCATCATAAAGCGACGGGTTCGCGATGACATCCTGCAATTCAACAGACACTTTTTCTCTTTCAAAGAATGCGATGGCGGCTTTGCACCAGGGACAAAATGTCTTTATGTAGAGTTTTGGTTTCATGATTTTGACGTTTCCACTAAAAAACACCCTATGTAGAGTTTTGGTTTCATGATTTTGACGTTTCCACTAAAAGGCACTAGGCGATAATTATTTTAAATCGCCCAGTGTCGGAATCGCTAAAAATAATGCGTTTACTTGGATGCTGCGAGCTCGCCGAGCGGGCAGGCAGGTTTGATTTGCTTGAAGAAATCGTTGCCTTTGTCATCGACAAGAATGAAGGCCGGAAAGTCTTCAACTTCGATTTTCCAGATCGCTTCCATGCCGAGTTCAGGATATTCAAGCACCTCAACTTTCTTGATGTTTTCCTGGGCGAGAATGGCCGCGGGACCGCCGATGCTGCCGAGATAAAAACCGCCGTGTTTTTTGCAGGCATCGGTAACGGCCTGGCTGCGGTTTCCTTTGGCAATCATGATCATGCTGCCGCCTTCGTCCTGGAACTGGTCAACGTAGGAATCCATACGTCCGGCTGTCGTCGGGCCGAATGAACCGGAAGGCATGCCTTTCGGTGTCTTTGCGGGACCTGCATAGTAAACCGGATGATCCTTGATGTATTGCGGAAGTCCTTTGCCTTCGTCGATGCGCTCCTTTAATTTTGCGTGGGCGATATCGCGTGCAACAATGATGGTACCGTTGAGCGAGAGACGGGTCGCGACGGGATATTTGCTGAGTTCGGTGAGTACTTCCTTGATCGGCTTGTTAAGATCAATTTTGATTGCTCCGCCTTCTTCCTGTTTGCGGAATGCTTCCGGTATGAAACGTCCCGGGTTCTTTTCCAGTTTTTCAATCCAGATACCGTCCTTGTTGATTTTTGCCTTGATGTTTCTGTCTGCGGAGCAGGAAACACCCATGCCGACCGGACAGGATGCGCCGTGGCGCGGAAGACGTACGATACGCACATCAAGGGCAAAGTATTTGCCGCCGAACTGGGCACCGATGCCGGATTGATGCGCTGCCTTTAAAATACGTTTTTCCAGTTCGATGTCACGGAATGCCTGGCCGCCGTCGTTGCCTTCGGTCGGAAGCGTGTCATAGTATTTTGTTGAAGCGAGTTTTACCGTTTTGAGGCAGGTTTCCGCCGATGTTCCGCCAATGACAAATGCAATGTGATAAGGAGGGCATGCTGCGGTGCCGAGCGATTTCATTTTCTCGATCAGGAAAGTCTCCAGGCTTTTGGGATTGAGCAAGGCTTTTGTTTCCTGAAAAAGGTAGGTTTTATTTGCCGAACCGCCGCCTTTGGCTACAAAGAGGAATTTGTATTCGTCGCCGTCGGTGGCATAAACGTCAATTTGTGCGGGCAGGTTATTTCCCGAGTTCTTTTCCCGGTACATATCCAATGCTACCGTCTGGGAATAACGGAGATTTTCTTCCGTGTATGTTTTGTAAATACCGTGCGAAATCGCTTCCTCGTCACCGCCGCCTGTCCAGACCTGCTGGCCTTTCTTCGCCACGACGGTTGCGGTGCCGGTATCCTGGCAGAAAGGCAATAATCCGCGTGCCGCGATTTCGGCGTTGCGAAGCATCGTGATTGCCACATAACGGTCATTCTGGCTGGCTTCGGGATCGTTTAAAATAGCGGCGACCTGTTCGAGATGTGCCGGACGGAGCATGAACGAACAATCACGCATAGCTGTATTTGCCAGCTTGGTGAGCGCTTCCGGTTCGACTTTCAAAATGGATTTTCCTTCAAATTGGGAAACTGAAACATGGTCTTTTGTGAGCAGATAATATTCTGTGCTGTCCTTTCCCAAGGGAAAGGGCTCTTGGTATTTGAATGGTGGAACTGTGGACATGATGATTTGAATTAAAGGAACAACGATATTTGCTTTGCCTTGTTTTTCAAAGGAAAAGTTTACGTGCAGGGGTTTTACGGTTTTTTCTGGAATAAAACCGATCCCGGGAGTAATCTTTCTCTCGTTTCGGTAGAAACCGTTTGAATCTTATCTTTAACCATAGCAAAGAGGTGTATATATGATAGCTACAAAAGCTTATGCTACTCAGGGTGCAAGCGAAGCGCTTATTCCCTGGAACTTTGAACGTCGTGAACCGGGTAAAAAAGATGTGTTGATTGATATTCTGTATTGCGGTGTTTGCCATTCGGACATCCATCAGGCACGCAACGAATGGGGGCATTCGATCTACCCGATGGTACCGGGACATGAAATTGTCGGGCGGGTAGCCAAGGTCGGCAGCGATGTGAAGAAAGTGAAGACGGGTGATCTGGTCGGGGTCGGCTGTATGGTCGACTCCTGCGGTAACTGTGAATACTGTAAGCAGGGCGAAGAACAGTTTTGCGCGGATTCCGTAATGACTTATTCGGATTATGAAAAAGACCGGAAAACGATTACTCAGGGAGGCTACTCAAACCGGATAGTAGTCGATGAACATTTCGTTTTGCATGTTTCCGAGCGTCTGGTCCCGTTGCACGCGGTAGCTCCGCTTTTGTGCGCGGGGATTACGACTTATTCTCCCTTGAAGAAATGGAAGGTTGGAAAAGGGCATAAGGTTGGTGTTGTCGGGCTTGGCGGGTTAGGTCATATGGCCGTCAAGTTTGCGGCTTCTTTTGGCGCGGAAGTCACGGTACTCAGCACATCTCCGAAAAAAGAGGCTGACGCGAAGCGTTTGGGCGCAGATCATTTTGTGCTGACAACGGACAAAGAAAAAGCAAGGAGCCTAAAGGGACATTTTGATTTTATTGTCGATACGGTTTCCGCGTTGCACGATTACGGACAATACTTGGGTTATCTTGTTCCGCACGGTGTTTTGATTTGTGTCGGCCTTCCGTCAAACCCGATTTCCCTGAACATGGGCGGGTTGGTTATCAATAACCATACGATGTCCGGTTCCAATATCGGCGGTATCCGCGAAACCCAGGAAATGCTGGATTATTGCGCAGAGCACAAAATTGTCTGCGATGTTGAGGTGATCAATATCAGGCAGATTAACGAGGCGTATGAACGTATGCTGAAAGGCGATGTTCATTATCGTTTCGTTATCGATATGGATACTTTGTAAAAAATCATGCTACCGGTGCGATACCGGTAGCATGAAATAAAAAAGCCTTCGGTTTTCCGAAGGCTTTTTTGAAAGAAGTTAATTAAATACTCAAAATACTGCAAACTACGTATACGATACCGATAATGATAGCAGCAATGCCGATTTTGCCTTGGAGAGGCATCAATTTTGCCAATATTTCTTTTCCTTTGGCTTGAGCTTCAGGATTCTTGGAAAGAATATATTTTTCGATCAGAGCAAAACCCATGATGAATCCAAGAGCAGCTTGTACTACACCAGATGCCAACCAGAGAGCCCAACTTACTGGGTAGGATGAAATATAGCCCAGATTCAAAACTGCGCTGATGATAGTCCAGAGACCAGCGAAGCAGAATACAACGCCAATCCAGCCTTGATAAGGAGCAACTTTATCAAAAAGTTCCTTAGCATTTGGCTTTTTTGCCAGAACAAGAGAAGGTACTGCAAGCAGTCCCAGAATAATGCATTCGATTCCGTAAACGATCATAATGTTAATTAGTGTTAAAGATACTTATCAGTGAATGATAATTGCCGAATGAAGCTATCGGATAGAAAAAGAATTTCGAGAAAAAAATGATGGATAGGTTATTTTTATCAGAAATATAAGGTTTTATATAATTAAAAAGACCTGTTTAGTTATTGGTTTGTAAGTATATTCCTCGTTGCCTTTTCTGTTTCCAAAGTGCATGGTAAAAGGTTCTATTTTGATTATGTCCAACGTAAGAGTTCGTTTTGCACCGAGCCCAACCGGCTTTTTCCATATTGGCAGTGCCCGTACGGCATTGTTTAACTGGCTGTACGCGCGCCACACAAACGGTACCTTCATTCTGAGAATTGAAGATACCGACAAGGAGCGCAACAGCGATGAATTCCTTCAGGTGATCTACAACAGTTTGCGTTGGCTTGGTTTGGATTGGGATGAGGGGCCGCAGGTCGGTGGCGATTACGGGCCCTATTTGCAAAGCCAGCGGAATGATATTTATCAGAAATACCTGAAAATACTTGCTGACAAAGGCCGTACTTACGAGAAGGACGGGGCAATCTGGTTCAAACTTGAAGGTGAGCGTTATACTGAATACGACGAGTTCGCAAAAAAGGACATTGAAAAGGTGCGCGCAAAACCGCAGCTCATACACGATATGATCCGTGGAGATGTTGAGCGCGCGGAAGACAGGGATTTTGTCATCTATCGTGCAAACGGGGAACCGGTTTTTCATTTCGTCAATGTGGTTGACGATATTGCCATGAAGATTACCCACGTGATCCGGGGGGAGGATCATTTGTCCAATACGAGTAAACACTGCGAATTGTTCAGGGCGTTTGGGGTGGAACCGCCGGTTTTTGCCCATATTCCTTTGATTCTCAAACAGGAAGGTTCAGGGAAAATGAGCAAGCGTGACAGGGGTGCGCTGATTGAGGAATACCAGAAAGATCACTACTTGCCCGCAGCTGTCCGCAATTATCTTTGTATGCTTGGGTGGTCGCCAAAGGATGACCGTGAAATCATGGATATCGGCGAAATCATCGAACTCTTTGATTTTCCGGGAATCCAGCAGAAAAATGCCAGATTTGATGAGAAAAAAATGGCGTTTTTCAATAGCGAGTATGTGAAAGCTTTGCCATTGGAAACGCTGGCATGGCTGGCGCGTCCGATTCTTACAGAGGCCGGTAGTATTACCGAGAACACGGATGAGGACTACTTCCAGGAAGTGTTGATGGTCGCAAAGCCCAAGATCAGCAGTCTCAAGGATTTGCCTGCATTATTGTGTTATTTTTTCAACGAAAACTATGCTACCGTTGAAGATGCGAAAAATCGGGTATTCAAAAAAGGCGACCCGATCGCCAGATTAACGGAAGCGCTTCCTGCCCTGGAGCGTCTGAACGATTGGACGGAAGATTCGATTCATGCCGTTTATGACGCGGTAGCATCGGAGAAGGGGCAGAAGAATACCGATTATTTCCCGGTTACACGGTTGGCTGTTTCCGGTCTTGCCGGCGGTCCTGATCTCATGCCGACGCTGCGCGTGCTTGGCAAGGAAAAGGTGATTGCCAGAATCCGGAATTTCCTGGAAAAGAATAAGTAAGAGAAATCATTTAACAACCGTTGCGGTAGCTTTCATGACAGAAGAAAACAAAGAAAAACCATCCCATTTTATACGAGACATTATTGCTGCGGACATCGCTGCAGGAAAGCATGGCGGGAAAGTAATAACCCGTTTTCCTCCCGAACCGAATGGCTACCTTCACATCGGACATGCTAAGTCCATTTGCCTGAATTACGGCATGTCAAAGGAGTTCAATGGGACTTTTCACCTTCGTTTTGACGACACAAATCCGACAAAGGAAGAAGTCGAATACATGGAGTCGATCAAATGCGATGTTAAATGGCTTGGCGCTGACTGGAAACAAAACGAGTTTTACGCATCGGACTATTTTGAGCAGATGTATGAGTACGCGAAGGATTTGATTAAGGCCGACAAGGCGTTTGTCTGTGATATGACAGCCGAGGCGTTGCGTGAAAGCCGCGGAACACCGACAGAACCGATGAAACCCAGTCCGAACCGGAACCGCAGCGTTGAAGAAAACCTGGATCTGTTTGAGCGGATGCGAAACGGTGAGTTTGCCGATGGGGAAAAGACCTTACGTGCCAAGATAGATCTTGCATCGCCAAACATGCATATGCGTGATCCTGCTATTTACCGTATTCGCCGTGAACACCATTACAGGACAGGTGACAAGTGGTGCATCTACCCGATGTATGATTTTGCCCATCCGATTGAGGATGCTATGGAAAAAATCACGCATTCCATCTGCACATTGGAATTTGAGGTACACCGTCCGCTCTATGATTGGTTTATTGAGAACCTGAACATCTTCCCAAGCAGGCAGTATGAGTTCGCGCGCCTCAATCTCAGCTATACGGTGATGAGCAAACGTAAACTCCTTACGCTTGTTGAAAACAAGGATGTTGACGGTTGGGATGACCCACGTATGCCGACTGTTTCCGGAATGCGCCGCCGCGGTTATACGCCGGAAGCCATCCGTAATTTCTGTGAAATCATCGGAGTCACGAAATTCAACAGCCTGACGGATGTTGCGCTGCTTGAACATTCTGTCAGGGATCATCTCAATAAAACATCTCCCCGGGTTATGGGTGTTTTTAATCCCGTAAAGGTCATTATCGAAAACTATCCCGAAGGAAATGAAGAGTCGCTGGACGCGGTAAATAACCCTGAGGATGAATCCGCAGGTACCCGAAAAGTTCCGTTCAGCCGTGAGCTTTATATTGAGGCGGACGATTTCATGGAAGAACCGCCGAAAAAGTTTTTCCGTTTGGCTCCCGGACAGGAAGTCCGTCTTCGTTGGGCCTACCTGATTACATGCACTGGCGTAGAGAAGAATGCAGATGGTAGCATCAAGCAAATCCGTTGTACTTACGATCCGGCAACGCGCGGCGGTAACACACCTGACGGACGTAAGGTGAAGGGAACCATTCATTGGGTTTCGGCCAGGCACGCGGTAGCATGCGAAGCGCATCTTTATGATCGTCTTTTTACCGTGGAGCGTCCGGATGCAGATCCTGCCGGTCGTGATTTTCGTGAATTTCTGAATCCGAGTTCGCTGACGAAGGCAACGGTTTTGGTTGAGCCGTATGTCTTGGAAGTGGCGAAGCCAGGTTATCGTTGCCAGTTTGAACGCATCGGTTATTTCTGTGTGGATACCCGGAATTCAAAACCGGGAAAACCGGTATTCAACCGTACGGTAGCTTTGAAGGATTCCTGGGCGAAAATCGCCGCGAAATAGTTTCTGAAAATTCCGTTTATAAACGAATGGCAAATCCAGTGGTCTGCCAGAATGTTTGATTTGTTCCCTTGCCAGTCAATCTGTTGGGGAAAATAACAATAAAAGTTAGCCTGACCAAAACGTTACGGTAACGGAATGCTTGAGTTACTACACTTCGACTGTCTTTAAGCGTTGTTTTTTTGCACTGGCGAAGAAGCAGTTAATGATAATCGCCACCAGGATAAACATGGATAAGAGGTTTGATCCGCCGTAACTGACAAAAGGCAGCGAAATTCCCTTTGTTGGCGCGCAACCCATGACAACAGCCATATTGATAAAGGCCTGATAAACAATCATCAGGATAGAACCCAAGCTCAGGTAAAACAAAAATGTGTCTTTAACCTGCCGAAGTCCCATGATTGCAAAAGTAAAGAAAAACACAAAAAGTAACGCGACCATTGCTGCGAAAGGATAGCCCATTTCTTCCCCGATGATTGCAAAAATAAAGTCGGTATGCGCTTCCGGGAGGAAATCGAACTGACGGCTTTGTCCCAGTCCAATGCCGTTCATGCCGCCGGAGCCGAAGGCGAGAAGACTTTGCCAGAGTTGGTATCCGTCGTCGAGACGGTTGGCTTCAGGGTCCAGAAATGAAGTGACGCGTTTGATCCGGACAGGGTCAAACCAGACCAGGACTCCGATGCCTATTGCTCCCATTAATCCGAACATGCCGAGCCAGATGACGGGAGAGCCGGCAATAAAGAGTAAAGTCACGCAGACAAGTGCGCATAAAATGGCTGTTCCGAAATCGGGTTCCAGAATGATGAGTGCAAAGGGTATGCCGAAAATAATGCAGGGGATGACAATTCCTTGCCAGAAGCCGTCAACATAACGTTGGTACTTTGCCAGGTAATGGGCCAGAACGAAGATGATTCCTATTTTCGCGAATTCCGACATTTGCAATTTCACAAATCCCAGATCGATCCAGCGGCGTGCGCCGTTTACCTTGGCTCCGATGAGCAGGACGACAATAAGTCCTACTACAACGGCAATGGCCACGATCGGCCAAAGCTTTCTTAGTTTTTCGAGGTTAAGGGTGAGGACAAATACTGCGGCGACAATTGCCACTCCCAGGAAAATAACCTGTTTGTTGAAGTAATTTTGGGAAATCGCAAAACTGCTGTTTGCGCTGAATAAAGTAATCAGGCTAAAAACAATCAACGCAGTCACACAGAAAACCAGCCCGATACTGGCATTCCAATGTGCATGCGTTGGGAAAGAAGGAGTCGGTTCTTTATCCGAAGGCATTCTGCCGGTGATTACCTGATTTCGTTCAGAGGAACGGATTCAGCATCCAATGGAGGCAGCGTTGTCGTATTCGTGTCTTGCGGCAATGTCGCATCATTGCTTGGGAGCAACGGATCATTGCCTGGCAATATCGGAGCGGTGGTGGTATCAGCCGGAGGAGGTGTTACTTCCGCCTTCGGAGTTGTTTCCGGTTTACTTTGCGTTGCACCGTTTGTTTCTGTCGAGCCAGCGATTGTTCCGGTGCCACCGTTTGGTTTTACAACGAGTTTTTGTCCGATTTGCAGTTTGGTCGGATCAGAAATATTATTCCATTCCATCAGGTTCTTTGCTGTAACACCATGCGCTTTGGCAATGGCATCCAGATAGTCACCTGATTTTACCTCATACACATCACCGCTGACAACTATTGGGGAAGCGGCAGTTGTTGTTTTTACCGTATCCGATGAAGTGGCGGTTGTCTTTACCGTAGTCACGGTACCATCCGGAATAACCAGCGTCTGTCCGATGGAGAGTCGGTCGCTTTTCAGGTCGTTTGCTGCTTTGAGCTTTGTAACGGTGGTACCTTGTTCTTTTGCGATTTTGCTGAGGGAATCACCGCTCTTTACTTTGTATGTAGTAACACCGGGCAATGGTTTTGTGGTATTTGAGGACGTGCTGACATAAGCGGATCCGTTTCCGTTGACCGAGGCACCCGCCGGGATGAGCAGGCTTTGTCCTTCACGTAATTTGGAAGGGTCCTTAATTTTGTTAAGTTCGGCGATTTCCTTTACGGAAACTCCTTTTGCACGTGCAATTCTATCCAACGAGTCCCCGCGTTTTACAACGTAGGTTTCAGGAGCGGTTGTGAAGCTTTGCGATGAGGGAAGGTTGTCCGCAACTGGCGGATTGATGGAACTGTTATCAGCCGGTAGCGTTGCGCCGCTTGTTCCGCTGCCTTGGTTGTCATCAAGCGCCAAAGGAGCAACACGGGTTGAACTTGCTGTTTGGGTCGTACCCATGGGCTGGGCATTTTCACTTGCGGTAGCCTGACCTTCATTACCGCCGTTCTTCTTGCAGCTGGAGTAAAACAACACGCCAAATGCGCACGCATGTACTGCCAAAACAAAGCTGATTATTTTTCCTAAGTTCATGATTTGAGAGAATTTTATTTAGTTAATTTTGTTCAATTTTATTATTTTGTAAATAGCGGTTTAACGATAAAACGGCCTTTTCATAAGAAATCCCGCGGTGTTCATAGCTTTTGAACATGTCAAAGCTGGCAAACCCGGGGCTGAGAAGCACGACTTTCGTTTTCTTTCCTTTGCTCTTGAGAGCATCCTGGCCGGCTGCATAGACAGCGTCGTCCAGCGTTTTAAACATCCTAACAGGACACTTTACTTCTTCAAGGTACGATTTTATTTCCTCGGCATTTGCGCCGATAAGGTAGGCCGCCTTGATTTTCTTTGCGATGCGTGCCGCAAAGTTTCTGACGTTGCCGCCTTTTGCATAGCCGCCGCCGATCCAGTAAATATCGCCTTCGAGCGCCTGGAGGGCCGCGTGTGTGGCATGGAAATTTGTGCCTTTGGAGTCGTTCCAGAACTGGACATTTTTGATCTCGCTGGATTTGGACAGTCTGTATTTGGGCAGCGAAAAATTATTTGCTGCGTCGTACAGGGCGTCTTCCGGCAACTTGAACAGAGGCCAGATCTGCTTGATCATCTGGAAGTTGACTGATTGCGGAAATGTGCGGAACGGTGAGTTCTCGACAAGCCTTTGGTCAAGAAGATGTTCTTCCCTGAATACTTCGGCATTTTCGGGCAAAAGCAGTTTCATTTTCTGGGCATGATCGGCAACGCTTTGTCCCAGCAGGATGCGTCCGGTGCAGTGTTTCAGCAATTTCCATTTTGCAAGGAAATATTCGTCGACGGTAGCGTAGCGGTCGAGATGATCCTCATCAAAGTTTGTCCAGACGAGTGCGTCGCATTTAAAGAAGCGCATGGTTTCCGACTGGAAGGAACTGACTTCGCAGATACAGACGGAATTGGATTGTGCCCCGGATTCAAAGACGTTGCTCAGGGGAAAGCCGATGTTACCGGCGGCGACGGCATTGACGCCTGAGCGTTTTAATGCAAAGGCGAGAAACTGAGTGATGGTGGTTTTGCCGTTTGTCCCGGTGATCGCAACCATGGGGCCTTTCCAGAAAATCGAGGCAAAATCGAGTTCGCCGATGAGCAGGCGATTGTTCTTTGCCGCCTCAATCATCCACGGATGCTTTGCAGAGAAGCCAGGACTGCAAACGACAAGGCTATGCTCTTTTGCGGCTTTCTCGTCAAAAACACGTTTTGCGTGTTCGTCGTTTTTTTCATCATAAACGATCCATTTTGCGTCAAGTTGCTGGAGTAATTTTTCCACAGCATGTCCGCTGCTTCCGCTGCCGAGGATGGCCACGGGTTTGGTCAAATATTTTTTTATGACACTGGGAGTATCCATAATCTAAAGTGCTAAACTGAAATAATATTGGAAAAACGGGTACGGGTTTATCCTTTGTTTCTTAAAATAGCTTCTGAAATATAGTTTGGTTTTTACTGTTGTCCGATTATCTGAGTTTAAGTGTTGCCAGGCCAATTAAGGCGAAAATGATAGACAATATCCAGAATCGTATCACAACTTTTGTTTCTTTCCAGCCAGATAATTCAAAATGATGATGAATCGGTGACATCTTGAAAATACGCTTTCCTCCGCGCAGTTTGTATGAACCAACCTGGAGGATAACGGAACCTGCTTCCATGACGAAGATACCGCCGACAATGATCAGTGTGAATGGCTGATGGATGAGAAATGCAATGATACCTATAAGTCCGCCGAGGGCGAGTGACCCGGTGTCGCCCATGAAGACGGTTGCCGGGTGTGAGTTGAACCAAAGGAAGGCAAGGCTGGCCCCAAGCATGGCGGCACAGGTTACCGCGAGTTCTCCGGTGCCGGGTATGTAACTGATGAGCAGATAATCGGCTATGATCTTATTGCCGGACGCATAAGCCATGATGGTGTAAACGAATGCTACCGTGATCGTGCATCCGATGGCCAGTCCGTCCACGCCGTCAGTGAGGTTGATGGCATTACTTGTTCCGGCCAGGATAAGAAAGAGAAAGGGAGCCAAAAACCAGAGCGGCATGACTGTCCAGAGACAGTTTTTGTAGAAGGGAACCCAAAGCTGGCGCATCTTGTCGGCGCTGTCGGGATGAGAGAGCAGAATCAAAAGGGCGAGTGCGGTCAGCAATGCCTGTCCTATGAGTTTCCAGCGTCCGGGTAAGCCTGAACTGTTTTTCTTGGAAACCTTGAGGTAGTCATCGAGAAAGCCGACGATCATGAGTCCGGTATAGACAAGCAAGGTTGTCCATACATAAACGTTGAGATCGGTCCAGAGAAGCGTGGCAATAAGAATGGAAAAGTAAATGATGAGTCCGCCCATTGTCGGCGTACCGACCTTTCCTTGGTGCAGCTCGGCCAGTTTACCGACTTCTTTTGCATCGCGGAAGGCCTGGGCGAGCTTGAAATTGCGCAGCTTGGCGATGATAAAGGGACCGATGATAAGTCCTATGAGCAATGCGGTTAAGCCGGCCATTGACGCGCGAAACGTAAGCGAATCAAATAAACGGAGCGGACCCCAGTCAGCTTGGAATCTGGATAAGTAAACTAGCATGGTTAAAATACTGCTTTTAGAGTGTAATGCGAAAGAAGCTTTTCCAACGCGTGGATGCGGCTTCCTTTTATGAGCACTGAACCGGAGAAGCGATCCAGCTCCGATTGTGCGTCATCGGTCTTGTTTGCAAAATGGATCTGGGCGATCTTTGAGCCATGGTTCACAAGGGCGGTAGCATAGCCGTCAATGGATTCGCCGACAAGCAGGGCGGAATCCTGCGGACGCAATACGAGTCCTTGCAGCGATTGCTCATGCAGCTCTTTGCTTTTATTTCCGAGTTCTGCCATGCTGCCGAGTATATAGAGCCGGGGCAGTTTAGGGTCGGATTGTTTCTGGAAAATCTGCCAGGATTCCTGGACGGAAACGGGATTTGCATTGTAGCAATCGACAAAAAAGGTCCGTTTTTCATCCGCAAGCCATTCGCCGCGATAGTGGGAAGGTTTCCAGTCCTGTAGTCTCGTTTCGATGCTGCTGCGGTCAATGCCGGAATATTTTGCGGCAATGATGGCAAGTGCGGCGTTCTGGATCATCCCTGCGCCTTTGCGGGGAACTCGGTATTGTTCCGATTGTGTCCGTTGCCCGGATAGCCAGAGTTCTATGACGGTAGCATTGGGTTCTTCCTGTTTTACCGCGAAAACAAAATCCCCCGGTCGGATACCTTCCATGTTTTCTCCGTTTCTGAACAGGCAGACACGGGGAACAGGCAGTTCGGAGAAAACGTTGAACCGTAGGCATGAGGCGGGGAAGAGCGCCAAACCGTTTTCTTTTTGTACGTGGGCGGATAAAACCGATTTCTCCCGGGCAATGTTTTCTTCCGAGCCGAGATGTTCCAGATGGGCAGGAGCCACGTTAGTCGTGATGGCAATATCGGGCGTAATCATGTCTGCCAATGCTTCCATTTCTCCCGACAAACTGATTCCGGCCTCAATGATGCCGAATGGGCTGCTGTCTTCCAGGGATGTTAAGGTGAGGGGCACGCCGATGAAGTTATTCAGGTTTTTGGCGGTAGCATGACTGTCATTGCCGAGCAGGAGCTTAAGCAAATCTTTGGTGGATGTCTTTCCGCAGCTTCCGGTGATGCCGATTATTTTTCCGCGGTAGCGTGAACGCCGTGCGGCGGCAATTGACTGGAAAGCCTTGAGTGTGTCAGGGACAATGAGCTGGGGGAGATCGCATCCGTTAACCTCATGCTCCACGAGAGCGGCAGCAGCACCGGCGGATTGCGCTGTTTGCACAAAATCGTGTCCGTCGCGTGTTCCGGTTTTTAAAGCAACAAAAAGACTGCCGGGCGAAAGCGTTCGGCTGTCCTGGAAAATGCCTTTGACAGTAAGTGTATCGGAGGCATTTATCCAATGTCCTCCGGTGGCATCCTGTAAGAATTGTTTATTGAAAAGCATGAAAATCGGCAATAGCTTGTACCCATATATGAGGGTTGTTCAGGTGCGTTTCAGCCGCTTGATTTGAATGAGTTCCTGGGCAACCTGACGGTCATCGAAAGGTATGACGGTGTCGGCAAATTCCTGGAAAGTCTCATGTCCTTTCCCGGCAATAAGGAGCGTGTCACCCGGCTTTGCTTCGTCAAGGGCAAGCCCGATAGCATGGCGGCGGTCAGAAATAAAAACGGGATTTTCGCCTGTCTTGATGCCTGTCTTTATGTCGGTAAATATCTGTTCAAGCGGTTCACTGCGCGGATTGTCGGCAGTTATCCACACGTTATCCGCAAGGTCAAGAACCGCGCGCGCCATGAGCGGACGTTTTTGCCGGTCACGGTTTCCGCCGCAGCCGAAAACAACCAGCAGGCGTCCTGCAGTGATCTGTCTCAGCATTTTCAGGGCATTGCGCAACGCATCGTCCGTGTGGGCGTAGTCAATGAAAACACTGAAAGGCTGTCCCGCTTCAACGCGTTCCATACGTCCGGCAACGCCTTTGAATTCCGCTACGGCGCGGATGATTGCTTCCAGATGGAATCCTTGTCCATAGGCAATGGCAATGGCGGCAAGCACATTGCTTACATTATAATTACCCGGAAGCAAGGTGTTTACCTGATAGGATTTCCCGTTATGAACAAGGATGAAATGGGTGCCGGTAGCATCAAGCCGTATTGATTCGGCGCGAAAGTCTGCCTGTTGGTTGAGTCCGAAGCTGATTGTTTTGACGCCTGATGGTAACAGGGTCAAGAGACGCTTCCCGTAATCATCGTCCGTATTGATGATGGCCAGTTCAGGGGTATGACCTGTTTCTCCGGTGAACAGACGCGTCTTGACCTGAAAATAGTTTTCGAGCGTTTTGTGATAATCAATGTGGTCCTGCGTGAGATTGAGAAACGCAGCCACTTTTATGTTGAGGCCCTGTACTCGTTTCTGGTCAATACCGTGCGAACTGATCTCCATGACTGCATTTTGACAATCGGCTGCGCGCATCTGGTCGAGAAGGGCAAAGACGTCCACGGATTCCGGTGTTGTTTTAAAGGAAGGAATGGTACGTTTGCCCAGGTCGTACTGGACGGTTCCCAGTAATCCTGTCTTTTGTCCGCACTTTTGGAAAATGAACTGTGCCAGGGTCGAAACGGTGGTCTTGCCGTTTGTTCCGGTTATTCCGGTGATGTTTATTGATTTGTCGGGATAGTTGTAAAAACAGGCAGCAACGGCCGCAAGGGCGTCGCGCGTGTTGGAAACCTGGATGACTGCACGGTGGGAAACATCGACCGGTTTTTCGCTGACAATGGCAACGGCTCCGCGATCGATCGCTTCCTCAATATAGATGTTACCGTCATCCCGTGTTCCTGAGATGGCAAAGAACACGGAACCGGGAACTACACGTCGGCTGTCTGTAATCAGGCGGGTCACTTCTCTGTCCTCGGGGATTTTCTTTGAAATGACCGGAATATCCTTAAAGAGTCTTGAAAGGGTGATAGGTTGGCTTGGCAATTGTTTTGTTCCCGAACCGCCTTGCATGTTACCGTGTGTCGGTGCGAGCACGGCGCTGATATTGATCTGTGCGAAACGTACCATGTCAGTTTAAATTGGATGTTGCTCTCGAGTCCGGAATATCCGGAATCATTCCCTTGTACTTTACGATCTGTTCCGCGATTTTTCTGAACGAGGGCGCAGAAACGATGCCGCCGTAAGCAATGCCGCCGCTCTTGGGCTTACCGCCGTCAATAATGATCGTAATCTGATACTGCGGGTTCTGAGCAGGAAAGAAACCGGTGAAAGATGCCACGTGATCGGTAGAACTGTATCGGCCATTGATGATCTTCTGTGTCGTTCCTGTTTTCCCTGCTACTTCAAATCCCTGGACGGAAGCGCGCATCGCTGTTCCTCCCGGTTTTGTGACTGCGGTCAGCATGGTTGCCATTTCCTTTGCGGCCCATGGTTCAAGAACCTGACGACGTTCAACGGGAGGAAAGCTGATTCCCCCGGAATCCGAATTCTGCTGGTAAATACGGCGAACCACCTGCGGGCGCATGAGCTTTCCGTTGTTTGCAATGGATCCCATGGCGTAATTTACCTGCATAGCTGTGGCTGCAATGGCGTGTCCCATCGGTAAACGGGTGATGGTGAGCCCGTCCCAAAGTTTTGGGGGATATAAAATGCCGCTGACTTCCCCGGAAAAACCGCTGTCTGTTTTTGAGCCAAATCCATAACGCGTTACGTATTCATAGAATTTTTCTTCGCCTAAGCGTTCACAGAACCGTAATGCGACAAGGACAGAGCCTTTGTTACTGGATTTTTGTATGATTTGGGCAACGGTCAGAACGCCTTCGTGGTGCGAGTCTCTTGGTAAAGAGAGTGTTTTTCCTCTATATAAAACAGTGTTTACGCCACAATCAAACTGATCTATCGGCCGGACAACTTTCTCCTGAATAGCTGATGAAACGGCTACGATTTTAAATGTGGAACCGGGTTCGAATACGTCGGTTACCGCACGGTTACGTTGTGCTTCCAAGGGGGCAGTCGAGTAGTTATTCAGGTCGAAAGTCGGGTAATTGGCGAGACCCAGGATAAAGCCGGTTTTCGGTTCGCTGACAATGATGGAAACGTTTTGCGGTGAGAATTCCGTCACGACGCGTTTGATTTCTTCCTCAATGATGCTTTGAATGACGGTATCAATGGATAGTTCGACATTCCATCCGTCCATCGGTTCGACTTCGCGCTTGCGGAAATGGGCAATTTCCCGGTTTTTCCGGTCGTTTTCCGTGTCATACCAACCGTCAATCCCGCGCAGATATTTATCCAGTTGGCGTTCGATCCCGAAGGTTGGTGTTCCTTCTTTGTTCAGGTAGCCGAGGACGTGCGCGGCAAGCTGTCCGTGCGGATAGACACGTTCGTAAATTCTGTTTCCGTAAACGGATTTCAGTCCGAGTTTCTGGACTTTGATGTAAATATCCTCATCAAGTTTTTCGACAATTTTCGCCCAGCGAATTTCTGTTTTTCTCTCCGGATCGGTAGCGCTTTGACGTTCCTTCCTGTTGATAATACTCAGAATGGTATTTTCGGGAACACCGATGATTTTTGACAGTTCCGGGATTTTTTTGATGTCGTTCTCGGTTACGGATCTTGGATCTACGCCAAGTTCGATAAAGGATCGGGTGGTAGCAAGCAGATTCCCGCTTGCGTCAAAGATGTTACCGCGTTTTGCCTGTTTTACCTTTTCACGGTTTCTGTTGCGTTGGGCGAAATCATTGTAGTAGTCGGATTCCTTCACCTGCAAATAGAACAAGCGTGCTTGCAAGCCTATAAATCCGGAAAGGACGCAGACCGCAAGCACGAAGATTCTAGTCGAGAAGAGAAAACTTCTTTTCATTAATTTCGGACTCTGCTCGGTAAGAGGTTACGTTCGCTTTGTGCAACACGTGTGATGTTAGCAGGATTCAGGACAACATAACCACGCTTCCTGTCGGCATTAGAAACCAGAATGATTTCTGCTCTTGTGGTCATGGAATCGTTTATGCGTTGCGCAACCACTGTCGGATGCAGATACTGCGCGACTCTTGCCTCGTAAGCCCGGTTTGTCCGATCCAGTTCATTCCTGATTTTCTCGCACTGGACAATCTGAGTTTTCAACTCATTGGTTTTCTTCTTATAGGAAATGATTGTCATGCTGCCGTATAAAAAGAGGAGTGCCCCGATGATGATCTCAAGGACGATGAATCCGTAAACGCCTGTTTTGTTTTGTTCCTGATGTGTTTTCATATGTATGTTATTGGTGCTTTTGCACTATTCTTAATTTGGCAGAGCGGCTCCTTGGGTTTTGTGCTAATTCCTGTTCGCCTGCCGTTACTGGTTTGCGGAAAAGTAGTTTTCCATGACTCTCACGCTGGTCCTGCGTGCGCGAATCGTTGCCGTGTTCGGGCCTTCCGGTTACGCGGTTGAAGAAACGTTTGACGAAACGGTCTTCGAGTGAGTGGAAGGTGATGACCGCCAGGATTCCGTTCGGATTCAATCTGCTGAATGCCTCGGGAATAGCTTTCTCCATGACTTCCATTTCTTTATTGATGAAAATTCGTATGCCCTGGAAACTGAGTGTTGCCGGATGGATTCTGCTTGGCGGGCCTTTCCGGTTTCCTTCGATTGTTTTCTTTATCAGATCCGCAAGGCTGTCGGTATCCTGCAAGGCTCCTGTGCCTCTGGCTTCAATGATCGCATTGATTACTTTTTTCCAGGATTTTTCCTCGCCGTAATCTCTGATCGCTTTCACGAGGTTTGCCTCGCTGGCTGTCTCAAGAAAGGTAGCTGCATCCACTCCTTCGCGCGGATTCATCCGCATGTCGGCCGAGCCTTTGAAACGAAACGAGAAACCGCGTGAGGGATCGTCGAGCTGATAGGAAGAAACGCCCAGGTCAAAAAGAATGCCGTCAAATTTTTCGGATTTATCCAATGTATCCAATTCCGAAAAGTTCATGTCCAGAAATCTGAAGCGGGAACCGTATTCTTTTGCCAGGAAAATAGCTCGTTGTTTCGCAAAGGGATCCTGATCGATTGCGAGCAACGTGCTGTTCGGATGGGCATCCAGAATGGCTTTGCTGTGTCCGCCCCCGCCGAATGTGCAGTCGAGGAAATGACCGTCGCTTTTTACATGGGCAAACGCTGCCAGTACTTCCTGGAGAAGCACGGGAACATGGCCTCCTTGGGCCTGACTGTTATTTGCGTTTTTCATGTGAAAGTTTGGTATGACTGGAAAATGGACTTACAGTCCGAAACGGGATAATGTTTGAGCGAAGCTGTCGGAATCGGAGGTGAGATTGTTCATATAATCATCGTAACGTTTAGGATTCCAGATGCTGAACGTGACAAAGTTTCCGAGAAGAATGGTATCTTTCTCAATGCTTGCGTGCTTGATAAGCGCGTCGTTGAGATTGATGCGTCCTTGTTTATCACAACCAAAGGAGTGAGCTTTGGATGAAAGGTACATGAGAGTCTTTTGTGCGTCGGCATCGCCCATGCTCATGCGTTGCAAAATGTTTTCCCGTATCTGGGCAATCTTCTCAGGCGGATAAACCGTAATGAATCCTCCGGGATTTGGCAGGGCGAGGTAAGTGACCTCAGCGGTATCACCTTCAAAACGCCAACGCGCCGGAATAGTCAGCCGTTTTTTGCTGTCCATCGCGTGGCGAAATTCGCCGACATATGTATGCCCAGAAGATAACATTTTGAGGAAGTTGACCCACTTTCCTCCAAAATGCACCACTTTGGCCCACTTAGTCAAGTAATTATCTGCGATTTTTTGGAAATCTTATTCACAAAAAATTGTGAATTAATGGGGAATAACAGGTTGTTTTAATGGAAAAACGGTTCTGAGGAAAGATAGGGATGATTCGGACGGAGCCTTCCGAATGATTTAATGTTTTGGGTTTATTTTGAATGTAAACTCTAAGAAGAAAAGATTTATAGAATCGGAGGCCCGTTGACGTTGAATGCGAATGCTTTGCCGGAATGAACGATGTTGGATCCGAATATTGTGTAGTGATATGTATAATGGTTTCCTGTATTGTTTGTAAATGACCGCTTGCTTTTGAGAATAAATAAGCTAAAACAACTTGTTTATAAGTCTGCCTTTTTTGTCAGAAGGCGTATAGCTGCTAATGATTTAAACCTAAACTACTAATGGAAAAATACCCGAAATTGAGGTTTGGCGTGATCGGGATAGATCATCGTCATATTTACGATCAGGTTCGCAGTCTGTTGGATATTGGTGCCGAATGTGTGGGCTACTGGACGGAAAATGAAGTACTAACCGAAAAAGGTTTCAAAGAGCGTTTCCCGACGATTCCGCGTCTGGTTGACAGAAGGATGATATTGGAGGACGAGCGTGTACAATTGGTGACCTGTGCGGCGATTCCTTGCGACAGAGCCCGGTTTGCGGTTGAATCAATGCGTCATGGAAAGGATTTTATGGTGGATAAGCCGGGTGTGACCACATCTGAACAGTTGGAGCAGGTACGACAGGTACAGCGCGAAACGGGGAAAATTTTTTCGGTTAATTTCACCGAGCATTTTGAAGTCAGGGCTGTTACCAAAGCAACCGAGCTTGTGCGGGCGGGTGCGATCGGGAAGGTGATTCAAACCATCGGAGTCGGACCGCATCGTTTTAACCGTCATTTGCGTCCGGATTGGTTTTTTCATTTGCCTTCTTACGGCGGTATCCTGGTGGATATCGCATCGCACCAGATCGAACAGTTCCTGCATTTTGCCGAATGTGATGATGCGCGTATTATATGTTCCCGTGCAGGGAATGTTGCTCATCCGAATGACCCGGGATTTCAGGATTACGGGGAAATCATTTTATCCAATGGACCTGCCAGCGGTTACATCCATGTAAACTGGTTTACGCCGGATGCATTGAACACATGGGGAGACGGGCGGTTGACTATTTTCGGGACGGAAGGCCAGATTGAATTGCGTAAATACACGGATGTTGAAGGTCGTCCTGGGAAAGATCACCTGTTTCTGGTTAACAACAAGGAGAGCAGGTATTTTGACTGTTCGCAGGAAGCGTTGCCTTACTACACGGATTTGAGGCACGACATCTTTGAACGGACGGAAACAGCGATGTCCCAATCGCGTTGTTTCAGGGTGTGCGAATTAGCTTTACAGGCTCAGGAAAAGGCGGAGCCGGTACCAACAAAAATGAATTGATATGACTACTGGAAATAAATCTTGTTCTATAGGATTCGGGCTTGTCGGAGCCGGAATGATCGCGAATTTTCATGCGAAGGCAATACAGGCATTGGCTTCCAAGTACGATGTGAAGCTTAATGGGGTGCTTGGCTTCACTGACGCCGAGGCACGCAGTTTTGCGGAGAAGCATGATGTTCCTTTTTATACCAATAAGCAGGAGGAATTCTTCGCGCGTTCTGATATACAGGTAGTATGTATAGTAACACCGAGCGGGGCTCATCTTGAACCTGCATTGGCGGCAATCCGTGCCGGGAAAAACCTTATCGTGGAAAAGCCGTTGGAGATTACGGTGGAACGCGTGGATGCCATGCTTGACGCGGCAAAGAAGGCAAATGTCCGGGTTGCGGCGATTTTTCAGGCGCGGTTCAGTGCAGGTGCGCAGGCAGTGAAACGGGCGATAGACGAGGGCCGTTTCGGGAAATTGTGCTTATGCAGCGCTTATGTGAAATGGTACCGCAGTCCTGATTATTACAGGGGATGGAAAGGTACCATGGCTTTGGATGGTGGTGGAGCCGTGATGAACCAGGCGATTCACGCGGTGGATTTGCTGCAATGGTTTGCAGGTATGCCCAAAGAGGTCTTTGCCTGGAAAACAAATCGGTTGCATTTGAAAATAGAGGCTGAAGATACTGCCTGTGCGGCATTTAAATTTCCGAGCGGTGCGCTTGGTGTGTTGGAAGCAAGCACTGCCGCTTACCCGGGCTGGGAGCGACGCATTGAAATCTGCGGTGAGAATGGCTCGGCGATCATTGAGGATGACAGGATTATCCGCTGGGAGTTCCGGGATACGCGACCGGAGGATGCGGAGTTGCTCGCTAAGAATGCTTCGTCTTCGGGTGCTTCGGGAGCAGGGGCCCCGGATCAGATTAGTTTTCTGGGACATCAGCGACAGATTGAGGATATGGTTTTATCATTGCGGGACAACCGTCCGTTACTTGTGGACGGCAAGGAGGCAAGAAACACGGTAGCATTAATTTGCGGATTGTATAAATCGGCTGAGACCGGAGTGCCTACGGTATTTTAACCTTAACAGAAAACACCATGAATAATATAGATACTGCATCGGCTCCCAAGCAAACCTGGTGGCGTTCATTCAATAGTTTTCACTGGCTGGTGTTCTCGGTAGCATCGTTGGCGTGGCTGATTGATTGTCTTGACCAGCAGATATTCAATCTTGCCCGTGACGGGGCGATGGAGTACCTGATCGGAGGGGCTAAATCTGTGGAATACGGACCGTATACGACCTCTGTCTTCCTGATTGGGTGGGCGATTGGTGGGTTGATCCTTGGTTCGCTGGGCGATCGTTACGGACGGGCACGGATTTTGTTTGTGGCGATAATGATGTATTCGGTTTGTACTGGTCTGAGCGCGTTCTCGGTCGGATTCTGGGATTTTTGTTTTTATCGATTTATTACCGGTCTGGGGGTTGGCGGTGTTTTCGGACTGGCGGTAGCATTGGTTTCTGATTCGGTTCCCGACCATACACGTGCCCCTGCTTTGGGGATGCTTCAATCGCTGTCTTCCATCGGTAATCTGAGCGCTGGTCTCATCGGAATGGGTATAGGCGCTTTGGCAATCAGGCATTTGCTGCCTTTCGATTTACAGGCCTGGCAGGTGCTTTTTATTATCGGTGCTTTTCCGGCGCTGTTGATTGCGCCTGTTCTGTTCAAAATGAAGGAGCCTGAAAAATGGGTGAAGGCAAAGGAAGAGGGGGCTGTCAAAGGCATCAAGTTCGGTTCGTACGGAAACCTGCTCAAACATCCGACATGGAAGAAACATGCATGGCTTGGCTTGGTATTATGCAGTGCCGGTATCATTGGCTTATGGGGTATCGGCAATTTCCATCCGAAGATTGTCCGTTCCATTATCGATATGCATTTGGCGTCTGCAAACCTTACGCCTGAAGCAATTGCCAGCGAGAAATCGTACTGGAGTTCGGTCGGGTTGCTGTTGCAGAATGTCGGCGGATTCCTGGGCATGCTCTGTCTTTCTAAACTCGCCCAGGTAAAGGGTCGGCGGATTGCATTTGCCATCGCCTTGCTGCTTTCTTTCCTGTCAACGATTATGGTGTTCAAATATCTGCGGGAAGTGCATCAGATATATTGGATGTTACCGCTTATGGGATTCGGACAATATTCGGTGTTTGGGGTTTATGCCATCTATCTTCCTGAATTATTCCCGACAAGTTTGCGCAGCACGGGAACGAGTTTCTGTTATAATTTCGGACGATTGCTTGCGGCCACTGCTCCGTTTACGATCGGCCAGGTTACGCGGAATCTGGGCGGTAACATCGAAGGATTCCGTACCGGTGGCATCATCGTGAGCTTTGTTTTGCTTATCGGCATTCTTGTGTTGCCATTGCTTCCTGAGACAAAAGGCAAACCTTTGCCGGAGGAATAGAATAGTAAGAGTGGATTTGAAATTCCGTTCTTATTTCTTATGATTTATCCGTGATAGCATGAATAAGCTTGAGCGGATTTATCTGTATTATAATTTCTTTTGTATATGAAGGTTGAGGCGAAGATTACACGAACTTGGCGGGACCGTATGTTCCTGATTTTGATTTTTACCGTGGGCTCTGCTGCCTGGTTTTACTATGACGGATTCGTTGCATGGCCCAAAAAGATTGAAGCCGCAAATGCATACAAGGAACTGAAGGAGAAGGCAGGCGGTGAAATCAATGCCACCGAATGGGCTTCCATCGCAGAAAGGAACGGATGGGATACTTCCGACCCGGGTGAGCCGAAAACAGAAGAAGATCTTGCAACCCAGAAGTATATCGGAACTTTTTTTGTGGTGGTTTCCGTATTGTATTTGATCTGGTTTGTGCGGCAATGCAAGCGAGTGATTCATGCGGATGATGAATCGTTTGCGGATCCTTCGGGAGCCCTCGTACGCTATGATCGGGTGGTAGCTGTTGATAAGCGTAAATGGGACAATAAAGGGATTGCCTATGCGATTTATGAGGATGAAAAAGGCATTATGCGCAAGGCGATTATTGACGATTATAAATACGGAGGATCGGAAGTGATTTTAAATGAATGCGAAGCCCGATTAGCTGCGAAAGAGGTATCTACGAAAGAAGAATCCGTATGAAATATACCTTTGACTCTACTGTGATTCCGAACATCCTTGTTATTAATAACGTTCCCCTTTTGCTTTATGAATACAACGCTCACGATAAAATATAATCCTGTTGAGTTCTCTTTCCGCGACGCAAAGTTTTATCTTTGGAGTTTCGCGTTTGTTGCCGGAAACATTCTTTTGCCTCAGCTCTGTCATTTTATTGCAGATGGCGGGAAAATGCTTCTACCGATTTACTTTTTTACTTTGATCGGCGCTTACCGATTCGGTTGGCGGGTGGGATTGGCAACTGCCATTCTGTCTCCGTTGATTAATTCATTACTGTTTTCGATGCCTGTTGCTGCAATGTTGCCGGTAATTATGGTGAAATCGCTGTTGCTAGCTGGCAGTGCTTTCATTGTTTCCGTTTGCTTCAAGAAGCTGTCATTCTGGCATCTTGGCCTGGTTATTCTGGCTTACCAGGGGATTGGCTTTTTCTTTGAGTGGCTTTATTCCGGCAGTTTGACGGCAGCATGGTCCGACATAACGCTTGGTTGGCCGGGTATACTTTTACAGATAGTCGGCGGATACTTTGTTTTACGTCAAATAACAAAAGTCAGCTGATCATTATTCATGAAATCTTTTGAAAGCATTTTACGGCGAATTCAGGAGATTCCATTTTCCGAATCATTCGATGCTATTATTGCGATAGCAAACGGCGGGGTCATTCCTGCGGGATTATTGAATCAGCGTCTTAACCTGGAGTTTCATGTCCTGCACATTAATTTCCGTGATGAGAAAAACAATCCCAAGCAGCAAGGTCCCTTGCTGCTGAGTGAACCCTGTTTTTCTGTTCATGGAAAAAAAATCCTGTTGGTGGATGACCGGATAAAAAGCGGTGCGACAGTCGCGTTGGCGAAAAAGGTGTTATCTTCCGCCGGCTCAGTGAGGACGTTTGCGGTGAATGGCAATGCTGATTACGCACTTTTTAACGAAGACTGTTTTAAAATGCCTTGGAGATTTTGACGAATTAACTATTAACCCGAATATAAAATCATGAATTTGGAACGCAGAGACTTTCTTAAAAAATCATTGGCTGCAGGAGCAGCTGTCACGCTCGGTAAAATGACTTTGTTGGGCGATGTGGAGACTAATACGGATAAAAGCGGCAAGGTGGATCTGGTTGTCGTACGCGGCAATAATTTACCTGAAATGTTGGACAAAGGATTGGAACCGTTTGGCGGCATAAAAACCTTTGTAAAGAAGGGACAGAAGGTTTTGATTAAACCGAACATCGGTTGGGATGTGAAACCGGAATTGGCCGCAAATACAAATCCGGATCTGGTCAAACGATTGATTGTGCTTTGCCAGGAGGCAGGAGCAGCGGAGGTGTCCGTGTTTGACCATACTTGTGACAACTGGCAACGTGCCTATTCCAACAGCGGGATGCAAAAGGTCTGTGAAGACACGAAAGCAAAGCTGGTTCCGGGCAACGATGAGCGAATGTACCGTGATGTTACTTCCGACAAGGGGCAGAAACTCAAGCGTACAAAGGTACATGAATTGTACATGGATAGCGATGTCATTATCAATATTCCTGTGCTAAAGCACCATGGTGGCGCACGCATGACCTGCTGCATGAAGAATCTGATGGGGGTTGTGTGGGATCGCGGTTTTTACCACAATAACGATTTGCAACGTTGCATTGCCGAAGTGTTGTTTATTCGTAAGCCGACACTCAATATCGTTGACGCATATAATGTCATGGTGCGTAACGGTCCGAGAGGAAAAGATGCCAACGATTTGGTGAAAATGGATTCGTTGATTGTGTCACCGGATATTGTTGCTGCCGATGCAGCTGCCCTGAAAATTCTTAACGGGGCATGGAAATTGGCGGGAGAAGCTGAGTTCCCTCAGATCCAGCATGTTGAAATTGCGGCTGACCTTGGATTCGGTAAAAACGATTTGGATAAACTGAATATTGAACGTATTCGCATGAGTTAGATTCAGGAATAAAATGACGGAATAGCCTTATGGTGTTCCGTCATTTTTATTTTTATGGACAGAGCCGTTTATATAACAGACAGAAAGAACTATTGATGAAGTACTTACGACCCATTCGAATCATTATTGCCGCTGTTTTCTTTGTCGGGCTGTTTTTTGCGTTTATGGATTTCCGCGGTGATCTGCCGACAGTGTTGGCCAAGGGATTGGCTTCCGTTCAATTGATCCCGGCGTTGATGTCGTTCACATCAGGGGTTGTCGTTTCCGGCCTGATCTTTCTTGTGCTTGCAGGTGTCACGCTTCTGTTCGGGCGGGTGTATTGTTCCGCCATCTGTCCGTTGGGTATTTTTCAGGATATTGTCCGCAGGGTGAAGATGCTTTTCCCGAAAAAGAAAAAGCCATTGCAGAAATACCAACCTGCCAAAAATGTTATAAGGCATGCGTTTTTCTGGATGACGGTAGCGTCAGGAGTCGTTGGGTTGTTTATTGTCGGCGGTAGCATTGTTTTTGCGTTGCTGGATCCTTACAGTATCTTCGGAAGGATAATCAGTGACTTATTTCAGCCGATTGCGGTTGCGTTAAATAATTTACTGACGGTTTTCTTTAATGAGCGTGGAATGTACGGTATTTATTACGTGAAGGTGAACTGGTTTGGTTTTGGTGTTATTACGCTTCCGCTCATTTTTCTGACTCTGGTCGTGGTGATGTCGTTCCTGCGCGGCCGGTTATATTGCAATACGGTTTGTCCTGTGGGCACATTCCTCGGACTGATCGCAAAACATGCGGCTTTTCGTCTGGTTGTGAACGAGTCCCGTTGCCGTCACTGCACGCAGTGCCAGCGCCAGTGTAAAGCTGAATGCATTGATTCGCGCCAGGGAATGATCGATATGTCACGGTGTGTCGCCTGTTACGATTGCATAAAGGTCTGCGACGACGATGCCATCCAATACAAATTCTGTTGGGGAAAAAGCCATACGGATTCGTCTCCGTTGAAAACAGAGGGGAAATCATCCGCCCGTCCTGCAAAAAAGAGTTCCTCTTCTGTTGACTGGAATAAACGCGGATTTATTCATTCAATGCTAAGCGGTAGCATGGCGTTAGGAACACTTGCGTTTTTCGGCGGTAACCGCGCACGCAAGCGGAAGGGGTATTCCCCTGAGCACGGTAAGGATGATAAACTGCCGATATTTCCTCCCGGCGGAGAAAATGTTGCCAATTTTCTGGATAGTTGTACGGCTTGCCATCTATGCGTCACGGCTTGCCCGACACACGTTTTACAGCCGGCATTCATGGAATATGGTTTGGGTGGTTTCATGAAACCGCATTTTGACGTAAAGCTTGGTTTTTGTAATTTTGAATGCACGAAATGCGGCGAGGTTTGTCCGACTGACGCAATCAGGCATTTGGCGCTTGAACAAAAGAAGGTAACTCGGGTGGGTGTTGCAACTTTTCATCAGGAGCGTTGTATTGTTTTCAAGGATGGAACCGATTGCGCGGCGTGTTCCGAGCATTGTCCGACGAAGGCAGTTGATACGATTCCTTTTCGCGTTAATTTGCTTTTACCCAAGGTGAATCCAAGCTTGTGCATCGGTTGCGGTGCTTGTGAACATGCGTGTCCAGTCCGTCCTGACCGGGCGATTACGGTAAGCGGAATCATGGAGCACGAGATGGCCGAGAAGGTAATTTCAAAGAAGGCTGTCGAAAATGTTCCCGATGAATTCCTGTTCTGAGGGAGATTCGGGCTAGCGGTTTGTTCACTTTATAATTTTCCGGTTGAAGCCAGGTTTTGGATTTGTTGTTATGATCACTTGATGAGTGTTTCAAATCCAAGCTACCGTGTACGTGTCGGAGGCTGGCTTAAGAACCGTTTTTCGACAGATCAACGGTTTCTGTTTTTATCCATGATTTGCGGGGCTATTTGTGGTGTTGTTGCCGTTAGTTTCCATTTATGTATAGAGTACGCTTTTCACCGCACAATGGTGTTTGCCGATTATCTCAAGGATCATTCATTGGTTTTTTTATTTCCTCTCGTTCCGGCATTGGGAGGGTTGATTGTCGGGTTGGCTTCCATCAGTTTTGCCAAGGGTAGCACCGGAGGAGGCGTTCCGCAGATCAAGGTTGCTTATTACCAGCGATTCGGAGTCATGCCGTTTTTTCAGGGGTTTTGGCGCTATATTCTATGTGTCATATCCATGGGTACCGGTGCGAGTCTGGGACGTGAAGCGCCAAGTATGCATATTTGTGCGACGGTAGCATCATCCATCGGACAGTGGCTTGGTCTTGCAAAAAAACAGATTCATTTGTTGGTCCCCATAGGGATGGCAGCCGGTTTGGCGGGAGCATTCAATACCCCGATTGCTGCGATCACTTATGTGTTTGAAGAATTGTTTGAAGGATCGGCAAAACGCGGTTTTGGAACGCTGTTGATAGCCGTTGTTATTGCGGCTGTCGTCGAACGCGGCATCTTGGGCACAGAGCCTATGTTTCAATTAAGTATCCGGCAGTTTTCATCAGAACCGTGGATGTTTATTTGCGTTCCGCTCGGTATATTTGCTGGTTTGATTGGTCATGCCTTTGTCATTGGAATGTTAAAAACCAGATACTTTTTTCGTTATAAGTCAAAAATCCCTCAGTGGATTCGTCCTGTGATCGGAGGATTTGGCATCGGGATTTTGGGTATTTGCGTTTACATTGGTTTTGGCACACATGGGGTTTTAAGTACCGGCCATTTGACGTTGGGCGCTGTTTTACAGGAGAAATATGTTTGGTATGTATTGTTGATTCTTTTAATAGGAAAATTCTTTGGTTCCATTCTATGCTATGGCACGGATTGCTGCGGCGGTATCTTTGCCCCGAGTCTTTTTATCGGTGGTGTACTTGGCGCATTGTTGGGGAACGGGATCGTTCCTTTCTGCGCGGATTCCGAGAATGTGGTGAGCGGATGCGCATTGTTAGGCATGGGAGCGCTTTTTGCAGCGGTTATCCGTTGTCCGATAACATCCATCCTGATCATCTTTGAGATGACGCGGAGCTATTCGATTATCTTACCGCTTATGGTCGGCAATATGCTTGCTTACTTTATTGCATGCAAGCTGTCGCCGGTTTCCTTGGATGACCGTAGTCTTATACAGGATGGAGTGAGTCTAAAAACGCATTTTGCGTATCAGGGAAGCAAGGAGTGGCAGAATCTTCCTGTGAGTACGATTGCTACTTATGAACCGGTTACTTTGATTGAAACGATGCTACCGGTAAATGCGGTTTTATCTGTAAAGGAAATGCCGCACCATTCTTACCCGATTGTGAACGAACATGGGGACCTGCGCGGTATCGTGCTTCACCGCGAATTGGTTGATTGGTCAAAGGATTTGATACAGAAGGCTCTCTTTGAGTATGTGAGAGAGCAGAAAGTTGTGGTGGTTTATCCAAATGATTCCATTCGCTCGGTTGCGATGAAAATGGTTTCAAACGAAGTCGAACAAGTGCCTGTCGTGGGAGATATCAGTTCCTCAAAACTGATAGGGTTGGTCACACTTCATGATATTGCCCGCCAGCAGAACGCCGTGGAAGAAAGCGTGTAGGCGGCAGCATGGTTATCGTGATTTTTCCACCCAGTATATTTTTTCCAATTCGGTAAAGTCTTCGTCGCGTGTTCCGCTCAGAATCGTATGGTCATAAAACGGAGCGTCCTTGATTTCCTCAACAGCAACAGCCATGCGGCGTTCTATTTCCTGTTGTGAGTCGGTTCCGCGTCCGACAATACGTTTTTTAAGTTCTTCAATGCTGGGCGGCATGACGAATATGCTTACCAGCGATTTTGCCAGCGCCGGATTGTTTTTGGCTTTCTTACGGAAAGTGGCCGCTCCCTGGACATCAACATTGAGCAAGACGTCATGACCTTTTTGAAGCTTTGAAAAAATTTCATCTTCAAATGTTCCGTAGTAACGGTTATGCACCTTTGCGTATTCTATGAACTTCCCCTGATCAATGTTTTGCAGAAATTCCTGTTCATCCAGGAAATAATAATCAATGCCATGTTTTTCCTCGCCGCGGGGAGGGCGGGTCGTAGTTGTGATCGCCCGCTGTATCTTTGGGCTGTGTTCGGCAAGCATGCGTTCGCATAGTGTTGTTTTCCCGCAACCGGCAGGTCCCGAAATAATTATGAGCAAAGAGCGTGAACGCATGAGCGTGAATAAAACCTTGGGATCAATACATGAACGCAATGCTTACGAGAATGATACCGTAAAGCATGTGGATGCCTCCAAAGATTCGCGGACGGGTATTGTTCTTATAAATCCATGAGAGCAGATCCCTTAGCCGATAGGGAAGCGAGCCGAAATAGAGCGCCAATAGAATACAGAAATAAACAAAACTCACGAGGAACAGTCTGCTCTGAGGTTCCTGCATGTAAGCTGTTTGCAGTATAACATCGGCCAGTAATAACGTGAGCACGGAAGCACCGCGTACAGGGAGGAAATCATCCACATAAAAAAAAGAAAGAATGCCGACGGTTCCGAAAATGGCGAACAGAATGATCTTATATTCTCCGAAATCGGCTGTTCCCAGATTCCAGATATTCCACAAAAACCAGGCAAGCCCTGAACCGAATATGGCAATGGCTGCAGCCCGTGAACGAAGGGAATGGAAAGCGACTTTCTTCATTAATGCAGGACTTGCGAGCATGACAAGTCCTTTTAGCAGAAGAAATGCTCCAACGGACGCTGTTGCGATAAAGAGAGGAGATAGTTTCATTATTTCAAGGTAGGCCAATCGGCATTTTCTTTCTTCTGTCTTTCCTCGGCCGGGGAGGTGGTCTTAATCTTTCTTATGATCATGTTGAATGAGCCGATATTGGAAATGCCGATACTGTCGCATAATACTTTCTGAACATGGAGTTTAACGTCCTTGTATAATTGGGGAAGGTTGTTTGTTTGGGCGTCCACGATTGTTTCAAAATGAAGCAATCCACCCTTGTTGCAAACACTCACATGAGGCTTTTTGATCTCCTCATGTTCCTTAAGAAGGTCGGTAATCATCTTTTCGACCGTGCTGCGGCTCATCTCAATCTGTCCGTTTCCATCGCGGAAAATGACAATCCTGCGTTTTCTGCGTTTCCGCATAATGTAGAGGAAGAAGGAGAGGACAAGAACGACGGCTGCTCCTATGAATAGATATTCCCGTGGTTGTTCATTCAGGAATTGATAGGTGGCTTGTGCCCATTCCTTGATATAATACCAGGCGGTATTTGCGTAGTGTTCTATTTTGTCAACGTAAGCATATATGCTGTTGGCAGTCGAGCTACTGTCCAATTGAGTAGCGGATGATGCTGTATTCTGTATTGATTCTATAGCTTGTGTTGTTGCGCTTTCTTCCATAGGAATAATTTTTCAGTGATTTAAAGCCTAAATAGGGTTCTGTGCAAAGGAATTCTGCTAAGCAAAGGAAGCAGATAGAGGGCGGATTCGTGCCGGTGACGGTATTTTGGTGCGCAAAGGCTGATTTTTGCCTACCGTTTACTGCTTTTTTATGAACAGAAGATAATGTAAAGAACTAGCTTTGGTAATAGTATCTGTTTTCTTTTTAGCTTTCTTTTAGGGAAAATATCTCTTACAAATATGATAAAAATCAAAACATCCCCGTTTTACTTATGAAGAAAAAAGTTATCTGCGTGATAATGGGAGGCGGAAGAGGTACTCGCCTTTTCCCTCTGACGAAATCTCGTTGTAAGCCTGCTGTGCCCCTTGCAGGAAAATATCGGCTCGTCGATATTCCGATCAGCAATTGTTTGGCATCCGGCTTTAACCAGATTTATGTTTTATCCCAGTTTAAGACTGCATCGTTACACAAGCACATTCAGTCGACTTACAAGTTTGATTATTTCAGCAAAGGGGTGGTTGATATTCTCGCAGCAGAGCAGACGGACACGAGCGAGTCCTGGTATCAGGGCACGGCTGATGCTGTCCGTCAGAATCTGGACCACTTTGATTCGAGGGATGATGATCTGGTGATTATTCTTTCCGGTGACCAGCTCTATCATATGGATCTGGCGAAGGTGGTTGACCATCATTATGCCCAGCGCGCCGATGTTACGATTGCGGCAAAAGCCATGCCCAAATGTGAGGTGACGGCTCTCGGTGTCATGCGTGTGGAAGAGGATTTCGGTATCTTGGAATTCGTGGAGAAACCGAAAGATCCGAAAGTGATTGATAGTCTGGTAATCGGCGGAAAATTGCTGGATCAGGTATGCGGTTCCAAAACCACGGAATATTGCCTGGCATCCATGGGTATTTATGTTTTCTCCGTCAAGGTACTGCGTGAAGCTTTGAGCAATAACTTTACGGATTTCGGCAAGGAAGTGATTCCGAGCCTTCTTGGCAAAAAACGGATGGTCAGCTATATTTTCAGCGGATATTGGGAAGATATCGGCACGGTTAAGGCGTTCTTTGATACGAACCTGATGCTTACCGATGATGAACCGGCTTTTGACTTTTATGGTGAGCAAACCGTGTTTACGCGTCCCCGTTATCTGCCATCCTCCCGGGTTGTTTCCTGCAAGATTGACAGGGCTCTGATTGCGGACGGTTGCATACTGAAGCATGCTGTGTTTAACCGTTGTGTTATCGGGGTGCGCGCGCATGTGAACGACAATACGATTTTACGGAATGTGGTGATGATGGGTGCCGACGAGTACGAAACCGACGCGGAAAAGCAACGGTGTCGCGAAATCGGCATTCCGCTGATCGGAATCGGTCGGAATTGTTTGATTGAAAACGCTATCATTGACAAGAATGCCAGAATCGGAAACAACGTGCGTCTTTCGCCGGACGGAAAAAAAGATGATTATATGAACGGCGATGTTTACGTACGTGACGGCATACTGGTGGTTACAAAGAATGCCATCATCCGTGACAATACGGTGATTTGAACCGGAAATGCGAGTTTACGGCGGTAGCGTCATGCTACCGCTTTTTTTATGCTTGTCAGTTCAGAGCAATGATTGTTGCTGAATTTAAGTTGAAAAGCCCTAACGAATGGATTTTCTTTGGTATATGCCTCAGAAGAAGCGTTTCATTTCAAAAATACTGGATTTTTTTAAACACGATATCTGGACACGTACGGAAACGAAAAATCCTATAGTCAGATTTTTACTCAGTCTTTGCCGGATTGTGGTTTTGACCATTGAAGGAGTCGGAACAAACAGGATTCCGAGCCAGGCTTCCGCATTGAGCTATGTGAGCATCATTACCATTGGTCCGTTAATCGCTCTTACCATCATGGTAGGCGGTTTTATTTTGGATAAGAAAGACGGATCCGGGGATAAGATGATTACCGAGACGATTACCAACGTGATCAGTTATGTCGCGCCGCATGTCAGCGAGGATCTGGAGCGTGAAGCGGATACGCGCATGCATATAGAAAGTGATGCTACGGATACGACGAATGGGGTGAACAAAGATCTTGTTAATATGATTAATACCGCCATTAAGAGCGCAAAATCCGGAACAGTGGGTGTGGTTGGTTCACTGATATTGATTTTCATTGTGATTAAGACAATGAGTACGATTGAAGGTACATTCAACATGGTATGGGGGGTTCGAAAGGGAAGGCCGATCTGGTTAAAAGTAATTGCGTATTGGACCTTTATTACGCTTGGTACCATATTGGTTTTTGCGTCAATCGCTTCGTTAACGGTATCAATGATCGAGCGGTTCCAACAGTTTATCCCGTTTATTCCGGTGAAATTTGTCGGTCCGTCTTTGTCGGTTGTGATCGTACTGGGAATGCTGGTTTCCTTTAATAAATACATTCCGAACACAAAGGTTTATTGGAAGCCGGCCATCATTGGCAGTATCGTAGTCGCTATTTTGTTGGTGCTTAACAGTTCGCTTTCCTTCCTGTATATCAACAAAGTGGTTCAGACAAAGAGTCTTTACGGATCGGTGGGTATCATTCCTTTGTTGATGATCGGTCTCTGGTTTTTCTGGCTTTTCCTTTTGCTTGGCAGTCAAATCACTTATGCCATTCAGAATGCGGAGCATTTATGGGCGCAGCGTATTTGGGATAATCAGAGTCTGCATACGCGTCAGACGCTTTGTCTCGGCGTTTTTTTGGAAGTGGCGCGGCAATATAATTCATGTAAGCCGGCCTTGATTTCCGAGGACATAGCGACCCGGGTGCATGTTCCTGTCCGGATGGTAAACGAATCCTTGCAGTATCTTGTAGACATGGAATATGTCGCAAGGACGACACAGGATGACCATACGGACTATTTCTATTTTCAGCCAAGACGGCCATTGAGCAAGATTACCCTGGCTGATTTTCATCGCGATTTCATGAGGCTTCGGAGTAACGAAGGTGCAGAAAACATAGAGATGGAACAACCGTTGGTTAAGGCCTTCAACGAGGATATGGAAAAGCACACCAAACAATTGCTTAAAGGCTGTTCCATTCAGGATTTATTGGATCAGGAGACGCTTGTCTGATTCAAATAATCGGGTAGGATTCTCTAACTATCTTGAGGCCGGAAATGCATGTTTTTCACTTAAATACTCCTGCTGTTAGCAGAATCAACGGTTTTCGTTGACGGTAGCATGGGCTGTCTGTTTGTTAATTTCCTTTCATGATTAAATTCATCATAAGACGTATTCTGGAGGCCATTCCGGTACTATTTGTTATTGTGACGCTTACGTTTTTCATGGTGAAGGCAACACCGGGCGGACCCTTTGACAGCGAGCGGAAATTACCGGAAGAGACAAAACGCGAGCTGGAAGCGTTTTACGGTTTGGATAAACCGGTTATTGAGCAATACTTCATCTATCTCAAGCATGTTTGCCAAGGCGATCTTGGCTGGTCGCAGAATTATCATGGACGGCGGGTCGGGGAAATCATCATGAGCCGCTTTCCTTATTCGCTGGAACTCGGTATTTATGCGATGGGCATTGCATTGACGGTTGGTTTGGGACTGGGAATACTGGCCAGTTTCCGGCCGAATTCGGGGAGCGATTATTTCTGCATGAGTGTTGCCATGATCGGAATTTGTCTGCCTACATTTGTATTGGGACCCTTGCTGTTGCTGGTTTTTTCGTTGCATTACGGGTATTTTAATTCGGTGGGGTGGGAGAGTTTTTCAGACAAAGTGCTTCCATCGCTTACTCTTGGTTTTTATTATGCTGCATACATCGCGCGTCTGACACGCGGTAGCATGCTGGAAGTACGGAACCAGGATTATATCCGTACGGCGATAGCCAAGGGACTGTCTCCGGTTCGCGTGTATTTTGTGCATGCTTTGCGGAATGCGGCGCAGCCCATAGTGGCTTATCTTGGACCTGCAATGGCAGGACTGATCAGTGGTTCATTCGTCGTCGAGACGATATTCAATATTCCCGGGCTTGGGCGTTTTTTTACATTGGCAGCCATTAACCGCGACGGACCTCTGGTTTGCGGGACGGTAATCTTTTATGCGCTTCTTATCATCATATTTAACTTTGTGGTGGATGTTATATCCATCTGGTTAAATCCAAAATTGAGGGCGGAATAACAATGAATCCAAAAGATACAGTATCGGGAAGTCTTTGGGCGGATGCATGGTACCGTCTGTCGCGGAATAAACTGGCGCTTCTGAGCCTGTTTTATCTGGTCGTTATCTGTTTCTTTTGCTTTCTGGCCCCGTTTTTCACTGCGCATTCTTTCTTTGAGCAAAATCTTGAACTAGGCGCCATTGCACCGAGTCCGGAACATTGGTTTGGAACGGATTATTTGGGTAGGGATATGCTAAGCCGTATTCTTCACGGTGGCCGTATTTCATTCATGGTCGGATTCCTTGCCACCTTTGTATCAATCGTGATCGGTGTCCTTTATGGCGCCGTTTCCGGATATGCAGGCGGACGGACGGACAGGGTAATGATGCGTTTCGTGGAGATTCTTTATGCCATGCCGTATATTATTTTTGTGATTCTCCTCGTGCTTTTTTTCGGTCGGCAGCTCTGGCTGATTTTTGTTGCGATAGGCTTGGTTCAATGGTTGACGATGGCACGTATCATCCGCGGCCAGGTCTTACTTCTTAAAGAGCAGCAATTTGTACAGGCGTCGCGCGCTTTGGGGCAATCTCATTTTAAAATACTGACCAGGCATATTTTACCGAATCTGCTCGGTACAATCATTGTATATGCGACATTGACTGTGCCGTCAGTCATGTTACAGGAATCTTTCCTGAGCTTTCTGGGATTAGGCGTTCAGCCTCCCATGACATCATGGGGCGATTTGATTAACAGCGGCGCATCCATGATGGAGGAATGTCCTTGGCTGCTTATTTTTCCGAGCCTGTTTTTTGCGCTGACTTTGTTTTCCCTGAATTTTTTCGGGGACGGATTACGGGATGCTTTCGATCCGCGGGCAACAAAATAACTTAATTTCAATCCTTGATATCAACGCTATTAAACTCTAAAAATGTGTTTTCAATTTGAAAAACATATCGATACGCTTCTTCTACTTATACTAATAGCATTTGATTTATGACCGAAAAAAATCCCGAAGACCTCTCAGATAATAAGTCTGGGTTAGTTAATCTCAATGAACTTGCAGACTTTGGTTTTGGCGTTGCTTGGTCCCCATCTGATTCTAAAAAAACAGACGACCGTCGCGCTCAACGTAAAGACGACGGAGAACGGCGTGAGTTTTCAAGGAAAGACAGACGTCCTCGCAGAGAAGACGGACCACGGAGACATGAATTTTCTGAAAGAAACAGAAGGCCTCGTCCTGAAGGAGCGCAACAGGGTGATGATACGGCAAATAAAAGAGAAGGACATTTCCCACGGGAAGATCGCCGCGAGCGTCGGGAGTATCGTCCGTTCAAAGGTCATCATGGATCCCAACGCCGTGATTATGCTCCCGTGTTCCATCCGACGGTAGAAGTTGATTTTTATCCTCAGGAAGAGCCGTTTAAGGTACTGGTCCAGGTAATACGCCAAAGTTGCCGTACTTACCAATTGTTTGATATTGCAAAGACCATCCTGCAAAAACCGGAACGTTATACCGTTCTTGTTAAGCCGCTTGCGAAAGAAGACGGTTCATCCCAAAGCCTTTATTGTTCCGGTCCCGATAATATTCCGTTTGAAACAGAGGAGGCTGCGATTGTTTATACCACAAATAAATATTTGGAGCACTTCTTTGAGTTGAAAACTGTGGAGGTGGAAGCACCTAAAGGTAATTTTATCGGAGTGGCAAGATGCACCGCCAATGGTGATCTGATAGCTCCGCCCAATTATCATAGGTACAATGCCATGCTCAGGGAGTATCATGAGAGCCATTTTCCAAAATTGCCGTTTGCGGTGTTTCAGGAGAAGATTGAAATCGCAAAAGATCAGGAGGTTGTGAGCAAGTGGATTGAAAGCATGAAATCTCAGACGCATTATACTTTGCGTGCGGCATTTCTGAAACCTGGGGAAGAGCCTGTAGTCTGTGAGAATGTCGAAGGCGCCCGTCGTTATCTTTTAAGTCATTTGCGGGAAAAGGTGGTTATTGCAAGAGACTTTGTCCGCATTCCGGGGAAAGAGGTGGAAAATATGCCTCAAGGCAATATCAGGCGGTCAATAGAAACGAAGTTGTCCTTCCAGCTGCGTTTTCCGCTTGAGACCGCAAATAATGTGCGCGGTCGTTTACGCCGCGAAAGCCTGCATTTGTACAAACGTGGCTCCAAGAGCATTACTTATGTTTGCGCCGTTCGTCGTAAACAGCGTGATCCTGAAACGAAGTTTGCAGATTCCATCCAAAATCTGATTTCATTCGTTGAACAGAATCCGAATGTCCTCGCAAAGGATCTTCCTGTCAAATTCCTCGGTATGCCTGAATTGGCTGAGGGGCAAACATGGTCCGGCGAAGATGAGGCAAAGATTGTTGCGTTGCGTCGGGATTTACGGTGGTTGATTGTCGAAGGGTATGTAACGGAATTTGAGTCGGGCGAGTTGGTTGCTCAACCGATTTTGGTAAAAGAGCAGAAATCATCTGCCTCTGTAACATCAGAGGGTCCCGAGGAAATTGTCGACGAAGCATTGCCGGATACCTGTTCACTGGAAACAGCAGAGGGGGAAATCCCGACAGCGTGCGAGCCTCCGCCAAAATCACCGGAAGAGCTCAATGAAACATTGACGCAGGAAGATAAGTCTGAATAGTCATTTTACAAAACGCGCGTAAATGCGCGTTTTTTCGTTATTAGTGTAACAATACGGGACGGTAATTGATCAATGACGATTGACTTTTTTCAATAAGAGGGATGAGTTATTAATATTAACCGATAATTATTATGAATATTAGAAAACTCATTTTTTCGACGGTTCCGACATCTTCTCTTTTGTTTGTACGCATTGCATTGGGTATTGTATTGATGGCGCACGGAGCCCAGAAACTTTTTGGGTTTGCCGGAGGCTCCGGTATTGATGCCTTTTCCAGCTATCTGAGCACTCTGAACTTTAGTCCGCCAATGCTTTTTGCCGTGCTTGCGGCCGGTACGGAGTTTTTCGGTGGAGCGCTGATCATTGTGGGATTGCTCACTCGGGTCGCTTCAATCGGTGCCTTGATAACGATGCTTGTTGCCATCGTTAAAGTTCATCCTAATGCTTTCTTTACGGAGCATTTTGGCATGGAATTCCCGTTAGTGTTGGCGTTGCTTTCAGCCGCCTTGATTATTGGCGGTGGCGGATTGTGGTCGTTGGACTGGCTGGTTTCCAAAACCATCAGGGAAGACGGCAGGTCATTCAATTGAATCTATGAATGTCGGCTAATTATTTCCCATAAGCTTATTTTTACTGCATCATGGAATCTATTTCGAACTGGTGGGCGGCGCTTGATTGGAGTTTTCGATTGTTTTACACGATTGGATTTATTGCTCTGGGAGTAATTGTTATCCAAGCTTTGTTATTGTTGATCGGGGTCGGCGGTGCGGATATTGACGATGTCGATTTCTCCGGTGATGGCGCTCATGATACGGGGATGGGTCTGGTTTCAGTTCGGACAGTTACTGCCTTCTTTCTCGGATTTGGTTGGGGTGGGTTGGCTGCTCTTAGCAACGGATTTCAGTTTACCATCGCTGTCGTTGCCGGTTTGGCGCTTGGTTTTGTTTTTATGGTGATAATGTTCTATCTTATGAAATTACTCCATAATCTGAAATCAAGCGGGACGGTCAGTTTAGATAAAGCGATAGGGCAAGTCGGGACGGTTTATGTTACCATACCTGCAAAGGGGCAGGGGTCAGGTCAAATCGAGGTAATGATACAGGGGCGTTTGATGACCTTGACTGCATGTTCCAATGATGCTGTTTCAATCAGTCCGCAGCAAAAAGTGAAGATCGTTAACATGCTGGATGGTAATACGTTCATTGTCGAAAAAGTGTTTGGACAGTGAAGGACAGTCGCATTTTCTCGGAAAACGCTTGTTGTCTATTCATAAACTATTTTTAAATACTCAGGTAATACGCTAATTTTATAATACAATATATCATGCTACCAATTGCTTTCACTGCATTAGGCCTGTTTGTCGGCGGGCTTATTATTTTTATCATTACTACCCTGATCGCATTTGCTACCCGTTTTCGTAAATGTCCGTCGGATCGTATTTTAGTGGTCTATGGAAAAATCGGTGGTGATCGTTCCGCATTGTGTATTCATGGTGGCGGTATGTTTGTCTGGCCGGTTATTCAGGATTATCAATATCTGGATCTGACACCGTTACCTATTGATATTCGATTGGAAGGGGCTTTGTCCAAGCAGAATATCCGTGTAAATACACCTTCCACATTTACAGTCGGTATATCGACCGAACCTGGTGTGATGGAAAATGCGGCTGAGCGTTTGCTGGGTTTGGGGCTCGTTGAGATAAAAGATTTAGCCAAGGATATTATTTTCGGTCAGATGCGTGTTGTGCTTGCCACAATGGACATTGAAGAAATCAATGCGGACCGGGACAAACTGATCGCCAACATTTCCGGTGGTGTTGAGGTTGAATTACGCAAGGTTGGATTGAGACTGATCAACGTCAATATTCAGGACATCACGGATGCATCCGGTTACATTGATGCGCTTGGACAGGAAGCTGCGTCAAAAGCGATTAACGAGGCAAAAGTGAAGGTTGCCCAGGCGCACCGTGACGGGGAAATCGGAGCAGCGGAAGCTTATCGTGACCAGAGTATCAAGGTTGCAGCAGCGAACGCCGAAGCTACAAAAGGGCAGAACGTTGCAGCGGTTGCCGTTGCAAATTCCAATGCGGATCGGCGTATGAAGGAAGCGGAGGCCGAACGGCTTGCCGTGGCTGCGGAAAAGGTGGCAACAGCGAAGGCTTTGGAAGAATCATATCAGGCCGAAAAAGAAGCTGAAGAACAACGCGCAAACCGTGATAAAGCAACCCAGGAAGCTAATGTGATTGTTCCTGCAGAAATTGCCAAACAACGTATTATTGTTGAGTCTGAAGCTGCTGCTGAACGTGTTCGCCGTACGCAAATGGGTGAGGCTGATGCTGTACGCTTTATGCGTCAGGCCGAGGCAGACGGTATCAAGGCCGTTAAAGAAGCCGAGGCGGCAGGTTTGCGTATGCGTATGATTGCAGAAGCTGAAGGTACGGAAGCATTGCTTACAAAGAAAGCAAAGGGATTTGAGGATATTATCAAGGCATGCCAAGGCCCGGATGGCGCTCAAAACCTCTTGCTTGTCGAACAATTGCCGAATATCGTTTCTGAACAGGTTAAGGCGATTGCAAATCTCAAAATTGATAAGATTACGGTATGGGATTCGGGCAAGGGTGCGGACGGAAAGGGTTCAACCGCAAATTTTCTTTCCGGTTTGATTGGTTCCTTGCCACCGTTGCATGAGTTGGCAAAAAATGTCGGTGTACAGCTTCCCGGATATCTTGGTTCCCAAGGCGGTGGCGGTAGCATTGAAATATCAGGCAGTAAATCCAGTCAAGATAAAGTAAGTAAATCGGAAAACTGATTGAATTTTTACGGTGATATTTTCCGTGAACCATCACTGAGTACACACTGGGAAAAGTAATGGCAGAGGTATCTTGTTTTAATAGTTGAGAAGTCGTCTCGACAGGATTAAAACGTTGACATGCTGCCTGAAAGAGGATTTTTTACGGGAACACAATTTAATTTCTAACCTAAAAGGTGTGGTTTCCCACATCTTTTTTTAATTCCAAATCCAAACATATGAACGGCAAAATTCTTTTATCAGTTCTCGATCATTTAGAAAGCGAGAAAGGCATCAAACGCGAAGATATGATTGCCGCCATTGTTAGTTCCATAAAAGCAACCACAACAAAGGGAGTTTATGCGGGTTTGGACCTGAAAGTTGAGATAAATCCGAATAATGGAGACATTCAGGCCTGGGCGGTTTTAGATGTGGTGGATTCTGTCAGTGATCCGCGCACGCAGATACATATTGAAAAGGCACGTTTGTATAAGCCTGATGCTAAGATCGGTGATAAAATTGAAAAACCGATGGATCCGAAGGATCTTGGCCGTATCGCTGCGCAATCCGTTCGTCAGGCAATGATGCAACGCATTCGCAAGTTTGAAAAAGAAGGTATATTTGATGCTTTCAAGGATCAAATCGGTGATATTGTTACCGGGGTTGTGCGCCGTCGTGAAAAAGGAGCCCTTATCGTTGAACTGGGCAAGGCGGAAGCTGTTATGCCTCCGAGTGAGCGTGTTGCCGGTGAGGATTTTCAACCTGGTGACCGTGTCCGTTTTCTTCTTTTGGATATTGAACATACCGCTCGTGGACCTGAGATCATTTTGTCACGTGCCTCAAAACAGTTTGTTTCGCGTTTGCTGGAACTTGAAGTTACTGAAGTGCAGGACGGCAGCGTGACTATCGAAAGCATTGTTCGTGATCCGGGTTATCGCAGCAAGGTCTGTGTCCGTTCCAATGATCCTAAAATCGATCCTGTCGGTGCTTGCGTGGGTGCTCGCGGTTCGCGTGTTCGTAACATCGTCAAGGAACTTGGCGGAGAGAAAATCGATATTATACAGTATTTTGATGATCCGGTGAAATTACTGGAAGAATCGTTTAAGCCGGCCGCGCTTTATGATATCCGTGTGGATGAGAGAGGCCGCCGTTTATTCTTTAAAGTGGCTGATGCCGATCTGCCGGTAGCATTGGGAAAACGAGGACAGAATGCCCGTTTGACATCCAAATTGCTCGGCTGGAAATTAGTATTTGAAAAAGATGAGGTCAAACAAGACGATCCGACAAAACGTTGGGTTGATCAATTGGTGAAGCAGATAGGAGTATCCTACGATCAGGCTGAAAAGCTGGTTGCAGGTGGTATCATCAGTCTTGAAGCATTCAATGGTGTTTCTGCCGAAGACTTGGTTGATATGGGCTTTTCTCAGGAAGAAGCAACTTCCATCCTTTCCAAGATTGAGTAAACACTTCAATAAGACCCCGTCCGACCCGAGGTAAAAATAATGAGTGTACGTGTTCACGAACTAGCCAAGAAAATAGGAATTGCAAGCAAGGAACTGATTCCTGAATTAAAGAGAAGGGGATTTGATGTGAAGACCGCATCAAGCTCTATAGATACAATTTCTGCCGAGGCATTGGAAGTGGAGCTTAAGGAAGTTTTTGCTGTTTCTGGTGCGGACGAAAACGGAGAAAACAGGGACGTAAAGAAAAAGATCTCAGAATCGGATGATGATAATGATCCGGATATTACCGATGAGGAAATCGACGAACTTGAAAATGTCGCATCTTTGCGTGAGGAAATTGTTTCCGGTGAAGATCACCTCGGTCCGATAGAATTGAACCATCCGAATGAAGTTGTTTTTGTGAAAAGCAAAGACGACGTTGAGGCCGCACGCGCAGCTGCGGAGAAGAAAGAGGTTAAAGCGGAAAGTGAGAAACCTTCGTCAACGCCTTCTCCCATGAATGGACCGAAAGCGGTCAGTCCGATGAAACTCGCTCCGCCAAAACCTGGCATGAAGTCTCCGACTCCTATGTCTCCTGAGAAACCGGCATCAGGTCCGGTGTCTCCTTCGTCAATTCCTCCTGTGAAACGTCCTGATATCCCGCAGGTGAAGTCAGTTTCTGGCGTATCGTCTCCCGCTTCAATCCCTCCGGTAAAGGCAAACCCTGTCATCCCTTCGGTGAAGTCGCCTTCTGCGATTCCGTCGGTAAGACCGGTTGTTGTTTCGTCGAAGGGCCCGGTTCCCATGCAGCCGAAGGGGATTTCTGTTCCGCCGTCGAAACCGGCTGAACCCGCAGAAGCAGTGGATGCGTCCAATCCCAAGATTTTACAGATAAAACCCCCCATCGTTGTCCGCGATTTTGCTCCGCTGCTTGGCTTGAAGCCGTTCCAGTTGATTTCCAAGCTGATGGAAATGGGTATTTTTGCTTCGATGAATCAAATCATTGAAGAGGATGTGGCAGTCCGAATTGCTGAAAGAAACGGTTACCTTTTGGATATTAAGCATCGCGGCGAGCAACAGCAGGAACCGGTTAAGCAGCAACAACAGAAAAAGAAAGAAGAGAAAGCTCCGGAAGATGATCTGGCTTTGCTGGAAGCACGCCCGCCGATTATTTGTATTCTTGGTCACGTTGACCACGGGAAAACCACATTGATGGACACTATCCGCAGTGCAAATGTCGTTGCCGGAGAGGCCGGAGGGATTACGCAGCATATCGGGGCGTATCATGTGATGCACAATGAGCATCGTCTTACATTTTTAGATACACCAGGTCACGCGGCCTTTTCCAAAATCCGCGAACGCGGAGCAGCCGTTACAGACATTGCCATTCTTGTGGTTGCTGCGGATGACGGCTTTATGCCGCAAACCGACGAAGCTTTGAAATTTGCCCAGGCTGCCAGTGTTCCGGTTGTTGTCGCCATCAATAAGATGGATGCGAAAGGCGCAAATATGGACAATGTGAAGACGCAGATGCAACAGCGCGGTATTTCTCCTGAAGATTGGGGCGGTGAAACTTTATGCGTAGGTATCTCTGCATTGAAGAAAACAGGAATAAAGGAATTACTGGATGCTGTTTTGCTTCAGGCGGAAATCATGGAACTGAAGGCTGTGTATAAATCCGATGCGGAAGGTGTCGTGATTGAGTCCCAGATTGAGCAAGGGCGCGGACCGACAGCAACGGTCATCATTGAAAGAGGTGTACTGAAAGTGGGAGCATCCTTGGTTTGTGGTCAGTACTATTGCCGCGTAAAAGCCATGGTTGATGATCGCGGACAATCGCTGAAGGAAGCTACGCCTTCTATGGCGGTACGTGTAATCGGTTGGTCCGGTGTGCCTGAGTCAGGCACTATCTTCAAGCAGGTAAAGAATGACAAGGAAGCAAAGCGCCTCGCTGAAGAACGTGCGGATGAAATCAAGAAAGAGAAGGATGCAGACGTCGATAATGGTTTACCGAAAACCATGTCCTCAGAGGACTTCCTGAACTTTATCAGCCGTACGCAGGACAAGGTTCTGAAAGTTATTTTGAAAGCTGACGTAAACGGTTCCCTGGAAGCTCTTTCTTCCAGTTTGAAGGCAATCAAAAGCGACAAAGTTAAGCTTGAAATTATCGGTGAGGATATTGGCAACATCAGTCAAAACGATATCACGATGGCAAATACGGCCGGAGTGACGATTGTCGGGTTTAACGTCAAACAGGATAACGGAGTTGCAGGGTTGGCAAAACACTATGGTGTTCGCATGATCCAGCACAATATCATTTATGAATTGATCAATCAGGTGCGCGATGCCATGTCCGACCTGCTTGATCCTGAGTTGCGCGAAAGCAAACTGGGTGCTGCCCAAGTACGTGCGATCTTCCCGTTGGGCAAACATTTTGTTGCAGGATGTATGGTTACGGAAGGTGTTGTTCGCCGTGACGCTTCTGCACGTCTCATCCGCAAGAATGAAGTCATTCATGATGGACGTGTTGAAACGCTTAAACGCTTTAAGGATGACGCTTCCGAAGTACGTGCAGGGTATGAGTGCGGTATCCAGCTTACAGGCACCGATGCGTATCAGGAAGGCGATGTTATTGAAATTTACGAGATTATAAAGGTTCGTCCTGCCTTGTGATGGTAGCGACGAACAGCCGGATGTTCAGACTACTGAACAGCGTTTATCTTCATCAGAAATAATGAGCCAACGTTCCGTAAGAGTAAATGAACTGCTGATGCGTGAAATCAGCGATGTGATACATACCATGTTTCGCACGGAAATGGTACGTGTTACCATCACGGGTGTTAATGTTACGCCTGATTTACGCAGTGCGATTGTCTTCTATTCCGTAATCGGGGGAGATCAGTATGCGGGGGGCATAAAGGAGTTCATAAAACGGAGACGCGGTATCATTCAGACTGAGGTCGGGAAACGGATTGTATTAAAGTATCTTCCTGAGCTAAAGTTCATTTACGATGATTCGATTGAGCGCGGAGCCAGAGTTATCGAACTTATTGAGGAGCTGACTGGCGACGAGGATGTTGCCAAGGATGAAGGCGAGGAATGAAACTGGTTCATCATCCAGAATATTTTCCTCGGTTTCACACAGTCTTTTGGGCTGGGTTAAAAAATTTGCGGGGTAAGAAAATTTCCGTGATAGGGCATATCCGTCCGGATGGCGATGCACTCGGTTCCCAGGTTGCGTTGACTCGGGTTTTGCGTGCGTTGGGGTATGATGCGTGCGCAGTCGCCTATTCTCCGATTCCGAAAAACCTTTATTTTCTTATTGGTGACACGCCAATCGTTTTTAATGACAAGAATGCGGATTTGCGTGATGCAGCTATCCTGGTTGACTGTGCTTCGCTCGACCGTGTCGGGGATTTGTTTCTGTCGCGTTTACCGGAGTGCCTGCTCAATGTTGATCATCATATTTCCAATCCGGGATTTGGTAAAAACAATATCGTGGTAACCGATGCGGCAGCAACCTGTGAAATACTTGCGGGATTGTTCATTGATTTTGACTTTCCCATAGACCATGCTACCGCGCAGGCTCTGTATGTAGGAATAGCCACCGATACAGGGCAATTCTGTTATAATACGACGACAGCCCGTGTTTTCGATCTGGTTCATCGCCTGGTGAAGTTGGGGGCGGTAGCATCTGCTGCCGCAAACGAGCTTTACTTCAATGATCCATTGGCAAAGCGGAAATTGCTCCAGGTATTTCTTTCCCGTATGGAAATACATTGCGGCGGTCGGTTTATGCTTTCCGTATTGCACGATTCCGATTATGCGGAAACGGGTGCTGCTTACGAGGATGCGGAGGGCCTGATTGATTTTCTGCGAAATATCGAAGGAGTCGAGATTGTTGCCTTCATTGACGACAGGACTTCTTTTGCCAAGACCAGTTTACGTTCGCGGAGTAGTGATTATGACGTTAGCAAGATTGCTTCCGAATTCGGAGGGGGCGGACATAAGATGGCGGCTGGATATACCGGAAAGGGAGAATGGATGAAAATCCGTGACGATTTGCTTGCCGTGGTTAAAAAAACGCTGTCGGAAACAGATCAGAAAGCATCTGAATAAAGGTCATTATAACACATTCAATTACTGTTCCATCAAATTGCCCGAAATATTTATTAATTATGACAATTAATGCTCAACAGAAAGAAGTGGAAGGAATTTTGCTCGTTGATAAGCCTAAAGGCATTACATCACACGATGTCGTGGACAGTATTCGCCGTAAGCTGAAAACGAAGCGGGTAGGTCATGCCGGGACATTGGACCCGATGGCAACAGGCCTTCTCATCATTCTTGTTGGTAAGGCAACGAAGGCCTCTCAGTTCCTGATGAGTATGGACAAGGAATATGAAGGAACCATCCGTCTTGGTCAAATCACGGATTCGCAGGATGCTGACGGTAGCATTCTGGAAGAGAATCCTGTCGGCGATTTTACGCGGGAACAGATCGTAGGGTACATGGATAGTTTTATCGGCGACCAGTATCAGACGCCGCCGATGTTTTCGGCGAAGAAAATTAATGGTGTTCCGCTTTATAAATTGGCCCGTAAGGGAGAACAGGTTGAGCGTGAACCACGTTTCATCCGTGTGAGTTCCTTTGATTTATTGCGTTGGGAAAAGCCGGATATCGATTTTCGGGTATTTTGTACGAAGGGAACTTATGTACGTACGCTTGCGCACGATCTGGGAAAACGTATTGGTTGCGGAGGGCATCTTATTGCTTTGCGAAGGACAATGATCGATAAGTTGCATATCAAGCAGGCTACCGGACTGGAAGCGATTATGGAGATGCCATTGCCTTCCGTGCATAATCTTTTCCTTCCTGTGTTTAGCGTCATTCCGAGTTACGTCCTTGCCTAAATCCCTGAAAAGGAGATAGTGATGGAATAATCGGTTTATCGGAAAAAGGTAAAAAGCCGGCAGTATTCACAATAGTTTATTTTAGTTATGCTTACGGGAAAAACGATAGTGCTTGGAGTCACAGGTTCAATTGCTGCCTATAAAGCAGCAGACATGGTCTCACGCTTGAAAAAGCTTCATGCTACCGTTCATGTTGTCATGACCGAATCTGCGTCGCAACTGGTTTCGCCGCTTACACTGCAGACGCTTTCCTGCCAGCCGGTAGCATCGTCGCTTTGGTCAGAAAAGCAGAATTGGGTTCCCGGGCATATTGAGTTGGCTGACAAAGCAGACCTCTTTCTGATAGCCCCGACGACGGCAAATACGATAGCGAAGCTGACATACGGTATTGCGGATAACCTGTTGACTTGCATTTATCTTGCAACGCGTGCACCTGTTTTGATTGCTCCTGCAATGAATGTTAAAATGTACGAACATCCGGCCACGCAGGAGAATATCGGAAAACTGAAAGTGCGCGGAGTCCGTTTTGTCGAGCCGGCAACAGGCATGCTCGCCTGCGGTTACGAAGGGAAGGGGAAGCTTGCTGATGTCGACACGATTATAATGGAAACGCAGAAGTTGCTGAAGTAACTATTCTTGCGGACGTAATTAAAATTCATGTTCGCCGAAATAGTCGGCAAGTATTTTGTGGGCAGCCGAAGTCGGCGGTAGCATGCCATCCGTGATTTGTTTTTCCAGGGATTTCAGTTTTATCTGCAACTCAGGATTCCGGAAAAAATGGTTTTTAATTCCTTCTTCGATCATTGAATGCATCCATTCCAGGGACTGCTTCTTTCTCCTGTTTTGAAACACATTTGATGCTACCGTGTTTTCTTTGAAATCCAGGACGGTTTCCCAGATTTTCCAAAATGCTTCAGGCTCAAGCGAAGAAGAGGTAAGCGCACGCGTCTTCCATCCTTGGGTTGCCGGGGCCAGAAATTGCAGGACACGTTCATACTCTGCGCGGGCAATGTTTGCCCGGATCTTATTGTCTCCGTCTGCTTTATTGACGACGATCGCATCCGCAATTTCAATGACTCCTTTCTTGATACCTTGCAATTCGTCGCCTGCCCCAGCAATAAGTATCAACAGGAAGAAGTCTACCATTGAACGGACCGACACTTCATTTTGACCGACGCCAACGGTTTCGACTAAGATTGTATCATACCCGGCCGCTTCGCATAGAAGCATGGTTTCCCGGCTTTTTCTGTTCACTCCGCCAAGCGAACCGCCGGAAGGCGACGGGCGAATGAATGCATTTTCCTCACGGACCAGTTTTTCCATTCTTGTTTTATCCCCGAGAATGCTACCGCCGGTAACCGAGGAGGAAGGATCCACAGCCAGAACAGCAACTTTGTAGCCCTTTTGACACAGTTCGGTTCCCAATGCCTCGATAAACGTTGATTTTCCGGCTCCGGGAACACCGGTAATGCCAACCCGTAATGATTTTCCGGTGCATGGCAGCAGTTGTTTCAATACTTCCTGCGCCATTTTCATGTGTTCCGAATGATTGCTTTCAATGAGTGTAATGGTACGAGCCAGCATGGAGCGGTTTTGGGAAAGAACGCCCTGAACATAATCATCTATCGTCAGTGCCTTGCGTGCTTTTATATTTCTCCGTGACGTATCTTCACTGGCCGTTTGTCCGGGTATACCATCATGTCCGCCTTTGATTCCGGCCATAACTTCGGAAGCAAAATGCTTGTTCTCATGATGTTCGTCCGGCACCCATTCCGGTCTTCTTCTGCTGTTGTCGTCCATGAAAGTATATAAAAAGTTTAAAATGAGCATAAAGGTCTTCCAAGTTTAGCCAACGTTAATCTGGCGGTAACATGGAAAGTGGCGTCATGCATGCAGTGATGGTTGTTTAAATGAAGGATTGTTATCATAGATACCAGATAATGCACACTTATTAATGAAAATCAATTTCCATTAATAAGTGATCGAATTTTGCAGAGATATTGTTTCTGATAAGATTCAATAAACAGCCTGAATGTTACCGTTTCTTAACCGGATTGGAATACGGTTGTCACCTGTCTCAGCTAATATGTTGGAATTCATAATTCGAACATTTATGCAGAAAAAAACATTATCATCTACGGTAGCATTATTCAGCGCATCCTGTTTATTCTTAGGTACGATGGCTTATGCCAGCGATCAGGCATTGCTTGACGCCTTGGTGACAAACGGGTACCTGACAAGAGAACAGGCGGAAACCATAGCCAAGACACCGGAACCGCAAGTGCCGGAAGTTCTGCCGAAGGGCAAGGCGGTGGAACAGCTTAAGATTACCGGACGGTTGCAGCTTCAATACAATTATTTCAATCTGAGCGGTGGATTGAATGACGGACGTTCAGATCCTCAGGGATTTTACTTTCGCCGGGTTTATCTTGGTGCAGAGGCTAAGCTGGCGGAAGATTGGAGTGGTACCCTGATTGTGGATTTGGGAGGCACAAATGGTAACATCCTTTTGGATACGGGATTGATTACCTGGAGTGGAATCAGCGGCATGACTGTATCGGCTGGTTGGGATAAGGTTCCCTTTGGTTATGAAGAAACGACTTCATCGGCCAAATTGAAAACGATAGAACGTTCATTATTGGCCAGAGCGTTTGACTTTCCTTTACGGGTATCGTCGCAGCATACAGGCATTTTTGTGAACGGTAAGATTGGCGATAGCGGATTAAAGTATTCGTTGTTCTTCGGGAATAACGACAACTCCTCGTATCGCAGTGATAAGCATTTCAGTAATGTTGGGGCCGAGTATGACGGCTATAGCGGATTCGGAAGAATACAATATGTGTCGGAAGATTCTAATGTCGGAAAAATTGTCGTTGGCTTGGATATGGGATACGTTCAAAGCGGTGTCTATAATATGGGGGTCGTTGCGGATACTAATTCGCACGTATGGGCCTATGGCGGGCACGTCAATTATACGTTGGACAGGTTTGCGGTATTAGGGGAATTCCTGGGAGCTACCTTAAATAACGCCAGAGGGGGTTCGGACGATGCTTCTATTTATGGATTTACACTCATGCCGAGTTTTAAACTCAGTGATCAGTTTGAGTTGGTTGTCCAGTATGCTTACATGGATACGGATGGTGCGTATTCGATCATTCCGGGAGAAGCGATTCGCCGTTCAAATGCTTCTGTTTCCGGTTGCGACAAAGGGCAGCAGTTTTATGCAGGGGTGAACTGGTATATCGTTTCGGATGATGTCAAACTGCAGGCCGGTTATGAAGCTGGACGTTTCAAGAATCCGGTCGATGGTTCTAATGGCAAATCAAATGTCGACGGCGTACGTGTTCAGATGCAGATGCTTTGGTAAGAAGTATTATAGTAACAGTGGATGCTACCGTCACGGTAGCGTAAGAAAAAAGAGAGTCCTCCATTAAGCAGGACTCTCTTCTCTTTACAGGATGTTGACTCAGGAAAGCAGTATTTTTCGGATTGTGTTATGGACGGATTGCTTTTGTATTATAGGGGAAAATGAGCAGGAAAAATATAATTTCTAAAGCGTCATTGCTTTTTACTTTAACGACCTTTTGCGGCTTGTCAGCGGAGGCGAGTGAACAGGCTTTATTGGATACCTTGGTGACAAACGGTTACCTGACGAAGGAGCAGGCTGCGGAAATCGCGACCGGACAGGAAATCAAGCCGGCGGTTGTTTTGCCCAAGAGCGGAAACATTGAGAAAATCACTATTTCCGGACGCATGCAGCTCCAGTATAACTATTTTCATCTGAGTGGCGGGCTGAATGACCAGCGCAACGATCCCCAAGGCTTTTATTTCCGTCGTTTGTTTCTTGGCGTGGATGCGCAATTAGGCGAACATTGGAGAGGTACTCTGGTTGGGAATTTTGGTGGAACCGATGGTGATGCTTATGTCGATGTGGCCACGATTGCATGGACTCCCAGCAAGTATATGGCTGTTTCTGCGGGATGGAATCGCGTACCTTTCGGCTATGAAGATACTTGGTCCTCTGCAAAAATTAAGACTATCGAACGTTCCATCCTCAGCAGGACATTTGACTATTGTTTGAAAATGACATCGAACCATACGGGGGTATGGGTGGACGGTAGCATCGGGGACAGCGGTCTTGTGTATTCGGTGTTTGCAGGGAACAATGACAATTCTTCATACCGCAATGACAGACGTTTTGATGCCGCTGGTGTGAAATACAACGGCTATAGCGGATTTGCCCGTATGGATTATCTCTCCGGCAAAACAGAATACGGTAGCTTCATGGTAGGTGCGGATATCGGTTATGTTCAAAGCGGGGCCTATAATGCGCTTTTGCTTGCAGAGAAAAACTCCGATTTATGGGGAGCAGGAATCCATGCAAATTACACACTTAACCGTTTTTCACTGTTCGGGGAATTTTTAGCTGCTACCTTGGAAAACGGAAACCGGAGTAACAGTGACAATGCTACAGTCACCGGTTTTGTCGTGATGCCCAGTTTTAAAGTGACTGATACATTGGAGTTCGTGACTGCCTATTCGTATGTCGATGCTGATGGTTCCCATGCCATTATTCCGGGGGAAGCCATGCGTCGTTCCAATGCCACGGTAATCGGTTGTGACAGGGGGCAGCACCTCTATGTGGGAGGAAACTGGTATATTGTCGGGGATGATGTCAAACTGCAGGCAGGGTATGAATACGGTATCTTTGAAGATCCAGTGACGGGTACTGACGAAAAGGCCAGAATGAACGGCGTGCGTGCGCAAATGCAGATGATCTGGTAGTGAATCGTTACTTTTCTTTTTTCAAAGCCGTCTTTGGATGGCTTTTTTATTATACGTACTCAAGCCTGACGCTAATAAGTTTCTGCTTTAACTGACTATCAAATGATGGTTAAATGGAAAACTTAACTATTATTTTGATGAACGTACAGGAACAGTTGAAAGTGATTCAGCAGAATGCTGACAAGATTATCGGATTGGAAGATATCGAAAAACGTCTTGCCAGAGGTAAGCGCTTACGCATTAAACTGGGGGTTGATCCGACACGTCCTGACCTTACCTTCGGACACATGGTCGTATTCAATAAATTGCGCCAGTTTCAGGATCTCGGGCATGAATGTATTCTTTTGATTGGTGACTATACGGCAACTATCGGCGATCCGTCCGGTCGGTCGGATACACGTCCGCCTTTGACCCCGGAGGAAGTAAAATCAAACGCAAAAACATATCTTGAGCAGGCATTTCTCATCCTTGACCGGGAAAAGACCATTATCCGGTATAACAGCGAATGGCTCGGGAAAATGTCATTCGGCGATATGCTTATGCTGACACGTAGCATGACGGTTGCCCGGATGCTTGAGCGTGATGATTTTGCGAAACGTTATGCCGAAAATACACCGATTTCGATTGTTGAATTCCTTTATCCGCTCATTCAGGGCTATGATTCCGTCATGCTGGAATCGGATGTGGAATTGGGAGGTTCAGACCAACTGTTCAATAATCTGGTAGGCCGCAAGTTACAGGAAGAAATAGGACAAGAGCCGCAAGCCGTTTTGACTTTGCCTTTGATTGTGGGATTGGATGGCGTAAAGAAAATGTCCAAAAGCTATCACAATTACATTGGGTTCAATGACAGCAGCAAAGATATGTTCGGTAAGATCATGTCCATCGCTGATGAAACCATGTGGGTCTACTATAAGCTTCTCTTGTTATTATCAGACAGTGAAATTGCTGCATTGAAAAAAGAGCACCCGATGCAATGCAAGAAAGATTTGGCAAAACGTCTGGTTTCCCGGTTTTTCGGCGATGAAGTCGGCAAGAAGGAACTTGAAAACTTTGAGGCTGTTTTCTCACGCAATGAAATTCCGGTGGATATGCCGGGGTTCTCATGGGAAACCCTTTTTCCGGGAAAGCCGGAAGCCAAGCTTATTGATATATTGATTGCCTCCAACCAGTTTGCAACCAACAGTGAAGCCCGCAGGGCATTGGAGCAAGGTTCGGTGAAGGTGAATCAGATAAAAGAAACAGACGGATTCAGCGTCATTCCAAAACCGGAAAGAGACATTGTTGTTCAGGCCGGAAAACGGAAATTCTTTAAAATATTCGGATAAAATAAAGAACCAGGAAAATTCCTGGTTTTTTAATTATTCGTTTTCAGACCGTGTTATTTCAGGCGGTTTCTTTGAGGAACTGGTCTCTGTATCCATTGCTGACTTGATTTCGTTTTCGATCTCAGAGGTTGCTTTCTTGAATTCCTTGATGGATTTACCCAAACCGCGTGCCAGTTCCGGCAGCTTCTTTGGGCCAAAAAGAAGAAGCACGACCACGAAAACCACGATGAGTTCTGGAGTTCCTATGTTGCCGATGAAAGCTAAATATTGGAAAGTATCGAACATACACAAACTTATATTATTACATAAGTTCCTCTGAAATGGAATAGTTGCAAGTGAAAAGTTAAAATAAAGTACAACCCGAAATAAAACCGTTGGTAAATGAGTGGTCATGATTGAAAAATCGTACGGAATCATGCTTATCAATCATCCTTTTAAGTATGAAGATTCACGTAAAGAATACATTGATTCTTGCGGATTTGTATTGCAGATGAAGGGAAGGGCGGTATTTTTTTCTCAATCGTTTTATTGTAAAATTCTCATGAAAACTAACTCATCGATTAATTATATATCGAAGACCGTTCTGGTATCCGGAATCATGGTATTCTCGTCATCATACCTTAGCGCATGGACGATTAGCGTGTTGGATCCAACAACCACACAATCTGAATATAGTTCCTATAACGGATCGTATTATACTACATTTAAAAGCTATTTGAATGATGCCGGTTTCTCGCTGACATCAGGAACATTATCCGGTTATACTATGGGCAGTTCAGATGCTGTTATTGTTAACTTTATAAGTACGGGACATTATTCAACGGAAGAACTTTCCGTTTTAAACAGTCTTTTGCATAGCAATACCCGTGTGTTGGTGTTTGGAGAAAACTATAACTGGAATGCGAGTAATCAAGATTTGGCTGATTTAGTGGGCGGTATAAACGGCGATCGTACCGGAGTGAATGCTCAAACAGTATCGAATGTCTATCCATTGCTGACGGAAGGGGTAAGTAAACTTGAGTTCGCTGCTCCCGGAATTCTTTTGCCCAATGGGTCCAATGGGATTTCTTTTACAAGTGACAATGCTGTTTCATTGTGGGGTACAAATGAAAATTTCCTCTTGGTGATGGATGTGAACATGTTGGATAATGCAAGAATCAATACCATAGGAGCCGATAATCAGAGAATGGCTCAAAATATCGTAAGCTGGCTCGGAGGCATTTCGCAAATACCGGAACCGTCATCCTATGCAATGATTTTTGCTTTGGCTGCGTTTGCTACCCTTTCTTTGCAAAGGCGGAGAAAAAGTAATTGAGAATTATAAGCACATGCTCTCATGGTAGTTGCGTGAAAGCATACACAGACTAAGCGGTATCGTTTAGTTTTTATTTTTAAAAAATAAAAAGCCCGATAAAACAATTGTTTATCGGGCTTTGAAATGGGTGGGGTGGTAAAAGGGACTTGAACCCTCGACCCTCGGAACCACAATCCGATGCTCTAACCAACTGAGCTACTACCACCAGAAAGAAACGAAAGATTAGGAAATAAAACCGGTCTGTAAAGCTTTGTTTTCAGTGATATCAAAAATGGCACTGGATGGATATCAGCTTTGATAATTTAAATTTAAAGCAGGATAGCATTTGTTGGGGGGAGAGAAATAGGTTAAGAATTTGATTATTTTATAATGTATATGAATGTATGTTTTACTCCACTGATGATGTACGGGATGTGAAAAATTCTATTGACTATTATTTTCTACGCATGGGATACTCTTCAATAATCGCTTAGCTAGTTTATGAGAAAAGAAATATCGCTTGTTGTATTGTGTGTATTCTGTACCCCAATGGGTGCATTGGCCGCTACTGATCTGAATGGTACTAACTCTTGGTCGAGTACAAAGGGTTCGGATACGGAGTTTCGCATGAATGATGCACGTCTGGTATTGGATGATCCCGGCGGTATGGATGATATTGCATTATCAGTTTCTGGTACAAGTGGGTTTGAGACGACTCAGTACGGTTGGACCTTCCGGAATGTTTCGTTTACTTCCGACATCAGGGCGGGTTTCTATGTGGATTCGTATCAAACTGGTGCAAATTTCTACTTCTCGGATAATTCATTGCTAGACGTAGGATCATTGACGTTAAACGGTACAAATTTCGTTTTTGATACAGCAACCATAAAAATGAGTGCTGGGGAAAAGATCGTATCCACGTCGGGGGCTTTAGTTTTTCGTGTAAGTTCAATCGAGCTTGATTTAAATTCATTTCTTGGATCATTCAATGGAGAGGCTGTGTCAGACTGGATGTTATTTTCTGCTAGTGATTCTTTATGGTGGGATTGGAATAGCATGGAAATCAAAGCGGGTGCGAATTCATTTGTTAAGAATGAACAGGACGGTTATTATAGCTATCAGGATGGCAGTGGCATATGGACGGTAAGTCTTAACGGGAGTAATGCGAATCTATTGTTTTTAAGTACGGTCCCTGAACCGGCAAGTTTTTCATTTTTAGTTTCCGGTTTTGGCCTGTTTTCAGTTTTTGTTCGTCGTAAACGGAGTTAAATCGTACATATTTTAACTCATCGTGATTTAACGGAAGGACATTGCCTTCCGTTTTTTTAGACTTTTTAGGGCATTCGTTGGGGATATTTAAATCTAACTAGAATTCATTGGATAAACAATTATTTGGGTTTCCACGAGCCAATGAGAATTTTGAAAGTCGTTAATTGCTACTAAATAAAAACCAGGTTAGCGACATTGGGGGATGGAATGGTAAAAGGATTTGAACCCTCGATCTTCGGAACTACAATTTGATACTCTAACCGACTGAGTTAATACCAAAAATAAACGGAAGCCTTAAAAGTATGACGAATCTTTAAAGCTTTATCTTCAATGACACAATAAATCGCACTGAAATACAATCAGAAGGCAAAATAAAAAATAGCGATTATCAGACAAAGGGAGTCAGTTATAATAGTAAAGGCTTTTGTCCAAGGTTTGGTGAGCACAGTATGATTTTTGCTAAATAACAGAAAAAGGTCATTAGCAGGAATTGTTTTGTTGGATATAGTCATTTGTTAAAATAAAGCGAAGGCATTTTCTATGCGATCAATTGACTTCATGTTCATGCCGGATAAAATGTAATGTGACGAAGTTTCGTATGAGTGACAGTGTATTATTAAAAGTCAGATGAACCCAAACAACATATGAATATGAAAACGAATACAGAAACGATAGATGTGACCTTACACACGGATAAGGAAATGCTGCAAAAACAAGGCTTTTCAGAAAAGCCTTCACCTCATGAAGATTGCATGCGAACAAACGGAGAAGAAGGAACTTATGAGTGGTGGTATGCCGATGCAGCATTGGAAGATGGATCAACGGTAGTTGCTGTCTTTTACACTAAATTACTTCCTGATTTCACGAAGCCTATGTCGCCGACTGTTCAAATTACTTACACTTCTCCAGATGGAGTACAGCATGACAAATACTATGTCTTTGATGTAAAGGATTTTGCCGCTAGTTCGACGGGGTCGTGCAATGTGCAGATTGGCAAAAATTATTTCAAAGGGAACTTGGAAAAATATGATATCCATGTCGAAAGTGAAAGTGACAGGTTCAGCATTGACTTAGAGATTATGCGTACAACAGAGAGTTGGCGACCTGGTTGGGACGGGTTAAATATCTATGGAAGTGAAAAAGCGATTCTCGGTTGGTTCATAGCAGTCCCTCAAGGCAAAGTGAAAGCAACAATTGAGTATAAGGGTGCAAAGAAAGTATTAAATGGATCAGCTTATCACGATCATAATTGGGGTAATATTGGATTACCGTTGCTTTTTAACCATTGGTATTGGGCGCGTACTGAGATAGGACCATACACCGTGATTTGTTCGCATATTGTTTGTCCTAAAACATTTGATTTTGTAGAAAGCGGTAGTTTCATACTTGCAGAAAATGGTCGGATTATTACTAGCCGTACTGCTGCCGCCAAGAAAACGGACATGCTTCGAAGTACACCGCATGTACAGCCCGTCACAGGAAAATTATTAAGTGACGTTATCCGTTTCTATCATAACGATGGAGATAAGAGTTATGAACTTACTTTGACTCGTGATCACAATATTCTTGATACGGATTTAACACCGGAAAAACTACGTGCTCTTGCCCATAAGGAGGGTAAGGATGTGGGATATCATCGAATGGTGGGTACGGCGGAACTTAAAGTGTTTGAGAAAGATTGCCTGTTGAAGACACTAACAAACAATATTGCAGTATGGGAAATGATGTCATTTGCTATACCTGAGTGAGTGATAGGAGAAACCTAAAATCAATCTTAACTTATTGACTATGAACTTTAAGGAAAAACTAAGGAATTGCGGGAAGGTATTCGCTGTAGGTACGATCTTGGCAGCGAGTGCAATCATCCCGCAGAAAGCTGAAGCGCAAGAAACAAAAGCAAGACCGAATATTGTCGTGATTTTTGGTGATGACATAGGTCAATCACAAATCAGCGCCTATTCTCGTGGTATGATGGGATACCGTACTCCGAATATTGATCGTTTGTTCAAGGAAGGTGCCATATTTACCGATGCTTATGGACAACAATCCTGTACAGCAGGCAGGGCGGCCTTTATTCTTGGACAGGAGCCTTTTCGCACAGGACTGCTTACGATCGGCATGCCAGGTGATGATCATGGCATCACGGATTGGATGCCAACAATTGCCGATGTTTTGAAATCTCAAGGTTATGCCACCGGACAATTTGGGAAAAATCACCTGGGTGACCAAGATAAACACCTTCCGACCAGGCACGGTTTTGACGAGTTTTTTGGAAATTTGTATCACTTGAATGCCGAGGAGGAACCTGAAGGATATTTCTATCCTAAAGATGTTGAGTTCCGTAAGAAATACGGACCTCGTGGGGTGTTAAAATCAGTGGCTGACGGTAAGGTCGAAGATACAGGTCCTTTGACAAAGAAAAGAATGGAAACCATTGATGATGAGTTTTTTGTTTCTTATAAGGATTTTGTGGATCGTCAGGCAAAGGCAAAGAAACCCTTCTTTGTTTGGTTCAATACAACCCGTATGCATGTGTTTACTCACTTGAAGCCTGAATCGGTGGGTCTTACAGGTAAAGGTATTGAGGCCGATGGCATGAAAGAGCATGACAACATGATCGGTGAGTTACTCAAACAGTTGGATGATTTGGGAATAGCCGATAATACCATTGTCGTGTATGCAACCGATAATGGTGGAGAGGTGGCTTCTTGGCCTGATGGCGGAATGATGCCCTTCAAGGGTGAGAAAGGTACTACATGGGAAGGCGGTTTCCGTATTCCTATGTTGATACGTTGGCCGGGCGTTATTAAACCTCAGACTGAATGTAATGAAATCATCTCATTATTGGATTTGTTTCCTACGCTTTGTTCGGCTGCCGGCATTCCCGATATTAAAGAACAGATGGCAAAGGGGTGGACTGGTGCAGGCAAATCATTCAAAGTTCATTTGGATGGTTATAATTTCATGCCTTACTTCCAAGGAAAAACCGATAAAGGTCCAAGAGAAAACATCATGTACTTTGATCAGGCAGGAAATCTGAATGCCATTCGTTGGAATGATTGGAAGGTTGCGTTTGCCGTTGCATCCGAAGGAAATATTGCAACAGCTCATCGTGTTGTTACGTCATGGGCAAGAGTATACAATTTGCGTATGGATCCTTATGAACGTAAAGATGAGAGCGGAATGGAAACGGAATGGAGTATGCAGCAAATGTGGTTGTTGGTGCCTATCCAGAAACAAGTAAAGGATTTCTTTGCTGATTTTGAAAAATATCCTTATCAGGCAGGTAGTTCTTTGAATCCGTCAGGGATCAATTATGGTTTGCTTAAACAGCAAGAAGCTTTGCAAAGATTAAAGCAGTTGGAGACCATGAAGCCAAACTGACCCTTTAAGTTTGCTGAAAGAGTTGCGAAGACTCCATCATTATCGGTGGAGTTTTTCATTTATGGAGACTTTTGGTTCTGAAGCCTGTGAGGCATAGTTTTGTAGATCAGGGAAGAAAACTGTCATGCCTGTATCTTATACGCCTTTGCCAACCGTCAATCGTTTCCAACAAACTCTGTTTCTTACGATTTGTTTCAATCTGTTGATAAAACTTTCAACGAATACCCGTTGTCTTTGAAAACATGGTGATGGGATGCCGTGATGCAGATATCCAGCAAGGGAGAGTTGATTACAACAAAGTCTTTTTTCACCTACAGGTATACTCAGGCAATCACGAAAGATGGACAGTATTGGCGTGAATACCAAAGGAATACTGAATGGATTCACTATATTTTCACTTATCGTGTTAAGTAGATTGAATTTATTAACTGATTTGCTTCATCAATACCTGGCTGAGAGGTTCTATTGTCAGTCATTAAAAGAACAAATACCCAACAGTTATCCTCAAAATTTCTGTAGTACACGCGCAGGTAAGAAGCGTCAGTTATGTAGTATTTGATTTTCCAAGCGAATGTTTTTTCATCAATTAGGTTTTTCATCTCATTGAAATCAACGCCGTTTGCTTGAAAAAAACCATGCAAATAAACTTCAATTGACGAATGTTGATGTATCGAAACTACATTGATGTCCAAGTTTGTATTGTAGGGTTCCTTTTTATTTAGGAGTATGGCAAATTGTCGCTTGCTGAAAACAACATATCCCTCTGGTATCTCAAACCGAAGCCTTTCATAATAGGGCATAGTTTGCAGCATCATTTTCGTATGGAATATATGCTTAGAGAAAAAGATGAGGAAGATAAAAACTGCAATAATAACTATGATTAACGTGGTGCTCATGGTGACTTTTGGGAGATGAAGTATTAGAACTTATCAAGAGCCCTGCGACTCGCATTTAAAACAGAAGCAATATTTAGTAAAGCGTATTGCTGAATCATTTACGTCTGCGTCTCAGCGATGTGCTACACAATGCTACCAATCCAATAACAGAAGCGTAGGTCGAAGTTTCCGGGACAAGCAATACTCCTGCATGCAGTGCGAAATTTCCAAAATAAACCGGAGGATTATTAGATTCGGGATTCACAGGGATGACGGTATCCAAAGCCATCCCTAAATATTTTCCCGAAAGATAGGAATCAATAGGAACTGTAAAGGAGTAATTACCAAACAGCTCAAATTCAGGCAATACCACAATTTGGTGCAATACTGACTGATTAAAGATGTCGTATTCTATGTAAGCATTCCCAGACCAATTTGCAGATGTGCTGTGATCCGTCCAAAATATAATGACTCGCTGAGTCATTTCTGGTTGAAAAAGTCCTGTTCCAGACCAGTCCAGTATTAACTCAACCTCATTTCCTTGCAATTGGTAGTCTAATACCTGAAAAAGCATTGTTTGACCAGCAAGAGTTGAATCGAATTGAACGGTCTCAATGATATTTCCATCCCCTAAAGGGATACTACTTACTTGATACGGGTATTCCTGATTTGTTGTAAACCAACCCAAAGGACTGTTCATAGGTATTGGGATATATTTGCATCTGCGCTGATGCTAAGGAAAAGGGGACTAGGGATAATAACGGTATAATCAGATAGTGAATTTCATTCATAGATAATAGTGGGTTGAAGCGTGTAAGGAGAGAATGACTACCTGTCTATTCTCTGTCAAACTGATTAAAATTCAACTTTTGAATGGTGGTTGCTTGGTTTAGATTCATTTTCTTGCTGAGATAGGATAATCGACACAGAATGATACTAACGGTATGTTCATTGGAAGTGTGCTTTAACAGTCTGTAATCCCAGTAGATATGATATTGGGGAAATGATTCGGTAGGCGCGCTTGAGCTCTCGACTCTCGGAACCAAAATAGAGTATTCTAACCAACTGAGCGACTGACGAGAAGCGGAAAACAGGAAAGTATAACGAACCCGTAAAGAAAACTGAGCTTGATATCGTATCGGACAAAATCTGAAAGCGGCTTTCATGAGCTGTTGCTATTGACCATAATCTTAACTACTTTGAACATCTTATATGGAGAAAATAATATTAGCATCCGCTTCGCCGAGACGGAAGGACTTGCTTAATGCAGCAGGGATCGCTTTTGATGTTAAAATTTCCTCGGTTGACGAATGGGAACCGGAGAAGGATGTCTGTCCTCGTGAGATTGTGCGGCACAATTCGGAATTGAAGGCGATGGCGGTTTCTGCACAGTATCCCGGGAAACTGGTTTTGGGTGCGGATACGACGGTAGCATTAGGGAACGAAATACTGCATAAACCCAAAAACATGAGTGAGGCTCATGCGATGTTGATGAAACTTTCCGGAAAAAAACATGACGTCTATACCGGATTTTGCATTGCGCGGAACGGTAAGATTGTTTTTTCGGATGTACTTGTTTCAACTGTTGTCTTCCGCCATTTGGATGATGTGATCGTGCAGGCCTATTTTATCAAGGTTAACCCACTGGACAAGGCGGGAGCCTACGGTATTCAGGAATACGGGGATATGATTATTGATCATTATGAAGGGTCGCTTTCGAATATCATTGGTTTACCGATGGAAACCGTAAAACCATTGCTGGAACGGAGCATTGCGATGCAGGGTGAATCGTATGCGTGAACTGTGGGGCAAGTTACCGCCATTGGTTTTACCGGAAGAATTTCCTGATTGGATTATTTCGGAAACAGAAGATTGGCTGGCAGTGAATAAGCCCGGATGGCTTATTTGTCACCCGTCAAAAAACGGACCTTGGAGCAGCCTGGTTGGCGCTGCCCGGGAATATTTGGGTGGCGGTAGTTTACACCTTGTCAGTCGTCTTGACCGGGAAACCAGCGGAGTCGTTGTTATTGCCAAACACGAAGCATCGGCTCGGTTTTTGCAGCAGGCCGTGGAATGTCGACAGGTGAAAAAATCCTATCTGGCCGTACTGAGAGGTGAACTGAAAGGACAGGCTTGGGTCCATGGAGCACTTGCCAAGGATCCACATAGTCCCATTGTGATCAAGGATTCCGTGCATTCGGATGCTACCGCCAAGGGCGCCGAAACCATCTTTGAACCGATCATTGCCGAAAATGGATTTACTTTCTGCAAGGTGGTTCCTGTCAGCGGCCGAAAACATCAGATCCGTGCTCATGCGGAGTGGCTGGGGTATCCGATACTGGGAGATAAAATTTACGGGACAGACGCGAGATATTTTCTGGAGTTTATCGAATGCGGAATGACTGACGCATCCTACCGTGCATTGCTTTTTCCGCGTCAGGCTTTGCATGCGGCACGGCTTGAATTCATGCTGCCGTCAGGGCCGTTGCTGTTTGAAGCACCGCTTCCGGAAGATATGAAAGGGTTTCTGACAGGGAACATGACCATTCCGACCGGAGTTTCGTTTGGTTGAAAGAGTCTTGGACTATAGGCAACGGAGATTATTTGTGTCAAAACTTCTGTGAATAATGATTGGGTGTTTTCTGTCGGGAAAATTTGATATTGTTTTAACATAATGAAAGAATAACATCTGATTCATGGACATTATCTGGTTTATTCTTATTGGCGTTGCGGCCGGATTTCTCGGCGGAGTCATTACTAAAGGACATGGATTCGGTTTTGTCATCAATTTTGCTGTCGGCATCGTTGGCGGTGTTTTGGGTGGCTGGTTGTTTGGTCTGTTTGGCCTTCAATCCACAGGCAGGCTGGGAAGCTTATTGACTGCAACCATCGGCGCCATCGTGCTACTGGGCATTCTTTCCCTGTTTAAAAAGAAAGAATAGCAAAGCTGGTTTGATGTAAGCGAAATCCGCCTCATTCCGGGCTTTTTACACAGCGGAATCCGATGTGCTCCATCCCGGTATCATAGGGTGTTCCCCGGCGTGCGCTTGGACGGTAGCTTTCGCAGTAGGAAGGATTACATAAAAATGAACCACCCTTGGTGACGCGTCTTACTTCGTTCTGTTTGGAAACGGCTTTCGGTGAACCATTGACGATCTGGCAGCTTGCTGCTGCTGCCGCGTGGCCTTTTTCCGTGTATGAATCTGCCGTCCACTGCCAGACGTTGCCCGCCATATCGTACAAGCCATAGCCGTTGGCTGAAAAAGATCCTACGGGGGCAATGCCTTCAAAACCATCTGCTTTGGTATTTTTGTCAGGGAAATGACCCGTGAACGTATTCGCCATAAATTGCCCGTCTTTCTTGAAATCATTTCCCCAATAGTAGCGCGTCCCTTGGGAACCGCCACGCGATGCGTATTCCCATTCCGCTTCGGTTGGCAGACGTTTTCCCGCCCACTTGGCATAGGCGACCGCGTCATCCCAGGATATCTGGACGACAGGGTAGTTATCTTTTCCTTCGATGCTGCTTCTCGGTCCTTGGGGATGTTTCCAGTCGGCTCCGGTAGTCCATGTCCACCAACCGGACATATCGCCCAGATCAATCGTACGATTAGGCGGCGTAAATACGAGCGATCCCGGTTGCAAAAGGGAGGCATCCGGCTTTGGTGTACCTGGAGGAAGCTGTTTTTTGAGTTCTTCCCAGTCAATAGGTTTCTCTGCGGTGGTCACATAGCCGGTAGCATCTATGAACTGTTTGAAATCGGCATTGGTTACCACATACTTGTCCATCCAGAAACCGTTTATTTTTACGGAATGGGAAGGACGTTCGTTCGGCATGCTGTTTATGTCATCGGTTCCCATGCCAAATGTTCCGGCCGGAACCCATACCATATTTGCCGGAGCTGCTGACTTTTCCGATGAAGCCGTTGCTTCGGATTCTGTCTGCGCTTGGCTTGTGAGTAAAAAGGTTATGAATGATAAAATGAAAAGATAGGATTTTGATAGCATAGATATTTGATTGTATTCGTAGGTTTATCGTTCACATGTCGCATAAAACAGACAAAATGCATTTTCAGGCATTTCTGCTATATTGTGAACGCATGTAGGTTTGTGTCAAACTGTCTCCTGAAATAACCATGAAGCATCGGGCGTTGAGACCAGTGTAAAGGAAGCCGTATTGCCGTATAACTCTATTAAAGATTAGTCTCGTGAATGAAAGTGGTGTAGATTTAATTGGGAAATGACATTCATGTCGTTGTTATACCTTGAAATATTCATTTTCTGAATCAAGGAATGCAAGCAGGTATTATGAAGGTTTTATACGATGAGATTATTAAACGGTTTCCTGAAGTGATTCCGCATATCGCTGAAGAGGATGAAGAGTCACCTTATATGATGATGCGGTGTATCGTTGAATGGTTGGAGGGTATGAATCCCAAGGCATTAACTCCCGATGTGGTTAAGCGCATACAGTCGTTTACAGGCTGGTGTGAAGCGCAACCGCGAGGCAAGATTGCGGCAGATGATATGCTGACAATACTCGTCGTTGGATTCTATGAAAAGTTGTTTAATGAGGAGCATACGCGTGCCTTGTTGCCTGAACTGATGACTAAAGAAGAACTTGTTCAGAACAGCGATTATTTGAAACACTGGGTCGGTGAAAATAATTATGAGTCTGTTTTAAAACTCTATCATTGAATGAACAAGTCGTCGGCTGAAACCGAAAAATACATGTTCCCTGGACTTCAATAAATGAGGTTGAAAGAAATGTTTTGCTATATGAGTTCTGTTTAAAATATTTTTGTCCTATTATTGTTTTTTAACCTGAAACATTATAACCAATACGATCTGACCGTATGACTGTTTTGTATCAGTAAAACTCATTTCGCTTATGACTCATCTGGACATTATTAATCTCGGTGTTCCCGAAGGCAGACCGCTTTCCTGTGCATTTCATTTCATCAAGATCATGGCACAAGCCGGTGCTGACCACGAAACCATGGTATCACGGATCAGTGCCGTTGTCCGGAACCCGGCGGCTTTTGCAGATGATCCTGAGGCTGGTTTGCTGGCCCAGGTCTTGCTTTCCGAGCGTTATGTGCCGCGCGAGGAACCTGCGCCGTGGCAACAATGGGGATACGGGTTGGACGAGGCGGCTGTGCAACAAATGCGCGTGGCCTGCGAATTACCGGTTTCGTTTGCCGGAGCGCTCATGCCGGATGCTCATGTCGGTTACGGTTTGCCGATCGGCGGTGTTCTTGCCGCACGCAACGCTGTTATTCCTTACGCTGTCGGAGTTGATATTGCCTGTCGCATGAAACTGTCTGTTTATGATCTTCCCGTTTCATTGCTGGAAGATGATGAAGAACGACTTGCGTCTGTACTGGCGCTTGAAACCCAATTCGGTGTCGGTGCTGTATTCCGGAAACCGAGGGAACATGACGTTATGGACCATGACTGGAATGTCTCGCCGATTACCCGTCAGAATAAGGATAAAGCATGGACACAGTTAGGCACCAGCGGAAGCGGAAACCATTTTGTCGAATATGGCGTACTGAGCCTGGATGCTCCCGCCTTAGGATTGGAGTCCGGACGGTATCTTGCATTGCTTAGTCATAGCGGAAGCCGTGGAACCGGCGCATCCGTAGCTGAGCATTACAGTAAACTGGCTAAGAAAATGCATCCTGAGCTTCCGGAAAACCAGCGCAATCTTGCCTGGCTTGATTTGAATACGGAAGAGGGGCAGGAATATTGGGCGGCCATGGAACTCATGGGTGAATATGCTGCAGCCAACCATGCCTGTATCCACAGGCACATTGCCGCCAGGCTCGGTGCTCAGTTGCTTCTTGACGTCGAAAATCATCATAATTTTGCCTGGAAAGAGATACATCAGGGCGAGGAAGTTATTGTCCACCGCAAAGGCGCTACTCCAGCCGGTTCCGGAGTGCTCGGTATCATTCCCGGTTCCATGGGAGCCCCTGGATACATCGTGCGTGGGCGCGGAAATCCCCAGTCGTTATACTCGGCTTCGCATGGTGCCGGACGGCGTATGAGCCGTACCAAGGCATTTGAAACCATTACCTGGGAGCAAACCCATGCCTGGCTCAAGGAACGTCGCGTAAAGCTGATTTCAGCGGGCTTGGATGAATCGCCGCTTGCCTACAAGGATATTGCTGAGGTCATGGCTGCCCAATCAGACCTGGTTGAAGTCCTTGCGCGTTTTGATCCCCGTCTCGTTAAAATGGCTCCCGCCGGCGAACGCGCGGAAGACTGAATATCCATTGGATACAAATCTTTTTGTCCGACTTCTCATTTTTTAAATTTCTGATTTCTATGAATGAAAATATGTTCTTTATTACACTTGATGTGAAATCGTGAATAAGGCAAGTTAACCGCCATGAAAATAAATGGGAAAGGTTTTATAGCTTTGGTGTTTTGTTTCGTAAGTGTATTTTTTTGTGCGTGTTCTCATCTTGAACGTACAACATTTACGGCCCAGGATATGAATTCGGCCTATGTGGATGGGTTTGCCGATGTACGTTTTTGGCTGGATGAAGTAACTCCGGAGCTTGATGCTGCTGTCGAGGAAAGAGTACGCGGTGAAGCTCAATTGCCGGGAGATGAACTAAATTGGCTTATGCTTTCCGGAGGCGGTGAAGACGGCGCTTTTGGGGCCGGTGTTCTCAATGGAATGACCGAAGCGGGAACGAGGCCTGATTTTGTCATGGTTTCAGGAGTGAGTACCGGTGCTTTGACTGCGCCATTTGCTTTTTTGGGATCCAGCCAGGATGAGCAATTAAAGCGGCTCTATACTACCGTGAATATGGATAAACTGGTCATTTCCCAGTTTATCAAAGGACTGATCGGTGGCGGGGATGGCTTGGTAGATACTGCTCCTTTGAGGAAATTGATTGCTGCGAGCATTGACGAAGCGTTCCTGGCAGCGGTTGCACGGGAGCATGACAAAGGGCGGCGGTTGATTATTATTACAACCAATCTGGATGTACAACGTCCGGTCATGTGGGATATGGGTCTCATTGCAAAACGTGGTAACGCAGATGCTGTTAAACTGTTCTGTGATGTCATGTTGGCATCAGCCAGTATTCCGGGTGCGTTTCCTCCGGTGATGATAGAAAGCACAGTTAACGGAAGAAAAATAAAAGAAATGCACGTTGACGGCGGGACTACGATGCAGGTCATGACTATTCCTGTAAGTCCGGAAATAGAAGAAAAACTGGCAGCACACCATAACCGTAAGCGCAATGTTTACTTGGTAATGAATAATCGTATGCAACCTGATTTTGCCTTGGTACCGGATGATACGCTTTCCATCGGTTCACGCGGCATGTCCACTTTGATTAAATACCATGGGATGGGCTCCGTGTACCTATACCATTACTTGGCGAGAGTTGCAAATATGGGATTTAATCTTGCGTACATACCTCCGGAGTTTGTCGGGAGTCCGAAGGAACCTTTTGAACAGGAATACATGCAACGCCTTTTTGAATTCGGACGGCAGCAAGCGCTTGCAGGTAAAGTGTGGATGCACCATGTACCGAATGTCAAGGAGGAGCAAATTACCAAGGTACCGTCAATTCCTCCTGTAATTGCTCCTCAATGAAGCAGGAAATTTTGAAGACAAGTTAGAGCACATTGTCTAGATAGATGAAGCAATCAATATCCGGTATTATTTTTCACATTTGAAGTCGCTTATTTCCGCTATAAATAAAAATCTGTAGTTTAATCGCATTCCCGGGGTATTACGCAATGCCGACATTGATTCTCTCATCTAATTACAATACTGCATCAAAAATCTTACGGAAAGCGGCGCATGATCTGGGATGGAAAACTTTTCGTCTTGAAGATGATTCTATTCCGTTATGGCTTGAGCATGGAGATGAGCTATCCGCGATTTACTGCACCGTTCCTGATGCGTTTAATGTTGCACAGCAATTAGACTCCATGCTTTTGGGTTGCAGCAGTGACTGGCTTGTCACGCTGCCTGAAAAGTTCTTGAAGCGGAAAATAAGCGTTCTTGAGTTGGGGAATATTGAGAGTATCAAGGAAAACTGCTTTATTAAACCGGCGCTGGGAAAATCGTTTGAAGCTGCAGTCAGGTCAGGACATCAACTCGTTGCGCAAGTCGCTCATTTGCCTCCGGACCTGTTAATCCATGCGTCTGAAACTGTGGAATGGGAAGCAGAATACCGGTGTTTCGTGAAGGATCATAAAGTGCTGACACTCAGTCCGTATCGGCGGGGTGATGTCAGATTTTCCAGTTACACGTCACCGCTTATGGGGCCTCGTCAAGAATCCGAAGAAGCATCTGCGTTTGCGGATTCCGTATTGCATTCGGTTCCTTGTCCGCGGGCCTTCGTATTGGACGTCGGGATTATTCACGGAAGGGGTTGGGCTGTGGTTGAGCCTAATGAATGCTGGGGTGCCGGAATTTATGGCTGCGACCCAGCAAAGGTTCTGGATGTTTTACTTGCAGCGATCGTACAAAAAAACAAAGCATCGAAAGATGACGCAAGATGGGACTACGCAAAGCATTATTTTAAGGCATGTCCCCACATGAAATATTCGCAGAATGGATAGCGCATTGATTCAATGCAATGCGTTAATCCGTTAATGAAATAGGATATGCTGTCCTTAAATTGAGGTCATTGCTTTGTTATGTATTTCAGCTTTACAGTTGTACACAACGGTGTAGGCGTATTCTTCCTGAATTCGAGCACCTTCCTAAAACTCTGTGGCGTTGCTGATGTTAGTCTTTCATAATGATGCTAACCTTTTTCATGACGGTGGCTGCGTTTTTGATACCCTTATCTTGCTGTTCCTTTACCCATACGGATTGCAGGTTGTGGTAGTCGGTTTCGGTTTTCCATTCTTTTACTTCTTCTGGGGCGAGGATTCGGATTTTTGCGCCAGCCTTTTCCAAATCCTCAATTTGCGTGTCGAAACTACTGTTCATCACGGAACCCAGTGCTTTGTATGAGGTTGCCGCGGCATGTTGAATGGCATCCCGATCTTCTTTCTCAAGACCGTCCCAGGTATTCTTATTCATTACAAGAAGATAGAGATGTCCCAGCCAGATATCCTTGGATAATAAAATATTCGGCGCAACTTCATGGACTTTCAGATCGTAGCCGCTATCCACGTTGACCATGAGCCCATCCAGTGTGCCAGCTTGCAGAGCTTTGAAGATGCCGTCATTCCAAGGCATGGATATGGGGATGGCTCCGGCGTTTTTCAGAAAATCGCGATGCCAAAAGCTCGCAGTCCGCCATTTTTGCTCTCGTATATTTCTCAGATTGTTTAGCGGTTTGGTGCTGAAAAAGGCAACCGGATATCCGGTGCAGAAGATCAGCTTCTCTACATTTGCTTTTTCAAGTTCTTGGGAAAGATCTGGAATCTCTTCATACACACGTCGGAAAAAATCGACCTGCTTTTCACCAGTTGGACCAACGGGAAAACTTTTAAAAACTTGGTGAAGCGGCGTTTCGTTTGGTGAATACTCTGGTACGACCGTGGCCATATCCACGACTCCTTCCTTCCCGACTTTGCTTAGGGCGTCGTAGCTGCTCGAAAGCTTGCCTCCCCAGTGAGCATCGATTTTTAGGCGACCGTTTGATTCTTTCTCAATGGCGGAAAAAAAGATCTCATTGATAAAGCGGGTGCGCATGTTACCCAGCGGCTCGTGGTCGGTGTATACAAGAGTTTTTGTCTGTGCCAATATCACAACTGAAGGCAGAGTGATGGCCAATGTAATCAAGCTGATTGCTTTTAGTATATTCATTTTGAAGCAGGTTGTTTTTTAATGCACAGATTTCCGTTACCACAATGTGTGCGGGTTTTAGCAAATGTCGGCGATTTCGTCGATGATTGGGGTAAGCACTCGCAAGCTTTGAAAATTAGGTTCGCTCTAGTTTGAGGAAATGGTTCCCGGATATCAGAGACAGTCGGTCAATTCTTTGAAAAACATCTTTACGTTTTGAAAGGTGTAATTTTCATCTCATCTAATGTTACCGTCTATTCGACAGTCACACTTTTTGCAAGGTTACGGGGCTTGTCTACATCGTAGCCCTTAGCTACGCCGATGTGATAGGCGAGTAACTGGAGCGGGATGACGCTGAGTAACGGAGCCACGATTTCATCGGCAGGGGGCAGGATGATAAGATCGTCGGCGAGTGTCGGAATGATTTCGTCTCCTTCGGAAACAACCGCGATAATACGTCCTTTGCGTGCCTTGACTTCCTGGATATTGCTTACGATTTTTTCGTGATAGGAATCCTTGGTTGCGACAAAGACGACCGGGAGTTTATCATCAACGAGCGCGATGGGTCCGTGTTTCATTTCCGCTGCAGGATAGCCTTCCGCATGAATGTAGGAAATTTCTTTCAGTTTCAGTGCGCCTTCCAGGGCGACCGGGAAGTTGTATCCGCGGCCGAGATAAAGAAAATCGTGAGCATCCTTGTACCTGGCAGCGATTTTTTTGATTTCCTGGTTGAGTAAAAGCACAGCTTCTACTTTTTCCGGAATGGCTTCCAGTTCCTTACAAAGGGACAGGTATTTATTTTGGCTGATGCTACCGTTCGCGTGGGCGAGATGAAGCGCGATCATTGTCAGAACGGCAAGCTGTGCGGTAAAGGCTTTCGTGCTGGCCACACTGATTTCCGGCCCGGCGTGGGTATAGGCTCCGGCATGCGAGAGCCGGGCAATGGAGGAACCGACAGCGTTTACGACGCCGAGAATGACTGCCCCCTGTTTCTTCGCGTTTTCGATGGCGACGAGTGTGTCCGCGGTTTCCCCGCTTTGGGAAATGGCGAGGATCACATCGCCTTCGCGAATAATCGGATTGCGATAACGGAACTCGGATGCGTACTCGACTTCGACGGGTATACGGCAGAGTTCCTCGATGATATATTCGGCGGCGAGCCCTGCATGCCAGCTGGTTCCGCAGGCAATAATGATAATGCGTCTGGCGTTCAGAATCTGTTCTGAGTAATGCTGAATACCGCTCAGCTTGATGGTACCTTTGTTGGCATCGAGACGTCCGCGCAGGCTGTCAAAAATCGTATGCGGTTGTTCAAAGATTTCCTTGAGCATGAAGTGCTCGTAGCCTCCTTTTTCGATAGAGGCGAGCTGCATGTCCAGTGTAGTAATGAAAGGGGTTTGTTTTTCGTTGCCGATGTTTTTCAGGATAAGTTCGTCCGGCTTTACGATGGCAATCTCATAGTCATTGACGTAAACCACTTCCTTGGTGTATTCGACGATAGGTGATGCATCCGACGCAAGGAAGTGCTCGCCTTTTCCTATGCCGATGACAAGCGGACTGCCTTTGCGCGCAGCGATAATGGTTTCCGGTTCTTCGTTGTGGACAAGCAAAAGGCAATAGGCGCCTACGACGCGTCGCAGGGCGATGCGCAAGGCTTCTTCCAGCGAACAGTGGTTGTTCTCCTTGATGTCCTCAATAAAATTAAGAAGAACCTCGGTGTCGGTATCGCTTTTGAAGGTATATCCTTTGGAGAGCAATTCCTGCTTAAGCAGGGCATAATTTTCAATGATACCGTTATGGATCATTGCGATTTTTCCGCTTTGGGATACATGCGGGTGGGCATTGCGGTCACTCGGTTCCCCGTGGGTTGCCCAGCGGGTGTGGCCGATGCCGGTGTGTGCGTGTACGTTTTTACCAACGAGCGTATCTTCCAGTTCGGCAACTTTCCCTTTTTTCTTATAGACTTGAAGCCCATTATTGATCAGTGCTACGCCGGAACTGTCGTAACCTCTGTATTCGAGGCGTTTCAAGCCTTTTAATAGTACGGGATACGCTTCGCGCGATCCTGTGTAACCTACGATACCGCACATAAGGGATTATTGGTTGGATGAATTAAAAGTTTCTGCCGAGGGCGGAACAGCGGTAGCATCACTTCCCCAGCCGGTATTGGGGCGTGCGCTCATTTCCAGCTCCAGACTGCCTCCGTTTTTCAAGGCATCGTGGGGAATCCATGGTTGGTTCCATACTTTTCCGTTGAGTTTGGCTGCTGCCACGTATTTGTTTGTGCGCGAGCAGTTTTTTGCCGTGATGATGAATGTTTTGCCATTACCCAGATCAACTTCGATTTTTTCAAAGAGCGGGCTTCCTATATTGTAACTGGGCGATCCGGGCGTGACGGGATAGAGGCCTATCGCGGAAAATACGACAAAGGCGCTGAGTCCGCCGCCGTCCTCATCGCCGGGGACTCCCATCAGATCGTTGCGGAACCACATTTCAAGCAGGGAACGGATACGTTTCTGGGTTTTCCAGGGCGCTCCTGCATAATTGTAGAGGTAGGGTATATGGAGGCTGGGCTCATTGCCCATGGAAAATTGTCCTACGTTTCCTGTCTGGTCGGGCAGTTGCGCATAGAACTGCCACTTGCTTTTGCCCAAGCCTTCATCATAGGTGCGATCAAGGTTTTCAATGAATGCCTTGTTTCCGCCCATGAGTGCTATGAGATCGGCAACATTATGCGGAACGTCCCAACGGTAAATCCATCCGTTGTTTTCGTCATAATAATCACGTGCCCCGATTCCGCCTGAGAAACGGTAATCGAACGGTTCAATGAAGTTGCCGTCTTTGTCTTTGGGATGGAAAAAACCGGTTTTCGGGTTGTAGAGATTCCGGTAATTATGGGAGCGTTCAAGAAAATAGCGGTAATCGTCCATTTTTCCCAAGGCTTTAGCCATTTGCGCAAGGCACCAGTCGTCATAGCTGGCCGCAAGCGTAACGGCCACAGACTGGCGTTTCTCGAATCCATGCACTGCGGATACCGTTTCCTTTTCATCGGGATGCAGGGCCGGAAAGTAACCACGTTCCTTATAAAACGCATCCAGTTCGTTTGCATTGCCGCGAACCCACGGTAGCATGGTTTCTTCCATGATCGAGCGTTTGCAGAGCGTGTAGGCCTTTTCAAGGTCAAAGCCTCTCAGTCCTTTCACGTATGCGTCATATATGGATGCTACCGCGTGGTTTCCGTTCATGACGTGTGCGTCCCCGGTAATTTCGGGGAAGGTTGGTATCCAACCTTCCTTGGACTGTTCGCCCATGCGGATGAATGAAGTCAGCATGGCTGATTCTGTTTCGGGATCAATCAGTACACGAAGCGGGTGCGTGGCACGGTAAGTATCCCAAATCCAGTCATCGACGAAGAAAGGAATACCGTTGTCGTCGTGAACCTGCTTATCCATCGGGCTGAAGTATTTACCATCTTCGGAAATATTGATCATGCGCTCATAGACGCGATAAAGAGATGTATAAAAACTGACACGGTCATTGCGTGTTCCTCCTCTGACTTTGATTCTGTCAAGGGCCTTATTCCAGGTGTCGCGAGCCTGTTTGCTGCATTCATCAATGGAAAAATCTTTGATTTCCCTTTCGAGATTCTTTTTTGCCTGATCAATGCTGATATAGGAAATGCCGTAGCTGATGGCGATGGATTCGAGTTCTTCCTGCGGTAATATCGGCTGTTCAAACCGAAGCATAACAGAAGCCGGATTGCCGGATGCTTTGTTTTGTTCCGGATCAAAATGATTGTTTTGGTCGATGCTGCCGGCAGCCGTTGGTGTCACGTTGAGTTGCGCGTAGAAGTAGACGCGGGTATTGTTTCCCAATGCTTCGTATCCGCTTACGGTGTTACCGTTTACAGAGATTGCTCCATCCCGCGAGGTGAAGATGATGTTACGGTTTCCTTCCTTTTCAAAGCGAAGCGAATAAAGCGCGGATTGATGCGAGGGCGTAAAATCGACCTGGGTGTATTCGTCTTCCAGCAGGACGGAATAGTGATAGGGTTTGATCGCTTCCAGATCGTAACGGTATCTGGCGTGGATGCTCGGGGTTTGTCCGTTACCGCTGAATGGCTTGATTTTCAGTACCGCGCCGCCACGGTGTGAACGGATCGTAAGGGGAAGACTGTTCAGGTAACCGTCGGTGAAGTCGCTCCTGTCAGGATACATCCGCAACATGCTGTTGGGTAAATGCACGGTCGGATAGGTGGGAACAAGCAGGTGGCTGATATTACCCATGTAAGGATTGACTGCGTCTATGGGATCACGGTCACGTTGGCGTTCCCTGCCTTGTTGGGCTGATGCTACCGTTGCCAGGGAAAAAAAGAGAAAACAGGTCAGTGTGAATATTTTTTTCATGATGATACTAGCTCAAGGAATGATTGATTTACGGTAACACAGGTTTATTTGAACACGAAACGGTACCTGCCGTTTCGTGTTTCATGATGGTTTCTTATTACAGCCGTGCTGTCATCAGCCAGGATTTGGCCATGAGACCTTCGCCGGCAATGGACGGATGCACGCCGTCGCCTGTCCAGTAATTCGGTGCGAAGGATTTCTTTATGGCGGAATCAAAATAACTTTGGTAGGGGATGAAAAGCGCGCCGAACTCGTCCGCCATTTTTTTTGCCACGGCCCTGTATTCATCGAAATCAGGATACCATTTGTCGGATACGACACCTACGCCTTTTATGCCGAAAGGTTCACCGATGATGAGTTGGACATTCGGCAGTTTTTCTTTTGTGTAGTTAAGCAATGATCGGTAATCATCCTCATATTTCTTGACGGTAGCATTGTATCCGAAATCAAGCGTATGCCAGAAGTCGTTTACGCCAATCATGATGCTTAGTATGTCGGGTTTGAGATTGATACAGTCATTGTCCCAGCGTCCGCGCAGCTCAAAAACCTTATTCCCGGAAATACCCTTGTTGTAAAGCGTGAGGTTCTTTTCAGGATAGGTGGTCAGAAGATATGCGGCAAGATGTGATACGTAGCCATGGCCAAGGTTCTTTGAACTGTTTGGCGTATTGTTACCCCAGTCACGGCCTGCGTCCGTAATCGAATCGCCCTGGAATAAAATGGTACAGTTGTTTTTGAGTTCGAGCAGGGCTTCTTTTTTGCCGGATGGTTCTTCCTTTGCATTGATTGTCTGATGGAGGCCAAGTGCGGTTAATCCGGTGGTTACTGCTGCTTTTTTCAAAAATTCACGTCTCGTGTTCATGCGATATATTTAATAAGTTAAACTTGAAGATTGATGCATAAGAATTAGTCGGAATTACTCGGACCTGCAAATAAAAACGCTTATTTGTAAAAGGAGGGACGGGTGTGTGGCGTTTATCCTGTTACCAGACAATAAAAAAGCTACCGCGGAAACGGTAGCTTGAGGAAAGTTCAAACCTGTTCTTAGAACTGGACGCCGCGCATGTCGCCTGTTTCTGCGAATTTGATATGCATCGCAAATGCTTTGGCGAGCGATTGCGGTGTATGGCCTTTCTTTGACAGTTTGAGGAATGTGCGCAGTGACTCCTTGTATTCAGGATGCACGCAGTTCGCAATGATTTCTTCAGCGCGTTGCGTGGGCGATTTACCGCGTAAATCGGCAACACCTTGCTCGGTGATGATCACTTGCACGCTGTGTTCGCTGTGGTCGATATGTGAACAGAACGGGACGATTGCGCTGATAGCTCCTTCCTTTGCGACGGAAGGGCAGGTAAAGATGGAAATATAAGCGTTGCGCGTGAAGTCTCCCGAGCCGCCGATTCCGTTCATCATATTGGTTCCGAGAACGTGCGTGCTGTTTACGTTACCGAAGAGGTCAAGTTCCAGCGCCGTGTTGATGGAGATGATTCCTATGCGGCGGGCGACTTCCGGGCTGTTGCTGATTTCCTGCGGACGGAGAAGAATGCGGCCACGGAACATGTCAAGGTTTGCGTAAACGGTGTTTTGCAGCATGTCCTTGCTGATAGTCAGCGAAGATGCGCTGGTGAAACGGATGCGGCCTTCCTGCATCAGTTTCACAACGGAGTCCTGGGCAACTTCGGTGTACATATTGAATACAGGAATGTCCGGATGTTTACCCATGGCACCGAGAACGGCGTTTGCAATGTTCCCTACGCCGGACTGGATCGGAAGAAATGACTTCGGTATGCGGCCTACGCGGATTTCGTTTGCGAGGAAATCGGCTACGTTTTGACCGATTTTGTCAGTGATGGGAGTGACGGGATCAAAGCCGCCGATTTCGTCCGGATGATTTGTCTGGACAATACCGACTATTTTTTTCGGATCAACCCACACACGTTGCGTTCCGATGCGGTCATCCGGGCGGACGATGGGGATCGGTTGGCGGTTCGGCGGGTTCTCGGTCATATAAATATCGTGGAATCCGAGCAGTTCGCGCTTATGGTAACTATTCAGCTCAATAATGATTTTTCTCGCCTTTTCGCAATAGGTCGGTGTGGTGCCGACCGCAGTCGTGAGAAGGATCTTGCCGTCCGGGCTGACGTCGGCGGCTTCAACAACGCACCAGTCGATATCACCCAGGAATCCGTAGCGAACAAACTGCGGCAGCATGGAAAGGTGCATGTCAAAATAAGGTGTCTTGCGGCTGTTGATGCTGTCGCGAAGATCCTTGTTGGATTGGTAGGGCGTGCGAAACTTGATGGCGTTTGCCTTGGCCAATTCACCGTCCAGCGAGGCTCCCGTGGATGCACCTGTCAGAACGCCGATTTTAAACTCTCCTCCGGCTGCCTGGGCGGCAAGCGATTTTGCCGCAAGCGCCTTGGATACGGCTTTCGGTGCGCCAGCGGCGGTAAACCCGCTGAACCCCACATTTTGATTATGCTGAATAAGGTTTGCTGCCTCTTCAGCGGTAATAACTGGGAATGGACTACTCATTGCGATGAAGGAACTTTAATGTCTGTTTTCGTAAAGAATCTATCATTCCCTCTTGGGATTTCCTGTCAAACAATTTCCCTCTCGGAGACAAAGAAAGCGGAAGAAAATAAAAAGTACGCATTTATTCTGATTGAAAGGTCGCGTAAATAAGGTCATAGGCCCCCGCTTCGGCACAGGTATTCATGATACGTTTTATCGTTGAGAAGGGTGTTTTCCTGTCTGCCCGTATCTGCCACTTAAGCGTGGCGGTAGCATGCGCTTGGAGTGTAGTGATTTCACTTTTCAGCTTGTCCAGAGGTATCAGTCTGTTTCCCAGAAAAATACTGCCGGCAGCATCAACGTTAATAACGATACGATTCGCCAGGTCTTCTGATATCCTGGCAGATGATGAATCCGGAAGCGTGATATCGATTGTCCTGCTTGATTGGGATAGGGTACTGACGCACATGAAGAATACGAGGAGCAGGAAAACCATGTCTATCATCGGCGCCATTTGAAAGTCTTCTTCTGCATGTCTGCTCTTTTTTATTTTCATTCTGATTTTGTCATTTATCAATAATTAGTAAATTTATATTATCAAATTTAAATTTTAATAGGTAAAAATGAAATCGATGAAAGATTTGCCGGAAAATGAACGGCCACAGGAAAAAATGGAATCGGAAGGTGTTTCCACATTGGATGATACCGAGCTCTTGGCTTTGATCATGCGAAGCGGGACACGTAATGCGAATGTGCTTGGGATCGCATCCGAAATTATGAAGGAAGCGATATCGTGGCATAACCTCGTGCGGTGGCATCAGGAGGATTTCATGCGGATAAAAGGAATCGGACGGGCGAAGGCAAACCAGTTGCTTGTTGTGATGGAAATTGCCCGGCGTATCATGAAGCAGGAATACGCCTTGGCGCCTACCTTTGATTCTCCGGAAAGCGTTTTCAACCATTTCAAGTCCGTTGTTCTTGGGCTTGAGGTCGAGAAATTCTGGGCATTGTATTTTGATACAAAGAATCGCTTGCTACGCCGTAAGGAAATCTCCTCCGGAACGGTTTCGTCCAGTATCGTGCATCCCCGTGAGTTTTTTAAGGAGGGGGTGCGTCTGAGCGCGACCTCGGTCATAGCCGTCCATAACCATCCCAGCGGGAATCCTTCTCCCAGCAATGCGGATATTGATACCACCCGCAGGCTGAATGAGGCGGCACGCATTCTCGGAGTGGACTTGCTTGATCATATTATCATCGGTTCCCTGAACAATGATCCGTCAGGCAGGGGATATTATTCGTTTCGGGAAAACGGTATGATCTCGCAATGGTGAAACGGTAACATGAACGTTTGTTTGTTGCATTCAAATGGTGTGCGCTTAGTATTCATGGCAGTTGTTTCCGGCAATGAATCAAATATCTGTATCTTCCTTTAAGCAGGTTACCAGCTATACTTGAAAAACCGTAACCAATCTGATTGTGTTGATGAAAACTCAGGCACAAACTTTTAATCAAAAACTGTATAATTATGAAAAAAACAAACCGTATTTTCCTGTCTGCATCTGTTCTCTTTTCTTTCGGAGCTTTTATGCTGCCATCCGTTATCTTTGCGGAAGAGAACAATGTTTCCGAAACCCAAGCAGTTTCTGATAATACACAGGTTGTTGAATCCAAAGTAACGCAAGTGACCATATACTCGGACCGCGCGATGGTCACGCGTTCGGCAAAATTCACGGTGAAGGCCGGGGAAAACAAGGTTATATTTTCCGAATTGCCGGTTGGTGTCGTGCAAAACACCGTGCAGGTAAACGGATTCGGAAATATCACCATTTTTGACGTGCAGCAGAAAAAGGGTTATAAAATGAAACCGCAAGGTTCGGCGGAAGAACTCAATGAATCCATGCAGGATATGAAAGACAATGAAATCAGGATCACTGATGAAATGAATGCATTGACAAAGAAAGAGTCCCTGTTGGAAAAAGTGATGGTATCCATGCTGAACCAGCCCTCCGAGAAAAAAGCGACGGGAGAAGTAAAAGCGGCCTATTCTTTTGATGAATGGACAGCGGCGATGGACGGTTATCAGCAGGAGTTGAGCAAAATCAGCCAGAACCGCCGCGCCAAGGAAATAGAATTGCGCGAACTGAAAGCGGAAATGCAGCAGCTCAGATGGCAAATCGATCAGACCAAAGGAGGTGTGGATAAAGTCTATCAGGAAGTTGCCGTCTTGGTGCAGGCTGCTGAAGCGGGCGATGCCGAACTGGAGCTGAAGTACAATATCGGCGGCGCGTCCTGGTATCCTGTTTATGATGTCCGTTTCAAGGAAGCAGATAAGAAACTGGAAGTTACTTATTGCGGCATGATTACCCAGGTGACCGGCGAAGACTGGGATGATGCGAACCTGACGCTTTCTACGGCACGTCCTTCGCTCGGCGCATATTTGCCTGAGCTCTATCCCTGGAAAATTGACAACAAGGCTCCTGAGGTAATCGTTTATGATGCAGTGGAAGAAACGAAAGCGCTTTCGCAGGTGAGCCAGATGAATTATGGGTTCTCCAGGAAATCTGGCGAATTGGCAGCTGATATGGGTGATGTCGCATTGGGTATAAATGCTGCTACGCCGGCTGCGCCAAAGGCCGATTTCGCCACTGCTACCATTGAGAGTGGCTTGACGAGCGCCGTGTTCAGCGTTCCGACAAAAATCTCAATGAAGAGCGGACAGGAAAAGAAGAAGGTGATGATCACTAACCAGGCATTGACGGCCGAGCTTCAGTGGAAATCTGTTCCCAAGTATAATGCGACTGCGTTTGTGAATGTTTCTATGACGAACACAACGCCGTTCCCATTCCTTCCCGGTAGCATGAACACATTCCTGAACAATGATTTCATTGCAGTCGGTAACATGAATACGGTAATGCCGGGAGAAAAATTCCAACTGGTGCTTGGGGCCGATGAAGGCATAAAGATCGAGCGTAAGGAGACCAAGAATTTTGAGGATACTACCGGATGGACCAATAAGACCACCCGCCGCAATTTTGAATATACCACAACCGTTACATTCAATAAGAAAGAAGCAGGTCGCGTGGTCATTTTTGATCAGGCTCCGATTCCCGCAAACGAGAAAATCAAGGTGAATATTGACTCCCCGAAGGTTAAGGATCTCGGCGTTGAAATCGACAATATGAACAAGGTAACCTGGCGTATAGACATGAAGCCGGGTGAAAAACGCGAACTCAAGCTAAGCTTTACCGTCGAATATCCGAAGGATGAAGCCATTTACGGCCTATAATCCCTGTTTATAAGCTTTAGGAGAGCCTGCAAAATATGCGTATAGGTGTTTCCCAACGGAAACTTACGTGTCTTTTGCAGGTTTTTTTTATTGGAGCAGAAAAGTTTTGCGCTTTTGGCCCCCTTTAGGATTAAATAAAAACAATATTTTTATCACCATGCGTCTCAAAAAATACTTAACATTCATTTTATTCGCGGCAGCATGCCTGCCTTTTCATGCTCCTGTTAACGCCCAGGTTATCGATATCGGAGAGCTGACAAGACCAAATGAAAGACCACTGTACAACATCGCGATCAAGTCGGCTAACTCATCTGTCGAACAGTTGGCGCTTCGTGCTTTCAATACGCACGGAGCCTTTAAGGTTGTTCGGGATGCCACAGTGACGTTGAATCTGACAGTAGTGAATAATCAGACCGTTTCGCTTAGCTTTGGATCGAATACCGTTCAGGGCACAGGCAGTACCTTGAATCAGGCGACCTTGAAAGCTTGTGATGCTGCCGTTAAGGCAATCACAAAGTTGCCCGGTTATTTTTCCGGAAAGCTCGTTTTTGTTGCCGAACATAAGGGCGGCGCATCTGAAGTGTGCGTAGGCGATCTGTTTTTTCAGGAGATAAGACCTTTGACCAATGATAAGGCAAACATTGCCGCGCCTCGCTGGTCGCCTGACAGCAGCTTTGTTTATTATGCTTCCGACGTGAAAGGCGGCTTTGATATTTACAAGGCGAACTCCGGAACAGGGGCACGGACGGTATTTGCTTCCTATAGCGGAACCAATTATGACGCGGTACCATCACCGACCGGTAACCGTATTGCCTTTATTTCAACAAGTCCTGGTAATGCCGAATTGTACCTGACCGATTCAAACAACAGCAGCCCGCGCCGCATAACAAAAAACAAAAGCATCGAATCCGCGCCTACGTGGTCACCGGACGGAAGCCGCATGATTATCGCATCGGACGGTCCGTTGGGAAAACCGCAGCTTTGTACCATTGATCTGAATAGCGGCGCATTGCAACGCATCCAGACAAATCTCAGCGGGTATTGCGCCGAACCGCGTTGGAATCAGGCCAATCCTAATCTGATTGCATTCACGGTCGCAACGGGAGGTTCTTTCCAGGTCGCGGTTTATGACTTGCAAAAACGCCAAGGTGCAATAGTGACCCAGGATTCGGGCGACTGTATTGAGCCTGTGTGGATGGACGACGGGCGTCATCTGGTTTATACGTCACGGCGCGGCAAGGTGAAGATACTGACTTTATTTGATACACTGACAAAAAAGGCTACCCCTTTGCATTCCGAAGCTTGGGGTAATAGCAGCCAGTCCGATTATCTTGCGCGGTAGCGTGCAATGAAACACTAACCGATAAGCGATGAATTCAACGACTAACCCTGAACAATCTCCCAATCATAACCAGCCAAAACGCGTTCCTCCCCAAAATCCAAGCGGAGGTTCCGACATGCTTGCTTTTGTGGCTATTCTTGCGCTGATTGTCGGCGGGTTGGGATACGGAGCGTATAAGCTATTCAGTCATTCCCAATCGGGAGAAGAGCAACAGGTTTCTGACGCAGGCCAGCCGGAAGAACAGAAAACGACTTCTTCGCAGCCTGAAAGCAGTTCCTCAGACGGGAATGCTGCCGTCACTTCAAGCCAGCCCTCTGTCGTTACGGCACAGCCTGCGCAGACAACAAACGAGGGACAGCAAACACAATCCGATGAACCCAAAACCAGTGTTGCGCAGAATACGCCGGATAATGGAGGCAAGGGTGGCACGCAAACGGTGAAAGGAGGAAAAACCTCCGTAGCGAAAGCGGAGCCGAATATGATGTTCAAGGACAAGAACAGCGGCTTGTGGGGCGTACGTTCCGGCTTTGACGGACCCGTCATTGTGGAACCGAAGTACGAGGATATGTTCTGGGTTTCGGAAAGTCTGTTTCCCAATGCTTTGGCTTATGTGAAACTGGAAGGGAAATGGGGCATTCTGGGAAAAGACGGTCAACCCGTGAGCAAGCTGGCTTATGATCATTTGATGAATGCCAAATGGATTCAGGGCACGGATCTGGTGATTGTTTCCAGTGACAGGAAATACGGGTGTATCAGCACAAAGGGAGAAGAACTGGTTCCCTGTATTTATGACGAGATCAGTGATAAGGCGGAAAACGGTCTTGTTGAAGTAAAATCAGAAGAACATTTTGGTTACCTGCTGGCTTCAGGACAGGAAGCTATTCCGTGCAAATACGAGGAATTCAAGGAGAAGTCGGTGAATGGCGTATTCCTTGCGAAACGGAATGGGCTGTATGGATTTGTGAATAAAACCGGACAGGAAATCACAGCTTTTGAGATAAAAGCCATTTATTCTTTCGGCAATACAACCTACAGTGCTGCAAAGAACAATCTCTGGGCAATTTATACCTTGGATGGAAAAGCCGTTACGGATTTTGTCTATACGAATATTTCCAGCTATTTTGACAACGGAGTTGCTATTGCGACGAAAAATGTGGATGGGAAAAAGTTGCTTGGTTGCCTGAATAAACAGGGGAGGGAAGTTGTTCCGGTGATTTATGATGATTGCGAAATTGTCAGCGACAGGCAGAACAGGACGTCCGACGTACCCAATGATAAATTGCTCTTCATTGTTAAAAAGGACGGAAAGTTCGGGCTTTTGAACAAGGAAGGCAATCCTATCCTTCCGCTTGAGTACAAGGAAATAGAAAAAATGGATTCGTTGTTCAGGATTAAAAATGAAACAAATCAGTATGCCCTGTATACTGATGCCGGTGTTGCCATTTCCCAGTTTATCTACGAACGTCTGGATCGGTTTAACAGTGACGGTTATGCCATTGCCGTTCGCAATGCAGGCGATGAAGGTCTGAAAAAGGGGGTGATTGACACGGCGGGGAAGGAAGTCATCCCTACCCAGTATGACGATCTTAGTTTTGCCCGTGGCAAATACCTCGTGAAAAACAAAATGAAATGGGGATTGGTGGATAGTGAGAACAAAGTAATCATTCCCATTGAATATAAAGGTATTGAGTCCTGTAACGACGGAACCTATATCGTGAAAAATGACGAGAACGGTTGCGCGCTTTTTGACGCGGCCGCAAAGCCCATGACCCCCTTTGACTATTCACGGATAAACAATTATTCCCGGGATGGCATTCGCTATGTTTATAAACGCGGCGCCGATAGCGGCGAAAAGGTTGGCATCATGAATGCCCAGACAGGAAAAGAAATCATACCGTGTGACTACACATCGTTGCAGGAAACCGGATTGTCCGGTTATTTTTACGCCCGTACGGAAACCGGGTGCGGCATTCTCAAGGCGGACGGGAAGCCGCTTACTGACCTGGATTATTACGATGTCCAGCTCATCAGTGAACAGGACGGATTGTTCATGGTTCAGAAGAATGTCGATAAGAAACGTTTCTATGGTATCATCAACAAAAGTGGACAGGAATTCGTTCCCATGGTTTACAAATATATTGATTACCGTTCAGATCGGAACTTGTACAAAGTCAGCAAACACTCCGAGACACTCAGAAACGGTGTCTGGGGATTCATTGATCGCAGGACAGGGAAGGAAGCGATTCCGTGCGAGTATGATACCGTCGAATTGTTTATGAATGGCCTGGCCGTTGTTTCAAAGGACAAACAATACGGATACATCAATGAATCCGGCACTGTTGTTATTCCTTTGCAGTATGACTATGCCGATAGCTTCTGGGGAGAAGATAACAAAGCTTCCGTGCGGAAAGACAATCGTCGTTTTTATATCGACCGGAAAGGGAACGAGATCGGTTCGTAACAAGCGCTCTTTTAATGCAGGCAACAGGAATGGTTGACCCAGCTCAGCTTCATTCCGTAGAGATCGCTCAGTACATCACCGGAGATTTCTTTTACCTGGTGGACACGGACACTTTGATTGACGCAAAGCACCTTGTCGGTTCCTTTTTCCACAAAACTCAGATCGTGCGAAACCGTCAGCATTGTCAGGTTTACTGCTATTTTCTCGAGAAGACTGTGCAATTGTTTCGCTGCGGAAACATCGACGTGTGCCATCGGTTCGTCCAGCAGGAGGATTTGCGGATTGGAAGCCAGTGCGCGTGCAATAAGCACGCGTTGGCGCTGTCCCCCCGATAAATCGGAGAAACGCCGTTTTGACAGATCCGCGATTCCCAGTTGTGCCAGTTTCTCCAGAGCAATGTCCCGTTCGCTTTTCGGTGTGATGAAGGGACGGAAAACCGCCTGGTTGCGGATGCCGAGTCTGCCCATGAAAACAACTTCTTCGACAGTGATGGGGAAGGCGCTGTCAAACTGGATATGCTGGGGAACATAGCCCATTGAGAAAACAACATCCTGCGGTCTTTTCCCATTGATGAGGACTTCTCCTTCCTGCGGTTTAAGGATACCGAGAATGAGGCGGAGCAGGGTGGATTTTCCGCCGCCGTTGGGGCCGATGATGCACACTTTGCTACCGTCTTCTATACTGAAGCTGACTTTGCTCAGAACAGGTCCGTCTCCGTACGAAAAATCAACATGTTTGCATTCGATCATGATCATTCGGGTTGTTTGCTTTTTTCAAAACCGCGGACAAGCGCATCCGTGATCATTTGCATGTTCTTAAGATAATCCTCGCCGAGCGGGTTGAGCGTTTCCATGCTGCCGCCGATTTCATTGGCAATGGTTTCCGCCTCGCGCTGGCTGAATCCGCTTTGGGCATAAATGATTTTTACGTTCTGCGATTTGGCTTGTTTTATCAACTCGCGGAGAAAGCGTGCATTGGGTTCCTTGCCATCCTTCTGGATGGCGACCTGGGAAAGTCCGTAACGTTGCGCATAATAGGAAAATGCAGGATGGAAAACGTAAAATGTTTTTCCGGCATACGGTTTCAGTCTTTGCTCAATATTCTGATCAAGGGCGTTCAGTTCCTTAAAGAGAGTCTCGGCATTTTTCCGATAGGTGTCGGTATGGGCGGCATCCTGTGTTATGAATGTATCCAGCATGTTTTCCGACATTTTCATGGCAAGGCGCGGGTTTAGCCAGAAGTGAATATCTTTTGATTCCAGTTCATGATGATGACCGTCATGATCGTGTTCATGACCCTCTTCAAGTAAGGTAATACCGGCTGCTGCATCTACGATTTTCAACCTCGGTTGGTTTTGGGCGAATTTTTCAATCACTTCATTTTCAAAAGCCATTCCGACTTTAAAATAAATGTCCGCCTTGGAAATCCAGGCTACGCGGCGAGGATTCGGTTCAAAAGCGCAAGGATCTTCATCGGGGCGGACAAAGCTGCGGACTTCAACCAGGTCACCACCGATCCTGTTTGCGAAATACTCCTGTGAGGGAATGCTGACAGCTACCTTTATTTTTTCGGCTGATGCTACCGTGCAGGTTATGAAGGCAAAAAGAATAAACGTGAGTGATTTCATGGGATGGAATCAAAAACAGTTTTCTTTTTAAATGCAAGTAATTTGCAATAACAAATTATCCTTTGCTGTCATTGCATTCGGAGCAGGTGCCGTAAATTTCGAGTGTATGGCTGAGCTGCGAAAACCCTTTTGCGTAGGCTGCTTCGTCAAGGCTGTTGATGCTGTAGGCGATCACTTCGGACTTATGGCATTTACGGCAGATAAGGTGCGGATAATTTTCGTCATTCAGCTTGATCTCAAAAAGCATTTTTCCGTTTTCGAGAGGAATCCGTTGCGCGACGCCTGCCTCCACAAAACTGTTCATGTTCCGGTAAATGGTGACCAGATCCAGTTTCCGCTTCCGGCAGCATTCGAAAAGTTCTTCGGCGGAGAGAGGTTTGTTGGCTGACAGCAGTTTATCAAGCAGGATTTTCCGTTGCTCGGTCACGCGAAACTTTGCTTTCTTCAGCAAAGCGATACATTGCTCTAACTCTTCTTTGTTTTTCACAGATAGACCGTAAAGCTACGGAGAAGGAAAAACGGTGCAAGTCAAAACAGGAAAATGCATTCGTGCCGTTGGTCTTTTCGCCCCTTTGAACGGAGTTGAGTGAAACCCGGAGGCTTCGCTAGTGTTGAACTGCGTTAAACCAGTTTACCATGGTGAATTTTTTGTACGGTAACATGAGAATTCCTTTGATTTTGTGCGTGGCTTGTCAATGATGCAAAAGTGAACGGATTTATGCGGATATTATGAGTAAATTTGCAATAGCTTGTGGCGGAACGGGAGGACACCTTGCTCCCGGGATTGCTGTCGCCGAAGGGTTGCTGAAAGCAGGCCATCAGTGCATCCTGTTGATCAGCAACAAAAACGTGGATGCCCGTCTGATGGAAAAATATTCGCACCTGCATTTCATGCCGGTTCCGGGGGTCGGGTTTTCATGGAAGCCGAAAGCGTTGTTTGCTTTTGTCAAGGAACACAGCCGGGGAATTCTTTTCTGGATAAAATTCCTGCGCAGGGAGGCTCCGGACGCGATTATCGGTTTTGGCGGTTTTACTACAATAGGAGCTGGGCTTGTGGGTGGTCTCCTGGGTTATCCGTTGATTTTGCACGAGGCCAACCGTGTGCCCGGAAAGGCGATCCGCTACCTGAAGTATTTTGCCGACCGGATCTACTTGCCTCAGTCTGTTGTGCTGAAAGGTGTTTCGCCTGCGATCATCCGTCATGAGGATTACCCGGTGAGAAGCGAGATTGTACATCTGATGAAGACGGAATCCAGGCAATGTCTGGGAATCGAATCAAAAGGGAAGTTGCTTGTGGTCATGGGCGGGAGCCAGGGCGCAAGTTCGTTGAACGCGTGGGTGCGCGACAATGCGGTGACGCTTGGAAAAGAAGGGGTCAGTGTTTATTGCCTGACCGGTTTGCGCAAAGGAGAGCTTGAGGTGATAAACACGAACCCCGGACAGCCGGATGTGAAAACCTATTTTGTTCCGTTCAGCGACCAGATGGCGGAAGTATTGTCGGCGGCGGATTTGATTATTGCGCGTGCAGGAGCCGGCAGCATTGCGGAAATGATCCGATGCCGTGTCCCGTCCATACTGATTCCTTATCCGAAATCGGCTGACAATCATCAGATGGAAAATGCCAAATACGCGGAAAAACAGGGAATCGCAATGGTGGTGACAGAGGACAAGAGGGATACACTGCTCGGGGAAACAATAGAACTGATATTCAACGACTTTTTACTTAATTCGTTTAAGGAAAACATGAAACGCATAGAGGATCCCGACTGCTTGAGAAACATGGTGGAAGACATCGAAAAAATAGGTAAGGGAACCCTATGAGGATTTACATGGTAGGCATTGGCGGGATGGGCATGGCTCCGTTGGCCATCTATTTGGCCCAGAGCGGTCATGAAGTCGTCGGGCAGGACGGTAACTTGCCCGGTCGTGTGTATGATTTGCTGAAAGAGGCCGGAGTGGGTATTCAGGAACGTATTCCCGAAAATACGGAATTACTTGTTTATTCGAGTGCCGTGCGGGCAAATCATCCTTTGCGCGAGGAAGCCGCAAGACGGGAAATCCCCCAGATCAGGCGCGGTGAAATGCTTGCCGAAGTCATCGCAAAGAAAAAGCTGATCGCAGTGGTCGGAAGCCACGGAAAAACCACGACAACGTCATTGCTTATCTGGGCGCTTGCCCGAAGCGGCCTGAAAGCAGACTATGTTTTGGGCGGTTTGTTCAAGGATGATATCATGTTACCGGCAAACGGTTCCGACGCCGAATGGATCATTGCCGAGGTGGATGAAAGTGACGGTACCATAGAGCAGTTTACTCCGGAGATTACCGTTGCTGTCAATTTTGACTGGGACCATCCGGAAAAATATCCGCAACGAAAAGATCTGGAAGATGCGTTTGTGCGTCTGTTCGATCGTACACGGAAAGCTGTTTTTATTCCGTCTGAATGTCCGATTCTGGCGGAGATAAAGAAACAGTGCTCGGGAACCTTTTTTACCTATGGCGGTACGGATGCTGATTTCATCTATAATCTGACAGAGGAAAAAGGCGGCAAGCAGATCATACGCTTGAGCGGCCGATTTTCGCAGAAAGATGTATTGCTGAACGCTCCCGGATACTTTAACCGTCACAATGCCGCTGCTGCCTTGTCGGTGGTTCACTCGTTGGGCGGCAATATCGGTTTTGAAACACTTGCTGATTATGCCGGCGTGTTCCGCAGGCAAGGAGTTTTGCTGGAGGACGGCAGCATCACGGTGGTGGAAGATTATGCGCATCATCCGGCGGAAATTGATGCGTTGATCGCCTTTTCCCGCAAGAAATATGCGGGACGTCCCCTCTGGATGGTTTTCCAGCCGCACCGCTATACGCGGACCAGGCAATATGCCGCCGACTTTGCGAAAAGTATCGGACTTGCGGATACCTGTTTTATGCTGCCGGTTTATTCGGCGGGTGAATTCCCTTTGGAAAACAGCGCTTCCGAAACCATCATGACGCATCTGCCGGAAGCGGCTTGTCCTGTGCGCCTTTTTGATAATGACCGCGATTTGTTGCAGGCTTTGGTCGCCGAGGTTCCGGAAGGGGCAGTCGTCTTGTTTGTCGGCGCCGGATCGGTTAATGTTACCGCCCGTTTGTTTATCGCGATGCGCTGTGCGCCGAACAATGTGTTTGAACAATGGAAGTCTTTTCTGGGAGACCAGGTTAGCAAGGAAACCGTCCTGCGTCTGAACGAACCGCTTGCCAACAAGACCACATTTCGGCTTGGCGGAAATGCTGCCTGTTATGCGGAGCCCGTGAACCGCTATGACCTGCAGCGTATCCTGCGTGCTGCCAAATTATTCAGCATCAAGCATTTCATCATGGGGCTTGGTTCAAACGTGCTGGTTCCGGACGAAGGCTTTCGCGGACTGGTGATCCGTCTCGCGGACAGTCATTGGCGGTTCATTGAGTATCTTGATGACGGCCGTTTTTATTGCATGGCGGGAGCGTCTCTGAAGCGGCTGAGCGCGGAGGCGTGCAAACAAGGTATCGGAGGATTTGAATTCATGGAAGGCATTCCGGCATCCGTGGGCGGCGCCTTGCGTATGAATGCCGGAGCCATGGGCGGCAGTATGTTTGACCGTGTCGAAAGTATTGATTTTCTCAATGAGAATTACGACTTCGTCACATTACCGCGTTCCGCATTTAATGCGGAATATCGTCATTGCCATGAGATTGCCCATGCTACCGTGATCGGAGCCATATTGGTTTCGGCAGAACGCAAGGAACCGGAAAGTATTCGGGCAACCATGAATGCGTTTATGGAAAAACGCAGGAACGGACAGCCCTTGGAGCCGAGTGCCGGGTGCGTATTCAAGAACCAACCCGATTATTCTGCCGGAAAACTGATTGATGAATGCGGACTGAAGGGAAAGCGTGTCGGCGGCGCCGAGGTGTCACCCATGCACGCAAACTTTATCGTGAATCGTGACCATGCTACCGCGGGTGATGTTCTGGCGCTTGCAAAACAGATTCATGCCATCGTACTTGAAAAACGCGGTGTAGACCTGGAACCGGAAGTATTTCTTTTAGGCAAGGATTGGGCCGATGTCTGGAAAAGTTAAGATTCATTCTGTCTTGTGAGTGTGTGCTCTTTGCCGGCAAATACGGCCATCCGGTCGCCGTCAAAGTCGGCGTTAAAGGCGTAATTACTTGCATGAGCGCGTGTTTGCGGTAGCATGAAGCTATCATGATAATACCATCACGTATGATGCCGCCAAAACAGGTAGCTCCTAAAAGGCCGCTTCTGGCTCTTTTCTTCATGATTCTTTTCTTTCTTATGCTGTGCCTGGTTTTATCGGCAAAGGCACCTTTCAATTTCATATTTGTTTTCGGTCTTTTGGTTGCTATTGCAGAACGGTGTTATCTTGATTGGCACTTTTCTCGTCTGGATAAAGAACGGACGGAAGAAAATATAGGAACATTTGCCTTTGCCTTGCCGGCCTGGCATCATGACACTTGGGTTGTCCGCGCGGTCTATGAGGAACTTTCATCTTTTTGCCAAATACCGGTTCGTCCAAATGATGACCTGCGGAAAACGTTGAAGCTGGATATTGATGATATTGCCTATGTTCTGATCTTGTCAGCGGAACGTATCGGCACTGTGACGGACGGAATGGAAAACGACAAAAGCCGGACAAATATTTCCACGGTTGCGGATATGATCTGTTTTATGGAAAGATATCCGCGGGCGGCTTAACGTAAGCAGCATAGCAGATTATTGTTTTTAACTTGCTTGTACCGGTCATCCGGTCGCCGTCAAAGTCGGCGTTAAAGGCTGTCGGTTTGCCAATAGTTGTTATTCGTCCTAAAAGTTCTTCACAAAACGGAGTTTAGCTTTGCTAACAATACGTTTTTTTGAGATTTTGAGCGGAATTTTAAATCGTTATGAAGGATTTCAACGTAGTCGTCTTGTGTGGAGGTGTAAGTGCTGAGCGGGAAGTGTCCTTGCGTTCCGGTGCTGCTGTCTCAGAAGCTTTGTCGAAACGCTTTTCTGTGCGCACCATTGACGTGACCGAAGCAGCGCTGCCGAGGGACATGGATCCAAAACGCGATGTCGTTTTTTCTGTCTTGCACGGAACTTTCGGAGAGGACGGTAGCATGCAGAAACTGCTTGAAGACGCGGGTTTTGCCTACACCGGCAGCGACAGTGATTCCAGCGCGTTGTGCATGAATAAGGTTGCGACAAAGCAAAGCGTGAATCCTTATGGGATTCTTCTCGCCCGTGATTTTACCTTTGACGGCAGCATTGAAGTTCCGGATGGCGGTAGCATCGCAAAGATACTGGGGCAGGGTGAATGGGTGGTAAAACCCGTTGACCAGGGCAGCAGTGTCGGCCTTTTCTTTGTGGATAGTCCGGATCATTTTGACGGATTGCGGCTTTCTTTTAAATCGGGGAAATGGCTTGTCGAGGAACGTGTGCGCGGAAGGGAAATAACCGTCGGTCTCCTGCATGGGCGTGCCATGGGTATCGTGGAAATCTGTCCGAAAACCGGAACTTATGATTACAAAAACAAATATACGGCGGGCAACACCGAGTACTTTTATCCTGCAAAGTTACCGTCTGCTGTTTACCGGAAAGCACAGGTTTTCTCCGAGATGGCTTTTGCCGCCTGCCGTTGCCGGGATTATGCGCGCGCCGATTTCATTGTGGATGCCGCCGGAAAACTCTGTTTCCTTGAGATCAATACCTTGCCGGGATTAACGGCTACGAGCCTTTTGCCTAAGAGCGCGTCCTGCGAAGGGATGGACTTTGCGGCATTGGCGACGCAGATGCTTTTACCCGCAATTTACCGTTTTCAAAAATAACCGATTAACAGGCATGATTTATTGGCGTAAATGAAAATAGTTTTTTGCTTGCTGAAATTATGCGCTTAACGTTCAGTATTTTCAAGAATGGCCCAGAAAAAAGATCAAAAAAACAGACCGAAAACACGCCATGAAGTGATGGCGGAGGCTCGAAAGTCTTCCGGTAAGAAGGAGGACGGGATCGGTTGTTTCGGGACCATTTTGCGATTGGTGATGATCCTTTCAACCTTTGCCGTTTTCGGACTGTTGGTATTCGGCGGTATCTGGGCCTACCAGAACAAGGAACGCATTACCGAGTATTTTAATCCGCCGACCGAACCTCTGGAAATCATTGATGTTTCCTCATCCTACGGTCGGATGAATACCACCTGGTTCAAACGCCATTTCACAGATATCCGTGAGGGCATGGCCATGAACCGTGTGGATATCAACGCGGTGAAAAACCAGCTCTTGGCCTTGGGACAGGTAAAGGATGCTACCGTTACGAAAGTGTATCCGGATAAACTGAAAATAGAAATCACGGAGCGGCAGCCTGTTTTGCGGGTGATGATCAAATCGGAAGTGAACGTGGTGGATGCCGACGGTGTGGTTTTCAAGCCGCTTAATTACGACCAGAAGGGAATGGGCGAGATCAATAAGCTTCCCGAACTGACCGAAGGAAACGTGAACCGTGTCGTGAACGGTAACATTGCGAGTTATCGTGTGCCGGGAATGGAAGTGATCAACCAGCTTATGCTGATTGCCCAGCAGGATTATCCGGATCTGTACAAGGACTGGAAAACCGTGAATCTCAGAAAATTTGACGGGCGCGATTATGCTCCGTATGCGTCCATTCGCTTAAAGACGGATTATGCCGATGAGATTATTTTCAGCCCGAGACTTTTTCCCGAGCAGCTCGCCAAGCTCTCGTTGATTTTAAAAACCGAAGAACAGCGCAATGTAAAGCAGTTTGAATACATTGATCTCAGTTTTGTCCCTGAAAACGGGAGCGCCTTCCATAAACCGAAAAAAGCCGCCAATTAACTTTCAGACGTATGAGCCAAGGTACCATTGTCGCAGCCATAGAACTCGGAACAGCCTTTATCAAGATTGTAGCAGCTTCGGTCACGCATGAACGTGTGATCTTGCTCAAGCACTGCAAGGTTTCTTCCGCAGGGATAAGCAAGGGAAAGATCGTAAATTATGAGACACTGCGCGAGGTGGTGACACAGGCAATAAAATTTGTCGAGTCAACGGAGAAAATAAAGATCGCGATGGCGTTTATTTCCATCAGCGATTATGACCAGGAAGGTTTTTTCCAGGTTGGTTCGGTGAATATCCGTTCCGCGAACAGCATTGTCAGCGACGATGATATCGCCCAGGCGATCGAACAGGCAAAGGAAAAAGAACTGTCGTCCGAGTATTACTACATATTGAATGCCCGCAACCCGTTCTACATAGACGGGGAGCGCGTGGAAAATCCAAGGCATTTACGCGGGGAAAAACTGGAAGTCGGTTACTGGAACGTGTATGGCCTGGAGAAAGATTTAACGGTAAAGACACATTTGCTTGACGGTCTCGGAATTCCCGTGCGTGAGGCGGTACCATCATCATTAGCCAGCGCACGCATGGTCACTGACCGTACGGACAGGAAAAACGGGGTGCTTGTCATTGATATCGGGAAAGGCACGACCGATTATGTCTTATACCAATACGGTAGCGTGGTACGCAGCGGAGTAATTCCTGTCGGCGGCGAACAGTTGACTAATGACATTGCTACTGGTTTACGCGTCACGGAAAGCAAGGCTGAGATGATAAAGACCCAGCATGGCAATTGTGTGCTTGATCCGGGCAGGAAATCCGAGACCTTTTGGCTTCACGGCGACAAGGGAATCGGTGACAGGGAAATTCCTTTAAAAGCCTTGCACGCAATCATTGAACTCCGCATGGAAGAACTCTTCATGATTATCCGGGAAGAGCTTGGAAACCTGGCTGAACCCGAACGGATCCCGGCAGGTATTGTGCTTACGGGAGGAAGTTCCATGCTTGCCGGTATAACCGCTGTCGGAGCAAAGGTTTTTCACACCGAGTGCCATATCGGTCAAAACAGCCAGCCGCTGGACAACCAGTTTAAGGTGCCCGAAATGAGCACGGTTCTCGGTGTTTTGGATTTTGTGATGCAGCCGGATAACGATGATTTCCCGGTGAAACGCGAGAAATCAGGCGTCATTGGACTTTTCAAGAAAATCCTTAGCTTTTCATGAACATGGATACTTCCGATTACAAGGTAACAGGCGACGGTAACATGGGCTTAGGTTTTCGGGCGGGAATCATTGCCGTCGGCGATGCCGCAATACAGACGCTTTCTCGCATCCGCGGCAGCATCCATCCGGATTTTTCAGTGATAGCCATGAATACCGAATGGCAGTCATTGCTTCCCTTCAGGGAGGAAGAACGGTTTTTGCTGGGCAGAAAAGTATTCCGGGGTATCGGTTCCGGAGGCAGCGACGACAAGGTGCGTTCCGCGATGACGGATGATTGGGAACAGATACGCAACATTGTCAGGGACTGGAAGCTTACCATTATCTTTGCCGGACTTGGCGGTAGTACTGGTTCCGTTGCTTCAGGATTCCTTGCTGATTGGATCCGCGCCCACGGCAGCATGGTGCTTGTTTTTGCCATTACACCGTTCAGCTTTGAGGGTGTTCGTCGCCGTGAGTCAGCCGATAATGCGCTGGGACGGTTGCGCCGACATGCTCAGGCGTTGGTCGAATTTCCGAATGATTTGATTATTCAGGTACAGCCTGATGAAACGACGCCGATCCAGGATTCATACGGATGCGTGGATTCATGGGTGCAACGCGCTTTTAATGCCTGGTCGCGGATCGTTTTTGAGAAAGGGCTGGTAAACATTGATTTTTCAAAAATACAGACGCTTTTCAACATCAGCCTGGGCCGGACGCTTTTTGCTCTCGGTCAGGGAAGAGGAGATGACTGCATTAACGAGGCCGTCAAGCAACTGATTGACTGTCCGTTGATTCAACGAACTGTCTCAGCCGAACGTTTTGACAAAGTTCTGCTCAGTATACGGGCTGGACGTCGCATCGGTTTGCCTGCGATGCACAATATCGCGGACGAGCTGCGGAAGTATTTTCCCGATGGGGAATTTCTCTGGAACGCGGTGCAGTGCAATAATGAAGAGCAATACCTGGACATTTGCGTCCTTGCGGTTACGGATATCAATGATGGGGAATACAGCAAGGCTGCTTCCGACAAAACAGAGGAGGATTCGCCTGACGGGAAAAAAGAAGCTCCGGCGGTAGCATTGCCGGCTACGGAAGTTCCCACCAGGAAAAAACTGCGCCTGTTCGGTTCGGGTAAAAGCGAGCAGCCCGACCTGTTCTCCGGATCGGAGAAAAGCCTGTACAGAGGCATGGATCTGGATACGCCGACTTTCATCCGGAAAGGGGTTAAGGTTCTGTAAGGAACAGACTTGCGAAAATTCAAATTATCGGTTCATTGTCTCTTGTCGCAACGGTTTATGTTTCTGTAAGCAGATGATAATAAGTATTTTCGGCTAACGGTCAGGAATGCTGATTACAATTTCATTGTCGGAGAAACGGATTCCTTGCTAGGATTCTGAAAATTCAAACAGTTTATTTATGAGATATCTTTCGGCCTTTTTATTTTTGGTTTTGGGAGCAGGAATGACTTACATCGGGTTGGAATGGTGGAATCTGAAACAGCAGGTGGAAAATCCGCAGGTGTCAGCCAAAGAGAAGCAGGTAGTGGAGGTGGCTGCCGTGAAGAATAATGACGTTGAGCCTTATGCGTTTGACTATGGGCTGCGTAATCTGATTCAGGTGAATTCCATTGACTGGGATGTAAAAGTACCTTCCGGAAAAAAAGCTTTATTCCAGCTTTGTTCTTTTGAAAAAGGAAAAATTTCTCCGGTCAGCAGCATTGTGGGCGGAGATGCCCGCGGCGAACGCCGGGTAGTGGGAGAATTCATCTGGGATGAAAACCAGGGTGCTTTGGTAGCTCTGTACCGTATCGGCGAAAGTTCGATAAACCAGAGGGAAATAATACGCACGCCGTTCCTGAACCTTGACTATAACCCGCAATCTTTTGTCACGGGCAATGTCGGAAAATACGGAGCTTGGCAGGTCGTCGGGTACACTTATGTGGGCAATCCGCAGGGGAAGCTGTTTGAGGATCTACTGAAGGAAGACGTGAAAGGAATGGTTGTTTTCGTACGTTTCATTGATTCTACTGACAGCAATCTGAAACGTTTTGGTGATTACTTATCGAAAGGAATAACGGATTGATAATTTTAAGCGGTATTTGTTTATGCTGCTTTTTGTCGGGCTGCTTCTATTAATCCAGGCAGGATTTGACAAAGTCCGTCGGATGCCTGGTGCGTTTTGCGATCTGTTCCAGTGACAGTCCTTCCTTGAAGAAACGTCTGCATACCGAACGCATGCTTTCGCTTACATGCACGGCGTGCTCGTCGGGATCGTAAAAGCACACGGATTGCGGGCCCCACGGAAGTTCGACCATGTCATGAATATATCTGATATCGCTGAATTCCTTTAGTTTAAGGACAAAGGCGGCAAATTGCTCTATTTCAAAATACATGACGGCATTATTGCTCTTACGCATGATCTCATCTGTTTTGAGTCCAAGCAGGCGCGCCATGGATGTTTTGGATTGAATTGCCAATCCGCCTTGAAAATGTACAGCTTCGCCGAAATCAATTTTGACACGCTGCTCCAGGAGCTCCTCGTAGAATTTTTTTGAAACAGACAAATCTTCAACAACAATGAGCGGTCCTAGAAATTTAGAATTCATTAAGGAACCGTATAGCTTTTTATGCTGAAAATGTCCAGTTCAGGCTTTCGCTTTGAATCCTTCTCAGAAGCAAAAGTGTTTTGCGGATACCTTCCTCCTCGCTGAACCGGCCGCCCTCATATTCAATATCCACATAGCCGCGGAACCCCGCGTTTAAAACAATCCGGAACATGCGGGCGAAATCGGTTTTTGTTTCATTACCGTTTTCGTCAAAGTCATTGCTTTTTGCGCTCACTCCCAGTGCGAACGGCATCAATTCTTCCATGCCTTTGTAACGGTCATATTCCCAGAAATTGCCAAAGTCGGGTAGCGTGCCGCAATTCCTGCGATTGACCCGATTCATGACATCAGCGAGCCATGCTCCGTCCGAGGACAATCCTCCGTGGTTTTCAACCATGACATTAAGTTGCATTGCATGGGCAATTTCCGCCAGCCTACTCAGACCGTCAACAATCAGTTTTGCCTGTTCTTCCCGCGAACCGCTGGAATTTGCGTTTACGCGGATACCATGACAGCCAAGTTCCCTGGCTGCATTCAGCCAGCGCTTGTGTCTTTCAATGCTTTCTGTCCGCTTGGCCGCATCCTTGTCACCGAGCCAGCCTTCGTCATCGACCATGATAAGCAGGCTCTTGACATTCTTGTCGTCAGCAACTTTTTTCATGGTTTTCCAATAGCTGTCCGGATTGGCGCGGAAGAGCGTGCTGACATATTCAACTGCGTCGAGTCCGAAGGTATCGCGTGCGGCTGCGATAAAATCCAGCGTGTTCATTTTTCCCTCACGGATGGAACGGTTGTAGGACCATTGCGCCAGGGAAATCCTGAAAAGGGGATTACTTACAGTACTGTCTCCGGGGATTTCGGCAAACAATGCTGGACCGAATGTTACCGTCCCGAGTCCAAGCATGGATGCTGAGCCAATGAATTTTCTTCGTGAATAAGCAGATGTATTTTTCATAACGGTTTTATACAATGATGGATAAGTTTTGATTTTTTAGTGAAGCAGGGATCACTTTACGGTTGGGTTTTTACACGATTATCGGCAAAGTCCTCACATAATCAACACCGGGAAATACGATATGTTTTTTGAATTTGGAAAACGTACTTATGTTATGGGCATATTGAATGTCACGCCCGATTCATTTTCTGACGGCGGGATGTTCATGCACGCAGAGGCAGCGTGCGAACGGGCCGGGGTCATCCTGGCTGAAGGTGCGGATATCATTGATATCGGAGCGGAATCATCGCGTCCCGGATACCAATCCATTTCGGCGGAGGAGGAATGGAAACGCATGGAACCTGTATTGTTAGGGCTGGATGCTGCCGTCAGGGAGAAAGTTTCCGTTGATACCTGTAAGGCAATAGTTGCGGAAAAAGCATTGGGGGCCGGGGTTGGCATGATAAATGATATCTGGGGCTTGCAGGGGGATAACAGAATGGCAGCAGTGGTCGGTGCGAGTGATGCCTATCTGGTTGCTATGCATAATCAGGACGACACCGATTATGGACAGGATATCATTGAGTCCATGAAATTTTTCTTTGATAAAACCATAAATAGCGCGCGCAGGGCGGGAATACGTGAGGAAAAGCTCATATTGGATCCGGGAATCGGCTTCGGCAAAAACGCAGCGCAGAATCTGGAAGTGTTAAGACGTTTGAATGAATTAGGCACGCTCGGTTTTCCGTTGTTGCTGGGCGCATCAAGGAAACGTTTTATCGGTCATGTTTTGGATGCTGCCGTGGATGATCGTTACGAGGGCACATTGGCTGCCAGCGTTATCGGAATCCAGCAAGGGGCAGATATCCTGCGAGTCCATGATGTTGCGGGAAATGTGAAGGTTGCAAAAATCGCCGATGCCATTTACAGACGGTAACATGGTAAAGTACCATGGATATGACATAAAACTTTATCCATGAAACCGAACGGAAAAACAAAGGGGATTCTCCCTTGAGAATCCCCAGTGTATTATTTCCCACTTATTTACTAACTTACTAGCTATACAGACGATAGATATAATCAGAGTTTTACACGACGGTGTAATGCCGCATAGGTAACGGCTAATCCAGAGAAGACTGTTCCGTAGAACGAAGGTTCTGGAACAGCGCTTGTAAAGAGTTGAAAGTTGTCTGCGTAGGCGGATAAATCGAGCATGTAACTGGTATCTCCGGAATTGATCAGGCCGTCTCCTCCGAGGCTGACTGCATTCATGATGCCGACAAGGTACCATTGATTATTAATTTCTGCAAAAATACCGCCGCCGGAATCATAGGTCGTAGCTTGAAAAGAGGTGGCATCAACCGAATCAAAACGTTCGGTGAAAAACACACCGGAACGCTGGGTGTCTATCGCCAGTTTGAGATTGCTTGAATTATAATAAAAATCCGCCCATTGCTTGATGCGCGAACCGGAATTGGTGCCTCCTATGCTTGCCGCATAGCCGCTGCCGATGGCATAGAGCAGGGTCGACTGAAAGTCTGTTATGGGATTCTGGTTTATATAGATGTTGCCGAGTGCCTCAAGGTCGGCGTCGCCTGCTATTTTCAGCAATTTTACGTCGGCATACGTCCGGTATGATCCGGGGCTTGGAAAATCAGGTTCATTGAGTATGCGGTCAACTTCAAGAATCGTATAGTTTTTTGCATTGATACTCAGTGTGCTTCCGACAGTGGTTCCTACATGGTCTGCCGTGAGAACCCAATAGCTCCCGTCGTATTTTCCGAGATAGGTACCGGAACCACCAGCAAGGATAGCGCTTCTTTCCCAGATATTTTCGATGGAGGCATCAGTGCTTGTGTTATGAACGGTGAGTCCTGTCGGGCTTGAAGCTACTATGCCTGACGCGCTTCCATAGAATCCGAGAGAGAGAGAGGATAAGATAAGAATGATTCTCGATTTCATTGGTTTTGTCTTTTAAACAAAACATTGCCTTAAAAAGGAGAATTTCAAACAGCCTCCGCCTCAGTATTCATCGGCATTTGCTTGAAAAATAAAAAAAAACGATAATATGATATTGATTCTCAGTTGAGATTAGAAGACAGGGATGTACATTTTGAATTCAGATTACAACCGTATGTTTCATAAGTCCCTTAGATACTGCTTCCAAGAGTGATTTTATCTCCACAAAAAATGAAAACAAAATTATCTACAATTTAAATTTATTTTATTATTGAGACTCTTATTGGAGATAGAAAATATTAAAAACTTTTGTGCCAGGAAAAATTTTTTTGAAAAAAATTTTAGTTTCTTCTGCAAGTTCTCCGGGATCTTTTACTCAGTAATACAAGATTGATTGCTGCTATCCCCAGAAATAATGCAGCTGTGGACGGTTCAGGGACATTCATGATGGCATTGATTTGCGGCGCGTACCACGATAGATCGAGCATTACGGTAATATCGCCGTTACTTATGACAGTATTTATGTCTTCATCTCCGATAGCATTCATGATACCGGCTAACAGCCATGTATTGTTCTGATTGACGAAAACGCCTCCTCCTGAATCCAGATAGGCAGCACTGAAGGAATAGCGATTGGTTGTGTCCAGCTTTTCCACAAAGAAATACCCGCCCATTCCGCTGACCTGCGCTGCTGTGTATTGGTCAGGATTAAAGAGTGCCCATTGCTTTTGTCTGCTTCCTGCATTATAGGCGGAACCAATGCTCACTGAAATCCCGGTTCCGATGGCATATAAATCGGTTGTCGGGGTTATATTTTGCAGCATATTGATACCGATGCTTCCAAGCAATTGAAGTGCATTGTTACCAGCAATGGACAAGAGCTTTAAATCGGTATTGAGGCTGTAAGTTATCGGGTTGGGGAATCCGGGAGGGTTTTGCAACGTATAGCTGTTCAGAATACTGTATGTTCCTGATTGAAAGGTAATGTTGCCGTTGGGAACATGGTTTGCGGTTAATGCCCAGTATTGATTGTCATAATAGCCAAGGTAGGTTGCCGATCCGCCGTTCATGCTACCGCTGCGGGCCCATATATCAGATATATCCAATGGCGCATTCACTGTCGTTATATTGTGGGTACCTCCATTTGCGTTATCTGATACAACCATGGCAGAAAGCCCTGATGTTGGGATCAGAGCTGAGATTATAAATATAGAATATTTCATAGGTATTTCTTGTTTCAGGAATACTGTGAATATTAGGACAGACTAATGTTTAATTCAATAGGCATTAATCAATATCATAGTACTTGATGTGTATCTGTCTGAATAACAAGTAGGGGCATAAAAAAACGGTAGCATGATGCTACCGTTTCTTGAATAGGACGCTTGAAAGCTTAGGCTTTCATTTTTCCGCCATAAACAGCGTTCGAACCAAGGATTTCCTCAATGCGGAGGAGTTGGTTGTACTTGGCAACGCGGTCGGTACGGCAGAGGGAACCTGTCTTGATCTGACCTGCGTTGGTTGCAACGGCAATGTCTGCGATCATGGTATCTTCTGTTTCGCCGGAGCGGTGCGAGATAACGGCTGTATAACCTGCTTCCTTTGCCATTTCCACGGCGTCAAGCGTTTCGGTCAAGCTACCGATTTGGTTAACCTTAACGAGGATCGAATTTGCGGTCTTGGTTTCGATACCTTTCTTTAGGAATTCGGTGTTGGTTACGAAAAGGTCGTCGCCGACGAGCTGGGTCTTGTCGCCGATAGCATCAGTCAATTTCTTCCATCCGGTCCAGTCGCTTTCTGCGCAACCATCTTCAATGGAGACGATCGGGTAGCGTTTCTGGAGGTCTTTGTAGAAATCAACCATCTGTTCAGCTGTGCGGCTGGAACCGTCAGACTTCTTGAACACATACTTCTTTGATTTCTTGTCGAAGAATTCGGAAGAAGCAACGTCAAGAGCAAGGAATACTTCTTTGCCGAGTTTGTAACCGGCTTCTTTAACAGCCTTTGCAATGGCTTCGAGAGCTGCTTCGTTGCTTTCAAGTTTCGGAGCAAAGCCGCCTTCGTCACCGATAGCGGTGGAAAGACCTTTTGCCTTCAGCACTTTCTTCAGGGAATGGAAAATTTCGGTTCCCATGCGGAGTGCTTCGCTGAAGCTGTTTGCGCCTTTTGGCATGATCATGAATTCCTGGATGTCGATCGGAGCGTCGGAGTGTGCACCGCCGTTCATGATGTTCATCATCGGAACCGGAAGCACCTTGGCGTTTGGTCCGCCGAGGTATTTAAAGAGCGGAAGACCGCAGGCTTGGGCTGCTGCGTTGGCTACGGCAAGGGATACGCCGAGAACCGCATTTGCGCCGAGCTTTGCCTTGTTCTTTGTGCCGTCGATGGCGATCATCAGGCGGTCAATGCTTGTTTGATCGCAGGAGTCGAGACCGATCAATTCAGGAGCAATGATTTCGTTTACATTGTTAACAGCAGCGAGAACGCCTTTGCCGCCGTAGCGTTTTTTCGGATCAATGCCTTTCGCAAATTTTGCTTTGGCTTCGCCGTCGCGCAGTTCGAGCGCTTCGAATTCACCGGTGCTTGCTCCGGATGGTACCGCTGCGCGGCCGAGTGCGCCGCACTCTAATTCTACATCGACTTCTACAGTCGGGTTACCTCTTGAATCGAGGATCTCACGTGCACGAATATCAACAATGTATGTCATAATGTGTAATGGTTTAATTAATTAAACGATTGTGAACCGTAGCAGTTCAGGAAGGTAGTTGTCAACGTCATGTTGCTTGGATTCTTGGTGGGAACATAAAAGGTTCCGCAGGGAAATATAAAATCGGGATGACGGTTGCAGCAAACTATGCTGTTAAGCGAATGCCGATAGTGTTTTTGTTTTCCTGTCATGCGGAGTCACGGTTTGACAAACGGTTTACGGAAGTGAAAAATGAGACAACAATAATTAACCCATTTTATTTAATCTTATGGAATACAGACAACTTGGCGGTTCAGGTTTCAAGGTTCCGGCGTTAAGCCTGGGAACGGCAACATTCGGCGGTAGCAATGATTTCTTCAAGGCCTGGGGAAGTACCGATGCCAGGGAGGCGACACGGTTGGTGGATATTTGCCTGGATGCCGGATTGAATATGTTCGATTCGGCGGATGTGTATTCCGCAGGCATGGCGGAGACGATTCTTGGGAAGGCCGTTTCTGGCCGACGCGACAAAGTGATTATTTCAACGAAAGCTACTTTCCGTATGGGTGACGGTCCCAATGATGTCGGTTCTTCGCGCCATCATTTGACAAAGGCGATAGATGGCAGCCTGAAACGTCTGGGAACGGACTATATTGATCTTTTCCAGTTGCACGGCTTTGACGCGATGGCTCCCGTGGAAGAAACATTATCCACATTAAACGATTTTGTCCGTGCCGGTAAAATCCGCTACATCGGATGTTCTAATTTTTCAGGATGGCATCTGATGAAGTCGCTGGCGACTTCGGAAAAGTACGGATTGGCGCGTTATGTAGCCAACCAGGCGTATTATTCGTTGCTTGGACGCGAGTATGAATGGGAATTGATGCCGCTGGGCATGGATCAGAAAGTCGGCGCTGTGGTTTGGAGCCCTTTGGGCTGGGGGCGTTTAACGGGCAAAATCAGGCGCGGTCAGCCAAAGCCTGAACTCAGCCGTCTTCCTGCAACGGCGAAATCAGGACCTCCGGTTTCGGATGAGCAGGTTTACACGATTGTGGATGCGTTGGATGGCATTGCCAAGGAAACCGGGAAAACGGTTCCTCAAATCGCGATAAACTGGGTTCTGCAAAGACCGACCATTTCCACGGTGATTATCGGCGCCAGAAATGAGGAGCAGTTAACACAGAATCTGGGAAGCGTCGGTTGGAGTTTGAATGCCGAACAGATGGCGAAACTGGACAAAGCCAGTGCAACAACTCCCATTTATCCGTATTGGCATCAACGCGTGGAATCCAGCGACAGAAATCCGCCTCCGGTTCGTGATTGATAGATTTTAGAATCTGACCTCGAAAGTGGTTCCCTTGCCGGATTCGCTTTTTACGGTGACGGTAGCATGGTGGTTGTTTGCAATGGTCTGGACAATGGCAAGTCCCAGTCCGGTATGCTCGGTGTTTCCGGTGCGAGCTTTGTCTGCGCGGTAGAAACGTTCAAAAATATGCGGCTGATCCTCAAGGGGAATACCCGGTCCGTCGTCGCGGACAATCAGGCAGGCTTGGCCGTCCAGCGTCTTTGTGCTGAGATAAAGATTACCGCCTTGAGGATTGTGATGCTGGATGGCATTGGAAATGAGATTATTCACCAGGATAGACAGTGAGGGGGCATCACCTGTGCAAACCGCTTCCTGGAGGTCGGCATGAATATCTACGTTTTTTTCTTTTGCGAGCGGGCTCAGCTCATGGATACTTTCGCCCAGTATGGCGGCCAGATTACAGGTCTGCTTGGCAACTGTATTTATAGTATTGTCCTGTCTCGCCAGCAGCAACAGTGCTTCCACAAGCCTGCGCATGCGGTTTGCCGTAAGGTGGCATGTCCTGATCACGTCTTGGTATTCGTCCGGGCTTCGTTCACGTTTGAGAATGCGCTGTGTCTCGGACAGTAAGATGGTGATGGGGGTTCGCAGTTCGTGTGAAGCATCGGAAGTGAATTGCCGTTGCCGTTCAAAGGCAGCCTGGAGACGGTCGAATGTCTGGTTGAGGACGCAGCCAAGTTCGTCCAGTTCATTGTCCGTACCTTTTGTGTTTATGCGTTCGGAAAGATTTCCGTCAGCGATGCGTGATGCTGTCCGGCTGATGGTTTCAATGGGCTTTATAGCGCGTCCTGCCAGCCACCAGCCACCGATCAATCCAAGTGACCAGAACGCCAGTCCGCAGCCGGCGAGGGACCAACCGTAGCGGGTCATCGCCTCAAGTTCGGGAGTAATGTCGCGGCCAACAATGGTGCAGAAGCTACCGCCGGGAGCGTAGCGGACGAGTTCGCGCCGTGATCCGACAGTCCTGAACATTTCAAGTATGCCCGGTGGAGATAATTCATCTTCTGAAAAATGCTTCTGTTGGGGCAAAGGGGTGTTATTCGGAGTATTGGGAGACTGGATAAGCACTTTGTCGACAGCATGGTCATAGACGTAAAAATAAACATATCCCGGGTCGTTGTTCTGGAAAATGGCATTGAGTTCCGGCGGGATCGTGATTTCTCCGGAGCGGAGGCGCTGTGCCATTACATTTTGCGCTGTCTTAAAATCCGTTCGTTCCCGTTCGCGATCATCGGCGCGCGCGCGCTGTGCGGCCTTAAAATCTGTTTGTTCACGTCCGCGGTCATCGTACTCCCGAATGTTTTTTGGCGGCTGGACGGAACGGAAAAATGAACGCATAATGTGGCGTTCGAGTTTTTGTTCCAGGTCATTGTCGATTCGCCGCATATGGTTGTTCCAGGAAAAACGGTATGCGGTGAAGCAGAATGCACCGATGGCGAGGAGAAGTATCAATGCCTGCCAAGCTTGTACACGCCAGCGGATGGAATGGAATGGGAATCGTTTCATGGTCTCTGCGGGTTCATTAACAGATTGGCGGTAGCATGAAGATTGGCTCAGGAATCTTTTTCCTGTTCGATGGAATAACCGTGCCCTCGTCGGGTGGTGATGATGGTGTGCCCGAGTTTCTTTCTCAGATTGGATACGTGAACATCAAGAAGATTGGAGAGGGTGTCATCGTCCTCATCAAAGAGATGTTCGTAAAGGGTTGTACGTGTGACCACTTCGCCCTGATGAAGCGCGAGGTATTCCAGCAACGCGTATTCGCGCGCGGTGAGAGAGACTTCTTTCCCGTCAAGCATGACCCGTCTTGCCGCGGTGTCTATGGAAACAGCACCGATTGTCAAAAGCGACTGGGTTTGTCCTGAACTGCGGCGAATCAAAGCCCGGATGCGTGCCAGCAACTCATTGCTGTCAAAAGGTTTTGTAAGATAGTCGTCTGCTCCTGCATTCAGTCCTTTTACTTTGTCGAAAATGGTGTCGCGGGCGGTAAGCATGAGAATCGGTGTCCTGCTGGCAGGTCTCAGTTTTGCAAGCATTTGCCAACCATCCAGACGCGGTAGCATGACATCCAGGACGATTGCGTCATAGACGTTTTCCTTTGCCTTGTATAAACCTTCTTCGCCGTCAGAGGCTGTATCTACGGCGTAATTTTCCTCACGCAGGGTTTCCGCAAGGCTTTTCTGGAGAACGGGATCATCCTCTATGACTAGTATTCGCATGTGTTTCTTGAATAAAGATAGAAGGAAGTGGGTATGGTTTAAAGATTAAAGATAGTATCGCATGGTTTCTGTCCGTTAATTAAACCGCTTGCTTCCGGTGAAGAAGCAAGCGGCGATAGCTAACACGGACTGTCTATCGTATTACCTGTTCATATGTCTGTCGTAATCAAACATGTAATCGTAGGAATGATTATTCTTTTTCAGGTTTCGGGCCACGGTCTCTTGGACCTCTTTCGCCGCGTTCGTCTCTGTCATTCTTACGGTTTTCCTCTACTTTCTTGAGAAGTGGTTCAACTGTCGGGTCTGCCTTGATCATGGCTGTTTTCATCGCAGCCTGTAATTTTTCCTGGGCGTCCATGACGACCTTGCGTTTATCTGTTTTATCGCCCTCTGTATCTCTTGCGGCCTGACGTGCTTCCTGGAGTGCCTTTTCTGCTGCCGCGACGGCAGTATCGGATTTTGCTTTTTCCATGGCTGCCTTGACTTGGTCGGATTCTTCCTTGGTCAATCCCGGAATAGGACGTTCGGAGCGACCTTCGCGGAATTCACCTCTTTTCGGTGGTGGCAGCGGATTGTTTTCTTCAGCGTTTGCGGACAGTGTTCCGAACGCGAGGGGAAGGATGATGAATGCGAGTATGTAGCGTAGTGATTTCATGATGTTTTCTTTTTTTTGTTTTATTTTGCCACTGAAGTCGTGGTGATTTGAAAGAGTTTAAGATAAACAGTACTTATTTTTAAGATGCGCTTATTTTATCAGACCGAACCTTTAGGGCGGATGAAGATATGGATATTTTTTCAAAGAATAGAAAAAGAGAGCAAAATGGGATGTTTTTGATCTTTAATTGTGCGAAGGCATAAAAAAACCGCTGCATAAATGCAGCGGTTTTGAAAAGGAAAGCCGTTCTTATTTCGACTTGATTTCGCGGTGAAGCGTATGACGGCGAAGATGTTTATTATACTTCTTCTTTTCCACGCGGTCTGCCATTGTCTTCTTGTTGCGCGTTGTGAAATAGCGGGATGCGGGAACTCCTGCTTCTTTAGCTTCTGTACATTCGATGATTACAAAGTCTCTTGCCATGGTAAAACTGATTAAAATTAAAAGCGTAAAAGGTAAGCTTAAAAAAAGAATAGGCAATCATATTTTTACAGAGCTGGGAATTGTCGGTCCGGGAAGCTTATCGTATGGATTTCGTTCCGGGTTAAACTAAATGGTGCCCCCACCGAGACTCGAACTCGGATTAACGGTTTAGGAAACCGCGGTTCTATCCTATTGAACTATGGGGACCTTCCGGAATCCGGAAGAATAAAAACGAAATGATTGCACCTCCGGAAAATCTGTTGCTAAAGGAATATAAGCTAAATACTTGCTGGCAAGAGAAAACAAAAAAGAGCAGGGTCGCTGCTCTTTTTTGTGATTTTGATCCGAAATCTTTATTCGCGGATGAGGTCGCTGGAACAGGTGGATCCTTCTATGAAATCGTGCTGCTTTCTTGCGCGCGCGCGCAGACGCAATCCCTGCAGGCGGATAAAGCCGGTAGCATCATCCTGGTTGTATTCCGATTTTATGCCTTCCATGGAGGCTACAGCGTCGTCGTACATGGAGTACTTTGATTTGCGGCCAACGGTGATGATGTTTCCTTTGTACAGTTTAAGACGGACAACACCGCTTACCGATTCCTGGCTTTTATCAATGAAAGCCTGCAAGGCTTCACGTTCCGGGGCAAACCAGAAACCGTTGTAAACGAGTTCCGCATACTTGGGAATCAAGCTGTCGCGCAGGTGTTCGAGGTCACGGTCCATCGTCAGTGTTTCGATCTGGCGGTGGGCGTGCATCAGGATGGTTCCTGCCGGTGTTTCATAAACGCCGCGGCTTTTCATGCCGACAAAGCGGTTTTCCACAATATCAACGCGGCCGATGCCGTGTTTGCCAGCCAGCTTGTTCAGTGTCTTGAAAACGTTTGCCGGTGTCATGTGAATGCCGTTGACTGCGACGCAATCACCCTTGTCATATTCGAGTTCCACATATTCCGGAGTATTAGGCGCTTCTTCCGGCGAATGGGTCAGCTTGAACATATCCTTGTTTTCCGGAACGGTCGGGTCAAACCAGGGATCTTCAAGGATACCGGCCTCGTAGGAAATGTGGAGAAGATTGCGATCCATTGAGTAAGGTTTTTTTGCAGACGCCTCAATGTTGATACCGTTTTCACGACAGTAATTGATCATTTCCGTACGGCCGGGAAATTTGTCGCGAAACTCTTTCATGCGCCAAGGGGAAATGATTTGCAGGTCCGGAGCCAGCGCATTGTAGGTGAGTTCAAAACGGACCTGATCGTTTCCTTTGCCTGTGGCGCCGTGCGCAACCGCATCAGCCTTTTCCTTTTTCGCGATGGCGACCTGCACCTTGCCGATGAGCGGCCGGGCAATGGATGTTCCCAGGTAATACTGGTTTTCGTAAATAGCATTGGCGCGGAGCATCGGGTAGATGTAATCCTTGGCGAATTCATCGACCAGATCCACCGTATAATGGGCGGATGCGCCGGTAGCTTTGGCCTTTTCGGCGAGACCGTTCAGTTCTTCCTCCTGACCGATGTTTGCCGAAAATGTGATAATTTCCGCGTTAAAACGGTTTTTCAACCAGCTTACGAGTACGGATGTGTCCAACCCACCACTATATGCAAGTACGATTTTCATAATAGAAATAGATGCTGAAATATGGGGTAAAAAGCTAGACGCTGATTCCTGCCCACGCAAGTTTTGATTTTACGGGATTTTCCTGTTCTGACTGGAAAAAAACGAAAGAGAAAATACGATTAGTAGTCTGAATGAGTCAAAGTGTCAGTTTGAATAAAAAGACGGCAGCGGTATTACCGTGGGTGATCGCTGTTTCGTTTTTCATGCAGATGCTGGACGGTACCATCCTTAATACCGCACTTCCGGCCATGGCAAAAAGTCTGGGAGAGAGCCCGCTGAGAATGCAGTCGGTGGTTATATCTTATCTGCTGACGGCAGCATTGATCATTCCGGCATCGGGCTGGGTTGCTGACAAGGTCGGGATTCGAAGGATTTTCTTTTTCGCGATTTTGTTGTTTACGCTGGGTTCCTTGTTTTGTGCCTTGTCCGATTCCCTCCTGTTTCTGATTATTTCCAGGATCATACAGGGATTCGGCGGTGCCCTGATGGTACCGGTCGGACGTTTGGCTGTGTTGCGCGCCTATCCGAGAAGCCAGCTGGTAGAGGTGCTTGGGTTTATCACCTTGCCCGGGATGCTTGGTCCGTTGCTTGGTCCGACGCTTGGCGGCTGGCTGGTCGAGTATGCGTCATGGCATTGGATCTTTCTCATCAATATTCCGATAGGTATCATCGGATGCTGGGCGACAAAGCGGTTTATGCCGGATTTCCCGGAAAAAGCAGAAGCGCGCTTTGATAAAGTCGGTTTTGTTTTGTTGGGCATATCCATGGTTTCCATCCTGATAGCTCTGGAAGGTTTCGGCGAATTGAGAATGCCGCATGTGCAGGTGATCTTCCTGCTGACGGTGGGCTTAGCCTTTTTATCTGCCTATTGGCTGCATGCCTCACGGGCGAAACATCCGTTATTCAGTTTGCGTTTGTTTAAAACACGCACGTTTTCGATCGGAATTATCGGTAATCTGTTTGCTCGCCTGGGTATGGGCAGCATGCCGTTTCTTACACCCCTCCTGCTTCAGGTCGGCATGGGATTTTCCGCGGCGAAAGCGGGATTGACGATGATCCCGATCGGTATTGCCGCCATGATCGGGAAATCATTGGCGAAGCCCATACTCAGTCGGATGGGTTACAGGAATTTTCTTTTGATCAATACCATTATTCTGGGAGTCCTGATAGCCTGTTATTCCTTTGTTTCGCATGACATGCCGTACTGGTTTTTGCTGATACAGCTGGCTGTTTTCGGCGGCGTTAATGCAATACAGTTCACGGCTATGAATACGTTAACGTTGATGGATTTGCCGCCTGCGGATACGGCTGGGGGGAATAGTCTTCTCTCTGTGGTTATGCAGTTATCCTTGAGCATGGGAGTGGCTATTGCAGCAGCCATATTGGATGGATTCGGCGGGGAAGGGCAAACCGGTATGGCATTGCTCCCTTCCTTTCATGCAACCTATATTTGCATGGGACTCTTTACGATTGTTTCGGCAGGGATATTTTTTCAGTTGTCTCCCAAGACAACTTTGCCATCAAAGCGGACCCCGGATGCCAGCATCTGATTATCCAAGCAGATAGATCTTATAAAAAATACGAGAGCTGCTTGAAATTTATCCTAATCGGATTATCTATGCATAACCTTCAATTCTATTTGAAGTAAAACCACTGGATCACAAATACACTTAGGCATATGAATAAAAGGAACTCTTTACTGCGTTTGGTTGCGTTGACAGGCATGGGGATCGGTGTCCTCTTTGCGATATCCGCTTTCGGAAAGAGAGGGCAGGATTCCAAGGAACGCGGAGCATATTTTGTGTCTGCCTCTTCCCCGGTTGGTATGAAAAGCGTTTACCCGTGACGCTTATTTCTATCTGAGGACAAGATAATCTTGGCCGGGTTCTTGCATATTGTTGTGAAGCGATTATGTTTGGGAATAAAGATCCGTTAGATCTTGGTATGCTAACTTATTTTTATTCCTATGAAAAAGAGACTATTTTCAAAAAAGCTGTTTCTTGTTTGTCTGTTTTTGCTGGCTGGCCGATGGCTTGTGTCTGCCGCTGAAGGTACCGCGTCGGAGAATGCTTTGCCGCCCGTGGATACGACAGACAATAATATTAACATTCCCGCGGATGCCTGGCCGCGGCAATTTAAGCTGGCTGATGGTACCGCCTATATCCTTTACCAACCGCAACTGCAAAGTTGGGACGGCTTTTCATTGAAGGCAATCGCGGCTGTGTCGGTTTTGCCGGAAGGAGCCAAATCGCCGTCTTACGGGGTGATTGAACTCAAGGCGTTGACACTGACGGATCGTGATAAACGTACGGTGGCGTTTGAGTCGGTAAGTATCACAAAAACCATGTTTCCGACGGGCGGGGATTCCGCGGCGAAATGGGAAGAACAGTTAAAACAGCATCTTCCCGCAGAAGTTCCGGGTATTGCCTTGGATCGGCTTGAAGCGGCATTGGATGCGGATCAGGCCAAGAAAAATACGGTAGACGCACTGAATAATGCTCCACCGGCAATTGTTTTTACGGAAAAGCCAACTTTACTTGTTCTGGTAGACGGTGACCCTCAATGGCAGAAAATCAATGATACCGCGCTGGAACGTGTGGTGAATACCCATGCCTTGATCGTACGCGATGGGAAACGTGTTTTCCTGCACCTTTGGGACGGTTATCTTGAATCCGGCGGACTGGAAGGTCCGTGGACGGTAGCAAGCAAGCTTCCGGAGCAAATGGAATCTGTGGAAAAACAGTTGGTGGCTGCAAAAGCTGTCGATCTTCTGGCCGGTCAGGCCAATCCTGATACCAAACAGATGCCGTCGCTGAAAACAACACCGGTTCCGGATCTTTATCTGGCTTTCAAGCCGACCGAATTGATTGTCACCGAAGGCGCTCCGACTTGGACCCCGGTTTTCGGCACAAGTCTGATTTACATATGCAATACGCCGTCACAGGTCTTTAAGGATATTACTGACCAGAAAACTTACTTATTGCTTTCCGGTCGGTGGTTTGAGTCGGAATCCTTTGCAGGTCCGTGGGTGTATATCCCAGGAAGCAAACTGCCGTCTGATTTTGCAAAGATACCTGATGACAGTCCGAAGGAAAACGTAAAAGCTGCGATTCCCGGTACAATACAGGCAAAGGAAGCAGCTATCGCAAACAGTATTCCGCAGACCATGCGCATTGAGCGTTCGGAAACAAAAATCGAACCCGCGCCGTCGTACGGTAATGGTGCTCCGCAACTGGCTCCGATCCCGGGCACATCCCTGTCGTATGTCGTGAACAGCGTGATTCCGGTAATCAAGGTTAGCGATACCGCATGGTACGCATGCCAGAATGCGGTGTGGTTCAGCGCAAGCAGTGCGAACGGACCCTGGATTGTGGCAACGGAAGTTCCGTCGGTGATTTATACCATCCCGGCAACGTGCCCGGTTTACTATGTCACCTATGTGCGCGTTTACCGTTACGATGAGCATTATGTATATGTTGGCTATACGCCCGGATATTACGGGGCTATCATTGGAGCCGATGGTACCGTCGTTTACGGGACGGGTTATCTTTATCCCGCCTATGTGGGCGAAACTGTTTATGTTTCCTATCCGGTAACTTACGGTTATGCCTGCAATCCTTACTGGACGCCGTGGGCCGGATGGTTTTGTGGTTTTGCTGTGGGCTGGGCGTGGGCTGACTGGTATTACTGGTCCTATTGCCCGCCTGCTCCGTATTGGGGTCCTTATTGGCCGTATTGTTATGGCTGGGGATACAATCCTTACGGCGGTATCACCGCTTGGGGACCTTACGGCTGGGCGGGTACATCAGGTATCATCTATCGTGATAACGGCGCCTGGCACAGTGCTTCGCGAGCTGCCGGCGGATTTGATAGTTGGACCGGAAACCGTTGGGGAACCGAGTACGGGCATGCTTATAACTCGGTGACCGGAACGCGGGTCGCGGGACAGCGTGGAGCGGTTGAGAATGTGTACACAGGAAATTATGCCTATGGAGCACGGGGAGCTGCGCACAACGATAACAGCGGCGTCAGCGCCTGGGGTGGCCACGGTACCGCCGGAAACGAAAATACTGGCCGTGAAATCTCCGGCGGTCATGCTACCGTTTATAATCCTAATACGGGGAATGTCAGTCATATTGCCGGAGCTCATGGAAATGAAGGAAATGCTGTTCTGGATGTGAACGGGAACGTCTATGCCGGTCATGACGGTCATGTGTACCAGCGTAACGATGACGGTTCCTGGAAGCAGCTTTCGCGGCCGTCCGGGGATAATCAGTTTATCGGCGGGCAGACTCGGGATACCAACCTGGAAAAACAAGGTGAAGGCAGTCGCTTTGGCGGAGATGCTGCCTCACGGAACGAAAACTTTAACCGTGATGATTTCGAGCGCGAGCACCAGAACCGTCAATTCGGGGAAAACCGGACACAGGGATTCCGTATGTCGCATCCCTCTTTTCAGGGATTTCATGGTGGTGGCGGTTTTCATGGATTTCACCGATAGAGAAACAGTAAAATTTTCAAAGCCTCACGGATACGTGAGGCTTTTTATTTTTGAAAAGCAGTAAACCCGGTATCGACATATTGGTTAAGGCAACATGTGACAGAGGTGCATGATTCTGCTGCAGAGAGCTCAGCGTTTACGCTGAGTAATCATAATTTATTGTGTCAATGGGATCGTAGGCGGTAACATGAAATCATGGGAGCGTAAGCAGCAAGTGATTTATTTGTATTCTGCGTTCATGGTAGCCAGGTTGCCGGGATGCAGTTAACCGTAAAGAGCACAGAGCGGAAGAAACGATAGCCGTTGTCTCATTGACTGACTTACGATGAAAAATGTCTGCTGATGCGCTAAGAATAAGCTGGCTAACTGTTTATTATAGAACTAAATAATTGGCATGAAAAAGTTGCCTGTTCTGATCCTGCTTTTATGTTCCGCGCTTGCTGCAAGTCATTTGTTTTCCGAACAGCCAAGAGAGATGCGATTCGAGAAACTGAAAAAAGACATTAAGAATCCTTCCAAATCATTCCGTTCAGCACCCCTATGGGTATGGAATACTAAAGTGACTTATGCCGATATAGATAGGATGTTGGGCGAACTGAAAGAGCAAGGCTTTGGAGGTGCGTTTGTACATCCGCGTCCGGGTTTGATTACCGATTACCTATCCGATGAATGGTTCGATCTGTACAAATATAGCCTGAAAGTAGGGAAAGAGCTGGGGCTCGACATCTGGATTTACGATGAAAACTCCTATCCCAGCGGTTTTGCAGGAGGACATGTGCCTGCCGAAATGCCCGAATCGTATAATCAGGGACAGGGGTTGGTATATAAGAAAGTAGATTTGTTGCCCGACGATGCACAGAAAGCATTTTTCTGTCTGAAAAAAGAGGGTGACACATTCGCTGATATTACCTCTGATCTTGCTAAATACAAGAATGTAAAAGGTGAATACTACCTATATAACAAGACATTCCATGGACGTTCCGACTGGCATGGCGGTTATTCGTATGTAGACTTGTTGTATCCCGGAGTGACTGAGAAGTTTATGGAAGTAACCATGTCGGGCTACGAAAAACATTTTGGCAAGCTGCTCGGTACGGAAATCAAAGGCATCTTCACCGACGAGCCTCAGATTGCCAGTTCGGGAGGAATACGCTGGACACCTGATCTGTTCGATGTTTTCCAAAAAAAGTGGGGCTACGACCTGAAAAGCGTATTGCCACTATTAGGTGAAACGAACGGCAACTGGAAACAAGTGCGTCACAATTATACCGAAACATTGACCCAGATGTTCATAGACCGCTGGTCAAAACCATGGTACAACTATTGCGAAAAGAAAAAGATGAAATGGACGGGCCACTACTGGGAACATGGTTGGCCGGATATGTCGCACGGAGGGGATAACATGGCGATGTATGCCTGGCATCAGATGCCTGCCATAGACATGTTGTTCAACCAGTTTAATGACGGGCATCCCCAGGCACAGTTCGGTAATGTCAGGGCGGTGAAGGAACTTAGCAGTGTGGCTAATCAGATGGGATATGTACGCACCCTGAGCGAGACTTACGGTGGTGGTGGCTGGGACGAAACCTTCGAAGATTTCAAAAGGCTGGGTGACTGGGAGTATGCACTTGGCGTCAACTTCCTGAACCAGCATTTGTCGCACATGACGATAGTCGGCGCACGCAAGTACGACTACCCTCCGGTATTCACATCCCTCTCGCCGTGGTGGTCGAGCTACAAGACACAAAACGATTACTTCGCACGCTTGTCCATGCTTTTGAGCCAGGGCGAGCAGAGGAATGACATCCTTATACTGGAACCAACCAGTACCGCATGGTTGTATTTTTCTTACATAAACGGGCATCCTTATACGATGGACGTGGGTGTGAACTTCCAGAACTTTGTCACGAAGATAGAAAAGGATCAGGTGGAATACGATCTTGGTTCCGAAAACATTCTGAAAGACCAGGGTAGCGTAAAGAACAGTCTTTTCATTGTGGGCAAAAGAAGCTACAAAAAAGTAGTGATCCCGCCCCTGACAGAAAACCTGAATGCACCTACATTCCAACTTCTAAAGAAATTCGTGGCAAGCGGCGGTGAACTTATAACCTTCGCTACCCCCACTCTGATAGATGGAAAAGAGAATGCCGAACTGAAAAACTTCTTCAGGGATAACGCATCACGCATCAGGACATACACCGAAAGTTCCCTGGGACAGGCGATCAATGAATCGTTCCGGAGTGAAAAGATCTCTTTCAGCCACATCACCGGGAACAACCTCTACCACCACAGAAGGACTTACAACGATGGTGAACTTGTCTTTCTGGTAAATTCTTCACTGACAGAGTCCGCCAAAGGCAAACTATCTGTCGCCGGTAAGACCCTGATAGAGATAGACGGCCTGTCGGGCGAAATGTACCAATATCCGAACACTCCGGATGGCGGATCTACCCATGCTGAATTTGTTCTGCCCCCTGCCGGAAGCCTTATCCTGTTCAGCTCAGCTTCGGCAAGCGCTAATTACGGACCGAAACCGAAAATGGCTAAAGGAAAGACCCTCCAGGCAAGCTCGCAGCTTGAAATAAAAAGGATGCAGGACAACGCCCTCATCCTCGATTTCTGCAACCTGATCATAGATGGTAACCCTGTCATGAACAGCAACCGGGATAAGAATCTGTATACAGTAGAAGCTTGTAACCTGCTTTACCGGCATTTTGGAATGGGCGATCCTTGGAAAGAAGCTATCCAATACAAACAAACGGTGGTAGAAAGGGATACCTTTAAAACGGGAAATATACAGGTAAGATACAACTTCATCGTGGCAGGAAATATAGATAAAAGCACCCTGAAGTTGGTCGCTGAGCAGCCCAATATCTGGAAAGCCAGAATTAACGGCCAAACCGTATCGGCCAATACGCAGGCATCGAAACTGGATGCGCGTTTCGGCGTATATGAAATAGGAAAGTACGTGAAACCGGGTGCCAATGTGGTGGAACTATACCTCAACCCGATGAGCCTATATGCGGAAATAGCACCGGCCTATCTGTTTGGAGATTTCTCCCTCGAGTCAGCCGACAGGGGATGGATCATCAGAGAACCGATAAGTAAGCTCAATCTTGGCAGTTGGAAAGATCAAGGACAACCATGCTATTCCTGGGACGTGTCTTATTCCAAGAACTATCGTATAGACGATGCTTCTGCCCGCTATGCGCTTCAACTCGGCAAGTGGAATGGAACATTGGCGGAAGTCTATGTCAATGACAGTAAGGTGGGTGTGGTAGCATACAAACCTTATAACTTCGACTTGTCCCCTTACCTGAAACAAGGCAACAATAAAATAGAAGTCAGAGTAGTGGGAAGCCTGAGAAATCTGTTCGGCCCGCATTATAGCGGCGACAGAGGTATCACCGGCCCTTGGCACTGGAACAGCGTGCATAGACAAGATCCGGGAAGTGATTACAACCTGGTCAATTACGGGCTGATGGAAGATTTTAGTGTTGTTTCCTCTAAATAAAAATAAACTGTATGGAAAAAGTAAAAATAGGATTGTTAGGTGTTGGCTTGAATACATACTGGGGGCAGTTCGAAGGACTTCTTGATCGCCTGTCCGGATACCGGGATATCATAAAGAATAAGATACTTACCTATGAGAATATAGAAGTTATCGACGCAGGGATGATAGATGATGTGGAGAAGGCGAACCAGGCTGCTTCCCTGATGAAGAAGGAAGAAGTAGAGCTGTTATTTATTTTCATCTCCACCTATGCTCTTTCATCGACGATCCTGCCGATTGTCAATAAACAGAATATCCCGGTCATCTTGTTGAATATGCAACCCCTTCGGGCCATAGAGTATGACAAACTGAACAGCATGAACGATCGCGGCGCTATGACTGGCGAATGGCTGGCCAACTGTCAGGCCTGTTCCGTACCGGAGTTTGCATCCGTTTTCAACAGGGCTTCTGTCAAATACGATATTGTTTCGGGTTATCTCGACGATCAGGAAGCATGGAATGAAATAGGCAAATGGATCATGGCGGCTAAGGTCTCGTCCGGTATGCGGAAAAATCGTATGGGTGTACTTGGCAACTATTACGGAGGAATGGTAGATGTCTATTCCGACCTGACGTTGCAAAGCACTGTATTCGGTACGCATGTAGAAGTATTGGAAATGTGCGAACTGGCCGAGATAAGAAAGCTCGTCACCGAAGAAGATATCCAAGCCAAGGTAGAAGAGTTCGGAAAAGCCTTCGTTATCGACGATACCTGTTCTTCCTATGAAATAGAAAGAGCCGCCCGTACATCTGTTGCGCTGGATAGGCTGATTGATACGTACAAACTCGGATCGATGGCCTATTATTATGCCGGTGCCAATGGCAATGGGTATGAGAACATCATCACTTCAGTGATCGCAGGTAACACATTGCTCACAGGAAGGAACATCCCGATAGCCGGAGAATATGAAGTGAAAAATGTTCAGGCCATGAAGATGATGGCGCTGATGGGGGTTGGTGGTTGTTTTTCTGAATTCTATGGGATGGATTTCAATGACGATATCGTCATGTTGGGGCACGATGGGCCTGCGCATTTCATCATGGCCGAAGGAAAAGTACATCTGGTACCTCTCCCTGTATATCATGGTAAACCAGGAAAGGGCTTATCCATTCAGATGTCGGTGAAGCATGGCCCGATAACCCTGCTTTCGGTAGTAGAAGGAAACAACGGATTGTCGCTGCTTGTGGCAGAAGGAGAGTCTGTTCCAGGCCCTATCCTCCATATAGGCAATCTGAACAGCAGATACAAATTCCCGGTTGCGGCCAAGGAATTTATTGAAAGGTGGAGCAAGGCCGGCCCTTCACACCATTGTTCCATCGGAGTGGGGCATGTGGCGGATATCCTGAAGAAATATGCCTTCATGTTAGATATTCCTATCACTGTTATTTCCTGATATAGTATCCTAAAATCATGCAAACGAAAGCAAGAGTCACATTCCTCTTTCTTCTACTCTTCTCCCTGACACTGATGAAGGCAGAAGTAAAGCTCCCGAATATATTCTCGAATAACATGGTTATTCAGCGGGATCAACCCATAAAAATCTGGGGCTGGGCTGATAAAAACGAAACGGTTGTTGTCAGTTTCAACAACCAGGTAAAGAAAACGAAAGCCGATAAAAAGGGATATTGGAGCACCGAACTTTTGCCCGTTGCTTATGGAGGACCTTATACCCTACAGGTAAAAGGAAAGAAGAATACGGTTACGTTCGATAATATTCTGGTGGGAGAGGTGTGGCTTGCCTCCGGCCAATCCAACATGGAATGGATTGTCAATCATACCATGAATGCCGCCGATGAGATCAAGAATGCCAACTATCCGCAGATCCGGTCGTTCAATGTCGCGAAGAATATCAGCATGCAACCTTTGGACGAACTGGGCGGAAGCTGGGAAGTCTGTTCGCCCGAAACGGTAGGTTCTTTCTCAGCCGTAGCTTATTTCTTCGCACGGAATCTGACTCAGCAATTGAATATACCGATCGGAATTATAAACTCTTCCTGGGGAGGAACAGGGATAGAGACGTGGACAAGCCCCGAAGGTGTGAACCAATGGCCCGACAACCTGAAGAACCAGGAACTGATTCCTAAAGCGGACAATCAGGATATTTCAAAAGGCCAACTGAATCCGAATTCTTACTATTCTTTGCTGTATAACGGAATGATACATCCGGTTGCAAAGTTCAGAATCAAAGGAGCCATCTGGTATCAGGGGGAGCACAATGCCGTTCAGGCTTACAACTACCGCTCGTTGTTCCCGTCCATGATTCAGGATTGGCGTTCGCAATGGGGGTACGAATTCCCATTCTATTGGGTACAACTGGCTAACTTCATGGAGAAAAACGGCACTCCCACCGACAGTGATTGGGCAGAACTGCGGGAAGCGCAGACCATGACCTTGTCCGTACCTCAAACCGGACAGGCAGTTATCACAGATATAGGCGATGCTGTTGATATCCATCCCCGCAACAAACAGGATGTGGGACTTCGTCTGGCTCTTATCGCGCTGAACAAGGACTACGGGAAATCGAGTGTCGTCTATTCAGGCCCTACGTATAAATCCATGAAGATCGAAGGGAATAAAATCATCATTGAGTTCAACCATGCAGATAACGGATTGCTGGTGAAAAATAAATATGGCTATGTAGAAGGATTTACCATTGCCGGTAGCGACCGGAAATTCTATTGGGCAAAGGCATCCATCCAGGAAAACGAGATTGTGGTTTATTCTGAACAGGTTCCCAATCCGGTAGCCGTGCGTTACAGTTGGGAAAACAATCCGGATGTCAACCTGTATAATATGCAAGGATTGCCTGCCGTATCTTTCAGAACCGATAGTTGGAAAGGCATCACGCAAAAAAACTAGAAATAAATATACCAATAGAGATGAAAAAGAATCCAACAAATTTAATGGTATTAGTTTTCTTTCTGATCATGGGAGGTTTATCCTCCCATGTCAGTGCTCAGGATTATTCATCTATTCCCCATCAATTGATGGGGAATAGATTTCTGACATTAAATACCATCATCCGAGTGAATCAAATCGAAGTGACACGGGATAAGAATGTAGGGCGGGATGAATATCACCTGCATACCCCCGAAAAAGTAAAAGCGTTCAGGGAAGCGATTGCATCCGAATTTCCCGAAGCGCGAATTACCTGGGCATTCAGTTGGTTAGCGCTTCATGATCAAAGAGAACATTACCGAAGTATCCGGGATCTGGTTGTTTCCTATCACCATGAATATGGTGACGATATCACTTTTATACCCGGGGCTTATTTTGCAAATGCTTATAATACCCGGGAACAAGTAAATAAAGACTTGCATGATGGACTGGCAAAAGTAAGCGAAATGGTCGGCAACGGCTTTCGCCCCAAAAGTGTAGTGGCAGGATTTTTAGCCGCAGAGAACCAGCAGTATCTGGCCGAAAAAGAAGGAATACATGTTTGTCAGGGGAATATATTCAGTCAGTTCTCAATAGATAATCAAGATGGAGATGGGGCGGTTTCATATCCCTTTTATCCTTCGAAGGAGCATTTCTGCAAACCGGCACAAGGGGAAAGTGATTTTATAGACTGTGTCAATTTGGATGGTTGGACAATGGATTTTCTTGCAGCTCGCCGACCGGGATTCGATGACGGATTTAACAGCCGGATGGGAGTGGGCCCGATTGAGACTATCTTTGCTTACGGTAAACTGACCGGGCTCAAAGAAATGATGCATACCACATCCATACACTTCGATAAGGGGTTCGATCTGAATGGTTTCGGCTGGGTCACCAACTGCTGGGAGCAAAGCCTTCCTTCTGATGGTCTGAAAGACTGGCTGAACGAAATCAAAAGGGAATTTCCTGATACTAAATTTATTACCCAGGGTGAGTTCGGCTTGTTATGGCGAGAACACTACAAGGACAACTCCTTCAACTATCGTTTCGAAGAAAAAGGGTCAGGTATCGGAGGGTCTGACAGTAATCTTAAAATGTATTGGTTCATGAATAAGGACTTCCGGCTTGCATTGACAAAAGATTGGCAAAAGAACTGGGAGAAAGAGTATGTGATTGACTTTACAAACTATAATCAAAAGGCCCAGGAACCTAATGACATGACTCGAAAATGGAGTCTGATGGGAGAAATGAACCAGAAAGGAACCCGCCCGCAGGATAAACCGAAATTGATTCATGAACTGTCTCCTGAGGCCAAGTCTCTGATTGAAAAGCATTATCCGTATTTGTTTAATGCCAACAGATCACGAGGTGTGTATATTTCCTATTAATGCGAATCAGGAATTATTCGATTACTCCAATGAAAAACAAAATTACCATTTTTCTATTCTTTTGCATTAGCATGACAGTATCGCTAACTGCACAAAACACTTTTTCTGTATATAATCTTACCTGTGAGCATGAAGGAAATCCTTTAGGCATAGAAACAGTTAAACCCCGTTTCAGTTGGCAGATGAACGCCCAAAAAAGAAATTTTGAACAATCCGCTTGGCAAATACTGGTCGCAGATACGGAAGAGGAATTGAAAACCGATAATGGTAATATATGGGATAGCGGGAAGCAAAATTCCTCTTCGTCGGTATTGAATGATTTTGAGGGAAAAATGCTTGAATCCGGGAGGTGTTATTTCTGGAAAGTTAAAATATGGGATAAAGAAGGAAATGTTTCCCGTTGGAGCCCCGTAGCTTATTTTCAAATGGGGCTGTTGAATGAGAAAGACTGGAATAAAGCACAATGGATAGCTCTGGAAAAAGATAAAAAAGATGAAATATTTACTACGGGTATTGCTCATATCGAGAGGGCTTTGGGCGATAAAAAGACAGGGATGTATCTTCTCCCCCAATTTCGGAAAGAAATTTCAATAAAGAAAGGTATAAAGAGGGCGACAGCCTATATATCCGGCCTGGGACATTTCGAAATGTACCTGAACGGAGATAAAGTCGGGAATAATTTCCTGGATCCGGGTTGGACTAAATATGATAAATGCGCTTTATATGTGTCGTTTGATATTACGGACATGCTTCAACCAGGTAGTAATGTGATCGGTGTTATGCTTGGGAATGGCTTCTATAATATTCCACGCGAACGCTATCTGAAAATGATTACTTCGTATGGCGCTCCTAAAATGAAAATGAATGTGCAGGTAGAATATACGGATGGCGCTGTGGAGCATATAGTTACGGATCCGGGTTGGAAAGCGACTCAAAGCCCGGTAACTTTCAGTAGCATTTATGGTGGAGAAGATTTTGATGCCGGCAGGGTGCAGGATGGCTGGATGAAAAGCGGTTTTGATGATAAATCGTGGAGTGAGCCTGTTATTGCCGGTTATAAAACGACACTTGTTTCTCAACGTGCAGCGCCATTGAAAGTAAGGGATCGTATACCAGCCGTACGTATTTTGCAGACAGCGGAAGGAAACTGGGTGTATGATTTGGGACAGAATTTTTCAGGAATTCCTGAACTGAAAATAAAAGGAGGAGAAAAGCTACCGGTAAGACTTTACCCAGCGGAATTATTGAATCCGAATAATAGTGTAAACCAGAGCGCCTCAGGATCTCCTTTTTATTATACGTATACCGCAAAAGGAAATGATGTTGAAACATGGCAACCACAGTTTACGTATTATGGCTTTCGTTATGTGCAGATTGAAGGCGCTATTCCCGCAGGAAAACCAAATCCGGATAAACTGCCGGAAATAGTGGACATAACGGGACTTCATACGTGTAATTCGGCTAAAGAAGTCGGGACATTCCATTGTTCGAATGAAATGTTTAACAAGATATATAACCTGATAGACTGGTCTATGCGGAGTAATATGATGAGTGTATTAACGGATTGTCCGCATCGCGAAAAACTGGGATGGCTTGAAGTAGCACATTTGATGCAGTATTCGTTTCAATATAGATACGACATGGCTCGTTTGTATGAAAAGAAAATGATGGATATGCGTTCTACGCAAACTGCAGACGGATTAATACCGGATATTGCCCCCGAGCTGGTAGAGTTTGAAGGTGGCTTTAAGGATACGCCGGAGTGGGGGAGTGCCTTTATTATTTGTCCCTGGTATATCTACCAGTGGTATGGAGACAAACGGTTGATTGAAGAGTATTATCCGGATATGCAACGTTATCTTGATTATCTTACATCAAAAGCGAATAATCATATTATTGCATACGGATTGGGAGACTGGTATGATATCGGGCCTAAGCATCCCGGGGAATCCCAGCTTACATCGAATGGTGTAACTGCTACTGCCATATACTATTATAATACGACCCTTATGCAAAAAATGGCATTGTTGTTGGGTCGGCCTGATGATGCCGAAAGGTATGGAAAGTTGGCAATCCAGATCAAAAAGGCTTTTAATGATACTTTCTGGGATCAGGCGACCCAGAAATATGACTGCGATAGCCAGGCTGCCAATGCCGTCGCCATCTATATGGGATTAACCACGGATGATAATCGTGAAAAGACATTTAGTAACCTGGTTGAGGATATTCGTAAACGCAATAATGCATTGACTGCGGGGGATGTCGGTTACCGGTATGTATTGCGCGCTTTAGAAGAAAATAACGCTTCGGAGATTATATATGATATGAACTGTAAATATGATGTACCTGGGTACGGATGGCAATTAGCACATGGCGCCACATCTTTGACGGAATCATGGCAGGCATATGGATTTGTTTCGAATAATCATTGTATGTTGGGGCATCTGATGGAATGGTTGTTTAGCAGTCTGGGTGGCGTTCGCCAGGCTGATCGTTCGGTTGGATTCAGGGAGATTGTGTTTAAACCGGAGATTGTGGGTGATATCAGGGAAGCAAATGTTTCTTTTGAGTCTCCTTACGGGATTATTAAATCGGAATGGAAGGATAATGAGGATGAATTTCTGTTGCGTGTGGAAGTACCGGCTAATAGTTTTGCATCTGTTTATTTACCGGCATCAGATTTGTCAGGAATAACAGAGAGCGGTATTTCTATAACTGAAGCGGAAGGAGTTTCAGAAATCTTTTCTGAAAATGACCGTATGGTTATTAAAACAGGTTCGGGAATTTATAATTTCAGGGTAATAAAAACGAAGTAAAATAAATATATAAAATTTTATCGTATGAAAGTAGGTTTGTTTTGGAATAGGGCTGGAGACATACTGGCCACAGTTTGACGGATTATTATCACGTTTGAAGGAATATCAACAACAGATAAAAATACGGATTGAAGATATGGGCGTTACGGTTGTTGATACAGGTATGGTTGATAATCCGGATAAAGCCCGTCAGGCTGCTGATTATTTGAGGGAAGAAAAGATCGATATTGCTTTTCTTTATATTTCTACCTATGCATTATCGAAATGCTGGAGATGTGCGAATTGAAGGCAATCCGTGATGAAGTACCAGAAGAAGAAATAGATCAGAAGATAAAGGAATTCAGAACGGCATTTGATGATCGCAAAAAGAACAGAGTGAATAGGAAGTGCGAATGGGTCAACGATAGTACAGTGCTGCAGATACGCTAAGAATAAGCTGGCTAACTGTCTGTTATAGAACTAAATAATTGGCATGAAAAAGTTGCCTGTTCTGATCCTGCTTTTATGTTCCGCGCTTGCTGCAAGTCATTTGTTTTCCGAGCAGCCAAGAGAGATGCGTTTTGAATCGTTAAGGGAGGCTTTCAAAGATCCTTCGTCTTCTTTCCGTTCGGCTCCCTTGTGGGTATGGAACACAAAGGTATCCAACGCGGATATTGACCGTATGCTGGCTGAACTGAAAGAGCAGGGTTTTGGCGGAGCCTTTGTGCATCCCCGTCCGGGTTTAATCACCGATTACCTGTCGGACGATTGGTTTGCTTTATACCGACACAGTGTTGATACAGGAAAAAAACTGGGCCTGGATATCTGGATCTATGATGAAAATTCCTATCCGAGTGGTTTTGCGGGCGGGCATGTCCCTGCGGTGATGCCGGAATCATATAACCAGGGACAGGGGCTGAATTATAAAAAGACAGAAACCGTACCGGATAATACGCAAGGCCTTTTCTTCTGTCTGAAAAAGGACGGAAATACGTTCACTGACATTACAGCATCGTTGGCTGATTACAAAGGCGTTGCGGGTGAGTATTATGTGTACAATAAAACGTTTTATGGTCGTTCGGATTGGCATGGCGGCTATTCCTACGTCGATCTGTTGTACCCGGGAGTGACTGAGCGATTCATGGAGGTTACAATGAGCGGTTACGAGAAGCACCTAGGCAAAGAGCTGGGCCGGGAAATCAAGGGTATCTTTACGGATGAACCGAATGTATCCAGTCCCGGCGGGATACGGTGGACGCCCGATCTCTTTGATGTTTTCAAAAAGCAGTGGGGTTATGACCTGAAAAGCGTGCTGCCGTTACTGGTCGAGGAAAGCGGGGACTGGAAGCGCGTACGGCATAATTACATGGAAACATTGACGCAGCTCTTTATTGACCGTTGGGCAAAGCCGTGGTTTGAGTACTGCGAAAAGAAAAACCTGCTATGGACAGGGCATTACTGGGAGCACGGCTGGCCGGATATGTCGCATGGAGGCGATAATATGGCGATGTATGCGTGGCACCAAATGCCGGCTATCGACATGCTGTTTAACCAATTCAATGACACGCATCCGCAGGCACAGTTCGGCAACATACGATCGGTGAAGGAATTGCGAAGTGTGGCGAACCAGATGGGTTATGTGCGTACGCTGTCTGAAACCTATGGCGGTGGCGGTTGGGATGTTACTTTTGAGGATCTCAAGCGCCTGGGTGATTGGGAGTATGTCCTGGGAGTGAATTTCATGAACCAGCATTTATCGCACATGACTATCGTGGGCGCCCGTAAGTATGATTATCCTCCGGTGTTTACGTCCCTTTCACCTTGGTGGTCGGATTATAAGGCGCAGAATGATTATTTTGCGCGTCTGTCGCTGCTTCTGAGCCAGGGGGAGCAGATTAATGATATTTTGATTCTGGAACCGACTACCACAGCCTGGTTGTATTTCTCATATGTCAGGGGACATCAGAAAACCATGGATGTCGGCGTTAGTTTCCAGCACTTTGTTACGGAGCTGGAAAAGAGCCAGGTGGAATACGATCTGGGTTCCGAAAATATCATCAAGGACCGGGGAAGTGTAAGTGGCCAATCTTTTGTCATCGGGAAGCGCGGGTATAAAACCGTGGTAATACCTCCCATGACGGAAAACCTGAATGCGGTTACCTTCACGCTCCTGCGGGAATTTGTCGATGCGGGAGGTGAACTGATAGCGTTTTCCTCACCGACGCTGATCAATGGCAAAGAGAATGAGGCACTGAAGCAATTCTTTAAGGACAATGCGTCCCGGATTAAGACATATGCGGAAGGCTCAACTGCGGATGCCATCCGGGAATCCCTGCAAAACGACGCCATCAGTTTCAGAAACATCGCGGGAGGTAATAATCTTTATCATCACAGGCGGCTTTATGACGACGGGGAATTGCTCTTCCTTGTGAATGCTTCACTCACGGAAACCGTAAGCGGACAGGTGACCCTGAAGGGGAAAGCGTTGACAGAACTGGATGCGATGTCCGGAAACCTATACGCTTATCCGGGCAAAACTCAGGAGGACAGGATTAAAGCCACGTTTGTGTTACCGCCAGCCGCCAGTCTGCTGCTGTTCAGTGCGGCGTCAATCACGGGCGAATACAGGGCAAGACCGGTGATAGCAAACGGAAAAACGGTGACTGCGGAGGGAGTAACGGTTATCCGGCGGATGCAGGACAATGTGCTCACCCTTGATTTTTGCGACCTGACGGTGGACGGGAAAACAGAAAATAATCTGTATACCGTTGAGGCGTGCAATCAGCTTTACAGACATTTCGGGATGAATGATCCTTGGAATTCAGCGATTCAGTACCGCCAGACTATTGTTGAGAAAGATCGTTTCACCACGGGTGATATCCGGGTGCAGTACCATTTTGGGGTGTCGGAGGCTGTGGAGACGGAAGGTTTCCGCTTGGTAGTCGAACAACCGGATCTGTGGACAGTAAAGGTAAACGGGGAGCCGATTACGGCTATTCCCGGAAAACACTGGCTAGACAGCCGTTTTGGCGTGTATGCGATCGGAAAGCTGGCAAAACCCGGTGAAAATGTCGTCGAGTTGAGTCGGTCTCCGATGAGCATATACGCGGAAATCGCTCCGGTTTACCTCTTGGGCGACTTTTCGCTTAAATCGGCATCTGCCGGGTGGCAGGTTGAACCGCCGGTTCGCCTGGATTTCGGAAGCTGGAAGGCTCAGGGACAGCCGTTTTATTCGTGGGACGTGTCCTATGCGAAACATTATCGGATCGCTGATACGTCGGCGCGTTACGCAGTTCAACTGAAGTCATGGAAGGGCACGCTGGCGGAGGTGTATGTAAATGACAGAAAGGTGGGTGTCATTGCTTACCAACCGTATGTCTTTGATTTATCGTCTTACTTGGAAGTGGGTGAAAACAAAGTCGAAGTACGAGTGATCGGCAGTCTGAAAAACCTGTTCGGGCCGCATTATAACCGCGAAAAAGGAATTGCAGGTCCGTGGCATTGGAACGGTGTGAAGAAACAGTTGCCGGGAAGCGATTATGATCTGATGGATTATGGGCTGACGGAGGATTTTGTCATTCTCTCATCCGAATAAGTGCGTCCGGGATCTTTGTTTCCGTGAGGGCATTGTTTTGTTTTTTCTTGCGACGGAAAGGACGGACCGTCGCATGGGACGAGGAAAAATAGAATTATATCCCAGTCGGCTATTTGAATGAAAAATAGTCGTGAGGCTCTTGGAACTATCGCCCAACTTTCAATGCAAGATAAAGTGATTCAGGAAGTTATCCCTTTCCTATTTTGATCCAGGTTGCTTTTTTCCATAACCATTCTAATGGACCCTGACGATGTGAACGAAGCCACCAATGACAAAAAAGGCATTGCAAAAAGAATACGCCTATACCCATAAGAAAACATACTGTAATGCCCGTATGCCGGTAGAGTCCTAGTCCCCAGTTATAAAACAAGAATCCACCGATTAAAGACTGCGACAGGTAGTTTGTCAGACTCATGCGCCCATAAGGTGCTAATAGATGAAGAACGCGTTTACACGTTGTCAGGTAATAAACAAGTATTACCCCTGCAAACAGTATTGTTGTAAATGCAATATTTGAAAGTGACTTAAGGAGAAGGGAAGAAGGTACAAGCAACGCCTCCCGGCTTATAAAGTCGGGAAGTATAGCCATCAAACCATAGATCGGGAAAAATGCTATGGTGGCTATGATGAATGCCTTCGTCCAAAACTTTATATTTTTTTCTGAATAGGGAAACATTTTATTCCGCCCTATCAGTATACCTATCATAAACAGTCCTGCGGTTTGAGTAACCCTTCCATGTAACAGCATCCAGCCCATATTGGCAACATTGCCCGTCCATATGGCAGTCTTGCACATTTCGAGGAAGGAACCTTCTTTCTGAGCTGTATTGACTATCTCCCAGTATGGAGCATCAAACTGAGCGTTAATAATGCATTCGGGGTTAATGAGTGCATAAATTATTTGTCCCCATTCAAAAGGTTGCAGTAAAAGAAAAATCGCTATAAACGCGATTGTGCGGGTAGAAAAACGACAGACCGCGATCATTACATAACCAAGCAATGCATAAAGTATCAATATTTCACCGGGAAATAAAGTCGAGTTGATGCAGGCTATAAAAAAAAGTAATACTAACCGCCAGGCAAACCGCCCACGAAAATCCTTCCCTTTTTCTTTTTGCGAGTTGTCTTGAATAAAAAAACTGAATCCGAAAAGTAACGCGAAAATGCAGTAGGCTTTACCGGAAAAGGCAAAAAATACACTGTCCCAAATTACCCTATCCGTAAATACCAGAAAGTTGCAGGTTTCTTCCGGATAGCTACCGAGGCTGAACCGTTCGATAAAATGGATAAGGGTAATTCCCATTACAGCAAAACCACGTAATACATCCGCTATTTCTATGCGATGATTATCGGTTAGCGTAGTAGTAGTTGAGTGCATGCTTTTAGAATTTAAAATGTTAAAGTATTCTTTTATTTGAGGTGCGAATTTACTATACGCCTTTTCCCTTTTATACAAAACAGGCCTGAGGCTGTAAAAGTAAACAAAGTATTCATTTTCAGGTTTTGTAACAAGAAAGATTTTTTGATAAAATGCTTGTTTGTAAATGGGAGAAATAGCAAATGGAATCTTTGTTTACCTGGCGGTTCGTGATTCTACTTTTTTCTTGAGACGGAAAGGATGGACGGTAGCATGGAACCATGAAGAAGTTCTGCTTATTGTTCTGCGTTTTTTTCATGTTTCCTGTGTATGTCGGCCTGGCTCAGGAGCGCAAGTGGGACATGAGGGATTTTGCTGATATGAGTAATCGACTTGGGTTACGACTGTTTGATGAAATGGCCGGGAGCGAAGTCGGCCATATGGTGATTTCCCCTTGTGCGTTGACGCACTCATTGTTGCAGTCCTATTGGGGTACCGAGGGCGAAACGCGTTACAAGCTTCAGGAGGTTTTTGGATTTTATGCCTCCGAGGACGATATCCTTCGCGGATTTGATGATTTATGGGATTATCTCGGAAGGCGAAGGACGCAGCGCTATGCTCATTTTTTCATGGCCAATACCATTTTCCTGCAGAATAGAACGGCGGTGCCAAGCGATTATCTGGCCACCCTGAAGAAGCTGGATACTGCGCCGCAATTCACGGACTTTGCGCAGGCGAGAAACGCGCGCAATGCGATCAATCGTTTTACTACAAAATACATTCCGAACCTGCGGGATGATCTTTTCCCGAAAAAGAACGATCCATTTACGCAGGAGTTGTCTGCGCCCTTATTGGTCAGCGCAACCGCCTTTGACGGAAACTGGAGTGTCTGGTTCAGGAATGCCAGCTCACGGGAACTTTTTGGGAGCAGGAAAGACCAGGACGGAAAACGCCGGCCCTTGATCTGGATGATGACGGGACGGGGCATGTATTGGTTCCGTGATTTCAAGGGATTCAAGATCATCGGACAGGAAATGGGTGATTCAGATATGCTGTTTGTGGTGATGCTACCGGATAAGAATTCATCGCTGGCGGAAATGCGGACTTATCTGAGTCCAAAGAATATCGAGTTGTTCCTGAAAGAACTTAACTATTCTTACGGGCAGTTTTCCATGCCAAAGTTTACACTTAATTACTGCGGTAGCATGAAGCGGGTCATTGAAAGCATTTCCGGAAAAATCCCTTGGGGAGATGAGGAAAGTACGGAAGCCAAAGGTCCGGATTTACCTTTTTCCGATTTTATTTTTCAAAATACGCTTTATGTCGGAGAACGCGGGATTTATCCTTATAACGCCAGCCAGGACACCGATAACGAGCAGCGGGGAGTCAATCCGCCCCCTTTGCCACCGGCCAATTTTGTAGTCGAGGCGGATCGCCCGTTTATCTATTTTCTACGTGACAATAAATCGGGAGCTATTCTGTTTATCGGTAAGTTTGAACCGACAGAGAGTGATTAAAAAAACAATTTCCCGACTATGTCCTGTCATTCCATTGGTTTAAATGGATTTTTTCTTCCTTGAAACGTTCGAGTACCTTGGGGGATTCGGCCGGATGGCCGATTGCGACCAGTGAGAAGGGCTGAATGCGGTCCGGTAGCTTACAGAGCGTTCTCATGGCCTTTATCCGCTCCTCGCGCGGATAAATACCGATCCAGACGGCTCCGAGTTTGAGCCCGTGCGCTGCCAGTAGGATATTCTGTGTGGCGTTGGCGCAGTCAATTGGGCAGTATTCGGGTGTGTTGGACGCGGTGATATCGGCACAAACAAGAATCGCACAGGGTGTCGATTTTAGCATATTGGCATAGGGGTGGAATGCCATTATTGCCTCAAAACACTGTTTGTCGTCGATGACAATGAACTGCCAGGGTTGCGCGTTGCGTGCTGAGGGAGCGTACATGGCGCATCGGAGGATTTCCGTGATGCTTTCCCGGGAGACGGGTTTGTCTTCGAATTTGCGGATGCTGCGCCGCGTGAGTAAGCCGTTGATCAATTGCATGGCGTGGGATGGGTTGAAGATTTTGACGGTAGCACGGGTTTTATGCGGATGGCTGGTTTCCTTTCCCGGATGTTTCCAATAACCATTTGTTAAAACGTTTGATGTTGTCCATGGTACCGAGTATGAGCAAGTCATCTCCTTCAAGGATTTTTTCCTTGCCGGTAGGATTGATGATACGTTCTTCGCCCCGCTGGATACCGACAATGCGAACCCCGGTCTCGCGGGCAATATTCAGTTCCGTGAAGGTCTTGCCTGAGCGCGGGCTGTTGTCGACACGCGCACATTCGAGTACGGTATTGTAAAAGCTGTCGTTAAGGTGTTTTTGCTTACTCCCCGATTGAAGGAATGTCTTTGCTTCGGCTATCTGTGTACTTTTCCCGAGCAGCAGGATTTTGTCTCCGGGAAAGAGCATGGTCTTGGGACCGGGGGTGAAAATACTCTGTCCGTTTCGCTCAATTTCAATGATGGTACTGCCGAACTTACTTGGTATGGCGAGTTCGCTGAGATTTTTCCCGAGATAGGCGGGATTAGGAGGAATGATGCATTCCTGAATAAGCAATTCCCAGCTTTCCAGTCCGCGGTTGATTTCTTCGCGCGCCTTTTCCTGTTCCTCAGGTATGCTGCTTTGCGAGAACACTTCGCTGACAGAATGGGACATGGAGCTGTGCCAGCTGATGAGGCGCCGCGAGAAGAGAATAAGGACCGCAATGGTCAGGATGCCGATGATGATCCAACCCCAGAATGAGAATGCGGAAATAGGGAGGATGGCGTAAAGCCAGTAAAAAAACATGATGAAGGCGATCGTTTTTATCCCTTGCGAAAAGATACGTTGGGAGACTTGCCGGGAGGTCGCGTTTTCGGCGATGGCTTGTGCGATCACAGAAACATTGCGCAGTATTACGATGAGCGAAGGGAGTATACATAAGCCGATAAGCGCCCAGAACACATAGGTGAAGGTAGCGGAGCCGATCCAGCGCAGGTTGTCGCCGGCTAATTGTCCTTCATTGATGATTTGGGTGATGGCCTTGAAGAATGGCTGCGAAAAAACAAGGATACCGGTCACAAAGAACATGTTTATCGCAACCGTTATAAATTGAGGACGGATCAGCTTCCAGGTAGTGCCCGATGGTTTTTTTTCGGTGAATTGTTTAAGCCAGTCCTGATAGGCAATGATGAGACGGGTTAACCATCGGGGTTCAATTTTTTCGGAAAAATTCAGGATCTGTTCGGAGAACCGGTTCAATATAGGTGTTGCCAGTACGGTGAAAATGGAAAGCGCAACGGCAATCGGGTAAAACGACTGGTCAAGGAATTGGGAACTGATGCCGACGGTGGCAATGATGAAGGTGAATTCCCCGAGAGGTGCCAGTAACATACCGCCGCGTTTTGCCTCACGGGGCGTAACGCCGACCAGGATAAGCGCAAACCCGCAGGCAAGCGGCCGAACGAAGAGAGAAAAAAGACTGAGCGCAACGGCAATCGACCAACTGTCGGAGAGTTGTTCGGGTTTTATCATCATCCCGATGGAAACAAAGAAAATGCTGCTAAAAATGCTGCGTACGCTGTCAAAGGATTTTTCAATGGATAATTTCTCAGGTAATTCGGCAATGATGGCACCGAAGAGAAAGGCTCCGAGAGCGATGGAATAATTTGCTTTCACGGCGCAAAACGAAATAAAAAGAAGCAATCCGGCAATGACTATAGTCCTTAATTCGGAGTCGCCGGCGGTATCCACACGGTGCAGTACGCGAGGAATGAGCAATAGTCCCGAAATCAGCAGCATAACAATGAATGCGCCGACAATGATACTGCTCAGTCCAAAACTGCCGGCCTGCTCCAGAGCACCTGCGGATTCCGTCTGACTGCCGACTTTTGTCGAAAGCAGGGTGAGCATGAGGATCGCAACGATGTCCTCGACAATGGTCATGGCAAGCGCCATCTGTGCTGTGCGGTTGTGCGTGAGATGCATTTCTTCCATGATCTTTGAGATCACGGCAGAGCTGGACACCATGAGCATTGCAGCGACAAAAAGGCTTTGCATGTTACTCCAGTGGGCGATGCTTCCCAGCAGCAAGGTAAACTGGAGCATAAAAAAGGCTCCTAACCCTGTGGCCATCAGTGTCGCCCATCCCATCTTCCTGAGCTTTGTCACACTGAGATGCAAGCCGACGGAGAACATGACAAAGGCCAAGCCAATCTGGGAAAGTTCTTCAATCCGGTGTTCATCGACGATCATTTTTACGGGTGTATTGGGACCGATGACGATACCCGCGATGAGATAGCCTACTATGACAGAGAGTCCCAGGCGTTTGAATATGAGGCCTGATATCCCGGCCGCCAGAAGGAGGACAGCGATGTCGCGAACTAAAGTATAATTTTCCATGCTTGTCTCAAACGATGAAATGAAAAGATCAGACTATTTTTAGGTATAGGGAATTAAAACAAAAGACAAGCTCTTAGCTCATTATATGCATGGTATTTAAAAGGAACGGGATATTTCGGACAAACGCACTGATCATAGGTTGTCCGTGACGGGTTATGTTGCCATCATTGCGGGGGATTCAATGTCCGAGCAGTTGTTCCGCAATGTGACGGAATACACGCGTGAATCGTTCGGGCATGCGAGTCATTTCTTCCTTCAACGTTACTATGGGAATCCAGCGTCCTTCGTCTATTTCCGCGGGGTTAAGCGTGAATGCTCCGTTATAGGTTCCACGGAATACTTTCATGAATTCGTAGCCTGTCAGAGGGGAGGCTTTGAGTTCAAGAACCAGTGCCAGCGCCAGTGTCTGAGTAACTCCTATTTCTTCAGCGAGTTCGCGCCGTGCGGCAAGCTCGTAGGTTTCGCCGGCATCCACGTGGCCGGAACAAGAAGAATCCCAGCATCCGGGGCTGCTATCCTTGAACAGGGAACGTTTCTGGATGAATAACTGTTGTCCGGAGGTATCGGTCAGCCAGACGTGCACCGCGCGGTGAAGCAGTTTTTGGGCGTGAACTTCTGCGCGGGTGGCCTGGCCGACAATGCTGTCATTTTCATCAACGACATCAAACAGTTCATCGGGATTCTGTGCGGCTTGTGACATCATGGCAGAAAACGGTATATGTTAATTTTGTGCGCAATGCGTTCAGGCAATGCGGTTTTCGAGATACCGGATGAAATCAATCATGAACCCGTTATCGCAGCCGATTTTTTCGCATAAGATGATGGCGGCGTCAGTATGCTTCGCAACAGCCTGTTTTGCCGCGTCGATCCCGTAAAGGGAAACAGCCGTTGCCTTGTTATTCTGCTGGTCCTGTGCAACGGGTTTTCCGAGCGTCTGTGCGTCGGATGTTGCGTCCAGTATGTCATCGACAATCTGGAAGCTGAGTCCGATGTGCTGCCCAAGTTGTTTTGCTCGGATCAATTGTTCGGCGGTAGCATTGGCAAGGACAAATCCCATCTGTATGGAGGCGGTCAGCAATGCTGCCGTCTTGTTTGTATGTATGAACGCAAGCCGTTCCTTTGTGCATGGTTCGGTTTCGCAAAGGATATCTTCCATCTGGCCGCCGATGAGTTCCTGGCTTCCTGCAGCCCGGGCGAGTATGGACACGAGTTGTTGCGCAATATCGGGTTGCGCTGCGTAACGTGTTCCGAGCAGGAGAAACGCATAGGTGAGGAGCGCGTCGCCGGCAAGCAGCGCTGTCGATTCATCAAAAGCTTTGTGACATGTAGGATGTCCTCTGCGCAGGTCGCTGTTGTCGAGGGAAGGCAGATCATCGTGTATAAGGCTGTAGGTGTGGATGCATTCGATGGCGACTGCCGCGGCGGTAGCATCGTTTTTTCCCTTCAGCCATGCATGACTTGCCAGCAGTAGTACCGGACGCAAACGTTTTCCTCCGGCTTCCATGCTATAGCGCATGGCCTGATGAATGCGTGCCGGACGTGTGGCAGCCGGCGGCAGCATGGATTCAATGGCTGTTTCGGTTGCTTGGCGGTAGTGGTCAAACTGCTTCTGGAAAGACATTTCAGTTCCGAAGTAAGTTCACAAAGGAGTCAGGAAGGATCGGCATGGCGCCATGTTGAGTACAAACAAAGGCAGAAACCTGGACGGCAAGTTCATGGGCTTCTTTCAGCGATTTTCCTTTGAGCAGCGAAGCAGCAAAGGCTCCGGTGAATGAATCGCCTGCGCCAACAGTGTCGGCCACCTGGACTTTGGGCGTGTTCAGGTAAGAGCAATCATTATTATCAAAGACATAGCTGCCGATTGCGCCCTTGGTGATGATAAGGTAACGGAGATTATATTTTTTCATCAGGACTTTTCCTGCCTGCGTCTCATTCATGGTTTCAAGTCCGAGCAACGGCAGAATAACATGGAGTTCGTCGTCATTGATTTTGAACACGTTGGACTTGGAGAGTGACTGTTCAATAATGTCCTTGCTGTAAAAATGCTGGCGCAGGTTGATATCAAAAATCCTGAGCGCCTCCGAGGGAACGGCATCAAGAAAACGCTGAATAGTTTCGCGTGATAACTTGTTTCTTTGGGCGAGCGAACCGAAGCAGACCGCACAGGCGTTTTTTGCCAACTCTTCCGTCTTGGGTGTGAAGGGGATGTTGTCCCATGCGACATCCTGACAGATCTCGTAGTGAGGGACTCCGTTACCGTCGAGGGTTACCTGAACGGTGCCTGTGGGAAAATCGGTTGTTTCTATATGGTAATGAAGTTTTCTTTTAGCCAGTTCGTCGATGATTTCCTTGCCAAGAGCATCCTTACCTATGGCGCTGACTGCGTATCCGTCGAATCCGAATTGGGAAGCATGGTAAGCAAAATTGGCCGGCGCGCCGCCAAGTACTTTCTTTGAGGGTAAAACATCCCATAAAATCTCACCGATACCGATTATAACATTTTTCATGCGTTCACCGTATCCAACGGAAATGGTCAATACAATCTCATTTTCTTTGCGGTATCACCGGAAATCCTTGTTCTTGATTCCTCGCTTATTCGGGATATACTTACAGTTAATTAAGTGCGGTACTTCTGATTTAAATCGGCGGTTACCGTGTCGAGTAACAATACAAACCGAAGTATATCATGTCTAAAAATAACATTACCGATTTGTTGGGTGACCAGAGCGACTATTATCTTGGTCACGTGTGTAAAACGATAGATAAATCGCTGATTCATGTTCCTTCTCCGGATACGGTGGACAAGGTTTGGACGGCATCAAACAGAAACCTGCAGACACTGAACAACCTGCAGCGAATACTGGGGCACGGTCGATTGGCGAATACCGGCTATGTCTCGATCCTTCCGGTTGACCAAGGTATCGAACATACGGCGGGAGCGTCGTTTGCGCCAAATCCTTTGTATTTTGATGCGGAAAATATCGTAAAACTTGCCATCGAGGGTGGTTGCAACGCGGTAGCATCGACCTTCGGTGTTTTAGGTGTGGTAGCACGCAAATACGCGCACAGGATTCCATTTGTGGTGAAGATCAATCACAATGAACTGCTTACCTATCCGAACAGCTACAACCAGATCCTTTTCGGGTCGGTCAAGGAGGCGTGGAATCTGGGAGCAGCAGCAGTCGGTGCAACCATTTACTTTGGTTCGGAGGAGAGCCGCCGCCAGATCATAGAGATCGCGGAGGCCTTTGAGTATGCCCATGAGCTGGGGATGGCAACAATCCTCTGGTGTTATCTGAGAAACGACAGTTTCAAGAAGGACGGCGTGGATTATCATGCGGCTGCCGATCTTACGGGTCAGGCAAATCATCTTGGCGTGACGATTCAGGCGGATATCGTAAAGCAGAAACTGCCGACAAATAACGGTGGCTTCACGGCAATAAAGTTCGGCAAAACAGACAAACGGATGTACGAACAACTGACCTCGGACCATCCGATAGACCTTTGTCGTTATCAGGTTGCGAACGGGTACATGGGACGGGTTGGACTTATTAATTCGGGTGGGGAGTCTCATGGCGCATCCGATTTGAAAGATGCCGTGATCACTGCAGTCGTGAATAAACGCGCGGGAGGAATGGGTTTGATCAGCGGACGGAAAGCATTCCAGAAACCGATGAAAGACGGAGTCGTTTTACTGAACGCGATTCAGGATGTTTACCTGGATAAAAGTATCACGGTAGCATGATGCTTAATAACGGGAATCTGCAGGGGTATTTCCGTGCAGATTCCGTCTATACGACAACTTTTTTCGGTTTCAGGGGCTTAATCTTATAGCTAGTTTCACAGGAGGTGTCATATGAAAAAATATTTATTCTTCTTTATCGTTTTTTGCCTAGGTTTTTCTCTTCAGGGACAAGAGAGGAAGGTAACTACCAGACAGGGAACAGAGCAGAAATCAGCTCAGAAAGCAGAAAAGCAAACGAACGAAAATAAACAGGGTACTTTCGGAACCAATGTCTCGCGGTCTGTTGCCGAGGAGAGAAGAGCCATAACGGAAGCACGGATAGCCGAAGCAAGGGAACGGACAAAAGCCGAACCGAATACGAGTGCCATTGATGAACGCAAAGCCATTATTGAAGCCAAAAAAGAGGAAGCTAAAGCGAGGACAGATTTGGAGGCACGCGTAAATGAACGGAAGCCAAAGCCTCGGGATATTGAGTCCAATCGTCCTGGATTGAATGAAGGAGAGAACAAGTAAAGTGAGGGGCTTGGCTTTTGCCTGATTTATTTTATTGCGAAGTGATCTGTATTTCCGTGTAGATAAGTGAATGCGTAATAAAACCGCATTCGGCTATACTATACTGGCGATTACTATTTTTCTTTGGGGGATAACTTTTGTTTCCACCAAGGTTTTGCTTCAGTATCTGGCTCCGATTGATATTTTATTTTATCGGTTTTTGATCGGGTTCGTTGCGCTTTGCTTTGTTTATCCGAAGTCCGAAAAATTCACTTCGCTAAAAAATGAACTGCTGATTTTTTCGGCCGGTGTAAGCGGGATACTGCTTTATTTTCTGGCTGAAAATATCGCCTTGCAATATACCTTCGCGTCCAATGCGGCCTTACTGGTTTCGATTGCTCCGGTCGTGACGCTTATCCTGTCTGTGTGGATCAACAAGGACAAAAGTATTACACGTTATTCCGTGTTTGGATGCGTCCTTGGCTTGGCGGGTGTTTTTCTTGTTATCTGCAACGGTAGCATGCATGTGGAAATTAATCCTCTGGGTGATTTTCTTGCTATTCTGGCAGCTGTTTTCTGGTCGTTTTATTGTATCCTGTTAAAACGGATTACGGGAATAAAAAACAATATTGTGCTGACCCGGAGGATTTTCTTTTACGGCTTGCTTTCCATGCTGCCGATTCTGGCTGTGACGGGATTAAATACGGACAGGAACATTCTGATGCTGCCGTCCGTCGCAGGAAATCTGCTTTTTCTGGGATTAGGTGCGTCCGCGTTATGTTACGTCCTGTGGAATTTTTCCGTGGGTGTTGTGGGCATTGTCCGTGCTACGAACTTCATTTATTTCATTCCGGCAATCGGCATGATAACGGCAGTGATCGTATTGGATGAAATACTGACCTTTTTTGCGATTTCCGGCGCAGTGCTGATCTCGGCAGGTGTTTACATTGCTGACAAAGGAAGCCGGACGAAGTTACTTTCCGCTGAAAAAGGGTACCCTGAGAAGCGTACCCTTTGATCATTAAACGGTTTTATATTTAGCAAAACGTTTACGTTCGTTTTCCGTAAGGTATGTTTTGCGTAAGCGTAAATAGTTGGGTGTTATCTCCACTAATTCATCGTCGGCAATGTATTCCAGCGCCTGTTCCAGGGATAGCTTTTTCGCCGGTGCGATTTTCATTTTTCTGTCGGAACCGGATGCACGCATGTTAGTGAGTTCCTTGCCTTTCTGGACATTGACGAGAATATCGCCTTCCTTGCAGTGTTCGCCGACGATCATGCCTTCGTAAGCTTCCTCATTGGGATCAACGAAGAAAATTCCGCGAAGCTGAAGCGCATCAATGGCATATGCCACGGCTTTGCCTTCACCGATGCTTATCATGGTACCGTTTATGCGTTGCTGGATGTCTCCTTTGAAGGGTTCGTAACGGTCAAAACGGTGGGAGACAATGGCTTCGCCGGCGCTGGCTGTGAGTACTTTGCTGCGGAGTCCGATGAGTCCTCTTGTCGGAATGCTGAATTCGATCAACTGGCGTATGCCGCGGGGTTCAATGTGTGTCATTTCCCCTTTGCGTTGTCCAACGATCTGGATCACGTTACCTGCGGATTCGTCGGGAACATCAATCGTCAGTTGTTCGATCGGATCGTGCTTTACGCCGTCGATTTCCCTGCAAATGACATTGGGACGGGAAACGGCCATTTCAAAACCTTCGCGACGCATGGTTTCGATAAGAATGGCAAGGTGGAGAACACCGCGTCCGCTGACTTCAAACATTTCACCGCCTTCGGATGCTTCTTTCACACGGAGCGCGACATCGCGTTCAGCCTCCTTGAAGAGACGGTTTCTGAGATGGCGGCTACTGACGAATTTTCCGTCACGTCCGTAGAACGGAGAGTCGTTGACGCGGAAAATCATGGAAATGGTGGGTTCGTCGATGCTAATCGGCGGCATGGCTTCCGGATGTTCAGCGTCGGTGATGGTATCGCTGATGTCAATATCTTCGATGCCGACGACACCGCACAGGTCCCCGCAGGAAACCATGTTACAGTCATTTCGGGAAAGTCCTTCAAAAGTGAAGAGTTTTTTGATCTGTACGCTTATCATGCTACCGTCCCGTTTAATAATGGCGACGGGTTTATTAAGGTCGAGCGTTCCACGATAAACACGGCCGATGCCGATTCGTCCGACATAGTCGGAATAATCGAGCGTGGCAATTTGCATCTGAACGGGACCTTGGCGGAATTTTGGAGCAGGAATGTGCTCGATGACAGCATCCAGTAGCGGCGTAATATTTGTACGCGGGTCGTTGATGTTCCGGACTGCCCAGCCATCGCGTCCGCTTGCGTAAAGAACGGGAAAGTCGAGCTGGTCAGAATCTGCGTTGAGTTCGCAGAAGAGATCAAAAACCTTGTTGAGAACCTCGTCAGGCCGGGCATCCGATTTGTCGATTTTATTGATAACGACGATGGGTTTTAATTTCAGATGGAGCGCCTTATCTAAAACAAAGCGGGTTTGCGGCATGGGTCCTTCCGCGGAATCAACGAGCAGAACAACGCCGTCAGCGAGGTTAAGCACGCGTTCCACTTGTCCGCCAAAATCGCTGTGTCCGGGCGTGTCGATAACATTGATTTTAACACCTTTGTAATTGATACTGATGTTCTTTGCCAAAATGGTAATGCCGCGTTCGCGTTCTAAATCATTGTTGTCGAGGAAGCATTCCTGCATTTCCTGATTGTCCCGGAACATTTGGGACTGTTGCATGATTTTATCCACCATGGTTGTTTTTCCGTGGTCGACGTGCGCGATGATCGCAATATTTCTGATCTGTTTCATAAGGATGTTTCTCCATGCTGCCGTCATTTGCCTGAAAGCAAAATGAGCCCAAGGGAAAGAAAGTCTATGAGAACTGAAAAAAAAGCGAGTTATTTTTTCAGAAAAGAGTGGATTAATCCGTAGATCGGTACTGTCTTGTTGCATCCGGATTTCTGAAAGTCGCCACCTTGCCATTTCCCAGAAGAGGGTAAATACCCGAATCGTTTACGGGTAGGCAGTCTGTACAAGATACCGATATTTGGTTTTAATATCGGACAGCAGGAAAATAAAAAAAACACGCTGTTTAAGCGTGTTTTTTTATTTATGCGTCGGCGAGGGATACATCCGGCTCAAAGCTGACCTTGAGCGTGTAAACCTGTCCGGGTCGCATAATAAGCGGGTGACTACGTTCCAGCGTTTGGATGTAATGCACCTTTCCGTAGTAAGTCTTGTATTCAGGATCGTCTGTCACAACTTCCGTTTCCTTCCATTCACCCATGAAATCATCTTTCAGTACCTGGGCACCCAATCCTTTTTCGCCGATCATAAGTGACATGCCTACGCGGTACTGACTGTGCGGAGCGGCAATCGCGATCACGTAACGCATGCGGTCGAGTTGGATCTGGTTTTTGACGGTGAAAATGAATTCGCTTGTGATGGTGTTTCCGCAGAAAGACCAATTGATTTTGGCTGTGCCAAGACCGGGAACGATCTTTTCGTCAATGGTAACGAGTTCAGGCTGTTCGTAACGGAAGTCGAAACTGTTGCGTAAGCCGAGTTTGGTTATGCAACGGATTCCGTAAAAACAGGGAACAATCACTTTATCGCCAAAGGTTAACTCAGGTATCAGAATGGGAAGGTATTTGTTTACCGGAGCGTCAAAGATTCCCGGACAGTGCGGATAGGCGAGGCTGTCGCTGGAAATGGTTTTCCCGCTGCTGACCAGGGGCAACTGAATGTTTATTCCGCTGGCCGGATCCTGATAAATGAAGAGGCCCTGTTCTTTCTTATTGCTTTTATCAAAGAGGACGAAACGTCCTGTCGGCTTGCTTGAAGGCGAAACAGGAGCCTGTGTCTGTTGCGGTACATTGCCGATGGTTTGTGCCAGGCGGGACCATTGGCAAAGACTTCGCGCTGCATCGAAATTTGCCATGCGTGTGGTGTGGCCTTCCACGGTGTCACGTTCCTGGTCGCGAATGACGAGCACCCCGTTTTCCTGATCCAGATAGGTAAGGAAGAAGAACTGGAACAGACGGCGGAGTATATCAAAATATTTTTGCATCTGGTCGGACGGAATCCATCCGTCGCGCATTGCCTGAAGAATCAGACTGATGCAGTGCATCTGTCCATAAGAGCCGATGGATGAACCGTAGGCAAAGCCGAGCCCGTCCTCGCGGACCAAATCGGGTATCATCTTGAGATACTTTTCGGCATAAGTGCGGAGAGACGGCAGCTTACGGTCTTTTACCTTGGAGTCCGCGTGCAACTGGAGCGCCTGGCGGATAAAGACGAAGGACATGATACCGTAAATGTTAAAACAGCCGCCTAGTCCGTGCGGATAATCATCACAATAACCTTGGGAACTGTTTGCCTGTATACGTTCGATAAAGCGCTCGATGAGTCTGCTGGTTTCGTCTTTTTTGGAAAGGCCCATGCTGAAACGGGCAACAGCTTTGGCTATGTTAAATGCCTGAAAATGGTCGTCGTAGTCCGTTCTTGCCAGCAGGCGGCGGTCCAGACGTTCCTGTGTCTGTTCGACGAAGCGCTCCCATACGAGATTACGTTCTTTGGCCGGGCCGAAGGAGAGCAACCCGAGCGATGCGTAAGCAAGGCCGTTCTCGTTTTCTTCTTCCATGAACGCTTGCGCCGTGATACAACGGGCAGAAAGATCAACGAGATCTTTTCCGTTAAGTTCGGTTTGTTTTGTTGCCCGGAAAAATTCGCCTATAGCCAGCGCGGCATGTCCTGATTCGTACGGAACGTTTGATTCACCTGCCACGGGTGTAATGGTACCATCTTCGTTTATGGCTTCAATATTATGCCCGAGAATAGAGCGGGCCATATCAATACATTGCTCAGCAAAACTTTGCATAATTATAAAATCAAAGGGAAATGTTTGGGGTTATATTGAGGTTTAGTCAACAAGTTAAATTCACGAAAACAAAGTTTACGGAGAGCGCGTGCTCTCCTGTCTCCACGGCGTATTGCCTAGGATGCGTTAATCAGCGCAAGAAATTCAGCATTTGTTTTCGACTTGGAAAGGCGTGAGAGAAGGGTTTCGGTGACATCTTCCGTCTTTTGCCCGGCGAGGGCTCGTCGCATGATGCTGGCTCCTTTGAGTGCAGCAGGCGAAAGTAGCAGCTCTTCTTTGCGTGTGCCTGAGGAGGCGAGATTGATTGCCGGCCAGAGTCGCAATTCCGCGGATTTGCGGTCGAGTACCATTTCCATGTTACCGGTTCCTTTGAACTCCTGGAAAATAAGATCATCCATGCGGCTGCCTGTCTCAATAAGCGCTGAAGCGATAATGGTCAGGCTTCCTCCTTCCTCGGTATTTCTTGCCGCGGAGAATAGTTGGCGTGGTTTTTCGAGGGCCCGCACGTCGAGACCGCCTGTCATTGTTTTGCCTTTTCCGGTTGACGCATTATGTGCACGGGAAAGGCGGGTGATGGAATCCATGAGAAGAACAACATCTTTTCCGACCTCTACGAGACGTTTTGCGCGTTCAATAGCCAGGTCTGCAATACGGATGTGGTTCTGGATTGTTTCGTCATTGGACGAGGCAAAGATTTCAGCATTTACGTTGCGCCTGAAGTCTGTGACTTCCTCCGGGCGTTCATCGACGAGGACCACCATGACATGGCATTCGGGATTATTTTCGTTCACGCCTTTGGCTATGTGTTGCAGCAGCGTTGTTTTTCCGGTGCGCGGAGGAGCAACGATCAACCCGCGTTGACCTTTTCCGATCGGACAAAAGAGGTCGATAACCCGGGTTGTCATGTCTTCGTCCTTGTTTTCGAGGCGAAGCTGTTTGTCCGGTGTGATGGTTGTGAGCTGGTTGAAGGCCGGTAAAATTTTACGTTGATCAATTGTCAGTCCGTCAACGGTTTTTATATACTGTACTTTGGGATTCGGGAATCGTTTGTCCACGGCAGCATCGGCTACAACATAAGAACCGATGTTCAGCTTGTAGCGCCGCATCATATCTTTGGGAATGAATGGGTCTGACGGAAAAGTACGCCCGTTACGTTTAGGGTCGAGCAAAACGCCACCTTTATTTTTGGAACCTTCAAGGATTCCTTCAACTTGTATAATAGGTGAATCAGAAGAGTTTTCTTTGGGATTACTCATGTGATAATTAATTAAAAGAGTGCAACCGAAGCTAAAAAGGCTGCAAATTATTTTTTATAAAACCCAACTTTGTTTACATTAGCCGGGTTACATCATCATAATCGCATTCAAATAAAGATATTGCGGAAAAGAACTGATGATGGATAAGGATTTTCAAAGAAAGCGTTTATTGTCAATGAAGAAAAAGAACTTCTTTCCGATTTATGAAATGACCTTCTGAAAGCTGTTTCCGGATATCTGAACGGCGCAGTACGGAAAAATAAAGCCGAAATGAACAGGATCGTTTTCTTTGTGTCTTATTATGAAGGCCATAAAGGTTATTATTGCTTTATTGAGTCTTCATACTGGTAAAGCGGTATTTTTTTTGATTGGTTAGACGGATATGAACCTTACAGAAAAGACCATTGGAGATTTCCTGGAGCATTGGGCAAGGGAGACTCCCGACAAGGAATGTATTGTTTATTCAGACAGGGATTTGCGCTGGAGTTGGAAAGCATTTAATGTCCGTGTGGATGAAATGGCCAAGGGCTTACTGATCATCGGCGTTAAGCCCGGAGATCACATCGGACTGTGGGCTACGAATGTTCCGGATTGGTTGACTGTATTTTATGCGGTGGCAAAAATCGGTGCGGTTCTGGTAACAATAAATACGAATTATAAACCGCATGAAGTGGCGTTTCTGGTTAAGGATGCCGATATACATACATTGTTTATTTCCCAGGGTGTTTTTGACGGTAATTATGTAGACATGGTTTATGAAATGGTTCCTGAGCTTAAGGAAAGCTCAAGGGGGCATCTGAATAACCAGACGTTTCTGAAACTGAGAAACGTTGTGTACATGGGCGATCAAAAATATACGGGCATGTACAATACGTCGGAATTACTTTTCTGGGGCGGAAATCTCGGGAACGGGGCGTTGAATGAAATACCGAAACCGACATGCCATGATGTGGTAAACATCCAGTACACATCAGGAACAACAGGTTTCCCCAAGGGGGTAATGCTTACACATTACAACATTGTGAACAATGGTTATTTCTGTGGAGAGGGAATGGATTTTACATCGGAAGATAAACTGTGTTGCTGTGTGCCTTTGTTTCATTGTTTCGGCATTACGCTGGCAACCATGAATAGTCTGACGCATGGATGTACCCAGGTGATGGTGGAACGTTTCGATCCTTTGGTCGTATTGGCTTCTGTTCATAAGGAGCGCTGTACGGCGCTGTACGGCGTGCCGACTATGTTCATTGCCGAACTGAGCCATCCGATGTTTGACCTGTTTGATGTTACCTCCCTGCGTACCGGAATCATGGCAGGCGCCTTGTGTCCGATAGAGTTAATGCGAAAAGTCACGGAGAAGCTGCATATCAAATATATTACCAGCGTCTATGGTTTGACGGAATGTTCGCCGGGCATGACACATAGTGTTATTGCCGATATCTTTGAGACGCGTTGTACGACGGTCGGTAAGGAATTCCCGCATACCGAAGTGCGTATCATTAATCCGGAAACAGGAAAAGAGTGCAGTATTGGCGAGCAGGGCGAGATCTGTTGCCGCGGCTATTTGGTGATGAAAGGCTATTACAAAAATCCCGAAGCTACCGCCATAGTCATTGATAAGGATGGATGGTTGCATTCTGGGGATTTGGGGGTGAAGGATGAAAACGGTTATTACCGGATTACCGGACGGATCAAGGACATTATTATACGCGGCGGTGAAAATATTTATCCGCGCGAGGTTGAGGAATTTCTTTATAAAATGCCACAGATCAAGGATGTTCAGGTAGCCGCGATACCGTCGGAAAAGTATGGCGAGGAAGTCGGAGCATTCATCATTCTGAATGAGGGAACCACGTTGACCGAAGAAGAGGTCAGATATTTTTGCCGCGGAAAGATTGCCCGGTATAAGATACCGAAATATGTTCTGTTCGTTGATGGTTATCCGATGACGGGAAGCGGAAAAATCCAGAAATTCAAACTTAAGGATATCGGATTAAAGATGCTTGAAAAACAGGGGGTCAGGGTGATTTAATTCACGCCATGATATTTGTTCTTCCCGGGATGGGCGCGGATAATTCCATGTATGCGGGTTCATGGAAGAACTTGTCTGATTCCGTTTTTCTGGATTGGCCATGTTACCGCGGAGAAAAGTCCATTTCAGATGTGGCCGAACGTATGATAGAGGGAAATAGTATTTCGACGGGGGATATACTGGTTGGTTCTTCTCTGGGTGGAATGGTGGCTTGTGAGATTGCAAAACGGTATCATCCGAAGGTATTATTCCTGCTTGGCAGCGCGAGGGATAAAAACGAGATTCATGGGGCCTTGGCAAAATTGTATCCGCTGATTTCGTTTATTCCGATAGCAGCCTTGCAGACAATGGCTTCACTGACATCCAACTCAACATTGTCGATGTTCAGACGAAGCGAGCCTGAATTCATCCGGGCGATGTGCAGAGCAATATTCGGTTGGGAGGGTTTAGGTCAGGTTCCGTTTCCGGTAAAACGTATTCACGGAAAATATGACCGCATCATTCCTGAACCTTCAGGTGTGGATGTTTCCTTGAATTGCGGGCATCGTGTTGCTATGCATCACCCTGAGGCTTGCGTTGACGCGATTTTACGGTATTGCTGAACAATCGTTACCTTTACTCCGGAGGTCGCTTTATTAGTCCATGAAAAATAGGACACCGATTCAATGGCTTCTTATACTTGAGTCTCGAACAGAACAGGGCAATGGTTTGCGGTGGATCTATGTCGCTTGATGAACAGGTTTCCTTTGTGGAAAAACAGGTAAATACAAAAAAATACAACGCAATGGAGATCCTTAACACAGACAAGAGATCCGGCGGGAAACGAGAGCAAATGATCCGTGACTTGAAATCAATTGCTCATCGGGCGGATATTCTGTTTTCCTGTAAGATGAAGAGCAACCTGGATACAAGCGAATCGGTCGGTTCAATTGACTAAATGGAATTGGAGGAGGTAAACGGCAGCTCCGGCAAAGTAACCGAGAGCGGCCATTAAGCTTATTTTTTTCAGATACCAGACAAAGTTTATTTTTTCCATTCCCATGGCAGCGACACCGGCAGCTGAACCGATGATCAGCATGCTACCGCCTGTGCCGGCACAGTAGGCAAGGAACGCCCAGAGCATACTGTCCATCGGATATGTTTGCAGACTGTACATTGCCTTGCTTGCGGCAACCAGAGGAACGTTGTCAACAACAGCGGACAACATGCCGATCAATGTGACGATTATCCGTTGATCGCCGATCCTATTGTCAAGGAACTGGGCGAAGTGAAGCAGTGTACCCATGGACTGAAGAGCGCCGACTGCCAGCAATATCCCAAGGAAAAAGAGAATACTGGACATGTCGATTTTGGAAATGGCGTAACTTACCGAGTATCGTCTTCTGGTCTCCGGTTCCATTTTCGAGGAAAGGAATTCTGAGACCATCCAGATTATACCAAGGCTAAAGATCATTCCGGTATAGGGAGGCAGGTGAGTTACCGTCTTGAAAATGGGAACAAACAACAATCCGGCAATACCGAGAACAAACATGATTTTGGAATCTTTGTTTATCGGTTGATTGGAATCTTTTGTTTTTCTGTCCCTGATGAGTTTGCGGCCTTTCAGACTATGGCTGAGCATCAGTACCGGTATAAGAATACAGACGACACTGGGAAGGAATGTATCCTTCATGATGCCGATCGCGCTGATCTGTCCGCCGATCCACAACATCGTTGTGGTAACGTCGCCAATCGGGGACCAGGCTCCTCCGGCATTGGCTGCTATGACAATCATTCCGGCGTAAATCAGGCGAAGATCCCTGACCGGTAGAATTTTTCTGACAAGCGAAACCATGACGATGGTGGTTGTCAGGTTATCGAGGACGGACGAGAGGAAAAATGTTATGATGCAGACAATCCAGAGCAGCGTCCTTGGACTTTTTGTCGTGATATTATCCGTTATGACGCGGAATCCCTGACGCTGGTCAACCAACTCGACAATGGTCATTGCGCCCATAAGAAAGAACAGAATCTGCGAGATTTCAGAAAGATGTTCAGCGAGAAACCCGAGCACGGTGAAACGGTAGCTTTCAATCTGAGGCACAGAATCCGAGAGGGTATGGGATTCGGTCAATGATTGGAATGTCTCAGGCGATGCCATGAAGATTGTCCAGCACAGTACTCCGGTAACAAGAGCTGTTGCTGTTTTGTCTATTTTTACCTTGTGTTCAAGGGCTATCAGCAGGTAGCCGATTACAAAAACGCTAATGATAATGCCTTCCATCTGTTAACTCAATTGTCGGTATGTTTATAAATGACCAAAAATAACATAAATGATGGAATTCAAAAGGTTTTTCTTGATTGTTTTAACTAAGACTTGTTTTAGATGGAATTTATGCGTTGAAAGCCCATCGTTGCTGGTGATTATGAGAAAATTTTAAAAAAATCTTGTGAACAGGGGGAATCCTAGTTTAATTGAAACGCTTTTGTTTTCAGAGGCATTTTTATAACACTGAAAAACGACAAAAAATGACATACAATAATCGAGTTCTGGAACAGGTCAGAAAGACACATGCCGGACAACCTGAATACCTTCAAGCAGTACAGGAAGTCCTCGAAGCCCTTGGTCCTGTGTTGGCTAAGCATCCTGAATACGAAGAAGCTGCGATCCTCGAGCGAATCGTTGAACCTGAGCGCGTGATTATCTTTCGCGTGCCGTGGGTAGATGATAAGGGAAAGTTTCACGTAAACCGTGGCTACCGCGTTCAGTATAATTCGGCGATTGGTCCTTACAAGGGCGGTATCCGTTTCCATCCCTCCGTTAATTTGAGCATTTTGAAGTTCCTCGGATTCGAGCAAACATTCAAAAATTCGCTTACGACACTTCCTATGGGTGGTGGCAAGGGTGGCGCAGACTTTGATCCGAAGGGTAAGTCCGGTAACGAAGTCATGCGTTTTTGCCAATCCTTTATGACAGAGCTTTTCCGTCATATCGGTCCTGATACAGACGTTCCCGCTGGTGATATCGGTGTGGGCGGTCGCGAAGTCGGTTATATGTTCGGTCAGTATAAGCGTATTTCCAATGAATTTACGGGTGTGCTTACCGGTAAAGGCATCAAATGGGGTGGTTCGTTGATCCGTCCTGAAGCTACCGGTTATGGTTTGATCTATTTTGCCGACGAAATGCTCAAGGTGAAGAAGGATAGCTTTAAGGGTAAAGTCTGTACGGTATCCGGAAGCGGTAACGTAGCACAGTATGCCATCCAGAAACTGATTGAATTGGGTGCAAAACCAGTAACCGCATCCGATTCCAACGGTTATATTTACGATCCGGCCGGTATCGATACCGAAAAGCTCGCGTTCATTACCGAGTTGAAGGAAGTCCGCCGTGGCCGCATCAAGGAATACGCCGATAAATACGGTGTGCAGTATGTGGAAGGCAAAAGACCCTGGAGCGTAAAGTGCGATTGTGCATTCCCATGCGCAACCCAAAACGAACTGAATGGCAGTGAAGCTCAGGAACTCGTCAAGAATGGTTGTAAACTTGTCGCGGAAGGCGCAAATATGCCAAGCACTCCGGAAGCAATCGAAGTCTTTGTAAAGTCTGGTATCATGTATGCCCCGGGCAAAGCATCCAATGCCGGCGGTGTAGCTACCAGCGGTTTGGAAATGAGTCAGAACTCACTCCGTCTCTCATGGAGCCGCGAGGAAGTGGACGCCCGTCTGAAAGGCATCATGCAATCCATCCATAATGCATCTTATAAGGCATCTGTTGATTATGGGTCGGCAGGCAATTACGTGGTAGGCGCCAATATCGCCGGCTTCGTGAAGGTCGCTGATTCCATGATGGCTCAGGGTCTTGTTTAAATGGTTTGTTTCGACAATTACAAAACGCCCATCGAAAGATGGGCGTTTTTTGTTTTTATTACAAATACTTTTCAAAAAGTGTTCTTTGGTAAAAACGTTTTGCTAAAAGGCAAAAGAAAGGTATGTTAACAGGTTTAAACTTATGTCGACAGATTCAAACCATTCACACAATTCTTCCGAGAAGAAGACGGTAGCATCGGAACCGCAGCGTTTTTATGATGAAAATTTTAAGGTGACGGAGGATTACTGCAAGACACTTCCTGATATGCAGAATTCGGGGAGCAAGACAATATCCGGTGCTCATGTGCCGATTTTGCAGGTTGGCATGTCGAATTTCCGTCTGCCGTTGAAGATGAAAAATGGGTCGGGTGAGTTGTTGACCCTGGAAGTTTCTGTGGTCGGAACGGTAACATTGGCGGCAGAAAACAAAGGGATAAATATGTCCCGTATCATGCGTATTTTCTATGAATTCAAGGACAGGCTGTTTTCATTGGAATTACTTGAGGAAATCCTGAAACGTTATAAATCGGAAATCAAAAGCCCGCGTGCCCGGCTTAAGCTGTATTTCTCTTATCCGATGCTGAAGCCCAGTCTTCGTAGCGGGAATGAAGGGTACCAATACTATGATGTAAGTTATGAAGGTATTCTGGATGAAAAGGATTTCTTTAAAAAAATCATTCACTTTGATTTTGTTTATTCATCGGCCTGTCCGTGTTCATCGGACCTTGCCGAACATGCCCGCGGACAGCGCAACATTTATTCGATTCCTCATTCACAACGAAGCAAGGCGCGTGTTTCCGTCGAGGTAAAAGCGGGAGCTGTCGTTTCGCTGGAAGCGATGCAAAAACATTGTCTGGATGCCCTGAAGACAGAAACACAGGTGATGGTAAAACGCGAGGACGAACAGGCTTTCGCAGAAATGAACGGAGCCTATGTCAAATTTGTGGAGGACGCGGCACGCTTGCTGTTCAGTGAGTTTTCCAAGGATACAAGCATTGTTGATTTCCAGATTGCGTGTGCGCATCTGGAATCCCTGCATTCTCATGATGCGGTTGCAGTTGTGAACAAAGGTGTTTCCGGCGGGTTTTCGGCGGAATTCGATAACTTCAAGAATCTCATCTGCTAGAATCATACTGATCAAAGGCTGAAACTGATGTTACTGGCGATCGAAAGTTCCTGCGATGAATCTGCATTAGCCTTGTTTGACAAGCATCAGGGGCTTTGCGGCGAGTGGGTGCACAGCCAGATTGATTTGCATAAGATTTACGGCGGTGTGGTTCCTGATCTGGCGAGCCGCGAGCATTTTTCACGTTTTCCGGCTATGTTATCCCTGGTTCATGAGAAGTTGGAAGGCGATTGGTCACGGCTGGACGGACTTGCCGTTACCCATGGTCCCGGACTTGCCGCCTGTCTCGCGATGGGAATGGCTGTTGCGGAAAGTCTGGCGGTAGCATGGAAGCTCCCGCTGTATGGGATAAACCATTTGCGCGGTCATGCCTATTCTCCGTTCATTGCATTGCACCGGGAAAAATCGGATGCCTTCTTTGACGCAATGGAAACGATGTTGCCGCATCTCGGCTTGATTGTTTCCGGAGGCAACACGGTTTTGTTTATGCTAAACGAACGTTGGGAGATTTCTGTTTTGGCTCAAACTGTGGATGATGCTGCCGGAGAAGCTCTTGATAAGGGCGCAAAACTGCTCGGATTACCTTATCCGGGCGGTCCGCAGGTTGAGAAAATCGCCAGGGCAGGGAAGATTGACTCGTTTGATTTTCCTCGGGCATTTCCTTCTCGTTCCGATTGGAAATTCAGTTTTTCCGGTTTAAAAACCAGTCTGCGTTATCAATTGGAATCGATGGACGATGGTACCGTTGCCAGGGAAATGTCCAATCTTTGTGCGTCCTACCAGGAAGCGGTTATGGATCAGATTGCCCGCAAGGTTTCCCAAGTATTGGAAGCAAGACAATTCAAGTCGTTAGGATTGTCCGGCGGTGTTGCTAACAATACCGTTTTGCGCGAACGCATGGATTCTGTCGCAAAACGCGGTCGCTTACCTTTCTTTTGTGCCTTGCCTGAACACAGGGGCGACAATGCCGGAATGATCGCTTTTGCGGCATTCATCGAAAACCGGCATGTTATAGCTAATGGAGCTTGCATGTACAACAAAGGTATTTTCCCGTCCTTATCCTTATTAAAAGCATGAAATGGCAATGAAGATTGTTTCCATTCTGTTGTTATTTTTCTGTGGAAATCTTCGTTTATGGCGGTAGCATGGATGGTTTATTTATGAGCAGCAGCATATTCCCATACGTTTTGCCTCATGTGCGCGCGCTGGATGCGTACACACCGGGCATGCAACCGAAAGAAAGCGGTTGGGTGAAATTAAATACGAATGAAAACCCGTATCCTCCGAGTCCGGAAGTTATTTCGGCGATACAGGCTGTGCTCAAAGACCATGCTACCGGATTACGCCTTTATCCGAATCCTGAGAGTATCTCGTTGCGGGCTGGCATTGCGAAGCAATTGGGTTTCGATACCGAGAATATTCTCATTGGAAACGGGTCGGATGATATTCTGAATTTATTAATCAGGACTTTTTGTGACAAGGCGTATCCTGCGGGTTGGTGCGTGCCCAGTTATTCCCTTTATCCTGTTCTGGTTGCCATGAATAACGGACGGATGATCGATGTCCGTTTCGATGAAAAAATGGAATTGGATGTTGACGGTGTCGTGAATTGCGGGGCAAATCTTTTCTTCCTGACTAATCCGAATGCACCGACGGGCGTAGCGTTTTCGCAGAAAACAATCCGCGCTATAGCGGAACGGTTCAAAGGAATTCTTGTGGTTGACGAAGCGTATATTGCGTTTGCCGGCGAAGATTCCTTGGGCTTGGTGCGTGAGTTTCCCAATGTATGCGTTACCCGTACTTTTTCCAAATCACATGGATTAGCCGGATTGCGCTTAGGGTATTTGATCGGTTCGACGGAACTCATTGGCTACCTTGACCGGGTCCGTGACAGTTACAATGTCGACCGCATCGCCCAGGTTGCAGGATTGGCAGCGATCCAGGATACGGTCTATTATCGTGATGTTACCGCCAAGGTAAATGCCACACGCGATTGGACACTTGCCCAGTTGGAAACGCTTGGTTTTTTCACTTATCCGTCATCGACGAACTTTGTGTTTACGCAGCCGAAGAACGGTAAAGGCAAGGTCAGCGCAGAAGTTGCCCGTTCGCTCTTTGATTATTTGACAGCGAAAAAAATACTCGTTCGTTATTTCTCGAAGGACAAGTTGACCGAAGCGTTCCTGCGCGTCAGTATCGGTACGCAGCAGGAGATGGAAATTTTCATTCAAACCCTAAAATCATGGATAAAGGACGCATAGCTTCTATTACACGCGAAACCAAGGAAACGAAGATTTCGCTTACGATCAATCTTGACGGGGTCGGCAATGCTACCGTCAATACCGGCATCCCGTTCATAGATCACATGCTGGAAGCCTTCGCACGGCATGGATTATTTGATCTCGAAGTCAAGGCCGTCGGCGATCTTGCAGTGGATTATCACCACACCGTAGAAGACATCGGTATCGTTCTCGGGCAGGCTGTGAAGCAAGCCGTCGGAGACAAGAAAGGCATAACCCGTTACGGGTTTTTCATCCTTCCGATGGATGAAGCATTGTCCCGCGTTGCCATTGATCTGTGTAATCGTACGTTTTTCATTTACGATGTGAAAACGCCTGTGCGTTTTATCAGGGATTTTAACGTAATGCTTTTCAAGGAATTTTACCAGGGTTTTGCCGATACGCTCGGTGCAAACCTGCACATGAAGCTCGAATACGGCGAAGAACCGCACCACATTGCGGAATCCATGATGAAATGCTTTGCCCGTGCGTTGGATATGGCGACAGCAATTGATCCCAGAATACAAGGGATGCTACCGTCAACGAAAGCAAGTTTGTAAATGAATGAATCCTCTTAATAACATAACTACCTGTACTTGCGGAAGCACCTGTTCCTGCATTGAAGAGGAGGAAATGCCGGAAATTCTTTTTTGCGGTGAAGCAGCACCGAAAATTGCAGTCATTGACTATGGCATGGGAAATCTGAGGAGTGTTGTCCGGGCATTTGAGAAGGCCGGGGCAATCGTCCGACTTGTGCAGCATCCCGATGAAATCAAGGATTCGGAAGCTTTGATTTTTCCGGGGCAGGGTGCTATCATGAATTGCATGGTTCGTCTGCGGGAAACGGGATTTTACACGGTTATAAAAAACTGGATAGCCCAGGATCGTCCTTTCTTCGGTATTTGTCTTGGAATGCAGGCGCTGTTTGAGCATTCGGAAGAAGGCGATACAGAAGGTCTGGGTGTTTTTGCGGGCAGCGTGAAAAAATTCATGTTGCCTGAGGAGTTTAAAATCCCGCATATGGGATGGAATGCCACGAATTTTCTCAAGCGGGATGATGTGCTGCTTTACGGTATCAATGCCGATTCCGAACAGTTTTATTTTGTCCATAGTTATTACGTTGAACCGTCCGAACTGGCGGTAGCATGGTGCGAAACTGAATATGGGGGAAAAGTCTTTGTGAGCGGGATCAACCGCGGTAACTGTTTTGCGACTCAGTTTCACCCTGAAAAGAGCCAGGAAAAAGGTCTGACTTTGTACCGTAATTTTTTGATGAAAGTTATTTCGCTGAGAGATTGATTTCTACTCAGAACCTTCTACGATACTCCTTTTTGATTAAGTAGAGCCTTCTAACTTAACGGGCGAGATTATATACATATGGATAAAACAGCAAAACTTAGTTACAACGGAAAAGAGTATGAACTCCCGCTCATCGTCGGCACTGAAAACGAGGTGGGTATAGATGTACGCGATCTTCGTGCCAAGACCGGCGCAATCACTTATGATGAAGGTTATGCCAATACGGGTTCATGCCAAAGCTCCATTACCTATATCGACGGTGAAAAGGGAATCCTGCGTCACCGCGGATACGCGATAGAGGAGCTTGCCGACAAGTGCAGTTTTCTTGCTGTTGCCCATTTGATCGTACACGGAAAGCTTCCTACGCAACAGGAGTTGGATGCGTTCCGCTTTGATGTGCATAAAAATTGTACGTTGCATACGGGTATGCATCGTCACTACGAAGTTTTTCCTGCAGATGCCCATCCGATGGCGATTTTGTCCAGCTTGCTGAATGCGCTCGGATGCTACTATCCGCAGATGACATCAAATAATCATAAGCGCGACCTCGAACACTATGAGGAAGCTGCGACCTTGCTTATTTCCAAGGTACGTTTGCTTGCCGCCATGACATACCGCGCAAAAATGGGAATGCCGTTTGCGTACCCGAAGCGTTCATTGCCATATACGGCGAACTTCCTGCATATGATGTTCACCGAGCATTATGAGGATTATTTACCAACACCGGAAGTGGCCCATGCATTGGATCTGTTTTTCCTCTTGCATGCGGACCATGAGCAGAACTGTTCGACCTCGACGGTTCGCATGGTAGCGTCAGGCGGAGCCAATCTGTTTGCATCGATTTCCGCAGGCGTAAGCGCTCTTTGGGGACCGTCACACGGCGGAGCGAACATGGCCGTGATTGAAATGCTTGAGTCCATCGAAAAAGACGGTGACGACGGAACACGTTTTATCGAGGCGGCAAAGTCCGGCACTGCGCGTCTTATGGGATTCGGGCATCGTGTGTACAAAAACTATGATCCGCGCGCCAAGATTCTCGGGCTGGCTGCCGAAAATGTGCTGAGCCAGATGGGCAAGCGTGACAAAAAACTGGACATTGCACGGAAGCTGGAAGAACTTGCGCTGACAGATCCTTATTTCATTGAGCGTAAGCTTTATCCGAATGTGGACTTTTACAGCGGTATCATTCTCAGTGCGATCGGTATTCCGACGAACATGTTTACGGTGATGTTCGCCATCGGCCGTATGCCCGGATGGATTGCCCATTGGAAAGAGGTGGCGTCGAATCCTAAAACGAAAATTTACCGCCCGCGCCAGGTTTACAACGGAGAAGTGCTTCGCAAATATGCCTGCGATTATACTTCGTCGCTGTTGCGCGTGAACCGATAGACGATTTACCGGACGGTAGCATAAATGCTACCGTCTTTTTTTGTGACAATATGCAAAAGAAAGGCCGCCCGAACGGCGGCCTTCTGATTTTCCTTCATTCTCTTTTTAAAGGGAGAGTGAAACCCCCAAGAAAAATTGTGTGTGTGGTGCCGTATAGCCGTTGGAGTATTGGTAATGTTCGTCCAAGGCATTTTCTGCGCGCGCTGTCACGGTGAAATGATCGTTGATTCGATAATTCCCGTAAAAGCGTACAACGGTGTAATCCTCAAGTTTTGCCTGGCCTACATCGACGCGGTTAAGACTGGCGGAAACACTGGCTCCAAGAGTGAGGCCTTCCCAGATATTGGATTCGCCGCCCAATGTGAAGCGGTGCATGGGCCTGCGGACAAGACGGGTTCCTTCCGTGTAACTGAATGATTCGCCATCCGTGACTTTCGTATGCAGGTAGGTGTAATTGCCGTAAATACGGCTTTTCTCCATGATTTTATAATTCACGGAAAATTCGACCCCGTTACGATGAACCTTATTCAGGTTTTCGCTCATCCAGGTGATCGGGTCGGAATCAATGAAATTCTTTGTGTAGGCATCGAAATAGACGAGCCCGAAGTTAAGTTTCTTATCCAGGAAGAACTGACGAACGCCAACTTCCCATGATTTGCTTTTTTCAGGAGAAAGATCGCCGTTACTGTAACTGAGATCATTGGGCGTGGGAACTTTAAATCCATTTGCCGCTTTGGCAAAAATAACCGAGTTTCCGTCTTCGGTTGACCAAGAGGCCTGAAATGAGGCGGTAAAGGGATCCTGATAGTCGGAATAGAAATCCTGACGTACGCTGGCGGTAACATTGATCTGATTTGTGATGTTCCATTGCGCCTGACCCCATAGATACAGATTGTCGTAGGCGTTGTGGTAAGCGGTTACCGAGTTGCTGGATTTATCCTGCCACATATTTTGCCAACCTGTTCCCAATGAAAGCAGGAGTGATTTTTCTACCTGATAATCGCCTTGGATCGAGACTTCGTCCTGACGGGTTTTATATTTATCAAAACTCCAGCTACCGTCGGAATCCAAGTAATCTTCGGCATGGGAGTAAATGAGCTTTGCCGTGAAATCATCGGTCGGGGTCAGTGTCAGTCCCGGAGACACAAAGAAACCAGTGGTTCTCATGGAGTCATCCGCGGGAAACCCGGGATAGGCGCTGCTGCCGGGAACCCCACTGTGAGAACGGTAGAAAATGCCTTGCAGATCGAGCAACATGTTTTCGGCAGCTTGATAGCCGACGTAGGGAGTGACGGTAACATTATCATAATCTTCCTTGTCGCGCGAACCATCGGTCGTGATATAGCTGCTGCCTACGGAACCGAAAACAGTGTCCTTTTTGCCGGAAGCATTAATACGTGCTGTGTAGGTATCATCGGTTCCCATTTCCCCAAATACGGAGGCTTTGTTTTTCTGTATCTGATCGGAAGTCAATGTTCTCAGGTTAATGACGCCGCCAATGGCATCGGAACCCCAGATGCTGGAGGAGGGGCCGCGTTGGATTTCAACGGAACTGATATTATCAAGGTTGAGCAGCGCAAGATTGTATTGATGGCTGAATCCGGTCGGAAGGCGTCGCCCATTCATTGTGATGGCGGTATGATCGCTTTCCGCTCCGCGGATGAATACGCTCGTTACGGAACCCTGACCGCCATTTTGTACGATTTCCAGTCCGGGTGTTATTTTCAGCAAATCTGACAACTGCGTAAATTGTTCTGTTTCGATTTGTTGGGTCGATATTACGGTCACCGAGGGAGAAATCTTGTTGATTTCGACAGGTGTCTTTGTGGATACGCTAACATACTCGGGGAGAATAATCGGCATTTCTTCCTTTGTTTCCTGGGCGTAGTTGATCTGCGTACCGATAGCAAGCAATGTTACCGTCGAGAGGAATGTCTTTTTGGAGTGGATCATTGTTTTCTTATTGGAAATTTATTTTCAATAAGAGCGGTTTTCTCAGAATTTAAAATGTTGTCAATAATGAAAATTAATTTTCAATAAGAAATATTTGATTTACGGATGAACAGAGGGAAAACAAGTGTATGGAGACTCGGGAATGCATTGCTTCGGCATAGAGCGCGATGCTGTCACGTGTCGGCAGTTTACGTTGTCTCATTCTTTATATTGTGTTTTTTTCTGCCTTTGCTGTCGCATGCTACCGTTAACCGTATTGTTTCCCTTGCCCCGAGTCTTACGGAAACGATTTATGCGTTGGGTCAGGAAGATAAACTGGTAGCGGATACGGTTCATTGCAATTATCCCGAGGCTGCGCAGAGAGTGAAGCGGATCGGTAATATGTCGATAATAGACCAGGAACTTTTACTGAGCCTGAAACCAGACTTGGTGGTGGCAAGCAAACTGACTCCTGACGCTACCGTTGAAACGATCAGGAACCTTGGCATCCGTTGCGAGGTATTCACGGTGGACGGGGAATGGAATCTTATTCTTAAAAACAATCAGCGTCTGGCGGATCTGTTGGATTGCAGCGACAAGGGAAGGGCGTTGAACGGACAAATGGAGAATCGTCTTAAAAAGGTTCTGGAAAGCATTCCCCCTGAACGTAAAAAGCAAAAGGTTTTAGTTTCATATAATTTGTCCAGGCTTTATGCGGCGGGAGCCAATTCATGGATCGACAGTATCATAAAAATGATCGGTGCGGAAAATGTTGTTCCCGATACGCTTTCCAAGTGGCCGTCGTTGAACAGGGAACATCTTTTGCTGAAACGTCCCGATGTGATTTTCGTGATGGATGAGTCGGCGAAAGGATGTGCACGTTACACGGAGGAGCAGTTGGATTCATTGAAGAAAGACCCTATACTTGCGCAGTTGCCTGCTGTTAACGACAAGCGGGTTTACGTCATGGAGCTGCATATGCTGATGATACCGGGACCTTCGATCATTGACACGATAGAGACGTTTGTTGATTTGCTCTACGTGAAAAAATAAAATGACCCGGGTAGTGGCAGTCTGATGATGTGAAATGGTTGTTTTGGCTGGGAAAGCTGACAATGCGTTTCCATTTCCTGTTTTGACTTTTAATGGGAATAGGTGAGAATCCACTTAATGAAATGGGACATCGACAGTGTGGAAATAAAGGGTTTCAAATCGATAAATGCGTCTAAGATTTCTTTGGGGAATGTGAATGTCATCATTGGTCCGAACGGTTCGGGAAAAAGTAATTTTCTGGAAGTGTTTCGCATGTTGCGCGGTATTGTCCGGAAAAGTCCTAACGAGCTGTTTATTGATGTCGCGGGAGGCGTTGACCGTATTTTGCATCTGGGTTCAAAGAACACCAAGGAAATCTCGGTAACGCTCAAGGGAGCAAAAAAATCATTTAATTGCGTGCTGACTCCCGAACGGGGGCATTTCCTGAAAATATTTTCCAAGGTTATTGTCCATGAGGAATCACCTTCGGTTTCTCCCATAGAATCAATTGATGATCATTATCTGGAAAAACGCGGTTATCCGTTCAACGGACAGCATGAGGATGTTTTGCAAACACTGCTGGGATTCCGCATTTACCAGTTCAATGATACCTCGCATTCGTCGCCGATCAGAACGCGTTCTGCCAGGGTTTCCGACAATGAATATCTGCGTGATGACGGAAATAACCTGGCGTCGTTCCTTTATTTGCTGAAGAAAAAGTATCCGAAATCATTTTCGGAAATCCTCCGGGTTATCCGCTGGATTGCTCCTTTCTTTGAGGATTTTCACCTCGAACCGGAAGCATTGGATAATGATTTTATCAGGCTTCGTTGGCGTCATGTCGGCATGGATGAAATCTTTGATGTGTCTGACTTCTCGGACGGTACCTTGCGCTTTATCTGTCTGGCGGTAGCATTATTGCAGCCTGAGGAGAAGCTGCCCGGGCTATTGCTTTTTGACGAACCGGAACTTGGATTGCATCCGCATGCAATAGAGCTTCTGGTCGGATTGATGCAGAGTGTCGGCGATCAGGGACGTACAAAGATTATTACTTCCACGCAGTCGGTTCCTTTTGCCAATCAGTTTTCCTATGAGGATGTTATCGTTGTGGATCGGGTAGAAAACGCTGCTTCATTCAGGCGCCTGACCAGGGAGGAAACAGAATCCTGGCTGGATGAATTTCGTCCGGGAGATGCATGGATGAGAAATTACTTCGGGGGAAATCCGTAATGCAGTACGTGGCAATTCTTGTTGAGGGCGGAACCGAGCGTGAATTCGTCAAAGGCATCCTGTTTCCAGACTTTATACGGAAAGATATTTATCTGAATCCGATCAGCATGGGCGGCAGTATTTCCATGGAAAGCATTGTGCGCCAGGCGCGTCCCTTGCTGAAAACTTTTGATTATGTGACAACGCTGTGCGATTTTTACGGTTTTCAGGGGAAATACGGAAAGGAGGTTGACCAGTTGGAAAACGAGATCGAAAGACAGGTCCAGAATCATGATAACTTTCTGGCTTATATACAGATGCACGAGTTTGAAGCCTTGCTTTTCTCAGACCCTGAGATTTTGGCCAAGTATCTGAACATGAATGAGCGTTTGCCGGAAATAAAGAAAGTGTTGGCGACGCACGACAATAATCCGGAAGCAATTAATGACAGCCCGCAGACAGCCCCGTCCAAGCGAATCAAACGCTGGGCGCGTTTCTATAATAAGGTGTATCATGGACGTCTGATTGCCGAGGAAATCGGGCTTGAGAAGATCCGGAAAAAGTGTCCGCGGTTCAATCATTGGATTTGCCGTTTGGAATCCATAAGCAGAAACAAGGCAACGGCGATCGGGAGGAATGCTTGAAAATAGATTCGCAAAAGCGTTTTATGCCATGCATCTTTCATGCCTATGCGTTTTAAACATCAGGGCTACGTACTGGCGGATCAATGGAAGGATTACGAATTGCTTTCCACCGGTGACGGTATGAAGGAAGAACGCTGGGGAGACGTGACGTTGGTGCGTCCTGATCCGCAGATTTTATGGGACTTTGACGGGAAATCACTGTGGTCAAAGGCGGATGCGGTTTATCACCGAAGCGGAAAAGGCGGGGGCAGCTGGCAATTCAACAAAGCCTTGCCGGAGAGTTGGACGATTCATTACCGGAAGCTTTGTTTCAAGATTCGCCCGACAAACTTTAAGCACACAGGTCTTTTTCCCGAACAGGCAGCCAATTGGGATTGGATGACAGAACGGATTCAATCGGCGAAAGCCCCTGTGAAAGTACTCAATCTTTTTGGCTATACGGGGGCGGCAACGGTAGCATGTGCGGCAGCGGGTGCACAGGTCTGCCATGTGGACGCGATAAAAGGGATGGTCGAGTGGTGCAGGGAGAATGCGAAATTGTCGGGGTTGGAAAATGCGCCGATCCGTTACATTGTGGATGACTGCGTGAAGTTTGTAAAGCGGGAGCTTAAGCGCGGGCAGCGCTATGATGCGATTCTTATGGATCCGCCTGTTTTCGGGCGGGGCAGCAACGGGGAAATGTGGAAGATCGAGGAGCACCTCTGGCCGCTTTTGCAGGACTGCCGGAAACTGTTGAGTGAGCGTCCTGTATTCTTTCTCATTAACGCTTATACGGCGGGTATTTCGTCAATCGTTGCAGGAAATCTTTTGGCCGATACAATGCAGGGGTTTGGGGGTGATATTCATGTCGGTGAAATCGGCTTGCCGGTGAAACGCCAGCCTGACCGCATGCTACCGTGCGGTGTCTTTGCCCGGTGGCTCAGAACGGACGACTAAGCTGTGTAAAATGAAACATCTGATTTAATTTTTTAATCAACGCGTACTACGCAGAGTACCTTCATGGAATTCATTTATTACATTATTGATTTTGTCCTTCACTTGGACGCGCATTTATCTGAATTGGTTGCCAATTATGGTATCTGGATCTACGTGATTTTATTCCTTATCATTTTTTGTGAAACCGGATTGGTTGTGACTCCTTTCCTGCCTGGCGATTCATTGCTGTTCGTTGCAGGAGCCTTGGCCGCCATCGGGGCCAACAATATGAATGTCCATCTGCTGGTCGTTCTGCTGATTATCGCCGCGGTTCTTGGCGACGCAGTTAATTACACGATCGGTAAGCTTTTTGGGGAACGAATGTTCAGTAACCCTGATTCAAAAATATTCAAGAAGAGTTATCTTGAGAAAACGCATCGATTTTACGAAAAATATGGGGCCAAAACGATTGTTTTGGCGCGATTTGTACCGATCGTTCGTACGTTTGCGCCTTTCGTTGCCGGAATGGGTAAAATGAGCTACAGGCGTTTTGCCAATTATAATGTTATTGGCGGTGTTGTTTGGGTATGTCTTTTGACTTATGCGGGTTATTTCTTCGGGGACCTGGATTTTGTAAAGAAAAACATGAGCCTGCTTATTATCGCCATCATTATCGTTTCCATCATCCCGGGCATTGTTGAGATTGTGCGGGAGAAGATGAAAAATTAAATGCCGGCGGTCTCGGGTAATCAACCGAGGAAAGTATCGTGTGTTATGAAGCAATTATTTGCTGCCGCCGGTTTGGGAGGCAACATGTTTTCTCAGGATGACACGCCATTGCCACGGATTTGAAAAGCGTTTGTTTATATCAAGAAGTGAGGAATAGTTGGCGGCAGGTATGACTGTTGGTTGGAAGTCTATTTTCTGGCGGAAACAGACCTTTTTTACTTGGTCATGATCCGTTTTCTCATCGCGTGTGATGCTTACTGTTCCAAATCCGGCAGGGCCTTCCCATGTCATCGGATCGGGTGCTGTATCTACGGTAACATTGTCCGGTAGGGTGATTTCCCAGTCAATGGCGGTGTCAGTTCTGCCGGAAACCATGAACGGATATTGTCTGTTGTCGCCTTCTGTCGGGATAAAGGAGGTTCCGGGTCCTGGAAGATTAAAATACAGAAAGTCACCGCTCTGGACGGCAAAACGGGGAATACGGACAGAGAAACGGATGATTGCAGGATAAGTGTCAACGTGTGTTTCCAGTTCACTGATGGGTTTTGCTTCCTGCGAAAAAGACGCGATAAGCTGTTCATAATAGCGGCGGCGGTCCTCGGGCGTGATTTCGGTAAAACTGCGTTTGAAATTTTCAAATCCGGCGCCGTAAATCTTTTGTTCATAAACGATAACTGCGTCTCCGTTCTCATCAATGCTTAGATTCTGTTGTACGCGATTTTTTGTGTTATATCCGGGAAAGGCTTCGATGTTTATGATTTTTCCAGATGAGAGTTCAAGTGCCTGCACATGCTCAAGACGGGTGATTTCCAGTTCTGCATAGATACTGAGCTCGTCCAGATAGTAGGGTGTGGGTTCGTTGTCGAGCCGAATACGTATGACGAAGTTGGAGAAATGATGGGGACTGAATGGATGTTTGTCATCATAGTAGAGTTTTGCCATTTCGGAGGAACTTGCCAGGAGGATTTCAGGCTTGAATCCGGCAGCCTTAAGGAGTGTGTACAGTAGGATATTTCGGTCTGCGTCGTGACCGTATCCGTCTCTCATGGTAGTGGATGCTGCCGAGAGCTTGTCTAATGGCAAATCGGTGAAATGAGGACCGGCCAAGCGTATGGATTTAGCGACGTAATTACGTATGGTGATGACTTTCTCCTTGTCGGTCTTACAATCCCTCGTGAGTTCCTTTGCTTTTTCCTTGATGCTACCGTCTGTCTCGCAACGGGTTTCGATAACTGTCATGAGCATTTTGGCAAAGTCTTCCGGAGATCTGACGGTGGATACAATAAAAGTATTGTGCGGAAAATAAATGCTGGGCGGCAGTCCGGATTCGCGCTCCTTTAATATATGACTGTTTTCATAAGTGAAAACCCGTTGTTTGTCAGCGCTTATATCCATCACGTCCATATCATTATGAACGTACAGGGAAAGGGACTCCGGTACTTTCAAAGAAAATATTTCTTTATCAACGGGATTAAAGCCGAAACGGGACTCGTGCGTATGAAACCAAAGTTGGTTTTCATGCTCGGAAACGTAGTCGTATTCAATGATGGCACCTTCTTCGACAGAGGGGAGAGAAATTATCAGTTGCTTGCCTGCCGGATAACGCGGCGCCATCGAAACCCAGTATGCGTCCATTTCATTTATTTCGCTGGGAGAAATGGTTTTGATGCTACCGTCTTTCAGGGTGACCTTGATGTTTTCCAATTTCACCTTTTCCCAGATAGGGTTGTATTCAATATGGATTTCGCTTTCCGATTTTTTGCCTGCGTAAGTCAGGATTTTTTTTCGGATAAAGGAATGATTTTTCCATGAATGGATGTTTTCGACGGTCAGTTCTCTTTTGCACTCCAATATGTGAACATCTGCCTTGGGCGCTATGGCAGGAATCGCGGAGAAAATGCTTGCCTGGCGTTCCCCGTATTCAATGTCTTTAAGTACATCCTTGAATTGTTGGTATGCGTTCGCCTTCACTTGCGGAGCAATCAGGTAGCTTTCCAGGTTTGCAGTGAAGCGGCTCTCATTACGGTTGAATGTCTTTTTAAGTGATAATGGAGGAATGTTGATATCCTGGTTTCCGGGGAATGCGAGTACGTCGGTGATATTTTCGGGCAGCTGAATGGTAAACGTTTCCTTTACGCCGCAGGTATAGGGGATTTGCAGAGGGAATCTACGTTTTTCGAGTCCGCAACCTTGTCCGAGTATATTTGCAAAAACGGAGAATCGGTTGGAGAACCAGTTTTGTCCGATGAGCACTTTATTATCTTTGATCTTTAAAAAACCGGATGCGGTATAGGAAAGGGTAATGCGCAATGCTTGTTCCGTGTCCATCATGTTTTTTGGCGTGATTTCAAAGCTTCCCAGTGTACTGCTAGGGATAATACTCTTAATGATTTCTTCCAGTCCGCGGCGGATGTCCTCCGGTGTCGCGGAAACAAGCCAACTGCGGTATCCGTTGTCGTTTATGCCGGTAAAGTCAAGTACCGTCGTGCCGGTAATGTTATCATTTTCGCCAGGTTGAATGTTTGTTTCAGCAAGTAGCATATTGTCTTTTGCTGGGGCGACGGGAGAGAGGTGAAGGGCTTCCCCTTTGGGATTTGCAACGATATAGCTCCTGTTGTAAAGGTAAGCGGGCATGAGGTCGGCAGTGCTTTCGTTGGTTGAATCCATGAGTTGATAAGTGCCGTCCGGATTGCGGATTGCGGTAATGGCGTGATTAAAGTAAGGCATGGGAACTTCGGGATCTCGCGGTGTTCCGACCATGATAAGTACAGGATAAGCCTCAAATCCGGCAGAACGGAGCATAGTAACGAGCAACGCTGCTTTGTCGCGGCAAACACCATAGCGGTTGTTGAAAGTAATGGATACATCATGGGGTTCGTAGCCGGGGGCGTCGGTTTCCATCGTGAGTCCCAAATAACGTATTTCCTGGGAAACAAATTTGAAGATGGCCCGAATCTTCTCGTCGTTTGTTTTGGTATCGTTTGTGAGTTCTTTTACTTTTGCATCAATTTCCGGCGTACTGGCAAGGTGCGACTCGCAGATTTTCCAGTACCATTGGGATATTTCTTCCCATCGGCTTAATGTGCTTACGAGAAGCCGTTGCGTACAGGTGGAAAAGTCGGGCATTTGCGGCTCAGGGAAAGCCTGCGGGACATGGTTTACTTCCCAGGTATAAACGATTTCATTTCCTTGTTCCGATGTTCTTTCCGTGACGGTAGCATCCAGCTTGTCAAGGAGTGCAATTGATTTCAGGGGTTTATCATGCGGCGCATAAACCTGGTAGGCTGTGTGCAGTATCGGGCAAACGTATTCAAACATTTTCCAGTCGAAAAATGTGTTTTCCATGCGAGTTCTTTTCCCTGAGATTTCCGTAATGATATGCAAAGTGTCGCCGATGTGCAGATCGGGTATGGAAAGGGTGATAATCTTGTTATTGGGGTCGTAGATGTTTTGTCCCATCATGGAGTTGTCAGTGCTTTCCTTGCTGTTGGCAGCAATATCAATGTCACTGATGTTACCGTCGGATTTTATGATTCTCGCTTGTATTGTCCTGAAATCTTCATAGAAAACATTATAGGCGAATGATTGCGTTCTTTGTTCGCGCCGTCCTTTCTCCGTGAGTATTTTTACAAGGATATCGTTACGGGTGGTATAGGTTCCGTTTTCTGCATAACGGGTGGTAATACAGTTATCGACAAAGACATATTCTGCATCGGGGTAACGTTGGGCGGTAATTTGCGTGAGGCTTTCCGTATCAATCCTTACTTCCAGCGCCGATGTCAGCGGAGGCGGGATTGATGCTGGTTTTTCGTTGTCGATACTATAGGCATAAAGGGGGAATAATAGACTTATAACAAAAGACAGTCTGAGCAAACCTTGCCGATATCTGTTTTTCAGGGTGCTTTGTATGGACAAAATAGGTGCTAGGATGCTATGAATACTCATTGGCGGTAATATGGTTATGGAAGCTGGCTGGATATAATTAACCAGGACATGCGAAACAATGTATTAGATTGGATTTTGGCAGTGAAATGTAAACAAGATTTACAAATGAAAGATAATCTCCATTATGCGACGCTGAAAACTAATTAATTCATAGCATTCCATTAACATGAAAAGATCAATTATTGCTATTTCCGGGATTAGCCTGGGCTTCTTAAGCCCATTTTTGCATGCGGATACAGTCATAACTTCTGATGGGGCCAAGCTTGTCGGTAAAATAAAAGCCATTTCCGAAAGCAGTATCACATTGGAAACGCAATATGCCGGTAATCTTGAGGTAAAACGCGAAAACATTGTTTCATTTACAACAGATGAGCCTTTGAATGTACGCTTGGACGGCGGTAGCACTGTGGCCGGTACCGTTTCTAAAATGGAAGACGGCAGTTTGGCAGTTGACGGACAGGATGCAAATGTGGTGACATCCGTGAAAAGCGTGACGGAGGCTTGGCAGCCTGCTGACAAGGATCCGGCAATTGTTCGGATTGAGCTTGAAAACGCAAAGCTGGCACGTCATTGGAAAAACAGTATTTCTGTCGATTTTCTGAAGAAAACAGGAAACACGGACCGTGAGACCATCGGTGCTTATATTGATTCCGTAATGGAAGGACCAAACGATACTTTGAACTTATACGGACATTATATTTACGGAAAAGAGAATGGAGAAAAAACCGATGACGAAACCATCGGTGGTGTGCGGTATTCGAATTACTTCTATAAATACCTGGGATGGTATGTGCGTACCGAGTTGGAGCGTGATCCGTTTGAGGATATCCGTATCCGTTCCACGAGTGGTGCGGGGTTGAGTCTTCGCGTTATTAATGAAGAATTGCATAAGACGGTTGTAAATCTGGGTATTGCTTACCGTTATGAGAGTTACACCACAAATGCCGATGACGAAGGAAAAGTGGGTCTGGACGTTGTTATAACAGACGACTGGACGATTACGTCATGGTTGCGTGAGTCAACAAAGATTGAGTTTGTTCCTGCTTTTGACGATTTCAATGATTACCTGTTGAGACAGGATACGGGCTTTGAAATGCCCTTGGCAATGAGTAAGGTATGGATGGTCCGCTTAGGTATTTCCAACGATTACAACAACAGACCGCAGCCGGGACGTGAGCACTTGGATACGACCTATTATGCAAGGCTTATGTTGAAATGGTAATTTACGGAAGCGACCGGTTTTGGTCGCTTTTTTATTTCTTTAGGATGCGAAGACTGAAAATACGATGTCTCCGAGGACACGATAACAGGAAACGGCATTTCCAAGAAGGGGGTAAGCCGGCGAAGGGTGTTTAACCCAGTCAATGTTTATGTTTCCGTCGGACGTGAAATCCAAGCCGATATCCTGCCAGTGCGGATAGAAGCGCGTGTGGGGAAATTGTGCCTTGAAAAAGGCTTCTTTTGCACAAAACAGTAAGGCTTTCTGAATATGGGATTGTTTTTCAGGCAGGCTTTCCAAAGCTGTTTTTTCTTTCGGTGTGGCAATCTTGTTTAGTACGTTATCCTTTATTCGTCCGATATGTTCGATATCAATTCCAATGGTTTTGTAATCCCTGGACTTAGAAACGGCAACAGCAATGACGTTTTTTGAATGACTTATGCTTCCGATGCTACCGTCCGGAAAGAGGGGAAGCGATTCATTATCGGAACCGACGTTACCGGGCACATTGATTTTTGCGAGCGCATGTCTGGCTAATATACGACCACTCAGAAATTCGCATTTCCGGGGATTCGCTAATTGGATTGCGGCGGAAAGTTCATCAGGAAGCGCAAACTTTTCCAGGGTTTCCTTTGCTTCTATTTTGGCAAATAAACAAATTATCTTATCCAGCGATGATGGAAGAGGAATTATTTCTGCTCTGAAACAGGATGAAAACATGACTGAATACTTAAATGAAAATATTCAGTCAGCGCAAAAAAAATATCCTCGAATTGCCAGGGACGAACAGATTACTTCTGTTTTGGCAGTTTTGGGTCCTTCGCATACATTTCCCAAAGCTCATCAACAGTCTTTCCTGTAAGATCTTTCCATGTGTCAGGGGTGTATTTGCCATCCCGCATAACAGCATCAAGATCCGTGATAACTGATTTTTTCACATTGGTTTCAAGCCAGGCAAAAAAACGGGCGGTGACACGGTAACTGTCGGTATACTTCTGGTTTTCTGAAAAACCCGGAAGTGCCCATCCGCTTCCTTTGTTGTCGATCCCGTATTTATAGCGGACAAAGTCAGCAATGCCTTCGGTGATCCAACCTGGCCCGCCAGAGCGATATGCCTGGACGATATGCATGGCTTCGTGGGTAACAACATCAATATCATTTCCCTGACTGTTTTTCATCCAGTTTGAACTAAAGACGATTTTTCCGCCTGCCGAATAGGCAACACCGTCCATTTCCTTGATGATAAAGGTAACTGATTTTGCGGACTTAGGGTTAAAATCTCCGGATAATTTCGGGTACACCTTGAAGAAGGCATTAATCATTTTCTTTTTTACCGCGTCAGGAAATTGGGGATCTTCTACGTTAACGACGAGCGTATAACCATCTTTCGTGATAGTTTCCGTCTTGATCTCAGGTTTTGGCTTTTCCTGTTCGTCTGCCAGAGAACAGTTTAAAAATAAGCAAAAACTGGATAGAATGAGGAGTAATATCTTTTTCATTGGTCAGTGAATAATATGAACGTTTTGGTTTTTCTTGGTTTATTCTGGTATTATATAGCAACTCCGATGGGTTCTGTGAAGTTTCAATAAACAGGGATGAAAGGATTCATAAAATGCATTGATCCAATGAAAAACGGCTATTTACTGCCTGTCATGAGCAATAAACCATTACTTTTCGTCATTTTACTGTTATTATTCATGGCAGGATGTCCGGGTAATGCGGATAGAGAGAATTCATCGAAACAGGACGTAGGGAAGGAGGATATTGCCGCAAAAGATAACGATGAAAGGATTCAGTACCTTGATGCAGCCGTGAACCATTTAATCCTGTTTGTGGAGAATTCGGGGTATATCTTTATCAGGAACGGTTCTATTTATACCTCGAAGGAGGCAGCTGATCATGTGCGGCAAAAATATGACTACTTAACGGAACGGAATCAGATAAAAACGATTGAGGATTTCATCGAGAAAGCAGCAAGTAAAAGCTCCGTTTCAGGAACCAATTATCTGTTCAGGGATAAAGGCGGGAATGAGCAGAAAGTCGGTCCGTGGCTTCTGGCAGAATGGAAACGATATAAAGAACAGGGAAAATAGGTTCATTGATGGATTTCATAATATTAGTTTTGTGTTACTTGAAGTGTTTGTGATTAAATCAGGGTTTAATTTCAGGACATGGACAATAACAGAGTTTTTCATTTGGATGTCTGGTTTGTAGGGCATGTGCAGGGAGTTGGATTCCGTTATCAGACCCTATCGCTGGCAAAGGGGTTCAATGTATGCGGGACGGTTGAAAATTTGCCCGACGGGCGTGTTTATCTTTCTGTTGAGGGGAGCAAGGATGAGGTTGACGCGTATGTAAGGGACATCTGCGAACAAATGGAATCTTTTATCCATAATGTGGAGAAAAGATCAGAAGTTCGGATACCCCAACATAAAGGATTCCGGATATGCTGAATAATGATGGAAAATGCTAACAACAGTATTGTAAGCGCAAAAAAACTGGTGAAAGACTTCCGGATCGGGTGGCATCGTTCGCTTCGGGCGGTGGATCATGTCTCTTTTGAATTGCATGCGGGCCAGGTTCTGGGGTTATTGGGCCCCAACGGTTCAGGTAAGAGTACGATCATGAAGATGATTATGGGTCTGGTCAGGCCGACATCGGGTATGTGTTCGGTCTGGGGAAAAAAGCCGGATACGAGTGAAGTTCGTAAACGTATCGGTTTCTTCCCTGAAGCGCCTTATTTTTATAAGTTCTTATCGGGAAGGGAGTTGATTGTGTTTTACGCAAAACTTTGCGGATTGCACGGTAGCATGCTGCAGGAATCGGTGGACAAAACGATTGAACGCGTCGGGTTGGTGAATGCGGCAGACCGGAAGGTCGGACAATATTCAAAGGGAATGCTCCAGCGTCTGGCTTTTGCTCAGGCCTTGGTGCATGATCCGGAGTTACTGATCCTGGATGAGCCGACTGCGGGTTTGGATCCTATCGGTGCGGTTGAATTGGTTGAACTTATGCGAAAACTTTCCTCGGAGGGTAAATCATTGATTGTGTGTTCCCACAATTTATCGGAAATGGATGTATTATGCGATGAGGTGATTGTCTTACTAAACGGAAAGCCGCTTGCTCAGGCGGTCCGTGATAGATGGATAAACAATGGCGGGTTGCTTCATTTTTATAAAGCGGCAATGGAAATGCCGGGTAAACGGGATGAGTAAGATTTTTGTCATAGCCGGATTGACCTGTCGTGAGGCAATAAGAAAGCTTTTCTTCCAGATTATGCTTCTTGTTTCACTTGCCATGCTGGCATTATCTTTGTCGCTAAGCGATTTTGATTTAAGCGGAGCGAAGGACATTTTTATTCAAAGCTTTGGATTCGGAATCATTTACATCTTTGGAACATTGATGGCGGTAGTCGTCACAGCGCAGACGATTGGTGACGAAATTGAACAACGGACATACCTGACTTTATTGTCGAAACCGGTTTCACCTTTTCATTTTGTTTTCGGGAAATTTCTGGGCATAGCGGTGCTTATGTTGTTTTTTGTACTTTTACTGCTTATCCAGACCCGTTTTTTGATGTGGATGGAATCCGCCAAGCTGATAAAGGCTGGTGCTACGACGGCTGATTTTTCCGATTTTTGGTCGGTCGGATTTGGTCAATGCATACGTATCATGACCATCGTATCGATTACGATGTTTTTTGCATCGTACAGCACCAGTTACGTATTTACGATTGTCGCAAGTGTTTTGTTTGTTTCTTTGGGTCAGATTCGTTCATTGATGGCACAGTTGGCGCAGGAAGGTGAGAATGCAACAGCCATTCTATCCAGATATTTACTGTGGCTGGTTCCTGACTTGCAGCGAATCAGCGATGTACCCAAACTTGGGTACGAGAGCGTGCTCTATGGGATGCTGACAATAATTATGTTCATTCTCTTAAGTTGTTGGAGTTTTTCGAAACGGACAGTATGACGGAGCAAATCGCAGATAGTTATGAAGGCAGCGTGGTGAGCTGGCGGCATCGCTTTAACGGTCGTTATCTGATGCCTGTTTTCTGCCTGTTTTTCTGGGGTTTTATTGCTGATTGTTGGTTTTCGCATGTTAGCGCTGATAAAAGCGAAGCAGTCATTCTCGACAGAGATTTCTCCGGTGCGACCATGAGTGGGTTCAGCGGATTGATGCTTGGAGATTTACGTGGATTTGTTGCAGATATGTTTTGGTTGCAGACCTATGTGGCTTGGAGGCAGGAGGATTATGCAAAGACCAATCTGCTTATCGGTATGACATGCCGCATTGATCCGCAAAACGAACGGATGTGGATACGTGGCGGCGATATGATTGCTATGGATATGGTCGGCTGGAAAATGGATGCCTATGAGAAAGTGTACGGACATGTGCCGGAGATTGAAATACGTAAGATATTTTCCGAGCAGGGTCGGCTGGCATTGATGCATTACCGTGAGGCAATCGTTGTTTTACCGAGACGGTATCATGGGGATATTCTTTTACAGATGGCTCAAGTCTATCTGAATAGAATGGAAGACAGAGATAGCGCCGTTGAGTATTTTAAGTTGGCTGCGTGGGCTGGAGCGCGTCCTTTTGCGGCATTTCAGGCGACGCGGATTTTGTATAACGACGGAAGACCCGAGGAAGCTGAACGTTTTCTCAAACAGTATGTAAATGAATTCTCAAAAGGTTTTACTGAGACGCAATCTATTGAAGCGAAAAGACTCATTGACGGAATAGAGGCGCGGGAGGAGGACATTTAGCGTTATTATCCGTTTGGTATTTTTGCTATAATCAAAAAGGCGGTTGAAAATTCGAAGAAAACGCTTAGGATGTCTGAATTATTTCCTGATAAAGAGCGTTCGGATTGCTCAAAAAGAAACTTATTTGATTTATGGTGTTACGGGTTTATTTATTACTGTCGTATTTTCTTATTCTTTTGAACAGCTCAAGTTATTTGGGATTTGTCACATATCCGAAGGAAGATGCCATATGGACCTGTATTTTTTCGATCGTTGTTTGGTTGTTGTATTCGGTGGTATACATGATTCCTTCGCTTTTGGTATTGGGACTGTTTCGCATATTCACGAAATCAAAATATGTTCTTTACCCGTTGGCGGTTCTATTGCTTGGAATTACTGAGGGATTTATTTTTGGCGATACCTTTTTGTTCAGTATTTATAATTATCATTTTAATGGATTTGTCTGGAATTTGCTGACTACTCCAGGCGGGATAGAATCCATGGGTGCTAACAGCGGTACCGTATTAAGCTTTACTTTGAAAATCAGTGTTTGGTTTATCGCGCATGCTGTCCTTCTTACCATTGTCATTAAATGGCGTGCACTCCGGGATTTTCTTGGAAAGCGCGTGACACTTCGTTTTGGAGTGGTTTTCACAGGCTTCTTTCTTGTTTTGATGACTGTACAGTCGTTGGTCTATGGTTTCTCCCATTTTTATCTTTATCCTCCGATTATTCGGGTCGGAGAAAAATTTCTGGGATATGCTCCGCTAACGGTTAGTAGTTTAGCCAAGAAGCTTGGGCTGGAGGCGCCGCCGCGAACGTTTCGCATGGGCGTTTCCAATAAGGAAAGCACATTGACTTATCCTTTGAATTCCATTCAGCGGGATACCAGACATCCAAAATATAATATCGTTTGGTTGACGGCAGAATCACTTCGCGGGACTCAGTTAACTGAAGCGATAATGCCTGAAACGTATCGGTTTTCAAAAGAGGCTGCATTTTTTACCAATCATTACAGTGGCGGAAATGGTACTCGCATGGCTATGTTCTCAATGTTTTACGGTATTTATGCGAACTATTGGTTCAGTTTTCTGAATGAAAGCCGTGGGCCGGTACTGATGGACTGGTTAATTGAAGATCAGTATCAATTCGGATTATTTACTTCAGCGCGTTTTACTTACCCGGAATTCGATAAAACTATTTTTGCGAAAATCCCGAAAAACGAATTACATGAGGATTCTGAAGGATTAAGTTGGGAACGAGATCGCCGCAATGTAAACAGAGTCATTGATTTTATTGAGAAACGGGATCAAAGCCGTCCATTTATGGCATTTTTGTTTTTTGAGTCTCCTCATGCTCCTTATGATTTTCCGCCGGAAAATGCTATTCATACTCCTTATCTGGAAGACATGAATTATGCTAAAATGAAACTGGATAAAGAACACATCGGCGAAATTAAAAACCGTTACGATAATTCATGCAATCATCTGGATGGACAATTGGCGAAGATCGTAAATTACCTGAAAGAAAAAGGATTAATGGATAATACGATCATTATCATCAACGGTGATCATGGCGAAGAATTCATGGAAAAGGGACGTTGGGGGCATAACTCGACATATGTGGAAGAACAGGTTAAACCGCCGCTGATTATCTGGTATCCCGGAATCAAACCGCAAGTGGTCACTCACTTAACCAGTCATTTGGATATTCCCGCAACCTTAGCCAGATTTATGGGAGTGAAAAATCCTCCTTCCGATTATTCCTTTGGTTTTGATTTGTTTGGTGATCATATACGCGAGTATACGGTATTGGGCGACTGGGACAGCCTTTGCTTTGTCGATGACGAATACAAGGGTGTATTGCCGGTTAAAATGACATCTATGTTGGATCAGGAAATTACAACAAAGGACGATAAGCCTACAGATCTGGACACATTCTATTCAGAGCGGATAGGGGAATTAAACCAAATAATGAAAGAGCTGGGTAGATTCAATGAAAAGTGATTCAAAATAATGTTTGTATATTATTGATTTAATCATTCAACCAACTAAAGAAATAGAGATGCGAATTATTGTAACGGGGGGAGCAGGATTTATTGGGAGTAACCTGATACGATTTTTGTTAAATGAATGTCATGTTTCCGTTTTGAATGTGGATAAATTGACTTATGCCGGGAACCGTGAATCTTTGGCCGATGTAGAGAATAACCCTGATTATCACTTTCGACAGCTAGATATCTGTGATGCTTCAGAATTAAAGAAGGTTTTTCATACGTTTACGCCTGATGCCGTCATGCATCTGGCTGCAGAATCACATGTGGATCGTTCTATAGATGGGCCTGGCGATTTTATTCAGACAAACATCATCGGCACATTTAATTTACTACAAGCAACCCGTGAATTTTACGAACAGTTGGATGTGCTAGCGAAATCAAAATTTCGATTCCTGCATGTTTCCACAGATGAGGTTTACGGTAGCTTGGGTGCGGAAGGTGCGTTCACTGAAAGCACTCCTTACGATCCGCATTCTCCTTATTCTGCCAGCAAAGCAGCTTCCGATCATCTGGCGAGAGCTTGGTGCGATACTTACTGGTTGCCTGTGCTGTTGACGAATTGTTCAAACAACTACGGACCCTATCAATTTCCTGAAAAATTGATTCCGGTAGTCATTTTAAAAGCATTACGCGGAGAGAACATTCCGGTTTATGGAAAAGGTGAAAATATTCGTGACTGGCTTTATGTGGAAGATCATGCGAGAGCATTGTATACTGTCCTTTTAAAAGGAAAAACCGGGAACAGTTACAATATCGGAGGAAGCAACGAACAGCGGAATATTGATCTGGTTGAATTGATCTGCAGGATCATGGATGAGCTTATGCCTAACAGCTTGGGATTGGGAAGCTACCGTGAATTGATTACTTTTGTGGCTGATCGTCCGGGGCACGATATGCGCTACGCAATTGATGCGTCTAAAATCAAGCAAGAATTGGGATGGATGCCCAAAGAAACGTTTGAATCCGGATTTCGCAAAACGGTAGCATGGTACTTGGATAATCCGGATTGGTGGCAAGGTATTTTGAATGGAAGTTACCGTTTAGAACGATTGGGCACTCTATAATTTAACCCTATATTCATTAACTTTGATTATTTATGAAAGGCATTATTCTGGCAGGCGGTTCAGGGACGCGGTTACATCCGATAACCATGTGTTTATCCAAACAGCTTTTACCTGTCTATGATAAACCTATGGTATACTATCCGTTATCGGTATTGATGCTTGCGAAGATACGGAAAATACTGATAATCTCAACATCTGAAGACTTGCCTATGTATCAGAAATGTCTTGGAGATGGCTCACAATGGGGGATTTCTCTTAGCTATGCAAAACAGCCAAGTCCCGATGGTTTGGCCCAGGCATTTATAATTGGTGAGGATTTTATTGGGAAAGACAAGGTTGCCTTGGTTCTTGGCGATAATATTTTCTATGGGTATGGGTTTTCAAAGAAATTAGCTCATGCAGTGGAAAGTCCTCACGCTACCGTTTTTGGTTATGAAGTAAAGGATCCGCACCGATTCGGGGTGGTTGAGTTTGATGAGAATGGAAAAGCAATATCCATCGAAGAAAAACCAAAATATCCCCAATCGAATTTCGCTGTTACAGGCTTGTATTTCTATGATAACCAAGTTGTTGATATTGCGAAAAACGTAAAACCCTCTGAACGCGGGGAGTTGGAAATCACATCTATAAATCAAGCATATTTAGAAAAAGGGCAATTACACGTTGAAGTGCTCGGTCGTGGCTATAGTTGGCTGGACACGGGAACACACGATAGCTTACTGGAGGCAAGCCAATTTGTACGTACCATCGAGCATCATCAAGGTTATAAGGTTGCTTGCCTGGAAGAAATTGCATTCAAGAACGGATGGATTTCTTCAGATACTGTTTTTGAACGTGGACAGTCCTTATGCAAAACACATTATGGCCAGTATTTATTATCACTATTAAGTAAGTGAATATGTATTCAAAAATATTACTACTAGGTGGAACGGGCTATGTCGGAAATGCTTTTGAGGCATTGTTTCAGCAGAAGGGTATAGCATTCACGAATGTCAGCCGTTCAAAATGTGATTATACAAATAAGGACGCTTTAGAAAAACTTTTAGGAGATTCAAGACCTCATTTTCTCGTAAATTGTGCAGGGTATACGGGAAAGCCGAATGTAGATGCCTGTGAATTGCATAAAGTTGAAACCCTTATGGGAAACGCTGTTTTACCTGGAATCATTCGTGATGCATGTAGGAAATATGGGGTAGCATGGGGACATGTCTCTTCAGGGTGTATATACACAGGATCGAAACCCGATGCTTCCGGATTCACAGAAGAAGATGAACCAAATTTCTGTTTCAGAAGACCACCGTGTAGCTTTTACAGCGGAACAAAAGCATTGGGCGAAGAATTGTTGGCAGGTGCAGAAAGCTGTTATGTGTGGCGTTTACGTATTCCGTTTGATAATGTAAACAGTCCGCGTAATTACCTGACAAAAATGATGACTTATCAGAAATTACTTGAGGCAGAAAATTCGATGTCTCACTTAGGCGAATTTGTACGCGCATGTTGGGAAACGTTTGAGAAAAAAGTTCCTTACGGAACGTATAATGTTACTCAACCCGGTAGTATCAAAACCAGTGAAGTCTGCGAGTTAATACAAAAGAGTGGCGTTTCTAAAAAGGAATTTATTTTTTTCAAAGATGAAGCAGAATTTATGCAGATAGCTGCAAAAACGCCTCGTTCAAATTGTGTCATGGATTCCTCGAAACTACTGGCGACTGGGATTAAAATGATATCTATAGGGGAGTCGATAGAGCAAGCGCTAAGAGATTGGAGGTGTTGAATTCGAAAATGATCACTTTTAGAAAATTTTTATCTTTTTATTTAAATAAACTGTTTCATCGGAGTGTTATTTTGTGCTTTGCTTGTCGATATGATAAACAGCTGGTGTCTGACATGATAGAGAATACGAGGGGGTTTATTGATGGTTATTGCTGTTTTGATGATTCAGCTAATGATCAGATTTGGATTGGCCATGAAGGAAACGTCAGAAAAAAGACGTTTGAATATGCTCGTGAAATGGGTGCTGATTGGGTTCTCTGCATTGATCCAGATGAGCGTTTTGAAGTTAATGCTGGAAATGTAATAAAGAAAATTGTTAAGAAGCGTAAATATGATAAAACTGTATTCGGGTTTAAATTCAGAGAACTTTATGGTTCAAAAACAGAATACCGCATAGACGGAATTTGGGGCGGAAAAACAAGGTATTGTCTTTTCCCTTTGAATGAAGGGCAATTATTTTCTAATTTATCCATTCATGCGCATCGATGTCCAATTAATTCTGAATATAAAATGGAATTATTAGATATTAACCTATATCATTTGAAGATGATTTCACGTGAAAATAGAATTTTACGAAGGGATGTGTATAAGCAGGTGGATGTAAATAATGTACAAACATTGGGATATGATTACTTGACTGATGAAAAAGATATCGTTTTGGAAGTAATTCCCAACGATAGGTTGTTTTACCCAGATAATGACGCTGCTATTAATCATATAGGGGAGTAGAGTTTACTGGACCAAATTATGTGAATTAATGAAAGTTCTATTTATATGCATTGGGGATAATTTAATGTTCTATGGTATATGTTTAGCCATTGCTAAATGGCCTTTGGATGTGAAGATCGTTAATAAATATAGTTTTGTTAGTAAAAATATATTTATAAATTTAATAATTTAATTATGAAAAAAATTGTTTGTGTAATAGGTACTCGTCCTGAAGCTATAAAAATGGCTCCTGTGATTTTAGCTCTAAAAAAGGAAACTTGGGTCAAACCTGTGCTTATAGCAACCGCTCAGCATAGGCAAATGTTGGATCAGGTGCTAAAGCTGTTCAATATTGTTCCGGATTATGACTTGAATGCAATGACGCCAAATCAAACACTTCCTACGCTTACTGCAAAACTACTTGTACAGTTAGATGAGATTTTCTCTTCTATATCGCCTGATGCTGTGCTAGCTCAAGGGGACACAACTACAGTGATGGCTACAGCTTTGGCTTCGTTTTACAGAAAACTACCATTTGGTCACATAGAGGCAGGATTAAGAACCGGAGATCTGATGAATCCATTCCCAGAAGAAGCAAATCGAGTGATAACTGGACATCTTGCTAGATGGCATTTTGCTCCTACAATGTCTTCGCTGAACAATCTTTTGCGAGAAGGTATCTCGCGGGATAATGTATATGTAACTGGGAATACCGTTATTGATTCATTATTAGATGTTGCGAAAAGAGAGATTGAGTCTAGCATTGATGTTCCTATTGGTAAGCGGTTAATACTTTTGACCTCCCACCGTAGAGAGAATTTTGGTGGACCTTTTCAAGAAATATGTAAAGCAATTAGATTTATTGCAGATTCATATTCTGATGTACATATTTTGTACCCAGTACATCCAAACCCGAATATTAAAGAAATTGCTTATCGAGAATTGAGTGATCATGAAAGAATTAGTTTATGTGAACCTTTGGAGTATGGGCCATTTATTTCAATCATGAAACGGGCGTACATTATCCTTTCTGATTCAGGAGGTGTTCAAGAGGAGGCGCCTGCTTTAGGAAAACCTGTTTTAGTACTTCGATCAGAAACAGAGAGGCCAGAAGCTGTTGAGGAAGGTGTTGTCAGACTCGTAGGACCTATAAGGGATAATATCATAAAAGAGGTATCAACTTTGCTCGAAGATAAAGGTGCGTATGGCGCTATGGCTCGCGGGGTTTCGCCTTATGGAGACGGAAAAGCGTCTTCTCGCATTGTTGATATTTTAAAGTATTCATTGATATAAAATGATATCTATAAAGAAAATTCTTATTATTAGTGAACAATTTGTATTTGGAGGACTTGAAACGCATATTTCTGGCCAAGTTTTTGTGCTCCGTCGGTTGAATGTAGAATGTTACCTTGCATCTTGGAAGGTAAGTGATTTTGCACGGAGCATATTTAAAGAGAATATCTTTCTTTTACCAGGACCAATACATCCTTATTGTGTTGAATCCGTTTGTGTTGCAACGCAATCAATCATAGACTATGTGAAAGCTAATGAGATTGATGCAATTCATTCTCATCCGTTTCTTTCAGAGCTTCCTGCTGCTCTTGCGGCCAATGAACTTGGAATCCCATTTTTTCACACATTACATGGTCCCGTTTCTCTTGGTGAAGCATATGGAAATGTATATAATTGGTACCGAAGGTTTGTTGTATTTCCGTTTTGTAGTAAAGTATTCTCTGTCTCTGAAGAGGTGAAAGCTAAATTCCTCGAGTTTCACAACGTTTCTAGTATTTGTGTTCAACCAAATTCCGTTTTTATTCCTATCGAAGAAGCAGTTGTTCGTGATGATCCTTTTGAACGATGGGCAATTGTTGCTCGACTTGATGAAGATAAAATAGTTGGAGTCGAGAAGTTTTTGCGAATGGCGTTAAATGTTGGAATCCGTAGTATTGAGGTAATCGGAGATGGCTCCAAGAGGCTTTATTTACAGAGAGTCTTTCAGAGGGAGACGGAAGTGGGTTTGATTAAGTGGGTCGGTATGGTATCAAATCCGTCTGAAATTTATAGGAGAGATTTTTCTGGAGTTGCAGGAATGGGACGGGCATTGCTCGAGGCGGCTGCATTTGGTATGCCAGTGTGCTTAGTCGGATATGAAGGGGTTATTGGGATGTTGGATGATGTAAAATTTGTAAGAGCTTCTTATTCGAATTTCAGTGGCAGAGGGTTTGATTGTATTTCAGATGATAAATTCAAAGAATCCCTTGATTATCTTTTGTGTCAAGGGATGCACTTCTCTGCTCGTTCTTACATTAAAGAGAACTATAATGAGGAAACGATTTGGGAGTCATATTTGGAGGAGATAGCAGCATGCGAGAAAATGATAGAAATCAAACCTTTACTAACGTTTATCAAGACATTTCCTCCGTCAGAAATGATATTTGAATCGTTTTTTATTGCGGACAAAATTAGCTCAGTTCTTGTCTCTCAAACAGGTTCGTATGTTTCGATGTTGTCATTAATGAATGTGAAGTATGACGAGTCTTTGAAGAAGAAAGAAAATGCTAATGTTGTAAATGCATTAAGTGAAATACAAAAAGTTGTTTTACAAATTAGTGAATCAGTTGAAAGAAATATATTTCTTCAACATGAAGTGATTGAAGATCAAAAAAAGGCTTTGAAAGAGAAAGATTTAACAATTTTACAGCAAAGAGAATTAATAAATAAAAATCAGTTGAAGATAGATAAGTATAAGAAGATGCACAAAGATTTAGGATTTAAAATTTATCGAGAAATAAAAAAAACATTAGGTCTTTGGAAATATTAATTAATTTTAAAGTGCCCGGGTTTTTTAAAAATATATTTAAAAATGGTAGTTCATATTTCAATAAAGATATTGAAATATGTAGCAGTGACATACTCATTCAGGTTGATAATTTCTTAGCGGGGGGACTTGAGAATGTTGTTCTTGATTTAAATCGGGTATTGATTTCTGCTGGCTATAGGACTGTTTTACTTGTTCTTGGAGAATCAGGGAGTAGCGTTTCTCGTGCAAAGTCTGAAGGGATGATTGTCATTGTTGAAAAATTCTCTCTTAGAACCTATAAATCGATATTGAACAAGTTTGTTCCTAAAGTGGTATTGTTTCACTATTCCACTCATGGGATTAAAATTTGTTATAGAAGAAAAATCCCTGTTGTTCAGGTTGTTCATAATGCGTATGTTTGGTTTAACAAAAGAGATCGTTTTCGTTTTCTAAAAACAGAAACTTATACAAGTTTGTTTATTATGGTTTCGGAATTTGTCCGAAACTATACTACTCATGGAATAGGGATAGATAACCAAAAGTGTATAGTTATTCCTAATGGAATAAATGTGGGGGATTATTCGATTGCAGATAAGCTGAGTATTCGAAATAAAATGCGCAAAATGTATATGGTTTCAGATGATACGATTGTATTTGTAAGTGTTGGATCCATTAATAAACAAAAAAACCACATAACAACAATCCGCGCATTTTCTTCAGTTATTAAAGAGATTCCAAATGCAAAATTGTTCATTTTAGGACCGATTTATGAAAACGATTTATGGGAGGAAATTATCAAGTTCATATCTGAATCGAGACTTGATAATCATATCTTCTGTCTAGGTGAAGTTACACATATTGATCAATACTACATAATGGCAGATGCGTTTATTAGTTCTTCTTTCTTCGAAGGGGGGCAGTTAAGTTTACTTGAAGCGGCTTGCTTTGATTTATCTGTGATAACGTCAGATGTTGGATTTGCTCAACACTTTAAAGAAGTAGATGGGTTTGAAGTAATCGAATCTCCCTTCGATTTTATTGAAGCGACGGAATCGTTTATGAATTTTTATTCTTCATTGGAGTTTCAAGAGCGTCTGGCAGGAGTAATCATTAAAGTTTATCATGAACGAAAAAAACCAAATTTATCCAAAACAATAACTGATTTATTTGATCAAAGATATGCATATGCATGCTATGTTGGAGTCGTAGAGTATTTAATCCGTAATAGAAACGGTGAAACAAATATTGATTTACGTAACGATTCGTGGATCAGCAGGCTAGTTTAGGGCAATTAACATTTTCCTCAATTAATATGGGATTATTCAAGAGATTTTGCATTACATTACTTCAGCATTATATCGCTCCCGTAGTCGGTAAAAAGGAGGTATTAATAATGTCACCACCACCGTCTGATGATATGCGTAATGTCAAATCAGTCCGCGATGGTTTCATGCAACGTATTCTAGCAATAGATCAAAATGTGTTTTCTTCTTATCATCGATATTATGTTAAGGCAAGTTTCTGCCTGTATAGGAACCCTATTGTCGAGCGAAGGGATGGTATAACTGTAATGAGAATTTCGTTTCTGACATTTCCTTTGCTACTTGGCTTAGCTTGGCGTTGTGGAATTGTTTATATTCATAGTTTATATGGAATTTTGAAGGGGATGAACTTCATATTGCTGCTTTTGCCTAAGGTGAAATGTATATTTGATGTGCATGGGATTGTACCGGAAGAGGAAAAATTAACAAAGGGGAGCTTTTCTTTGAAATTATTGTTTGTGGAGTATATTGCTATCAGGTATTCTACGTTGATTATTACTGTTAGTAAACGCATGAACATGTATCTTAAATCTAAGTATACTACGCATGCTCACATGTTAAGCATACCAATATTTACTTATGTTGATAATGTTTTTGAGAAAAAAGAGCTTTTATTTCCCTGCATCGTTTATGCTGGAGGTGTTCAAAAATGGCAACTATTGCCTTTGATGTGTGAATCAATTGCAAAATGCATAAAAAATGCAAATTATTTTATCCTAACTAATTCAGATCTAGTGTTGCGCGAAGACTTGACGAATTTTTTACAATCGTCAAAAAATGTTACTTTTGCGTCTCTAACGCCTGATGAAGTTGGCAAAATATATCCAATGATGCACTATGGTTTTTTGTTAAGAGATTCTATCTCAGTTAATGCAGTCTCATGCCCTACTAAGTTGATAGAATACATGTCGTATGGTGTCGTTCCAATTTTGAAAACACTGGACATTGGAGATTTTATTTCGTTAGGAATGAAATATGTCTCATTGGATGATTTTTTGTCTAATCGATTGCCTGATTTCGGAACATGTAAAGAGATGGCGCTTGAAAATAAAAGTGTGCTTGATCAATTGAGGCATGAGTCAGAAGCCGGAATCAAGTGGTTACGATTGTTTCTTGTATTAAACAAATGAAAATCACTTCAAAAGGCATATAGCAATGGGAGTAGTAATCTCAGTCATTTTACCGTCTTACAATCATGCAAAATTTGTTTTTGATTCTGTATCGAGCGCTTTGTCTCAAACATTTAGAGATATAGAAATCATTGTAATCGATGATAATTCAAATGATGAGAGTCTTTTAGTTTTAGGAGAGATGAAAGATTTTCGTATGCAGGTGATTCCATCTGACAAAAATCGAGGACAATATTATTGCATAAATGAAGGAATCAAACGTGCGAGGGGAGAGTATATTGCTATCTTGAATTCCGATGATTATTGGCATCCGGAAAAGTTAGAGAAACAAATCGCTTATTTAGAATCACATCCTTCATGCGGTGCTGTGTTTACTCGGGTCAATGTCGTAAATGAACAAGGGTTTCCTTTTTGTGAAACTAACCATTTTTACTATTCTGTATTTGAAAAAGAAAAGAATCGAAATCGAGAAGAATGGTTAAATAAATTCTTTTATGGAAATAATTGTTTATGTCACCCAAGTGTTTTGATTCGTCGGAAATGTCATGAGGAGATCGGTTTGTACCAAGAAAACTTTTTTGCATTGGCTGATTTAGATCTTTGGGTTCGTTTATGTTTCAAGTATGAAATTCATATTTTGGATGAGAAACTAACTTATTTTCGAATTCGAGATAATGAAGCAAATGGTAGTGGAAATCATCCCGGAAATAGGAGAAGGATATTTTTTGAACATTTTCAATTATTAGATTTATACCCTGAAAACATTCGTTCGGTTAGTATTCTTTCAAAGATATTCCCAGAGTTAAAAATTCCTTTTAATGAAGATAAGTTTATTCCATATTACTTGGCAATGTTGGTGAATAAGCCACAGTTTTACGGTACCGAATATTATTTTTGGGCGTTGCATGTGTTGTTTAATTCGATGAAAAACCATTCTCTTGTGGAAGAGATGGAGCAAAAATTAAATTTTACATATTCTGATTTTATACGGATGACAGGTTTGCATTTATTAAAAAAGCAAAAGCTATTTCGAATGAAAGTATTACCTGATACATTTTTATCAATATACTATGATTTGTATGTAAAAAATAATGTATTTTAAAATATGAATAATCAAATTGTTTATAAAATTATATTGAAAATAAAAAAATTATTTGTTTCGGATAATTCATATTCACCGGAAAAGTCAGAACCAATGCGTATAGTAATGGGTGTTGTCGACTTTTGTAGTGGAGGGTTGGAACGCGTTGTAATAGACTTATGTGTTTCATTAAAGGTTCATCAGATATCTTCAGTAATACTAGTCGCAAATAAGGAAGGTAAAATTGCTTATGCCGCGAGGGATTTGGGAGTCGAGGTTGAAACTTTTAATGGAGATGTTAAAGCTTTTGATAAACGAATTGTTGAGATTAACCCACATATTTACATGATACATCATTGTTACCATGGGATTGAAGTGGCTGCTAGTTGTCATATTCCTGTTATTGAGGTTATTCACAATACATATTTTTGGCAAAAACAGAATGAAAAATATAGCATATTACGGAATACGTGCATTGAGCATTTTATTGCTGTTTCTAAAACCGCCGCATCATATTCGATAAAACATCTTAATGTTGTTCCAGAGCGAGTAACAATCATTTCGAATGGTTTATCTAATGATACTATTATAAGGCCAACTCTAGCAATGAGAAAGAAAAATCGGTTAGATACATATTTGAACAGATTTGTTTTTATTCATATTGCTAATTTCTTTCCAGTTAAAAGACATGTTTTGATCGTAAAGTCATTTGCTTTGTTCCTAAAATATTATCCTAACTCTCACTTAACACTTGTTGGAGGTAGCGGCAGTGATCATTATGAAATAAAAGTGAAAGCTCTTGTTCAAGAATTAGGCATATCAAATAATGTGACTTTTACAGGATATTTAGATCATCGTCAGGTGTCTATAGAGTGTGCTCATTCACATGTTGGATTGTTACCATCCTTGATAGAAGGGTTTAGCATAGCTTTGCTTGAATATTTATATTTCGGATTGCCAGTTATTGTAACAGATGTTGGAGGCGCAGGTGATGTGTTTGGAGAATCTTTGCTTGGGAAACTACTCAAGACGCCGGTTCTAAATGATGAAAAAGATAACGATATATTGTCTGTGTGCGATTACTCGGATGTAGAGATTGAAGAACTGTTGAATGCTATGTTGTGTTCCCGGGATAATTATCTTGAATGGTTTGGTTATGGAGAAAATGCCATTAACCACGTTGAAAAATTTTCAATGATTGAAACAGCAAGTAAATACGTTGAACTTGTAAATAATATCGTGAGGTAAAACATGAGTAAGGAAAACTACATATTGTTTGTGGCTCCTTTTCCTGATCCTTCTATTGTGATAGAAGGATGGATGAGTCGTATTGCAGCAGTTGATCACATTTTTGCTGAGAAGTCGCGCGTTTATGTCCATTTTTGGGATGGTCATAAGGAGGAGACTTCAAAAGTTGTTTGTGAAAATCCTTTTATAAAGGTATATTATCTTAATTCAAAAAATGAAGCTCATAAGAAAATATTCGAAAAGCTATTAAAGGCATGTAGATTTTGCTATTGTCACACTGTTCATCTTGCAGAGCATATCTCTGAATGGCTTCCGACTGGAAAAATCATTGTTGATATTCATGGTATCGTTCCCGAGGAAGAACTTATGCTTGGTAGTCCAGAAAGGGCAGAATATTTTTCGACGATAGAAACGCTCGTGCTACGTCATGCCAAATATCTCGTAGTTGTGACATCGGCAATGCAGCATCATTTATTACAAAAATACCCAAATTCAAGGGCTAATTTCATCGTACTTCCCATCTTTGAGCGATATAATAAAAATGTCGTAGAATATGACGATAGGCATTTTGATGTAAAACCGGCGATAATATATTCCGGTGCGACTCAAGTCTGGCAAAATGTTGATCTGATGCTCCATTTTGCACAGAAAATGAATGAACATATATATTTTCATTTTCTTTCAAATGATTTTCATTCTATCAAGAAAAAAGCAAAGCAACTAGGGATCTCAAAGAATGTATCGTTTGGGATTGCAAAAAAGCATGAAATTCCAGGTATTTATAAAAAATTTCCTTTTGGGATGGTCTTTAGGGATGATGTTCCAGTAAATCGTGTTTCTTGTCCAACAAAGCTTTCTGAGTATTTAGACTTTGGAATTATTCCTATCGTAAAAAGCCCATTATTGGGAGATTTTCTAGAAGATGGTTATTCATATGTAACAATAGATGAATTCTCGTCTGGATTTATTCCAGATTATGAATCAAGAGCAGCAATGCGTCGGAGAAACTATTATGCAATTAATAGATTACGTCAGCGGTTTAATGATAGTTCCAAAACACTACTGACGCTTCAAAGTTTATGAAAAATTCATTTTAATGGAATTGTTATTTAAGAGAGCGTAGAAATGAATGAAATTGTTATTTGATAATCAATTTATTCGGAACTATATGCGTATGTGGCCGTTTTTCCGGCCATATTGGTGGCAGGCATTGGGGGGCGTTTTATTAACGATTCCTGCCGCTTCGGGTGATGCCGTGATTGCCGGTTTTTTGAAATCATTTACGGATAGGGTGATGATCGATAGGGATCATGCTTTTTCGTTTTATATTCCGTTCATGATTGTGGGTTTTACTTTTGTCATTGGAACCATCAATTATCTTTCCAATTATGTAAACACCTGGGTCGGAAATATTGTAACCATGGGAATCAAGCAAAAGCTCTATGAAAAGCTTTTGATTATGGATACAAGTTATTTTGATAACAATACATCCGGAACGATTCTTTTCCGTTATAATACGGATGCTGAAGCTGCTGCCTCAGGACTTATCAATAACCTGAAGATGTTTCTGACCCGTTTCTTTTCCTCGGTTGCATTAATTGGCATGCTCATTTATCAATCATGGCAGTTATCCATTATTGCCATCGCTATTTTACTTTTTGCATTTCTTCCGTTAACCACCGTTCGCCGCCGTATGAAGCGGATAATGAATAAAACGATTGTTCCGATGACTGCGGTCATTACTGCCTACAATGAAACGTTTTCCGGAAACAAAACGATCGCTTCGTACAATCTTCATGGATATCAGCAGAAAAAGTTCTCAGGATTATTGGATGGGGTTTTTAAGTTCACCGTGAAAATGGTGAGAAACACGAATTGGCTTTCCCCTGCGATGCAATTTATCATGTCTATCGGCGTTGCTTTGATCATTGGGTTGGGCGGTGTTTTGATCGTGAATGGTAGCATTACAAGCGGTAACTTTGTCGCGTTTTTAGCTTCGTTGTTAATGCTTTATACGCCATTGAAAGGAATCGGTAATAATTTCGTTTCTCTGCAGTACTCCTTTATGGCTATAGAGCGCTTGTACGAAATTCTGGAATTGGAGACCAAAATAAAAGATGCACCGAATGCCAAAGTATTGGAAGGTGTTTATCAAACAATCGTATTCAAAGATGTCTGTTTCGAATATGTTTCCAACCGTCCGGTTTTGAAGCAGATCAATCTGAATGCAAAGGTCGGTGAAACCGTCGCTTTGGTCGGTAATTCCGGAGGAGGAAAGAGTACCATTGCCAATCTGATACCCCGTTTCTACGATATCGTTGGAGGAAGCATTATGATGGACGGAGTGGATATCCGTGAATACACCTTGAATTCGTTGCGTTCCCAGATCGGAGTGGTGTTTCAGGATAATTTCCTTTTCGACGGTACCATCAGGGAAAATATTATGCTTGGGAATCCGGATGTGGGTGAGGAAGAACTGCGAGATGCTATTCAGAATGCGCACCTTTCGGATTTTATTAATTCATTGGAAAAGGGCGTTGATACGCCAATCGGCGAACGTGGTGTGATGCTATCCGGTGGGCAACGGCAGCGTATTGCAATTGCCCGTGCATTTCTTAAAGATGCTCCTATCCTGATACTGGATGAAGCGACCAGTGCCTTGGATAATAAATCAGAAGCTATCGTTCAGGCCGCAATTAATGACCTGATGAAGAACCGTACGGTCTTTGTGATTGCCCACCGTCTTTCCACGGTGCAAAATGCCGATAAGATTATTGTTCTGAATGAAGGAGAGATCATGGAAGAAGGAAAACACGATGAGTTGTTGGATAAAAACGGATTTTATGCATCGTTATATCATGCTCAATTCAAGAAGCAAAACATGGAGAATGAATTCACGGTAGCATGAAGGTCAGCGTATTCATAACTACATATAATCAGGAAAAGTATATCGCTGAAGCTATAGAAAGTGTTCTTGCTCAGCGTTGTCATTTTGATTTTGAAATCATCATTGGTGAGGATTGTTCCCAAGACAAGACCCCGGCAATTTGCCAAAAATATGCCGAGGAATATCCGGATAAAATACGGTTATTCTGCCATCCGGTAAACCTGGGCCTGGTCGAAAACTATCATTTCTGTCTGTCTGCTTGTCGCGGAGAATATATCGCTTATCTTGGCGGCGATGATTTCTGGATAGATCGTTTTAAGCTTCAGAAACAGGCCCATTTTTTTGATGCGAATTCTGATTATGGGCTTTTGCATACCGGATACGGTGAATTAACCAATGAAACAGGGCGAGTTCGGTTTCGTAAAAGAAAAGCTGTTTCAGGGTGGCTTTATGACCGATTAATGAGACGAGGCAACTTTGTAGCCGCATCCAGCGTTTTTATACGGGCTGATTTCCTAAAACAAGTAAATGTCCCAGAAATACTAGGAAGAGGATTTTTAGTTGAAGATTATCCTTTGTGGCTGGCGTTGTCCCGAGTGTGTAAAATAGGTGTGCTTCTTGATACGACAACTATGTATCGGTTACACGGGAAAAATGTATCAAGAGGATCCCTGAAAAAGCGGTTGGATATGGTAAAAACCATGTTCGATATTCTTCAGTTTTATTATGATAGGTACGGCGCAAGCTGTGGGTACGATCGCCTTAAGTATAGAAAAAATCTCGATTACATGACAGCATTTGTTGAGTATAAAGATTATGAGAAGGCTCGGCAATATTTCTCTCAGTTGTCATTCTCTGAGAAAATGCGTCATCGCATTATTACACTGTTTCTAAAAGCGCGGTTCGGTATTTAAACGGATATGGGTTCAGCGATAGAGTTTCAGTCCTTTCATATAGGTGGAGTATTCAATCCTCTGGATTTTTGGATTTTTCATGTATTGCCACAGTACGAAGCGCAGTTGAGAACCTATTTCTCGGAGAATGATTCTGGGGTTAAAAATTGGATAGAACAGGAGAATTCCGATTTGGCATTATTATCTCTTAATGATGGCACCTGTGTTATCAAGAAGGTGAAAAAGCGGCGAATCGGCGAGTATTTACGGCGTTATATCGGAAGATCGCGTGCGGAACTCGAAACAAAATCCTCTTTACTATTAGAAGACGCAGGAATCAATGTGCCGCAAGTCTATGGGTATGGTGTGAACTATTCTCCCTTTGGTCAGTACGAATCCATATTTCTGTGCAAATATCTGGAGCGTTTTAAGACTGTATATGAATATTTAGACATGGGAAAACCTGCTTCATACCGGAAGAGAGATATTTTAAGATTGCTATGCCAGGACGTGGCGAAAATGCATCAATTCGGAATTTTCCGCCGTGATTGTAATCGGGGAAACATAATGATTGATCCTGATGATTTATCGCGATTATTCTGGATAGATAACTGGGCATGGCAACCCAAGCGGCTTACTGAAGTTCAGAAGAAGAATATGTTGAAGCAACGCCGTCGGGACAATGACACAGCCGAAGACCGTGAGTGGCTGGAGTTGTGTTACCGGGATGCCGTGAACCATAGCGAGAAGGAATGAACAACAGAGAGATAAGAGTGCCAGGTGTACTGGTAGAACCAGGCGATCTGGCTTGCGCAGAGAAGGTTTCTGCGTCTGTTTATTCACGGTTTGCTTACCGGAATAGATACGAATCGTTTCATTCCGAAGATATGTGGACTATTTCATTAGGAAAAAAAGCGGGGGTCTGGGGTGTGAGTTGTGACGGACGGATCATTTGCGTAAAAATATTTTACAATGAAAGTTTCTTTAATCGCATCAGGCGCTGTCTTGGGTTCGATAAAGCAAGACGTGCGTATTTAAATGCACGTAGGTTAAAAGAGATCGGAGTCAATGTGCCGCGGGCATTAGCATTTTTTCCCGGAACTTATCGGAATCCATCCTTGTTGTTAACCGAATTTATTTCAGGAAAATGCATACTGGAATGGTTGGAAGCCGGAAATTATCCCGATTATACGATGATTACCCGTTTGGCTTCATTTATTGCCGGCACTCACCGTGTAGGGGTGTCGCATGATGACCTTTCAGGTCGAAATATCATCATGGAGATGAAAGGGAATGAATATCGATTTCTGTTTCTAGACTATGAAGATACTCATTTTCATACGGGTTTTCTTCCGAAAGAAATCGCTTTTGACAACTTGCATCATTTGCATGAACGGGTCATAAAGTTTATTTCCGTAAAAGACCGGATCCGTTTTCTTAAGGCATATGCCGGGGAAGGGGGACATCCGTTTACTCCAAGGTCATTTTTTGATTATATCCGCAAACATCCGTCAAAATATCTGAATTCCTGACTCGTTTTGAATCATTTTCCCTGTTGAAAATGTAGATTCCGACAGTAAACTGTAATTATCTTATTAATTATTGATCGCTGTTATTTAGGGCGCAATTCGTTAAACCTGGAGGAATCTTATCATGTCGAAAAAAGTAGCAGAACAACTTGTTGAAACACTTGTTCAGTCAGGTGTGAAGCGTATCTATGCAGTCACGGGAGACAGTCTGAACGAGGTTAATGATGCAGTACGACAAAACGGGGGAATCGAGTGGATTCATGTACGGCACGAAGAAACGGGAGCCTACGCGGCAGCGGCAGAAGCGCAGTTAAACGGCAACTTGGCTTGCTGTGCCGGTAGTTGCGGGCCGGGGCATGTACATTTAATCAATGGTTTATATGATGCTCATCATTCCGGAGTACCGGTTTTGGCAATTGCCTCCACCTGTTCAACGCATCAATTTGGAACCGGATATTTTCAGGAAACAGATACAAAGAAGCTCTTTGACGATTGCAGTTGCTATAATCAGATTGCTTGTACTCCGCATCAGTTTCCGCGCATGCTCCAGATGGCAATACAGCATGCTATGTCCCTGAAAGGTGTTTCTGTGATCGGCTTACCTGGCGACCTTTCTGCGATGGAAGCTGAACCCGTTTTGTCATCGGAAAATATGTTTCTCCCCAGACCGATATTACGTCCGTCTGACGAAGAATTAAAAGCATTGGCGGAATTGCTTAACCAGAATGAGAAGATCACTGTTTTTTGCGGGGTTGGGTGTGGACCGGCGCATGAAGAACTTGTTCAACTCAGTAAAATACTTAATGCTCCTGTGGGCTATTCATTCAAGAGTAAAATGGAAATACAGCATGATAATCCGAATGAGGTTGGTATGACCGGATTACTAGGGCTTCCGTCTGCTTATAAGAGTATGCATGAGGCTGATGTTGTGCTCTTGCTCGGTACCGATTTCCCTTACGAGAATTTTATGCCAGTGAAGAATAAGCTTGTACAGATTGATTGCAGACCTGAGAGGCTGGGCCGGCGTGCAAAGTTGTATATGGGTCTTTGCGGTAACATAAAAGATACTTTGACGAATCTTTTACCTTTGCTTTCACAAAAAGAAAGCTGTGCCTTTCTGAATTCACAGTTAGCATTATATACTCGGGTTAAACACGACCTTTCGCATTACGTAAAAGATAAAGGACGTGAAAACTGTATTCATCCGGAGTATGTGGCATCGGAAATAGATCGCATTGCCAGTCATGATGCTATTTTCACGCTTGATACGGGAATGTGTTGTGTATGGGGTGCGCGGTATCTGAATGCTACCGGGAAAAGGCAGATGCTAGGATCATTCAATCATGGTTCAATGGCAAATGCGCTTGCTCAATCAATAGGTGCCTCTTTGGCTTATCCGGATCGACAGGTTATTGCATTATGCGGCGATGGCGGGTTGTCTATGCTTATGGGTGACTTGGCCACGATAAAGCAATATGCATTGCCGATAAAGATCATTGTGTTTAATAATCGTTCACTTGGAATGGTCAAATTGGAAATGGAGGTTGCCGGATTACCGGACTGGCAGACCAATATGCTGAATCCCGATTTTGCACTGTTGGCTCAGGCGTTTGGTATACGGGGGCTAACGGTAAGTAATCCGGAACAAGTAAGTTCCGTGCTCCAGGATGAGTTGAATAAGAAAGAGCCTGTGCTTATCAGTGTAATGACAGATCCCAATGCATTGGCAATGCCTCCGAAGATTACTTTCAACCAGATGAAGGGATTTGCGGTATCAATGACGAAGCTGATGCTTGGCGGAGAGGCCGGAGAAGTATTTGACACAATACGTTCCAATTATCGGCACCTGAGGGAACTGTTCTAGAAACGTTTGAAAACAAAAAAACCTCTCTTTCCAGAGAGGTTTTTTTGTAAAGCGCATACCCTTATTTCGATAGGGCAAGTGCTGCGTCAATGATTTTTCCGAATGTATCAGCTTTAAGTGCTGCACCTCCGATCAGACCGCCATCAATATCTTTTTGGGCGAGGAGATCAGCGGCATTGGCTGCATTCATGCTACCGCCGTAGAGAATGCGTACCTTATTTGCAGCTTCAGTACCGAGGATGTCAATCAGTAATTTACGGATTGCCGCGTGTACTTCCTGAGCCATTTCCGGAGTAGCGGTTTTTCCTGTGCCGATTGCCCAAATAGGCTCATAAGCAATGACTACATCATTGGCGTCAGCAGCCGTTACGCCTGTAAGTCCTTCACGAACCTGTTTTTCGATGACACTCATCGTTTTATTGCCTTCGCGTTCTTGAAGGGTTTCGCCAACACAAAGAATAGGTTTCAAACTGTTTGCAAGTGCAACCTTGACCTTCTTATTGATGAATTCATCAGATTCTGCAAAGTATGTACGGCGTTCGCTGTGTCCGAGGATCACGTAGCCGCAGAAGAGATGACGGAGCATTTCGGCTGAGATTTCTCCGGTATAGGCTCCGGATTTTTCAGTGTGCATATTTTGTGCACCGAGTTGTATGTTTGAACCTTCAAGGGCTTTACCTGCGCGGTCCAATCCTGTGAAAGGAGGGCAAACAACAACGGTAACATCGGTCTGCTTTGCGTAATTTGACAAACCTTTGATTAACTCAACACCTTCGGTTGCGTTGAGGTTCATCTTCCAGTTTCCTGCGATAATGTATTTACGTATCATGATTAATAATGGGTTTTAGATTGTGTCCAATGCGGCTACTCCGGGGAGCGTTTTGCCTTCCAGGAATTCGAGGCTTGCGCCGCCACCGGTCGAACAGTGAGTTACCTTATCGGCAACTTTAAATTTTTTTGCTGCGGTTGCAGTGTCTCCACCACCGACAACAGTGATGGCTCCTGCTGCAGTTGTTTTCGCAATGGCATCAGCCATTGATTTGGTACCTTCGGCAAATTTATCAAATTCAAATACGCCGGCAGGTCCGTTCCAAATAACTGTTTTTGAACGCAGGATTGATTCGCGGAATATCTCATTTGATTTTGGACCGACGTCGAGTCCCATCCATCCGGCAGGGATACCGGTAGCATCAGTAGCATTCTGAACATTTGCATTTGCATCAAATTTATCGCCGCAAACGTAGTCAACAGGCAAGGTCAGCTTAACATTTTTCGCCTTGGCTTTTTGAACCAGTTCTGGAACGAGTTTTGCGCCTTCTTCATCAAATAAGCTGCTTCCGATTTCCATGTTTTGCATTACTTTCTTGAAGGTAAATGCCATACCGCCGCCGATGATGATTTCGTTCGCTTTATCGATCAGGTTATTGATCAGAGGAATTTTATCGGCAATTTTTGCTCCGCCGAGGATTGCGAGAAGCGGACGCTGAGGATTATCAAGAACGGCAGCAAATGCCTTAAGTTCGGCTTCCATCAGGAATCCTGCGACTTTCGTTAAGTTGACTCCTACCATGGAAGAGTGCGCACGGTGTGCTGTTCCGAAAGCATCATTGATAAATACGTCACCCAGTTTTGTCAGACTGTTGCGGAATTCCGTTACTTTTGCAGGATCAGCCTTGGTCGAGGTGCCATCTTCGTTTTTGATTTTACCTTCTTCCTCAATGTGGAAACGAAGATTTTCAAGAAGGATAACATCTCCGGCTTTCAGGTTTGCAGTAGCTTTTTCAGCTGTGGGGCCCACGCATTCCGGGACAAAAGTCACAGGTTTACCGAGCAGTTTTTGCAGTGCTTCGGCTACCGGCTTGAGACTGTATTTCGCCACGGCTTTTCCGTTCGGACGGCCAAGATGCGACATGAGGACGACAGAAGCTCCTTTGTCCAGTGCGTATTTGATTGTCGGCAGGGCAGCGACAATACGGGCATCATTAGTGATAGCGCCAGTGGCCTTATCCTGGGGGACATTGAAGTCTACGCGGATAAGCGCACGTTTACCTTTAAGATCAACGTCTTTGATTGTTTTAAACTTTGCCATAATAAGTAAAAGAAGAAGTGATCAGTTAATCGGAAAGATACGGAGAAGGCAAAGCTCTATTTTCAAAGTTTAAGAAAAAATGATACCTTACTTACGGGGAATAAAAAAGCGGATCCCTTTCGGAACCCGCCAAATGATAGCAAAACGACTTGATTAGAGCAGCTTGCCGACCTTCAATACGAGGTCAACAACACGGTTTGAATAACCCATTTCGTTATCGTACCAGCTTACGAGCTTGAAGAATGTGTCGCTCATTGCGATACCGGAACCGGCATCGAAAATGGAGGACAACTCACAACCGATGAAATCAGAAGAGACCACTTCTTCATCTGTGTACCCAAGGATACCCTTAAGTGAACCTTCGGATGCTTCTTTCATCTTTTTGCAGATTTCTTCGTAAGAGGTTGGCTTTGCGGTTTTTACAGTCAAGTCAACAACGGAAACCGTAGGAGTCGGTACGCGGAATGCCATACCGGTCAGTTTACCTTTAACAGCCGGCAGTACGAGGGCAACAGCCTTGGCAGCACCGGTTGTGGAAGGAATGATGTTTTGAGCTGCTGCACGGCCGCCTTTCATATCCTTCGGGGAAGGACCGTCAACTGTCTTTTGGGTTGCGGTGTAGCTGTGAACGGTTGTCATCAGACCTTCAACGATACCGAAGTTGTCGAGAACGACTTTCGTGATCGGAGCCAAGCAGTTTGTTGTGCAAGATGCGTTGGAAATGATGTTATGGCTTTTGGTGAGCTCATTGTCGTTAACGCCGATAACAACGGTCTTTACGCCGTCACCTTTACCAGGAGCGGAGATGATGACTTTCTTGGCACCTGCTTTCAAGTGACCTTCAGCCTTTACGTCTTCTACGAAAAGACCGGTAGATTCGATAACGATGTCAACACCGAGATCTTTCCAGGGAAGAGCGGCAGGTCCTTCACGGACAGCCAGGCACTTGATGTTTTTACCGTTTACGATCAGGTTGTTGTCCTTGGCTTCTACGGTGCCCTTGAAACGACCTTGTGTCGTGTCATACTTCAAAAGATAGGCAAGATTTTCTGCAGAAACAAGGTCGTTAATTGCAACGACATCGATGTCTTTGCCGAGCAGACCGCGGTCTGCAAGTGCTCTGAATACTAAACGGCCGATACGACCGAAACCATTAATACCAATTTTAACTGCCATGTTATTGATGTGTTTGAGTTAATTTACTAAGAAATTCAAAGTGATCATTACAGACCTTTTTAATGGGTGAATCAAGTCCTTATTTTTCATGCTTTTTGTGGTTTTTATTAAGAGAGCACCGGTCTTGTTCATTGTTGAATATCCCTATTATCGGCACATGAAATCAGTGTTTATATGTTTCCGGATGAGTGCGGAGAAGGAAAAAAGTCAAAAGGAGGGACAGGGCATCCTAAGGTCAGGCAGATTACACGGATATATTCTAATTCTTCCTTGGTGACGCTACCGTCATGTTTTATAAGTTGTGTGATACAAGTTACCAACGATTTCATTTCCAGTGGTTTCACGTGACTTATCTGTTTGAGCCATTTTTCTACCTGCAGCCAGTCTTTGGTATCTGTTTTGCAATAGCTGATGGTTGGGAAGTGTTCGTGTTTACTCCATTCGGAGAAAACGGATTTTGCGTCGTTCTCAGAGATGCTTCCTAGGTCAGCGATGTATGAAAGAAACAGACTTAGTGAGTTTTTCATGGAACTCAGGGGAAGTTTTCTTTGGAAAACAGGTTCTTTTTGAAAGGATGCTCCAAGTTTTTTTCTTATTAATGTGAGCAGGATAAATTCTTCCCCGCTCATGTTATTGTCGTTTAAAGCCAGTTTCTCCAGCGTATTGTAGAAAAATTTAAAGGAAGATGAAGAGAGTGAACGACTGATAGTAGCGATGCACAGGTCAATGAGTATGATTTGCTGATCCTTGGGTAATTTGAGAACTTCGTTATGAATAGAAACGGTATTTTCGTACAGCAATTCAACATCCAGGTTTTTAAGAAAATATAATGTTCTTTTGCGTTGGCTTTCATTCCCTTGAATGAAGAGCGAACAAATGACTGCTTTTGCCGATTCTTCCGAACGGATGGCGAGTTTTAGTTTAGGGTTTAGCTCTTCAATGAATTGGACGGCTTGTTCGAGATGCCAAGAGGAATATGTTCCTATGGAAGCAATAGGGAGCGCGTTTTTAGCGAAGGTTTCTATTTCTATTCTGGCTTTTTTCTGGGTTATGATTTCTCTTTGCGTTTTGTATTCGACAAAAACCGGGAGTATATTTGCTTCGAGAAAGGTACCATCCCAGTCAGGATGAATTGCCAGAATCCTATCTTCAACCAGTGGATGTGTGGCAAAGATCTTTTCGATTGCAGAGGAGAAAAAGAGATGTGATGCCTCAAGTACATGCGAACAATGAATATACGACCCTCCGTTTTCTATTTTTCGTAGTGCATTGACTATTGCTTGCTTGTTTCGCGTGAATTGAACCGCATAAGCATCTGCAAGATATTCATTCTGTCGTGAAATGGATGCTTGAATCATTCTCGTGAATAACATGCCGACAAATCCAAATACCATGAAAAATGCAGCAAAAGGGGGAGTCACTTTATCCCGAATGTGCCTCATTGCTGTTTGTGAATCCATCAGTTGTTCACCTTCTGTATACATGGCGGATAGCCCATGTGTGATTCCCATAATTTTCATGTTTAACTCAATATCTCCATTCAGGATATGACTGAATTCATGGGCAATAATGGCTTGAAGCTCTTCTCGATCAAGTTTTTCAATGCAGCCTCGTGTAACTCCGATGATAGCATCATTATGAGAAGATCCAGCGGTGAAGGCGTTAATGGAATTAAATTCCATGATGTAAACCGGCGGAATCGTTATTCCGGAAGCAATCGCCATTTCTTCTACAACATTAATGGCCCTTTGTTCGGCAAGATTGGATGTATTTCCCTCAATCAGTTTCCCCCCAAGCATTTTGGCAACTCCACTTCCTCCCTTTGATTGTAGTTGTTTTATATGGAAAACAGCTTCAATGGTAATGGATATAAGTATTGCAGAGGCAATGAGGAAAAATAGTTGAAAGAAAACAAGAGTTGGATTGCTTTGAGGCCGACTAGCAATGTAATCAACAAGCGGCGATATGATTATTCCTAAAATGATAGAGAAGAATATGGAGACAAATACTGCTGCAATGGAAAACTTAACAATCAGTTTTCTGGTCTCTTTTCTCACACGTTCCTGTGCCTCAAAAAAGCTCATGGGTGGACGGTCTACCGGTTTTCAAATAAGGGAGGGGTGGGTAATCCCAGTAAGAGGCTGATTGCACGTATACAGGCTTCCTCATCGTCGGTGATCGTTTTATCCTGTTTTGCAATCTGAACAATGCAGTCCAGTAACACTTTCAGTTCGCTTTCCGCTACTTTGCGCAAGGATTCCAATTGTGAGTCGAGGCCTTGCCAGTTTTCATTTTCCTGCACGGTATAGGTTAAAGGAGGCATGACATCCTGATCGCTCCATTGCGCAAAAAGATCGCTTGTTTCTTTTTCATTCAGGGCACTGACCCGTGCAACGAGAGAAAGAAGGTTACTGGTGGCTTCGGAAAGCGATTTAAGCGGGAGCGGTTTTGAAAAGAGCTTGTTATTCTCAAAGCGTGATCCAAGCTTATGACGAATGAGCAGAAGCAAAATAAGTTCCTTGGAGCTTAGCCTTTGATCATTGTAAGCCAACATGTTGAGAACGCTCATAAACCTGTCAAAGGCTGTTTTATTAAAAGTGTTCCGGAGGGTTGCAGCGCATAAGTCAATCAGCGGGAGGAGTGATTTTGTTTCCAGTGATTGGATTTGCGGATAGATGTTCTCTGTTTCCTTACTTAAATCAATGAGCTGCATATTACGCAGAAGGGCTATCTGCTTGGTTCTCTGTTTGTCATCGGAATCCAACAACAAGGCGCAAAGTAACGATTTTGTTTCGATTTCGGAATGCAGGGACTGTTTTAATGCAGAAGGTATGCGATCCATTAAAGAGCTTGCCTGATCGATGTTACCGTCGGGAATATTCCCGATGGATGAAAGGATTCCTCCGACCATAGCTGTTGTCCGAGCCATATCCTGTCTGGCTTTTTCCTCCTGTTTTTTTGCAGTCCGTTGTTTCTCCGTTTCAGCAAAGTTTTGCTTTTTAATATTAAGAAAACTGCCGTCCCATGCGGGATAAATGGCGCGTATTCTTTCTCCTAGGGGAGGGTGGGTGGCGAAAATACTATCCAGTCCCGAAGAGAAGAATAGGTGCGATGCTTCCATGGCGCGTGATGAACTTATTTCACTGCCTACGCTTCCGATTTTTCGCAGGGCATTAGCCAGTCCTTCATTATTCCGGGTGAATTGAACTGCAGACGCGTCTGCAAGATACTCACGCTGTCTTGAAATGGCTGCTTGGATCATGCGTCCAAAGAGCATGGCTATGTAACCGACAATCCAAAGAATAACGCCGATCAGGAGGATAACCAGGGCACCATTATTTTTATTGCTACCGCCTGAACGGACGCGGATATTTCTTAAAATAGTGCTACCGATCATGGATATGACAAGCAGTCCGAAAATAACACCCATTATGCGGATGTTCATACGCATGTCGCCGTTTAATATGTGACTGAATTCATGGGCGATAACTCCTTGTAGTTCATCGCGCGTGAGTTTTTCCATGCTGCCGCGTGTCACTCCGATGACCGCGTTGTCGGATGAATACCCGGCAGCGAAAGCATTGATGGAATCATCCGGCAATAAATAGACATCAGGAATCGATACTCCTGATGCGATGGACATTTCCTCAACGATGTTAAGCAGACGGCGTTCGGCAGGATCCGTGGTATCAAACCTGACCAAATTTCCGCCCAGCATTTTTGCCACAACAAAGCCTCCCTGCGATAAACTGGCTATATGGAACAGACTGCTTCCGACGATGACTCCGGTTACGATGACTGTCACCCAGAAGAAAACGGATGGGTCCCATATGCGGACAGCATTTACCGTCTGTTCATAAGCCTGATAGGAACCACGCGTCTGTTGGTAGGTTCCGGCATAATGAATAGCCAGCGAAACAAGGACGAAAATCACTAAAACAGTACAGATAACAGCCAGACAAAAAAGTCCGATCAGTTTTATTGTTTCTTTCCGGGCCTTGTCTTGTGCGGAGAAAAAGTCCATTGGATAGCGGAGGGATTAACATCCACCAATCACCCGATTCCGCGTCGGAAAAACGGGTTGTTGAGTGATCGGCAGGGTAACATTCTGAAACCGGATGACTCTGGTCTCAGCTGAAACTGACTTTAACGTTTTCCCTTTCCTGAGGAGCTGTGATTTCAAAGAGTTCCGCAGGTCCGAAGTTGAACATGCCGGCAAAAATATTGGCCGGAAAAGACTCACGTGTCGTATTGTATTGCATAACGGAATCATTGTAGGCCTGACGGGCAAAAGCGATTTTGTTTTCCGTGGACGTCAGTTCCTCGGTCAGTTGCATCATGTTCTGATTGGCTTTCAAGTCAGGATAAGCTTCAGCAAGGGCAAAGAAACGTGTTAACGCCCCGGACAGGATGCTTTCCGATGATTTCAGATTTTGCATGGCCGATGCGTTCTCGGGATGAGCGGCTGCCTGAGCTCCGGCAGCAGAAGCGGCATTGCGTGCGGCAATCACGGCTTCAAGCGTTTCCCTCTCATGCTTTAGATATCCTTTGGCAGTCTCAACTAGGTTGGGAATCAGATCGTAGCGACGTTTCAATTGCACGTCAATTTGCGAGAATGCGTTCTTGAATCTGTTACGGAGTGCAACCAGTCCGTTGTAGATGGAGATGGCATAGAAAACAATGAGGAAAACAATGACAAGGATAGCTATCAGAAATGCAGTCATAGTATTTGATGGTAAAAGTTAATAACTGACACGGTAGCATGAATTCTCTACCCCGCAAGAAAAACTGGATTTAAAAAGGTAATAGTAAAATTGGCTTGAGATTTAACGGTATGTCGAGAACTCTTGTTGTTTTATGAATGATCTTTCGGACAGTAGGCCGTTATCTATGGTTTCTTTTTGGATAAAAGGTGCCTGGCCGGATCTGTTTGCCTTTTTCGGGGGTCTTGGGGTTGCCTGGCTTTTAGGATGGAGAACCAAGGATTTAATCTGGAGTTTGTGGCTGTCGAGTTTGGTGGTGGGCTATGCGAGCATTATTGTCGGGTTGATTGCTTCCGCCGCTGTCCAGGTTTCACATAAGGACATCAAAGGAAAGGCCAGAATAATCGCGATACCCTTTGTGCTGTTCTTCACGTGTTTTCTTCTGGGATTTTTTACGATACATTTCGGAGGCTTTCATTTTGGGCACGCAGTCTTTCTGAATGCGTTTTTTCCGCTCATGGAATCAAGTCTGGTGGATATGAATCCTTTGATTCTCCTCGCGACCGTTTTCAGCAGTTATTGGTTCTTTTTGCCGATGGCTTTTATTGCTGAGCGAAAAGCGTTCATTTCAGTGTTCGGTCAGGCTTCTGTCCATTTTACTCCGATGAGGCCGTACATAAACGTCGTACGGATGCATTTGTTAATATTTTTCTTTGCTTTTGTCCGCGTACTGGGAGCCGAGAATTTTTTTGTTTATGCGGTGGTGTATGCCGTTTATTTTTTTCCTTGGAGCTTATTGAAAAAGATAAGGAACCCGAATGAAGAAGGGGACGGATCGGGGCAGTTATCGCAACGCCGGAAAAGAGTAAGGTAGCATGAAAGGCGGATCCGTGCGTTTTTGACATGGATTGATGTTGCCTTCCTCATTTTTATGTTGTTTTGGCCGAACGGGAAGATATGATGGTTTCCGTTACTTATGAACGCTTTTACACGATACTTGTTTTGTTTTCTTGCATTAATTTTTTCCGCAAAGCTCTTTGCTGAGGAAAATCATTCGTTCAATAAAATCAGCGATAAAGATATGGCGAAAATCACTGCTTCGGTTCCTGAAAAAGCACGTGTTTTGCCAAAATCCAAGCGACGGATTCTCGTATGCTACCGTACCGAAGGATTTGTGCATAATTCCATTCCGTTCGGAAATGAAGCAATCAGGCAAATGGGTGAGCGAACGGGAGCGTTTTCTGCTGATTTCAGCGACAAAATGGATGTGTTTTCTGCCGAAAATCTGAAGCGTTACGATGCGGTTGTTTTCATGAATACGACTACGCTCCAGTTTGAGAATCAGGAATACCGCAAAGCATTGATTGATTTTCTGAATTCAGGGAAAGGACTTATCGGATTCCATGCTGCCTCGGATAATTTTCCGACATGGTCCGAAGCTCAGGAATTAATCGGTGGGATATTTCACAGTCATCCATGGGGTTCCGATGCCGTCGTCGCCGTAAAGCTTGATGATCCGAAGCATACCCTGAATGCAGCCTTTGAAGGAAAAGGTTTCTGGTTGCAGGAAGAAATCTACCAGATTGTGGGTCCCTACAGCCGCGAGAAACAACGGGTATTGATGAGCCTTGATATGTCAAAAGATCAGAACCGACGCGATAAAAAGGACATTGTGCGGGAAGATAATGATTTCCCGATAGCTTGGATTAAAACTACCGATAAAGGAACACGCGTCTTTTATACTTCATTGGGCCATAATAAGGAGATTTTCATGTCAAAAGTGTTGATGAAGCATTTTCTGGACGGAATTCAGTTTGCCTTGGGAGATATGGAGGCGGATTGCGTACCCAGTGCAAAGTTATCTTCCGTGCCGGAACCTGCCCTTGCTCCCATGCTGTTAGTCAGCCCTGACGGAAATAAAATGGGCGAGTAAGCATGGACTTGTAAAGCAGAGTTTCTTTCGGTAATCTCCTGCGTTTTATTTTATGAACAAGAAATTGTGCATTATCGGTTGCGGTAACATTGGCCGTTCCATGGTCGAAGGATTACTTGCCACAAAGGCTTTGCCTGCAGGAAACATTTCCGTGACAGACCAGTATACGGAAGGTTTGGCTGACTTGAGGGCAAAAGGAGTCGTTGTTTCTTCCGACAACGTTATGGCTGTCAAAAATGCCGACGTTGTCATTTTTGCCGTAAAGCCTTGGATTTTGCCAATCGTCTTGGAAGAAGTTGCGGCGGTAACATCAGAAGCGCAGTTATTCATTAGCGTTGCTGCAGTCGGTAGCATTGAAATGATAAACGGAAAGCTGGCAGGGAAAGGCAACATGCCTATAGTCCGTGCCATTCCGAATACAGCCATGGCTGTTCGTCGGTCCATGACATGCATCTGCATGAATCAGGCGGCTGAAGTTCATAAGAACTTTCTTTCGGAACTCTTCGGATATCTCGGTACAGTTGAATTTCTGGATGAGAGCCTGCTGGATGCGGCTACTGCAATTGCTTCTTGCGGAACGGCTTTTGCACTGCGGTTTCTGCGGGCTATGCAGGTCGGTGGTGTCGAGGTCGGATTCAAGCCGGATGTTGCCTGCCGTATGGCAATACAGACGATTTCCGGAGCAATGGAATTGGTCGCGCAAAGGGGAACGCACCCGGAGAACGAAATCGATAAGGTAACGACTCCGGGCGGTATGACGATTGCCGGACTTTCGGAAATGGAACATTGCGGATTTTCATCAGCAGTTGTTCAGGGTGTGAAAGCAAGCTACCGTCAGGCGAGACCCAAATGAAAAAGATAAAGCGGATTGTCATGAAGATCGGCTCGAACGTGCTGACACGGGCTGATGGAACACTGAATGTCGAACGCATAAAAAACCTTGTCGAGCAGGTTTCCGCTCTGAAAAAACAAGGCATTCAGGTGATTATGGTATCTTCCGGAGCGGTAGCGTCGGGACGTAACCTGATTAAGCCCAAGCGCAAGGATGCGGTTTCGCAACGGCAGCTTTGGTCTGCCATCGGGCAGGTGCGCCTGATGGAAACCTATGCCGAATATTTTAAAAAGCACGGACTTCTGTGTGCGCAGATACTTGCCTCAAAAGATAATTTCTCCAACAGGAAACGTTATCTGAATATGCGTAATTGCGTGGAAGTCCTGCTGGAAAGCAACGTGGTTCCCATCGTGAATGAGAATGATACCGTCGCTGTCACCGAACTGATGTTTACTGACAATGATGAACTATCCGGGTTGATGGTTTCCCTGGTTGATGGCGACGCTCTTTTTATCTTGAGCAACATTGACGGTATCTTTAACGGTTCACCTGACGATCCGTCAAGTGAGGTTATCCGCGAGGTCGAACCTTCCGAGAAAGGCGTTTCCCGTTTTATCAGTGCAAACAAATCCTCCTTTGGCCGCGGCGGAATGCTGACAAAATTCAATATTGCACGGAAGGTTGCGAGGGATGGTATCCCCGTACACATTATCAACGGAACCCGGGATAACATATTGACCGATTTGCTGATTGAGAAGGAACCGATCATTCACACCACATTTATTGCCAGCAGCAAGAATTCAGGTGTGAAAAAATGGCTTGGCCATTCGGAGAGTTTTGCGAAAGGGCAGCTCGTTATCAATGAAGGTGCTGTGCAGGTTCTCTTTTCGAAAAAAGCAAACAGCCTCTTGTTGGTCGGTGTTACGGGAGTGGAGGGTGAATTTGAAAAGGGCGACATTGTCCGTATTGTGTCTGAAGACGGTAGTTTTCTCGGACAAGGGAAAAGCGAATACGGAAGCGAGTTCGTTGCGCAGAATCTTGAAGCAAAGGGCAAGAAACCTGTCATCCATTACAACTACCTTTGGCTGAACGAATAACTCAATTAATACAATATGAGTCTGAAAGAATCTTTCATAAAGTTACGCAACGCCGGCGCAAAGCTGGTTAAACTGGAAGCAGAGAAAATCAATGCTGTTCTGCTTTCTCTGGCAGACCGGACCGAGGCGCTTTGCGGGGAAATCATCAAGGCGAACGAACTTGATCTTGCCCAGATGGATAAGGCTGATTCCCGGTATGACCGATTGTTGCTGAATGAGAAACGCATCAAAGGCATCGCTTCCGATATCCGTAATGTTGCGGCCTTGCCAAGCCCGATCGGAAACGTGCTATATGAAACCGTGCGTCCGAACGGATTGAAAATCAAGAAGATCGCTGTTCCGATGGGCGTTATCGGGGTAATTTACGAATCGCGTCCGAATGTTACCTTTGACGTGTTTTCCCTCTGTTTCAAGACGGGCAATGCCTGTGCATTGCGCGGCGGGAAAGAAGCTGATTTTTCCAATAAGGTCATCGTTGATATCATTCAGGAAGTATTGCGGGAGCATGGGGTGGATGAACACAGCGTTTATCTGTTGCCGCCTTCCCGTGAAGCTACCGCCGAGATGCTCGTCGCCCGCGATTATGTCGATATCATTATCCCGCGCGGCAGTCAGAATCTGATTAATTTTGTGCGTGAAAATGCCAGGGTTCCGGTCATTGAGACGGGAGCAGGTGTTGTGCATGTTTACTTCGACAAGGATGGTGATGTTGCCAAAGGAAAGGACATCGTTTACAACTCAAAGACGCGGCGCGTAAGTGTTTGCAACTCGCTTGACTGTTTGCTTATTCATCATTCGCGGCTGAATGATTTGCCTAAGTTGATTGCAGGTATGTCGGAAAAACAGGTCGAGATATTTGCCGACGAGGAGAGTTATGCCGTTCTGGAAAAAACTTATCCTGAGGTCTTATTGAAGCATGCTACTCCTGAGAGTTTCGGTATCGAATTTCTTGATTACAAGATGGCAATCAAGACGGTAACATCGCTCGATCAGGCTTTGGCTGAGATCAAGCAGTACAGTTCGCAGCATAGCGAAGCCATTGTATCCGAAAATCAGGCTACCGTGGAAGAGTATTTGAAAACAGTCGATGCTGCCGTGGTTTATGCCAATGTATCGACAGCTTTCACGGACGGAGCCCAGTTTGGTCTGGGAGCGGAAATCGGAATCAGCACCCAGAAAATGCACGCCCGCGGACCGATGGGACTGGATGCTCTGACCTCATATAAGTGGATTGTTACCGGAAACGGACAGACACGCGGATAATTTCATCGGATGAAGGTAACGTTTCTAGGCACGGGAACATCACAGGGGGTTCCGGTAATTAATCAGACCGAGGATTATGGGATTGATTTCGATAACCCAAAGAATTGGCGCATGCGTTCAAGCATTCATGTGAAGCTTGGCGAGACCCATATCCAGGTCGACGCATCACCTGATTTCCGCTGGCAGTGTCTGAGAAACAGTATTTCCGCTGTGGATATTTTCATACTCACCCATTCGCATGCCGATCATATCATGGGAATGGATGATTTGCGCCGTTTTTGTACCTTGCATGGAGGCGCCGCATTACCTGTTTACAGCACTGAATTGGGTCTTCGCCGAATTCGTGAAATTTACGATTACGCGATTCTGGACAAGGCTTCGGTATCCGGATATCCGGCTTTTTCCCTGGAAAAAATGCCTTCGATACTGACTGTTCCTGGCGGAAAAATATACTCCTGCCTCCTGCCGCATGGAGATTTGGAGACGCTGGGATTAGTTTTTGAGGAAGATGCTACCGGCAAAAAATTTGTCTATTTTACCGATTGCAAATCAATCACGACAGAAGCGCAGATTCTTGCGGCGGGAGCAGAAGTTGTCGTATTGGACGGATTGCGTGAAAAACCGCACTACTCGCATATGAGCATCAATGAAGCGTGTGAGACGGCGCAGAAAATGAATGCACCCATCACCTTACTGACGCATATCAATTATGATGTTGATCATGCCAAAACCTCAGCCAAGCTACCGCCGAAGGTTGCCATTGCCTACGACGGGTTAAGCTTTGAACTCTAGTTTATTCTTCGCCTTCTCCTTTGTCATGCGTCCTTTGAAGTAAAGGATTCAATGCCTCGACAAGTTTCTCAGCGAATTTATCGGCTTGTTCCTTCACTTCTTCGGGGGTGATGTCCTCAATGGCTGCGGGAGACATGCTTATACCGGTGACATAAGTAACTGCTTCGATGTTGGCCTTGTTGTTGCTGTCTTTCAATTGCGTTTCAACAAAAAGATAAATTTCATCTGAGCGGTATCCGATGGCGGCGCGCGATGAATCAATGATTGCCATTATCGGAAGCAGTTCGTAGATGGCTACATCCTCAGGTACTGACGTCAACCCGGTAATGGCCATGTGCAATTGCTCTGCACCTTTTTCAGGAGAAGAGACTACTTCATAGCCGTTTCTGGCAAAAGCGTTGACGAGAGAATCATGCAGGTCGGTTCCCAGATATTTAAAGTTACCGCTGGAGGCATCAATGAAGTCTTTGGCTTCTTTTTGCTGCCTGAGCAGAACGGGTGCCACGTAAATACGCTTTACCGGTGTATCCCCAAGTTTAGGATCTACCCAAATTAAGGAATTATTGACATTCTTGTTTTCCTTGAGACGATGATAGTCCTGCAGGAATCCTGCTTGCGTATATTTTTGAGAGGGAGAAAAACAGCCCGTGAAAACAAGTGCTGCAGACATGGCCAAGATTATGGATATAAGTTTCATAAGAATATAAGGATTAACTTTTATAGAAAAATAATCCTGTTTTTTCAAAAAAGGCAAGATAAATCGTAAGAAAACAGATTCAATTGCAGACAGCTTTCGGTCTCATTGCTCGATAAGGTCATACATTTCTGATCCTGCTAGAAGGAATGCTCCGATACCGTATGGGGCTGTGGATTCGCGTTTACTACTACCCGGGGCCGCTCCCGGTTGCTGGATGTAGCCCAGATAGCCGTCTATATCTATACAGTTCTGTAATGCAATCCATGTTTCCCATGCTACCGGCTTATAGGTCTTTGCGTCCAGAAAACCATGGTTTACTCCCCATGCTACCGCATAACAGAAAAAGGCGGACGCGCTGGCTTCCGGATCGGTATAGTGTTCCGGATCAAGCAAGCTCGCCCGCCAAAGCTTGTCGTTTGGTTGAAGCGAAACAATTTTTTGCATCATTTCCTGAAACTGTTGGATGTAACGTTTCCTTTCGGGTAAATACTCCGGTATGTCCTCAATGATCAGAGTCAGCGCGCTTACCACCCAGGCGTTGCCGCGGCTCCAGAATATCTTTTCACCGTTCTTTTCCTGCCGGCCAAAGTAAGTTGAATCCCTATAAAATAATCGGTCTTGTCCGGAATAAAGGTAATCGCTGGTTGCCTGCCATTCCCTATTCATAAAATCAAGGTAGCGTTCATCTCCGGTTAGTATATAGAGCCTGGTCCATACAGGAGCAGCCATGAAAAGCGCGTCGCACCATGTCCAACGGTCCTGTCCTTTTTTAATGTCCATTGACTGAACGGATGGATGCTTAAGAATCCAGTCAAAGCGTGACTGTACTCCGGCAAGCATTTCCGGTCTTTTTTCGTTTTGATAGAAATCAAGATACATGTATCCGACGGCATGGTCATCGGCGTGGTACAGGCGTTTACCCAAATTCCAGCTGTTAGCCTTGGCAAGTTCGGACAGGGCATGCCTGTAAACAGGTTTATCCGATAATTTACTGATGGCTAATAGTCCATGGTAGAGCGCCGCCATTTCCCAGTCAAGCGAACCGCTGTCGGATACCAGTTTTATGCGAGTGATCGTTGAACCGTCATTTCCTGATTCATTTTCCCATGCCTTTTGAACAGCTTCGGGCAGGTCGTTGAGTGCCATGTTGCCGTGTTCCAGTTTAATCATGTGTTTCCATGCTGCCGGTAAATTCGCTTCCGCCGATAAGGAACTTTTTCTTTTGAGCAGGATGGTACCGTTCCAGCTCATGCGCATTAAGCCTTCCTCTTGCTTATCCTTGCTTTGCCAGCAAATTTCTATGTTGCACGGGTGATTCAACTGCCAGTCGGCGACTTTTTCCATGATGCGGAGTATTTCCTGATGAGTCATGGTTCGGTCGGTTACTTGCGTTTCAGATTCTCTGTTGATGTTACCGTCCGCTTTCAGAAAAACGGAACAAGCAAGAAAACAAATGACTGTTGCAAGAAATGGCAGAGGATTTAACCGTGGGTAAGAGGGTCGCTTGAAATAAGGATTTTTCAGGAACATGGCATTTATCATTAATTTCATCCGGAAAATAAAATTTTAACCCAAACGTTTGATTAGCTTCACGGCAGAATACCGGAAACAGTGGCGGTCTGGCAACTTTTAACGAGCGTCAACGCTGTTGACAGGATTCTGCGTTTAAATAGAATTAATCTTTTTTAGTCATTATGGGTAAAACATTATACGACAAGGTCTGGGATGCGCATGCGGTGAGAACGCTGCCATCCGGTCAAACGCAATTGTTAATAGGTGCGCACTTGATTCATGAAGTGACAAGTCCGCAGGCTTTTGGTATGTTGCGTGACCTCGGTCTTCGTGTCCGTTACCCAAACCGTACTTTTGCGACGGTTGACCATATTGTTCCGACGGATTGCCAGACAGAACCTTTTGCGGATCCGATGGCTGCGGCAATGATTACGGAACTGCGTAAAAACTGCATCCAGTACGGAATCCGATTCTTTGATATTTCGACAGGAAAACAGGGCATTGTTCACATGGTCGGGCCTGAGCAGGGGGTTACCCAGCCGGGAATGACCATCGCCTGCGGTGATTCGCATACCTCGACGCACGGAGCATTCGGCGCAATCGCCATGGGAATCGGAACCAGCCAGGTGCGTGACGTATTTGCGACGCAGACACTTTCAATGAACAAGCTGAAAGTCCGCCGCGTTAATGTGAACGGCAAACTCGGCGTCGGTGTTACCGCCAAGGATGTGATCCTGTATATTATCCGTAAACTCGGTGTAAACGGCGGAACAGGCTATGCCTACGAATTTGGGGGTGAGGTTTTCGACCGTTTCTCAATGGAAGAACGGATGACCGTATGCAACATGTCCATCGAGGGTGGGGCAAGAGTCGGGTATGTGAACCCTGACGAAACCACCTTTGCCTACCTGAAAGGGCGTCCCTATGCTCCCGCAGCCAATGAGTGGGAAGATGCCGTTAAGCGCTGGAAGTCTTTTGCCAGCGATGCAACCGCCAAGTATGATGACGTTGTCAACTTTGATGCGAAAGATATTTCACCGACGGTAACATGGGGTATTAATCCGGAGCAATCAATTGGTGTTTCTGAAATGATTCCTGATCCTGCAAAGGTTTCGGAAGCGCAGAAACCTGCTATTGTTGAAGCATTGGAGTACATGAAGTTCGATGGCGGTTCGCCGATACTCGGAAAGAAAATCAATGTAGCTTTCATCGGTTCATGCACAAACGGACGTCTGAGCGACTTGGAATATGTGGCCAAGTACATCAAAGGCAAGAAAGTTGCTCCGGGTATCCGTGCACTGGTTGTACCCGGTTCGCAGATAACCGCAGCGATTGCCGAGGAAAAGGGTATTGCCAAAATCTTTCGTGACGCCGGTTTCGAGTGGCGTAATGCCGGTTGTTCCATGTGCCTGGCAATGAATCCCGACCGGTTGAACGGAGACGAATTGTGCGCATCTTCCAGTAACCGCAATTTCAAGGGTCGCCAGGGCAGTCCGACGGGACGTACCTTACTGATGAGCCCGTTGATGGTGGCAGCTGCGGCGATTGAGGGAAAAGTTGCCGATGCAAGACAAACATTTCACATGACCGCATAATATTTTTTTACTATGGCTTTACAGAAAATCACAGAAATCACAGGAACAGGCGTCTGCATCCCGGGCGATGACATTGACACGGACCGTATCATTCCGGCACGTTTCCTCAAATCAATCACTTTTGACGGTCTGGGCCAGTATGCGTTTTACGATGTGCGTTTTGATGCAAGCGGAAACAAGAAGGATCATCCCTTGAATGATCCGCGTTTTTCGGGTGCAAGCGTGATGGTTGGTTACAAGAACTTCGGTTGCGGTTCCTCCCGTGAACATGCACCGCAGGCGTTGTACCGTGCGGGGGTACGTGTTATCATTGCCGAGAATTTTGCCGAGATTTTTTTCGGTAATTCGACGGGTATCGGGCTTGTTTGTCTTGATGCAAAACATGAGGATATTGAAAGGCTTCATGCGGCGATAGAGAAAGACCCGAAAACGGAAATTAAGGTGAACGTTGCTTCGGGGGTTGTTGCTTTTAACGGACAAACCATCCAGACAACACAACGCTCAAGCGCCCGTGAGGCGCTGATCCAAGGCCGCTGGGATTCCATCGCTGATTTGCTTGAAGGAAGCGATGCTACCGCCGAGAAGGCAAAACAGCTTCCTTATTTCAAATGAGGAACGACCGGCTTTCAGAAACGCATGAAAAGAAAGATTTACACGTTTTTGAAATCCGGTCATAAATCCCAATACCGGTTCAACCTATGCAAAATTTTTTAAACAGTCTTGGTTGGTTTGTTTATCCTTTGGGTCTGTGTTCCTTTCTCGCGATATTCGTGATCGTCGAACGTATGTTCGCCTTGAGACGGGAGAATGTTTTTCCCCGTAGCTTCCAGAAGCGTTTTATTGCAGGGGAAGTGACGGCTCTGAAAGGTGATGATGTTACCGTCTGTGGGCGCATCGTGAAGTTTTTCTATGAGAAAAAACCGGATGCCGAAGCGTTGAAGAGTTACGCTGATCTTGAATTGACGCGCCTTGAACGCGGGTTCTTCATATTGGATATTGTTGTCGGTGTGGCTCCCTTACTGGGTTTGATGGGTACCATTGCCGGGCTGGTGAAGGTTTTTGGCAGTTTTGATTTAACCCAGTCGTTACCTGACACACCGGTTATCGTAAGCGGCATTGCACTTGCGCTTTCGACAACGCTGGTCGGATTGTCCATTGCCATTCCTGCCATGATAGGAATGGGCTGGCTAAACCGTCGGGTTGATATTTACGATGCCCAGTTGACGCTCATTGTGGAGCAATTGATACATGCTTCGGGAAAGCGTGAAAGCAAGGCGAAAACGCAGGACTCCACGGTAGCATAAACTTTCATTTCAAAGACAGTGAGAAAATCACGCGCCAAGAACAGTCGTTTTGTCATAAACATCGTTCCGCTTGTGGACGTGTTGACCGTGTTGATTTTCTTTTTCCTGCTGACAATGCAATTCAAACAGCAGGAGCGGACATTGAACCTTGAATTGCCGAAAATTGAGACAGCAGGGAAAAACACATTGGAAAAAACAATTGTGGTTTCGGTAGATCCCGAAGGTAATTTTTTTCTCAATAATCACAGCGTAAATGCGATGGAACTGGGAGTCGGATTGAAATTGATTGGAAACCTCGATTCAAAACAGCCTGTGATTATCATGGCCGATGAAAAAGTTCCGCTCCGTTATGTTACGCAGGTCATGGATCTTTGCCGTCAGTCAAAATTGAACAACATCCGGCTACAGTCCCGTTGAGTGCCACCTGTTGAATCCATGAAAATAGGTATATTAGGCGGCAGTTTTGATCCGGTACATTGCGGTCATTTGGCAATGGCCGAATCGGCGCAGAAACATTTTGGCTTGGATAAGATACTCTTTATTCCCGCAAAGCAGGCGCCGCTTAAGGATAATAAACCGCAGGCATCTGAGCGCGACCGACTCGCGATGCTGGCGGTAGCATTAAAAGCCTGTGATTATGTTGAGATTTCCACGGTAGACATGACCCGCGAAGGAATCAGTTATTCTTATGATACCGTCTCCATTCTTGAGGAAACTTATCCGCAGGCGAAGTTTTATTGGATTATCGGAGCCGACCAATCTGCGCTTTTACCTAAGTGGCACAGGATCACGGATTTGGTCCGGAAGGTAAGTTTTATTTGTTTTTCGCGTCCGGGTTATACAGTAGAGTACCCGGCTATTTCAGGATTGAATCTTTTGACCGCGCCATACCTTGATGCTCCCGTCAGCTCAAAGGAACTGCGTAAATTGCTGGCAGAGGGGAAAAATACCGGGATGCTTTTGCCGACAGGAGTGCTTGACTATATTCATGCGCATTGTCTTTATGGGGCTAAACAGTAAATGCATGGCTAAAACAACATCTGAATCAAAAAAGAAAACAGTAAGCAAAAAAACGGCAGTTTCCAAAACACCGGTTGCCAGGAAGTCCAAACCAGCTGCCAAGAAGCAGGTAACGAAGAAAGCAGTTCCCGCAAAAAAAACTGCGACAGCAGGAAAAAAAGCTACGGTCAGGAAAACAGGCGGAGAGAAAACACCCGCGAAGAAAAATCTATCCTCTAAAAAGTCCACGACGGTAAAACGTGTGGTTAAAAGTTTAACTCCAAAAGCGAAAAGTCCATTACTTGTTAAAAAGCCAAGCATAAAGCCAACAGCTATTCCGACCGTTGTTAAAATTATTTGCCAGGCATTGGCAGACAAAAAAGCAGAAAACGTAAAAATCCTTAATGTGTCTGCATTTTCGTCTGTTACGGATTTTGTTGTTATTGCGACGGGAACATCGGAACCGCACTTGCGTGCGTTGCGCGTGGAATTAGAGCGTGAATTGGCGAAAAACGATGCCGGTGTTATCGGAAGCAGTATGGATACCGCGTCCGGTTGGCTCGTGGTGGATGCCTTTGATGTGATGGTTCACCTCTTCACGGAGCAGATGCGCGAGCATTATCGGATTGAATCGCTCTGGCGCGAGGCTGTTCCAGTCAAAGTAGAGGTAAAGTAAAAGAATAAGGACGAATTTTCCGGGACGCTGAAAAGCGTCCTTTTTTATTGGTACGGGGAGGGTCTGTTCTTGGATGAAAACGGATCAAAAAAGACGGCAGCATCATGCTCCCGTCTTTCAAAGTATTGGGTGGTTTCACATTCTTGGCTGTTTTCCCTGCATTGATGCCATTTTACGCATCATCTCTTTACCTTTTCCGCCTTTCATCATTTTCATCATCTTTTGCATCTGTTCAAATTGCTTGACGAGCGCGTTCACTTCGCGGACTTCGGTTCCGGATCCGTCAGCAATGCGCTTACGGCGGCTTGCGTTCAGAATCTTCGGATTACGGCGTTCCTTGAGCGTCATGGAATAAATAATCGCTTCCGTGCGTTTCATTTGTTGCTCATGTTCTTCGCCGATTTCCAGTTTTCCCATGCCCGGTAGCATGCTCATGATGGACGAGAGCGAACCCAGTTTCTTGATCTGCTGCATTTGGGAAAGGAAGTCCTCAAAGTCAAACTCCGCTTTCCGCATTTTTTGAGCAATCCGTTCGGCTTCCTTTGCGTCGATTTTTTCCTGTGCCTTTTCAACAAGGGAAACGACGTCTCCCATGCCAAGAATACGCGATGCGATACGGTCAGGGTAGAAAATCTCAAGATCGTCGGTTTTTTCGCCTGTTCCCATGAACTTGATCGGTACCTGGGTGATGGCTTTCATGGAAAGCGCCGCGCCGCCGCGTGCGTCACCGTCAAGTTTGGTCAGGACAATACCGCTGAGTGTGACGGCTTCATGGAAATGTTTCGCAATATTGACGGCTTCCTGTCCGAGGGCGGAGTCAGCGACCAGCAGGACTTCGCTTGGATCGACGGTAGCATGGAGTTTTTTGATTTCCTCAATGAGCGTTTCGTCAATGTGAAGACGTCCGGCAGTGTCAAATATGATAACATCCGCGGCTTTTTCCTTGCCGAATTCAAGGGCACGTTTGCCGATATTCGGAACATCTTTGCTGGTCCTGTCGCAGAAGAACAGGACATCTTCCTGCTTAGCGAGTGTTTCCAGTTGGTCAATTGCGGCAGGACGGTAAACGTCGCAGGCTACGAGAAGAGGATTCATTCCTTTCTTTTTCAGGAAACGGGCAATTTTGCCGGACGTGGTGGTTTTACCCGACCCGTGAAGTCCCACCATCATGATTTTGAGCGGACGGGATGTCGATAGGTCGGTACTGCCTTCGCCAAGCAATTTTACCAGTTCATCGTGAATGATTTTGACAATCATCTGTCCGGGGGAAACAGACTGGATACCCTGCTGTCCGACACAGTCGTTTTTTACCTTGTCGACAAACTCGCGGGCAACTTTGAAATGAACGTCTGAACTGAGAAGGGCTGAACGGACTTCCTTGAGGGCTTCCTCCATGTTTTCTTCGCTGAGTTTTCCGACTCCGCGAAGGTTTCTGAGTGCTTGTCCGATTTTATCTGAAAGTGACGAAAACATCCCTGAAAAGATGAAGTCTCCGGTTTTTTTTGCAAAGAAAAATTATCGGGAAATAGGAACAACGGCCGGCAAACTGAATTTCCGGGGGGAAGATTCTTGAATTATATCGCTTCTGCTCTTGCTCCTGTATAAAAATTCATCACTCTTTACATTAGTATGGACAGAGTGAAGATCGCTTTAATTCAGACAAAAGACCAAGGCAGCAAGGCTGCCAATTTGGAGCATACAGTCGCAAAAATAAAGGAAGCGGCAAAAGCCGGAGCACAGATTGTTTGCCTTCAGGAGTTGTTCCTTACGGATTATTTTTGCAAGGGCGAATTCACGGAGCGGTTTGATTTGGCAGAACCTGTCCCCGGGCCGACTACGGTAGCATTGGAGGCGGTGGCAAAGGAATGCGGGACGGTGATTATCGCATCGTTGTTCGAAAAGCGCGCGCCGGGTATTTATCACAATACGACCGCCGTTATAGACGCGGACGGAACGTATCTCGGCAAATACCGGAAAATGCATATTCCCGAAGATCCGGGATTTAATGAAAAATTCTATTTCACTCCTGGTGATCTTGGCTATCGTACGTGGGACACCCGGTACGGTAAGATCGGCGTTCTGATCTGCTGGGATCAGTGGTATCCCGAAGCCGCGCGTCTGACAGCGATGAGCGGCGCCCAGATTCTTTTTTACCCCACGGCTATCGGTTGGTTATCCTCGGAAAAAACAAACCTCGGAAAATCCCAGCATTGCGCATGGGAAACCGTACAGCGCGGACATGCGGTTGCCAACGGCTGTTATGTTGCCGCTGTCAACAGGGTCGGAACTGAGGAGGATACGGAGTTCTGGGGGCAATCGTTTATTGCAAATCCTTATGGCGAGATAGAAGCAAAGGCTTCTGTTTCGGATGAGGCTATTCTGCTTCATACGGTTGACCTGAAGGCTCTTGAGGATTTCCGCCGTATTTGGCCATTCTTCCGTGATCGTCGCATAGACAGTTACGGTAACATCACACAACGTCTTATTGACTGATATAACCAGGTTTTTACCATAAAATAAATACTCCGAAACTTATGAAGACAGATACCGAAGGATTTGCCCTGACTCCGCTTCGCGAAGGATTCTGCATGCCCGCAGAGTGGACAAAACAGGAAGCAATTTGGCTCTCATGGCCGACCAGTCAAGGAATTTGGCCTGATCGTTTGCACAGTATTCAGGAACTCTTTTCACAGATTGCCGCGGCCATCAGCCGGTTTGAGAAGGTGCGTATCAATGCGCATAATGAATATCATCCCGAAATCCTGAAATTACTTAAACAGGAGTGTGCGGACATGCTGGCCGTTGAGTTGTTTGACCATCCGACAAACGATGTTTGGTGTCGCGATCATGGTCCCATTTTTGTCAAACAGCGGGTGACGGGCGAGGTCGCCGTAACGGACTGGAAATTCAACGCATGGGGGGGCAAATTTCCTCCATGGGATTTGGACGATAAGGTTCCGGCTTTGGTTGCGGAGTCTTTGGATATGCGGTTATTTCAATCAAGCATGGTTCTTGAAGGGGGAGCCATTGATGTGAACAATAACGGTATACTCATGACGACATCGGCGGTAATGCTTGACCCGGCGCGTAATCCCGGCATGCGCCGTTCCGAGGTCGAAGGTGAAATCATGAACATGCTCGGAGTTAAGCAGATTTTCTGGCTGAACGAGGGCATAGAGGGTGATGATACCGGAGGGCATATTGACGACCTGACGCGTTTTGTCGCGGATGATACGCTGATTACGATGGTTGAACATGACAAAAAAGCCATGAACTACCGGGCATTGATGGAGAACCGTGAGCGTCTTGATGATTTACGCACGCCAAGCGGAGGAAAGATGAATATTATTGAAATTCCGATGCCGAATCCAATCAAGATGCAGGATTGGCGTTTACCTTTGTTGCCTGCAAGTTATGCGAACTTTCTGATCATTAATGATGCCGTGATTGTTCCGGTTTTCAGCCAGAGGGAAAATGACGCGCGCGCCATTGGCATTATCGGGGATTGCTTCCCGGGAAGAAAGATCGTCGCTATTGAAAGCACGGAATTGATCCAGGAAGGCGGTAGCATTCATTGTATCACGCAGCAGCAGCCTGCAAAAGGCCTGTAATCTTTTTTGTGAATCGCGGCGGTAGCATTATGCCACCGCCGCTTTTTTTATTTTTCCTCTTGTCCCATACCGACAAGCTCCATTTTATCAATGAATCATGAAGCTCTTAACTTTCGCAGATAAGGAACTATGGACGAAGCTTGCCGCATTCGGGAAAAGCATGGGAAGCAGTGAAGCCATACGTTCGGCCGTAACATCGGTTTTGGCGGATGTACGCGAACGGGGTGATGCTGCTGTTTTGGATTACACGGCAAAGTTTGACAAGGCCAGGCTTACGGCGGAAAACCTGCGGCTTCCTGCCAATGTCCTTCGGTCTGCGGTTAAGACTTTGCCAAGGAAAGATGTTGCGAACATGAAGGAGGCCTTGGCCTGTGTTCGCGATTTTCACAAGAAGACCATGCCGAAAAGCTGGACAGCGAAGAACCCCCAAGGAGCAACGGTCGGCGAACGCTTTTATCCCATTCAGCGGGTGGGCGTTTATGTGCCGGGCGGACAGGTTCCTTTGGTTTCCACGGTTATCATGGCTGCAGCGCTGGCAAAACTGGCAGGGTGCCCCGAAGTTGCTGTATGTACGCCCCCGGCTCCGGACGGTAGCATCAATCGCGGAATTTTGGCTATGCTTGATCTGTGTGGTATTGACGAAGTATACCGGATTGGCGGTTCGCAGGCTATTGCTGCCATGGCGTACGGGACAAAAACCATAAAGCCTGTATTCAAGATTTTTGGACCGGGAAATGCCTATGTAACCGAGGCGAAACGTCAGGTTTTCGGAGAGGTTGGCATTGATTTGTTGCCTGGTCCGAGTGAGGCGATGGTTATTGCAGACAGGGAAAGTTCCCCTGCTTATGCTGCCGCAGATTTGCTTGCACAGGCGGAACACGGCAGCGGAGCGGAAAAAATATATCTGGTAGCAAACTGCAAACGTTTCATTACGGCAGTGAACAAGGAAATTGAACGGCAGGTAGCAACATTGACCCATGCCGGAAAAATACGTCGTATTCTGGAAGAAGGTTTTGTGACGGTTCTCGTGAAGGACTGGAAACAGGCAGCAGCTGTTGCTAATTTTGTTGCGCCGGAGCATCTGGAGTTACATGTCGACAGGCCTGCGATAAAATTCCTGAGCGGTAGCATCACAAATGCCGGGGCTATGCTGCTTGGAGAAGATACGCCGACTGTGATGGGAGACTTTACGGCTGGTCCGAGCCATACACTTCCGACGAACAGAACGGGGCGTTTTGCGAGCGGTTTGCAGTTGTCGGATTTTATGCGTCGCACAAGCATTGTTTCTTACGATAAACGGAGTCTGAAAAAAGCAGTTTCCGTTATCGAAACATTTTCCCGCATGGAGTCGTTGGATGCCCATGGTAATTCGCTGAAAGTCCGTTTGTAATTTCCTCCTTCTGAGAAAAACGCCTTGACTTGGATAATAAAGATTTTACGTTGTAGCCTTCTTTTTTATGCCAGAGTAGCTCAGTGGTAGAGCAGAGGACTCATAAGCCTTTGGTCGGCAGTTCAAATCTGCCCTTTGGCACCATTTTCCTGTTAAGCCCGCCTAGTCAAAAGACTTAGCGGGTTTTTTTGTGAAAATTTGAAAACAGAGATGAAAACCTAGGCATGGAAGACATGCTATCGGGTACAGTATGAAAGCAGAAATGCGAATACGAAACTGGCAGTAGAGATAAAGATTTGAATAAAATCCTTTTACCTTTATATCAAAACCTGAAAAGTCTTAGTCGAGAACCTGTATTGATCCAAGGCATTGGCAAATTTATGACGGACGTTGAACTCTTATTCACTAATAGAAGAGCAGATGCGGTTAAGCTTCTGGCTTTCGGTTTTGTAGAAACTAAGGATTGTTATACCTATTCCGCCGATTTATTTGACGGACAGTTTGAGATGAATATTACCGTGTTCAAAGATGGAAAGATAACAGCGGATGTAATGGATTCTATTTCAAATGAGGTTTATACGCCGGTTAAGGTTTCCGGCGCAACAGGAGCATTTGTCAGAAAAGTCAGAGCGGAATATGAAAAATTGCTTCTGGCTGTTTCCGAGCAATGTTTTTGCTTTGATAGCTTTAAAAGTGATTACGCAAGAAAAGTGATCAGCTATGTAAACGACAAATATAATGATGAACTTGAGTTCTTGTGGCCTAAATTTCCTAAAAATGCGATTTTCAGGCGAAAAGATAATGCCAAATGGTATGCGGCTTTGCTGAATCTGCCAAAATACAAACTGGGATTGGATAGCAACGAAGATGTGGATATCATCGACTTACGGATAGATCCGTTGTCAGTAGATACAACTGTTGACAGAGAAAAGTATTTTCCCGGATATCATATGAACAAAAAACATTGGTTTACGATCTGTCTTGATGGCTCGGTTCCGATAGAGGAAATCTATGATTGGATTGATGCGAGTTACCACCTGGCAAAAAAATAATTCGAAGAGTGTTCTAATGCGAACGGAAGTCTCCCGGATCAATTCGGATTCTCATAAAGGCGGCAGTATTGAAGATTTGACTTATGATTCAAAACAAACACATTCAGTAGCTTAAAATCCTAATATACATTGGAATATATCTTTGTGTCTTGAATGAAACAGATTACATCCAGTAATCATCTTCCAATAGGCAAATCCATTATTGTGTTATTTCACTATGGAATGTTCGCATAGCATTATCCGTTCCTTGGTCTTTGGTCTTTCATTTCCTTTTCTTTTTGATACTGCAATGGGAGAAGACAATGTATCCTCATCTTCTCCCGAATTATGGATTTCTGCCTCTAAATTGCCCCAGAAAACCTATGACGGTCCGATGTTTATGAATCAGGCTGCCGATGAGCTGAATTCGGAAGCATCGAAGACTGCAAACGGCCCGATCGGTTCCGTCCCCTTGCTTGATTCCATATTTCCCGACGAACAACGGTACGGCAGTGATTGGATACAGTTGATTTCCGGAGAATGGTTGCGTGGTTCGATAAAGAACATGCAGGATAATCAGTTGGATTTTGACAGTGATAAACTGGGAGAAAAAACTTTTGACTTGGCAGATATTATTTATATCCGATCGTCGCGATACTTTGAGGTACTCCGTTCCGATCGAACGGTAGCATCGGGTACGATAGAGATGGATAGGCATTCCGTTTACATTACAAGCGGCGAAAGCAAAACCATGTTTCCTCGTTCGGAGTTAGATGCTTTTAACCACGGAGGAACCCGGGAGATAGATCACTGGTCTGGTTCGCTTGCCTTTGGTCTCCAGTCGAGGTCCGGAAATACAAGTTCATTGGATTGGAATGCGGGTTTAACGATAAAGCGCCGTAGCGCGAACACACGATTTGAGATTGACTATACGAGTAACTACTCCGAGTCAGAGCACGATGAGACTGCAAATAATCAGACAGGAAGTTTACTCCTTGATACCTTTGTGTCCCATCGTTCATTCATACGGTTTCCGGGTTGTGAATACCTGCGTGATCCTTTCCAGAATATTGCGAATAGGGTAACGGTAGGCGCAGGTTATGGATACTATCTGATCAAACAACCGCATTGGGAATGGAACGTGGCAACGGGACCAGCTTATCAATGGACGGAATTTGATTCCGTACAGGCCGGAGAAAAATCAAGCGAAGGATCGGCAGCCTTCTTTATCCAGACTTCAATGGTGGTTGATTTGACATCGGATCTTACCTGGTCACTCAATTATACCGGACAATTGACGAAGTCGGATGTCGGCGGAAATATACATCATTTGGATTCAACGATTGCTGTTGATATTACCCGACAGCTCACTCTGAATGTTACCGCAAACTGGGATCGGACCAGTAAGCCCCAGCCGGATTCCAATGGAGAAATTCCTAAACCCGATGATTTTCGTTTGACGGTGAGTTTAGGCATACAGTTTTAGTTTTTTATATCTGTATTATCAAAGCCGTTAATATCTGTTTGAAAAAATAGCTTAAACGGGCATATTTGACCAATGCTCGTTATGCAGAATATGAAAAAAGAAATGTCAGGTCTTTGGACTTTGGCATTTCCTATTATAGGCGGACACCTTGTCCAAATGTTGATGGGTTTAATTGATTTGTGGATGGTTGGAAAGGTCAGTGTTCTCGCCTTGGCTGTGGTTGCTTTTGCCAACAGTGCAATGACCGTATTCTATCTTTTCGGGATCGGGATTATTTTGCCGATAGCCATGCTTTCATCGCATGCGCATGGAGCCGGAAACCGTCGGGAAGCGGGCGAAATCTTACGGCATGGTCTTTTTTTGGCAGTAATTGTATCCAGCCTTTTAGCTGCTTTTCTGCATTGGGGGTATCCTTTACTTTCAGTTTTAAAGCAGCCGGAAGATGTTTTTCAGAATGCAAAAACATTTACCCGTCTGGTTGCCTGGTCGATGGTGCCAACACTTTTGGCAGCTGGGATCAAGCAATGCAGTGAAGCGCTTTCAAAACCCTGGATGCCTTTCTTTATCATGCTAGGTTCCGTTGGCCTGAATGCTTTTCTGAACTGGCTTTTGATTTACGGGAACTGGGGTTTCCCCCCAATGGGAGTAAATGGAGCCGGTCTGGCAACGCTGCTTGCACGTATCATTTCAGCCGTGATGATGGTTGTTTATTTTATTTATACTCCCATCTTTGTGGAGGAAATGCCGGAACGATGGTTTGCGAAAATTGATTGCGAACGATTAAAGCAATTATGGAAATTAGGTTTTCCGACAGCAATCCAGATGGTCGCCGAATCAGGGGCGTTTGCCGCCGCCGCTTTCATGATGGGATGGATGGGCACGCAGGTACTGGCAGCGCATCAGATAGCTATCAACTATGCCGCCTTTACGTTTATGTTACCGTTAGGGTTAGCAGGTGCGTTGACGATACGTATCGGTCAGGTGATTGGTGCGGGAGAGCATGGCAGGCAACGGGAGGTTTTTCTGTGCGGTATCCTGTGCAGTGTGGCTATCAGCATACTGACTACCATTGTATTTCTTACCTGCCGTTATCCATTGGCTGAGTTGATCGTCGACAGAAGCTTGCCGGATGCGGATGCAGTAGTCTCAATTGCCGCAACTATTTTGATCGTTGCAGGACTTTTCCAATTGGTTGATGGAATTCAGGTGGTCTGTTTAGGTTCTCTGCGTGGGTTGCATGACGTAAAAACGCCTATGCGTTTGGGTATCTTTTGTTATTGGGGTGTAGCATTGCCTGTCGGGGCTATATTAGCTTTCAAAATAGGAAAACATGCAACTTCCCTAACTACCAACGATTACTTTCCAGAATGGATGACAAAACTGAATCTTGGTTTTGGGTTGGGGCCGACAGGAATCTGGATGGGTTTGGCTTTCGGGCTAGGTTGTGCTGCTGTATTATTATTCAGGCGCTTTTGGAAGAAAACAGAGTGAATTTATATTTTATTAATAAAAAATTTGTCAATAATTTAATTTTGTGATCTATTCAGGTAATGGATCACGGAGAGAAGAGAAAAGAACTGTTAATAGAAGAGTTTTCCGGCGATTACGGCTCATTTACTTTGTCAGAACGGCTATTGCAGAAAATCTGGATGCGGAGAGATTTTGACCAACGTAATATCATGACGCTTTGCGGTAAGCAATGTAATGTAATCAAACCGGGTGCATGGAATCTTCATGAGGGGCCTGATTTCCGAAATGCAGTGATTGAACTGGCCGGACAAAAAATGGTGGGTGATGTGGAGATCCATTTTGTTGAGGATGATTGGATTGCCCACCGTCATTTCAAAGATAAAAACTATGCTAATGTCATCTTGCATGTATTGCTTTTCCGTCCTTTGGGAACAGGGACAAAAGTATTGAAACCGGATGGGTCGTTGATGCCGACGGTAGCATTGATTGAACTGCTGACGCGTTCATTGGAGGAGTATGCAATGGAAGATGCCGTGCTGTTTTTTGAAAATCGGGATTATTTATCCTATGTGGAATGTTTGCTGAAAATGACGGAGGAAGAGCGCCAGCGGTTATTGATCAGCAAGGCATATATACGTTGGGAGCAAAAACTGCATTTTGCTAAAAAGCGACTTGAGCATTTTGGTTGGACGGAATCACTTCATCAATTATTTATGGAAGCCCTTGGTTTTCACAGGAATCGTGTGCCGATGTCAAAACTGTCATTGCGTTATCCTTTGAGAAAGATGGCGGAGATGAGAACCAATGCCGATGATCTTTTTATTTCGGTCGCAGAGGATTGGAAACTCTCGGGTGTGCGTCCTGCCAATCATCCGAGAAGGCGACTGAATCAATATCTTACGATGTTGAAAGTTAATGACTGGCCTGACACCGTGTTTGATTGGCTTGAGCGGTTCATTGAATACAACGGTAGCATCAATCCATTTGAAACAGCTATGTATCGGAAGGAAAAAGAAATATTCCGGATGCGCAAATCGTTATTGGATTGTTGTTTTTGCAATGCCATGGGCGGTTCGCGGGTTGATACCATTTTTGTGAATGTGATGTTACCGTTGTTTTCGGCAGCAAAGGGTGAGTCCTGTTTCCGGACATGGTTTCACTGGTTTTCCGGAGATGCTCCTTCAGGATTAAAGAACTGCTTACGGCAATCGCAGGTGACTGATCACAGGCATTCCCCGATGTGTAACGGATGGGAACAATCCATGTACCAGATATTATTCGAGGGAGAATGAACTGTCTTAGGAGAAAAGAGGTTCAAAGATCACAGCTGAAAGGGTACCCAATGGCCTCAGAAAACAGGGCGTTCCATGCCGCTGATTCCCGGACAACCGTTTTCTATCGTTGGCCAACCATCTTTCCAGATGATCTTATCCATGAGCAACATTCGTCCTGATGCCGGAGCGGATTTTGAAAACCCATGATAGAGCAGCCAATCGTTGCCGTTTTTATCGGTGATAATTTCTGCGTTATGTCCCGTTCCTGCAAAGGTTTTGTCTTTGTTCTCCTTGATCAGGAGAGTGCCCCCTCCGTCCATAAGACTGGTACCGTCTTTATCAAGATAGGGTCCCTTGAGATACTTTGATCGCCCGACCTTTATGCGGTATGTGCTTTTCATACCCTCACAGCAGGTTCCTACAGACCCAAAATAAAAGTAATTATTTCCGCGTTTTAGAATGTAGGAAGCTTCGTACTGATTATCCGCTATCTGGAATTTTTCACCGATAATGGATTTTGCATTCTTGGAAAGTTCTACGCCGTAAATGCCGTGAAAACTGCCCCAGAAAAGATAGTTTTTACCATTGTCCGAGATGAAAAAAGGATCAATGGAATTGTAAACGCCGCTGTCTTTTGAATCCAGGAACTTTCCTTTGTCTTCAAAAGGACCTTCCGGTTTATCTGCGATGGCTAATCCGATGGCAGCGTTTTCGTCCCCCCAGCGCGAATAGGAATAAAACAGATAATACTTATTGTTGAAAAAGGTGACATCCGGAGCCCACAGTCCTCCTCCGTCTTTTTTCCATTCCGGTTTCGCTGTGAAAACCTGGCCGACAAATTCCCAATCTATGAGGTTCTTCGAACGAATAATGGGCATAAAGCGACGTTTGCCTTCCATCGTTGTTTGTGTGGAGTAAGCATAGAAATAGCCGTCTTTTCCCTTTTCAATGCTGGGATCGGCGAAATCATGATCAAGCACCGGATTTGAGTAGGTTTTTCCGTTTTCCTGGGGCTTTTCGTTTAGGGATTTGGCGAAGACAGCAAGTGAGGTACTCGCGAATACCATCAGACCCAATAGTGTACTGTATACCTGTTTGCTCATGATCTGTTAATCTCCGTATAATGCTGTTTGATTCACTTTTGAAGTATTTCTTTCACGAATGACTTGCGGATGATTCTCTTTATGATAATACTTTGCCTGTTAAATCAGAGTTTATGGCAACGTACATTTACGAAACAATTCCTTCCGACCCAAAGAAAAAACCTGTCCAGTTTGAAGTTCAGCAAGGCATGAACGATAAACCGTTGGAAACACACCCGAAAACAGGTGAGAAAGTACGGCGTGTCATAACAGGCGGAATGGGATTTATCAGTAAGGGAAATTCAGATAGCGGTTCCAAGCATCATCATCACGGCGGCTGCGGTTGCGGCGGTGGATGCGGATGCTCACATTAATTTATTGATTATGTCTACCGATCCTAAGCGGCCAAAGGGGTGTGAAAACTGTCAAAAACCATGCAAAATCCATCTGACACAGATTGTTGACGGCAAAATCATCAAGGTGGACATGTGTGATTCCTGTCCGCACGCAAAAGAACTTGAGGAACCGAAAGAGCTCGGACTCGTGCAATCATTGATTGTCCAAATGCTCAACAGTGGAAATGGGGAGGAAATGCTTAGGATTGTCTGTCCGAAATGCGGGTTTACCCTGGAGGATTTCAAGAAACGTTCCCGTCTCGGTTGTCCGGATTGTTACGATGTTTTCATGCCTGTGCTGGAAGAGCATCTCGGTAACATGCATCGCGGCTTGCATCATGTCGGCAAACGTCCGAAGAAAGCGTCGGAGTCCAATGAAAAACTGCAGACGGAGATCATGGATTTGACAAAGAAACTGGATGAAGCTGTGGTTGCGGAGAGGTATGAAGAAGCTGCTCGTTTGCGGGATCAGATAAAGGATGTGAAATCCCGCATGGAAAACCAGGATTCCCAGAGTAAGTGATTCGGGAGCATTTTCCCGGTATTGCTATTTCTCTCTTTTTAGATACCTTATCGTTTAGTCTTTAAAACCGTAGGAAGGAGATATGCCGTTTTCCTGAGTAATGGTGTTTATGCTTGTTTGCGGTATTAGTTTGGCTGTGTTAATCGCTTGATGGAGGAATTCATATGGGGAAAAAGATCAGAATCGGATTGCTGGGATTCGGAAAAACAGGAAAACTTGCTGTAAGTGAAATACTTGATGATCCCGACTGTTGTTTATCATGGGTCGTGCGCCGTTCGGAAGAATTTTACGGGGAGTTTGCAAGCCGTCATGTGGGACTTAAGAAGGATGAGGGCTGCATTATGCCCATGCGTATCTTGCAGAAACGTGGTTTTTTTAAAGAACATCCGGTCGATGTGATTATTGATTTTTCGGATCGATCGGCCCTCGGCGTTTACATTAACCGGGCAGTGCGTAGGGATGTCCGCATTGTCAGTGCGATTTCGCATTATTCGGAAGACGAAATAAAGTTGCTGAAGAAATCCTCAAAAAAAATTGCCATACTGTATTCGCCGAACATTACGGTGGGTGTGAATGTGCTGATGGTCGCATCGCAGGTGCTGAAAAAGATATTACCGAATGCGGACATTGAAATTGTGGAAGAACATTTCCGTGATAAGCGCGATAAATCCGGAACAGCGTTGCGCATTGCAAAGCGCTTGGGATTGAATCCCGATACTCATGTAAATTCCATACGTGTCGGCGGTATCATCGGTCGGCATGAAGTCATCTTCGGCATGAAGACCCAGACTGTGCGGTTGATTCATGAAACCGTAAGTCGCGCCGCATTCGCAAGAGGTGCTCTTTTCGCCACGAAATGGCTGATACATAAAAAGAACGGTTTATACAATATGGAAAATGTGATCAAAAACACATTCATTCAGAATTTATCCGATTGATGCCCCGTGGCGTTTTCCTGCACTTGTCTGTTATCGGTAATGGAAAACGATTTTGACTTCTTCTTTCGCAGAAAGGACATCAAGCATTTCTTTCGTCCATTTTCCGTAGGGTGCGCGCGAGCGGATCGCATCTTCGCAGATAAGTGTCGCTCCCTTGCTGGCGCTGGATTCAACGATTTTAACCGATTCTATGTTACCGTCCGGTTTTAAAGTAAAGATAATGGCTATGTCCGAACCGATATCGTCAGTGGAAAAATTAAAGTTTTTGGCGAGCATGTGCCATTGGCTGGATATGGCTTCAAACATTTTTTGCTCATAGTCTCCAAGTTCGCTGAATCGGGAACTGATCCCTATATAGCCGAGCGAGCTGGCTTTGCCTGAAACTTTGCGTGCGGCTCCCGCTATCAGGTTCGGATCAACTTTAGGGCGGGGGAGTTGAACCGGCTTCGATTGCTGTGTAGTCTCGCTTGCGTTATCCGGTCCTGTTTCACCGGGCGTATTGAGAGAAATGGTTCTTTGCTGTTGCTCTTCGATGGCATTGCCGTCGCTGTTCTTGATTATGGGCAGGTCGTCACCCTCATCATTGTCATTTGCCGGCTTATTCTGTAGAAATTCAGGTGTCTCGGCAGGTTTTTCGGGCGAGGTGGCATGGGGATTTCCCGAGTCATTGGGTTCCATTGAGGGAGTAGACTGTTCGCTGAGATTGGCATCGTCGGTGAATATGACATGTGCTTCCTGCCCAGGTAAGAAAGGTTGTGGTTCCTGGGGTAAATCGGATGGCAGTATCTTGTTCAGATCTTCGAGTTCTCCGTCAACGGTGGGTTCATCGCTTTTACCGTCGTTTTTTTCTTCCAGTTGGGAGGCCTGTTGATCCTTGGAAGAAATATAAAGCGGTTTATCCGGTTTGTTTTCATGTGCGTCCGGGTTTGCCTCCATGAATGGCGGAATATAATGCTCGTCTTCATCGACGAGCGTGAGGGCAATATCTTTACGGGAATCAGGCTTGTTTCCTTCCGCCAACTGTTCGGCTCTCATTGTTTCCAGAGAAAAAGCCAGGAGAAGAAAAACAAGGCATTGGAGAATGATGCTCAGCAGAAGCGAAATCCAGACGTACTTCGTTTGTTCCGGTTCGTTAAAAATATTCTGCTGTTGAGTGGGTTCCATGTCTTGCTGCTGCGGTAGCATTATCCATGCGGATTGCCATGTTACCGTGAGAGCTAATGTAATTATACACTCTCGGATTGCAAATGGAGCGGCATTTGTTCTGCGGGCATGCGGACAATATCCGCTCCGATGGATTTGAGTTTGTCCACGAGTTTTTCGTAACCTCTGTCAAGATGGTAGATACGCTGCACCCAGGTTTCACCTTCCGCAGCAAGTCCTGCCAGTACGAGAGCTGCGGAGGCACGCAAATCGGATGCCATGACAGGGGCACCGGACAGTTTGGATACACCTTTGATGATGGCGCTTGGACCTTCAATCGCAATATCCGCGCCCATGCGTTGGAGTTCGGGAACATGCATGAAACGGTTCGGATAAACACGTTCGGTGATGATGCTCAGACCGGGGACGGTGGCAAGCATTGCGCAGTATTGGGCTTGGAGATCTGTCGGAAATCCCGGATGAGGGAGGGTGATGATATCGACGGGCAGGCGTTTTTCCCCGGCTTGTGTCCTGATGCGGACAGCATGATCGGAAAGGATTTCTACCGGGATTTCCGTTTGTTCGAATTTATCCAGGAGTGCGCCCATGTCGCGCAGGTTCATGCCTTCGACGGTAACATCACCTCCGGTCATCGCGGCGGCAATCATGAACGTTCCTGCTTCGATACGATCAGGTAATACACGGTATTGGGTCCCGTTCAGCTTTTTGACACCGTTTATGGTAAGCGAATGGCTTCCGATGCCTTCGATGTCTGCGCCCATGCTCTTAAGCATGAGGCAAAGATCTACGACTTCCGGTTCGCAAGCTGCGCTTTCTATATAGGTCATGCCCGGTGTAAGAACGGAAGCCATGACAAGGTTGGCTGTGCCGGTGACGGTACTGCCGTGGCGACCTCCAAGGAATATCTGGCCGCCGGATATGTTTTTTGCATCAACATGGATATACCCGTTCCTGATAGAAATATCGCAACCGATTTTGGATAATCCCTTCAAATGCAGGTCGATGGGACGCGGACCGATAACGCAACCGCCCGGCATGGAAATTTCGGCTTTTCGCATGCGTGCGACCATCGGTCCTAGCAGGCAGATGGAGGCGCGCATCTTGCGGACGAGTTCATAGGGAGCCACGTGGCTGATATTGGCAGCGGTGATTTTCCATGTATTGGTATCAAGACGTTCTACCTGTGCTCCTACGTGGCGGAGGATTTCAGCCATGAAACGGATATCGCTGAGATCGGGCACATTTTCGATGATGCAGGTTTCCTCGGTCAGTAATGTTGCCGCAAAGATCGGCAATGCGGCATTTTTTGCCCCGCTTACCTGTAAAGTTCCGTTAAGCGGTTTTCCGCCGGTTATTTTAATGACGTCCATGATGCTTTGTTAAAATGAATAAATATTTCCGAATTGATAAATAAAACTATTCTGCCAGAGAATGCTTCGCTTTAAAGAATAATTGCTGGATAAAATCGCAATAAGACCGAAAAGTATTGTCTTTTCATGCCAAAACCGGTCCATGACTTGAACAGAGTCGTTATACTTCAAAGAATATGGAAAATTCTGGCTTGAAAAGGTAAAAAACCGTTGTCATTTTTTTACTGCATGAATTTAGCCGATTATTTTCCAATATTCATTCAGGCTGTACTGGCTGTAGGCATCGGATTTGTTGTGATTATCGCAAGTCATCTTTTCGGACAACGCGGTAAGACGAACCGTATCCAGGATACGCCGTATGAATGCGGACAGGTTGCCGAGGGTAAAGTGCATCCCCGTTTTTCGGTGAAATTCTATGTGATCGCAATGCTCTTCATCCTGTTTGACATCGAGATTGTTTTCTTGATTCCTTGGGCTTTGATATATCGTGATTTTCTTGCCAATAATATCACGATTTTCCTGCCGATAATGTTTTTCCTTGGTGTTTTGACGGTAGCATTAGCTTACGAAGTAAAAAAAGGAGCTATCGACTGGGAAAAATAAACTATGCGGTTTTATCGGTTATTTTCACGTTCGCGGATTATCGATCTTAAAAGTACGACACTGAAGAGCGCTCTTTCTGAATTGCTGGATGAAACAAATGATCTGGCAAAGGAAAAGGTGGAAAAACAACCGTTGCTTAAGCAGTTGCTTTCACGCGAAGATGACGTGACCACCTATCTCGGAAACGGTGTTGTCCTGCCGCACTGCCGCGTGAAAATGAAACGCAGTTATCTGATTTATGTCGGACGCTGCAAGGAGGGATTGGCTCACGGCAGCATGCTGGAGTACAAGGACGCTCGTCTGGTATTTCTGTTGCTTGCGGGTACCGACGAACAACAGTATTTACAGCTGCTTGCGGGTTTGGTTCGTATTTTCCAGGATAAGGAAGCCGTAAGGCGTATGGTCGAGGCCCCGACGGAACAGGATTTCCGTGATGTGGTGATGGCTGCCGTCGGTGAGCCGCCGTCACGTTCAAAACAGAAAAATGCCAATGCCTTGCAGGGATTCAATCGCTTGTTTCAGAAGCAGGCGTATCTTTTGGCCAGGCGGGCACGGTGCGAGCATTTTGTCATCATGTCCGATACCTTTACCGAGCCCTTGAGTCTGATCCCGGAACTGGAGGAAAAGAAGGTGATTGTCGTGACACGCGGCGCAAGCGAAGCTTACATTGACCATAAGGCGATCAAGGACACGATTTCCGTCCGGGCGTTTTCCAAGGTTCGCATGAATCAGCTTCCCAGTGCGATTCTGATCGGCATGGCACGTGGTATGTTCAAGCAAAACGAAAAACTGTGTTGTATCGGCGGTCGCCCTGAAAGCAATACCTTCGACCTGATGATCATGGTAAACCTGTCAAAGGAGTATTCCCATGTGTACGGACTCCAGCGTGATCTCATCCCTCCTAAAGTAAAACCCGAGGTCATGGAGCGCGTCTTGTCCATCGCTACCGAGTTGGCCGTTGAGGGGCGTGAGGGAAAACCGATTGGCAGTATGTTTGTCGTGGGAGATGAAGCAGAAGTCAAGAAGTACACCAAACAGTTGATTTTAAACCCATTCTTCGGATACAAGGAAGATGACCGTAATATACTGAATCCGTTCATGGATGAAACCGTCAAGGAACTCTCCTATGTGGACGGTGCATTCATTATCCGGGGAGATGGTGTTCTCGAATCTGCAGGTACCTATATTATTGCTCCCAGTGATACCGTTGAACCGCTTCCGGGCGGACTCGGTACACGTCATGCTGCCGGAGCGGCGATATCGGCAGCTACAAACTGTCTGGTTATCGTTATTTCCAGCAGTACGGGACAGGTTACGGTTTTCCGTCAGGGAAAGATGATACCGTTGGCGGTTAAAGGGTATGAGGATATTTCTGCTACCTGAGGCGGTAGCACGGCTTAATTTTTATTTTGGCACTTTACATGTGGGGTCATGTAGTGCATATTTTAAACCTTTCGTTGTCTTTTTCACTGGTGAAAAACGGCAACCTAAACATTAACACCTAACCAGAAACAAAATATGAGTTCTTTAATGCAAGAACTTTTGAATCAAAGCAGCTTTGGTCAGCTGCAGGAAAATACCATCATCAAGGGTACGATCACTGAAATCCGTCCTAACGAAGTCATTGTAGACATCGGTGCAAAAGCTGAAGGCTGCATTCACGCAAATGAATTTGCTGATCTCGGAGAATTACAGGTCGGACAGGAGATAGAAGTATTCCTCGAAAAAGTGGAGGATAAAAGCGGTAATCCGGTCGTATCTTACGACAAGGCGCAACAAAAGAAGAACTGGGAAAATATTCTCTCCAAATGTGAAGAAGGTTCCATTGTCCCGGGTCGCGTAAAGAGTAAGGTAAAAGGCGGTCTCATTGTCAGTATCGGTATTGATTCATTTTTGCCGGCATCGCAGATTGATATCCAGCCTCCGAAGAACCTGGATCAATATGTTGGCCAGACATACAATTTCAAAATCCTTAAGATTAACACGGAGCGCAGAAACATTGTTGTTTCCCGCCGTGAATTGATTGAGGAACAACGCCAGACACGCCGCCGCGAGTTGCTTGCAAATCTCAAGCCGGGCGATGTCCTCGAAGGTACCGTTAAGAATATCACCGATTACGGTGCATTCATTGATCTCGACGGTCTGGATGGCTTGCTCCACATTACGGATATCAGCTGGGGCCGTATCTCCCACCCAAGCGAAATGCTGAAGGTCGGTGAAACCATCAATGTCATGATCATCGAAGTGGATCACGATCGCGAACGCGTATCGCTCGGATTGAAACAAACCACAAAGAATCCATGGGATGGCATTGAAAACAAGTATCCGTTGAACATGCGTGTTCGCGGTAAGGTTGTAAACCTCGTTCCTTACGGTGCATTTGTTGAGCTGGAAGAAGGCGTTGAAGGTCTCGTTCACGTAACCGAACTGTCCTGGACAAAGCGCATTACCAAGCCCAGCGAAGTACTCAAGATCGGACAGGAAATCGAAGCCGTCGTTCTTGGTATTCAAAAGGATGAACAGAAAATTTCTCTCGGTGTCCGTCAGCTCGACGTCAATCCGTGGGATATGGTCAAGCACAATTACCCGGTTGGCGCGCGCGTCAGGGGTAAAGTACGCAACCTTACCTCTTACGGTGCATTTATTGAGCTTGAGGAAGGCATTGACGGTATGGTGCACGTGACAGACATGAGCTGGACACGCAAGATCAACCATCCGAATGAAATGTTGAAGAAGGGCGACGAAGTCGAAGCCATCGTGCTTGACGTTGATCCGGATCAACAACGCATTTCTCTTGGCTTGAAGCAACTCGAGTCCGATCCATGGGATGAAATCGAAAAGCATTTCAAAGTGGGTGATCTTGTCACCGGAAAGGTCAGCAAGATTACTTCTTACGGTGCGTTTGTTGAACTCAAGATGGGTATCGACGGCTTGGTTCATATCAGCCAGGTATCTGAAGAACGCATTGAGAAAGTACGCGATGTGCTTAAAGTCGGACAGGATGTTACCGCGCGTGTTGTCAAAATCGATCGCGACGAGCGTCGTATCGGCTTGAGCATTAAGGCTGCTTCTTATGATGATGCGCAGTTGAAGAGCGAAATCGAAGCATTCTCTTCAATGAAGACATCGGACGATATGACAAGCCTTGGTGATCTTCTCGACGAAGCTACCAGATAAATACTGTCAGATTCAGTTTAAAACCAAAGCCCTGCGAAAGCAGGGCTTTTTTTGTCAAAGGACCTCTCGGTTTACCGCCCCGGTTATGCAGTGATTTGGCCCAATCGTGTAATGAGTTTTAATGAATCGCAAAGAATGCAGAGAACAACATTACCATCTTGAGACAGAATTAACCGGATTTTTCATTATATAATTATGCGTTTTTACGGTTGATGCATGTTTTCGACAGAATGTACAGAGCCTGAATTTTTTGCCACAGGGAACACAAAGTGCACAAAGGAAATTCTCTACAAACGCGCAATTGATTTTTTCTTTCTGTGTAATCAGCGCAATCTGTGGATAATCGAAATTTAGGGTTTGGCATCCTTGAGCAAGTTGTCACTGCATTCGGTAAGTGTGCCAATATTTATGATTCAATTTTATGCTGAGAGGATTCTTGGTGATCTTGGCGGTACAAGCAAGTCCGATTACGATGGTAACACTTACGGCGCTAGTCTCGATGCTACCGTGAAGTTACGCGGCGGGTTCCGGGTCTTTGCTGGCTTTGACTGGCTGAATGTCAGCCGGGACAGCTTTAAGGAAAAAGGCAGTGATTTTGCCCAGAATGTTTCCAGGGAGGATGAAGATACTTTTGCAAGCCGCCTTGGCGTACGTTATGACAGGTATTTCTCCGATTTCGGCTTATACGGGTTCGCTGCCTGGAAACACCGCTTTGATGATACCGAAAGCAGGGTGGAATCATCGTTTGCCGGGGCTCCGGGAGAATTCACCGCACAAGGTTTAAGTCCCGATAAGGACAGCGCCCTGTTGGGTCTTGGCGCAGAGTATACCTTCGGGAAAAATTATGCGATCTTTGCCGATGCCAATGCAGATCTGAACACTGGTGGCGCAGAGCTGGGAGCAAGCGCCGGTTTCAGATATACATGGTAGTCGGAAGGTAAGGTATAGAGAATAGATATAAGGCAAAGCAGCGTGTTGTTAAACACACTGCTTTTTTATACAAATAGTAGATAAATAGTTGATTCGTGGAATATTTTTGTTGATTTCCGAATATTATCAAATTTCATTGATACAAATTTGTATAACATTCAATGAATTTTAAAAATAATATCCTTTCATCTTTTGTTTTCTTTGCCTTGATACCGGTTTCACAAGCAAATGACGATGTCTATGCGGCATTCATCGAACCGGAAACCATGTTACTTTCCCCGAGTGAAAACATGGCATCCGATTCCGACCAAGTCACTGTGGATGCTACCGGCCGTCTCCTGATTTTTTCGGCAAGCAATCTGTACACGCCAGTAATTATTTTTGACCCGAATGCTGAAACCCCAAGCATTACCATTGCAGGAAAGAAAGTCCTTTTGGAAAGTGATGTCGTTTCTGCATCAAACGGATCTGTATCAAACAGGACGTTATTAATGGCATCCGAAGCGGCATCATTGCTGAGTGCAGAATCAGTAACCGGAATAACGGCTTATGGAGAAGGTGCAGTGAGCTCCGGCACTTATTCAAGTGCATACGGATATGGAGCACAAGCATTCGGCAATAATTCTGGCGCTTATGGATATAATGCAAAAGCGATCGGTGTTTATTCTAATGCATTTGGATCGAGCGCTCTCGCATCTGGAAATTACTCTGCGGCATATGGTATGAGCTCAAATGCAACCAACTCTTATGCAAGTGCTTTTGGTCCTGATGCTAAAGCAAATGGCATTAGTGCAAGTGCTTTCGGACATTGGGCTTTGGCATCAGGAGAGGCGGCCAGTGCTTATGGAAAAGGCGCTCAAGCAGAAGGAAAGCATTCAAATGCATATGGATCTGTTTCACAAGCTCTTGGTTTGGGATCGAGTTCATTTGGATATAATTCAAAAGCAACAGTAGATTATTCAAGCGCGTATGGGTATAATTCTACTGCTTCAGGTGTGAAATCGAGTGCGTTTGGTGCGAACACGCAAGCCTCGCAGTCAGAGGCTACTGCTTTTGGCTATAGCTCTACGGCAACAGGAACATCGGCCAGTGCCTACGGACCATTTTCTCAGGCATTAAGTAGTAATTCAAGTGCGCATGGATATTATTCCCAAGCGATTGGACTCGATTCAAGTGCTTATGGCGCTTGGGCAATCGCAAGGGGTAAGTATTCCAATGTTCATGGAAAAGCTTCTACAACGGATGGGGACTATTCTAATGCCTATGGATACACATCTTCTGCTGCAGGGATTTATTCAAATGTCTTTGGTTCATTTTCCAAAGGTCAAGGCGAATTTGCGAATGCTTACGGCTATTATGCCAATGCTGCCGGACACAATTCAAACGCCTATGGCGCCTATGCGTCAACACCCGGGTATTCCGCTGTGGCTTTGGGCTCCAGTTCCCAGGCTTTAGGCGGATATTCTATCGCTATTGGCAGATGGTCCGTTGCGGAGTTTGACAATCAGATAGCCCTTGGCGCTTTCAACTATTCGGACCCGGATGCCTTGTTTGTTTTGGGGAACGGAACATCTACCAGCATTCGTTCCAATGCCATGACGGTCATGAAAACAGGCGAGATGCGGTTGAAGCATAAGAATTATGTGGTTCCCAGTACGGAAAACCCGAATCCGAGTCAGCCGACTGCTTTATCGGTAAAAGGTTCCGTGGAGGTGGATGGTGTTTTGCGTGTGAAACCTGCCGGTGATATTCCGATGGGTGAATTTACGGCGCAGGTCGCACAGTAAGCAAAAGGTATTGGCTGTTAGCGTGGTTTTATTTGCGAATAAGCATACAAAAAAACGTAAGAACCTGTTCTATTATCTGAGGAAGTAAATAGGACTGTATTATTCACATTCCCCTGAAAATTTAAAGGAAACCTGCATGAAGAAATATTTTTCAAAGTTCCTGATTTTACTTTCACTTGCCGTGTTCCCGATCCTTTATGCGAGCGGACCCCAGTGGTGGACGGATCGGGGCGTAACCGTTCCGGAGAGACCGGCGGACGATTATGCGGTCGCAAACATCGGACAGTTGAAATTTGTCGCTTCAAAGGCGGCCGATGAGATGAACGCGCGCTTGCCGGGTGGAGCCGGATCAGCGATTAACACCTTGCTTGACGGCTGGCGCAATCCTCCGGCGGAAGGCGTTGTGCGGGATGACTATGCCGCATTGACAGTCGGGCAGTTAAAGGCCGTTGGTAAATTGTTCTATGATCGTCTGATTGCTGCAGGCGTTGTCAAGCATTACCCCTGGCAGATAAACGGGGCCGATGTGTCACACGCAGCCGTTGCCAATCTCGGACAGCTGAAAGCTGTTTTTAGTTTTGCTATTCCTTATATCTCGGGTGATTTCCGGGCGGACATGGAAAACGGTAATGTCCGTTTGTCGTGGAGCGGAGGAAATGCCGGTAGCAATACTCGCTATGTGATTGAACGCCGCAAGGCAAACGGGGAATGGACTGTGGTTGGAACGGTATCGGAAAGAGCATTTGTTGATATGACTGTGGATCCGGGTAAAACCTATGAATACCGTGTGAAAGCAATCCTCGATGATTACGAATCCGACTATTCCGGTTCGTTTATGATCACGACGCCGGAAGGCATGGTGATTCGTGTGAGTTCTCCGTCCGATGCTACCGTGATCGCCTGGAATCAAGGCGCCACGATAAACATTTCCGTTAATGGCTCCGTTGCGGGAAAACCATTGGATAAGGTGGCTCTCTATCGGGGTGATTTTCTTGTCGGGGTACTCACGACGGCGCCGTATATATTTGATTTTTCCGTATTGGAGGCAGGTAACTACCAATTGATAGCCAAGGCGCAGAGTGGTAGCGAAGTGATTGCCGTTTCCAGCCCGGTAAGCCTGACGGTGACAGAAAAAGCCTTGGCGAATACAACAGAAGTTCATTCGTCAAGCTATGGTGCGTTTATCACAACGCTTCCTGGAAGTGGTACTGTCGGAATGTCTTTGCCGTTGAATCAGCTTGCTCTTTGGCAGGGTACGATTGAATCCGTCAGTGGTAATACGATTATGCTGCGATCAGGAACAGCGTTGACTCCGGGAACATTCGGCAATGCGGGGGAAGCAAGATTTTATGCGGAGCTTGTTCAATCGGAAACAGGGGATACGGGATCCGTTTTTGACATCGCGGAAAACGACGAATCCAGCCTGACTTGCACAGTCCATGCGGAAGGGCAACTGAAGGCGGGCGATGTCATTGCGATCCGTAAACATCGGAAATTGGGGCAGATTTTCGGTTCGAATAATGAGACCGGATTAAAAGGAGGAACAAATATCAACTTAACTGCTCCAACAGTTGATATTATACGCTTCAGTTCAGTCAAAGTGAATGAGAGTGGCGTTAACATAACGGAAGAAAATGTGGCTGAATACTACTATGATACCGTCAGCGGCTGGAGTTCGGTGAAGAAAGAAGTCCATAATCCGATTGTTTATCCGGATAAAGGATTACTTGTTGATCGGTATGCTACGACAAGTCCGCTTACTCACGAGCAGGTGGGTCTTGTTCGTTCCTGGAAATTACGGACATCACTCATGCCGGGAAAATCATATAGGACGCAGTATTTTACAACAGGAAATCTGTTTACTATGCCGTTGAGTTCATTTCCGTTTTACACGGGAGATTTGAATACAGGAGTGAGAGGCGATAAAAAAGCTAACCTGAGAGTTTATACGCCGGACGGAGGGGTGTTTGTTTATCAGTATCAGGCTGATGAATCCGGCGCGGGGAAATGGATTATGAATCAATGGGGCTATAAGTTTGAATATGTTAACCAGGTTCCTGCAGGCAGTGTATTTTCCTGTTACAACACCGTGGATGGCGTTGATTATTATCTGACCTTACCGCGCGGCAATTAATCAGGAGGCAAGGATTTACTTATGAAGACTTTTTTGAAAACAATCAATATCCATAAAATCCTTTGCGCGCTTGCCTGGGGTTTGTTTTGTATTGCCGGGACAAGCAATGCCTTTGCCCAGTCAAGCGTGTGTGCGAGGGTCGTGCTTCAGATCAGGCAGCAGATGACATTGGAACGGGAGGCCTTTGAAGCCACCTTGAATATCAATAACGGACAGAACATGTCCATTGAGGATATTACCGTTAAATTGCATTTCTACGACGAGCAGGGGAATGAAATCCTGTTCTCCACGCCGGAAGCTACCGTGGAGGATGCTTTGTTTTTTGTACGTTTGCAAAACGGTACGTGGAATCCGGATAGCGAACAGAGTATTCCCGCGGAAGGGGAGAAAGAAGCCGTCTGGTTGATGGTTCCTGCTATCGGTGCAGCCGGGGAGAATCCCTCAGGGAAGTTTTATTCCGTGGGCGCCACGATTGTGTATCGCATGGGTGGCGTCCTGAATACCGTGGATGTGCAGCCGGATTACATCCAGGTAAAACCGATGCCGGATCTCCTTCTGCAGTATTTTCTGCCGGGCGACATTTTGGGTGATAACCCGATGACTCCGGAAAAAGAAGCTTCCGAAGCCGCGCCTTTTGCCGTGAGGGTTGTCAATCGTTCCCTGTATGCTGCCGCAAAGAAAGTGAAGATTGAATCAAATCAGCCGGAGATCATCGGCAACCAAAGTAATCTTCCCATTGATTTCCGGATATTGGGGAGCCAGGTAAACGGAAAGCAGGCTAGCCAGTCACTGTTGGTTGATTTCGGGGACATACAGGCATCGTCCTCGGGCATGGCCTGGTGGCATCTTGTTTCCACGTTGTCAGGTCGCTTCATCAGCGTGCGCGGTGAAGTCACCCATGCGATCGACCTTGGCGGCAGCTTGACCTCACTCGTTCAGTCCGATGATCCGATGGTACGCCGTTTGCTGGGCGTTGTCTTGGTTGATTTGCCCGGGCGGGACACCATCACGGATTTCATTGCGACGGATACTTTCTCGCAGGAAATGGATTCGGTTTCCGTTTATGAATCCGATTCCGCAGAAATCGGAACGCCGATTGACTTTGTGTCGGACTCGGATTCCCGTGTCCGACTGGCAGGTTCCGGCAACCTGATGCATCTTTCCATTGATTCCTTTGTTTCCACGGCTTTTTACCTGCGCTTGTCGAGCCCGGTTGCCGCCATGAAGCAGATCCGCGTGACGCGCAGTGACGGCAAGGTATTGCCGGCCCAGAATGCCTGGATATCCAGGGCGTACAACGGGCCTGAGGGAGAGCGTTATCTGTTGAACATTTTTGATACCGCCAAGAAACTGGGTGATACCTACAGTATTGTGTTTTCCGATGCCGAAACGAACCATGCGCCGGAAATCACTTTCTCTCCGGAGTCGGAAACCTACACGTTGCCTGCGGGCAGATTGTTTACTTTGCATGTTGCCGCCCATGATCCGGACGGGAGCGTGGTCAGCCTTAAACCGGGTTTATTGCCTGCGGGAGCATCGTTTACGGAAACAGAGCACGGTCAGGGCCTGTTCTCCTGGAAGCCCTCCGTCGGTCAGGAAGGCCATTTCTCCGTGCGTTTCCTGGCTTATGACGGGGCGGTAAGCACCTCGCGTTCCGCTTTCTTGCAGGTGGTTTCCGGAACGATGGATTGGAATGCTTGGCTGGAGCGTTATTTTGGCAATGAAACGGATCCCGCGAAAATCGGAAGCGAATCCGATCCAGACAATGACGGCCTGCCGAACCTGATGGAATATGCCTTTGACATGAATCCTTTGTCCGGTCTGATGGACGGGCAACCGGTTCCGGAAATCGTGGGACGGGATGGCAAGCGCTATCTTGCGTTACGTTACCGCCTGAGAGCAGGCGATACCTCGTTGCTTGCTAAAACCCAGGTTTCCTCCGATCTGTTTGCCTGGCATGAGCTCAATGTCATCGCCGAACCGGTCGGGGATCCGAAGCCGTCGCTTACGGGAACCGTTCAGGAATACCTGGTGGTGGACACGATGCCATTAACCCAGACAGAGAACAGACGCTTTATTCGCCTGGTCGTTGAACGCAAATCGGCAGAATAGCGGATTATTTTGATGAAACATTCTATGCCCCGTTCCCGGATTAACAGTCTGCTCTTGATCCTTCGCCCAGCCTTCGTCTTTCTGACATGGCTGTGCTGTTTAACGTTGTCGGCAAAAGACCTGACAACCATGGAGCCTGTTTTTGACTTGCGTATGGGGGCGGTGCTGCGGAACGAGGAAATCCGGTTTAAGGCCTTTATTCCGCAGTTATTCGAGGATGCAAGCGCCGAGGTTTTCGGGTATGACAGTTCCTGTCCCTGTCTGCGCTTGGCGACTCCGCTTCCGTTGGTTTCGGATAAGGAACATAATGTTCTGGAGTTTGCGTTCGTATCGGACCGGGAAGGCTTTGTGGATATCCAGCTTTCCCTGAGTATAGCGGCAAAGGACGGAGAGCATATAGCATACGTACATATTTCAGGATTTGTTTATGGGCAGGAACTGTTGATCTCCGCAAAAACTGCCGTAAATAACAACGGCAGCGAGGATGCTTTGCTGGTCGATATACGGGACAAGACCGCTTATGAGGCATGTCATGCGGAAGGCGCGTTGCAGATGGATCGGGCATCCTTTCGGGGGCTTACCGCGCTCAGGAACAGGTCGATCATTGTGATCGGGAACAGTCTGGATGACAGTGAAGCCATTCTTTTTGCAGGACAGCTGAAGCATGAGTGGGGCTTTTCGCAGGTAAAGGCGCTTAAAGGCGGGAATGCCGCATGGCAAGAGGCAGGCGGAAGACTGAGCGGACCGGAGGCGGATTCCCGCGGAAAGCAGGTTACTGCCGATGACGTATTGTCCTGCGGCTTAAACCGGCACTGGGTTCCTGTGCTATCGGGAAGCCATGTTACCGTTCCTTCGGTTTTTCCGGAAGAGAGTGTTATTCGCTTTGATCGTGAGACAGGCGAAAAGGAAACAGTCAACCCGCGGACAGGGCAATGGACTCGATTCCCGGAGGATACCCGTTTCCTTTTTATCTCGGATCATGGAGACGGTTATCCGGAGATGGAACGTCATTTGCCAAAAAATATGGCGGAACGTTGTATTTACTTGCAAGGCGGAATGGAAGCGCTCAATCGGCGTATCGCCTTTAGGCAGTCACTCGCGGCACAACCGCAGTCGGGAACCATCCAGTCAGGGGGACGCGGTAGCATTCGTACAGCGCCTTGCGGCGGTTGCGGCAGAAAATAATTTTAAACAATCTTTATTGCTTTGAACAACATGAATCAGACACAAGACAAACGCATGCGAACCGAACCAGAACATAACCGGGCAGGATTTATCCGATGGCTATACGGGCTTTGTGCATGCCTGGGTTTCATGCTGCCGTGCGTAAATGGTTTTGCGCAGGCGGTTCCGCCGACTGCGGGCATGCGTCTCTGGTTGAAGGTCGATGCCGGTGTCGTCAGTAACAACGGCACGATCAGCCAGTGGCAGGATCAGAGTGGCAAGGGTGTGCATGCGAACCAGGGGAGTGTGAACCAGCAGCCTGAGTTGGTTGCTGGTGGTTTGAATGGTTTTCCTACGGTGAAGTTTGATGCATCGAAGTCGCAGTGTTTTTCATTGACGAATGTTTTGAGCGGGGCGACGTCGGGTGATATCTTTGTGGTATTGAAGGCGAAGGAGTCTAAGCCGGTATCGAATCGGGGGTTATGGCTTTTTGGATCTGCAGATGGGTCATATTATCCGACAACAACGGGAACGATCAATGACTATTTTGCAAGTAACGGGCAAAAGGTGACAGGAACGCCGTTGGCGGACATTACGCAATGGAATATTTATAATGTGTTTTCGAAGAGTGGTTTGTGGGAGAGCCGGATCAACGGTAGCATGCAGTATACCACGAGTGCGAATACATTTGGGTCGGCAAGTACTTCTTATCTTGGCTACTCGAACAGTACAAATTTTTCGGGTGAGATGGCTGAGGTCTTGTTGTATGATCGTGTGTTGAGCGCAGATGAGCGAGATGCTGTGGGTCGTTACCTGACCGGCAAGTATGCCTTGGCAAGTATTGTGAAGCCGGAGGCTCCGACGGATGTTGCCGTACAGGTGATCGGAGGCACGCAGGTGAGCGTATTGTGGAAGGGAAGTAGCGCCAACGGGGTCACTTACCTGCTTGAGCGCAAGCTTGCGGATGGTAGCTATGAGGCGATCGGGAACTATTATCAGGGACTGAGTTATGTGGACAGTGGTCTGACCGCCGGAGGCACCTATACGTATCGTGTCAAGGCACACAGCTACGCAGGCGATTCCGTTTATAGTCCGGAAGTGACGATAACTTTGCCGGCAACAGATTTGACAGCAATGCCGCAGAACGGTTTACGCTTATGGTTGCGTGCTGATATGCAAAAACCGGGCACGATCAGCCAGTGGCAGGATCAGAGTGGCAAGGGTGTGCATGCGAACCAGGGGAGTGTGAACCAGCAGCCTGAGTTGGTTGCTGGTGGTTTGAATGGTTTTCCTACGGTGAAGTTTGATGCA
>JAVBMG010000003.1:0-111035 GCA_031552815.1 Opitutales bacterium
ACGTTGGCAAACCAGCCGCAGTTTGTGGCGGATGGTTTGAATGGTTACCCGGTGTTGCGTTTTGATAATACGAACGATCAGTTGATGCATAGCGGTAGCTTTCTACAGAACAAGAAGTCAGCGGAGTTTTTCGTCGTGTTGAAAAATACGGGTAATATGTATAAGACTGCCTTTAGTTTTGGGAATTATGGAACAGCTTATTATCCGTACGATGGTACGCGAATTATGGAGTATTTTGGGTCGTATAGTACCCAGATAATCATTCCGTATTCTTCGAAGGAGGCTGTGAATGACTGGCGGATCTATAATGTGAGCGCCGGGGAAAGTCTGTGGGCTGCCCGTCTGGATGGGAAAGTAATGTTTGAGAAGCTCTTGGCTGCGAAGTTTGCAACTGCGCAGTATTCTGTTGGAGGGATTTGGGGTGGCGACATCGCCGAGGTTTTGGTCTTTGAAAAAGCATTGAGTTCTGAGGAGCGTTGGGCGGTGGAGCGGTATCTGGCGGAGAAGTACGCCTTGGATATGCCTGCTATGCATGTGCCGGAGGCGCCGAATAATTTGAGGACGCAGGTGACGTTTGACGGTAGCTTGAGTTTATGGTGGGAAGGGGTGATTGACAATGCAGTGCGTTACGTGGTGGAGCGTCAGGTCGATGACGGCAGCTTTGAGCAGGTCGCGATTGTGGATGGGTTGAGTTATGTGGATAAGCTGGTGGAAGCCGGAAAGACCTACCGGTACCGGGTGCGTGGCATCGGCGGAGGCGGTCAATCGGCGTATTGTCCGGTGGCGACGGTGCTGATGCCTGTATTGGATACACCGGTGATTCCTAGGGCGTCGTTGTTATTATGGTTACGACCTGAGCAGGGATTACAGAAGGACGGCAAGGTTTTCCGTTTGTATGACCAGAGCGGCAAGGGGAATGACTGTGAACAGGCAACGTTGGCAAACCAGCCGCAGTTTGTGGCGGATGGTTTGAATGGTTACCCGGTGTTGCGTTTTGATAATACGAACGATCAGTTGATGCATAGCGGTAGCTTTCTACAGAACAAGAAGTCGGCGGAGTTTTTCGTCGTGTTGAAAAATACGGGTAATATGAGTAGGATTGCCTTTAGTTTCGGAAACTATGCGGATTCTTATTATCCGGTGAATACGACACTGATCAGAGAGAGCTTTGGACTGTACAGTAGCCATAGAGACGTACCGTATTCTTCGAAGGAAACTGTGAATGACTGGCGGATCTATAATGTGAGCGCCGGGGAAAGTCTGTGGGCTGCCCGCCTGGATGGGAAAGTAATGGATTCGGTTAACCGTGCATCTGTTTTTAATTACTATAATTATACACTCAGTTACAATTGGGGCGGCGATATCGCTGAGGTTTTGGTCTTTGATAAGGCCTTGGGTTACGAAGAGCGCTGGGCTGTGGAACGGTATCTTGCGGAAAAGTATGCCTTGGATATACCCGGTATGTATGTGCCGGAGGCGCCGGACAGTTTACGGGTACAACTTATCGGCGACGCCCAGGTGAATCTGAACTGGAACGGAAAACTGGATAGTACGGTGCGTTATCTCATCGAACGCAAAACCGGTAACGGTGATTTCGAACAGATCGCGGTCGTCGATGGCTTGAGCTATCTGGACAAGACGGTTGAGGCCGGACAAGATTATGAATATCGGGTGCGTGCCGTCAGCGGTGGCGGATCATCTGCCTACAGCGCTGTTTCTGTGATAAGCGTGCCGGCAGCAAGCGGAAGCAGCATTCCGGTAAGCTCCATGCGTTTGTGGTTGCGGGGTGATTCGGCGTTGATGCGAAACGGTCAGATTACCGAATGGACGGATTTAAGCGGGCGCAATAACCATGGAAAGCCGAATAATACACTGTCAACGGCAACCGTTTTGGACACTGATCTGGGATGCAAGGCGGTTCATTTTGACAAGTCAAAGAGTCAATTCTTTCAGTTTGGTAGCCCGATGAACGGAGCAACTGCGGGGGAAGTTTTTGTGATGCTGAAGGCTTCCTACAATGTAAACGAACAGTTGGGGCTTTGGCTTTTCGGCGCGGCTAACTATTATCCTTCCTCAGCCGGAATGATTACAGAGGGATTCGGCAGTTCCGGTTCGGTGAATATCGGTTCGGCCCCGGATATCAGAAAATGGCATGTTTACAATGTTTCCTCCAAGGCGAACGAATGGATTGTCCGGATGAACGGGCAGCAATTGTATCGCAAGGAAAGTAATACGGTACAGTTCGGAACCGTGTACATTGGCTATAACGGTTCTTATTCCTTCAATGGCGATGTGGCCGAAGTGATGGTTTTTGAGAAGGTTCTGACGGAAGCCGAGCGTGCTACCGTGATGGATTATTTCAACAGGCGTTACCATTACGGGTTCCCGGCCCCGAGCTTTTCTCCTGAGCCCGGATTGCATGCCAACCCGCTGAATGTTACCTTGGCTTCTTCCCGTGCCGGTTCCACGATCCGTTACACAACGGATGGAAGCGAACCCACAACCGCGTCCCCGCTGTATGCGGCGCCGATACCTGTCAGCACATCGACGCGCATCAAGGCCTATGCCTGGAACGGTGCGGATGTCAGCGGATTGGCGGACGGTCTCTTTTCCATCGGTGTTCCTGCGCCGGAGAAAAAGGCCGCTTCGGGGTTCTGGGGTGTTTACTCGACCAGCCAGGATTTTGTTTCGGCAGCGAGTTATCAGCGCGTCGATCAGACATTGAATTTCGGCAGCATCTGGCAGACAGGGCAATTAACCTACGCAAAGGCGGCTTATGTTTCGTGGACTTCCACGTTGACGGCGCGTTATACCGAGGCATACAAACTGTATCTGGATCTTACCGGCGGTGTCCGTCTCTGGATTGACGATACGCTGGTCGTGGACGATTACGCGACCATGGGTCAGCGCGTGATCACGGTTCCCTTGCCGGCAACGGCAGGGCAGCAATTCAGGATCCGGATTGACTACGCAAAACCGCCGGCCGCTTACGGCCGCTTTATCCTGTCATGGTCAGGAGTGTCCTTTGGCAAACAGGTGATCCCGGCGGAATTCCTGGATTCCGGCATGCCTTACGGAAGCACGCTGAATACCCCGACTGTCAGTCCGTTATCCGGCGCAATCAGCAAACTGACGGAAATCATACTGGCGTCCAATACCGGCGCCGAAATCCGCTACACGCTGGACGGCAGCATGCCGACGAAGGATTCCGCACTGTATATTGAGCCGATCCGCCTCTTCAAGGAACTCACGTTGCGCGCGGTAGCATTCAGGGACGGATGGAACGACAGCGGCTGTTCGGTTGAATCCTATACCGTGGACAACCAGGGCCCTGTGCTTTCAAACCTGCTCTTTAACAATGCTGCCGTGCCTGCAAGCATCGGTGTTTCCGGGAATTTCACTGTCAAGGCGACAGACAGCGCAGGCGTGAAACGGGTTGATTTCTATCTGGACGACACGCTTCTTGCCTCCGATCTCTCCGGTTCAAACGGCATTTACAAAGCTTACTTTAATATCAGTCCCGTCGCGGACGGGGCACACACGCTGACCGTCAAGGCCTTTGACCGACTGGGTTCGGAAAGCTTGCCGTTGAGCATCGGATTCACTGCGGTGCAGGCCAGCCCGAATCCGCCGGTAATCACGGCTCCCGCCAGCGGAAGCAAGGTCGGACGTTCCGCTATCGTGGTGCAGGGCGCCGCGGAAGCCGGAAGCACGGTAACATTGTATCTGAAGCCGGCCATCGGCGCGGAAATCAATGTCGGTTCCGTGGTGGCCGATTCTGCCGGTAGCTTCCGTTTCCCGGTGGAGATTGCCGCCGGGGTGAATACATTCACCGCCACGGCAAGCAACCGTAATCCGTTGCCAAGCGCGCGTTCGGCCGCTGTCAGCGTGACTTACGACGACTCGGTTCCGTTGCCGCCGGCAGGAATCACCGCCAAGAGTCAGGCCGCAGGCAAAATAGCTGTTTCCTGGCGCACGCCGGAGGGCGTCCGACCGACCGCTTATGCTGTCTACCGTTCAACCCATGGCTTTACCGCGGCCACACTGGCTTCCGCTACGCTTGTCAAATCGACCGGCTCGATCAGCCATGTCGACTTGCCGGAAACCGACGGGCGTTATTACTACGGCGTGGTGGCCGTTTACACGGTTGGCGGCAGTGACGCGTTCAGCGCGCTGTCCGAGGTCGTGGTGGCCGATTCCGACCGTGTTCCGCCTTTTGCCGAGAACCTGAGCTATCGTGCGGTGAGCGCCGCGCAGGACGGTGACTGTTTCGGAGAGGGCGAAATCGAAATCACTTTTGAGGTGTCCGAACCCTTGAAATCCCTGCCGTTGCTTTCCCTCGGAACGCCTGACGGCGAGAAACATGCCGTGGTACTGAAGTCCGTGTCCGACCGCCGTTACAGCGGAAAAGTCATGCTGCCGTCCGCTCAGGAAGGACCGTTGTCCGTCTGGTTCAGCGGTACGGATACTGTCGGTAACAACGGCAGTACGGTAAAGTCCGCGCCGGAAGTCCGCATGGATTCGGTAGGGCCGCGTGTGGCCTCCCTCGTCCAGGTACAGCCGGAAGGCGACGGTAGCATCACTGTCCTGCCGCAGACAAAGAGCCTGAAACACAAGCCCTCCGCAGAGACTTTCCATTGGCGTGTCGTATTTGATGAAAGCCTTTCGGCGGAAACACCCCTCTTTACCGCAAAGGTCAGCAACGAATCCGCCTTGCTGAATTTACCGGCCACAGTTGCCGTCGATGCGACCGTGACAGGAGCGTGGATCGTTTCCGTGACCTTGCCGGGCGATGTGGGCGCAAACACGGCCGAATCCCTCACCTTGACCGCGGAAGCTAGGGACAGACTGGGCAATACCGGCACGGAAATCATGCCGCCGCATGTGTACCAGGTTTACCAGAACGCCTTGCCGCCGCCGGATACGCCGGAACAGTTTATCGGGGCCGCATTGCCTTCGGGAGAAATCCGCCTGAGCTGGTTGCCCGTGGCGGACGCTTCCGGCTACAGCCTGCAGGTAGCCTCCTTGGCCCGCGCGGAGGACGAACCGTCCTGGACGGAACTGTTGCGCCTGCCGGCGGAACCGGAATCCGGAAACACCGCTTATGCATGGTCCGGTGATTCCCTTGTGTACACATACAAGCCGGAACAGGACGGTCTTTATGCCTACCGCATCGCAAGCATCTGGCAGGAAAACGCGGATGAATCCCTGAGTGCGTGGAGCGATAAAGCGCTTGTGGATTCGGATTCGGCAGCCCCGGAAACACCCGCAGGCTTGCAGGTCTCGGTGGTCTCGGCAGGGGTTTACGCCGAATGGCCGTTGCCCGCGGATACGGAAGGCATTGATCACCTGCTGCTTTTCAGCGCGGAGGAATCACTGGATTCCGTTGCCGGGCTGACGCCTGTCGCCCGCATGGATGCGACGGAAACCTGGGTGATCGATTCGCGTCCGGACGGATCGAAACCATGGTACCATCTCGTGGCGGTTGATGCTGCTGGAAACTGCTCGGCCCCTGCGGTCGCTTACCTGAGCGACGGCGTATTGCCGGTGCGTGCGCTGAACATCCGCTGCGTGGAAGACGGCAAGCCCGTGCTTACTTGGCAAAAGGCTCCCAATGCCGTGCTGGACGGATTCAATCTTTATGTCAACGGCAGCAAAACAAACAGCGGCTTGCTGGCCGTTTCCGAAAACACGTACACGGATAACGATTATGCCGCAGGAAATGAACGCAAATACGGCGTGGAAGTCGTGGGTGGTACGGAGAAACGCCTGCGCGAGGTCGTGCTTCCGGCCCTGTCGGTGAAGCTGGCTGACGGCAGCTTGCTGCGCCGCGGCCTGGTCAACCGTTTATCCTTTGCTGTCCGTAACCACGGCAGCGAATCGCTGGAAAATGTCTCGCTGGCATTCCGCGCGTTCAACCGCAATTACACGACGGAGCCGGTAGCATTGGACGCCGGTGAGGCGAAGACGGTTTCCGTGGTGGTCGGCGGCTATGACGAACTGGAACCCGGAAAACCGTTGCCGATTTCCCTTACCGCCAATAGCGACCAGGGCGATGGGGTGACTGCGCAGCTGGTAAAACCGATGTCCGTGGATGTAAGCCAGGGCGCGTATTCGGTCGCCATCAATGGGCATGACCTGGTCCGCGGAGGAAACGGGACTGTCCGTTTCACCTTCACCAACACCGGCGATGAGGCGGTGGAATTTGTTACCGCGCTCCGTTACGGGCGTAACCCGTCCAATCAGCTGCGCCTGAAGATCATGGATGATGACGGACGCGTGCTTGCGACCGTTCCGTTCCTTGATTTCGAGAGCGAGGGCAAACTGCTTCTGGGCGAAACCGCCCTGATGCGTGTTGCGCCGGGAACGTCCTGGACGTCGCCTGAGATCGCCGTTTCGATTCCGGAGAATGCGCCCGCGCAGGTGATAGTCCAGTTGGAGATCGACACGGTGTATTATGCTTACGGAAGCAGCAAGCAGATCGCAATGAAGGGGCCGGGCGCTGCCGAGCGCGTATCGACCCGCGAAAGCGAATTCGTGAGCGAGATCCTTTCCGTCACGCCGGAGGCGTCCGACGGCGAGCAGCCGGTTATCATAAGCGGCCGTTCGTATTCCCGCGCGCTGGGCGCGGGCAGTCCTGCGGCCAACAGGACGCTGTATCTTTATTTCCAGCGCAGCGATGATTTCCGTTTCAGTGAGAAAGTCGTCACTGACGCGGACGGTAGCTTCCGTTTTGCTTACCGGCCGGCACGGCAGGAACTGGGCGCCAGCTACACGGTCTGGGTGCTTTCCGGGAAAAGCGAGATGCAGCCGGAAGCCACGCACCGCTTTGTCATCCGTTCGCTGAGCATTACACCCGATCAAGTGAATCTGCGTCTGCCGCGTAATTACGGGCAGGATATCGCCCTGAGCCTGAAAAGCGGCCTGGGAACGAGCCTGACGCATGTCCGCCTGGAAACGGTCGGCGCTCTGCCGGCGGATGTCCAGGTCGGGTTGCCGGAAGCGGTCACCGTGGACTCCGGTGAGACGGTAACGTGGACGCTTACGTTCGGCGGCAAAAGCAAGCAGCAGGATTTACCGGATTCGGGGGTATTGACTTTCCGTCTGCTGAGCGATGATCCGAACGGCGGCGAAAGCGCGAAGGAATGGGATCGCCTGCAATTGCGTTACCAGCTCTGCGAAGTGGGCGCCATCCTTGAAGCGACACCGAAATACGCACAGATGGGTCTTGTCCCCGGCGGAAGCGACAGCATCAGTCTTTCCCTGGAGAATATCGGGTTCTCCGCACTGGAAAACGCGAAGGCGGAACTGATCGCCGATGAGGGCGAGACCGTGCCGTCCTGGATTTACCTGCAGGGCGCGGCATTGCCGGTCTTTGAAATCGGTGACACGCACACGCTTACTGTGCTGGCCAAGGCGCCTTCCACGCCGCTTGCGGCCGATACCGTGTACTGGTTCAAGGTCCGCGTGAGTGCGCCGGACCTGGCTTTGCCGCTGACGGTTCCGGTACAGTTGACGCTCACGCCGGAAGGCAAGGGAAGCGCGAGCTTCCATGTCATTGACCCCTATTACCACAATGCGGACGCCTCGCATCCTTCCTATAACGGTTTGCCCGGGGCAAGCGTCGTCCTGGAGAAGGAAAGCATCGGCGGTAGCATCCTGTCCAGGCAAACCGTGCCGACGGATGCGGACGGTATGGCGCTGTTTGACGATCTGGCTGCCGGACGCTACCGCGTGAAAGTCACAGCGGCGAAGCACGACGCTTACGCCGGCATGGTGACGATCCGCCCGGGAGTGAACCATAACGAAACCATTGCGCTGGCGTATAATCCCGTGAGCATCGACTGGAAGGTCGTGCCCGTGGATATCGGGGACCGTTACGAGATCGTGATCGACACGACCTTCGAAACCCATGTTCCCGTCCCGGTGATCGTCGTTGAGCCTGCCATTCACACGATCCCTGCAAGCATGAAGGCGGGACAAACCTTCTATGCCGAGTACAAGGTCAGCAACAAGGGGCTTATTCGTGCAGAAGACTACCATGTCGAATTGCCGCAGAGTGATGCTTACCATGAAATCAGTTTGTTGCCCTTGTCCAAAAATTCCATTGAACCGGGAGAAACAATCCGTGTCGGCGTGCGCGTCAAGCTGTTGAAAGATCCTGAGCCTGTGAAGAGAGAGGAATCGGAAGAACAGGCAAGGCCTTTGCTGAAATCCTTTGCGCGGATGAATGCTGCCGCTGCGGAAGAAGGAACGGTTGTCGAGGATGAAACTATTCAGGAAGAGATTCCGATGGTGATTCCCTGCGGTATTCATATCCTTCCGTTCAAACAATATGTCCGGTACCGTTGCGCGGACGGAACGGAATATTCGGTATGGAACCATTTCCGCATGGGCCATGATTTTGGTCCGTGCCCGCAAGCCGAATCAGGAAGTGCGGAGAGTCCGGGTAATTGGAGTAATCCGAACAGTAATACCGGATTAGGCAATTGGGAGTGGGTCAATATCATTTCGTCCGGTCCCGGAAGTGTTGATTACACAGTGCATGGACCGACGGATAACAACAGTGCCGAAAAACCGAATAATCCGGGCACAAGCATGGATGAGAAGGGATGCTATCCGGTTTATTTTGGGCCGTTGTTCCCTGAGCTTCCTCCGTGCGATGATCGTTATCCGTTCCTGATGGCCCGTTTTTATCCGACAGGAAGCTGGGTGGACTTTATTTCCCGTCAATACCTTGATCGTGTCGAGGATATGGCTATCGCTGTCCCCGGGGGCAGTTACGGACTTACGCGCGAATATGCCAATCGCCGCTGGCGCGTACGTGCAGCCGCTAAGATGGATGTTGTGCGTAGCGTGGCGGACGGTTTCTATGTCCTGCTGGATGATGCGCCGTATTACTTGGTGACAAACGGATTTCCAAGGAATCCGTCGGCCATGCTTGCCGCTGATGATTTTACGCCGTTGCGCGGTAGTGTATCGGATTTGTCCGTGGGCGTTTACGGGAACGGCGATAATTTGTTGACGAAGAAATCGGACGGCAGCTTTGTCTGGACGAACGGCGCCGGTGATGAAAAATTATTTGATGCTGCCGGCAGACATGTCGCTACGAAAAAGAACGGGAGCCTTCTTGTTTCCCTCGAGTATAACGGGGACGGTAGCCTGGCGCGTGTCAAGGACAGGGCAGGTCGGGTGATTCTCACCGCCTCGGCAAAGGGAACGGACGGCGTGCAGAGTTTTACCGACCTGGCCGGACGCACGGTGAAACATACCTGGAGTGCTTCGGGACGCCTGCTGAAGGTTGAAGACGTCATGGGTGGAGTTACGACCTATGAGTACGGGCGTTACGGTGAAATGACCAGGCGTGTTGACGCGGATGGCAAGATTGAGACCCTGGAATACACGGTCGTTGACCTGGCGAATGCTCCGGCAACGGGAGATGTGCCCCTGGAAGAGCCGGTTTATCTCGGTTACACGCCGGCTCGCGTGAAAGCGATTCGCGACAGCTTCGGACGCGCCCAGACATTCAGCTATAACTACAGCGAGGCGGACGATAGCTATTATGCGGCGGTGCGTTCCCGTGCAGGAGTACTGTCAGAATTTTTCTTCTCAGGCCAGGGAATGCTTAAGGAACAGCGTGTGAACGGACGTACGGTGCTTTCGTACAAGATGAGAAACGCGAGAGAGATGGAGGTTTACGAGGACGGCGTGACTTACACGCAGGAACTGGATGAACTGGGGCGTCTGACACGGAAGGTTTACGGGGATGGCAGTTTTGAAAACACGGAATATGATCCGGTGTATAATCAGCCGGTACGTAAGGTCGGACGCGATGGCATGGAAACCCGCTGGACTTACGATGCTTCGGGCCGCCAGCTTTCCGTGACAGAAGCCGCAGGTACATTCCTGGAACGCAGCATGACGCAGTATTACGACGGCGACGGTAACTTGCTGTCAATGACTGATTTCGCGGGTAAGACGGTCAACTTCCGTTATGACGGATACGGACGGATGGTTGAAAGCTGGGAGACATCGGATACGGATCGTCGTTCCTTCCTGGAGTATGACGTGCTTGGCAATCCGGTGAAGGCTACGGATGTCCTCGAAAACGAAGTGGTATGGACCTACGACGCCTCTGGACGTATCGTTTATGAACGCGACCCCGTGGGTGTGGTTACCCGTTATACCTATGCCGGCAGTCTGCTGACTGAGATGGAAACTGGCCGTACGGAAAACAGCGGCGGCGAAACTATTGAGCGCGGCCGTATCGAACGCTACCGTTATGATTCGGAGGGACGGATGACCGAAATCCTTCGAGTCGACGCGGAGGGGCATGAAATGCTGGTCTCCAGGAAAAGCTATGATGCGGATGGCAATGTGCTGTCCGAGCAGGGACCGCTGGGTTCACCCGTGCGGTATACTTACGACGGGGAAGGCAGGCTGTATTCCGTGATCAATCCGACGCCGTCGGGCGGCAATGTTGAGGAACGCACACATTACGACAGCAAGACCGGACTGGCGACAGGAAGTGATTTCGTTTTGTCCGGTGCGGCGAATGCTACCGTGTTGCCTTTGGCAGTGAAGACGACGTATGACGTGAACGGTAACGTCGCATCGCAGCTTATGGGCGCAGGAACGGCCGACGAACGTCTGCTCAGTTACAGTTACAATGAAAACGGGCTGGTTGAGTCTGTAACGCAGCGTTCCGGAGGCGAAAGCATTGTGGTCTCGGAAATGAGCTATGACTTGCTGGGTCGTCAGTTGACGACCGCCGGGCAGGCGGAAACGCATGAGAGCTTTGACTATGACGTTTATGGCCGCGTGAAGACGCAGACCGACGCGAACGGTGATGTGACCTCCTATACCTACACATCGGGCGGGCAGGTTGCGACTGTCAGCCGCAACGGAAAGGTGATCACCAGCAATGCCTACAATGCTCTCGGCTACCTGCTTTGCTCAAGCGACGGCCTAGGTAACAAGCAGTATTTCCATCATGACCGCATGGGTCGTGTAACGGCAGTTTCAGTGGCGCTGAGCCCTGACAGGACACTTTCCGGAAACTGGTGGGAGAACACCGATCATGTGCTGGTGGCTTACGCGTATAACCGCTTTGGCGAACAGACGCGCGAAATGCGTTACACCGACGGGTTCGTGGCAATTACGGACTTTGTTTACGATGGTTTCGGCCGCATGATCGCGAAGGTATTGCCGACCGGATTGTGTATCCGTTACGAATACGACGCAGCGGATAACCTTGTGCGGACTGTGTATCCCGACCCGAACGGAAACGGCGGGGAAACGGAAGCATCCGTTGTACGCAATGCCTATGTCCCGGCCCTTGTGGATTCCACGACGGACCGGGCAGGCGTGAAAACGGAGCACAGTTACGATGCGATGGGTCGCCTGCTATCGGTCAGGACCGGACTGGGTTCACGCATTGTCTATGGCTATGATGGTTTCGGGAAAATCGTGAAAGAAGAACGATATACGGCGCAGAACGTTCTCGAAAGCAGCGCTGTCAATACCTATGACGCTTTCGGTTCACTGGGAAAAACAGTGCGCAACGACCTTACCGGCGGCAGTGCCGCCCGTTTGTCCGAGTTTGTTTACGACAGCAAGGGACGTGTCTCAGAACAGAAAGGAAACAGTGTTTATCCGGTACGTTACACTTATGACGGTGTCGGAAGAATGCTGAGCATGACGGACGGCAGGGACAGCGTGACCCGCTGGACCTATGACGCCATGGGTCGCCAGCTCAGCAAAACCTATGCCGACGGCAAGACGTGGCGTTACGACTATGACGATGCCGGGCGCATGGTAAAGCGTACGGACGGCAAGGGCGATGTTACCGTGTATGCCTACACGGCAGCCGGAGAGTTGGCGAAGACAACCTATGCACACGACGCGGAAGTCCGTTTCGCTTACGACCAGCAGGGCCGCCGCCTGAGCATGAACGATGCTACCGGTGAAACGGTGTGGACCTATGATCCCGCCGGCCTGCTTCTGTCCGAGAGACAGGGCCTGACGCAACGCACGCTTCGTTATGCCTATGACAGTTACGGCGCGGTTACGCTTCGGACGGTCGATGATGAGCTGGATGCTTTGGGCGCGGGCGACTGGAAGAGCCATTATACCTACGATGCCTCGGGCCGTCTCGCGAGTCTCCAGGATTCCCGTGTCGGCAGCAATGCCTTCCGTTATACCTGGGAAAGCAATGCTCATCTGGTAAAGACCGTCAAGATGGCGGGAGACAGTCTCAGTCATGCAAGGATGCATGACAGTTTCGGCCGCATGACGCAGGCGGCATTTCTCCGTAACGGAAGCAGTCTGCTTGAACGCTTTGACTATACCTACAACGGCTTCGGCGAGCGGAAGTCTGTCCGTAGCAGCGGTAGCCTTTCCGGCAACAACCGGAATGCCTACGATTACCTGTACAACGAACGCGGCGAGGTGTCGGTGACGAATAATCTTGCCTCGGTAGCCAATAACCGGATCTATGGTTACGACGCTATCGGGAACCGTGATTGGGCGACAGAGGGCAATACGGCGGCAGCGGCAGTACCGGAAGACATGGATCCCTTGGCTGCGGTGCGCAAGGAATACGCAAGCAATGCGTTGAACCAGTACGGTTCCATGACGAGGAACGGCGCCACGGTCAGCCTCGTTTATGACGACAACGGAAACCTGACGAACGACGGCAACATCACCTATACCTATGACGACGAGAACCGTGTGCTGACAATGACCAGGACGGAATCCGGTAAATTGCTGCGCGGCAGTTTCCGTTACGATGGACTGGGCCGTCGTGTCGAAAGGATCGATTCGGAAAACATGCTGCCTGTGAAAACCGTGCGCTATGTGTATGAAGGGCGCCTGGTGATCGAGGAACTGGACGACAGCGGAGCCTTGCAGCAGAGCTATACGCGAGGGCTTGATCTGGGCGGTAGCATGGCGGAGGCCGGCGGTATCGGCGGTCTTCTGGCGATGACGGATAGCAACGGACTCACAGGATATTATTTCTCGGACGCCAACGGTAACGTCGGCGATCTGGTGAAGAGCGACGGCAGTTCGTTGGCGCACTATGAGTACGACGCCTACGGAAAGACGCTGTACAGCGCGGGAAGCTGGGCGGACAAGAATCCGTACCGTTTCAGCAGCAAGGAATATAACAGTAACTTCGGCCTGTACGATTACGGCTATCGTTATTATCATCCGGAGCTGGGACGCTGGATCAACCGCGATCCGCTGGAAGAGCAGGGTGGCCTGAATATTTACGCCTTCGTGAACAATAATGGAATCAATCAGGTCGATCCTTACGGTTTGGCATCCTGGAATCCGGTTTCATGGTTGGTTGCAGGCGGAGAATTCCTGGGTAATCTGGCCTTGAACCCCTGTTTCTGGAAAGAGCTTGGCTCAGTATTGCTTTACATAAATCCTTATACGGGAATTCCATTGATGATTGCGGAATTTGCAACTGGCTACAATATGTTCAGCGGAGCGCCGCAAAATCGTCTGATACCGTTGACTGGTCTTGCCGGAGGCGGTTTAGGAAAGATAGCTGGAAAAGTGGCAGGAATGGCTGCACGCTTGGGAGGAAAAGCCTTGGCGCCTTTAGCGAAGCCGATATTTAATCGCTTGATACCTGCCTTCGATCGGATTGCCGGCTCAATACCACGGGTGGAATTGTCCTTGAAGCCGTTCATGCAAACGGTCGGTCGGAACGCGGATGATATCGGGGCCGCTCCAAGATCGCTCATGGGTAATGCCATGCGAGGGGCTGCAGAAAACGCAGGTAAAGCCGTTGCGCCAGGTCAACGCGAACAATTATTGGCCAATCTTGTGGCAAACCCAGAGAAAGGACAGAAATTGTACCGTGTTTATGGAGGTGATTCTGGTGCAAGTGGGGCTTCATGGACTCCGATACGTCCTGATAGTGTACCAAATTATAGAGATATTGCTGGGCTTCCTTCAGGTGGTGAAAGTGGAGTAACAAACACTGGTCGGTTTGTTATAGAAGGTACTTTACAGGATACATCAAAAGTTGTGAAAGTTAGAGATGCGGTATCGTTAGACAAGAATAAGGGTGGTTTAACAGAATACATTATTCCACAATGGATGGAGAATAATGCTGTTAATATAGATAAAGTGAGTGGCGTAAATCCAGAGTTTTAAAACAATGAGTGACAATCAAATTTATTATCTATCTTCGTTAGAGAGCGATCGGTTTAAACCTGTACGTAAATGTCGTTTTCTTAAGCAGATATACTTTGATACAGGAAAGGAATGTGCTTTAGTTAACGTTTCTCCTTCTATTAATGGGCAAGACTTTGGCGTTAATAATGATATTGATGTTCTCATTTTGACCAGTCGACATGAAGGAGTTACATTATTTCCAGTTAGCGAGTTTCCTTGTTTTGTATTTATTGTTCGATCTCTATTGCCTAGTGTTGAAAGTATTGAATATATAACAAAAAAAGATGTAGAAATTATTGGCTGGGGTGAAATATATAGATCTTATCACGATGCAGAAAATCATGTATTTGATAAATGAACGTCCCACGACAGCACCCTAGCAAGGGTTATGCCAAGTAAATTGGCATGTCTGCTATTTTTGGGATTTATTTTATTTACCTCCTCGGCTATCAATCTTCCAAATATTTTACGAAGAAACTTCACCTACGTCTGACTGAACATTCCAGCAGCTAGCCCGCCACGTGCTGCTTGTCCCTGTTGCCAAAATATTCATGGGGTTGTTATACCATCCATTTTCTTTCGTTTTCGCTAGGCATGCGAGTAAACAAAACTCTGTGTCTTTTATTTCACGCGAAGCCGCAAAGAACGCAAAGCATTTTCCAAAAAATGAACTCACAGGCCAGCCATAGCAATTAGTATGCCAAATATGTTTGGATATAGTTTTAAATAGCTCCTCGGTTATGAAACATCCAAATTTTCCGATGTAAGTTTGCCTACGTCTGACTGAACATGCCAGCAGCTAGCCCGCCTCGTGATACTTGTCGCTGTTCTATCAGATACTTGCGTTTCTTTTGTTTCAGGAAAACGTTTTCTCTCGATTCCGCCAGGCATGCGAGTAAACAAAACTCTGTGTCTTTTATCTCACGCGAAGCCGAAAAGAACGCAAAGAATTTCCTAAACAGGTGATTGTCGTACTGTTATGATTCAATGAAATCCATAACGATGATTCATTGAGTGAGCCTGAGAAAGTCCTTTGAGTTCTCTGCGTTCTTTGTGGCTAACATTATTTTGCCACAGGGAACACAAAGTACACAGAGAAAGCATTCTGATGGTTTTCTGTTAATTCTGTGAATGAGCAAGCTGTTGCTTCGCTCGGAACTGTTTTGAAATATTGTCAATTGCGACGGTAACGCCAGCGAGGTTTTTGATGCGTCGGGTAACGTGATCGCGCATTATGAGTATGATCCGTTTGGTAAACTCACCAAGTCAAGCGGGACTTATGCGAACAGCAATCCCTGGCGCTTCAGTACCAAGATGCTGGATAGCGAGAGTGGTCTGTATTACTATGGCTATCGCTGGTATTCACCGGAACTCGGGCGCTGGATCAACCGCGACCCGCTGGAAGAACAGGGCGGGGTAAACCTGTATGGTTTTGTCGGCAATAACGGGATTAATTCTATCGATTTGCTTGGTATGATGTTATATCCCTCGTTTTATGCGGATTTGGATAGCGGGTGGAAAACACATTTACCCGATGTTCATAATTCTCCTGATAGCGTAGAATATCTTGGAACTGTAGCATTACAGCTCGTTAATCCCAGGAATTGGATAGAAGCCTTGGGCACCGTTGATAATTATGGAAGTGGATTCTTAGAGCGTGCAGGTGACTTGTATAATGTAATTCCTGAGCTCTATGAATTAGGACAGTTTTTGGCTTCTCCTGAAGGACAAAAATTTCTGGATAAATTGAGGAATGATCCTTGTTTCCGTAAGGAATTTTTGAATCAACTGGATGCAGCGATAATGGCAGATATTACCGATGCCATAAACCGGGCACAAGATCCCGATGAACTCGCCCGTATGCTGGGTAAGGCGACATTTGATACGCTTATGGCAGGTATAGGGGCCGGGGTTGCCAAGAAAATTATTGGCGTTGCTTCCTCCATGATGCTAAAAGTTGCCAAGGCAGCTGTTGGGAAAGCGACAAGTGCTGTAAAAAATATTGCCAAGGGTGCGAAAGACTTTGCTTGGAAAGCTTTTGATAAAATTAAGGATACGTGGGGAAAATTACCTAAAATAGAGATAGGCCCGAGTGGTGATGGTTCTGGAAAGTCATTTGCTTCTAAAGTAGGTGCAATTGGGAAGAATGTAAAAAATGCTAAGAGACTAACCGATAGTGATCTTAGGCAAGCATGGGGGAATAGTATACATGAAGCAAAAGACATTATTAAGAGTCAGTTTGGAAATCAGTTAAGAAAGGATACTAATTTCGATATATATGTTAATGCGGGAAAAGTTATTATAAAGGGAAACAAATCCGGTGTTTACATTGAAACAGGATTGCCGCTTTCTGCATTTAAACCTATTTAGAATTCATGATAAAATTCATGGCAAGTTGTTTGATTACAGGAGATAATTTTTCTCCTAAGCTATTTGAAAATAAAAACTCTGTTTCTTTTGCTTGGGCAAATGAACCAGGGGAGGCTGTTCATCCTGGAGTAGAAGGTGCATGGGGAATGCCTTTAAAACATGGTTCAGCAAGTATTAAAATTTCAAATAAACCCGAGGAAAATTGGGGGAATTTAATGGAGTTTTTACGCATATTAGAGTCTTGTCTTACGGACTTAAAGGAATCCGGAGCGGAAGATATTGCGTTAATGATGAGTCTTTTTCACGATGGCCAATGTAATTTTGGGTTTTCACCTGAAGAGTTGGCAATTATGACACGACTAGGCATTACACTGTCGATTTCATGTTATGGAGAAGAAGCTCTTCCTGGATAAACCGCCTACAGGCCAACCCTAGCAAAGGTTACGCCAGTATATTAGTATTATTGTATTAAAAAAAAGGTGCGTCGTCTGTTATTAAAGGGACACAGGTTCGAATTGTTCTCCAAGGGAATGGATCGAAATGAACTCACAGGCCAGCCATAGCAGATGGTATGCCAAATATTTTTGGATATAGTTTAAAATAGCTCCTCGGTTATGAAACATCCAAATTTTCCGATGTAAGTTCACCTACGTCTGACTGAACATTCCAGCAGCTAGCCCGCCTCGTGATTTTGGCAGACAAATAGGAGATATCCTTTTACCCGAAGCGGCGCTTGCTTTGCCAACGTTGTCCCCGAAGGTAGACATGGATGGCGTTCTTGATAAATTTGGGAAGATGGCAAACAAAGCCGGTAAGGCAGATGACTTGGTCAAAGGTATGTGCTTTGTTGCCGGAACCAAAGTATCGACAGCTACAGGAGCCATTGAGATAGAACAAATAAGGGTTGGCGATCGGGTTCTTACGACGGATGAAAACGATGATAAAACGAATGCTGACGAAAATACCTGGAGAAAAGTTATCCTGGAAATGTCCAATCCTGAGTCAGCAGGTGATACTATTGCTATTGAAACATTGGTATCCGGGGAATGGATGCAATCAGTAGGCTGCTTAAAGGGCGAGTGGATATGGTTTGTACTGGACGAAATGGGACTTGAAGGTTGGGCGAAAGTCTTGGATATACAGGCTTGTCCGGAAATAAAGCCAGGAAAAGGTAAGGTCGTGCTGACAACAGTTACCCACCTGAATTCATTTGTCATGAAAATAAAGCTCGTTGGCGAGGATACCTTAATTGAACCTACAGATCGCCATCGTTTGTTTTCTGTGACACGTAATGATTGGATACCTGCGGTTCAACTGACAGTTGGTGAGTTACTTAAAACAAAGGACGGTAGCATAGAAATTGAATCAATCACTCAAAGGCTTGGCACTCAACGTGTTTATAATATTGAAGTAGAAACACAGCATTGTTACTATGTCGGCAATAATAAGATTCTTAGTCACAATGTTAATAAGTGTGCTCAACCACCTAGTCTTACTCCTCCTGATGCAGGAAGGAAAGGTGCATTTAAACAAGCTAAGCGAAATAATGATATTCCTATAACTCAACAACCTGATAGAGTGCTTCCAAATGTAGATAAGAGAGGAAATCCACAAGCAGGACGGATTTATGAATTTGATACTCCGCAGGGGACTAAGAGTATTCGAAATGATATAGGAGGGCACAAATATCTAGACGATCCATCTCAAAATAGAGGTTCACATTTTAACGATGATGCTGGAAATCATTATGACTACTAGAATAATTAAAGAAGATAACTTATTATTATATAATGAAATATATAATATAAATGATAAATATAGTAAAAATGTATCAATGACTATCCCGGCGGTATCTATTATTTCGCAACGTGAGATAGCAGATGATTTTAATGCTGCATTGGAAAAAGCTTGGTTGAAAAGCTTAGAAATAATGAATGAATCTGAAAGACTAATAGTTTTCTGTGCACAAGAGTGTTTCCAAGAACTTAGTGTTATGGTAAAGGCCCGCAAATTGTGGAAAAATAACTCTATTTTAAACAAGGTAAAAGACAATTCTGATGATGTGGGGTCAGAATATTTTATTCAAAAATCAAATCAAATTCGTTATTATAGTGCAATTTCTGTTCCATGGGGTCGCGCATTACCAGCTTTGAATGCAGTGCGACTGACAGGTTCTTGTTTTGGGGTATTAGAGTGCAAAGAAGTTCTTAAAAAACAATTCATCGAGGAATTATTTGTATATGGGTTCAATGATAGTTCTAGAAGCGTATGTTGGGATCAATTAATACTTTCCTTAGCTGCCAGAAATTGGAGGACAGTTCGAGTTACTGGAAGATTTGATGATAATGAAGTGTCTATAGACTTGTTTAATTAAAGAACCGCGTACAGGCCAGCTATACCAAATAAATTTGGTATAGCTGCTATTGTGGTATTTGTTTTATTTATCTCCTCGGTTATGAAACATCCTGATTTTCCGATGTAAGTTCACCTACGTCTGACTGAACATTCCAGCAGCTAGCCCGCCACGTACTGCTTGTCCCTGTTGCCAAAATATTCATGGGGTTGTATTTATACCATCCATTTTCTTTCGTTTTTGGTAGGAATGCGACTGTTTAAAACGCTGTGGTTTTTATTTCACGCGAAGCCGCAAAGAACGCAAAGCATTTTCCAAAAAAAGTGATCGTAATACTGTTATGATTCAATGAAATCCATAACGATGATTCATTGAGTGAGCCTGAGAGAATGTTTTGTGTTCTCTGCGTTCTTTGTGGCTAACACGTGTTTTCGACAGAATGGACAGAGCCTGAATTTTTTGCCACAGGGAACACAAAGAACGCAAAGAAAGCATTCTGATGGCTTTCTGTTAATTCGGTAAATGAGCAAGCTGTCGCATCGCCCGGAACTGTCGTAAAGAATTGTCAATTGCAACGGTAACGTCAGCGAGGTTTTTGATGCGTCGGGTAACGTGATCGCGCATTATGAGTATGATCCGTTTGGTAAACTCACCAAGTCAAGCGGGACTTATGCGAACAGCAATCCCTGGCGCTTCAGTACCAGGATGCTGGATAGCGAGAGCGGTTTGTATTACTACGGTTATCGCTGGTATTCACCGGAACTCGGGCGCTGGATCAACCGCGACCCGCTGGAAGAACAGGGTGGCGTAAACCTGTATGGCTTCCTTCGTAATAATCCTGTTGAGTGAGTCTGACGAATCCTTTGTGTTCTCTGTGTTCTTTGCGGCTAACACATGTTTTCGACAGAATGGACAGAATATACCAAGCCTGAATTATGTTGCCACAGGGAACACAAAGAGCGCAGAGAAAGCATTGTTGATCGCCAAGCTGTCGCATCGCTCGGAACTGTCGTAAATATCGGTTTTTACAGTGAAGTCATTTTCGACAGAATGAACAGAATAGGCAGAATGGTGAATGAGTTGACCGACGGGGCAGCTTGTTCATCGAATGTTCTTCTCTGTATTCTTTGCGGCTAACAAGTATGCTTACTTCCTTTTGCGGCGGCATACCGCAAATGCGAGAGCGCCCAAGCCAAGTATCGCCGCATACGTGCTCGGCTCGGGGATGGGGATTGCATAAAACTCGATACCCCAGTTGCCGTTAAGGAAAGCGCCGCGCCAGTTGAGTTCGTCGTAGTCTGAACCGTTTTCCCACTTGAGGGAAACATTGACATCCGGCACCATAAAGTTGCCGGAGATGGTGACAAGTTCCAGGAAAGCATCGACAGAACCGACAAACGTGTCAGCCAGAAGGATATCGAAATCCGTGGCAAGAAGCGTGCCGTTTGTGAAGCCGATTTTACCGTTTTGGTCGAGCGAATCCACATGGAAAACAATGGTGTCCGCATCAACTTTCAGATTCGTGGCTTCGAACTGGACATAGGAATCCGCACTGACCACCATCTTTGCAAAACCATCCACGGACGCGCCGAATTTGCCTGTGGAGCCATTGAAGTTAATCGTATGGTTTCTGCCGGATGAACCGACGCGAATGGCGGTGCCGTCCTTAAATACGACATTGTCAAGGCTTCCGAAATTTGCGGTGACATCGCCTTCGACAGTCTTGAAGAAGCTGCTTGAGGTCATGTAGATGTCCTTGTTGAAGGTGCCGCCCGAAACATTCAGTTCGACGCCGCCCTTTGTTGTACTGAAAAGACCCTTGGTTGATCCTCCGGCGTAAACAACACCGTTAAAAGTGCCGCCCAGAATAGTGAGCTTAGTGCTGCCGTCGACACTGCCCGAAGCCGGACCGACAAGAATGTCGCCGCCGTAGGTACCGCTTACTATCGTAGCGTGAACGTTGCCGCCTACAGTGGAATACGAGGGCACGATATTCACTATATCGGTAATTTTCGTGGGCGTTTTGCTGACTTCAAAACTGCCGTCGGAAAGCTCCTTGCCGCCCAAAACGACGTTCACATTGCCGTTAACCCTGGCGTACTTGTTTACGTCGGTGATATTGTCGGCATTGGGGGCAATGTAGAGATAGCCGTTCACCGTACCGCCGTTGAACGTGAAATTCAGGTCGCCGCCAATCTGCGGGCCGTTTGTCGTTACGCCCGCAACGCCGCGGTCATGGGAAATGAGCGTAAGGTTGGTGGTCTTCATGTTCTCGTAATAGATGGTCGCATTTCCCGTGACGACCGTGTTCGTGCCGTAGATGACGCTGCCGCTGCCCGCCACAATTTCCGACGCTGTGCCAATGCGGGTGTAATCCAGATTGCCGGTCAAAATAGCGGAAGCGTTCACGCCGTTGCCCGTATAAAGCGCATAGAAATCGCCGTTCAGGTCATTGGCCTTCATCGTGAGGTTGCCGGTGAGATTTGAAGCGCGCAACGCATAAGCGGTACCGTTAGAGTCGGAAACATCGAAGGTGCGTTCGCCTGCAAGCTCGCTGCCCGCTTCGCTGAACCTGAGCGAACCACTCAAAAGCTTCACCTTGGCAATGTCGCCGCCCAGATAAACGTCGCCGCCGCCTACGGAAAGCGTAAGGGTTTCCGCAGGGTCCAAACCGCCGCTTGCCAGGTGCAGGGCGCCGGACCCGGTCTTTGTTATAAGCGAATTATAGGTGCCCTGCAGATAAACGTTGGCTCCGCCTGTGACATCCCAGGTGCCTGTAAAGCCGGCCTGACCGGCGCTAAGGTTAAAGGTTGCTCCGTTAAAGGACGCCGTACCCGCGCCCGTAAGCCTCATGCCGGTATCCCAGGTTCCTGAACCGCTGAACAAGGCCTTTGCGGCGCCGGCGCCGTTTGCAATGTTGATTGTGCTCGACGAGAAACGCGCGGCATCCTTAACGCTGAATACGCCGCTGTTCACATTCACGTTGCCGGTGAAGCCGCTTGTGTCACCCGAAAACTCGACTACGCTTGTGGCAAGGCTTGCGCTTGTTGCTATTGTGCCCGAACCTTTTATTGCGGCGCCCGCCGTGTTCGCGGCGTTCATGAATTTTGTGGTTGAGGCTGCTACGCTGTTCACCGCAACCGACAGGTCACCCAGCACTTCTATGCTGTTAATGTAATGCGTGGTGCCGGAAGTCCTTGAGAAATCCACCGATGAGCCCGAGTCGATTTTCAGATTGCCCACGCCGCTTGTTCCATAGCCCACAACACCCGCAAAGCCACCCCTGAAGTTGTTGGTGAAGTTCACGTCGGCATACTTTATGTCGCCGGTGGCGTTCAGATACCTGCCGTAAATGGTGCCGGTGTATGTAGCGAAATGGTTTGTGCCGGCTGCGCCCCTGATGTTGAGCGTTGAAGCGCCTTCAAGCGTGGCCGAAGAAAGCGACTGCTGATGCGCGCCCATGTATATGGAGCTTGCGCCGCCCGCCACCGTGGAATCTATGTTCACCGTGACGTTGCCGCTTATGGCCGACTCTGACGCCGCGTTGTTTGTGGTGAAGCCGCCAAAGTACTGCGTGCTGCTGAAAACGGTGCTGCCCGTAAGATTTACGCTGACATCGCCGTCTATGCTGTTTTTTACAGAGCTTGCGTTTGTTGCGTAGAACGCAGTGTATCTGGAGTCGTTCGCGTTAAACGTAACGCCGCCTTTCACGCTGCCTGCGGTGCCCGTGACAGAATTCACTGCAGCACCTTCCGCCGTGTTTACGTTGTGGAGGATTATCGTAACGCCGTTCGCATTTACGGTTGCGCCGCCGCCTGATATCGCGCCCTTTACCGTGGAATCGGAGAGGTCTATTGTAATGCCCTTGTCAACGCTGTTTGCGCCCGTGGTGGCAATAACGCCTGTGGCGGTTATTGCGCCCGTCGTTGAGTTTTTAACGTCGATCAAAAGCGCGCCGCCTATCGTATCTGTGCCTGTGTTGCTGACGTTCGTTCCCAATATGGAGCCCGTAGTTGAATTGTTTGCAACTTTTACCGTAACATCGCCTGCGGTCGAAGCCGAGCCTGTTGTGGCGTATACGCCGTATATCGAAGCTGTGGTCGTCACGTTGTCAAGATTCACCGCAACGTTGTCGCCGTTGGTGCCGTTGCCCGAAGTTGCGTAGAAGCCGCCTATTGAGCTGTTTGCGGTCATCTTCACGTCTTTGAGCGTCACATTCACGTTGCCGTCAACCCCGCCCGAAGCCGTGTTGTTGGCGTATACGCCGTAAACAGCGCCGCCAATGTTTGCAGGCGTTGCGGGGGTGCCGTCCGAAGCGGGAACGCCCGAAATGTCGATGTCTATGTTGCCCTTGACCGTGCCCGTAGTATTGATGCCGTAAACTGCTGCTGCAGAAGAGCCGTCCCTGATTTTGATATTCAAATTGCCGTTAATGACGCCTGTGGAGTTTGTGCCGTAAACGTTTGTCGAGGCCGATCCGTCGTTAAGGTTTATGTTTGCGCCGCCCGAAACGTTGGCGCCCGCATCGGCCGCATAAACCGCGTTTGTTTTTGAATTTATTATGTCAATCTGCACGCCGCCAGCGACATTGCCCGTAGTTGCGGTCACGCCGCCCGTGGTTGAGTCAGCAATATTTATCGTCAGCTTTCCGGAAACGGTATTCGTACCGGTTGCGCCTGCGTTTGTTCCCACTACATTGCCCGTGAAAGAATTGTTTATGGCAACAAGCACATCGCCGGTGGTTTTCGTGGAACCCGCGCCCGTTGTCGTCGTGCCGGTGACAACGCCTGCGGCTCCCGAAATAACGCCGTCCGTCTTGGAACCGACGCCGTCGAGATAGACGCTTACATCGCCCGTGGCAAGAGCCCCGGTCGAAACTGTCGAACCCGTGACAAGCGCGCTGTTGCCCGTAAGCGTCATATTTGCGTTTGTCAAAGAGAGGGTCATGGAACCGTCCAGATTTCCCGAAACAGAATTAGTAACATTGGCGCCGATAACCGCGCCGCCGATTTTCGCCTTTTGAGATGAAGAGGTTCCGGTCACTGAAATATTCAAAGTGCCGTCCACTGCAGCCATGCCGGCCATACCCGTGATCGCTGCGGTCGTGGATTCGCCTGTAACGGTGATGTCGATATTTCCCCCGACCGAGCCGGTCGTAGTGACGCCGGAAATGGCCGCAGTTGTGGCATTTGCAACGCGTATATTCAAATTGCCCTTGAGCGTGCCTACGGAGCCGACCACTGCGCCCGCATTGGAACCGTCTTTCACGCCGATGCCGACATTGCCCCAAACGGTGCCGCCCGTCTGTACGCCGGTGATCGAGGTTACCACCGAAGCTCCGGTAAGTTCAACATTCACATCCGAAGCGGTTCCTTCCTTGCCGACGCTGTGACCGGCGCCGTTACCCGAACCGTAAATCGCCGTGGTGATTGGTACCCCATCACTATCCTGGTTGTAACCGTCAAGCCAGACATGGATGCTGCCGGCAACATTTTTTGCGTTGGCGCCGCCGTAAAGCGTAATTTTGCCGAGCGTTTTGGCGTTACTTTCGGAATCCAGCTTTATCCAGATATTTTTTGAGAAATCAGCGGCTGAACCCGTCTGCCCGAAAAACGAGAAAGTCGTTGTGCCGTTCAGGCGCAGGAGGGTTGCGATGTCGCCCTCATATCCGGATTGCGTGGAAATATTTGTTCCCAGGGCACCCAGATAAAGCGTTGTTCCCGTTGAATAGGCGGTGGCATTCAGCGTTGGTCCGGTCTCCCAGGCAAAAGCGGTGGAAGCGCCGGTGAATAGTGCAATAGGCGTGACTATTTTAATTAAGAAGCTCATCCGATTCGTATATATTAAATGTGCTGTAACGTACTTATTCGAAAGATCTTAACTGTTTTTCGTTTTCAGATTGTCCGAAATATTTTTACTTGGAGCCAGTGACTCAAAAAAAGCTGTAAACATATCGTTTTCAACGATGCTCATTTTTGAATATGCAAATGGAGTAGAAAAACCAGATAGAAAAAGTCGTTATGACTTGAAGCAAATTTTTTGAGGATGGAATAAGCTAATCATTATCATTTCTGTCAATTCATTTTTGCCAGAGAAAGCAGAAAACACGCTATCAAAAATTATCAATTACAACGGTAACAATAGGTTGCATGAATGTAGTTCGTTTTTGTATTACGTATGTATAGTAACTATGGAATGGTTAAAGGCATGAGTAGTGCAGCTAAAACGAGTTCGTTGAGGTGACGTGTTGAGTCGGAATAAACGCTTCTTTGCGGCTAACGCGTGTTTTCGACAGAATGAACAGAATAGGTATCAGAATCATTTTTGCCACAGAGAGCAGAAGGCATACTGTTAAAAAAATGTTAATTGCGACGGTAATAGTAATCTAAGCGATTGCGTATTGTACTTTTGTATGATTTCCGTAGCTTAATTGTAGAATAACGAAACGATAGCAGTGTCGTGCCAACGAGTTTTTTGAGGAAGAATATTGAGCCACAAAGAACGCAAAGAAAGCAAAGTATATAATCGGAATGTTGGTTAATTTTGTTAATCCTGTCTCAAATATCCGGTTTTTACGGCGAAGTCATTTTTTGATAAAATGAACAGAATAGGCAGAATGGTGAACGGGTTGACCGACGGGTGACCTTGTGCAGTAAATGTTGCCTCTGTTTTATGTGAACAGAGGCATTAAAGTATGAAAACGTAATTATCGTTTACTTCGTCAATCCAGTCTCAAGACGGTAATGTTGTTCTCTGTGGTTAACGCATGTTTCTGACAGAATAAACAAAATGGACGAAGCGAGAATTATTTTGCTACAGGGAATATAAAGAGTACAGAGGAGGTTTGTTCGTTTTGTAAACAATTGTTAATTAGGACGGTAACGTTAACGAGGTCTTTGGCAAATCAACCTTCCGCGGCAACCTATAATCAGTGCCATGTCAACGAGTTCGTGGAGTTAGCGTATTGAACAGATATGCAAACCGTGTAATGGTTTTATTGAGCCACAAAGAGCACAAAGGACGCAAAGGAATTTTCGTTAATCCTGTCTCAAATATCCGGTTTTTATGGCGAAGTTATTTCTGACAGAATGAACAAAGCCAGAATTATTTTCAGCCGCAAAAAACCCAGAGGAAGTAGTCTGTGTTAACTCTGTTAATCCTGTCTGATATCCTTTTTAGCCATAGAGTAAACAAAGGTCATGAAGCGTTATTGCTTTTCGCTGTATGACCTTTGCTATGTATCCATGATTACGGTTGCTGCGGCCAGTCGATTTCGAAGTCGTATTTTCCGGAGAGAACGGCTTTTTTGCTTCCGTCCGGGAGCACTATGTCCGCGGTGGTATTCGGCGGAATGACGGTGTGCAGTTTAAACTTTCCGTTCGTTATTTCCCAGTGACTGAGAAGCTGTCCGTAGGGCGTATCCAATTCGGCTTGAGCAAAGGTAATACCTCCGCCGGGAACGGGTTGAATGAGCGATTTTTTGAAACCGGGTTCCACGGACGTTAATCCGCCGATGCGGGCATAGATCCATTCGCCGACAGCACCGTAGGCGTAGTGATTAAAGGAATTCATGCCGACATCGCCAAAGCCTTTGTCCTTTGTGTAGCTATTCCAGCGTTCCCACATGGTGGTGGCGCCCTGGTGGATTGAATAGAGCCAGCCGGGATAGGTTTCCTGCTTCAGCAATGTGAATGCGACGTCCTGTTTCCCGATGGCATCCAACGTGGGCATCATGATACCGGTTCCGACGAACCCGGTGGAGAGGTGCCAGTCGCGGGCGCGAATGTCAGCCACCAGACGGTCGATTGCCTGCGGGCGTTTGTTTTCCGGAAGCAGGTCAAAGGCCAGGGCGAGCAGATAAACGGTCTGCGTGTTTCCGCTGATGCTACCGTCCTCATGAACGAATTTTCTGATGAAGGCATTGCGCACAAAGCGGTGGAGTTCGCGGTATTTTTCCGCGTCGCTGTTTTTTCCGAGGATGGCGGCACTGCGCGCGAGAATGTCGGCGCAATGGGCAAAGTAAGCGGTTCCGACGAGCGCCTTGGGCGTATCGGTTTCATGGGGTGCCGGATTTCCCGGGCGGTCAAGCGCGAGCCAGTCGCCGAAGCCTTCCTCCGGACGGATGCCTTCGTTGGCTGTCGTTTTCATGTATTCGACCCAGGCTTTCATGGCATCATAGTTTTCTTCCAGGATACGGCGGTCACCGTATTGCTGGTAGATGACCCACGGTACCACGGTCACGGCATCCGCCCAGGCGGCTGCCCCGCGGTCATGCCAGTCCGGCTTTGCCGGGACGATGTGGGTGACGGCGCCGTCGGGAAATTGCGCGTCGCGCACGTCCTTCATCCATTTTTCAAAGAATGCGCGGACATCGTAATTAAATGTGGCGGTCCGGGCGAAAATCTGGGCGTCGCCTGTCCAGCCGAGCCGTTCGTCGCGCTGCGGACAATCGGTCGGGACTTCAAGGAAGTTCCCGCGCTGTCCCCAGACGATATTGCTTTGCAGCCGGTTGACGAGCGGATCGGAACAGAAGAACTTCCCGGTTCTTGGCATGTCATTATGCAAGACGAGTCCCTGGATATGCTTTATGAAATCACTGCGTGCCTGGGCATTGTTGAGTAGTGATTCATCCTGAATGCCGCTTATGCCGATGTAGCGGAATCCGTGGAACGTAAAGGTCGGCGACCAGTCCATGTTACCGTCTTTGGCGAAAATATAGCTGTCGGTGCTTTTGGCGCTCCGCAGGTTGGCGGTGTAAAGGGTGCCGTCCTCGTTCAACATTTCCGCATAGCGGATGGTGAGTTTCTGTCCCTGCTTCCCGGGTAAGGTCAGCCTGAGGATGCCGACCATGTTCTGTCCGAAATCCAAAACCAGTTCACCGTTGGAGGCTTTACCGAGCAAGGCAGGATAAAGCGTTTCCACGGCGCGGACGGGTTGGGATACCTTGGCGATCAGCGTTTCGCCGCCTTCGGGGCAGACCTGGACATTTTTCCATTGGCCGGCAGCATATCCGGCTTTGTTCCATCCGTCTATTTCACGGTTTGCGTCATAGTTTTCACCGTTGTAAAAATCGGAATCGAGGATCGGGCCGGTGGAGACTTTCCAGTGTTCGTCGCTGTAAATACGATCGGTGCTCCCGTCGTCGTAAGTAAGATCCAGCCGGAGCTTCAGGGCGGGTTCCTTGCCGTAGGCATGCCTGGCGTTCTGGAAGAACATATACCCGGCATACCAGCCTTCGCCGAGAATCGTCCCGATGGCATTGTCGCCTGTCTTCAGGAGCGGGGTTACGTCGTAAACCAGGTATTGGTTGGTTTTGCGGTAATCGGTCCAGCCGGGGGTGAAATAATCGTTGCCGACCTGCGTTCCGTTTATCCAGGCCTGAAAGAGTCCCCGGGCAGTTACGTACAGGCGGGCGCGTGCAATGGGTTTTGAAACGGTGAATTCCTTGCGGAGATAGGCAGGAGCAAGGCTCTTACTGTAATCACGCTCGGGGTGGGCAATCCATTTGGCTTCTTTCCAGGCGTCGTTTCCCATCAGCCCGGTTTCAAAATAGGCGCGTTCGCTCCATGCGGAGGCTTGGCCATTCTGGTCCCAGTAACGGACTTGCCACGCGTAGCGGGTGGCAGGCCTGGGTGAAAACCCCCGGGCGGTAGCATCAACCGATTGCGCGGCATTGACCTTCTTGCTTTCCCAGACGGGTTTCCCGGATTGGTCGGTCGGCGCTATCTCAGATATCTTGAGTTCGTAGGCGGTTTGCGCGGAACCTTGGCCGCTTGCCAGCCACCAGGAGAAGCGGGGTTCGGACACATCAATGCCGAGAGGATTGGCTTTATTCTCGACCAATAGGTGATAGGGCGCGGCAGCGTCCGCATGGGAAAAAGTCCAGGCCCAAAAGAGACTGAGGATGAAAACAAGATGCTTCATATGGCAATATGGTTTATTTTTATGGTAAGAGACTGACATAATGGTAAGCATCTGCAACCGGGAATCGTTTCGCGGCGTTTAAAATAATATTCTGCCGAATTAATCATTGAAAACATATGCATGCAAAAATCATATCCCTTGTCGCCCTGATGGCTGTACCGTTTTCGTGCGCGTTTGCACAGGAACGTTTACCGGAAAAGACCTCGTTCCAGGAAGCTGCGGGCTGGGAGGCGGATTACGATGTACGCTCCGACGTGGTGATGGTTTACGGCGTCAACAGCAGCTTTGAGAATCGCGTGAAGCTTTGGCGCGAAAAGGGCTATAACGTGCAGTTCATGACGGGGATCGCCTGGGGCGAATACCAGGATTATTTCACGGGGAAGTTTGACGGCAAAACGCACTTTGAAGACGGTCAGGTCGAACGCAACGGGCAGACGATCTGGCACGGAAAGGATGTGCCTTACATCGTGCCGTCGGACGCGTTTCTTACCTATATGAAGTCATTAATCCGCCGGGTGATCGATGCGGGCATTGACACGATCTTTCTGGAAGAGCCTGAATTCTGGGCACGTGCGGGTTACAGTGAGTCTTTCAAGAAGGAATGGGACAAGTATTATGGTTTTCCCTGGCAGGCGCAGCATGAGTCCCCGGAAGCAACGTATCTTTCGTCAAAACTGAAATATCATCTGTATTTCAAGGCCTTGCAGGAGGTTTTTCTTTATGCAAGGGCTTACGGCGAGACGAAAGGGATGAAGGTGCGCTGTTTCGTGCCCACGCATTCGTTGCTGAATTATTCGTCGTGGCAGATTGTCAGCCCGGAAGCGAGCCTGGCCGCGCTGGAGGGGATGGACGGTTACATCGCGCAGGTCTGGACGGGAACCTCGCGCGAGCCGACTTATTTCAACGGTAGCATGAAGGAGCGTGTCTTTGAGAATGCCTTCCTTGAATACGGCAGCATGCTGTCGATGACCGCTCCCACGGGACGGAAAATGTATTTTCTGAGCGATCCGATTGAGGACCGGTCACGGACCTGGGATGATTACAAGAAAAACTACCAGGCTACGTTTACCGCGGAGCTGATGTATCCGTCGGTTGAAAACTTTGAGGTGATGCCTTGGCCGCGCCGTATTTATAAGGGCCGTTTCCCGGTAGCGGGTTCGGAGGAGCGCCAGCCGATTTCCCCGGCTTACGCGACGCAGATGCAGGTCATGGTGAATTCGCTCAATGCCATCCGTGCGTCCGATGACAGCATCGACGGCAGCGTGGGGATTGCCGTGCTGGTGGCGAACTCGATGATGTTCCAGCGCTTTCCGACGCATGCGGGTTACGAGGATCCGCGTTTGTCCAATTTCTACGGCATGGCGCTTCCGTTGCTTAAACGGGGGATTCCGGTGCAGACGGTTCACATGGAAAACCTTGGGTTTTCGGAATCGCTCAGGCAGGTCAAGGTGTTAGTCATGAGTTATGCGAACATGAAGCCGCCGTCCCGCGATGTGCATAAGCAGCTTGCCGCGTGGGTAAACAACGGCGGGGTCCTGATTTACTACGGACGCGACGATGATCCTTTCCAGGGCGTGAAAGAATGGTGGAACAGCAACGGATTGAATCTGAAGCGGCCGTCGGACGATCTGTTTTCCCTCCTGAAACCGGATGCGGCAAAGCTGACGGATGTCCGGGAGCAGGGCTTTGCGTGCGGAAAGGGTTTTGTGTTTATTGTCAGGAAAGACCCGAAGGAATTAGTACTGGAAAAGGATAAGGATGCTACCTTCCTGGAACAGGTGCGTTTGGCTTACGAGGAGAAAGCAAAGGCCGGAAAACTGGTTTTTAAAAATCATCTTTACCTGAAGCGCGGTCCTTATGATGTGCTTGCCGTGATGGATGAAAGCGTCAGTAACGAACCTTTTACGGTACAAGGCCCTGTGATCGACCTGTTTGACCCGAAACTTCCGGTTTTGGAAAAGAAGACGGTAGCGTGCGGGGAGCAGGCCTATCTTTATAACCTGAACCGGATAACGGATAAGGACAGCATGCTGGTGTTGGCTTCGGCCTGCCGCGTCTATGATGAAAAGAAAACGGAAGAGAGCTACCGCTTTGTGGCGAAGAGTCCGTCCAATACGCAGAATGCGATGCGGATACGCTTACCCAAGGCTCCGAAGGCAATTACCGTTATCAATCCTGACGGGGATGCTGCCGAGGATGCGGAATATACCTGGGATGCTGCCAGCAGGACGCTATTCCTTTCCTTCCGGAATTACAGCGAGGGGGTTGAGGTCGAAATCGGATTCTAGATGCGTTTTACCTTAAACGGTAAAATGTCTTAATTTCCTGCTGAGCTTTTCGGAACCTCGTTTCCGTGCAGTTCGATTTCCTGTATCCTGGCGATGCCATCGGCTCCGGGATCGTCTATGGAAATGCGTACGTATCGTGCCTTGAAGGGGTTTACTGTCCGGTCAACGATATCCTCGGTGTTGTTGCGGACGCTGTCGATGTCTTTCCAGAACCTGGCATCCGAACTGATCTGAACGGTAAATGCCTTTGTGTTTAAGGTCTTGGGATGATAAGCGGTTGCGGCGTTCTTGATGACGTAACGGCTGATGCTGTGCTCTGTCTTGAGGTCAATCCCAACCCAGTGTTTCCCTTTGCTTGCTGATTGCCAACCGGAGGTTAATGATCCGTCCACCAAATGGGACGGTTCATAATCCTTGGCTGTATTGGAGGCAAATGTCTCTGCCCTGAGCGCAACGTTGTAAGGCAGTGCGTTGTACTCGTTATGCAACATCATCAAATGATCCATCCTGACGATTTCAAGATCATCGCCGAATTCGGCTTTAAGATTATCAATCATTTTATTGACTTCTTTCATTCCCATTTCCCAGGCAACGGGCTGGGAAGCCCAGAACTCAGGCCGGCTTGGTTTCTTTCCGGCGGATTCTTTCCAGCGAAGGATGTGTTCCTTCATTATCTTTTCATGCCGCGGAGCATCGCCGTCGTAACGCGGCGCGAGCAGAATCCGGGGTAGACGCCTGTTGAATACCTCAATCCGGGGTTGGTCTTTCATCGGTTCCTGGGCGGTTAGCCCGATCAGGGACTTTCCTTGCTGTTCGTAAATTTTTCCGAAAGCGGTCGGCAGCTTGTTCCAGATGGTGGCAACGGTAAATCCTGACTTGCTGAAATACGCATTGGTCAACTGTGCGTAGCGTTCAAAGGGTTCGCGAGCCCAGTATTGGGGATCGGTATAACCGAAGCCGGAAGGGCCAGAGACAATGCAATCATTGTCGCTTGCGGTCTTGTAGTAATAATTGAGCATCTGGGGAGCGGCGTCCAGCAGAGGGGGCGACATGGTCCAATTCATGGGGAAGGAGCCCCGCAGTTTGCTTGACCACAGGTTCTCGTTTGTTTTCAGGGAGTGTTCGCAGTATTGGAGGTTGTCTCCGTCGCTGAACACGAGGGCGAGATAGAATTTGTTTTTCAATTCGGGTTTTGCGGGAACCGTCGGCACGGATAATTCTTTTGAGCAGGCGGCATATACGGTCATGTTCTCAAAGAAATCGGCGGGGATGGTGGGGATACCGTATTTCGACGACTTGAAGATACCGTTGCCTTCATTCGGCCACCAGCCGAGATAATAGGTGCTGACGGGGGTATATTCTTTAAGGAACTTGTTGATGTATTCCTCGTCGCGTGTACTTTTTTGTTTCCCTTTTTCATCGGGATCGGCGGAATTCGGATCGAACCAAACAACCATTGCCTTGGTTGCAACCGCGAAATCGCGGAGGTGTGCGTGATGTGTGGTCGGCGATGATTACCCGCTTTGTGCAACGGGGCAAAAGTTTCTGATAGGCGTAATCGTAAGCTGCGTATTTATCGGCAAACATCCCGTTGAAATCCTGAATGACTTTGAAACGGTACGGTTTTTCCTGCAGTGTCTTTGCGAGTTCGGGAGACACGATGAGCGCATCCTCGAGGCCGGCAAGGGTGGTCGCCAGGTTGACGGTAGCATCGACTTTCGGATCATAGACAACGAGTCCTTTGATTTCCCGTTTGTATTTTTCAATGATCTGGTACGGGTCGTTTTCCATTTTGTAACGGAGTCCCATGACTTCCGGCCATTGTTCCCGATTATTACCGTTATTTAACACGAGGAGCCGTGGCTGCTTTCTGTTCAATAATCCCTGCAACCCGACCATCATGGTCTGGACATCCTTGCTTTTGCCTTCTGCGTTTACGGCATCCAGATTTTTCGCAGGCCGGGCGAAATTGGGGAATACCTGATTGTCAGACCAGGTGATCCCTGTTTCCGGGATTGTGTTCTCATCGCTGTTTGTCTGCGCATGAGCGGCAAGCAGTGTTGCAATGAAGACAATGAAGGATGCTAAGATTTTTCTCATGACCTATTCTTCTTATATGATGAACAACCGTTTATCGGAGGATGTTACATGGATGCTTATACTTTTAAAAGAATTTAAAGTCTGTAAATATTATTTGTGCGATCAGAAAATCGAATCCAGGATACAACAAAAAAAGCGGTAGCATGATGCTACCGCCTTTTCTGTTTGTGTCTGTGAAAGTTTTTTATTTGTGGAGGATTTGCCACTTGCTTCCATCCAGCTTGGTATCTTCCTCAATCTGCCAGGGAAGTCCTGCGGAACCGAGACGTTCGAGGAACGGATCCGGATCGAGCTGTTCCATATTATAAACGCCTTTGCCTGTCCATTTGCCTGTGAGCATCATTTCCGCGCCGACTACGGCGGGTACCCCTGTGGTGTAGGAAATCGCCTGGCTGCCTACTTCACGGTAGGATTCCTGGTGGTCGCAAACCTGATAGATGAATATACGGCGTTTTTTGCCGTCCTTTACGCCTTCGCAGAGACAGCCGATACAGGTTTTTCCCTTGGTGCGCGGCCCGAGCGAAGCAGGGTCGGGAAGGAGGGCTTTCAGGAATTGGATCGGCACGATTTCCTTTCCTTCATAGATGACGGGATCAATGCGTGTCATGCCGACATTTTGCAAGACTTCAAGGTGTTTCAGGTAGTTCTTGGAAAAGGTCATCCAGAAACGGATGCGTTTGAGTCCCTTGATATTCAAGGCAAGCGACTCGAGTTCCTCATGATACATGAGGTAAATGTCCTTGGTGCCGACTTCGGGATGCGGGAAATCAAACGGTTGATTCACGGAAAGGGGCGGTGTTTCCTTCCATTCGCCGTTTTCCCAGTAGCGGCCCTTAGCCGTTACCTCGCGGATATTGATCTCAGGATTAAAATTGGTTGCAAACGGATAACCGTGATCCCCGGCATTGGCGTCAATGATGTCCACCTGGTGGATTTCATCAAAATAATGCTTTTGTGCATAGGCGCAGAATACATTGGTTACTCCGGGATCGAATCCGCTGCCGAGTAATGCCATGATGCCTTTTGACTTGAAGCGGTCCTGGTAAGCCCATTGCCATTTATACTCGAATTTGGCGGTATCCAGGGGCTCATAGTTGGCGGTGTCAAGATAGGGAACGCCTGTTGCAAGGCAGGCATCCATGATGGTCAAATCCTGATAGGGAAGGGCAATGTTCATCACAAGGTTCGGTTTTACCTTGTTGATGAGTTCAATAAGCTGATCGACTTTATCGGCATCGACGGCGGCGGTATGAATGTCGCGTCCGCATCTCTTTTTGATGTCTGCGGCAATCGCGTCGCACTTGGATTTTGTGCGGCTGGCAAGCCAGATTTCAGAGAAGACTGTTGGGTTTTGCGCACACTTTTGGGTGACGACATTGCCGACGCCTCCCGCTCCGATGATAAGTACTTTGTTCATGTTTTAAGAAATGCTGTTTAGGGTTCTGTTAAATGATTTGAGGCGAACGGATCAACGTTCGAAATAAGTGTATCCCCTCAATCCGTTTTCATAGGCTTCAACAATTTTCCGGCGCATCTTAAGATTGATCATTTCATCCTTGAGCGCCTGGTCAACGCGGTTACGGAATTCCTGCAAGAGAAGTTTCGGATCGTACTCGACATAACTGAGAACGTCATTGACGGAGTCGCCTTCGATCTCGCGTACGTATTCAAATGCATTTTCGCCGATGATTTTCACGCTGACTACATTGGTGTCGCCGAGAAGGTTGTGCAGGTCCCCGAGTGTTTCCTGATAAGCGCCGACGAGGAATGCCCCGAGAACGTACTCGTCGTTTTCCTTGAGTTCATGCAACGGTAGCGTGAAGCGTACATCGCGCAGGTCGATAAAGCGGTCAATCTTTCCGTCACAGTCGCAGGTAATGTCGGAAATGATGGCGTTGCAGGTGGGTTTCTCGTCGAGGCGATGAACGGGGATGATCGGGAAAAGCTGGTTGATGGCCCAAGAGTCAGGCAACGACTGGAAGACGCTGAAGTTCCCGTAGTAGATATCAGCAAGCCAGCTGTCCAGTTTTTCAAAGTCATCGGGAACATAATCCATTCCTTTCACTACTGCCTGGATTTGCTTGAGTATTGTCCAGAATATCTGTTCGACAAGCGCGCGGTGACGGAGTGATGCGTGACCTTGCTTGAAGCGTTCGCGCAACTCATCGCGATAGATGAGGGCATCGTGATAGATTTCCTGTATATTCTTTGGCGAGAGTTTTGTCTTTGAGAGGTCGAAAATATCCAGAAGCTGACTTGGCGAGTCGGCGGGAATGGTTTTAGGAACATTGACTGTCGCGATGCGGCTGATATCGAGAATGTTAAAGAGGAGTACGGAATAGTAGGCTACTGTTGCGCGTCCTGATTCAGTGACGATGATAGGATGCGGAATTTCCTTGGGATCAAGCACGCTCATGATGCTGTCAACAAGCGTACGGCAGTACTCGCCGACTGTGTAGTTGCAGCTTACCACGGAGTAATTGGAATTGGAGCCGTCATAATCGACGGCGAGACCGCCGCCGAGGTCAAGCATGCCCATGGGCGCGCCTTCCTCGACAAGTCCGGTGTAAACGCGGCAGGCTTCGATGATACCGTTACGGATGTCGCGGATATCCGGAATCTGTGAACCGAGGTGGTAATGGAGCATCTTCAGCCAATGAAGCTTGCCGGCCTGTTTGAGCTGGTCGACGACTTCCATGATCTGCGTGGCATTGAGTCCGAATACGCTGCGGTCGCCGCCGGTATCTTTCCAATGCCCGCCGGCGCAGGCGGAAAGTTTTACGCGTACACCGAGCACGGGATCAATGCCCAGCGCTTCGGAGCGTTCGAGGATGACGGGGAGTTCCTTGGGTGTTTCGATAACAAAAACGCAATCGACACCGATCTGGCGCGCATACAAGCCGAGATCAATGAATTCGGAGTCCTTGTATCCGTTACAGACGAGCAGCGTTCCTTTGCGCATCCCGACATAGGGAATGGCTGCGAGTAGTTCGGCCTTGCTTCCGGCTTCAAGTCCGTGATGGTATTTCGAGCCGAATTTGGCAACTTCCTCAAGTACCTGCTGCTGTTGGTTTACCTTAATGGGATAAACGCCGCGGTATTTGCCTTTGTATTTACTGTCGGCAATGGCCTGTTCAAAACTTTCGTAAAGTTTTTGTATTTGCGAATCAAGAATGTTCACGACGCGAATAAGCGCGGGCAAGTCAAAGCCGCGTTCTTTCATGTCATTCACGATGTCAATGAGGCGGACGGAGAATTTCTTTGCGGAGTCAAGTGCGTTAACAACGACGTTGCCTTTCTTGTCTACCTCGAAATGACCGGCTCCCCAGTTATTGATCCCGTATAGATCAATGGAATTTTTGACGTCCCATTCGCTTGTTTCTGCTACGGATTGCTTTTTCTGTTTCTTTGCCACTCTTTTTAATATCCTGTTGGAAAAATAAAATGCAAGCAGTGTAAGGGAAAGTTTAGGGAAAAGAATACAAAAATATGTATCTTTAAAGAAAAAGACGGGTTTTTTGAAACAGGGAGGTCTTGGGTGAATATTACGGTCATTGAATCGGTATGATTTTCGTGGACATTCTATGCGGAAGATTCCGATGCTTAGGGCTGGCATTTTATTGAAAACGGCTGAAGTGCTTTCATCATTCTACTAGCATAATTTATCACTGAAATCAGATAGGTAGCGTTCTAAATGCCAAAATATTTATAATTGATTCCTAATCCACTTTAGTTGTGGAGTAGAGAAATTGCTAGGCAAATGGAAAATCTGTGGTATAATCAGTAATTTAAAAGCTACCTTTAGAATTCAAACCATTATGAAAAAACAAGTAGTTACTCGTAAGTTCATCAAGCCATCTTTCGATTATCTGATAACAAAGAAACGTGACGGAGGAGAATTCTCTGATGAGGAAATCCGGTATATTGTGGAATCCATCTATAATACCATGGATCCCAAATCGCCGGCTGAGTCCAAGATGCCGGATTACCAGATGTCGGCGCTTTGCATGGCCATTTATTTTAAGGGGATGTCTGCCCAGGAAACAGCAGTGCTTGCCGAGGAGATGATGCTTTCCGGTGAAGTGATCGACTTGTCAAAAATCAACAAGCCGAAGATTGAAAAATATTCCACCGGAGGAGTCGGAGACAAGACTTCGCTGGTGCTCGGACCCTTGGCGGTAGCATGCGGCGTTGTCATGCCGATGATGAACAGCGTCGATGAAGAGTTTCTTATTTCGAATCTGGATAAACTGGCTTCCATTCCGGGATTCAAGACGCAATTGGACTTCAAGGATTTCTCTAACCAGTTGCGTACACTGGGTGTGGCGATGTGTGCCCAGGATGACCAGATTGCTCCCGTCGAGCGCATTATTCATGAGATGCGCCGCAAGACAGGTACGATCCCGAGTTTGCCGCTTATTACCAGCAGTGTGCTGAGCAAGAAATTTGCGCAGGGTGCGGAAGGTATCGTTGTCGACGTGAAGTGGGGCAATGGTTCTTACATCAGTGATCTTGAACAGGCTACCTTGCTGGCCCGTTCCATTACCCGCGTAAGCCGTTCAATGGAAAAGCGTTGCGTTGCGTTGGTAACGGACATGAATCAGCCGTTTGGCGATTGTGTCGGTACTGCGCTGGAAATACAGGAAGCGATCAAGTTGCTTAAGGGCGAAGGCCCGGAAGACCTGAAGGAACTGGTCTTGCGTTTGGGTATGGAAATTGTCCGTCTGGCCGGAGTTGCCGGTTCGACGCTTTCCGCGCGCCAAACGGTGGAAAGCCGCTTGCAGGACGGCAGTGCGCTTGAAGTCTTTAAGCAAATGGTGAAGATGCAGGGAGGCGATGCCAGCTACATTGACAATCCTGAGAAATTCCCGAAAGCAAAGTATGTCCGTAAATTGCCTTCACCGAAACGCGGTTATGTGCATTCCATCAATGCGGGAATGATTGCCCGAGGCGTGAAAATGCTTTCAACCGATGACAAGGGCAAGGTGGATTATACTGCGGGTGTCACTGAGATCAAGAAGGTCGGTGCGCAGATGAAGCAAGGGGAGCCATTGATGATGATTCATTACAATGATGAAAGCCGTCTGGATTCCGCATTGGAGTATTTGCGTCAGGCTTACCGTTTGGCTCCGAAGCGTCCGAACTCTCCCCAGTTGATTGTGGAGCGTGTTGCCTAAGTGTTTTAAAAACAAAAACCTGCGATGATTTCGCAGGTTTTTTTGTTTCGGTTGCCGTGTAAAAGTATGCTACCGGGTACTATTGGGGTTATCCGATTTTCGCTTCTTCGGCCTGTCCGGTTTCACGGTTGAAGCGCATGGAAATCAGGCGTGTCACACCGCGTTCCTGCATGGTGGCTCCATATATATTGTCCGCGGTTGCTATGGTGCGCTTGCTGTGGCTGACGACAAGGAATTGCGAATACTGGGTGAACTGGCGGACCATGTCGGTAAAGCGGCCGATATTGGCTTCGTCCAGCGGTGCGTCCAATTCGTCGAGTACGCAGAAGGGTGAAGGTTTTACCATATAAATGGCGAAAAGCAATGCTACCGCCGTCATGGTTTTCTGCCCGCCGCTGAGCAATGTCAGGCTGCGTAATTTTGTACCGGGAGGCCGCGCGATGATTTCGATACCGGAATCAAGCGGGTCTTCGGTGGTAAGCAACTGGAGGTCGGCAAAACCGCCGCCGAATAACTTTTCGAAGGTGAAATGGAAATTCTTGCGGATTTGTTCAAAGGTGTTCTGGAAAAGCTGCAGTGAAGTTTTATTGATTTCATCAATGGCCTTAAGCAATTCTTCCTTTGATTTCCAAAGGTCGTCACTTTGCGTTTTGAGAAAATTGTAGCGTTCGCGCAACTCTACGTATTCGGCGATGGCGTTAAGATTGACGGAATCGGACATGGACAGCACCTTTTCACGAAGTACCTTGATTTCTTCGGCTATCGGTACCCAATCGGTGTGATCCATTGCTGCAAAGTCCTCATCGGTCGGATCACCGCGATGTTTGGCTTTTGCCTCGGGTTCACCGTCTTCGAGTTCGTCAAGATTGACGCGTGTAACAAATTCGGTATCTGCTTCCCAAAGTTCTTTTTTCCATGCTACCGTTGCGATGTCTATCTGATAGTCGGTCTGGAATTTTTCCTGGATAAAGCTGCGTTGATTGCGTTCTCCTGCCAGGGAAATCTCTACCTTGCTCAATACTCCCGTAAGTTCCTGAACCTGATCGCGTTCTCCCGAAATGCTTTGTTCCTTTTCAGCAACCTGGGCGGTGATTTCATCGTATTCCTTTTTTTCCTGAAGAAGGAGTGTCTGGAGCATTTCGAGTTGCAGGGCGAGTTCGGATGCCTTGGATTGGTAAGCGGCTGCCTGCTGCTGCGATTCGGCGATCTGTGCGCGTACGCGGTCAAGTTCCTGACTGAGGCGGGCAACCCGGTTGATTGTCTCGGCTTTCTGTTGCTGGATTTCGGATAATCCGCGCTCAATGATTTCAAGACGTTGTTTTTTCTCCTGAAGATCAAAGCGTACGGCGGAAAGCGATTCCCGGCGTTGGTCGAGGTCAAGGCGGAGCGTGGTTATTTTTAATTCAAATTCACTGATACGCGCTTTCTTCTCCTCAATGTTCCTTTCTGCTTCCGCAAGGGTTCCTTGCGCTTCCTGGAGTTTCTGGCGTGAACTTTCTCCGGAGTATTCGAAGTCCGAGAGGTCTTTCTCACTTTTTTCTCTCTCTCTGTTATTTTGTTCGAGTTGCTGCTGAACGCCTTTTTCTTCTGCTTGCAGCGTGGAGATTTCCTGTCCGATTTCAACGGTGAGCTGGCGGCGTTCCTCAATTTTGTTTTCTGTCCCGGTCAGCTCGTTTTGTAGTTTTTCCCGTTGTTCGTGAAGTGCATCAAGAATTTTTTGCTTCTCGGTGATTTCCTGCTTAAGGGTACGAATGTCGTTCTGTCTTTGGAGGAAGGAGGCATTGCTGCCGCCTTTACCTTTGCCGCCGTAAACCAGTCCGCGCCTGTCCAGCAGTTCTCCGTTTTGCGTGGCAACGAACAGGAATTCAAAGGCAGGATTTTCTTTCCAGAAATCAAGGAAATGATCGAGTGTGTCGCAAAAATAGCAGTGAGCGGTAAAACGCGAGAGGGCATCTTTCAGGGACTCGTTGCTGGTGCTGACCTTTGTTTTAACGGCAGCGATGAATTCGGGCAGCGCGGTTACATGACCAGTTTGTGCCCCGGGAACGGATGGTATCTGAAGGCTGGCTTTCCCGTATTCATTGCGTGAGAGTTCGCGGAATACGGCTGAGGCGCTGATATTGTCCTGTATGACGAGTGTGTCCGCTGCGCCGCTGAGCAATGCTTCCATTGCGGAAGTATATGTGCTAGGGATGATAAGATCCTGGGAAAGCAGTCTGCAGGCATCCGGCGGTAGCGTGTCCTGCAATTTTCCTTTCAGAATGGCTTTTGCGCCTTCGCTGAAACCTTCCATTTTCTCCTGGAGATCTTCAAGGAGTTTTAGCTGGGCTGTCCGGCGGGTGAGTTCGCGGTCCTGATTTTGCAGATCGCTTTGGAGTTGCCTGAATTGGGTAAGAAGATCGGTCAGCGCTTTTTTATCCAGAGCAAGTGTTTCCTGTTCGCGTGCGTTTTCGCTTTGTCTGATTTCCAGTGTTTTCCTGATTTCAGCGAGTTCCTGTTCCTTTGATTGGCGTTCGTTGTTGAGTTTGTAAAGCTGTTCGCTAAGGGTTGCGTGTCTTTCCTGGTATTTGCTGAGCTCGACTTCGATGCTTGTGCAATTGGAGCGAAGGCGCGTAATGCTGCCTTCGTACATGAGCAATTCCTGACGGGCTTCGTTCCAGCTTTGTTCCGTGGTCTTCAGTTCGCTCTGCTGGGAATTGAGTTCCTCATTGCGTTTCTTTACGATCTCATCGGAAGAACCGACCAGGTTGAGCTGTTCCTGTTTAAAGGAGGTGTTGTCTGCCGCTTTTTTGTCGAGAGCATCGCGGTAACTCAGGATCTCCGCAATTTCCGTTTCAATCTCGGCAATGCGGTTTTGAAGATCGTTACAGCGTGTTTCCAGCAGATATTTGCTTTGTACTTCGGCATTTTCCTTTTCGGAGCGAAGATCAAAAATTCCCTGCTGGCGGTTTTGTATGTTTGCGTTGAGTTCGCTGAGCCGAGCCCTAAGGCCTGAGATCAATTCTTCGGTTCCGCGCAGTTCCGATTTTTTCCCGTCAAAGCGATTGCGCAGTTTTGCCTCTTCGGTTTCAAGTTGGGCAATGGATTCCTCGAGCCTTGCATGGCGGAATCCGTGATAGGCCAGATCCAGGTGTGTAAGGCGATGTTTGAGGCGTTGGTAGCGGAGCGCTTTGCCTGCCTGACGTTTGAGCGAGCCTATTTGCCGGCTGACTTCTTCGATCACATCACTGACTCGGGAGAGGTTTTGCTCGACAAGTTCCAGTTTGGAGAGCGCTTCCTTGCGCTGTGTTTTATAGCGGGTGATTCCTGCTGCTTCTTCAAAGATGGAACGGCGTTCCGAAGGGTTTGCGGAAAGTATCTGGTCAATCTGTCCCTGCGCCATGAAAGAGTAGGATTGTTGCCCGATACCCGTATCCATGAACAGGTTCTGAATATCCTTTAGCCGGCATGCTTTACTGTTTATGTAGTAATCGCTTTTACCGTCAACGGAGACGCGTCGTTTAATTTCGACTTCGTTGAACCCATTACCAAGCGCAGACTCGCAATCGCCGAAGAGGAGGGCGACTTCGCACATGGATAGCGGTTTACGTTTATCCGTACCTGCAAAAATAACATCCTGCATATTACCGCCACGAAGGGCCTTGGCCGACTTTTCTCCCAATACCCATCGGATAGCATCCACAATATTGCTTTTTCCGCAGCCATTGGGACCGACAATACAGGTTATACCTGGTTCAAGCTGAATTCTTGTCTTGTCAGCGAAACTTTTAAAGCCGTTGAATGTTACTTCTTTTAAATACATTTTTGGGCGGACATCATTTCATAAAACCTTTCCATCGTAAATTTAAAAAGAGAAATAACTATGATTTTAGAAATGTTTTATAAACATCGTTGCTTTAGATTGCATTTTGTCATAGACAAGATGATCGCTTTTCATAAAAACGTCTTTTCGTATCACCAAAACATTAAACTTATATTAAAGAGTTTACAAAATGTCAGGTGCATGGCAATGTAATATCATTAATTTAAATTATTTGAAATTATGAACAATGATACAGAAAAATACCCATCGCTTGCCAAGCCAAGATTGAGTCATACAGTTACGCAGTCTATTTTAGATGCTATTAAAGCTGGTGCGTATAAGCGCGGCGATAAACTGCCTTCTGAAGAATTTCTTTCGCAGGAATATAAAGTAAGCAGAACGGTTGTCCGGGAATCAATAAAGCAACTGGAAGCGCTTGGTATTTTACAGACAATTACTGGAAGCGGCAGTTATGTGCGATCCCTGGAATTCCAACAATTGGAACGACTATTCAGTCTTTTCCTGGTGTTGGCTCCCGACCATACTACCGTACTTGAGCTCTTTGATTTACGCGCAACGGTTGAAGTATATGCGGTACAATTACTGGCAAGAAGAAATGAGGACATTTCCCTGCGTCCGCTGGAGTTCGAACTCAAGACAATGAAAGAAATCATGGATAAAAGGGATAAATCCAAGGAAAAGGATGCTGATTATTATACCAGGATAGTAGGCCATGTGGAAGCTTTTCACCGGGCCATTGTGGATGCTACCGGCAATAAATTATTCCGTGCGGTTGTGTTTGCGTTTATTGAAAACTGGAAAAGTATTTATGGCTTCCCGGAACGTTACTCGGCGGATTTTCCGAATACTCTGTTTCAACAAATGGAATCCATTTATCAGGCTATACGACAGGGAGATGCCAATGAGGCTGGGAAGGGTATGAAGCTTTATATGCGTGATGTGAGGGAATATGTTTATGCGGGAACCTTTCTTGGCTAAGCTGATTAAAACTCATTTATGAATAAGAACGGCAGAAATGCCGTTCTTTTTTTATACGGTTCTTTGGGAACTGTTTTGAAGTATAAAGCAATTGCAGGCAGCTGCCCTTGACGTTTCTCGTTGCATCAGTACGCACGGAATCTGTTTGTCATGCGATACGGAGGCGATGCCAATGAAGTAGCAAAAGGGATGAAGCTTTATATGTGTGACGTCAGAGGATGCGTTTATACAGATAGTATCATGCATGTAGATAATTTATAAGTCGGAATGGCTGAGCCTCTATTTGCTTTTCATATGAGATACTGTTGCATATCTATCATAAAAATTTAACCGTGAATGAATCTATTTTAAGTTTGACAGCATTGTTTTTTTTTTGATTTTTCTTCACATTACTAAATGTAAAAACTTCGATTAATATGATTTTAAAATGTCGAATGTATGATAGGGTAGTATCGTTAATTTAAATTGTTTGAAATTATGAACAATGACCTAGAAAAATATCCATCGCTTGCCAAACCACGGTTGAGTCATACAGTTACGCAATCTATTTTAGATGCTATTAAAGCTGGTGCGTATAAACGCGGCGATAAACTGCCTTCTGAAGAGTTCCTTTCCCAGGAGTATAAAGTAAGCAGAACGGTTGTCCGGGAATCAATAAAGCAGCTGGAAGCGCTTGGTATTCTGCAGACGATTACGGGAAGCGGCAGTTATGTGCGTTCCCTGGAGTTCTATCAGTTGGAACGACTGTTCAGTCTTTTCCTGGTGTTGGCTCCGGATCATACATCGGTGCTTGAACTTTTTGACTTGCGGGCGACGGTTGAGATCTACGCCGTGCAATTATTGGCAAGAAGGAACGAGGAGATTTCCCTGCGTCCGCTGGAGTTCGAACTCAAGAAAATGAAAAAACTCATCGAGAATGGGGATAGCCTGAAAGAAAAAGATGCAAATGCTTACTATGATCAGGTCGCCACTCATCTGGAGGTTTTTCATAAGGCCGTCGTGGATGCTACCGGCAACAAGCTGTTCCGTGCGATTGTATTTGCGTTTATTGAAAACTGGCAAACCATTTACAAGTTTCCTGAGCGCTACCCGGTCGAGTTTCCCAATAACCTGGTTGCCCAGATTGAGTTTGTTTATCAGGCGATACGGCAAGGCGACGCCGGTGAAGCCGCAAAGGCGATGAAACTTTATATGCGCGACGCAAGGGAATACGTTTATACAGATAATATTATTGCCTGAACTGAACAGGATATTATTGATGAACCAGAGCAACGGCAAAGACGTTGCTCATGCGTTATACAAGGTTCTTCAGGGAAAGGTTTGGTATGAAAGCTGATTGCTGACTCCTCTCGGCGAAGTTTATGGCTGCATCAGTATGGATAGAGTTCATGCAGACTCATGCTTTTCTATCATCGAAATATCGAATTCCGATTAAGGTGATTGTAAAATACCGGATATATGATAATGTAGTATCATAAGTTTAACTATTTGCAATTATGAGTAACGACCTAGAAAAATATCCATCACTGGCCAAGCCACGGTTGAGTCATACAGTTACGCAGTCTATTTTAGATGCGATTAAAGTCGGTAAGTACAAACGTGGCGATAAACTGCCATCTGAAGAATTTCTTTCGCAGGAATATAAAGTAAGCAGAACGGTTGTCCGGGAATCAATAAAGCAACTGGAAGCGCTTGGTATTTTACAGACGATTACGGGAAGCGGCAGTTATGTACGATCCCTGGAATTCAATCAGCTGGAACGGCTATTCAGCCTCTTCATGGTATTGGCTTCCGACCATACAACCGTGCTTGAGCTTTTTGACTTGCGGGCGACGGTTGAAATCTACGCCGTGCAATTATTGGCAAGAAGGAACGAGGAAATTTCCCTGCGTCCGCTGGAAATCGAGCTCAGGAAAATGCGAGAAGCGATAAGTAACAGGGAGAAATTCAAGGACAAAGAAAGGGAGTATGGAGATGATCTGGTTCGTCACCTGGAAACGTTTCATCGTGCCATCGTGGATGCTACCGGCAACAAGTTGTTCCGTGCGGTTGTGTCTGCGTTTATTGACAATTGGAAAACAGTTTACAGACTTCCTTCATATTATCCGGAGGAATTGCCCAAAAAACTGATTGATCAGATGGACATTGTTTATCAGGCGATACGGCAAGGCGACGCCGGTGAAGCAGCTAAGGCGATGAAGATTTATATGCGCGACGCGAGAGAATACGTTTATACGGATAATTTCATTGGCTGAGCTGAAAAAGAGATCATTGATGAACTGGAGCGGCGGCAAGGACGCTGCTCTTGCTTTACATAAGGTTCTCCAGGAAAAGGTTATGGACGTAAGCTATTTGCTGACTTCTCTCAGCGAAGCTTATGACCGTATCAGTATGCATGGCGTTCGTTCTGCATTGCTGGAAAAACAGTCGCAAAGCATCGGCATTGATCTGGTCCCGTTAAAACTACCGGAGCCCTGCGATCTTAAAAAGTACGAGGAGATCATGGGAAACATGTCGGACCGATTTAAAAGAGAAACGATACGTTATTCCATTTTCGGAGATATTTTTTTGGAAGATATAAGAACGTACCGTGAGACGCAGTTAGCCGGATCGGGTATTTCACCGGTTTTTCCGTTATGGAAGTTACCGTCCGAGCAAGTGATCAGGGAGTTTCTCGATTCAGGATTCAAGGCCGTTCTTGTTTGTGTGAATGCAAAAAAACTAGGGCGGGAATTTGTTGGACGGGAACTGGACGAATCACTGATCAACGATTTGCCGAAGGATGTTGATCTTTGCGGGGAGAACGGGGAATACCATAGTTTTGTCTATGACGGTCCGATTTTTAAACACCCGATTAAAATCAAACGTGGCGAGATCACGTATCGGGAATATAAGGGAAGCAGGGACGGAGAGTCATGGGAATCGTGTCATTACTATTGTGACTTGTTGCCGGGATGATGGATTGAAATTGACATAATCTGCTGTGTCGGAAATATGAAACAAACATTCCTTAATCATCTATTATGGCACACGACAGCCCTTATTCAAAAGATAGTCCGTTTGCGGCAAAATTGCTGAAAAATATTAATTTGAGCGGCGAAAACTCCGGCAAGGAAATCCGTCACTTCGAAATCTCGCTTTCCGGGTCCGGCCTGAACTATGAGGTCGGAGATGCGCTTGGCGTGGTGCCGGCGAATGAACAATGCGTAGTCGATGAATTGCTTGCTGTCACAGGCTTTAATAAAGATGCGACGGTTGTATGGAATGGAAAGAATAAGACTTTGCAGGAGCTTTTCTTCAATGATCTGGACATCACCGCACTGAGTAAGGTTCTTGTCAAAAAGTACCAGGAGCTGACGCAATCCGCTGATCTGCTAACACTGATCAATGATCCGGATACCGAAAAACTGACAAATTATGTTTACGGCCGTGATCTTGCTGACTTGATTCGTGATTATCCCTGCACGACGCTTACTCCCGAAGGATTGGTCAGCATTTTGCGAAAGATACCGCCTCGCCTTTATTCCATTGCTTCCAGTATCAAGGCGCACCCGGAACAGGTTCATCTGACGGTCGGTATTGTCCGTTATGATGCTCACGGACGCAAGCGTAACGGAGTGTGTTCCAGTTATTTATCCGATCGTATTGCGGAAGGAAAAACAGTTCCCTGTTATGTGCATAGTAATCCGCGTTTCCGTTTGCCCGCAGACAGTAACGTTCCCGTTATCATGGTTGGTCCGGGAACCGGTATTGCTCCATTCCGCGCGTTTCTTGAAGAACGCAAGGCGACGAGTGCAAAGGGTAAAAACTGGCTTTTCTTCGGCGACCGTAGTGAGAAAACCGATTTCATTTACCGTGATGAACTTGAAGCTTATCAGAAATCAGGATTATTGACTCACCTGAGTCTGGCATGGTCTCGGGACCAGGCACAAAAGATCTACGTACAAAACAAGATGCTGGAACAGAGCAAGGAGTTTTATGCCTGGTTGCAGGCGGGCGCTTATTTCTATATTTGCGGGGACGCAAGCCGCATGGCAAAGGATGTGCATCAGGCGCTTATTGATATTGTCTGCAAGGAAAGCAGTTGTTCTCCTGCCGATGGCGAGGCGTACATTAAAAACCTTGTCAAAGAAAAGCGTTATCTCAAAGACGTTTATTGATCCTTCTGATTTTTATTCCAAGGCGGTAGCATAATGTTGCCGCCTTTTTTATTTACAAATAAGCAGGGTGTGTTTCAATTCCCTGTCTTTGTAATACTCATTTATGAATAATAACTCTGTTCACAAGCGTGGAACTGTTATCAGTTCCAAAACTGTTTATTTACCCGAAAGGACTATCCAGAAGGGATGTTTATCTTTCCCAAAGCTAAGCTATGCCATGTTACTGGCTGGCTTGACTGCATTCACGGTATCCTCCAATGCGGCAGATGTGACCTGGAATGGAAGCCAGAGTAATGATTGGTTTGATGGTGCTAACTGGGATGGAGGAAGCCGACCCTTGTCCGCAGACAATGCTTATATTAATAATGGAAGTATTGAGATTGACAGATATTATGCTCAGACAAGGTTCATGTATCTTGGAAATGAACCCGATTCGAATGCCACATTGACCGTGAAAAATGAAATTACCTGGGAAAATTTTTCAACGGTTTATGTGGGTTATTCGGGCATCGGTAATTTGAATATTACAAATGGGGCAAGATCCTATACCTATGGAACTTACATCGGTTATAATGCTGGATCCAGCGGAAAAGTCGTGATTGATGGAACCAATTCCAAATGGGAGATTTATAACAATAATCCACTTCAAGTGGGTGTTTGGGGATCGGGTGAAGTAAGTTTACGTAATGGAGGATCTTTATTGGCTACATTTGGGTTGAGCGCTCGAATCGGGAAGGAGGCAGGATCAACAGGTACCATAAATGTGGACGGAGCCGGATCACTATGGAAGAATAATGGATGGCTATATCTGGGGGATGCGGGAACAGGGACTCTGAATGTTTCAAAGGGAGGTTCAAGTATTAACGCAACGGTATTTGTCGGTAACCAGGAAAATGCTATTGGCAATGCAACCGTGGATGGGTCTGGTTCCTCTTGGACGGCTGACTATGGATATATCGGTAATTACGGGAAGGGAACGACTGTCATCCGGAATGGAGGCTATGCATCCATTTCAAGTTGCTATCTTGCCTATTACGCAGGATCCGAAGGAAACGTGACTGTATCCGGCGTCGGTTCAAAATTAAACGCTAATTATTATTTGTATGTTGGATACGAAGGCTCGGGTACACTGGACATTAAGGATGGAGGATCTGTTGCTGTACAAATGGAGTCATATATCGGTGTTGTTGCGAATTCAAACGGAACTGTAACAGTCAGCGGTGTTGGTTCCCAATTGGAAACAGTGAAGATGATAACCATCGGTAGTCGCGGCAACGGTACCTTAAATATTTCAGGAGGTGGAACGGTTGTTGCAAAAATGACATTAATCGGTGCCTGGAATATTGCAGGTGAAGCGAGCGGTTTTGCCACGGTAGATGGCGCTGGTTCACTGCTGAGCAGTGAAGAGGTTACGGTTGGTCGATATAGTGGAGGACAAGGCGTGCTGAACATCACAAATGGCGGTGCCGTTGTCAGTACCTATGCGTTCATAAGCGATGGTAACTACAATTCGAAAGCTGTCGTCACTATTGATGGTAGCAATTCCAGATGGGAGTCCGGTTCAATGGATATCGGTTTGGGGAGCGGCGGTGAAGGGACGTTGACTGTTTCGAATAGCGGAACAGTTAAATCATCTACTTACGTCTCAACAAGCAGTAAGAGCAGAATTAATATTGGCGCTTCTGCGGACAAAGCAGCGGTTTCTGCAGGTATTATTAATGCGCCTGTCGTGAACGGTTACGGAACGCTACAGTTTAATCATACCGCAACAAAAGATAATGCATATTATTTCACAAACAATGGTACGAACTCCGGTGTCGCCGTTAATACGAGTGGGAGCATGCAAATCATTCATACATCCGGAGTTACCGTATTGACAGGTTCTTATGCCCATACGGGCGGTACGACGATAAACGGTGGAAATCTTGTGCTTGCCGAAGGATCGGCGTTGGCTGGCAATGTGATCGTAAATACCAGTGCAAAACTTTCCGGGCTGGGAACAGCGAGCGGTAACGTGGTCATCAATGACGGAGGCACTTTGTTGATGGAAGATCACGGTTCTTCCGGTTTTCGCCTATTCAGTGTTTCCGGATTAACGATTAATAACCTTACTCTGAACAACGGCAGTATCCTGGATTTTCAAGGAGGTTTGTTGACGGTTAACGGGATACTGACGGTAAATTCCGGTGATGTCATAATGGTTAATCTCCATGACTATACAGACGGGGATACGATTACACTGATGACCTTTGGCGACTTGAGCAGCCAGTCCGGTATAACCATGGATACGGATGCCAATACGCTTTTCACGCTTAATGGCGGTTATTCGTATAATGGGGTATTTAACTTCCGCAATGACGGTGGCGTTTACAGCCTGGTATATGGGGAAACCATTCCTACGCCTGAACCTACGACAGGAAGCCTTTTTCTCGGAACACTAGCGTTGGGCGGCGCATTTATTTGCCGTCGCAACCGTCGGAGAATGTAATCTGTTTCGGGATAATAAAAAGGCGGTAGCATGAATGTTACCGCCTTTTTTTTGTTTTCGAAAATGAATTAAGGTAAATCAGGTTTATCAAGGTTCTTTATCCGGATATTTCTGAATTTAACCACCGGACCGTCATGCCCCATGAACATGAGATCGCCGATATCATTGGTTAACGGGGCAAATGTGTCCTGGCGGGAATGGTCTGCGTGCTTTTTCATTTCCCGAAGCGCGTCGTCCATGTTACCGTCGACAATGGTTGTTCCGTTGCTGATGACGGTACAATGTCTGCCCTCGAGTTTTATCACCATACTGTTCCATTCCCCAAGCTGTTTCAGCGTACCTGATTTTGCAGGCATAATTCCGTAAAGGGATCCGTGAAGCTGGTAATCATGGATTTGTCCCTTATGCCATGAACCTTCATCATCAAGAATCTGTATTTCATTGATTGCATTCCCTTTGGCGCGGAAACCGATTCCGTTGTTTGAATTCTCGGTGAAGGAGGTTTCAAATGAAAGTTCAAAGTTACCATACGGATAGTCGGAAACGAGATAGGAATGCGATTTGCAGATCAGGACACCGTTTTCCCATACCCAAGGATGCTTATCCTTGTTTGAGGAGAAATGCCATCCTTCAAAGTCTTTTTCGTTAAAGAGAGCGCAATACCCGTTTTCATCGGGAAGAAGCGATATCGCTGCCGAAACGGTAGCATTACCCAATTGATCACGGACGGATGACAATGCATTCTCATAGGCTTTTCCGTTGCCGTCTTTTTGCTGAATGGCACGGATCGCCAATTGGCGGGGTAGTTTCACGAGGGTATTGAAAAAGAGCACTTTTGCTTCCGTTGTATTTAACAGAGGCAAGGATCCCGACAAGGCTGATTGCCTCAGTCGGGTAGATGTGTTTTCCTGAAAGGCAAGTGACAACGCCTTGGTAACAGCGGCATCAGAAGCTATCCTGATAAGTGCAGGAATGGCTTCCGGATCGTCACAGGAGAGCAAGGCCGAACTTGCTTCCGTAACACCGGTACTGCTTTTGCTTGCGAGAAAGTCAATGGCCTTGCTACCTCCGTTTTTTGCGAGCGCGACGAGCAGTTTCGTCTCATTGTCCTGATTGTATTGATTGATGATTTTTTCACTTACCGCATCATGTTGGTTTGTTTCACGTGCAGCACGCGCAAGTGCCGCAATCATTTGGCTTTGCATGCTGCCGTCTGCCTGTTTTATTTGTGTTATGACGCTGTCCGTATTTCGAAGTGAAATAACTTTGTAGAGATTTTTCAGCGCTGCTGCTTTCAGTTTGGCATTTTTTCCGGCAGCCAATTGAAAAAAGGCATCCAGGCATTGTTCAATCCGTTTATCCGCAATAATCTCAAGCAAAAGAATGCGTTTGGATTCATTTTTGCTTTCATCTTGCACGCAAGCAAGAAGCGGAGCTACGTACAGTTCTTTCGAACTCATGAGAACGGTTTCCAAAGCCTGATTGTTCCAGTCATCCTTAATCTTGGACATCAGCAGTCCTGCAGTATTGTCATTGGTGATTTTTACATACCCCTGCATAGCTGCGAGCGCGGTAGCATAGTCTTCCTTGCTGAAAAGTCCTTCGAGATCCGGCAGGATAGCAGTCCGTTTTCCCTCTGAAAGGACATGGATATACATGATTTTGTTAGGAACGGTTTTAAACCTGTTCTCCGCTGCCTGATAGAGTAATTCATTGTTCAGGACGGGCAATGCTTCAAGTGCTTTCGCCTGTATGTCGATATCAGCATGGTTCAATGCCTCTTTGGCAAACGCGATTTGCCGTTCCTTGTTTGCGGATTGCATGTATAAGGAAAAAGCTTTGGCAATCAATTGTGGTTCATGTGAAGTATTGAAAACACATTCGGCCAGAAAGCAGGCTTCTTCCCGATTTCCTTTCAATGCTACCGTTTGTCCGTAAACAAGCATGGTGTTTTCAAAAAGTCTTTTGCGTTTTTGCGGGCTGGCGGAAGTAATATCAGCATCTTCGTTCAATGATTCCAGAGCGCGCTCATCACCCATTCGGGCCAGGGCATTGCGTACTGCCGACCTGAGGTCGATGTTTCTGGTTTTATCCATTGATTCAAACAGTGTGTCGGCAGCCGGAGTATAGCTGATGTTTCCGAGATGGCGGACAATGGTTATGCGTGTTTGTTCGTTTGTTATCTGCGGGTAAAGGGATGTGAGTTTTTCTGCGATGTCAGCTTTCCATTGTATGCAAACCTGTATGGCGCGTTCGCCGATACTGTCATCGTTGAAGTATGCGGATAACGGGCCGGAAAAGCTTGCATCACCGGCAATTCGGAGCTGGTTGAGGTAGAACAGTCGCATCGCATAGTGATCGGATTTTTCCAATGCGGTCAAAAGTTCGTTGGCATACGTCTTGCGATTGTCATTGTTTTTGCGTGCGGTTAATAAGGTCAGTTCATTTAACTGAGCCGCAATATCCGGATTTGTTTCGTTTTCCGGGTTTTGTATGGAATTGCCTGCGATAAGTTTCCGTAATGTTTCCACGTTGTCTTCTTCAGCGGTAGCGGGAAACGGTAGCATTGCCAATGAAAGAAGGAACAGGGCCAAGCATCGTGGGTACTGTGACGGCAAGCGGGAAAGGAAAGAAAATATAAATGTCATGGCAGGTTCAGATGTATTGGTTCCAGGGAGCGCGTGCTATCTGATTTACGAAGCAATCGGCGGTAACATCATTCGTAAAACGCCAGTTGTCAGGATCGAAATCCAGAGCGTGTCCGGTTCTGATAGCGGCATTGGCCATGTGAACCAGGAGATTGCTTCTGGCCGAACTGTCTTCGTTCAAGGCGAACGGTTGGCGGTTGCGGATACAGTCAACGAAGTCCGCATTCTGCGGTTCCGGATCAGGAAGACGGTCAACCTCCCGAACCAGATCCGGCGGGTCTGTGCGAAAACCAAGATAGAGTTTGCCTTTCGGGCCTTCAACGAGCGGTTGCCCCGGTTTTTTCTCCGCAAGTTCGGACTCGAGAATGATTTCACAGCCGTCTGCGTAAGTGAGCTTTACGGATTTCCAGTTGGGTGTGACAATGAACGGATGCGACGGAGCAACGGTATCTGCTTCAACACGGACCGGGCTCTCATTGTCCTTGCCGAGAAAGTATTGGACGGGATCAAGGAAGTGCTGACCCATGTCTGCCAATCCGCCCCCGTCATAATCCCAATAGCCGCGGAAACGTTCGTCCACTCGCTTGCTGTTAAAGAAGCGTTGGGGTGCCGGGCCAAGCCACAAGTCGTAATCAAAGCCGTTTGGTATCGGTTCTGGTGTTAATCCCGCTTGTCCTTGCCAGAGCCTTATTTTCCAGTCAATCCCGGAGCCTTGTGTCAGGTAAAAGCGCAAGGGCCAACCGAGGAGGCCGCTCTGGCAGAGCTTTTTGATTTTCCGGGATGGGCCGAAATTATAATAGTCGGTATCACCGATGCGAAACCAGGTATTGATACGGAAAATACGGTTATACGCCTTGATTGCATCCACGACTTTTCTCGTTTCCCCGACCGTGCGGGTCATCGGTTTTTCAAGGAAAACATCTTTTCCGGACTGGGCAGCCATGATTGCCATGACAGCATGCCAGTGCGGAGGCGTGGCAATATGGACAACATCGACATCCGTTCTGTCCAGAATATTTCTGAAGTCATTATACGGAGTGGATTTCGGGAAATATTCTCTCGCGTAACGGTTGCGCCTTTCTTCGCGGACATCGCATACGGAAACGCATTGAAGCCGTTTATCATTGTCGATGATGCTCCGGTGAAGTCCGGCAATGTTTCCGCAGCCGATTAAACCGACATTGATTTTATCGTTGGCGGCCACATAGCCTTTCCCTCCGAGAATATGGCGCGGTATGATTTGGAATGCCGCCAACGACATGGCGCACTTAGTCAGGAATTTTCTGCGGTTCATAAGCAAGCGTATTGTATTGGGTGATAATAGTCTGGAAACTCCGGCAAGCAAGAACTGTTGCACAATCAAAGTAAACAGTTCTTTTATTCACGGTTCCGGGACAGGTATTCTTTCGCCTGCTACCATTGTCCGGATAGCTTCTGGATCAGGAGACTGGAGACCGCAACACCGACCCAGACGAGCAGTCCGAGTACTATCGGTTTTATGCCGCTTTGCATCATTTTTCTGAAGTCGACGTTTAGTCCGATCGCGCTTAATGCAAGTATAATCAGGAATTTGCCCGAGACGGTCAGCCAATGAAGGATTGATTCCGGCAGAACAGAGAAACTGTTTACGCAGGACGCTGCAAGAAAACCGAGAACAAACCAGGGGAAAACACGGATAATCAATGTTCCCGTACGGAGATGCTGCTGATCAGGATGTCGACATTCTTTTCTTTCAGCGTCTTTCTTTTTCTTTAAGGCAACAATCAACGCGGCAATAAGGCATATAGGAACAATAAGCGTTGTGCGGGCAAGCTTGACGACGGTAGCATAGTCACCCGATTCATTGCCGTAGGCATAGCCTGCCGCAACCACGGAAGAAGTATCGTTAATGGCGGTTCCTGCCCATAACCCGAAACCGCTTTGGGAAAGATGCATGAAATGCCCAAGAGCGGGAAACAACAATACGGCAATGACATTGAACAGAAAAACGGTGGCAATGGAGTAAGCGATATCCTTGTCCTCAGCTTCAATGACCGGTGAAACGGCCGCAATGGCCGAACCTCCGCATATGGCGGTTCCGGCTCCGATCAGTGTCAGCAATTTGCCCGGGACTTTCAGTATTTTACCGAAAACGACAGCGCAAACGAATGCTACCGTCATGGTCATGAGCATGACCCCTAGCGATTCCTTGCCGACATTCCAGACTTGTCTCAGGTTCATTCCGAACCCGATGAGTATGATGCTGTATTGGAGGCATTTCTTGGCTGAAAAACTGATCCCTTTGGTGGCCCGTTTGGGAAGCGGGTAAAGGAGTGAAAGCATGATACCGCCGACGATTCCGAATACGGCGCCACCGATCAAAGGAAAGCAATAACCGAGTACGGCAGCGGGTATCGCTACAGCCAGTGCGTAGCCGATGCCGAAATGGTGTTCATTCAACCAGTTGAATAATTTCTTTTGTGGTTTCATGTGCGGAAAGGACCCAAGGGAAAGAGTGTACGGGTTTCATCCGCTTAATGAAGGAAATATTCATTTTATTTTTTGAATGTTACCGCCTGAAAGCAGTGGGAAAAACAAAGCGGCAAATTAAAATTTTAAATCCGTTTTGACAAGGAAGAGGCAGTTATTACGCTTTCTGCCATGAAGAAATTCCCTTTGCTCTGTTGTGCGGCGATATTTTTTGCCGGGTGTTCCATGCTTCCTAAAAGCAGCGATACAGAAACTCCTCAATATTGCACCAGCATGGGGGAACTTTATTATGACGCGGATGTTTTTGACCAAAATGTGAAGATGGCTGAAGACTGGTATCTGCGCGCTGCAAAAAAACAGTATCCGCAGGCGATGTATGAACTGGGTTCGCTGTATAAGCACAATTACATGTACACAGGATCCGTGCGTGATATTCGCCGTTCCTTCAAGTGGCTGGAAGATGCCGCAGATAAAAATTATGCAGAGGCGGTAACCTCGATTGTCGAATACGAGTTGATGTTTGATACCGAAGCGCTGAAGAAAAGCGAACAGGAAGAATATTACCGGGGACGTCAGGTTTCCCAACTCAATCAGTTGAAGGAATGGGCTGACAAGGGCAACGCAATGGCAAAGTTCGGAGTGGCGCGGATTTATGCTTATAAAAACGGCGGAGCCTATCATTCGGAAGCATTGAATCTCCTGAAAGCGTCCGCCGAGGAAAACTATTTGCCGGCCGCATTTTATTATGCGCAGCTGAACAAGGACAGTGATGACATGGTAAATGCGCTGATTCAGATGGCCGACGAAAAGCGTTACCAGGCATTTGCGTATGCGAAGTTAAACGAACTGGCTGCCGAAGGCGAATTTACATTTTCCGACCTTCCCGAAAAAAATCAGCAGTTGTGCAGCCTGTTTTCTCCGCGCTACCGCTTTCACTACAACAAGAAAAACCTGACACCTGACGCGATGAACCGTATTCGCGAAACGTGGGTGATTGCCGCAAACAAAGGTTATTGGGGCGCCCAGGTCAGTCTGGCGGAGGAATACCTGACAGGCGGTTTGCTGTTCGCACAGGATTCCGTTGAGGGCTACAAGTGGTTCATCATTGCCAGAAAACAGTGGCAGAATGCTTTTATGAACGAAGACGCGGTTGAGGTGATAAACAAGCTTTCCGTCGAGGAAAAAAGTGAGGCAATACAACAGGCAAAAGCCTGGTGGCAGGAAAACAAGGGGTTGTATCACGCAAGCGAATAGGCAAGGTCAACATTAACATTATTTAGGGCGTACAGACGGTAACATGGGAAACCCACTGTTGCCGTCTTCCTGTTTTTGAACGATCGAATCACTGTCTTCCCGGGTTCTTAAATCTTTTTCCTCTCTTTTTTGCATGTTTTATGGTTTATTCTCTGGAATTTAACGTTTTATTTCCGACATGATTTCCGAACTCAGCAGACAATTGATTGATGAAATTCTGATGGCCCGCCAGTTTGTTTATGAAGTGGCCCAACCGACGCCGTTACAGAAAATGAATTTTGGAATCAATGCGGAGATTTATGTGAAACGGGAGGATCTTAGTCCGATCAATGCCTATAAGTGGCGCGGCGCCTGCAATTGCATGGCAGCACTTTCGACCGAACAGCTCGCCCGTGGCGTAGTGACGGCATCTGCAGGAAATCATGCGCAGGGCGTGGCGATTTCCGCAAAGCGTTTGGGAACCAAGGCGAAAATCTTTATGCCGGTTTCCACGCCCAAGATGAAACAGCGGGCGGTAGCATTGCACGGAGGCGAGGCCGTTGAAATCTGTCTGCATGGCGAAAGCTTTGATGCTGCGTCCAAGCGTGCGCTGGAAGTGGCAACGGCGGAAGGGAAAGCCTTTGTGCATCCTTATGACGATGTGAAGTCAATCGCCGGGCAGGGAACCATTGCGGATGAAATTGTCATGTCCGGAGTGGGGGAATTCGATGTGGCATTTTTACAAATTGGCGGTGGCGGATTGGCCGCCGGTGTGGGTGCGTGGCTAAAGAAGTTTTATCCGAATATAAAACTGATTGGTGTGGAAGGAACGGATCAAGCTTCCATGAAGGCTGCTTTTCAGGCAGGAAAGCCTGTGACTTTGGATTATCTGGATGTGTTTTGTGATGGTACCGCCGTGCGCCGGGCAGGGGACATTACCTTTCCGATTTGCCGTGAATTGTTGGATGATATTGTCACGGTAACAAACAACGAGGTTTGCGTGGCAATCCAGAAGCTCTGGGAAGCATGCCGTTGCATACCGGAACCGGCCGGGGCTTTGGGTCTGGCGGGATTGCTCAAGCATAAGGAACTGCTTGCCGGCAAACGCGCGTTGGTCATTGTCTCCGGTGCTAATATGGATTTCAGCCAGTTCACGCGTGTGTCAAACGGGGCAATGCTTGGTTCTGCGGATCGCAAATTTTTGCGTTTTCAGATAGATGAGAGTCCCGGTTCGCTTTTCAACCTTATTCAGGACACCCTGAATGGTATCAGTATTGTTGATTTCCAGTATGGACAGGCTTCCGAAAATGAGGCGTGGCCAACGCTTGGCATACAGGTTTGTCCGCATGAATGGGAGCATCTGAAAAAGAAAATGGATGCTGCCGCCGTGCGTTATGAGGATGTTACCGGCGATCCCGATGTGGAGTTTCGTATGATTTCCTTCAATCCGCTTTTATGCAAGTATCCGCTGTTTATGACGCTGGAGTTTCATGAACGGGCAGGGGCGCTTTCCGATTTTCTTGCAGCTACACAGAAGGATTCAAAGGCGAATATCTGTTATTTCAATTACAGTTATACCGGTGAGCGGGTGGGACGCGTACTGATCGGCTTTGATTTTAAAACGGATGCTGAACGTATTTACTTCCGTACAGTCATGGCGGAAAGCAAATCAAGCTACCGTGCATTCAAGGAAATCGCGCCGCATGTCTTTGAGCGGATTGTAAAAGGGTAGTTTGTTTGTTCAGAGAAAATCCTTTAATTTAAGCCATTTTCCCATGGCTTTAATCCAACAGGCGGCCTTCTCTCATTTTGGGATCAAACCGTTTTCTCCATTCAAAAGCCTCTTTGTCGTCATCTTCGCATACAGGCGCTTCCCATGTTTTACCCCAATCATATGATGCTTTGTTGTAAAAGCCATCACTTCCGGTTGACTCTGAAAGCATCTCGCTTGAACTATGTTGGCAACCGGTATAGAGCGACAGGAAAACAGCAAAAACAAATGTGTAGATACATCTCATTGACGCTTCATCAATGCTATGCGTTCGAATGAGACAAGCAAGTCTTTTAGTTTACGGAAAGAGGGTATCCATCCGGTAGGCGGTAACATGTTGTTGCCGTAAAAAAACTTCCCGCATTTATCGGGAAGTTTTTAAATTGGTGGGCCGGGAGGGGTTCGAACCCACGACCAAGGGATTATGAGTCCCCTGCTCTAACCACTGAGCTACCGGCCCGCAAAAGAAGTTAATTGTTAAATGCGATAAGGGGGAATCACTCAAGAAAAAACTGCTTTCAAGGAACGATTCTCATCAATGAGGTCTTTTCAGGTCGTTCTTCTTGCAGGAGTTTAAAATTACACTGGGGCCGTATTATCCTGATTTTATCATTAATAAGGCCCACCTCTCATGAGGTGGGCCGATTATTATTCATCTTTAGTACCGCGTTACTTCCCCGATCGTTTGGAATGCGGAATTGTAGATGGTTTTAATCTTAAGTTCTACGGTGTTTGCGGCTTTTATCCCGGGAGATAATTTTATGACCACCCGGTTGATTGCAGTGGGACTGTTTTCATAGGCATAATGCTGTCCGAAAATCACGTCCCTGCCGTTTTGGCGTTGGTATATCTGATAAATAATCCCATTGTTTCCGGTACCGTATTGCTGATAGGTCAAGACGACTTGAGCTTCGTTGTCCTGAATGTTCCATAACGGGTATGATGTGGGAACACAACCGTAACGGGAGTAAGTCCAGCTAAAGTCAAAACAACGCCAGAATAGATTCGGCCTGTTATTATAATAGTTCGATACGCTCCAGCTATACTGGTTATCGTCGGCAGCTGTTTCCGTGCTCCAGGGTGGTTTGACTGCGGCGCTTGCCGATAGCGAAGAGGCGGCAACCATGGCCAGCAATAATCCGAAGTTAATTAATTTTCTCATATATTCTTTGGTTCGTTTTGTTCAATCTTACGTTTAACAGGGGTATGTTATTCACCTTATTTCACTCTAGTCAACATAGTTTATGGATTTGGATTATTACATACGCTTTTTCTGATTAATAATGCAAAAAACCTACCGTTGTCGGTAGGTTTTTTGCATATTTGTGATCTGTCTGAAAATCGTTCAGATTTTCCTGATAAGTTACCAGTTAAGCGGTTTCAGATCGTCGTGAATGAACTGTCCGTCCTTGCGGATCAATTCTCCGTCGAAGTAAATTTCACCGCCGCCATAGTCAGGACGCTGGATGGAAACGAGATCCCAGTGCACCTGTGATTTATTTCCGTTATCCGTTTCTCCTTCGTAGGCCTGGCCCGGAGTGAAGTGGAAGCTGCCGGCAATTTTTTCGTCAAAAAGAATGTCGCGCATCGGATGAAGGATCTCGCGGTTAAAGCCGATGGCGAATTCACCGATGTAGCGCGCGCCTTCATCGGAATCAAGAATAGCATTGATAGCTGGCGTATTGTTGGCGGTCGCATGGATAATTTTGCCGTCCTTGAATTCAAGGCGGACGTTATCAAAGGCGATTCCGCGATACACAGTCGGAGCATTGTAAGTGATATAGCCTTGTACGTTATTGCGGACAGGAGCGGAATAAACTTCGCCGTCGGGAATATTGAAATGACCATCGCATATCTTTGACTTTATGCCGTCGAGGCTGAAACGGAGATCCGTACCCGGTCCCTTGATGTGAACGTCCTTGGCTGCATCCATACGTTTTTTGAGGGCATTCATGGCTGGGACGAGGGAAGGGTAGTCGAGCAGGCATACACGGAAGTAGAAATCTTCAAAGGCTTCCGTGCTGATTCCTGCCTGTTGCGCCATGGACGGGTTGGGCCAACGGAGAACACACCATTTTGTTTTCTGAACGCGATGGTCAAGGACGGGCATCATTTTTCCCTGGACGAGGCCCATTTTGTCGGAAGGTACGTCGGAGGACTCATAGATGTTACCGGCCCCGCGGATCGCAATGTATGCCTGCACACCTTGCATCTGGGCGAGGGCATTTTTTGCGATGAATTCATATTGTGTGGCGGTAGCATCCATCATCATTTCGCGCGAAATGCGGCTTTGGTTTATCTGGATGAAGGGATCGGCCCCGACAGCACGTGCTGCGCGGATGAGTGCGATACCGACAGATTCGGGAACATCAAAAAGGTCGATCAGTATGCGTTCTCCTTTTTTGAGGGAGACGGAGTAATTGATAAGTTGTTTGGCGAGAGCGTCTATACGGTTGTCGTGCATGGATGATGTGTTTTTACGGTTATGAACGTGTCTTTAAATGAGCTTTGGCTGTTTCGGATGATCCTTGAAGGGTTCAAGTTCCAGGACGCTCCAGCCTTTGTCAGTGAGCGCTCGCCCCTGAGGGGTGCGCTGAATGTAACCTTCCTGAATAAGGAAAGGTTCGTGAACCTCCTCGAGGGTTTGCTCTTCCTCGCCGACGGCAACAGCAATGGTTCCCAATCCTACAGGTCCGCCACGGTAATTATTCGCCATCAGCGATAGAATTCGCTTATCCATTTCATCAAGGCCGAATTTATCGATTTCGAGCAATTCCAGTGCCGCCGATGCTACCGTTTGATTGATGCTGCCATTAGCCCGTTGCTGCGCGTAATCGCGGACAAACTGGACAAGGTTATTGGCGATGCGCGGTGTCCCTCTGGCCCGTCCGGCAATTTCATCAGCGCCCGTCGGATCGCAGGAAATTTTCAGAATATTGGCGGATCGCAGGATGATTTTCTTCAACTGGTCGCGTCCATAGTAGTCAAGACGGGTTTGCAGCGTGAAGCGGCTGCGCAACGGAGCCGTAAGCAATCCTGTTCGCGTGGTTGCCCCGATGAGCGTAAAACGCGGGATATTGAGGCGTACGCTGCGGGCATTCGGTCCCTGATCGATCATGATGTCGATGCGGAAGTCCTCCATTGCCGAATAGAGATATTCCTCCACGTTTTTGGGGATACGGTGAATTTCGTCGATAAAAAGCAGATCGCCTTCTTCCAGGCTGGTAAGCAATCCGGCGAGGTCGCTGGGACGTTCAATCACCGGGCCGGAGGTGATGCGTACGTTTTTCTTCATCTCGTTGCCGAGAATGAGGGCCAGCGTCGTTTTTCCCAGTCCCGGAGGTCCGTGAAGCAGGATATGGCTCAAAGGATCGCCGCGTGCGACTGCCGCCCCGACCATGACCTGAAGACGTTCAATGGTCTTTGGTTGCCCGGTGAAATCGTCAAACGATAAAGGGCGTAAAATCGACTCCTGATTATTTTCCGGCTTGTTGAACTGATCCTGTAAATGCTGTGCGCCTTTGCTCATTAAAGAAAACTACACTATGGCACTTATTGTTTGGCAAGAGAGAAAGTGGACGGAGGAAAAGGAAACAGTTCCGAACGGTAGCATGATGTTACCGTTCGGGTAAAAATGGTGTTAAAACCTTTGCGGTTCTACTTGTTCTGCTGAGCTTTCAGCAGATCGCGGATTTCTGTCAATAGCAGTTCTTCCTTGCTTGGCGGAGGCGGTACGGCAGCGGCCTCAGCAGCTTTTCTTTTTGCTTCGCTTTCACCGAATTCGGAAAGACGGTTTACTAGTTTTATAATGACAAATATACAGAAAGAAATGATGAGGAAATTAACGATGGTATCAATGAATGCTCCGTATTTCAGCACCGGCGCTCCTGCGGCTTCGGCGGCAGCAAGTGTCTCATAAGGAACACTTGAGAGATTGATGAAAAGCTGGTTGAACTGTACTTTTCCGAGAGCAAGGCCGACAATCGGCATGATGACATCGGAAACCAGTGATGCCGTGATCTTTCCGAATGCGCCGCCAATGATGACACCGACTGCGAGATCAAGCACGTTGCCTCGCATAATGAATTTTTTGAATTCCTGAATGAAGTTCATATTTAGAAGTGTAGGATTGTGTTAAAAATAGGGCCGTTTTTCTGAATAATCAAGCCGTGTTAAGGGAAAAAAAGGAGAAGGCAAGCATGTTTATCCAGACAGTGAATCCGCAGTGTTGTTTTAGAGTTATCATTTCACTTCTTGCAGAAAGTAAGGAACTGTTTATCGTGATAGCTTTATGAATTTCAAAAAATTGCTTGTATTTATGAGTTTTGCTTCTGCTGCTTTCACATTAAGTCTTAAATCAATGGCGGGAGAAACCGCCTGTGACTTAAATGGACAAAAGGCAGTGGCATCTGATCCCGCGGTGCTTTGGGGAAAACTGGATAACGGTTTCTCCTATGCGATAATGAAAAACAGTTATCCGCCGGAAAGAGTGAGCGTGCGTCTGATGGTGCGGATCGGCTCCCTCATGGAGAAGGATAACGAGCAGGGTATGGCCCATTACCTTGAGCATCTTGCGTTCGGCGGAAGCAAACATTTTGCGCCGGGTACGCTGATTTCGGAATTTCAGAAAATGGGTATGTCTTTTGGCGGAGATACCAATGCATACACGAGTTTTGACCGGACAGTATATATGCTGGAATTGCCGAAAGGCGATGATGATTCCATGAAAAAGGCCCTCACAATCATGCGTGATTATGCCGACGGGTTGCTGTTAAAGGAAGAAACCGTTGAAAAAGAACGCGGTATCATACTCAGTGAATTGCGCGACCGTGAAACGGTCGATTACAGGCAAATGAAGGCGCAATATGATTTTGTGTTTGACGGGACCATGATACCTAAACGTTTTCCGATCGGTGTTGCGTCAGTGATCAGGGAAGTGAAGGCGCCGGATTTCCGTCGCTTTTATGACGAATGGTACCGTTCGGATCTGATGACGCTTGTCATTGCAGGCAATGTTGTGCCTGCACAGGCAGAGAAACTGGTACGGGAAGCATTTGAATCGATGACCGCGAAGGGAAAACTGGAATGGAAACTGGAGGATGGCGAAAAATGCGGAAATGGAGCAAAAACGCCGGTGTTTGTCTTCGAAAAGCCTCTTGTTCCGGAAAACAGACAGATTAAGACAGAAGGCTTATTGGCAAAAGTACACCGCGAGCCGGAAGCAAACCAGGTTACCGTTTCGATAATGACCGTTCGTCCGTATGTGTGGGAAGCCGATACGGTAGATTACCGCCGTCAGGATATTACGCGTTACATGGCATATTCAATGTTACAGAAACGCTTCCGCGAACTTCAGGAGAAAGAAGGCAGCACTTTTCTGGGTGCCTACGCGTATACCACGAATTTCCTGAATCATAGCCAGTTGGCAAACGTGACGGTAGCATCGGACAAGGATCGTTGGCGCGATGCGGTTCAGGTTGCAGAAAATGAGTTACGCCGGGTGCTGGAATTCGGTTTTAACCAGGATGAACTGGATTTCGTGAAGGCTGACATGCTGCGTTATTTTGAGCAGCAGGCTGCTGCTGCCAGCACGCGCGAAAACCCGGACCTGGCAAACGGTATCATCGATACGCTTTACGAACGGCATACGTTCAGCAGTCCGCAAGATGATTTGAATCTGCTCAAAGCAGTGCTTCCGGAAATCACCCTTGAAGGATGCAAGTCCCTGTTCGCCGAGGATTGGAACGGTTTGGGCCGCAGGGTTTTCATTGTCGGCAATTTTGCCGAAAACGAGGTAACCGATGCTACCGCGATGGCGCTTTATGAGGAAGCTGCAAAGAAGCCGCTGACAGCGCTTGCCGAGACAACAGTCTCAGCGTTTGCTTATACATCCTTCGGCGAAGCCGGTAAAATTGTAAAACGTGAAAGCATCAAGGATTTGAGTATTGAGAAAGTAACGTTTGAAAACGGAGTCAATCTGGTCATCAAGAAAACCGATTTCCAGGCAAACAAGATTTCCGTTCGTGCCCGTATCGGCGGCGGTATTCTGGAAATTCCGGCGAATAAGGAAGGGATAAATCTTTACCTCGACAGGACATTTATTGACGGCGGTCTGGAAAAGCACAGCCGCGAGGATTTGAAGAAACTGTTTGCGAGCAAGAATGTCGGCGTAAATTTCCGCACAGACAGTGATAGTTTCATTCTGGAAGGTGATACCACGCCTGAAGACTTTCTTACCGAATGCCAGTTGCTGGCTGCTTATGCTACCGCACCCGGTTTCCGCGATGAAAGTGAGCGTTTGTTCAAGCGCGGAATATCCGCAATGTATCTGAAACTCAATCAATCTGCGGAAGGCGTTTGGCAGAAGAACGGTTTGCGTTATTTGCTCAATGATGATTTCCGCTTTGGCATTCCTGACGAAGCAAAACTGCTTGCCTATGACAATGCTATGGCAAAAGCCTTTCTGGCGGAAACTCTGAAGCACGGTAACATGGAAATCGCGATTGTCGGTGATTGCGATCCGGAAGCAGTGATAAAGGGTGTGGCGCAGACATTCGGCGCTTTGCAGAAACGGAACCTGCGGAAGGATTTTTCGGCACAGGAAAAAGTATCCGTGCGTTCGGGCGGCAGCATGAAAATCTTTGAATACCCGAGCGAACTGCCGCGGTCATTGGTCGCAATGAGTTGGAGAACAGCCAATTCAAAGGACATTCATTTGCACAGACAGCTTTCGCTGCTTTCCAGTATCCTTGACGACCGTTTGCGTGTTGAGCTGAGGGAAGCATTGGGTGAGGCCTACAGTCCGTATGCCTATCGTTTTTCAAGGAAGACTTTTGATGTCGGGTTCCAGATCGCGATCAGCTTGCTGCGTCCTGAACAAACAGACTCTGTCGTCGAATTGATAAAGAAAATCGGTCGGGACATGGCTGAAAAAGGTGTGACCCAGGATGAGTTTGACCGCGCCTTAAACCCATTGCTGACAGAGGTTCGCGCCACGGTAAAAACGAATCCGTTCTGGATGGACACCATCAGCAATTCGACGCTTTATCCTGACCAGATTGATAACTCGCGGACAGTTGTGAGTGAGTACGAGGGCATGGATATCGGAACAATGAATACGCTGGCAAAACGTTATTTTATGGCGGAAAACAGTATCGGTATCATTGTTCGTCCTGCAGCAAAACCCGAAAACCAATAAGCCGATTACGGGCGGTAGCATGGTTCATGCTGCCGTTTTGCCCGGAAAATCCATAGATCGGATTTGGTCCGGAAACATGTTTAAAAATTTGCCAAAACAACGGATACGGTTTTACTTTCCGCTTTAATTATTTTTTATGGCTACAAAGGTTGCATTCACTTCATTGGGTTGTGCCAAGAATCTGATAGACTCGGAAATTATGATAGGACATCTGAGAAAAGCCGGAATGGCGATTACTCCTGATCCGAAAATATCCGATGTTGTCATCATCAATACCTGTTCTTTTATCCACGACGCAAAAGTGGAAAGCATAAACTCCATCAAGGAAGCAATCGAAATGCGTTCGGAAGAACGGAGCAGGAGCGGGAAGATGATTGCCCGTAACCGCAAGGTGATTGTGGCAGGATGTTTGTCCCAGCGTTTTGCGACGGAGTTGCCTAAACTGATGCCTGAGGTGGATGCCTTTATCGGATTGGACCAGTTGAAAGATATTGCGGCGATTGTCAACGGAGTCATGCTAAAGACGGGCGGTAGCATGCCTGAATCCCATATCTCAAAAAAGCTCACTTATATTCCCGATTACGATACCCCACGTTACCGTCTTACGCCTTCCTATTCGGCTTACGTAAAGATTGCCGAGGGCTGTAATCATAATTGCACATTTTGCATTATTCCAAAAATCCGCGGTATGCACAGAAGCCGGACCCAGGAGTCGGTGGTACGCGAGGTTGAACAGTTGGTGAAGGAGGGTGTCCGCGAAATAAACCTTATTTCCCAGGATACGACCTATTTCGGCATGGATCGTTGGGAAAGCGAACGTCCGAATAAACGAAGCAAAGTGGATTCCGGTAAGGGAGAATCCCTGGCTTCGTTAATCCGCGAGCTTGATAAGATCGAAGGTGATTTTTGGATACGGCTGCTTTATACCCATCCGGCTCATTGGAGCGACGAATTGATAGCAGCTATGGCAAAATCAAAAAAGGTAGCCCGTTATGTGGATATCCCGTTACAGCACATCTCGGACAAAATGCTGTCTGCGATGCAACGGGAAACAGACGGCGCTTATATCCGCAATCTTATAAAGCGGATAAGAAAAGGCATTCCCGGCGTGGCCGTCCGTTCCGCGTTCATTGTCGGATTTCCCGGGGAATCCGAAGCAGATTTTGAGGAGTTAATGGAATTCCTGGATGAGGCGAAACTTGATCGGGTCGGTATTTTCCAATACTCCAGGGAAGAAGGAACACGCGCTTACAACAGCAAGAAGCAAGTGCATCATGCTACCAAGAAACGCCGTTGGAACGCGGCTATGCAGCTGCTTCAGGAACTGGCCGTTGAACGGAATAAGCAAATGATAGGACAATCCATGCGAGTGCTTGTTGAAGGTAATGGACTGGCGCGCAGCGAAGGTGACGCCCCGGATATTGACGGTATGGTCTTTGTCAGGAAATCACTGCCTGCCGGTAGCTTTGCGGACGTAAAAATCAAGAATTACCGGGATTACGATTTGATTGCCGAATGATTTTACTTTCAATGCCTGTGCAAAAGGGCTAATTTACATGTAACTTAATGAAAACTATCTTTGCTAAGTTTATTGCATTTGTTTTGGCAGTCGGAATCGGTGTCGGCGCCTATTTTCTGTGGAAAGAGGTTGCGTCCGCACGGCGGGTACATGGAAATACGCAACTGAATCTGGAAGAAGCAGAGCACCAGAAAGAAGTAAAAGCCCAGGAAGTGGAAAAGAACCGTGAACGGGCAAATCGTTTGTCCGATCCGAATGACAAGGAGGCGATTGAGGCGGAAGCCAGGAAGCAAGGATTCAAAAAACCCGGGGAAGTGGTTTACCAGGCGCAAAAAGAAGATCCGCAGCCTGCCGAAGCCGGCGAACGTCAATAAAACAGACGGTGCATGGTTGTGTCGGCTATGTTGTATTTAGATAATACATCATATGTTTTTTTCTAATTGATCTTAAAAGGATATTTTCTAGTATTTATTTAATGTCTTATGTCATGTGTGTTGCCATGAAAAAAATACTTATAGTGATTGGTTTCTTGTTTTTTTCCTTCGCATTGGCTTGTGCCCAGATGCGTGATTTCAAGGATAAACAGGGAAGAACGATAAGCGCCCAGCTGGTTTTTTCAGTCGGTGACGATGTTACCATCAAGATGGCCGACGGTCAGACATTCCAATTGAAGCTGGATGTATTTTCAGAGGAAGATCAGAAATTCATTAAGGAGTGGGCAAATAAAAATCAGACAACTGTTGGCTTTCGCGAATTGAATGAGGCTTTTGGTTTGCCGCTATTCCTTGATGTACCTCTGTGGGAAGAGGATGCCAGAACGGTTTCCCAGCGATTAAAGAATTGGCAGAAAACTACCAAGGGTAGCGGGCTTTCATGTTATCGCAACAGTTCCCCGGCGGATTCGCTGATGGTACTGGGAGCGCATCCGTATTCGCTTGCCTTGTTTGGTGGTTATGACGGGAAAGTGACGGACATTTCCATTGTTTTCGCTAACAGATCCGAATGTGTTTATGACAACGTTGATGTGGATGTAAAGTCCTCTTCAGGAAAGAAAAACGTTGATAATGAAACCGAAAAAAAATTACGGATACGGCTTTCCCAAGTGTTAAAACCGCTTATGGATGCCGATGAAAAGGCGATAAAAGAAACACTGAGCGCATGGGGTAATGGGAAACAGGTCAATTTGGGTAAGACGAGAAATGACAAGGAACGTGTTACCATGTGGAAAGTGAACGATTTCATGATTTTGCTTGTAGTCCAGGACAATGCCTATGTCGGGATACGGATTGTTAAGCAGGATTTTACCGAATTGCGGACGCTTGATAAAACGGTTGCGGAAGCGAAAACCCATTTTTCCGAACAAATCGAAAAGGCTGATAACGGGGACGTCATTCTGACAGGGGTTCCGGCCATTAGTACGACCATCAACAGTGTAATTCCGGCCGCATTTGAAAGCTTTTTCCGTTATGGCGGTTTGGCTGCGGATTCATATGCCTTGTCTATGATCGGTCTGTATACTGACTTTGCCAATCCGTCATTAATTGCCAATGATCTGATAACAAATATTGAAGCTTGGGGAACCACTCAAGGTCTTGGTTTCAGTAAAAAACGGTTTGTGATCACGGTAAAGGATGTGCAACAGTACATTGATAAAGGGCAGCCGATCCTCTGGGTTTATACCAATTCCTCCGTGTTAAGCTCCATTCTGCGGAACAGGAATACGGCGAGAAGCAGCACATCCGATACAGCTGAATGGATCGAAACGTTGAATGCTGATACGCAGTCTATTTCCAAACTGAAAGTAGAAAAGGGCCTCGTAAGCGCTACTTTGATTATCGGGTATAACAAGGAAACCGATGAAATAGGATTTTATGATTCTCTCGGAAAGAATGTCGTTTGGCTGAGAACTAACGAAGCCAATGCTGTTTCGGAAAATCAGTTCTTTGTTTTCAATTAGCTTTTTTATTTTTATTACACCAGTTATCCAATGAAAAATACCCCAGTCGTTTATTTTATTATCCTATTGCTGTTCTCTTGCTCAATCGCATCCGCGGAAATCCGGGAATTTAAGGATAAACAGGGCAGAACCATCCGGGCGGAAATTGTTTCCGTTTCAGAGAGTGATGTTTCAATAAAAACAGAGGATGGAAAAAGCTTCCAGTTAAAGCTGGATGTCTTTGATGAGCCTACCCAGCAGTATATCCGGGAATGGAAACAGAAAAATGAAGAGGCGGCTCCTCCAAAGAGCACTGCGACTTTGGACATAAAGAAAATAAACGAATTGTTCGGATTGCCTGTTTTTTCAGAAACCAGTTTATGGGAGGAAGATCCCAAGCTTGCAGCTGTTCGTTTACTTTTACCTAAAGAGTCAAAAACGGATTTTGTGGAAAGCTACCGTTTGTATCCTCCGTCCAATTACCAAATACTGGGAGCTCATCCTTTTTCGGTGGTACTCTACGGAGCTGAAGGGAAAGTTACGGAAATATCCATGGTCTTTGCGAATAAGGGGGATAGTATTGTCGTATTCGGAGAGCTGACAAACCGCCAGACCAAGAATGCGACTGCGAAGCTCCAGGAATTCATGGACAAGGATGAAGCCAGCATCAAGGAGCGTCTCAATCAACTGGCAACACCCACATCCAGTATTTTCGGCAAGGATAAGAATACACGGGAGAAAGTATTTATCTGGAGCCTGGACGATTACCGGATAGTGCTTTCTGCCCAGGATGGCGAGTATGTCGGTTTGCGCATTATTAGGCCGGAAGTCGCAGAGGCCAAAGGAAAAATTGCGATGACCAGTTTTTCCAAGACACGCGCATTTATGAAATCGCAGGTCGAAAAACTGGAAAATGGCGATGTTCTCATAAAAAACATACCGATGGTGGATCAGGGACCCAAAGGTTATTGCGCTCCCGCTGTATTTGAACGTTGTTTCCGTTACATAGGGGTTCCGGCAGATATGTATGTGTTGGCGATGGCTGGAAAAACTATGCTTGGCGGAGGAACCTATATTGATGACCTTGTTGACGGAATCGAACGCTGGGCAAAATCCCAAGGGCGGAAAATTAACCGCAAGAAAACAGGCATTACGATGAGTGTCGTGAAATCATACATTGATGACGGTCAACCCATTGCGTGGATCTTGTCATCATCGCCGAATTTTAATACAATCGCGAACAAAAGAACCGCGATGAGAAAAGAGACCCTGGATATGAAGGTATGGGCAAAGACAATAGCCGGGGAAGATACACTCAAGTATCTGGCGCCCGTGGGCTATGGTCATGTCTGCCTGATCATCGGCTATAATGCCGGTACAAAGGAAGTTGCCATAAGCGATTCATGGGGAAAAGGATTTGAATTACGTTGGGTGCGCGTGGACGAGGCTGACGCTGTTTCACGCGGTGAAATTGTTCTTCTGGAACCTTGATTTACTTCTACAGGCTTATGTTATCTCAAAAATTATCCCGTTACCTTGTATTTGTATTAATTTCCATATTACCGTGTGTCTCTGTACAGGCGCAAAACACGGCCAAGAAAACATGGGAATTGGCAAAAGCCTTTGCAGAAAAGGAAGGATGGAAACCCACAGCCGAAAAGATGAAAGCATTTTCCGTGCAAAATTACGAGCGGGGTGCCTATGATCAGGCAATAGAAAACTATTATCTTTATCTTTGGTGCCAGGTCATGGCAGAGCAGAAGGCTGATATGGACAGTGAGTTTCTGGATTATGCGATGCGTGAAAAGGTTTTCAGCGAAAGCTTCTGGAATCTTATTTCGGAGAAAGACGATTTTAAAATGGTAATGACGATCCTGTGCCGATTGTATAAAAATGACAGTACGCTGTTCAACCAGTATCAAAACCTTGCACTCGCCATTGCCGTTGTATACGACCAGCAACCTTCATCGTCCAATTGGCCGCATTTTCAGGTAGGATCTCAGGCGCGGAATTCCATTCCGCAGGGATTGCCCGATCCGTTGGAAGCATTTAATTTTTTCGTTGAACGGGATACGAAGTTGGGCACGTTGTACCGTCTTCCCCGTTTGTCTGCAGGAGAACTGAAGTTTGTCGTGGATGTGACTGCTTCCTTTGATGAACTTATGTGGGTGCGGACAAAGGTAAAGCTGAACATCAGTGATTTGAACCCCATTTACCAAGGGATCAAATATGATATGGCCCGGCTCGAAGCCGGAAAATACAGTTGGACGGATAATGATTACCGTTTGCAGAATATTTACAAGAAAGGAGGCATTTGCATTGATCAGGCCTATTTTACGACGCAGGTATGCAAGGTGAACGGAGTTCCGAGCATTTCTATTTCCGGCAGCGGTAAAGACGGGTATCATGCGTGGGTCGGTTACTATAAGCGGGGAAACTGGGATTTCTCTGTTGGACGCTACGAATCGGACAACTATCTTTCCGGTTCGGCTTTTGATCCGCAAACGTGGAAAGAAGTCAGTGATCATGCCATTGATTATCTCATTGAACCCTTTCGTAAAACGGATGATTTCAAGCGGGCGAAAATCCATCTTGCCTTTGCGAAACTTTATTTGGATACGGATGGCGAAAAGGCAGTGAAGGCCGCACAGGCTGCTGTAAAGTTATCGCCGCTTTATGATGAAGCCTGGGATCTTTATATCAGTGCTTCAGGGAAAAACAAGACCGATGCTAAAGATTACGAAGCCGCATTGCAGGAAGCGATCAAGGCTTTGTCCAAATACGTGGAAATACAGTCTGTTTATGTCGATCGCCTGTCGAAGAGTTATAAGGATAGGGGAGAAACGCAATTAGCGCATGACTTACAGGTTTCCATGGCTAAAAAAATGGCAAGAAAACGGTCTGATCTCAGTATTGAACTGGCGTCTGATGCACTACGGGAAGTCATAAAGGAAAAAGGAATCGACCAGGGATTCATGGAGTATAAAAGTACATTGATGCGTTTTAAGTCCGCAAACGGAACAGATCTCGTTAATAATATCGTGCAACCGTTTGTGGTGGCTTCCGTGGATGCAAACAACCGGAAGCTGGCGATGCAGGCGGTAAAATATGCCCAGGATAAAATTCCTTATGAGCGTGGTTCGCAGCTTGAAGAACAGTTTGACGAAATCATGCGTTACATTGATCCCAACAGCGTGAAAAAGAAAAAATAGTTTTTTTCATAAAGGCATAAAAAAAGACGGTAGCATCACTACCGTCTTTTGCATAAAAGCTTTGCAACCGATTAGAGGCGGCTGACAAGCAATTGACGCTCGAATACGAGTTCCTTTGGTGTGCTTTCGCCCAACTTGAGGAACAGTTCTTCTGCTGCCAATGTGCTCTTCTTGAGGCTTTCTCCGTTAATGGCCATCAATTCATCCCATTGTTCCTTGGAGAATTTCAAACCATCCCAGCAAATGTCCTCGTAATTCGGAACCCAGCCGAGCGGTGATTCTTTTCCCTTAGCCTTGCCGTCGATACGTTCAATGATCCAGCGGAGTACGCGGGCATTGTCACCGAAGCCTGGCCATGCAAACTTGCCTTCCTTGGTCTTACGGAACCAGTTGACGTGGAATACCATCGGCAACTTCTTGGCTTTCTTCGCCATGGAAAGATAGTGTTTAAAGTAATCTCCCATGTTGTATCCGCAGAACGGCAACATCGCAAACGGATCGCTACGGAGTGTACCGAGGGTTCCTTCTGCTGCTGCTGTGAGTTCGGAGCAGAGGGTTGCGCCGAGGTAAACACCGCTTGTCCAGTTCCATGCCTGGAATACAAGAGGAATATCGCTCATGCGGCGGCCACCGTAAATGAATGCGGAGATCGGTACGCCGGCAGGATTTTCCCAATCTTTGTCAATGCATGGGCAATTGCGTGCAGGAGCTGTGAAACGGCTGTTCGGGTGGGAAGAGGGCTGGCCGCCTTCCGGGGTCCAGTCTTGGCCTTTCCAGTCGATAAGGTGTTTCGGAGCTTCCTTGGTCATGCCTTCCCACCAGATATCGCCGTCGTCTGTGAGGGCAACGTTGGTGAAGATTGTGTCCTTGGCGCAGGAGAGCATGGCGTTCGGATTGGTGGACATGGATGTGCCCGGAGCAACACCGAAGAATCCTGCTTCAGGATTGATGGCATAAAGTTCGCCCTTTTCATTTGGCTTGATCCATGCGATATCATCACCGACCGTGGTGATTTTCCAGCCCTTCATTTCTGCAGGCGGAATCAACATGGCAAAATTGGTCTTGCCACAGGCAGATGGGAATGCGGCGGAAACATAAGTCTTCTTTCCTTGCGGATCTTCTACGCCAAGGATGAGCATGTGTTCTGCCAACCAGCCTTGTTTGCGTGCCAGATTGGAGGCGATACGCAACGCCAGACATTTTTTGCCGAGGAGAGCATTGCCCCCGTAGCCGGAACCGAAAGACCAGATGGACGGTTCTTCAGGGAAGTGAACGATGTATGTGTTTTCAGGATCGCAAGGCCATTTTACGTCATCGGCAGCGCTGTTGATCGGCTTACCTACGGAATGCAAGCAAGGTACGAAGAATCCGTCTGTACCGAGAACGTCCAGTACCGGCTTTCCGATACGTGCCATGATGCGCATATTGACAACTACGTAAGCAGAGTCGGAAATTTCCACGCCGTATTGGGTGATCGGTCCCCCGATCGGTCCCATGGCATAAGGAATAACATACATGGTGCGGCCTTTCATGCATCCCTTGAAAAGACTTTTCATCTTTTCTTTCATCTTGGCAGGATCTTCCCAGTTATTGGTAGGACCTGCGTCTTCCTTGCGTTCACTGCAGATAAAGGTACGGCTTTCAACACGTGCTACGTCGCGTGGATCCGAACGGAAAAGGTAACTGTTAGGGCGCTTGGCTTCATTCAGCTTGATGGCAACGCCTTTCTCGGCCATTGCCTTGAAAAGGGCATCGGCTTCCGCTTGGGAACCGTCACACCAAACCACTTCTTTCGGTTGGCAAAGTGCTTTCATTTCCTCGACCCATTGGACGAGTTTCTTGTGTTTTACGTCTGATTGGTTGATACTCATTTTTTTAACGTTTTAAGTTAATGATTTGATTAATGATAAAGTCTTATAACCTGACCACAATACAAGGTAAAAAGCCTAAGCATTGCGATTTTGTCTGCAATCAAATAAATGATAAAAATTATCTGTCATGCGTAGGGAATGCAGGCGGCAAATACCATAAATACGGTATCCGGGTGCCTAGAGATGCTTTATAATCGCATCGGCCATGGCCTTTGTTCCGACAGACGCTTTTCCGAAGGCAATGTCCGCTGTGCGTACACCGGATTTGACGCTGGATTCAACGGCATTTTCGATGGCTTGCGCTGCCGCATTCAGTCCGAAGCTGTAACGGAGCATGAGTGCTGCTGAAAGTATCTGGGCGCAGGGATTGGCTATTCCTTTGCCGGCGATGTCGGGTGCACTGCCGCCGGACGGTTCGTAAAGCCCGAAAGGGAATTGCCACGTGTTCTTTTTGACACCAAGGCTGGCAGAGGCCAGCATGCCCAACGAACCGCAGATGACACCCATTTCATCCGAAAGAATATCGCCGAACATGTTTTCGGTGACAAATACGTCAAATTGGTTCGGGTCACGTGCCAACTGCATGGCTGCGTTATCGACGTACATATGGGAAAGCTGGATTTCCGGGGCATGTTTTGCGAAATAGGCGGTGACTGTTTTTCTCCAGAGAACGGAAGTCTCAAGAACATTGGCTTTGTCAACCGAAACCACTTTCTTGCTGCGGTTACGGGCGGTATCAATCGCTACCTGGGCGATGCGCTCGATTTCGCTGGTCTTGTAAACCATGGTATCGAGCGACTGGGTTTCACCATTTTCCAATGTTACCGTCTGTTTGGGTTGACCGAAGTAAATGCCGCCGGTCAGTTCGCGGATGCAAACGATATCGATGCCGTTAGGTATCCGTTCCGGACGGAGCGGGGAGGCATCGAGCAATTCAGGATAAAGCAATCCCGGCCGAATATTTGCGTACAGGGAAAAATGTTTTCTGAGGGGAAGGAGGGCGGCGCGTTCCGGTTGTTCCTGGGGCGGTAACTTTTCCCATTTCGGTCCGCCAACGGAACCGAAGAGAATTGCGTCGGCTTCCTGACAGGCCTTCAGGGTGCTTTCCGGAAGCGCTTTGCCGGCAGCATCAATCCCTGCGCCGCCGACAGGATGGACGGAGTAATTCAGGGAGAAATCATATTTCTTTGCTGCTTTTTCCAGAACAGCAAGACTTACTTCCATAACTTCCGGTCCGATATAATCGCCCGGTAACACGGCAAAATGAATCGTAGGCATAATAAAAAGATTAAAATTGCCCGAATTTTTTCTCATGGGCAAGCCTGTGTTTACGGCAGGACGGAATGGATGCATTAACGCTCTGCGAGGATAATGAACGGCAGGGCGATAAGAACGGCGATGATGACGATTGCGAGGAACAAAAAAAGTACATTGCACAAGGCTTTCCAGAACCCGAATTCCTGTGCGGCAGAAAGACATTTTATAAAAACAAAAAAGGTCCACAGATCCAAAATGACAATGGCAGAACGGATGATGATAAGCGGTAATGTCCATACCGCCGGTTCCCCGACAGCATTGACCCAGACAAAAGCGGTACTGTCGTCCGGTAGCATTTGTTTATGTAAGGAAATGCTGAAGTTATCTCCGTATACAATGAATGCAGGGATGATTATCAATAAGGCCCATATTCGGATTATGCTGCTCCATCCGATGGCAAAGCGGATATCGCGGGCGCTGCCTTTTCCTCCAAGCCATTCCCCGGTAATTTTTAATATCCATGAAGACAGGTACAGACCGATGATTCCGGACATGAACGAATAGAAAAGAATAGCAAGGACATCGATGAGGTTGCTCAGGCGCAAATCACTGCGTTGAAATAAGACCATTCCGATGCTGCCTAATGTGACCAACGGAATCAATGTAATGTCCATTTTCTCTCCGGAAAATCCCCTGGATTTATTCAGTATCCGGCGCATGGTTGACCTGGGTCGGATAAACATGAAAATCCAAGGATTTATAGATTTTTTCTCGGGAGTCATAATAAAAGAAAAACGCAACGGAGTTTAGAAAGTTGCGGATGGGCTTGGATTAAAATCGAAGAAACATGAATACGAGGACAAACGGAAGCATGACGATTTCGATGAAGAGAATGCCAAGGATCACGCTGAAAAATGCGCGCCAGGTACCGAAGCGTTGCGCTTCGGCAAGGCATTTGAGAAAAGCGACAATCGCCCAGATAACCATGATGGTGATCACTGACTGTATGATTTGAAGCATGATGGAAGGTTCTGCCTGTGTTGTGCTTTGCTGCGTCGAAAGTATCTGAAACAGGGCGTCGGGATCACTGATGGAGTTCAGCATTTCAAAACCGAACTGTGATTTGGGAAACAATTCCTGTCCGAAAATAAGGTAGGACGGGATAATCAATGCTACCATCCACACGGCGATAATATTGCTCCAGGTCAATGCCAGCAATACCTCGCGCGTTGAGGCCTGTCCTCCCAGGATTCTTCCGCTCCATTTAAAAACGAATGCGAGTACATAGAGGAATCCGGCGGCAAAAAATATGAGTCCCAATGCTACCGCGGCGAGAATAACCGATGTCTGGATGCGCTCGGTGAGCGTCGCGCTGTTTTGCAGCATGGTGTTTATGGTGAGAACAACAGCAAAGAGAAGCACGACAACAAAGATTTTGCTGTCAGGGGCATTTTTATTCTCGTCTAAAATCTGACGCATGGTTTTACGCGGTCTTACCCACATGGAGAACCAAGGATTCAGTTTTTCTTGCGAAGGTTGCAGAACGGCATCATTTTCGCCGTGCGTATCATCCTTTTTCATAAGTAAAAATTTAAGTAAAACGGCAGAATAGGCAATGTATATTCATGAATAATTGATATCGGAAAAGCATGTCGGCAGGAAGCTATATGCAGTAAGCGTATGCAGTTTCTTTATTCGGGGATTGTCGATTTATCAGGATAATGTAGACTATGCTGATTTTTATTATGCCTGAGTTTAATTTATTTTTAAGCATTGCCTTGGCCTTACTATTGACACGGGTTTTGTGTCAGCTTGTCCTGAACCGGTTAAACATGGCTTTTGTAAGGAAGCATGAACATGCGATACCGGAGTCATTCCGCGCAACAATGGACATGGATACTTATAAAAAGGCGGTAGCATACACGCTTGCCAAAGGCCGTTTTTCGGCGGTGAGTACGATCTTCGACGCGTTTGTTTTATTGTTTGTTTTATTTAGCGGATTGTTGCCGCGTGCTTACGAATGCCTGAGCGGTCTCCTGGGTTATGGCGTATGGGCGCAGTCGGGCATATTGATCATCATTGCGGTTGTGATCGGATTACTTGATTTACCTTTGGAGCTTTGGGAAACATTCCGATTGGAAGATAAATTCGGATTCAATAAAATGACCGTGAAATTGTGGATCGCCGACAAGATCAAGGGAGCGATTATCGGATTGGTGTTGGCGCTTCCTTTGCTGGCCATGCTTTTATGGGTGTTTAAATCATTACCGGATACTTGGTGGATCTGGGGATTCGGCCTGTTTTTTTCTTTCCAGCTTATCATGATGGTTGTTTATCCCATGTGGATCATGCCGCTCTTCAATAAATTTGAACCGTTACCGGAAGGAGAACTGCGCAATGCGTTGATCGCTCTCGGCGACAAAACCGGATTCAGGTCAAAGACCATTTTAGTGATGGATGGCAGCAAGCGTTCAGGGCATTCCAACGCATTTTTTACGGGATTCGGACGCTATCGCCGGATCGTGCTTTTTGATACGCTTGTTGAGCAACTGACAACTAAGGAACTGGAAGCAGTTCTTGCCCATGAAATTGGCCATTACAAGTGCGGGCATATCCCGAAAATGTTAATCCGGGCTGCTGTTTTCGGTTTGGCCTTGTTTGCGGTCCTGGGATGGCTGGTGAAACAGGCGTGGTTTGCCGGTAGCTTTGGATTTCATGTTGCCGCCAATGCAGACGGTAGCACGATGAGTCTGGTTCCGTCACTCTTCCTTTTTTCCGTGCTGAGCGGACTTGTCTTCTTTTGGATAAATCCCTTGATGAACGGCATTTCGCGTAAGCATGAGTACGAGGCGGATGCTTTTGCGAAAAAAGCATTGGACGGCGATCCGCAGCCATTGATCGGGGCATTGCGGAAGTTATCCAAGGAAAACCTGAGCAATTTGACGCCTGCTCCGCTCTACAGTGCATTTTATTATTCGCACCCGACGTTATTTGAGCGCGAAAATGCCTTGTTAACACAGGAATAGAGGGCGGATCAAATAAAAAAGACCGGATGTGCATCCGGTCTTTTTTATTTGTTTAAAGCCTGTGGTCAGATCGTCATCAACTCTTTTTCTTTTACCGCGAGTTGCTTGGCGATTTGGTCAACGGCAGCATCATGGAATTTTTGAATGTCTTTTTCCATACGCTTCAGATCGTCCTCCGTGATTTGTCCGTCTTTCTGCAATTTCTTAAGCGCTTCCATACCGTCGCGGCGTGCAGCGCGTATGCCTACGCGTCCGTTTTCACCGACGCCGTGCGTGATTTTCACCATTTCCTGACGGCGTTCGCGGCTGAGTTCAGGGAGCGGGCAACGGACCTTGTCTCCCATAACGGATGGGTTGATCCCGATGTTTGCTGTCTGAATCGCTTTTTCCACCGCTTTAAGCAGTCCTTTGTCCCAAGGAGTTACCGCGATCGTGCGTGCGTCGGGTGTGGTGATAGCTGCGATGTCCCTGAGGCGGCTTGCGCTGCCGTAGGCTTCTACCATCACGTTTTCAACCATGGCAGGGGAGGCTTTGCCCGTATGCATGGCGGCGATTTCTTTGAAAGCATGCTCAACGGCTTTATCCATTTCAGCTTTGGTTTTTTTCAGGACTGGGTCTGCTGCGCTCATGTTTATCAATAAAGGTTGTTTACAGGTTAATTTTACTTAGGCGTGAACGAGTGTTCCGACTTTCTGTCCGAGGATGGCCCTGCGGATGTTTCCGGTTCCGTTCATTTGAAACACCAAGATAGGCATGTTGTTGTCCATGCACAATGAAAAAGCGGTGGCATCCATGACTTCGAGGCGTTCGTTAAGGCAGTCCATGAAGGAAAGCTCTTCGTATTTTTGGGCATCCTGGAACTTCATCGGGTCCTTATTATAGATGCCATCAACCTTGGTTGCCTTGAAAATAATGTCGGCGCCGATTTCATTCGCTCTCAACGCAGCCGTCGTATCCGTCGAGAAATAGGGATTACCGGTTCCGGCGGCGAAAATGACGATGCGTCCTTTTTCCAGGTGGCGGACGGCACGGCGGAGTATGAATGGTTCTGCGATGCGTTCCATCGGAATCGCGCTCTGCACCCGTGTTGCGACTCCCATCTGTTCAAGGCAATCCATCAACGCAAGGGAATTGATGACTGTTGCGAGCATGCCCATGTGATCACCGGTCGTGCGGTTGACGCCTTTATTACGCGCTCCTGCAAGACCGCGGAAGATGTTGCCGCCGCCCACGACAAGGCCGATCTGAACACCGAGGTTGTGGATTTCTTTTACTGAGTTGCAAATACGGCGCAGGACTTTGTCGTCAAGGGCATCACCATTGTCATTGTTGCGTAACACCTCACCGCTCAGTTTGAGGATGATGCGTTTATACATTGGTTTTTCAGTTTGTATTTCTGAACTCATAAGATGAATCGTTGCAGATGGATATAAAATAACCCATTCGGACGAATGGGTTATGAAAAGAAAAAATCTGACTGTTAATTACTTGCAAAGTGCTTGGCGATCTGGTCGTTAACGTACTTAAGCTCGTACTTGTCCAGTTTGCCCTTGGATGACTGATCCTTTGCCCATGCGGTAGCTTCCTTCATTTGCTCGAAACGGTCACCTTTTGTATCGGCAGCTCCGGCAACATAATCACAGATAAGGAATGCATTGATCACGCGGGGAGAAAGTGTGCCGTAGCCCATAATGGATGTGCCGGTAGGATCATTTTCAACTTTTTGTTCAATATCCTGAAAACCTTCACGCTTGATAACAACGTCATAGCTGCCTTTTCGAGAAAGGGTTACGTCAACAGGTGTTTTTCCTTCGACAAGCGCGCCGTTTACATAAACTGTTGCACCCTTAGGGAAAGAGTCAACACGGACGTCTTGTGTACCACTGCCTTCGATCGCTTTACATCCTGCAAGGGAAATAAGGACAGAGGCGAGAATTCCAGCGAGATATGTTTTTTTCATAAATGTTTAAAATTGAAAAGGTAAATAAACTGACAACTTATGTAGCTTTTTTAGGGGTAGCTAGTCAACTCTATATTTTTGTTGCTGTTTTCTTTTTTTGAGAAAAACTTTATGCGCTATGAAATGGGGCACGGTAAAGACGTTTGTTACAGTATTACTCATCTGTTCGGCGGGTTTCGGGGCAGGAAATGTATGGGGGCAGGAGCCGGCAAAGGCATCCAATGCGGTTTCCCTGAGCGATCAGCAGCTTTCTGATCTTGCTGACCGTCACCAGAAACTGATCGAAAAGCTGGGAAACCGGGAAAAACAGGAACTGACTTCCTCGGAATTTACGGAATTGCAGGCTCTGATCCACGATTATGAAAGTTTCCTGTTGCGGAATCAGGAGAATGTGACCGCCTACCTGCTTTTCGGTAAATTACTGCGTTCCGTCGGGCAGGCAAAGGATGCTTTCATGGTGTTTTTGAAGGTCGATAAGATCGACCCGAATATTGCGGTCGTAAAACAGCAACTGGGCAATTATTTCGTGGAAACAGGAAAATGGCAGGCAGCTTATCCCTTTTTTCAGGCAGCGGTTGATTTGGCCCCCAAGGAAGCCATTTATCATTTCCAGTTGGGTGAGTATCTTTTGCTTTATCACGATCTGATCGTCGAAGACGGTATTCTGAGTGAAGAGGCGATAAAGAAAACCACGCGGGGCGCTTTTGAAAAAGCATCGGAGCTTGAACCGGAAAACATGGATTATCTTTTCCGTACCGCAGAATGCCTTGAGGAAGAACATGATCCTGATTGGAAGTTGATTCTTGAAAGCTGGGACCGGATTCTTCCTGGATGTAAAACCGATCTCAGAAAACAGGCTGCGTCTATTCATAAGGCACGTGCTTTATTCGAACTGAAGCATGACGGGGACGCGAAAAAAATACTGGAAGAAGTTCGCTTGCCTGTCCTGCAGGAAACAAAAAAGAATCTGCTTGAACGGTATGATAAAAAAACATCCGAACAGGATGCAAAGAAAGAGCCGGAAAAAAGCGATATGCAGGAAAACAGTGCTCGCGTGAACATGGACGGCAAGGTCTGAAAACCTTCCTGTTTTTTTGCAAAAAAATAAGTTTTGGTATATTTAAAACCGATGAAACTGGAATTACTCGCACCCGCAAAAAATCTTGAGCAAGGCATCCTTGCTGTTAATTGCGGAGCGGATGCTGTCTATATCGGGGCCGATCGGTTCGGTGCGCGTACGGCAGTCGGTAATACTGTCCAGGATATTGAGAAGCTTGTGGCTCATGCTCATCGTTATTGGGCGAAGGTATTTGTAGCGTTCAACACCATCCTTTACGATAATGAGTTGGAGGAAGCCGGGAAGCTCATCTGGCAGCTTCATGCCGCCGGTGTTGATGCCCTGATCATTCAGGACATGGGTATTCTGGAAATGAATCTTCCGAAGATACCGTTGCATGCAAGTACCCAGACTTTTATTACCGAGCCTGAGAAGGCGGTATTTCTGGAAAAGCAGGGCTTTGAGCGTCTCATTCTTGCGCGCGAGTTGTCGCTTGACCAGATCAGGGAAATCCGGAAAAAAACCACGGTTGAACTGGAGGCGTTTGTTCACGGGGCGCTTTGTGTCTGTTTCAGCGGACAGTGTTACTTCAGCCAGGCCGTCTGCCGCAGAAGCGGAAATCGCGGCGAATGCTGTCAGGCCTGTCGCTACAAATATGATCTGGAAGATTCATCCGGAAGATGTCTTTTACATAATAAACATCTGTTATCACTGCATGATTACAATTTGTCCGATTATTTACCGCAGCTTATTGAGGCAGGGATCAGTTCATTCAAGATAGAAGGGCGGCTCAAGGATGCCGATTACATCAAGAATGTCGTGCCTTTTTACCGGAAAAAACTGGATGCCGCTCTGGCGAAGTATCCGTCATTGCATACAAGGGCTTCTTCCGGAATCGTGGAGACCAGTTTCCAACCAAAACCCGAAGAAACGTTTAATCGTGGGTTTACCCATTATTTCATTGAAGGGAAACGGCATCCGATCGCCAATTTCTCTGCGGCGACATTTATCGGAAACAAAATCGGAAAGGTGAAATCATTGGGCCGCGATTGTTTTGTTTTTGACGGTAACGTGGCTTTGGCAAACGGGGACGGAATCTCATTCTTTGACAAGTCCGGGAAGCTGCACGGTAGCAACGTGAATAATGTGCTTGATGACAAAGTGTATCTCCAGTCAATGGAAGGGCTTGTGAACGGTGCGGAGATTTATCGCAATTTCAACCGTCTTTTCCTGAAGGAACTCGATCAGGGAACCGTGGAAAGGCTGATCGACGTCGATTTTGAACTTTTTGAATGCAATGGGAGGATATGCGTAAAGGGCTGTGACGAGGACTGTATTTCTGCCGAAGTCGAACTGGATGTCCCGGTAACATTTGCGAACGATGATCGCAAAGGGATGGAGATGATCCGGAAACAGTTGTCGAGGACGGGCGGCAGTATCTTCCGTTGCCGGAATGTTTTCCTGCCGGAATCCGGCGTGTATTTTATCCCCGCAAGTGTTTTGAACCAGGTGCGCCGGGATATTCTTTCCGCTTTGGAGAAAAAACGGATGCAGCAGCTGTCGCCGTCGGGAGTTGTCACGGTTCGTGACGAAAACTATCCGTATTCTTTGGGAGAAAACCTGAATTATCAGGCAAACGTGTCCAACCGTCTGGCAAAGCAGTTTTATCTCAAGCATGGCGTGAAGACGATAGAGCCTGCCTTTGAATTGCAGAACCATGTTACCGGCAAAGTGATCATGACAACAAGGCACTGCATCAAATATGAATGCGGTCTTTGTCCAAGGCATAAAAACCCGAATCCGGCCAATCTGCTCAAAAATGATTTTACCGAGCCGCTTTACCTGGTTAATTCGGGAAGCCGTTTCCGGCTCCGCTTTGATTGCGCAAAGTGCCAGATGGAGATTATGGCCCCGTGAGACAGACTCATCGGATGCATCGCGGAATCCTGCAAATTCTTTTTAATATTCCTGCTAAAAGAGTTGACAAGCGTTCTACAAAGCAGTTTTCTTAGCAACTTTATTTTAAGAGAGGACTTTGACATGAAAGTAGCATCATCCATTAAATCTTTGAAAAACCGTCATCCTGCATGCCAAGTGGTACGCAGAAAGGGACGCATCTACGTTATCAACAAAATTGATCCGCGTTTCAAGGCACGCCAAGGTTAATCCGTTTACTTTTTACGAAACATGAAAAGCAATATTCATCCAGAATACCATCCGGTTTGCTTCGTTGACGTTTCTTCCGGTCGCAAATTTTTGACATATTCCACGGTTAAATCCAAGGAAAAGGAAACCGTTGACGGTGTTGAGTATTACCGCATTGTTTGTGACGTAACCATGGATACGCACCCTGCGTATACCGGTGAAAAGCGTTTCGTTGACGCTGCCGGCCGCGTGGAAAAATTCCAGAACAAGTTCCGTCGCCGCAAGTAATTCCGGTCAGCAAAAGCATTTCCAAAACCTCATGCTGTCAGGCATGGGGTTTTTTGTTATTTGCGCCGGGTATTTGATCCGTGGCGGCGATAGGATTAATGACCATCAGTCTTTCCTGCTACCGTGTCTTGCGAGTTGGTAGGAATTCCAGAGATTGTGGCAGATCACGTAAAAGGTCGGGCCAAGTGCGATAAAGGGTGAGAAGAATGTGAGGGCGACCCATAAGGTGAGCATGGTGTTTTTTTGGCCCAGCGACTGGCTGCATTCCCGACGGAACTCCTTCTCGCCAAGAAAGAACCCAAGCACGAAATTGATGACGCAGAAAGCCGATGCTACCGCGAAAACCATGATGATGGCTTTCAGGGGGACATCGGCTTGTCTCAGAAAATGCGAACATTGGGAAAGGACAAGAAACAATACCAGTACCCAGGCGGGAAACGTCAATCGCTTTGTCCGTTGGATGATGCCTGTTTGCCCGGACGGCAGCATGCGGATCGCCCGTGACAGGACAAATGGGATACCTACCATCATTCCGCAGTAAAGCAGCAGTTTGCCGAAATCAATGCTGACTGATGCGTGGACGACTGTTTGGGAAAGGAAAGGAATCGCCAGCGCCGCGTAAATATTGCTCAGGATCATACTGGTTGCCACATAGTCGCCGCGCCTGCCAAGCATGTTGGTTATGACCATGGCGGCGGTGGCTGTCGGAGTGATACCGATGAGAAACGCAGAAATTGCCAGTTCGGCATGAAAGGATTTTAGTAAGTAATAAGCGCCGATGCTTAGTGCCGACATCGCAATCAGGATAAGCAGATGACTTTTCTTTACCGAACCCTTGCTGAAAGAAGTATCGGAAAACGACATCAGCAGCATGAAGAATATCAGGGCCGGTATGGCGTAAGCGCCCAAGGCATGTGCCTGCGGGAAAACAGCGCCGAGGGACATCGCAAGGATAATGGCCAGCGTGCGCTTGGTCGAAACCTCCAGCTTATGAATGAACGCAGGCAGTTTCATCGGTAAATCATCTGTTCGGTAAAACCCGTTTGGCGCACAATACCTGGAACGCATGACCCATCTGCATGAGTAATGTCTTTATCCGTTGGGTTTCCGGATCCGGTTTTTCGGCGGTAGCATGAATGATTGTTTCAAGCAGCGTTGCCGCGTGTCGCATGAAGAAAGGACCCTGTCTGCCCAGGTCAATAGCGTGGAACCCGTGCTGTTTCAACAGCGAAGATACCTGGTCCCAGCAGACGTGAAACGTGATGTCCTGCTGTCCCGGATCTTCCAGCAGATCGTTTCCCTGGCGGTGCTTTTGGTAAGTGCGTGCAGTTCCTTCCGGCGTATGTTCGAGCAGTTCGGCAAGGCTTTTGCCGTAGTCGAACGTGATGAATAGACCTTCCCAGGGGGCCTGCAGTATCTCATTGAGCACGCTACCGTTCAGGTTTGGCAGATCCAGTTGATAGGCTTCGGAAACCGGTTCGCCGATAGGCAGGGAAGACAGTAAATCCCGTGCGCTTTCAGTCGGTTCAGCGAGCAGGCATTCCCTGAACCTGCCTTCCGCATCCAGGTAAATGCCGCGTTCCCGCCAGGCGTCCTGATGGGAAACGAAGCGGTGAAAGGGTAATGCGTCGATCAGTTCATTGGAAAAGACAATCGCCTTGGAGGGAATGGAAATCCGTTCCCCGTAACGTAGCGTAAGCACCTGCGGAAAGGGATGTGTGATGCCTGAGAGCACGGATGTTCCCGTATCCGATCCGATTTCGACAAACGTAAAATCGGAAAGCGCTTCGTCCATGATATGTTCAAGGGATGCTACCAGCAGTTTGGCAAACGTCTTTTCCATGCTGAGTGACGTATAGAAATCCGTATCCCGATGCATGCCGATGCGATTCTTCGCTTGCCGGTAGTATCCCGATTCAGGATCGTAAAGCGCGTAATCGATGAAATCACGGTAGCTTACCGGAACCTGTGTTCCGAAATGCCGGGCAAAGCGTTCTGTGAAGGAAAGGCTCACGTTTACTCCTGCGGGCGGTAAGTGTACGCATGGCAGAGAGCGGTTGCTATCGCATCCGATTCGTCGTCGGGCAAAGCCGCTGTCAGTCCGAGAATACTCTGTACCATTCCCGCAACCTGTTCCTTGCTTGCTCTTCCGTAACCGACAACCGCCTGTTTTACACGGAGCGGCGGGTATTCAAAGACTTCCATGTCCAGAACCGAAACCGCGGCCATGGCGGCGCCCCGGGCGGAACCGAGGATTTGTGCCGTTTGAAAATTCTGGACATAAATCGTCTGTTCGACGGCGGCATGGCGGACCTTGTATTTTTTCATGGCTTCGCTCACCCGGATGAAAATACGTCCCAGGCAGGTTGCCATGCTTTGTGTCGGCGGTATGCTGATCGTTTCGCTGGCCAGGAGTTTTGGCGGCTTGCCTGCCTGGAATTCCAGCACCGCCAGACCTGTCGCACGCAGGCTCGGGTCAATGCCGATAATCACTCCTTCGTAAGGAACACGGTTGAAACGGGAATCCGTTCTTGCCGTCTCTTTGTTTCCTTTCCGTTTGGCGGTAGCATCCGCTTCATTGTTTATGAAGTTTGCCCATAACTGTCTTGAGGATTTGCGTGCCATGAATAGCAAAAAAGCTTACGCGCATTTATGCGGAAGCAGCAACACAATTATGTACAGACGGGGGGTCTGTTGAAGCAGACAGAGGCCATTGAGAACAGTAAAACAAAATCCTCGTTTGCGTTTTACTTGAACCCTCTTTCTCTTAGCGTCTATGAGTGAAGTTTTTATGGGGTGAATCTAACGTTTGATGCTACCAAACAAATGATAAGAAACGAATTAGGCCTTGATATAAATATTTTCAAATTTTTTTATATGATAAATTTATCTTATCCATCTTAGCTGTTGTTTTGTCATACGACTATTTCGATGTCAGACATTGCGACGTTTTCTTGTTTGTTCTTAAAAATTTCCGGATTAACACGCTTCCTGTATTTATTTTAATCATAAAATTAATTTTCTGTATAATAAAATTAGTTTAAAATGAAATTGTGTTAGATCGTAAATTTATTACATCTCTCAATTGTAAGAAAGTTTGAGAAATCTAAACTAACTAAAACCAATGAAATCAAATCTTAAAACCATTATTGTCATGCTGGTCATGTTCGTGGCGACTGCTTGGAGCACAGGAGCTTGGGCTCAGACCAGCACGCAAAAACTGACGTCTGACCAGGCAAAAGAAGAACAGGCTTATGCGACAGCCATCCAGGCCTGCCTGTGGGGTGAGCCGTTCCGTATGTATGCGAAGTATGCTCCCGTGGCGGTCAAAAGCAATTCGATGGGCGTAAATTTCTACGTAAAGCACACAAAGCTTAAAACCGCTGAAGACCGTTTTGTAGTAACGCCTAACAATGTTACCATCGATGCGTATACCTACACCGATTTAACCAAGGAACCAGTGGTGATTTTTGTCCCTGCATCGAGCGAAAAGCGCTGGTATGTGGTACAAATTGGCGATAGTTATGACGAAGTAATTTATAATGTAGGCGGCGTAAAAGGGCCTCAACCGGGAACCTATATTGTCACAGGGCCGGACTATCAGGGTCCAGTTCCGGGTGACATGATGCAAATTAAAAGCCGCACCAATTTGGGAATGTCGGCCGTGCGTATTTTCACTACCGGGGGTGACGATTTGGCTAAAGCGGCCGAATTCCAAAACGGCTTTATGCTGATGCCCCTGTCGCAATATCTCAACGAAGGTATCGGTTCGGAAAAACCGCTCGTAACATCGGCATTCGAGACCTTCAAGAGCACGGCGCCCGAAGAACTTCAAGCGCTTGACATGATCGGTTTCTGGATGTCGCAGGCACTTCCTGCCTCGGCCGACCAAAACGATCCCTTGGTGGCCTCTTTCCATGTCATTGGCCTGAGTGCGGCACACGGCTTCCAATGGCAGACGTTCGACGAGCCGACCCGTCGCGGCGTGGTACGTGGTATCAAAGCAGCCAGCGATATTATCGACTATAAATGGACAAACATCGGAACAACCGTAAACGGATGGACATATACTTTCGCCGGCGGTCGTTCCGGCCATGACCTGGCGTTGCGCGCCGCGCTGGCACGAGGCGTTACTGGCGCCGAACTGTCTACCGAAGTGCTTTATCCGAACACCACGGTCGATGCCGACGGTAATACATTTGATGGTACAAACAAATACGTACTTCATTTGGACAAAGATCAAATTCCGCCCGTTACCGTGTTCTGGAATCTGAACCTGTTCGGCGACGATATGTTCTTTGTGGAAAACGATATGAAACGCTACAGTCTCGGAAACACTACTCCGGAACTTAAATACAACAAAGACGGTTCGGTGGACATCTACATCCAGAACGAGAATCCGGGCAAAGACAAGCAATCCAACTGGTTGCCTGCGCCCAAAGGCAGCTTCAACCTGACGATGCGCCTCTACGGCGCCGAAGCCCCTATACTGAACGGAACGTACCGGTTGCCGGGAGTGCAAAAAGTTAAATGAACTGTAAAATAAGATGAAGACAATGAAATTAAAATTCAGAACCATTGCTGCTATATTGTGTATGGCTGTAATGGGTTTTACTTCCATCACCGGCCTTAAAGCACAAGACAAGATCGTTGACGGAAGTATTACAGAGATCAAAAACAACCTGTTTTATTCCCGTGCCGTGGAAGCGGCCATCTGGGCCATGCCACTGATGAATTTCGACGCCATGCGCCAGGCGTATTTTCGCGATGCAGGCGCCCGGTACAATGACGTGATCTATTTCTCGAAGTTCGCTAACTGGAAGTTCCAGACGACTACGCCCAATAATTCCACTAACTACGTCATGTTTTTCTGTAACCTGAAAGACGGTCCGGTCGTGGTGAAAGTGCCAGCCGCCGAGGATGCCGCGTTATTCGGTTCGCTTATATCATCATGGACAAGTCCGTTGATTGATGTAGGAAACACAGGGGAAGATAAAGGCAAGGGCGGCAAATACTTGTTGTTACCACCCGATTATAAGGGAAATATCCCTGCAGATTATATCAATGTTCCTTCCGACACCTACAATATTTACAGTCTTTTGCGGGTAATTCCAAAAAGTGAGAAAAAAGAAGATGTGGACAAGGCAATAGCTTACCTGCACAAGCTGAAAATCTATCCGTTAAGCGATCCTGTAAAGGCCATCCGCTATATTGATGTGTACGACAAACCGTTTGAAGGTATTGCTTCCTTCGATTTGAATTATTATGTTAATATGGTCAAACTTATCAAAGAAGAGCCTGTGAGACAACAAGACCTTGTGATGATGGGGTTAATTTACAGTCTCGGCATCGGTAAGAATATTGATTTCGAACCGGATGCAAGCATGAAACCGGTGCTGGAACGCGCCATAAAAGATGCTCATGCCTACATGATTGATGGATTTGCCCACGACGGCATCACCTGGTGGCCGGGTAAGCAGTGGAAATTCCTGGCTTCACAGGAAATGCTGGAATCGCATGGGACAAGTGTTCTTTCTGACAGGGTATTGGTGGATGATCGATCATTCGTTCTTTACGGAGCATTCGGGCCCGCCAGGAATGCACTTCCCAATCTGTACGTAAAAACTTTTTTTGATGCGGACGGTAAGCAACTCAACGGCTCTAACACTTATAAAGTGAATGTGCCGCCGAATGCGCCTGTCAATCAATTCTGGTCGGTTATCGCACAGGATGTGCAAACCGCAGGATTTATTCGCAATGCCAAGTCGGTGGGGGTAAATTCATTCCAAGACCTGAAGAAAAATACAGACGGGTCGGTAGATGTTTATTTTTCACCCAATCCGCCCGCAGGCTATGAAAATAATTGGGTTTCTACCGCCGAAGGCAAGTCCTACTTCCTTTTATTCCGCCTTTACGGGGCTACGCCCGAAGCGTTGAAACGGACTTCACCGTGGACATTGAACGATTTGATTAAAATAAAACAATATGAAAGCAATTAATTTGAATCTCAGAACTGTCGCCGCCCTGTTCGTCGTAGTCACAGCGGCATTCGGTAATCAATTACAGAGCAAGCAGGCAGAAAAACCGGTATCGATCGGTAAGGTACAGGAACAAATGGTGCATGCCCGTGCGATGGAAGCCGTTATCTGGGGTATGCCAGCTGTGAATTACGATCGCATGTACCAAGCGTTCCTGAAAACCGGTGCTAAGGACAACCAATTGGTCCATTGGTCACGTCCGTCCGATTGGAAAAACCAGTTGCTTACGCCCAACACGGATGCGATTTACTTCATGCCTTTCTTCAACACGAAAGAAACAGGTCCTGTCGTGCTTGAAATTCCTGCTGCTACCGACGGAACCATTGTAGGCTCCATTATGGATTGCTGGCAAAAGGCATTGGAAGATGTAGGCCCTGCCGGGGTGGATGCCGGGAAAGGCGGAAAATACCTGATCTTGCCTCCCGGATATAAGGGGGAAATTCCCGTAGGATACATCGTATTGCCTTCGGATAATTACAAGGGATATGCTTTACTGCGTTCCATACCAGCCACCAACAGTGAAGCTGATATCGCCAAGGCGGTGGAATATGCGAAAAAAATCAAGTTGTATCCGCTTTCAAAACCTGGGGAGCAGACCGTTTTTGTGGATGTGACTGAACGGGTATTTGACGCCACGATTCCTTACGATATGGAATTCTACCGTTCGCTTGACCGCATCGTGCAAACCGAACCGTGGATAACGCGCGACCGGGTGATGATCGACCTGTTGAGAACCATCGGTATCGAAAAAGGGAAATCGTTCGCGCCTTCGGCCGAAGATGAAACGCAGTTACTTACCTCTCTGACCGATGCCCATCGATGGATAGATATCCAATATGAATCATTCCCGCGCTATTACGAAGGTACGCAATGGTTCTTGCCCGCCAGTCCCGAGCTGTTTCAATCCTGGGGCAACGGGTTCACTACCGAAAGCAGCTATCCGGTAGACCAGCGCGGTGTGAATTATTATTGGGGATTCAGCAGCCTGAAACGAACCGGAGCTGGTCAACACCAGATTTATCTATTTGCCGCGCTTGATAAGGATGGTAAACCGCTTGACGGGGCAAAAACGTATCGCCTGCACGTTCCTGCTAATGTTCCCGTATCGCAATACTGGTCCGTGACGGCATATGACCGCAGTACCCACGGACTTATCCGTGATGTTCCGACGTCCAACCGTTCTTCGTTATTGACTGATCTGTCAAAGAATGCCGATGGCACGATCGATCTTTACCTCGCTCCCAAAGCTCCAACGGGTAAAGAATCAAACTGGATACCTACCAGGCAAGGCGTGAACACCGAAATTATCTTACGTTTCTATGGTGTGGAAAAACCGATTATCAATAAGACCTGGAAAATTGGTGATTTTGAGGAAATAAAATAAAACAAATTAAACTTATGAATATAATGAATATGAAAACACTAATGACAGTTTCACTGCTATCCCTGATAGCAATATCCTGTAATGCTCACGGAAACCATCATTCGGCGCAAGCGGCGAATATCGCTTCCGGCTATACATTCGTAGACGGTTATCCGACCGCGGCTACTGTTCGGAAAGCCTATGATGAGGCCGATCTGAACCGTGCCATTCAATGTTACCGTTTTTTCTATCCTACTGTTTCCATACTTGCAGTGTGGGACGGTAACATGAAGGCGGGTTGTGTGCCAAACCAGAAATTTGCCATCATGGACGGAGCGCCCGCACAGGTGGCGTTTACACCGAATTCGGATACCCGCTATGCCGGACTTCCGTTGGATCTGACCGACGGACCGGTAGTGATTGAAGTGCCTGCAGGTCCGATCATGTCGGCAGTAAACGACATGAATCAATTATGGGTGATGGATATCGGCATGCCCGGTCCCGATAAAGGAAAAGGAGGTAAACACATCATCCTGCCTCCGAATTACACCGGGAAAATCCCGGAAGGCTATTATGTGGGAAAATCGACAACCAACCACATATTGGTCTTGTTACGGGCTATTCCATTGGATAACAACCCCGAAACCGGCGAGAAGCTGATGCGATCCATCAAGGTATATCCTTTAGGTCAACCTGCTTCGGAATTGGGTTGGGTTAAGCTGAACGATAAGCCTGCCAACTTTACGCCGGTGCCTTTTGAGCAAGGTATCGGCTATTGGGAGCGTCTGGCCCGGTTCATCAATGAAGAACCGGCCAATCCCGAATACCGCACCTGGTACGGCGAACTGGCCGAATTGGGAATCGAAAAGGGGAAGCCGTTTAATCCGGATACACGCCTGAAGAGTATCCTTGAAAAAGCTGCTGTGAGCGGCAACGCCATTATGCGTGTGCAGGCTTTCGCTGACCGCCGTGAAACCCGTATCGTGTGGAAAGACCGTCAGTGGGAATGGGCCGTGCTCCGCTATGCCGACGGTAAGTTTGACACCGAAAATTATGTTGACCTTTATGCCCGTGAAAAATGGTTTTACCAGGCACAGATAGAATCGCCCGCCATGTTCAACCGTGCTCCGGGAGCCGGGTCCTTGTACTGGTTAGGATTGAAAGACAAAGCAGGAGCTTATCTGGACGGTAGCAAAACCTATAAGCTGAATGTTCCGCTCCCGGTTCCGGGAAAGCTTTTCTGGTCGATTACCATTTATGACAATGAGACCCGCAGCGAAATTGCCGCCGAACAGAATAAGGCTGCGTTACGTTCCTTGTTTGAACTGAAGGACAAAACCGGTTTATCCGTCGATTTGTATTTTGGCCCGAAGGCTCCGACCGGCAAAGAAGATGTGTGGATACAAACCTTGCCCGGCAAAGGCTGGTTCTCATATTTCCGCATCTACGGCCCAGAAGACGCTGCGTTTGACGGCGCATGGAGACCGGGTGATTTTGAGGAAGTGCAATAATCCGATTAAAAGCCTGACAGATTTCAACGCTGTCAGGCTTTCTCACAACCTATTGATTTTATGAAGAAATCGCTAATGAATCTTACCGCTTGCCTGTTTGGCATTCGTGAGGATTTGTATACCATGGATAGCAACACAATTATGTACAGACGGGGGGTCTGTTGAAGCAGACAGAGGCCATTGAAAACAGAAGCCTCGTTTGCTTTTTATTTGAACCCGCTTTCCCTTAGAGTCTATGAGTGCTGTTTTTTTATTCGATAAGGGATACCGTGATAGTTATAAAAATAGTTGTGTACACGTAAATTTCTCGTATAGAATATTCGTTCTGTGTAATAAATAGCTTTGAAAATGAAATTGTATGAAAATTTTTTTAAGTATCTTATTTCTTGCCTGTTTATTGACTCTTGAAGGACGGGCCGAGGAAGTAGTCACGGAAAAAGACAAAGAACTCACTATAGAGGAAGTCACCCGGGAAAAGCAGAATCCGATGAGCGGGTTCAAGAGTGTATTTTTCCAGAATATCACAGTTCCGTTGGACGAGGGGAATGCCAACTCCTTTTCCGTCCAACCCGTGTTGCCGTTTACGGTGGGCGAAGTGAAAATAAATACCTACACAATAATTCCTTTTCAATGGCTTCCTGCCATGGAACCCGGTGGTGACAAAGTTTCCGGAATGGGTAATGTGCTGTTCAACGCGTATCTGCGTCCCGCGGAACCACCCAAGGGTCACTGGATCTGGGGGGCTGGTCCTTCCGTGCAGATTCCTACACGGACCGAGCCCGAGCTCGGCAGTAACCGCCTGTGCCTGGGTCCGGCCGCCTTGCTTTATTACAAAGGCGATAGCTTTTCGGGGGGTATCGTTGCCCAGAACTACTGGTCATTGGGCGGCGACGGCATCAATGAAGTCAACCTGTTCAGTGCTCAGTATGTCGCTTACTACAATTTACCCGATGGCTGGTATCTGGAAAGCAATGCTACCGTCACCGCCAATTGGTTGGCGGACGCTGACGATCGCTGGACGGTGCCCATCGGCGGCGGATTCGGAAAGAATTTCAAACTCGGTGAATTTTATTACAGTCCCGCCATTCAGGCGTTTTATAATGTTATCCGTCCCGATGATGTCGGTTCGTGGATGGTAATAGTCCAGTTCCAGATCATATTCGATCTGTGACGGGATTGTCATGACCGGCAAGTATTGCCGGCTTTCATGTTCTGCAATAAGAGTTTGCGATTCGGACGAAAGTCCTTTGAATAGAAAGCGTATGCATACCGTTTTTCCTGAAACAGATCTGAAACGCGTAGTGATCATCGGCGGCGGCTTTGCCGGTATAAAGCTCGCATCCGAGCTCAGCAAAAAACAGTTCCAGATTGTGCTGCTGGACAGGTATAACTATCACCAGTTCCAGCCGCTTTTCTATCAGGTTGCTACCGCCGGTCTTGAACCCAGCGCCATCTCTTTCCCTTTCCGCAAAAATTTCCAGAAGCAGAAGAATACCTATTTCCGGCTGACGGAAGTATTGAAAATCCTGCCGGAACAGAAACAGATCGAAACCACGATAGGACAGATCAGTTACGATTACCTGGTTATCGCCGCAGGCGCCAAGACCAATTATTTCGGGATGGAAAATATCCAAAAGTATGCCTTGCCGATGAAATCCGTCGGCCAGTCGCTTGCATTGCGGAACCGTATTCTCAAAAACTTCGAACTCGCCCTTGCCACGGAAGACAAGAAAGGGCTTGAAACGCTCATGAATATTGTCGTTGTGGGCGGCGGTGCTTCCGGCGTGGAAGTGGCCGGAGCATTGGCCGAAATGAAACGCTTTGTGTTACCCAAGGATTACCCCGAACTGAACTTTAACCTGCTCAACATTTTTCTTGTCGAAGGATCTTCGAAATTGCTCGGCGGCATGTCAGAGAAATCCTCAAGACATGCGCAGCAGTTTCTTACCGCGATGGGCGTCAATGTCATACTTGGCCGCCAGGTGAAGGATTATGCCGATAACAAAGTCTCGTTAAGCGACGGCACGGGTATTGCTTCGCATACGCTGATCTGGACCAGCGGCATCACCGCAAATACCTTTGAGGGCATAGATGCCGCCGTTATCGGAAGAGGCGGACGCATCAAGGTGGATGCCTTTAACCGTGTGCTTGGGCAGGATACTGTTTTCGCGGTCGGTGACATCGCCTTGCAGGCGGAAACCAATTATCCGGGCGGGCATCCGCAGGTCGCTCCCGTGGCGATACAGCAGGCGCAGCATCTGGCAAAAAACCTGGGACGGGAACAAAGCGGGAAAGCAATGAAACCCTTCCGTTATTTTAACAAAGGCAGCATGGCGACTGTCGGGAGGAATAAGGCTGTGGTCGATCTCGGGAAAATTCATTTCAAGGGATTCTTTGCCTGGTTTGTCTGGATGCTGATTCATCTCATGTCCATTGTCGGCGTAAAAAACCGCGTGCTTACCTTGATCAACTGGTGCTGGAATTATTTCACTTACGACCAGTCCCTGCGCCTGATTATCAAGGCAGAGGAGAATGTGTCCGAAGCGGAGCAATAACAACCGGACAGCGTGCGCTGAAATCCGAGCAGAAAGAAGGACATTAATAGCGTCGGGATGCATTTCCGTTTTTTATTCTGATTTGTATCATATAAATTCCATAGGTATAGCAGTATGGGTTTTTCCGTTACTTAACTTCCCGTTTTCGGGAAGTTTTATTTTGCAGAGGAGAGAAAAAGCAATTTAATGAAAACCTTTTAATGGCTGAGTTTCACAAAGAGATCATGCGTTCGTACAGCAAATCGTCCCTGGAAAGATGGTTTGCCTGGATGCAGTCTGACTGGGAAAAATGGTTCTCGGAGCTGGAATTGTCCCGTGGCCGCGATCTTTACAAACACGGGCGCATCACGGAACTTGAACTGAGTGAAAATGACGCGCTTATCCGTTTGGGGCGCGGGGCAGAGACGCGTTACGCCGTCGTGCAATGGGAGGATTCCCAGCTGAAGGTTCGCGGTTCCATGGAACAGAAAGATGAGGCCGCATCCATTGCCGTTGCCGGGCTGTACGAGATAGAAGCTTTGATCGCCGATGAAATTGACCCGCTTCCGCAGGAGAAAAACACGGAAAAAGACGTACCGGAAGCTGAATCCGGGGAGTCGGCCGATGCTACCGCGGTGCCGGGGCCTCCTTCAAGGGAAAATGATCATCGTGACGCACGGAATCTTTTGTTGCGTTTTTACGCTAACACATCCGGGTTGCACATGGAAGCCCTCTGGATGAAAGGAAAAATCCGCACGCCTGTGTTCACGCAGGGAAACCAGTTTAGCCAGAATGAAAACCAGAAGGAGCGCGAGCAGATTATCCGCCTGGTCGGGCGTTTGCGCAAAACCAGATTTTCCTCGTCAAAAAACGGGTTTGTCCTGTCGGATGTCGCGTCGATCCTGTCCTTTCTGTCTGGCGATCTGAAGACGCTGGAGAAATATTTTGCGATAGAACTGGATGCCTCCGTGGAACCCCTGCGGAAGGGAAACCGCGAGGCTAAGATCGAGATCGAAATCCATGCCCACGGCGAAAACCAGCTGAAGCTGGACTGGAAGGTGCTCATCGGAAAAACCGAACTGCCTTCCCATGTCGGAAAAAAACTGATTCACCGCCTCGGCCTCGGACCGCAGATCGTTCCTGAAATCGGGATTGTTTCCGTGCCTGAGGAAACCGCCCGTAAACTGCTTGAATGGGAACCCATTCTCGCGCAGTCAAAGGACGGCGTATTGCCCCGTTACATGATGTTTTCGCTGTTTGCCGGTAATGCCTTTCCCGTGCAGATTGACCGCGAGCTCAGTACGTGGTTTGAGCATATCGCCATTCCCGACGGTAACCCGCATGCGTCAACCGCATCGCTTCCCGATTTTCTGCGTCCCTATCAGAAGCGCGGGGTCTCCTGGCTTTTGCAGCAACGCGACCAGGGATGCCATCCTCTGGTAGCCGATGAAATGGGGCTGGGAAAAACGCTCCAGGTACTGACACTGATTGCGCAATTTCCCGTTCAGGGACAATCCGCGCTGGTGGTTTGCCCGGCAAGCGTGGTGCCCGTATGGATACACGAAGCCGAAAAATTCTTCCCGCAGCTGCGTATCGCTCAGATCCGCAATGACATGCATTTCTCGGCGGAAACACCCGTCGATTTGTGGATATCCAGTTATTCCCAGCTGCGTTCGCATCAGCAGGAACTCGCCCATATCGAATTCGGGTATGCGGTGCTGGATGAAGCGCAGATGGTAAAAAATCCCGATGCAAAATCAACGCAGGCCTGCCTTGATATCCGTGCAAGGAACCGGATCGTGATGACAGGCACTCCGGTCGAAAACAAACACTGCGATATCTGGACACTGTTCCGCTTTCTCATGCCCGGGCTGCTCGGTCCCAGAAAACATTTTGAAACATTGCTGGAGAACGAAGGGCAGCGCTTCCTTGATAAGCTCAGCAAGCAGCTTGCCCCCTTCATACTGCGCAGAACCAAGCGCGAGGTTGTGCAGGAATTGCCGGAAAAAACGGAAATGGACATCGTCTGCGCGCTGAGCGACATGCAGGTTCACGAATACCGCCTGCTTGCCGAGCACGGTATCCGGGAACTCGGGTCGGATATTTCCAAGGCGATTCACGAGCGCGCGATGAGCCTGTTTGCCTTGCTCACGCGGCTCCGTCAGGTCTGCTGCGATCCCGGGCTGCTTCCGTGGAAAACCGCCGAGTGGCAATATTCGGGGAAAATCCAGATGCTGCTTTCGCAGTTGGATCCCTTGCTGATGAACAATCACCGCATCGTCATTTTCAGTCAGTTTGTCAGTTTTCTGAACCGTATCCGCGAGGCCATCGAGAGTACCTATCCCGATGCCGCCTTGTATGAACTGACCGGAAAAACACAGGACCGCAGCAAGCCCGTAAAGGAATTTCAGGGAAGCAAAGGCGGTAGCATCATGCTCGTCAGCCTGCGCGCCGGCGGTACCGGCATTACTTTGCATGCCGCCGATTATGTCTTTCTCATGGACCCGTGGTGGAATCCTGCGGTGGAAAACCAGGCCATAGACCGCGTTCACCGTATCGGCCAGGATAAACCCGTTTTTGTTTACCGCATGGTCACCGAAGGTACCATCGAAAAACGGATTCAGGAACTGAAGAACCAAAAGCGGGATCTCTTTGACCGCATTATCGGGAACCAGGGCGATATTTCTGATTTCACCCAGTATTTCAAATCGCTGAACGAATTGATCGGGCTGAGTTTCTGAAAACACCTCCCGTTTGCGAAAATAAAACCGTCTTCCGGAATATTCGGTAGTTTCCGTAACTTATCGAATAGTATTTTTTGTTTGTGGATTATTAGCGTAGTTAAACTATATCTACATGGAAGAGGGAAAGGTTTTAAATATTTTCTGTCTGTTTACGTTTATAGTTGCAGAAGTCATTTTGAACTCCGATAAGATAGCACCCTCGTCGCATTTTAATCTTTTGTCCTGCTATATATGAAGAAGCTGTTCCCTAAGTATCTGAATTGCTTTGCATTCGGTTTTCTTATGTCCGGTCTCCTGCTGAAGGCCATTTTATCCGCGCAGCCTGTTCCGGAAACCGATCAAGAAATACTCCCTTTATCCTCCGCCTCCGCGCCTGCATCCGGGGGCCTGCAAGTCTGGCTGAAAGCCGACGAGGGTATTGTTTTAAGCAACGACCGCATCCTGCGATGGAACAATGCGGGAGAGATCGGCAGTTACGTGTCGGCCAGCCGAGAAGGCGAGCATCCCAGGCAGTTGTTGAACCGTGTGAACGGGCATGCTACCGTATATTTCAACGGGATGGGCAATAACCTGTCGATGGTCAGCGCCGCCTTTAGTACCCTGAACGAGTCGGGGGAAATGTTTATCGTGTTGAAACCAGGACCCGATGCTCCCGGCCGGAGCGCGTACCGTTTGTTCCAGACCGGCAGCAGCCAGTATCCGAATGCATCCGGAAAAATCAGCGAACGGTTTGGGACGGTGAACGGGGTTACTTTTGATGCCGATACGAATGGTTGGCACATACACAATGTTTCCGTTAAGCCGGGAGAATGGGTCGCCCGCCTTGACGGTGAAGAAAAGACAAGGACAGGCAATGGTACCGTGCAATTCTGGGGCGTCATGGAATTGTCGTCAGCCGCCTTGCCATGGCAAGGGGAAGTGGCTGAAGTGATTGTGTACAACCGTTGTCTTGACGAAGCGGAACGCACGCGGACACATGCTTACCTGGAAGAGAAATACAGGCCCGATGATGCTCCCCGGGATTGGGACCTGCCAGTCCCGAAACCGGATACCCCGGTGATCCGGAACATCGTGACCACGCAGGGAGACCAGGTGAAAATCGATTATAACAGCGTGATCGGGGAGACAGGGATGGAAATCGAGCGTTCAACCGATGGCATCAACTGGCAATCGCTGGGCACCTTTGCCGCACTTTACGGAACCTATGTTGATAGCGGATTGCTTCCCGCCACAACCTATTACTACAGGATGCGCACGCATATGCGGGCGTATGTCTCGGATTGGAGTGAGGTCGTGACCGTGACGACGGAGGCGGTTTCTTCCGCCGTTCCTTCGGGCGGTAACATCCTCTGGCTGAAGGCAGGGGAGGGTATCAATCTCCAGAGCGGAAAAGTCCGGGAATGGAACGATGTCAGCATAGATGCGAATCACTTTTACAATTATACCGCCGCGGAAATGCCGCAATGGCTGGATAACCGGCTGAACGGACATCCGTCGGTATATTTCAACGGGCTCAATGAGTTTTTGCGGAATTCCTCCCTGTCCAGCCAGAGCACATACCGGGAAGTCTTTGTCGTATTGAAACCCAAGCCCGGAACGTATAACGCCTCCCCGTACGGGTTCGGATACAGCGCCAACGGCGTGAAATATCCCATTTCGTCCGGACAGGTAAGGGATGGCACCTGGCTCTCTTCGAATGTATTCTTTCCTGCGGATGTGAACGGCTGGCATATTTACAATGTTTCCGTTGATCCCGGCCTGTGGGTTGCCCGTTTGGACAACCAGGAAAAAGGCAGGAGCCTGAACCATTCCCTTTTTCCCTGGAACGGCGGCTATCTGGGCAAAGGCGTTTCCGACGGTAAATCCTGGGCAGGGGAAATTGCGGAACTGATCGCCTATGAACGCGTGCTGAGCGATGCGGAACGCAATCAGGTGTACGGCTACCTGAATGAGAAATACCACCCCCGCCTGGCTCCCGCCGGATGGGATCTTCCCGCGGTGAAGCCGTTGGCGCCGGTTCTCACTATTGACGGTCAGTCCGGGGACAGTATCCGCCTCTCCTGGACCTCGCCATCCGGTCTGGAAGGGTACGAGATCCAGCGGCGTACGGAAAACGGGGATTTCGTGACGATTGTGTCCCAGGAAAGTGACATGCCTTTGAACTTCACCGATCGCGAGATGCTTCCCTCGACCAATTACGGGTACCGGATGCGGCTGAAAATAAACGGCGATTATTCCGACTGGAGCGCCGTGCAGAGCATAAGAACCGCCGATGCCGTTAATCCCGTGGAGCGTGATTCGCTCTTTCTGTGGCTGGTTGGCGACGACCTGGGCACAGGCGGCCAGTCCAATTTCTGGCCGGGGCACGGGACAAAGACCGGTTACGGCAGTTTCCAAAGCGCGACCATACAGGCTAATGCCCTGAACGGACATACCGTGCTGGACATCAATACCAACAACGGGAAGATGTATGCGCCCGCGTCCTTTCTGGGAGGACAGATGGAATACTTTGTGGTCCTCAAGGTCGATCCCGTATCGGCCGGTAAACAGACTGCCGGCTTCGGCTCGAAGGTCAGGTATCCGAATGCCGCAGGAAAGATCGAGGATAATCTAGTGCGCAAGGATGTCATTACATTTTCCGCTCCCGCTTTGGATCAATGGCATCTGTATAATGTTACCGCCGGCCTCGGCGTCTGGGAGGCGCGTTTCAACGGTACCGTTATCTATGCCGACAAGAATCCGCAGCGCAATGCCATGTTCAGCGTGATGGAATACCGTCTGTCCACTCCCTGGAAAGGCGCCATTGCCGAAATTATTTGCTACAAGGAAACACTGGATGCCAATACGCGTTCGCTCATCGAGCAATACCTGATGAAGAAATACCGACTCGGCAGGCAGGCTGAAGTTACCGTGCCGTCCGCCTGGGGCGCTGCTGTCAGTGACGGAGGCGTCGGGCTTTCCTGGGAGCCCGGCAATAACGGCGAGGGCACGCAGTATGTCATCGAACGCCGCGAGCAGGGCGGGGCATGGGAAGTGATTGCAAGCGTTTCCGGCACAAGCTACACGGATGCTGCCGCTGTACCCGGCAAAGCATACGAGTACCGGATCAAGTCCGTGCTTGATTCGGAAAGTTCACCTTATGCCGATAGCCTGGCGGTAAGCCTGCCGCTGCTTAAACAGCTGAGCGTGCGTACGGTCGGATCCTCACAGGTCGTCCTGGGCTGGGACGGGCGCGCTTCGCGTGACGTGAGCTATGTCGTCGAGCGGAAGCAGGCAGACGGAACGTATGCGGCCGTTGCTACCGTCGTTGACCGGAACGGTTTTGTCGATACCCAGGTACTGCCGGGAAGCACGCACAGTTACCGCGTGAAGACCATCCGGGGTGTAATCCATTCCTCGTACACGGCGGAGCTCAGTGTTACCGTACCGCTTAACGGGGCTGTCATGCCCCTCGACGGCTTACGCATCTGGCTACGTCCCGACAGCTTTGACATGGGACTGAATGTCTGGAACGACGAATCCGGTCATTACAATGATGCCAGCCAGTATTTCCCGGAAAATACGCCGCAATTGACGGAGGAACGTATTGCCGGCTATCTTCCCGTGCGTTTCGATGTCACCCGGTACCAGTATTTCAGCCTGGGTTCGGCCATGAACGGCGCGGAGGCGGGCGATGTCTTTGTTGTCCTGAAAACCAGGGAAGCCAATCCCTCCGGAAGCCGCGGACTGTGGAGTTTCGGCAATGGCTATCCCAATTATCCGTCGGGTGCTTCCGGCATCACCGAGCATTTCGGTTCCCGATCCCTCTACGCGGCTCCCGTCGCAAAGGAGAAACTGTCATCCTGGCACCTGTACGCTGTTTCCGCAAAACAGGGACAGTGGGAAAACCGTCTGAACGGCGGATTGCTGTTCAGGAGTCCGGATCATACGGTGTATTTCCCGCAGACCCAGTTATTGGGTTCCAACCAGATCCATTACTTTGACGGCGATATCGCGGAAGTGATTGTTTATGACCGCTCCCTGAGCGATTCCGAACGTTTTGCGGTCGGTTCCTGCCTGACCGGGAAATACGGGATTTCCATTGCGGTGCCGGCTGTTCCCGCAAACCTGAATGCGCGGATTATCGCGGGAAAGAATCCCGTGCTGACCTGGCAGTATTCCGGCATACCCGGGACCGTTTATGTCATTGAACGGAAGAAGGCCGGCGGCAGCTACGCCGTGATTGCTACCGTTGAGGACATGTCCGTCTATTACGACAGGGAAGCCTTGGAGGACGGGGCTGTTTACAGTTACCGCATCAAGGCAAAGAATTTCGGCGGGGAATCCGTTTATTGCGGAACCGTTTCCGTGACCGTTGCCGAGGGCAGCGCTGTGCTTCCGGAAAACGGGCTGAGGCTTTGGCTTTCCGCCGACAGCAACGCGTTCGGCAGTGTTTCCGTCTGGCAGGACCGGAGCGGCAGCAACAACCACGCAAACCGCACCTCGATTAACCAGAGACCGCTTGCCGTTGCTGACGGCGCAAACGGATTCCCGGCAGTTCGCTTCAGTGAGGAGACGCAAAGCCAGCTGTATTTCGCAAACGACATGATGAACGGCAGCAATGCCGGCGAGTTCTTTGCGGTGCTGAAGGCGAAGAGCGCGTTGCCCGCAAGGGATCAGTGGGCCTGGACTTGCGGTTACGCAAACACCTACTATCCCAAAGCCTCCGGACGCATTTATGAAAGCTTCGGATCCAACGGCACGGAGACCGGGGTTCCGAAAAGCGATATCAGCCAATGGCATCTGTATCATGTCAGTTCCGCGCCTTACGAATGGGTCAGCCGCCTGAACGGGCAGGAACAATACCGCATGGCTTACGGCACGAGCGGTCTGAGTCCTGTGATGCTCGGTTCCTCGTTCAACGGGGATTTTGCCGAGATACTCCTTTATAACCGCCAGTTGTCGGCAGGTGAGCGGAAAGACGTGGAACTTTATCTCGCGAGCAAGTACGGGCTTCAGACCCTGCTCAATGCCATGGAGGCGCCCGGGTCCCCGGCTTCCTATGCCGAGGCCGGAAAAATATTCCTGTCCTGGCTTGGCGGTAACAACGGCAGCCTGACAAAGTATCTGATTGAGCGCCGGGAAGAGGGCGGTGACTGGGTGACTATTGCAACCGTCAGTGGCACCGATTATATCGATGCTACCGCCGTGGACGGAAAAACCTATGCGTACCGGATCAAGGCGCTCTGGGATGTCTACGCGTCCGCCTGGTCGCAGGAACTGAGCGTTTCCCTGCCGCACGCGGATATCGCAACCCCCGGAGAGCTGGAAATCCAGCTCTATACCACGTCCACGCCCTTTGTCTTTGTCTCGTGGAATGCGGTCGATGAGGAACAGGTTTCCTACGTGACGGAGCGTTCGCTGGACGGGAAAACCTGGACGGTCGTGAACAGGGCTTACCAGCCGTATTACGCCGATGCGAATGTATCCTTCGGCAACACCTACTGGTACCGGGTTTACGCGACCGCAGGGGAACGTGTTTCCCATACGACCGAGCGTGTTTCCGTGAAAGTGGTTCCCGTTCCCGGCAATCCCAATGCGTTCAGCGGCAGCCTGGGCAGCAACGGCAGCGTCAGCCTTCATTGGAGCGGTAACGTGCAGTACGGCGCGAAATATACCGTGGAACGGAGAAAAACCGGCGAGGACTGGCAGCTCATTGCCACGGTAACATCGCTGAACTTTACCGATACGGGGCTGGAACCGGGTGTTTCCTATGAATACCGCGTACGCGGCATCAACGAAAGCTATGCCTCGGACTATTCCGCGACCCTGACGGTAACCTGGAATCCCTCGACGGCCGGCGATAGCCTGCCGACCTACGGTATGCGCCTGTGGCTGCGCGGGGACAGGGGTGCGACGCGCTATCACGACGGCAGCTACTGGCGTTCCGGCTGGCAGGACCAGAGCGGTAACGGCAACAGCATCGTCAATGACGCCACTTCCGGTGTCTCGCTGGTTACCGGCGCGGAGAACTATTTCTATTTCATGCCTTACGGCAACAGTCTCTTCACCTTGCCGCAGGGTGCGCTCAACGGCATGGGTCACTATGAGCTCTTTGTGGTTTCCAAGCCGGGCGGCTACAACACCGGTTCCGTTCTCGGCTTTTTCACGAACCAGGGAACCATGCTCGACATGGGCGGCTTGGCAACGCATATGCCCTTCGGCAGTACCTTTGACGCAAACTGGAGCATCCAGGGATTTGTGAAGGGCAACTATGCGGTGAAAGCGCTTTACAACGGCAAGGTCATCCGCCAGGAGAAACCCGAGGCCGTTTCCTTTGTCTGGCCTGATCTTGTGTCTGTCAACAAAAACGGCTGGAACGGCAGCCTGGCCGAGGTCATTGTCTATGCCCGCGAACTCAGCGATTTCGAGCGCGAGCAGGTCAACGCGTACCTCGGGGCAAAGTACGGTATCATGACCGAGTCGTTTTCTGTCGTTCCCAGGAACGTGAAAGGCTTTGCCGTCAGCGGCACGCAGGCGCATCTTTCCTGGGAAGGAACCCAGAAGTGGGACATCTCCTACGTGATCGAGCGCAGCACGACCGGAGGCGTCTATGAGCCGGTTGCCGAGGTTTCCGGTCTCAGTTATGTCGATACCGGATTGACGCGGTCCAGCGCCTATAGCTACCGGGTCTATGCAAAGGCGGGCGGACAGTTGTCGGCGGCAAGCCAGACCGTCAGCGTGACCACGCCGGACGCCACGCAGGCAAAGATGCCGCTGGGCGCCCTGTGTCTCTGGCTGAAGGGCGACAGCGGAACGATCACGGACGAGCAACTGATGACCTGGCGAAGCCAGACCGGATACTTTGACGCGGTAGCATCGAGCAGTTACTACACAGGCAGGATATTAAGCGATGCTGCCGGCATCCGCTATCTTTCCAGCAACAGCAGTTACCCGCTGCAATGCCTCAACGCGATGCACGCGGGCGTCACCTCGGGCGAGGTTATTACCGTGCAGAAGGGGAGCGGCGCCGCGATTTACATCGGCGGAAAGGCATTCCCGCAGATCGAAAGCAAATACCTGGCCGAAAACCGCTTTAACATCATCAGTACCGTGTTTTCACCCAGCGTGCAGCAGCTCTGGGTGAACGGTGTCCACCGCGTGGATAAAAATGCCGCCACCGTTTTCTCGTCCGCCAGGGCGTATCTCGGGACGGAAAACCTGGCTGAGATCCTGTTTTTTGACCGGCCGTTAAGTGACGCGGAACGGAACACGGTGACGCTTTATCTCGCAAGGAAATATGCCATGACCTGGGTGAAACCGCCCGAGGCTCCGTGCGGCCTGCGCGCCTTTGCGATTAACGGTTCCCAGGTCAGCCTGCGCTGGTCCAAGGGCGAGGATACGTCGCTCATCCTCCGTTACGCGGTGGAACGCAGCAGCGGTTCCGGCGAGTGGGAACCCGTCGGGGAAACCGCGTCGTACGGTATCATTGACAGCGAACGGGAAGCCGGAGTCACGTATCTTTACCGTGTCCGCGCGATCGGCCTGTCGGCCGCGTCGCCTTACTCCGCGGAAGTCCGTGTGACGCCGGCGGGCGGCACGGAAGGAGCAATCCCGCTGGAAAACCTGCGCCTGTGGCTGAAAGGAACGGACGGCGGCGTGACGGATGATTCGCCTTCATCCTACCGTGTATCGGGTTCCAGTGCCTGGGACAGCGACAGCTTCACAGCGGTGATGAAGGAGGCCTGGTCCCCGGATTCCGTAAACCTGCTGGACGGAAGCAACGAGGGGGAACTTTTCTTCATCAGTTATTACGCGCAAACACTGGGTTACAATTTCTCGCAGAAGCAGGATTCCGCGCTGAACGCGTCCTCGCAGTACATCTACGAGGGATTCGGACGGGACAGCACGCTGATCCTGAATTCAGCCTCCCGCCTCTCGGGACGCTACCCTGTGTACGTATACAACGTATCGGCAGGCCGGAATGAGTGGACGTTCCGCGAGAACGGTGTCACGCTGAAGGACGAGACGCGCCTGGGAGTCAACAGCTTTGCCTCCGGGCGTTTCCGGCTGGACGGCGCGTGCGGCGAGGTCATGGTCTTTGACCGCCTGCTGACAGAGGATGAGCGGGATTCCGTGCAGCGCTACCTCTGCATGCTGAACGAAATAGCGGTGATTGTCCCGCCGTCGAAACCCGGCAACGTCAAGGTCGATTCCGTTTCCGGAAACAAGGTGACGCTGAGCTGGGAAGGCGATGAAGCGGAGTACATCATCGAACGCAACATGAACGGCGAGTTTGTTTACTATGCTACCGTAAGGAACAGCCATATCTTCATCGATACCGTGAAGGAGAACGAGGGCTGTACCTACCGCATCATCAGCGTGAACGCCTACGGGCAGAAAAGCGAGTATTCCGACGTGATCGTGAAATCGGCTTATGCGGAGGATACCGGGGCCGTCTGGAACACGCGCCTCTGGCTCAGGGTCGATGATACCGTGAAAGCGGATGCGAGCGGTACGGTGTGGGAATGGACGAACGGCGTGATCGGCAGGCGCGCGATGACACAGCCGCTGGCGCCCAGCAGGCCGAAACTGGTTCCCGCCGATGCTGACTGCGCGCACGCAACGGTACGCTTTGACGGGAATACCTTCCTGCATTTCCCGATGGATCTGCTGAAGGATGCCGAATCGCCGGAAATCTTCATGGTGGTGAAGGATGAGGACAAGACTTCGCCGCCGGATTGCTACCGTTTCAGCTTTGACAATTTAATGTGCCGTCCGCACGGAAACCGCGTACCGGTGAAGGGTTTCCAGGTGTACCATGCCGTCATGGACAAGAAAATGGTGGAGATGGACCCGATGCGTGTGACCGAGATCTTCGGCAAAAACTTCAAGGGTGAGCTGGCGGAGATGATCATTTACGCGAAGTCGCTGGGTGACGAAGGCACGCAGCAGAAACTGCGGGAGCTGAAGGAAGCTTACGGTATCACGGACAGTGTCGAAACGCGTAGCCTTTACGAATACGGGCTGAATGCCTACATCCTTGAGACGGACGGCAGCGTCTGGGGCCGCGGCATGAGTAACTACGGACAGCTCGGGCCGCAAAGCGGGGTCAAGCAGCCTTACTACACGAAGCTACCGGGCGTGAGCAACGCCGTGGCGGTGGCGGGCGGCGAAACCTATACCCTCGTGCTGACAGACGACGAGCGGATGCTTGTGCTCGGAACCGTCACTCACGGCAAGGGCGATGAGGAGCGCTACACGCGCCGTTACGAGACCGCCGCGCAGGTCTGGCAGCATGTATCCCGGATCGGCTCCAATATCGCGTACTCGAACGGGCAGGTGCTTTTCTGGGAAGGCAATAACTTTGAATCCACGTTCTGGCTGAACCTCGAGGGCGTCCGCCAGGTGGCCGGCTACGGCAATTACTGGGTGCTGCTGATGGAAAACGGCAGCGTACGCGTCTGGGCGAAGGAGGGCAGTTGCTACATCGGCCTGGCCGGCGGCACGCGCAGCTATTTCTACCAGGGCGATGTCAGGATCGAGGAAGTGCGTACGGGGCTGACGGGTATCAGGAAAATCGACGTATACAAGAACCACCTCGCCGCCGTGGACGCAAACGGAAAAGCCTACTGGTGGAACCTGTCCACGGATTATCCGGAGATGGTCGCCTTGCAGCCGCATATGCGCGTGACGGACGTAAAACTGGATGACAAGGGACGGATCGGTTACCTGCTGGAGGACGGGCGTTGGGTTCCCGGCGCGTACAGCGCGATGGTCGGCGACTTTACCACGGACGAAGCCAAGGCTTACTCCTATGCCGAGGACATCCTGTCCATCGGCCGGAACATGGCCTTGCGCAAGGACGGTACCATGCTGAATACGGATACGACTAACTCAATCTTCCTGAACGGTTTCGGGGCGGAGTATTTCAGCTACCGCGAAAAGGACAGTGACCATGACGGCATGGACGACGACTGGGAAATGGAGCATTTCGGCAACCTTGAGCAAAACGGCTATGACGACCCGGACGGTGACGGCATGAAAAACGTACGGGAGTTTTACGACAGGACCGATCCGAACAATCAGGACAGTAATTTTGACGGGAAAAGCGATGGCGACGTAGGCATGAGCGCGCCGATGCAGGAAGTGCATCTGGTTCCCGATTACAACCGCGACGGTTTGCTGAATACGGAGGATTACTCCGCCGGCTATACGGTCAATTACGAGGACAAACAGTACAAATCCGTCTGGTATTTCTGGGTCAACAATGACAATGATGCCGGCGGCGCAAGCGGTTCGGATTGGATGTACGGTGAATTCAATGACAGCCATGACTTGAAAATAAACGGGGAAAAGGACATCACTGACTTTTTCCCTGTCAGGATCGATTTGAAAAATCTCTTTGCGTTCATGGCTGTCCGCGAACTTCCTGAGGAATGGGATGATCTGAACATCTATTTCCTGAATGAGACGGGCGCCCTGAATGTCATGCCGGTTTATTTTGAGGGTAACGCCATTCCGCACAAGTCGGTGCAGGCGACGACCGGCCTGCTGGACAGAACATTGATACAAACGAGGATTATCCGTGAGCGTGACATTAAACCGGTAATGATTATCCGCAAGGATGCCGGGACGCCTTATGCCGTGAATGAGGACGGCTGCATGGTCATTGACCGTGCTTACTGGCAGGGGCTGAGTACGGATGGATTTAAACACTGTTTCGGCATCCTGGCTGAGGCGCAACGAATTACGGAAAAACCCTTGGTCATGGAAATCTGGAACAAGAAGGGCGATTTCATTTGCCGTTCCGAATTACCGTTGTCCATAGACCTTGTGACAAAGATGTACCGCCATGCTAACCTTTGCGACAGGCTGGTGGATGAGCACGGGAATCCGCGTACGGAAATCATACCGCGTTATGCGTCGCGTCCGGGTGAGCCGTCGAACTATCCGGACAGCCCGTGCGACGCGGATACCTTCGTCTTTGTGCACGGTTTCAATGTCAACCAGACGATAGCGGAAGGGTGGCAGAGTGAAATCTTCAAGAATCTTTTCTGGACCGGATCGAAGTATAAATTCTACGGAATCACCTGGTTCGGCAGTGAAGGCATTTCTGCGAATTACCAGCATAACGTGGTCAACGCCTTTGAGACCGCTCCCTTCGTCGCGGCCCTTATCAGGGAGCTGAAGGAACAGGGAGGCAGGGTTGTGGTGGCCGGGCACAGCCTCGGTAACATGGTGCTCAGCGCGGCGATCCAGGACCACGGGGCCAATCCCGATACCTACCTGATGCTGAATCCGGCCGTCCCCAAGGAAGCCTATGACGGCAGCGAAGAGGATCTGACGGACAAAACAGCAAAAGCAAAACCGGACTATGTCGAAACCCCCGGGTATATCGGGATGGAACATCCCGCCTGGCGGCAACATGAGCGGAGCTTATGGAGCGCCGAATGGTATAAACACTGGAAGAATATCGGTTGGGCGGATGAACGGGCGAAGCTGACCTGGCGGGGGCGTTTTAAGGATATCAATGAAAAGCTGCGGGGACATCTTTACAATTACTATTCAAACGGGGAGGATACGCTTTCGCCGCCCACGGGAGACGATCCTTGGGTCGTAATGCTGTCTGAATCCTGGCGCGCCCAGGAACAGTTGAAAGGAAAGCTCTTTGACGTTTGGGTCAGCGGTACCGGCGGCTGGGCATTTAATACAGCATACAGCACGGTAGGACGGACAGCAATATGGGCAAATGAGCATTTTGCTTCGGATTCCGCCCTGCTCAGGGAAAAACCGTTATTTATACCCGATGATCCCCGGCTGCATCAAGTCAACCGCGAAGGCAGCGAGTTCTGTCTTGAGAACAAGAACAGGCTTCTCGCCGGGGTCATTCCGGCGACTTCCTTTGCCGCGGGAAGTAGTCCTTTGAAAGCGTTGTCTAATTATCAGGAAAATCGTAACACTAATATGAATACGTCTTTCCAGATGACAGGGAAAAACGATAAAAAAGAGGATATTCTTCTTTGGCCAAAGGAAAGACTGGAAAGAGAAAGTATATCAAATCGCTGGTTGCATTCGGATATACGCGAGGTAGCATATCCGTATGTCTACAGTTTTTATGAGGATATTTTGAAAAAATAAGAACAATGGAATGGATTATGAAGCATAAGATTTTACTGATAGTTGGTCTTCTTTTATTCGGGGGCGCAGTCGCGTATTGCAATACGGATTTGTATCCGATTAATGCTAAATTCAACGTGGTAGACGAAACGGGTAGTCCGATAGCGGATGCTACTGTCCGTATCGGTTTTATCAAGAAAGCAAAAGCCTGGGAAACCGCGGAAACCGGAACAATGGAAGTACAGACCGGGAAAGATGGAAAAGTAGACGTTCTTATAAGGACCCAGATAAATGCGGAAGGCAGAGCAAAAAAAGACGGATATTATGACAAACGGTTCGAGCGTATTGATTATTCCACGGAAGCCAATAAGGCAGGCATTCCTTATGGATTACCTGTTAGCGTGGAACGAACGATTGTTCTGCGAAAAGTATTGAATCCTGAATCGCTGGTATCCGTACGTCTGAAAGATTATTGGATAAGTGCTTTGGATAAAAAGATTGGCTTTGATTTGGAAGCGAGCGATTGGGTTAGTCCCTATGGAAAAGGGAAAACAGCGGATTTTTACATAAAGCAAAAAGGATATTATAATAACTATAACGATTATAATTATCAGTTTGTTCTGAGTTTTCCGAATGAAGGGGATGGGATCGTTGCTTTCAATGCAAGTACGGATGAATGGCGATTTGCACCTGAAAATGGTTATAAATCAAGCTTTGAATGGAAATCGATGCGTAAAATCGATGAGGATCATCGGGAAGAAAGAAATGGGTTTAATCAGGATTATTTTCTTCGCGTCCGTACAGAGTTGGATGAAGACGGAAAGGTCTTAAAAGCGAACTATGCACGCATACAAAGACAAACAGAAATCCAACCGATTGATCCGGATAAAGAGTTGTTCACACGGATAACACTCTATTATCGCTTCAATTCGCGCGTAAACAGTCGTAGCCTGGAAAGCGGTGGAGAAAATGGTTATTTCTTTTGAGCGTAAGCAAATACCTGATGAGGATGGACGTTTTCATGTACCGTGAATTGATTGAAAATTAAATGGTAGCATGAAAAGCAGTATGCTGATTAGAATCGTAGACGCTGAGAACAATGGAATGGATTATGAAGCATAAGATTTTACTGATAGTTGGTCTTCTTTTATTCGGGGGCGCAGTGGCGTATTGCAATACGGATTTGTATCCGGTGAATGTATCCATTTCGGTGGTGGATGAAGCAGGCCATCCGGTTGAGGGAGCGCATGTAGTGATGACGACGATCAAGAGCGCTAAAGCGTGGGAGACATCGGTAGGTGA
>JAVBMG010000011.1:0-61609 GCA_031552815.1 Opitutales bacterium
CAAAAAATATCTCCGTCAGAAATCTGCGTTACTATATAAGCATAATACAAAATAACAAAAAACACACCATGCAAAAATAATCAAAACAAAGACTAACAAACAATAATACCCAGCCAACCAGTATACACTAAAATAACTCAGGCTGGTTATACTGGCTTTTTCTGAACAGCTTACGCCGGTAAACCTGCATCGAGATAAAACAACAAGCTGAAAGCAACAGGCAAAATAACGGTAACATCGGGGAACGCGGCCGGGAAATATCATCCGGAAAATCAGGGTTGTACTCGATTTCCATGCTACCGTTCTTTACCGCTTCTTCCCACTCGTAAAAAGGGACATGGATTTCTGCCTGCTTCAGGCTTCCGTCCGTCGTCTTAAATGTAAACTTAAGCAAATAGTTGTTATCCGGCGTTTTATCTCCCTCAATTACCGTTGCCATGGTCTTAACGAATCGCCGTGCTTCCTGCTGCGATGAATAAAATGTCCAGGCGGACATACCTAAAAAAGCTAATGTCAGCAATCCGAACAAACAGAACCCGTATTTATACTTTGGTAATATCTGACGCATAACTCAGCGTTTTGAGGCGCGAATAAACAAGCAGATACCGATCCCCTGAAAGAGGACATTCGGAATCCATAACAGATATTCACCATGCGAATCCGGCATCTTGTTGAAAAATGCGTTGATGCTTGTTTGCAGCACAAAATAAGACAATGCCAATATCAGCGCTAAAGCGGCATTGGCATAACTTTCCTTGCGTCCGACCTGAATGCCCAGAGGAATCCCCAGAAGCACCAGGGAAAAGACGGAAAACGCGCTGGACATGTTATAATGCATGCGCATGTTGGTTTGATAGATCTCCCGCCTGATCTCGGCTATTTCTTCCGGATTGCTTGTCTCTGACAATAATTGTGCCTGCTTCCTCTTATGATTGAGCATCTGCACGATGGTCATCGTCGAAATTTTGAGTTTTGGGGCATTTTCGGGACCAAGCAATCTTTCCATGGGAAGCGGCAAGGACCACTTTTTAAATACCAGCATGGGAATGTCCGAGGAAAAATCCTCGGGATTTTTCTTATCCCGCCGTTCACCGATTCCATCCGACAAGGTCAGAACAATCTCTTCTTTGACATCATCATAAAAAAAGGAACCGCTCTCCGCCCGAAGACAGTTTTTCACCCGCTTCTGATCGTCGAGTTCCCAGATCCAGAACCCTCTCAGGTCATTCCCCTTCCGTTCATCGATGTAGATAATATAGCCCGGGAAGTTTTTGATGAACTCCTTCGGCTGAATAAATTCCACGGGATTCTGTCCCACTGCACTGGCCAGCATCTTCCGTGATGCCTGTTTCGCCATCGGCGCATAATAATTATTGATGAAAAGCAGGATACAGACACTCACGCAGGAAATAAACAGAATCGGCGCAGAAAAGGTCTTTATCCCGACTCCCGCGGATTTCATTGCTGTAATTTCCTGCTGGCTGGACAGCCTGCCAAGCACGATCAGAATTCCCGACAGAACACCCAGCGGCAAGGCATAAGCGATCACGTAAGGGATCAATACCACAAGCAGTTTACAAAACAGCATCCCGGACAACTGACCGCTCGCATACAAACCCAAGGCACTTTGCAGAATGTTACCGGTAATCAGAATGAATACAAATACCGTAACCGCACTGAAAACAACGGTAAGCAAGGATGAGAATATGTAGCGATGAAGCCTGTTCACGATAGCTTGAAATGTTATTGATTCACGGTTGCTTATGGCAAAACAAATTATCGGTTATTTTAGCATGCATCGGAACCATGTTACCGTCGTGTTCAATCCTTCAGAAAATCAACAAGCAGCTTCAATGCGCGTGCACGATGACTGATGTTATCCTTGATTGTCGGAGCCAACTCGCCGAATGTCTTGTCATAACCATTGGGCACAAAGTAAGGATCATAACCAAAGCCGTTGTTCCCATGCGGTTCCCGGAGCAAACGCCCTTCGCAAATATCGCTAAAGAATTCCTCCTCACCGTCAGGTTTCAGCAAAACCAGGGCGCAAACATAATGGGCTGTTCTTTTGGCGTCGGGAATATCCGTTAATTCACGCATCAGTTTCTCGTTGTTTGCCTGGTCATTGCCGCTTTCACCGGCATAGCGCGCCGAGAAAATACCGGGAGCACCGTCCAACGCGTCGACTTCGATTCCGCTATCGTCAGCCAGAACATAAGCGTTTTTTCCGACTTTCTCCTTCAGGGCCTTCGCCTTAAGCAAAGCATTGCCTTCAAAAGTATCCGCATTTTCGTCCACGTGAGGCATGCCTCCCGCTTCTTTCGCAGACTTCACGGTAACATGGTTTAATCCATGTGTTTCAAAAAACCGTCCGATTTCAAGCACTTTGTGGGCATTGCCGGTAGCCACATAAATACAAATAGGTTTCATAAATAGAAAAACAGTTTATTATAAAATCGACGCATGCACAGTGGATTTTATGAAAGTTACGCGCGTGTTTAACCAATGTATCCGCGCATCAGTTGGTCGTCACCGAAACTTTCCTGGCGGACTTTTGTTAAACGAATGGCCTCAGCCATTTTATCCACCCGTTTCCCGTTTCCCATCGCCCTGCGTCCGTTAAGGGTTCCTAAAATCACGGGAGCCCGGTATGAGAAGACGTAATGGATCGCGTTTGCGGCCAGCAACTGTCCGTGCGTATTTGCTCCGCCTTCGACGTAAATACCCGTCAATCCTTCTTCCGCACATTTCTGCCAAAGCGCTGCGTAAGGAGCATCCGCCAAACGCCAAACAGCAACCCCCAATGATTCCAGGTGCTTTACCATGGATTCGTTGACCGGATTTCTTTTGCAAATAACGACTGTCCGCGAAGCAAATGTGTCCGAAAAGACACGGTAACGTGACGCATCTTTTGCCAGTTCCAGTTCGGCATCCCAAATCAGCCGCCTGGGACAGACGGTAGCATCCTTCATCCGGCTGGTCAATGCCGGGTTATCCTGCATCACTGTATGCTTGCCAACCGCTATGGCCGGAAAATACTTACGCCACTTCATCACGTCGTCGCGTGCCGCTTCCCCGGTAATCCATTTGGAATCCCCGGATCCGGTCGCAATGTAGCCGTCCAGGGTACTGGCAAATTTTGCTGCCACAAAGGGAGTCTTGTGAACAATCCAATGATTGAAGATGAGATTGATATCTTCACATTCATCCGCCAATACGCCCGTTTGCACGTCGATGCCTGCTTGGCTCAGGAGCGTGAATCCGTTTCCCGCATGGGCTGGGTTCGGATCGGTGGCTCCGACAACTACCCTCGAAATGCCTGAATCAATCAGTGCATCGCAGCAAGCTCCGGTTCGTCCGCAGGTACAACAAGGTTCCAGCGTCACATACATGACGGCATCGCGGTTCGGTTTCCGCCCCAGATTAGTTAATGCATTCCGCTCGGCATGGGGTTCCCCGGACTTTGCATGAAAACCTTCGGCAACGATGCTACCGTTTTCAACAATCAACGCGCCGACAAGCGGATTCGGATGCGTATTTCCCCAGCCAAGCTTTGCCAGGGCAATCGCCCGTTTCATGAAAAATTCATCCACAAGTATGTCGCATGCACCCATTGTTTTCAAAAAAGTCAGTGCCAATCGGATCAATCATGCACGAAATTATTATTCTCCCGTTCCCACCCGACATTTGTTGACGGGCCATGACCGGGAAGCAACTCGCAATCTTTGGGCAAGGTATAGATTTTAGTCCTGATTGAATGGGCAAGCGTCAGGAAGTCACCGCCCGGCAAATCGGTCCGCCCGATGCTTCCGGCAAAAATAGCATCACCGGCAATCGCCTTGTTTTCCTTTTCAAAGTAAAAAAGGATGTTACCGGGACAATGACCCGGGACATGGCGTACTTCGACTGTTTGCCCGAGGATGGTGATTTTTTCTCCGTCTTCCAGCCACCCGTCTATCGGAACAGGTTCTAATGGCATGCTGCCGGGAAGATAAAGGCGCATGCTGCCGCGCGGATTTGAGAAGAGCGGTTCATCGGCTTTGTTTGCATAGGTTTTCAGTCCGGCTGCGTGAAACTTTGCTCCATCCATCATATGATCCCAATGCCCATGCGTAAAATAAAGTGTTGTCAGTTTCAACTGGTGCTTGCGCACGTATGCATTGACGACCTCAAAGGAATCGCCCGGCGCATCAAACAGCACGGCCTCTTTTGTTTCCGGCGAATACAACAGGTAAGCATTCGTATCGACGTACCCTAATTCAAAGACTGCAATTTCGATCATACCGTTATCATGTCATTTACACCCACCGCCCAACAAGCAGAAAAGCAAAGAAATCCCCCAAGGCTCAGGAAAGTACGTCTCCCTCCATGTAATCGGCTGCGATATTCTTCAGACGCACCTTGCGTGTTTTGTTCAATAACGGTTCCTCCGAGGAGACCACCACACGTATGAAATTATCCGTATAACCAGGCCAACGGTCTTCACGCGGCTTTTCAAAGAGTACTTCTACGGTTTTCCCCAGATAACTTTCCATGAAGTCAAAACGCTTTTTAGCGCTCAGGCGCCGAAGTTCATTGCAACGGCGGTTACGTTCGTTCACAGGAATCTGATCCGCCCTTCGCGCGGCAGGCGTACCCTCACGCTCGGAATAGGCAAACACATGACTGTAAGCGAAGGGATTCTCCAGAAATATTTTACAGGTATGCTCAAAATTCTCGCGGGTTTCGCCCGGAAAACCGACCATGATATCGGTTCCGATGCAAATACCGGGAACCGCAGCATGTGCTTTATTGATGAATTCCAGGAATGCGCCCAGATCATAACGGCGTTTCATATCGGATAATACTTTATCCGTTCCCGCCTGAAGCGGAATATGCAGGTAAGGGAGCAAGGCATGGTCCGGATCGCGCATGCGTTCAAACAAGGCCTCCGGGATGGTAGTTGGCTCAATGCTGCTGATACGCAAGCGGTTCAGTCCGTTGATTGCGTTAAGTTCGTCCACCAATGCAAGCATATCACGCCCACCGCTATCATAAGTCCCGATATTCACGCCGGTCAGCACCATTTCACCAATGCCGCGCGAAACGAGGGTTCGCGCTTCTTCCATCAGGTTGTCGAAGTCACGGCTCCGCGCCCTGCCGCGCACGTAAGGAATGATGCAGAAGGAACACATGAAATCGCAGCCATCCTGGATTTTCAGGTTTGCCCGGTTTTCAAAGGGCAGTTCACCGACAAACGACATGGTGAAATCATCCCGGCTGATACGCTCGCGGATAATGACGGGGACATCATTTTTCCGTGTTCCGACATATTTCAGGACATTCATTTTGTCCTGGTTTCCGATGATCACATCCACTCCGGGAATCGAGGCAATTTCCTTATATCCCGATTGCGAATAACAACCGATAACGACCGTAAACGCATCCGGATTCCTGCGAATGAACTTCCTTATCATATTACGGCATTTCGCATCCGCTTCGCGTGTAACGGTGCAGGTATTGATGATACCGAGATCTGCCTCTTCACCGTAAGGGACGATGGTGTAGCCAGCCTGCTCGAGATGGTCCTGGATAACCTTGGTCTCGTACTGGTTCAATCTGCAACCTAATGTATAAAAAGATGCTCTCAGCATGTTACCGTCATTTCCGGATCAGAAGCGCCTAACAGTCGCAATCATCCGGGTTTGCAGCGTAATAGGTATCCCGGCATTGGGAAAGGATACGGTAAACACTGTCATTCTTCTCAGTAAACAGAAAATCACCGAGAAGCATGTAGGTATTATAATACTTCACCTCATAAACAAGTATGCTACCGTCTTTTTTCAGAAAAACAGCCCAATCATCACCAATCGAGTTCAGGACAAAACATTTATGATCCATTCCGCTTTCATCGGGACGTTCCCTGATCGGATTGAACTGCATATCCAAGTCCCGTTTCTTTAATGCAATCGCATCGGAAAAATTCCCGAGAACCGCAGAATCTTCTGCTGTCAGACGAAATGTATCCTTTGCTTCAAGTCGCACATAGGACATTCCGACCAATGATTCATTATTCGTCTGGAATTCGGACACGATGCCAAACTCCATGGCATAAAATGAAACGCTTCCCTGTCGCGTATTGCTGTTTCCGGTGTGGGTACAGCCGCATAGCAGGCTTCCCACAAGTACAGTTAATAAACAGATTAATCGCATAACTATTTGTCTTAATTGATAAAGGAACTATTTTGCATAGCCGACTGACTCTGCCAGAACAATCCATTGCTCCTTACGAAGTCCCAGTTTCTTTCCCAATCCGTCCTTGTCTATCGAAAGCCGCGCTCCCGTAATCAGTCCCTCGGAGGCACAGAAAAGGTATACATTCTGCGAAATATGTCCGGCATTGATCCCTGATGTTTCACGCATGGATGCTTCGCTACCGCTACCGGCTTTTGTAAAATCAGCAATATATACCAGGGTCACGGGAGCATCCTTAACAAAAGATTGCGTCCCGCCGAGTTCACGGATGTCTTCCGCAAGCAGCTGTTTTAAAACATTGGATTTTGCATCGTACACAAAAGCCCCGTTTTTCATCAAAACATAAACCTCTATTTCCTGGTAATTGAGAGCGGAAGGCGCAGTCCGTTTTCCGTCCTCCCGGTTGATCCCGAAAGCAGCCCAGAGGAGATTTGACAGTTGCTGTTTTGTCAGGTCTTTTCCTGAATCAAAATCCCGGCTGGTTGACCGTTTGCCCAATGCCTCCATCAAGGGCATGCCTCCCGTTTTCTGCGGGACAGGCAAACCCATGTTCTGCCCGAAAGAGATAGTGGTTACAAACAGTGACAATACAAATATCAATCCGGTTTTCATAAGGCAATTAATCATAAATAGTATTCTCATCGGTTCAATTCTGCTTTCGCTTTTCGTCGGCCTTCTATGTTCGGCAGAAAGTAGGTAACTAATCCGATCAGAGGAAGAAATGCGCAAACCTGATAGACAAATTGGATACCCGAATAATCGGCCAGCTTTCCGAGAAGCGCAGAACCCACGCCGCCGATACCAAAGGCAAAACCAAAGAATAAACCGGAAATCATGCCTACTTTCCCCGGAATCAATTCCTGCGCGAACACAATGATTGCTGACATCGCCGAAGCCAACACAAGCCCGATGATGACAATCAGCACATCCGTCCAGAACAGATCGGCATACGGCAACATCAGCGTGAACGGAGCAGCTCCCAATATCGACGCCCAGATGACATATTTCCGTCCGAAACGGTCACCCAACGGCCCGCCCACCAATACACCGACAGCAACCGAAGCCAGGAAGACAAACAGATGCATCTGCGCGCTTTCCACCGTCAGTTTAAATTTGTCCATCAGATAAAACGTGAAATAACTGCCCATGCTCGCCATGTAAAAGTTCTTTGAAAACATCAATACGAGGAGGATGCCTATGGAAAAAGCTGTCTTTCCCGGGGAAAACAAAAAGCGTTCCGATGCTTTACCTGTCTTCTTCTTCGCACAGGGTTTATTTATCCCATACCATTTACCTACGCGGAAAAGCACCGCTATCGCCAGCAGCGCTACCGCCGAAAACCATGCAATGCTGTGCTGTCCGAAACGGACGACAATCAGTGCGGCTAATAAAGGACCTAACGCACTTCCGGCATTTCCGCCAACCTGGAAGATGGATTGGGCAAGACCCCGCCGCCCGCCTGATGCCAACTGTGCCACGCGCGAAGCTTCCGGATGGAAAATGGAAGATCCTGCGCCAACCAGACCAACGGAAAACAGTAGCATTGTGTAGGAATCCGCCCGGGAAAGCAGTATCAGGCCAAGCAATGAAAGCGTCATTCCGAAAGCCAGCGAATACGGCATTGATTTTTTGTCTGAATACATACCCACAAACGGCTGCAATAAAGAAGCAGTCAGCTGAAAGGTCAAAGTCAGCATACCAACTTGTGAATAACTCAGCTTGAACGAATCACGCACAATCGGGTAAATCGCCGGTATCAGTGATTGGATGGTATCATTCAGAAAATGAGAAAATCCGATAGCCAGCAGCATGGAGAATACGGTGTTACCGGCAATCTGCGTTACCTTTGCCGCTTCGGACGGAACATAAAGCGCCGCAGCAACCGCAGCCCCCTCACGGGTCACGGTTTCCACCGAGATATTACCCTCAGAAACGACAGGCCTCTCCTCTTCCTGAATCTGTATGCTCATAGCAATCCTGTTTCCATTCAAAGGTGTTAATGCAATCACGCTTTCGTTTTTTTTCAAAACATATCTTCGATTTATTCAATACAGCGAGATGGTAGATAAAACATGCCGTTTTAGCCGAAACAACGTTGCACTTTGATACAGATTGGATAATGTTATCGGCTATTACACATGCATTCCCTGATGAGCGAAAACACGCAAGCCGAGACAAAGATTCTTGATGATGCTGTCAGAAAAGAACAGGTTGCCCGCTGGTCTGTATTTGCCAGCGTAGTGTTGACCGTCGGAAAACTATTGGCCGGTCTCTTCTCAGGGTCGCTCGCCCTGCTCTCCGAGGCTGCCCATGCCGCTGTTGATACCGTCGCAACGAGCATCACGTGGTTTGCTGTCCGTACGTCAAACAAACCTGCGGATGAGGAGCATCATTATGGGCACGGCAAATTCGAAAGCGTCGCTGCCCTTGTTGAAACGGCCATTCTCTTCCTGCTTACGCTGGCTGTCATTTACCATGCAATACAACGCCTGCTTTCCGGAGGAGGAAACGTTGAGACCTCTGCATTGGTTTTTGCGGTCATCATTATTTCCATTATCATTGATATCAACCGCATTTATGCGCTTCACAAAGTAGCCCATGCTACCGGCAGCCATGCGCTTGCCGCCGATGTGTTACATTTTTCCTCCGATCTTGCCGGTTCTGTGATGGTGCTCCTCGGACTCATCGCATCCGCGTACGGATTTCGATACGGCGACGCCCTCGCAGCCATCGGAGTGGCTGTTTTTATCGGCATCGCCGGTTACCGCCTCGGGAAACGCACCCTCAACACATTACTGGACACCGCACCGTCAGGCAGAACAGAACTGATCTGCGAATTGGTCTCCGATATACCGGGAGTCGTTGAAATCACATCCTTACGCCTGCGACCCGGAGGCAACGAAATTTTCGGCGAAATCATCGTTAATGTTCCCCGTACGCTGCCGCTGGATCGCGTGGCAGCCATAAAGAAGAGAATCAACGATGTCGTTCGCTCACAATTCCCCGATACGGTTCTTACCGTAACTGCTAATCCGTGTGTTGTTGAAACAGAAACGGTATTGGAACGCATCATGTTGATTGCCGTAAAAAGACGTATTCCCGTGCATCATGTTACCGTGCAAAACATAGAGGGCCGTCTTTCCGTCAGCTTTGATATGGAAGTAAACGGACGCATGATCCTTGGCGCCGCACACACGCTGGCATCCGGGTTCGAAAAAGCTATCAGGGATGAATTCGGGCCGGAAACAGAGGTCGATACTCATATCGAACCGCTTGAACTCGACCACCTCAGCGGTAATGACGCGGACGAAAGCATTACAAAAGCAATCGAATCCTCACTGGTTTCCTGTGCTTCCGAAAACGCGATTGTCAGTGAGATTCACAACGTACGCGTCCGTCAGACCAACAACGGACTTATCGTCAATTACCATTGCCGTGTCGACCCCGAACTTGATGTCACCACCGTGCATAACAACGTTGACGCAGTCGAACGCTGCATACGAGGCAAGCATCCGGAGATTCTGCGCGTTGTCGGTCATACGGATATTCTAAAATAGAATATCCCAAGCCCCCTATTGTTATTTAAGGCAATAGGCCCTTCTTCCAAATAAAAAACGGTAGCATGTCGCCATGCTACCGTGCTTATAAAATAACTTTATTCCCGGCTTACTGAACCAATCCGGCACCGGGTCCGGTCTTTGTTTTGAAGTAGCCGGCTTTATGTCCGAATTTTTTCTCGAAAGCAGCAAGCAGTTCATCCGCTTCTTTCTTGCTGTAATCAGGGCTGGTCAAAGCAATCACAACACCGCCCCAACCGCCGCCGCTCAAACGGGCGCCATAAACATGATCCTGCTTTGAGAGCTCATCCACAAGGAAATCAATTTCCGTACAGGTGTTTTCAAAGAAATAGCGTGAGCTTGCGTGAGACGCTTTCAACAAATCACCTACCGAGGATAAATCCTTATCGGCCAATGCGGTTTCCATCTCAAGAACACGGGCATTTTCGCTGGTTACGTGAATTGCACGCTTGAAGGTGTCGCTATCCATTTTTGAGCGATTCGCTTCCACGGCAGACGGAGTCGAGTCAGCCAGACATGTGATAGAACTCTTATAGCGGCTAAGCACTTTCGTAGCGCGCATGCATTCGTCAAAACGTTTTGCATACATACCTTCAACCAAAGCGTGTTTCTTCTGTGAATTAAATACCCAGAAAGCCGTTCCGTGCGGAAGCGGGAGCGTTGAAAAAGTTTCCTGTTTGCAATCAATACGGACAAGCGCATCTTCTGCTCCGAATCCGGAAACTCCCTGATCCAAGATACCGCAAGGCATTCCCACAAAGTCATTCTCCGCCTTGCGGGCAAGACGCACCAGTTCTATTTTTGAAAGCGGAAAATTATATAGTTTGCTTAATGCATAGGCCGTTGCCAATTCAATCGCTGCACTGCTGCTTACGCCTGCACCTAAAGGAACCGTACTTGTATCAGCAAAATTAAATCCCTTTTCGACCTTCATACCTGCCTGTCTCAGCATGGCAAAGACACCGAGTGGATAATTCATGAAAGCCTGGTCATCCTTCTGCAACGCAACCTTATCCAACGTAACCACACCTTTTGCCTTCAATACTTCGCTTGCCATGTGGATTTCATTGTCCTCACGCAGAGAAACCGCGACGTTGATACGATTGTCAATGGAAACGCCCATTACAATGCCCTTGTTGTAATCGACGTGGTTACCAATAAATTCAAGTCTTCCCGGAGCCTGGGCAATTACTGTCGGGGCAGAACCATAAGTCTTTTTATAAAATTCAGCAATCATGACACTAGTTAATCTTTTATTTTGAAAAAGGTTTCAATTTTAAAATGATCCGCCATCGACCATTACCTTAATGACTACTTTTTTTACATGTTCAGGCTTTCCATTGCATATTTTTGGCATGTGCGCATCGTCCGGCATAAAAATAGCAAACATTCCCGGTAGCATTAATACCGAATCACCCGTTCCGTTATAAAACAACACATCCTTTTGCGCATCATACTCGGTTCTCGGTATCATGCTGCCGACGGGAGCATAGCCCATTCTCTCCGATCCGGACAATAGTACCTGAATGTCCAGGTATTTTTTATGTGATTCCCATTTACAGGCAGATTCAGGCTTCGTTTCGTACTCATCCACGGACGCATGAATCTTTTCACCATCAACCGGATATTTTCCTGCAGATAATGTCTGCGAACTCTCTTTTGCCAGAAAAGCAAAAGCCGTCTCCAGACCGGGGCATACATGTTTATAGCGGGAAGCGTTTTTCAGGTAATCAATAATCATTCGCATCAGGATGCATCATTTGCCCTTTTCTGTCCAAACAGAAAGTAAAAAACAGCTTGCGGAATGCTCTTTTTTAAACAAACTGCATGTTCATGCGCTTATTGCTCGCAACAGTCGCATTTTCATTTGTTACCCTACCGTTGTTTTCTGCCGCGGTGGTCAAGGAAAGTGTGAAAGAAGCCGATTTCATCGGTTCTTCCGAAGATATTGAATCGCTAATGGATAATCTGTTCGGAAACCCTTCAGCGCCTAAAAATAATCCGGCAATCCCCAATGAGCCTAAAAACGTTGAAATACTTCCACCATCCATCGATGTGGAAGGGATTAAACCGACTACACGTAATCAGGAAATACCGGGCACCATGTATGGCAATGGCGGACAACTTTACAATCCGGGAGACAAAGCGTTTACGACCAAACAGTGGAACGGAGGAAAGGCAAGTACGGACAGTAACCGTAAAGCCGTTCTCAGCGGAAAAGAAGAATTGCTGGAATTTGCCAGAAGCAAAAATCCGTTTACCGAGACTTACTCAAATGCTGATAAGTCTTACCGAACGGATATGAGCAATGCGAACAAGAAAAACGTTCCTCACTGGGTAGACAACGCAAGCGAATGGAAAAAAGAACGCAGTGAACGTTACGCGGATAAATCCATGCTTGAAGCTTTTGACCGCCGAACCTCTTATGATTTTGCCGGAAGATCCCTGTCCATGGTTGACATCAACCGGTTTGGATTCCGCTATTCGGGAACACAAGGAGCCATCGAAAAAGAAAGCGGTGTCGTAGGTGAAAATATTCCCTTTAACGAGTCATCCACACGGGCAGACCTCGAAAGCAAAGGGTACGAAAAAATGAGCGGTTCCTATGCGGTAAACCTTAATATGAAAACACTGGGAAATACCAGTAATGGAGGAAGCATCAGCCTGCCATCCTCTACAAGCCAGGGCGTTTTAAGCATCAGAAAAGCCGGAGGAGACAGAGGCATCAACAAACGGTAAGAGCTTACGGCCTGAACAACTTTGACAGTGCTGAGTCTGTCAGTTTTCCACGTTCGTCATAGGGCATTGCCTGTAAGGAAATCCATGCCTTAGGTACTTTATAAGACGGCAGCTTTCGCTGCAGATAACCCGACAATTTACCCCATGATTCATTCGCTGTCGGAACAAACACACATACGAGTTTCTGCCCCCATTCCGCATCAGGAATTCCAAATACTTTCACTTCTTTCACAAAACCGGATTCCATCAATGATGCAGATACTTCCGCCGGACTGATCTTCTTCCCTCCGCTGACAATCATGGCATCGGACCTGCCGGTAACATGCAATCGCCCGTTGCTATCAAAAAAACCATCATCCTGCGTAACCCAGAGTGTATCCTCGGATAAGACTTCATCTTCTCCCCAATAGCCCAGGAACAACGCCTTACTGCGTACCGCAATACGCTCATTAAGCAAATCATCCGTAGGCAGATCCTCATCATGTTTCAATATTCTCACATCGGCATGGCCAAGAACACGATAAGCCAGATCTTCCGGAGAAAAATCTTCCGGACGGATTGCAGCAAAGAAAGCGGCTGTTTCCGTCATTCCGAAACAGGGACTGACAGGGATGCCCCGTTCCTTTGCTTTCCGAAGCAATTCGTTGTCTGCCTTTGCCCCACCGATCAATACCGCCCGGTAACCTGAAAGCCTTTCGACGGCATCCGTGTCTTCCATTATGCGGGCTAACTGTGTGGGAACCAGAGAAATGAAAGTTTCCGGGCCGGGAACCTGCAATGAAACCAGGTTACGGTAAGAACCCAATAACAAGTTACCGCCGCTTACGACTGCCCGGACAACAGGCATAAACCCGCTGATATGGTACAAAGGAAGAACCGAATGCATATTCAGTTCCTTGCATGAAAAAAAACGTTTTGTTGCTGCTACCGGAGCAGACAGGGATTTCTCCGTATGGATACAAAACTTCGGAAATCCCGTGGAGCCGCCGGTGGAAAGCAAAATAGCATCCGCAGGCAACAGGTCATTTTCCGAGTCGGATTTCTCCGAAAAAATCCGGTATGTTATCAAAGCGTTTTCATCTATCTTTATCACGGCCCCTACTGCATATCGCTCATGAAATGTCCTCAGATAGTCATCGGTCCAATCAGGCGGTAGCATAACGGGTATACATTCATGCTTCCTGAGAAAAACAAAGGCCGCGAGTGATGTTACCGTCTCCCCGCAAATTAATGCCACGACTGATTTTCTCGGCAATGAAGCCATTATTCCCTGTTCAAGGAACACGGATGCCGATGCAAATTTTTCGGCATCCTGAGGACTTAACCGCTGAGGAAGTGAAAACCAATCCAACTGCATGAATCTATTTTGTCTCTACCGATGCCGTTGCTTTCAGATCTTCAACAAATTGCCTGAAGGCAGCATCCTTTGCGTCTTCTGCCAACAGGCTGCGAATGTCTTCCTTTACCAATTCAAATTTTATTACCTGACCCTTTCGTAATTCATGCAGCTTCACAATGGACCAACCGAGCGTGAACACAAAAGGTTCTGAGAACTCGCCGGGTTTCAACGCATCCAGAGTATCTTCAAACATCGGCAATGCGGCTCCCTTGGGAAACCATCCCATGTCACCGTCATGTTCTTTATTGTCGGAACAGGCCAGGACAACAGATGCAAAATCCTCTCCCGAAGCCAACCGTCTATGTGCTTCCCGTATACCCTTTTCAGCTGCCGCCCTGTCTGTATCCGGCAAAACAATTTTCACGATATAGGAAGCATGGTAAAAATCAGGTTCCATGTATTTGTCCTTATTTGCCTCATAATAAGCAAGCATGGCATCATCGGATGTTTCCGGTACGGTAGCATCAATGGAAGCCAAAAGCATCTCTTTTCGTTTCTGATGAATAATCTCAGCCTTGATTTTAGCTTCATCCGCCTTCGAATAATGCTTTTTGAAAGCATCCTCTCCCCCATTCATATCCAACATTTGCTGGAAGGCTTCCGTCACTTCCTTCGAAGATATATGAGCCTGTATCCGGTTGACTTCCTGATCCAGCAATGCCTCTTCAATCACGTAATTCTTCGCATGTTCCAATGTGGTCAGGTGAATTAATTCCTCCGGTTTTCCATCAAGTTCTTTTTCAACCTCCAAACGGAGCCGATGATAATGTTCATCCAGAGCAGATTGCGGGACCAACTGTTTGTTTACGTAAAGCATGATATTTCAAAACAAAAAATAGATATTTTGCGGAATAAGCAAATAAACATATGAAAAACAGACCAGACACCGACAGATAAGGTTCAACGGCGAATAGCAAAAACCTGCATCAGACTGCTCCCGAAGGACAATGAAACCGGTAGCGTGTAGCTACCGGCTCAGTATCAGAAAAAGTTATCGGCCCTGGAATAAAGATGCTGCCAAAGCCATAAACCAGATTACAGTTTAATATTGAACGGTTTGATCAATCCATCAAGCTGCGCCTGCGTCAAGCCCTCCGGCTGATGCCCGCAAGCTTTGACATAACCGTACATAATTGCGGATTTATTCAATGTGTCCAGCAAATCAAAAATTTCCACAAGCTCCTCACCTACGCCAAGAACCCCGTGTTTTTCCCAAACTGCAAAATCATGGTTTTCCAATGCCTTCACCGTCAGGTCAGCAAGCTCCAAAGTCCCCGGCACCTCGTAAGGAACCATTCCTAATCCACGCGGAACAACAATAAACACTTCGGGATGCATTTTCCACAACATCTCATTCAAACGCTTTTCATCCTTGAATTCGATGACATGGGACAAGGCTGTCAGCTCGGTAGGATGCGTATGCAGAACGACTTTTTTCGAAGAGTTCTTTTTCTTTAAAAAGACGTGGATCGAAAAATGCGAAGGAAGCTCCGACGTCGGCTTGATGTTTTCCGGACCAATCACATCATAACTGCTTCCATCGGGAGCAACGCGGACAAAACTTCCGTTTTTCAGCGGATTTTTACCGACATTGCGCATCAGTTTCAATGTTCCCGTGACAAAGAAACAATTGCCTGCCAATTCTTTCATGTCACGAGGCAACGGGTATCTTGATAACGCCGGAAGCGATTTGTTTTCATCACCGATAATATCGGTCACGTTAATGGAAATATTGCCTGCGTTGCGTTCAGCCCAGCCTTTCTGCCAAATATATCCGGCAATTTCCGCAACCTCGTCCAACTTTTGTTTTAATGCTTCGTTTATTTTCATTTTAAACATTCTAAGAATATTGAAATCCGAAAACCGTGAGACTGTTTCATGCTACCGCCGGCTGAATCATTTCATTACCTGAGGAAACACGATAGAGACGATCAGGATAAGCAGACCGACAGTCAAGACAATCACGGTTTTTGTTCCGGCTCCTTTCCATTCTTTTAAAAGGATTCCCCAAAGATTACTGAAAATCACATTTAATGACATCAGTATACTCCAGGAAAAGGCCATCATGATACCGCCGGCTTCAAAATAGCTCTGTCCGATTCCCAACCCGAAAAACTGTGAGTACCAGAGCATCCCTGCCAAGGCACAGAAAAGAACATTGTTCAGCAGGACAGCCTTCGAGAAGTATTCCCTTCCGGTTTTATTTTTGATATTTTGAAAAATGCAATACGTTGCATTGGTCAGAAATCCTCCGAACGTTACCAGCAGGATAACAGGATTTAACGCGAGCAATTCTTTTGCACCCAGCATGATTACCTTCTCCCTGATCGGTGCGCCTGCGTTTAAACCCAGGCTGAAACAGGCGCTCATCACACCTGCAAGCAAGGCTATCAACAGCCCTTTTTTGAGCGCAAAATCCTTCACTGCTTTTCTGCGCTCTTCCTCGCTCATATTTTTCGATTTCAAACTGCCGGCATAACCGATAACCGCGATACCGCCCAGGGCGATGGATACGCTTAACAGGAGAATCAAACCATCACCCCGGAAAAGATTTTCTCCTCTAAGCAGAGCAGGAATCAAGGTTCCGAAAGCGGAACAGGTTCCAAGCGCCAATGATTGTCCCAAGGCAACACCAAGATAGCGCATACTGAGGCCAAAGGTCAATCCGCCGATTCCCCAAAGCATCCCGTAACCAACAGCCAGAAACAAACTGTTTCCGCCCACAGAGTAAACGTCAGCCAAGGATGCATTTGACGGTACGGCCAGACAAGCGCCGATTGACGGGAAAACAAGCCAGGCAAAAATTCCCTGGACAAGCCAGAAACATTCCCATGACCAGTTCTTGATTTTCCTGATCGGCACATAGGAGCTTGATTGTCCGAAGCTCCCGATGGCAATAATAAAGAGTCCGATAAGCGAATTCATTGATGTTAAAACGGTAAAGAATTAGTTGCTTCGCAAAACAAATGATTTCCGGAAGCTATTTCCGCTTTGAAGTCACATCCGCTTCATATTTCTGAATATCCGAAATAAAATCCTCGCCGACCGGGACATCATTTGTCAGGCAGAAATAATCCCAAACGGCATTCCACGGCAACGCCTTGCTCTCTTCCAACAGAGCCAAGCGTTCAAAATACTGCTCTTTGCTTTCATACTCCCGCAGCTTTGCCATAGGCTCCAGCAATGCCAGAAGAAACGCTTTCTGCGTGGCCCGGATACCAACCACATAAGCGCCGATGCGATTAATGGAAGCATCAAAATAGTCCAATCCGATATTAACCCGATCCAGTGCATTGGCGCGTACAATTTCCTTTGCCAGATCAACGGTATCATCGTTGAGCGTTGTAACGTGATCGGAATCCCAGCGTACCGGACGACTGACATGCAACATGATTTCAGGTGTATAAAGCAAAAGTGAGGAAATCTTGTCCGCCACGCTTTCTGTCAGATGAAAATGTCCGGTATCAAGCGTAACCATTTTTTTGTTTTTCACTCCGTAACCTAAATAAAAATCGTAAGAACCGACGGTATAACTTTCAAGCGCTATGCCAAACAGCTTTGCCTCAATGCTGTCTTTCATATTCCGGTATTCGGTTGCAAAAATTTCATCCAGGGATTTCTCCAGAATCTGGCGGTACAAATAACGATTCACCGTTAAGTCCTTGGATCCGTCATGAATCCATAGATTCATGATACAAGGGCTTTTCTGGAATTTCCCCATTTCTTCCGCAATCCAACGACAGCGCTTGGTATGCTCTATCCAAAACTTACGAATAGACTTGTCGGGATTTGCGAGAGTCAGATTGCCGCTTTTCGGATGTCCGAAGGAAGTGGAATTAAAATCCAGTTTTAACCCTTTCGCCTTTGCCCATTGCATCCACGACTTAAAATGCTCGGGAGAAACAGCATCCCTATCCACTATCTTTCCGCCAAAATCCCCATAAATTGCATGCAAATTGAACCGATGTTTCCCCCCGATACAGGTCGTCACTTTTTCGATATCCGCACGCACCTCGTCCATATTGCGCGCCTTCCCCGGATAATTCCCGGTGGCCTGGATACCGCCGCCGCCGAGATTCTCGGTAACCTCAAACCCTTTCACATCATCCGTCTGCCAGCAATGCATGGAAATGGAAATTTTTTGCAGTTTTTTCAATGCATCCTCCACATTGACTCCAAGCGCGGCATAACGCTCCTTAGCAAGTTCAAACGACTTTTCTATCAGTTTTGTCTTTTTCATGATGGTAATATGGTTTCAGATTAAATGATGATTCACAAACAAACGGATTTCAGAAAATTCCCGTATGCCATAGTCCAATGGTCCTGATCCTCCGGAGTAAATAACTGCGGACTGGCAGATGCCTTTACCACAGACCGTATTTCGGACAAGGAATTTACCAGACCAACGGCTTTCGCCTGCAAGAGGATGTTTCCGATGGCGGTGGCTTCGACAGGTCCGGCCACAACAGGCAGACCGATTGAGTTCGCAGTAAACTGGTTTAATAAATGATTTTGCGCACCGCCGCCGATCACATGTAATTTTTCAATAGGAAAAGGAGCCAAGGCCTTCAGCCTCTCCAGAACAAAGCGATACTTCAATGCGAGGCTTTCAAAAATGCAACGGATGACGGTAGCATCATTCAACGGCACCGCTTGTCCGGTTTTCAGACAATAATCCTTTATCGCCTGCAGCATACTGCCCGGATGAGCAAATCCGGGATCATCGGGGTCAATAAAACAAGCAAACGCCGGCGCTGACTTTGCCATGTTAACCATTTCCTGATATGAATACTGCTTCCCTGATTTCTCCCATTCGCGCCGGCACTCCTCAAGTATCCACATGCCGGTAATATTTTTGAGAAAACGGGTTGTGCCGTCCACGCCGCCTTCGTTGGTGAAATTCATGGCATAAGATGCTTCGGAAATAATCGGCTCATCAGTTTCTATTCCCATCAACGACCATGTTCCCGAACTCAGATACGCAAAGTTTTTATTCTCCGCAGGAACAGCAACAATAGCCGAAGCAGTGTCGTGACCGGCGACAGCAATCACAGGCACAGCACCTAATCCCGATTCTTTCGCCAGATCATCCGTCAATGGACCCACCAGGGTTCCCGGCATGATGATCGGTAAAAGCAGTTCCTGACTCACATCTGCCGCTTTCAATAATTTTTCTTCGAATCGTTTCGTCCTCGGATTCAGTATCTGCGAAGTAGATGCGATGGTGTATTCGCAAACCATTTTCCTTGTCAGCAAATAAATAAACGCATCGGGCATAAACAGAATATGTTTTGCTCCATTAAACAGACCCGAATCTTCGTTTTTCGCCGCGTAGAGTTGAAACAGACTGTTAAAGTTCATTATCTGTATGCCGGTCGCGTCATAAACTTCCCTGCGCGAAATCATGTTAAAGAAGGATTCAGGCGCCCCGTTCGTATACACATCACGGTATGCCCGCGGCAATCCGACGATGCTGCCGTCTGCTCCGATATATACAAAATCAACACCCCAGGTATCAATCCCGATCCCCTCAATGCTGAAACCTTCCGTTGCCGCTGTCCTCAAAGCGGTTTTCATGGCTTCAAAGAGCGATAAAATATTCCAATAAGATCTGCCGTGCAATTCAACGATTTGATTCGGAAAACGGGTCAACTCTTTCATCGTCAATTTTCCGTTTTCAATACAACCAAGAACAGAACGACCGCTCGTCGCCCCGAAATCGAAAGCTAAAAAACTTCGTTTCATGATTCGGTATTATTTGGGGATTAAAACAATTCGATTAAGACGTCTTCCTATCACAGAGTCAAAGTCCAAATCCGGATAGCTTAAATACACAAAGACGGTAGCGTGATGCTACCGTCTTTGTGTTATTGGGAGACTTCAGTCTCCTGACTCTCATCTTCTGCCCTGCTTTACCAGGTGTAACGCAAGCCCGCGCTCAATCCGAGTTCCGTATGGTCGGTGTTCAGGTCAGCGTTGACATCGGCAAAGATCGAATAATTCGGTGTAACGTTGTACTCACCGCCGAGTCCGAGCAGCGCGCTGTCAGGATCATTGCTCAAACCGTTGGATTTGAAGCTTCCGGGAGTACCGTCATAGGAACCCTTCAGGTCACTTGCGGTATCATCAAAACGATGTCTCCAGGCGACCAATCCATAGACCCCGAAATTACCGAAGTAACGGTCATAACGGACTCCGAGACGGCTCGCCAGCATGTCATGGGTTTCCTTCGAAACATCCATCGCAAAATCGCTGCCCTTCTCATGGAAACTGTCGCGACTGACGTTCAACCAGTCAAATCCGGCAAAGACACGCATCTGCTTGGTTATACGAACTGCCCCGTCAATGCTGACTCCGTAGGTATTACCATCGTAGTCTGCCTTGTTGCGGCCTCCGAGATCTCCGATGTTCACGTAGCGTTTGCTTTCGTACTGCTGGATACCGTAGCTGGCGGAAGCAATCAGGCTGACGTCTTCCTCATCCCAACCACCATAGACCGCAAAACGGGCGTCATTGATGTTGGTCTTATCGGAACTACGCTTGGTCTCGATGTTACCGTCTTCATAGAAGAACGCACTACCGATCACCATGCCGGTGTCAAAACGGGTATCAAATCCGGCGGTAACACCGTTGGAACGATAATCATAGCCTTTTACGTGGTTTTCACTCTTCATCGAAGTGTCATACGTGAATGGCTGAGCCCAATAGCTTTCCTTCATCTCCGATTCCGCATCCTTGAACTTCGCCATACTCATCGCTTCCGTTGGATTGATGTTCACGGTCGATTTATCCAGGCTCGGCTGAGCAGCGATACCGGTCATCAAGCGCTGGCTCCACAATTGACGGAAGTGTTCACCGGCAAGCTCGCGGCTCTGCGTAGCATGCGCAAGCGAATAACCGCTCAACTGGTCAAGGAACTCAGAAGCCTGTCCTGGATTGGCGCGCACAGCACTCGGTACGGTTTTCTTCCAGAAGGTATTTGCATTATCCCAGCCGCCATCCAGGTAAGCTGCCACATTGCCCTGGTTCTCACCGTCCACGTACTGGTAGTATTCAGGACGGTTGATATTCATCAGCATGTAGATGTTGTTACCTTCCTGAACGAATGTCGTCTTGTAGTCTTCCGTGAAGAGAATATCACTGCTGTCTACAGTCAGACTGGCTATATTCAGCGCAGTGCTACCGGCTTCCAGGATCAGGAACTTGTAGAAGTCAGCCGTGAAACTGTCAGCTGATCCTGATTTGAGCACGTTTACGGTCAATGCGTCTATCGTCAAGAGACCGTCGACGGTCAAACGGTCAGATTGCGAGATACCGCTCAGGCTGGCATCAGCAAGACTTGATACCTCAATATCCAGAAGGCTGCTCGCTTCAAACGTGGCATCTCCGGAGATGGTCAGTTGTCCGATCGAGTTACCGGGACTGACTTTACCGCCGGACTTTACCACCACATTACTGTTCACGGTGCCGCCCCCACCCAACAGTTCACCCGAATTGATAATCAGGTCATTGCTGCTGGTCAGCTTACCACCGTTAACAAAGAGCTTGCCGCCGTTCAATGTGATTCCGTTGTTCAGGGTCAACTCACCGTCACCACTCTTCACAAAACTGGAACTGCTATTGGCTAATGTTACCGTGTCCACCGTCGAGCTGCCGCTCACGGTGTTCAGCGTACCTTTACCGCTTACATTCACGGCGTTTGTCGAAGCTACGCTGCCGTTGAAGATCAACGAAGCGCTGTCCTTTACGTTGAGAGCTCCGGTTCCAAGGCTACCGGCACTGCTTACTTCCACGCTGCCTTTGTTGATATCCAAACCACCGCTGAAGGTGTTGGTTCCTGACAAAGTCAGTTTGCCGCTACCATCCTTGATCAACATACCGTTATCAATCAGGTTGCCGGCAAACTGGCTATCCGTGTTACTGTTCGAAGTCAGGTTCGCATTGTTCAGCTTGATCGTCGCTCCGCTTTCAGCCGACAACGCTGCCGCCGAAATACTGTTGCCGTTCAAATCCAGCGTAGCCAGATTCTTCACGTTGATGCCGCTGGAACTGCTGAGCGCAGTCGCACTGTTTAACGTCGTTGTTCCCGACTCAACGATCAGGCTGCCGCTGAAGCTGTTACTGCCGCCCAAGCCGAAGTTACCTTTCGTGGTCAAGTTACCGCTGCCGCTGATGTTACCGTCACTGCTGCCACTGCCCACAGTCAAGTTACCGCCAAGCACCACACTCGTTCCGGTAGATGTATTGAAACTCAAGACTTCGTTGGCCCCGTTCAAGGTCAAGGTACCACCGGTCACGTTCAACGCTCCCTGGTAATCCGTCGTATTCAGACCGGACAAAGCCAAGCCACTGTTTCCGCTCTTTTCCAGAATCGAACTGCTGTTACCCACGACTTTGCCGCTGTAACTGCCGCTCTCCACTTTCAGGGTAGAACCGGTCAAATCCACAGTGCCGGTTGTTCCCATCAAACGACTGAGCGTGTTGGTCATGCCGCTGGCGTTAACGAGTTTACCATTGGCTCCGTCCATCATTACCTTCGTGTCCACAAGCACACCGCTGGCCCCCAATGTCACCGTCCCGTTCGTCACATACATCTGCTCGGTTATCTTGCTGCCAACTCCGTTCAGGGTCAGATTGCCGGTACCATTGACCAGTATCTGGTTCGCGGTGACGGCATTATTAAACGTTACATTGCCTGTACTGCTGGTTGTTATCTTGTTGGCGACGAGATTACCACCGCTGAAACTGTAATCATGACCGCTTGTATTCTCAAAGACCACGTTGTTTACGTTCACCGCCCCGTTACCGCTTCCGGTTACGAGACCCCAGACATTGATTGCTCCGGAAGCATTATCCGTGAATTTGGCATTATCGCCTGCCGCAAAGCTGTCCGGCGTATAGAAACTACCGTTGTCATTCCAGTTGTCCGTAGCATCGGTATCGCTTAGCACATCATACATATCCCAACGACCATTTCCACTCAGGTTATCCCAGGTCCAACTGGCTGCCTGCGATGCTACCGTGAAGCTGATGCTGGTTCCGGTCACGTTATACACCAGTTCTTTACGGGTCAGTCCTTTCACAATAAACGCGTCAGCTACGTCAGCGCTCCCTTGAATATCCAAGGTAGCGAAGTTAGCCAAGGTATAACTGTTTGTCCCCCAACTGCCGTCACTCTCAAAATCAATGCTCGTATCATTGGCGGCATCCAGCGTTAATTTGCCCGTTGCCTGAATCTTGTCTACGGCATTGCCAAAATCAGCGGAAGCATGAATATTCGCTCCGGACAAGCTTACATTGCCTTCAACCTTCAATGTACCTACCGTTCCCGTACTGATGGTACCGGTGTCAGCCTCTGCAATATGCAGCTCAGATCCGGTGTTCAATGTCAGGTTACCCTTGATCGCTGTCGTTACATCCGCAAAGTTGCCGGCGACCAAATGCTTGCCGCTGCCCAGAGTCACATTCGCTTCCAGCGTGGATCCATCCTCAATCGTTGTAGAAGCGGTAATGTCGCCGCCGCTGTAGGTGAACTTTTCGCTCGAGGTGCCGCTGTCCACGTTACCAACAACGAGTTTATCGAGGTTCGCAAAGCTGCCGCTGAAGCTGCCGCTTTGCACCCGTAACGCACTGGTGTTCATGTCCAAGGTACCGGCCCCGTTCAATGACGCAAACTTGCTGCCTTTCGCCTGCAAGGTCCCGGCAGTGATCGTCACACTCTTAGTCAACGTTGCATTGTCCTGTATTTGCAAGGTACCGTCGCCCAATTTTGTCAGGCTGCCGCTTAACGTACCCAATTTTGCTACTGTTGTAAGCGTATTGCCCACATTGACGCTACCGCCGCTTGCTCCTACATCTAATGTGCGAGCGCCGGCATTGCTCAAATCAAACGACGTCGCCGTCTCCAGCGTTCCGCCGTTCAAGACTACCGTACCGGCACCGATGTTATCCAAGGCAGCGACTTTCAAGGTTCCGCCGCTGACTGTCGTCGTTCCTGTGTACGTGTTCGCATCCGCTCCTATACGTAAACTCAAGTCCAATGTGCCTGTCCCGGCTTTCTCAAGGTTACCGGTTCCGCTGATCACATAGCCTGCTGTCGCCTGGTTATCACCGAGCACCAAGGTACCGTTGTTGGCCAAGACTACTTTCGAAAATGCATTTACGGCATTGTTGAATGTCGCCTTGACTCCATCAATTTTCAGACCGGCTCCCGTCGTATTGGTTGTAATCGCCCCTGTTCCGTTAAAGGTATAATTTTTACCCACCACGGTCATCTCCTTGGCACTCACCCCGGCAGCATCCACGGTCACCGTTGTATTCGCCGCTGAGTCATCAAACCATACGGTATCTTCATTGATAAACCAGGTCTGGTCTGTGGTTGCAGGATGGCCTTTAAACCATGTAGCTGCATTCCCTTCCACATTGTTGTTCCAAACACCGCCGGATTGACCTGCCCAGGTCAGAGTCATTGATTGCGAGCCTGTGATCTTCAATACGATGCTACCGGTTGTCGAACTGGTTAAATCCACTATGGCACGGCCCAGTTTAAACCAACTGCCCATTGCGGTCAATTGTGCCGAAGTGTACGTATTCGCACCCAAAAGCAAGGTATAGGTACCATCCACACCGGTAGTTGAACCTGTGTTCAAATTATGAATATCCAACAGGATACGATCTGTCGCGCTTGCGGCAATCGACAAGGTCCCCGTATAGGTAATGTTGTCAGCAAGTCCCGAAGCCGGTGTCGTATTGTCCACGTCGAACTTGAGCGTGCTGCCGCCTTTCAACGTCAGCCCTCCTGTCACGGATACGGCATCAATGGACGGTATTACAACCGTTCCGCTGATCGGTCCGGTCATCTTGCCTAACGCGAAAGTCGATCCGCTTTCCAATTCAAGCACATCACCGATCGCACCGCCAAATTTTGTACCGCCAATGATCGAGCCGGTATTTGCCGTAATTGAGCCTGTCGTTGCTGCGTCGCTATAGAGCTTGCCGCCGTTGTTCAGCAATGCCTTACCGGTAAGGGTCGAACCACTGGCCAACTCAATCACCTGTTCCGTGCGGCTCCAACCTTCCCCGCTGCCTGCTCCGACTCCGTAACCGGAAGCGTACGCCGTAAAGTCAAGCGTCGTTCCTGTCTTCGCTAAAATGTCGCTGCGCAATGTGGCAGTATCGCTGCCCAATTTAACCGTTCCCTCTTCAATCGTCGTCAGACCGGTAAACGTGTTCGCCTTGTTTACCTGCATCTGACCTGTTCTGTACTTCGTCAGATTGCCCGTACCGGTCACGGTAGCATCCAGGTTATAATTACCGTCACGGTAATGCAGAATCGTTCCGTTGTTGATTATTTTTGCGTTTGTAATACCTCCGGCTTCCGCTGCCACAAGATCATCGCCACCCTGCAAGGTTGCTCCTGCATTGATCGTAACGTCTCCCTGCGTATGCGAGGACGTACTGCCTGTCCAGATCACCTTGCCCAAACCGGCTATCGTTATCTTCTGGTTATTGCCGCTCATGCTGCTTGACATCTTCAGGGTCGCTCCCGAATCCACGTCAAACGTAATATCTGCCTCAGGCGCAAATGTATTCACTGTGATTAATGACGTCGATGTCGTCGGTGTTGAACCGGCATGTACTTTAATCGTGGCATTTTCCGATTTATGACTGCCGTTTGTCGGATCAATAGCCAATGTTCCTGTCAGACCTGTTGCATTTACCAGGCTTGCTCCCGTCATCTCCAGGTTTTCAGTGAAGAAAATGCCTGAAGCGGTTAGGGTACTGTTCTCTTCCAGGATAATATGCGGTGTCAAACCGGTTGCACGCCCCAAGGCTCCGGTACCATTGCTAAACAGGGCAGCCCCTCCTTTCACGACTATCGTCGGCTGATCATTCAGCATGAACGGCGGTTTCCAATCGGCTCCGTCACTGCGACGGAATTCCAAGGTACCTGCTTCTACCGTGATCTTTCCGTTATACTGCATCGGAAGATCATCCGGCGTCTGGTAACCATCCACGGACGGCGGCTTTACAGCCGGTGTCGTCAACGGTGCAAAAACAAGCTTTCCGCTGCCGCTCTTCACAAATTCCGATGTAGTATCTGTCGTGTAAATGAAACCGGTGCTTGTCAGGGTCTTGCCACTGTCTATATCCACGGTCAGCTTTTTACTGCCTCCGTTTTCTCCGCTCAAATCCAGGGTCCCGTAAGACGCAAGCGATGCATCCGCGATCACATGAAGCTTACTGGTATCCGCCAATCCGGCCACAGGACGATTCAACACCGCTCCGCTGTCCAAGATCAGCTCATTCACGATCATCACTCCGCCAACCGGCGTTTGCTTGCCAACAATCGCTTCTCCTGTCGTCGTACTCAAAGTCCCGTTCTTTAAAGTCAGCTTATGGGTGTCTGCACCGGTTATATTGCTTAGCCATTTTCCATAAGTGGCTCCACCGAGATCAATCGTTGAATCCGCGATCAGATTAACAGCACTGGCGATTACTGCATTGTTATTACTGCTGGTCAGCGTTCCTCCGTCCAGCACAATACTGGCTGTTGTTCCTAAATCGCTTAAGAGATCCAAGGTACCGGCACTCACTTTTACGGCTCCTGAGAAATCCGTATTGCCGACGCTCAACCGGAGAACATTTGTTCCCAACTTTTCCAGAGTTCCCGCTCCGGTTAATTCGGTAAACAATTCGGCATCAGCTGACTGGTTAAGTGTAAGCACCGATACATTATCCCCAAAGGCTATCTTCGCAAAGGAAACTCCTGCATTATTAAATATAACGGATTTGCCCGCTGCTATTGAGAGTTCCCCGGCAATACTGCCGCCCGTGAACGTGTAGCCGTTTTCCTCAACGGAGATTCTGCCTGCGGACAAACTGCCCACAATATTAACCGTTCCGGCTCCGACCGTTCCAAAGCTTACACTGTCGTAAGCGTAAAATTTATCAGCCAGACTGGTACCGGTATTGTCCCAATTCTGAGTCGTATTCAAATTCCACAATCCGTTATTCTGATGATTTTTCCAGACGAGATCGGCACCGCCTGTCAGAACCTGGACAATCAAAGAACCGGGAGTCGTAGCTGTATCAATTCCAAATGTAGCTCTTGACCCGGCCGCACTTGCACCGGTAAATCCGGAAATGGCCGGCCCGTCCGAAGTAATCAATGTATATTTCTGCCCGACGGTAAAACCGCCTAAGCCAATCAGGTTTATCGTACTGTTTGCGGCAGTTACGTTTCCTGTAACGGCCAAATGATCGTAAGGATCCGTGGATAATCCTGAGAGGCGGAAGGAAAGCGAAGTATCCTTTACTCCCAAAGAACCGGTAATGTTAACGGTTCCAAGCGTTATGGCGGAATTGGCAACCACGGTAGCGCCATCAAAACTTACATTGCCTGTGATGTTACCGATACCCTCGACATGAGATCCCGTTCCCATCATCAGGTTGCCCTTGAAGGTACCACGGTTTTCCAAGCGGTTCAAGGAAACCAAAGCCAATGAACTTATATCGGTAAAATCCGTGCTTGTGTAGTACTCCATGCTACCATCTGCATTCACGGTAACATCCAATGATACAAAAGATCCTGAACGCACCCGCAATGTATTCTTTGTATTGACTGTTGTCTTTCCGGTAAAGGTATCCGCATTGGGTGCGATGTTATAAATGGCATTGAAACCCAGCACCGTATTACCCACCACCAAATCACCTGCGCCGCCTATCGGCAGCAGGAACTTGTGTTCACCCGTATTGTCTGCATCAGCGGCTCTTGCATAGTCAAGCGTCACCACTGCACCGGACGCGACCTGCACGAACTGAAGCTTTTCCAGCGTAGACAAAGACCGTGAATTATTCGCTGAGGTAAATGTATTCCCGTAACGTTCACTTGTTCCGAAAATCATACCACCTGCATCCACATACATTTTTAAAACCGTCGCACCGCCGGAATTGTCATTTGCGTTATTCCAGACACCCATATCACGGGCAAGCAATGCTGTTCCCGCGGCCTGTTTACGGACACTACCGTAGGTATACTCGTTATTTACTTTAAACTTGATTTCGTAATCTCCGGCCCAGTTCAAAATAAGCGTGGAATCTTTTTTAATGTTAATTCTAGTAACATCAATATCTCCGCTACCCTTTACATTTATATTTCCGAAATTATCGTTATCCCCGAGAATAAGCGTCACACCATCATGCAATGTAAAGCCGGTATTTATTATTGTCTGGAAACCATTCTGCCCTGCACCGTCACCCGAGAAAACAAGCGTACCGCCCCCGTCAACATTGAACCACTGACGATCGCCGGGAGTGGTAAAATTACCTTTAAACGTGGCTGTGGCTCCTTGATCGACAGTAAGATAGCTATCATTCGAAGAAATACGGAAACGATTATGGAGCGTTACATCCTCGATAATCCTGACAATAGTCCGGTCCCCTCCATTGAAATCAAGGTTAGGAACATTATCTGCCTTGGTTACACCATCGGCGGTTCCGCTTGCATCAATGATCATGTAAGCCCTCTTCCATAATCCAACATATCCCAAGAGATTTGTATAAGGAGTCGCGGAAGCAAATTTTGCTGTCACATAGTCATTGGTATTTTCATTGTCGGGTCTGATTAACAACATGGAACCTTCGGCGATCTTAAGGTCTCCCGTGAACGTGAGCGTCACTCCGTTCAACGGACGAAACTCTACGTTTGATTGGGTACCGGCAATGCCCGATGTGGCCTCATTGCTGACAATAATATCATTTGCGATTGTCATCGTTTTCGTAGGACGGACACGGTTCCCATAGAGATACATCGGCCCGGTTCCGAATGCCTGCCCATTATCAAAGAATACTTCACTGACCGAGGGCATGAAATAGGTCCCGCCGGTGTAGGTATTGGCACTGTTCATCATGATGGTAGTCTGTCCGTCCTTGGTATGCAATTCCAGCGCGAGCGTGCCGCTGCCGCCATCCCGGAATAAAATACCGCTCATATTCACCTGTCCGCCACCGTCCTTATCATTCCAGACAATGAATTTCGTTGCGGTAGCGGCACCGTTTTCAACAATGACGCCTGAGGCGCTATCCCTGTTTTTCGCCCAAATCTGCTGAACTTCATTCGCATGTCCGTTCAAACGGAGTGTCGTATTATTTCCCATCTGGACGTAAACGCCCCCGTCAAGGGCATTATCTGTATTGGCAACTACAGTACTGCCGGAAAGCATGTCCAGGGTCAGATTATCAAATGCATTCACCGCGCTGACCTGTAAATTTCCGGAAACGTTTGCCACCACACTCTTCTCGCCAATAAGCTTTGCATTTAAAATGCCTGTGCCTAAATCATAGCGATTTGCCTTTATGGATGCAGAACCCGATAAGGTTGAACCGCCATCCAGCGATACGGAATTCAAAGCAGTAACCGGGTTTTGCGCATCCGGACTGTAATACGAAACTTCATTCAGAATAAGCTCTCCGCCACCGATGACTGACAGCACGCTGTTTGCGGAAAATGCGACAGAGCCTAATGTAGCCTTACCGAGACCATTGAAGCGCAAATCCCCTAACAAAGTGATTTTATTTCCGGTAAAGGTAAAATCATCTGCGGCTAGTGACGGGTTGATATTCATTTGGGATACGCTCACGCCATTCACTGCCGTAACGTCCACGGTTTTTGCACTACCGGCTGCTGTATTGAATGTCACGTAATCTTCATCCACAAAGGTATCTGCTGCCGCAGTCCAGGACAGAAGCGTATTATTCCATGTATTGGCCGGGCTTGTGGCTGCCGCCTTTGTCCAATCCCAGACCAGATCTTTACGGTCCGAGTTAACGATATTCAGAATCACATTATTCCCGGAAACGGAAATCGTTCCTGTCTGGCGGGCTAAAAGGCCTTCGAGCGTTATGCCTGAAGCCACACCGGTAGCGCCGCCTGTCGCAGTAAAGAGAACATCTCCATTCTTTGCTCCGGGAACTGCCAGTATGATTTTCGAAGTGGCATCAATGGTTGCGGAACCGGTGAGCGTCAGACCGATTGAGCGGTTAAAATTCCATGTGGTCCCGGTTAATGACAAATCACCGCCAATTTTTGCTATGTGCCCCAAGGTCACAGCACCCGCGGTCACGGCACCGGTCACGCTTTTCACATTGCCTTCCAAGGTACCGCCTGTATAGGTCAAGTCTCCGGTAAGCGTTCCAAGGCTCTTCACTGTCCCAAGGGTAATCGCCAAATTGCCTTCCATGTTAGCAAGACTTGTTACGCTGGCGCTGGCATCATCAACATTGATGTCCCCCTTGAAAGTGCCTTGCACATTCACCGTCCGGAGCCACCACTTTGCAGTCCTGACAAAAGAAAATGCGCTGTTGCTGGGATTACGTGTCCAGTCCAATGCATCAAATGTAGCGCCGGCGGAGACATTAATTCTATCCGACATGGCGATATCATTGTCGGTTCCGGCATAAAGCATAATAGCGTTTGCTCCGATCTTAACGGTTCCGGCATTGACGTTAAAGTCAATGGCTTTATTCGTGGTACCTCCACGACTATCACCGATACCGCCAATCGTGCCTTCAATCAAAAGAGTGCCGGCTCCATATTTCTGGAAATAATCGTCCCCATACCAACCAAAAAAGGATGTTCCTGCCGCAAGGGTCATGGTACGGCCACCATCAATGATCGTCTGGTGTTCCCCGTGTCTGACGGTGATCATCCCTTTTCCTTCACCGGCGGTAATGGCTTTAAACGTTACATCACTTTGTACCTGTAACAGACCTGATCCCAAATTCACGTAACGCCCGAAATTAATCGTCGGTAAACTGTCGGGAATATTCACATACAACCGGGTCAAGTTTCCACCGGTCAAACTCAGATCATTCGCCACAGTAAAATTCTTACCGGTAATACGACCCACACTCCGGTTATTCGCCAGATTAAGGTTATAGGTGGTCACATCATTTCCGCGGATGTACATAGCGGCACTCTCGCCAGCCGTAAACACATCACGCAGCGTGATGTTATCATAATTGACATCCAAAACAGCGTATTGGCTCAAACGAACGGCAGCATTCGCCAGACTAACTCCCGCTTCGCCGAATTCCAATCTTGCGCCATTATAAGCTCTGAGCCAAACCTCGCTCAAAGGACCGTTCCAGGTATCTTTACCCATCCAGGAAGCATTGGTTCCAATGTCATAGGTGATATCATCTCCTTTAAATATCCTGACAGCGGTCTTAAAGTGTCCAATCCGGATTCCAGTGTTATCTCCGGTTGATTTAAATGCATTTTTTACACCGGCGGCTCCGATTTCATAATAAATCGTTCCTTGCCAGGAGATAGCATTATTCGCCTCTTCGTTTCGATTACCGAGATATAGTTCCTGATTTCCGTCAAACTGGATATTACGCAAATTCACTGTCTGTTCACCATCCACGCTTCTTAAAATCATCAATGTCTTAACGGCCGCTCCCGAATTTGTAAATCGGGCAACTCCGGTGGTACCATTATAATCCAAACCGTAAATCGTCTGTGCCTGATTGTTCATGTCGAAGGTACCGCCGTTGTACATAACCAGACTCGGACCGATTAACACGTTTCCGCTGGTTGCTCCCTGATCTTTCGCATTGAATAACGATGCATTCGGATTCGATTTTACGGTTCCCGCATGAATATGAAGGGTATTATAACCGATACCCTTAGTGATGGTCACGGTATCGTTGAGAAATTTATGGATTTCACCGGTACCTGTAATGTTACCGCCATCAAGCGTATACTCACCCGGTGTTGCTGATGTGCCCGCGCCGCGCCAGAGTTCAATGCGGCCGTTATTCACGATGTTTGTGTTTCCGATGCCGCCACTGCCATAGTAGCTACCGTCAGCAGTTCCGGCCTGTAAAGTTATTCCTTCTCCGATATAAATAGTACCTTTTGTTATGCCGGAAGTAGAACCTGAAAAGACAACGGTACCGTTCCCTTCCAGATTGATGCGGGATGTCGCATCGGTTGATGCAAGCGCATTAAACCTCACCCTAGCACCATTGCTGAGATTAATATTTGCTGTATTTGCAATCGTCAGCGTCCCGCTAAGATAAGAACCACTACCAGGCATTCCGATATAACCGCCGGAGAAATCATAGCTATCGCCGGAACCGGCATTCACCGTCAGTATACCCACGGAAAAGGGAGCAGACTGCAGGGATACGTTTTGCGGACCCTTACCACTTCCGAAGTAAGCATCGCTTCCATCCACAAAAGTTTTCGACGCGCCAAACTGGTCTGTCCATCCTGCTCCTCCAACACTCCATGTCGTAGCCCCATTCCACACAAGCGATTCAGCAAAGACCGAGCTGGCGGGTGTCACAGATGAAAGTGCTGCAGCTGCAAGACTGGTGATAACTACATGGGAAATACGATTTCTTTTCTTCATAAATTCTATATCTGTTTTTAATTTGAACAAGCGACTGTTCCTGAAGTTACAGTTTTATTAAACGGTACTTTCCATTATGACTATATTTTTCGCCTCAATGCTTTCAAGGTCAAAAACGTCAAATAGTTACCAATAAACCTCATCTATCGACACAAAGAATTTAAAAGGAAAAATATTACAAAAAATTCTATTTTCAGATTTCTATATGAATCTTTTGAAAATACAAAATGATCATTCTGCCACATCTATCAGAAACAAAACAAAGAGACGGTAGCGTGATGCTACCGTCTCTTTCTTTGTTAGGAGAATGGAGCTGTCTTATTGTCCCTATTCTGTTTTTCTTTATAGAGTTTAATCCAACTCATATTTTGTCATGAGATAATTTTTCACTTGGGTACGTTCCGAGTCCGATAACTTTCGATTATACAAGAGAATCTCAGAGAGCCCTCCCTTGGATGGATTTCCTAAGTCACCTGAAGACCGTCCAAAATAAAAGCTATTAATGGAAAGATTTGTCGTTAACGTGTAATTTTCCTTTTTCAATAACGTATTGTTTATATGGGCTTCCCAGTAACCTCCTCCCACATTGATATTGTAGAGACGGCTTTTATTGTTTAGCGAAAGACTGCCATCATTCATGCTAACAATATCGCTGGGACGACGACCGAAACTTTCCTTAATTTGAGTGGGATTACTCCATGAAAATAAAGTTCTTTGCCCAGAAAAATTAAGTATTTCTCGGTCATAGTACTGATTATCCTGAGAGTGTATAACCGCGAAAAACTCCGCTTCTTTACCATTTACGAATGACCTATCAAATCCACGGCAACTATAGTATCCGACCGCCTGCTGCTGAGGCACGCTCTTATGTGAATCCCAAAAAAGCATAGATCCATCCCCGCTTACATATCCATATCCACCACGATAGGTAGCATTGGTCGGTGAATGGTCTTTGATGTTCGTCACGCTTCCTGTTGTGTCTGTTGTAACACCCTTGTCAGCACGCACCCACAAAGTAAGCCCGGTTTTAGGAATATCAGGTGAGACATCGTACTTGTTCATTAAGTAATTTGCTATTTGTCGACGCTGGGTATCTGTCAGATTCTCAAAAACTAACACTTCGTATAATTCTCCATCCTCCAATATCATTAAAAATGATTTATCAAAAGACGGTTCATTTGCAATGATCCGGAGTGCTTCGCTATTGATCAATTGACCGTTTACATAAATATCCTCCGTCATATTTGAATTTCCATTATTATATTTTCCGCAGTGAATATTATAAACCATTGTGTTTGTCCATGGGCGTACTGATTTCGAACAATAGTAAGTATACACGCATGTATCTTGATCTGACGCATACGAGTTTATACTTAGGGACAAACCATCGTACCCACTCAAAGATCCGTCAAAAAGCATTTGAAACGAACTGCTTTCCTCACTTCGATTCTTTCGTACGATAAAAATATCCGGATTATAGTATTTACTGCCAGGCTCGCTATAGGTGACTTGCTTACTAAGCCAATAGGCGTTTGATTTCTGATAAATATAGTGCTGTCCTGATGAATTAATTCTATGCTGCAATCGCTCTTCTCCAGAAGGAATTGTTAGATAATTCCCTCTTGCTAAATTTTGCCACTCAGTAACATTACCATTCGAATCATAATTTATACCTTCCCCTGCACTTGCACGAAACGAAGGATTCGGAAGTTCACGAGGAAAACCTGAACTTTGACCATAAGCATAGGAGTATGCGACTGCCATGAAGGCAAAGATAGAATAAACCATATTTCTTAGTATAGACACATTCATAATAACCTCCTGTTTTAAAGTTAATAGACAATGAATTTCTTCCCTTACCAGGAATTGATAAATAAAATAATTACTACTCTCTTTTATGTCACTATTTAAATAAACAATAATATATTTTCTATATAATGATAAATACACAAAACAAAGAGACGGTAGCGTGATGCTACCGTCTCTTTGTTTGTTAGGAGATATTTATCCCCTGATTGTTCTCTTCTTGCTCCTCTCTGCCTTGCTTTACCAGGTGTAACGCAAGCCTGCACTGAGTCCAAGTTCGGTATGATCTGAGTTCAGATCGGCATTGACATCGGCAAAGATCGAATAATTGGGTGTGAAGTTATATTCACCGCCAAGTCCGAGCAGCGCGCTGTCAGGATCATTGCTCAATCCGTTGGACTTGAAGCTTCCGGGAGTACCGTCATAGGAACCTTTCAGGTCACTTGCGGTATCATCGAAACGGTGCCTCCAGGCAACGAGTCCATAGACCCCGAAACTGCCGAAATAACGGTCGTAACGTAAACCAAGACGGCTGGCCAGCATGTCATGGGTTTCCTTCGAAACATCCATCGCAAACTGACCTTCCTCATGGAAACTTTCACGACTGACATTCAACCAGTCAAATCCTGCAAAGGCCCGTATATTCTTGGTCACACGCAATGCAGCATCGATGCTTGCCCCGTACGTATTACCGTCATAGTCCGCCTTGTTACGGCCTCCAAGATTTCCGATATTCACGTAACGCTTGCTGTCGTATTGCTGGATACCATAGTTCACGGAAGCAATCAGGCTGACGTCTTCCTCATCCCAACCACCGTAGACCGCAAAACGCGAGTCATTGATGTTTGTTTTGTCGGAACTGCGTTTGGTGTCGATGTTACCGTCTTCATAGAAGAAGGCTGCCCCCATTACCATACCGGTGTCAAAGCGGGTATCAAAACCAACGGTCACACCGTTTGCGCGGTAGTCATAACCTTTCACGTGATTCTCACTCTTCATCGAAGTATCATACGAGAAAGGCTGTGCCCAATAGCTTTCCTTCATCTCGGATTCCGCATCCTTGAACTTCGCCATGCTTGCGGCTTCTGTCGGATTGATGTTTACAGTCGATTTGTCCAAGCTTGGCTGAGCGGCGATACCTGCCATCAAGCGCTGGCTCCACAACTGACGGAAATGTTCGCCGGCCAATTCGCGGCTCTGCGTCGCGTGTGCAAGCGAATAACCGCTCAACTGGTCAAGGAATGCACTGACTTGTCCGGGATTCGAACGGACTTCCTTGGTTACGGTCTTCCTCCAGAAAGGATCGGCATTATTCCAGCCGTCATCCAGATAGGCGGCTACATTCGCCTGGTTTTCTCCGTCCGCATACCGGTAGTATTCCGGACGGTTGATATTCATCAGCATGTAAATATTGTTGCCTTCCTGCACGAATGTTGTCGTGTAATCCTCGGTGAAGACAATATCAGTGCTGTTCACATTCAGGCTGGCTATGTTCAGCGCAGTGCTATCGGCTTCCAGGATCAGGAACTTATAGAGGTCTGCCGTGAAGTTGGTCGCTGATCCGGACTTGAGTACGTTTACGGTCAATGCGTCTATCGTCAAGAGACCGTCGACGGTCAAACGGTCGGATTGCGAAATACCGCTTAAGTTTGCGTCGGCCAGACTGGAAACTTCGATATCCAGGAGACTGTCAGGTTCGAATGTCGCATTTCCGGAAATGGTCAGCTGACCGATTGAGTTACCGGGACTGACTTTACCGCCGGACTTCACGATCACGTTACTGTTCACGGTACCACTGCCGCCCAACAATTCACCCGAGTTGATAATCAGGTCGCTGCTGCTGGTCAGCTTGCCGGCGTTAACATAAAGCTTACCGCCGTTCAGCGTCATGGCATTATTCAGTATCAACTCGCCGTCACCGCTCTTCACGAAACTGGAATCGCTATCTGCCAGTGTTACCGCGTCAACCGTTGAACTGCCGTTCACTGTGTTAATCGTTCCCTTTCCGCTTACACTTACCGTATTTGTCGAAGATACGCTGCCATTCAGAATCAGGGATGCGGTATCTTTTACCGTGATCATACCTGTTCCCAAATTGCTTGCATCGCTGACTTCCACGCTGCCTTTGTTGATATCCAAACCGCCGCTGAAAGTATTTGCTCCGGACAGGGTCAGTTTGCCGCTGCCATCCTTGATCAACATACCGTTATCGATCAGGTTACCGGCAAACTGGCTATCCGTATTGCTGCTGGAGGTCAGGTTAGCATTGTTCAGCTTGATTGTCGCTCCGCTTTCAGCCGACAACGCTGCCGCCGAAATACTGTTGCCGTTCAAATCCAAGGTAGCCAGATCCTTCACGTTGATGCCACTGGAACTGCTGAGCGCAGTCGCACTGTTTAACGTCGTTGTTCCCGACTCAACGATCAGGCTGCCGCTGAAGCTGTTACTGCCGCCCAAGCCGAAGTTACCTTTCGTGGTTAAGTTACCGCTGCCGCTGATGTTACCGTCACTGCTGCCACTGCCCACAGTCAAGTTACCGCCAAGTACGATACTGGCTCCGGCAGACGTATTGAAAGTTGAAACAGTATTCGTACCGTTCAGTGTCAAAGTACCGCCGGTCACGCTCAACGCCCCCTGGTAATCCGTCGTATTCAAGCCGGACAAGGTCAAACCACCGTTTCCGCTCTTTTCCAGAATAGAACTGCTGTTACCCACGACTTTGCCGCTGTAACTGCCGCTCTCCACTTTCAGGGTAGAACCGGTCAAATCCACAGTGCCGGTGGTTCCGGTCAAACGACTGAGCGTGTTGGTCATGCCGCTGGCATTAACGAGTTTACCATTGGATCCGTCCATCATTACCTTCGTGTCCACAAGCACACCGCTGGCCCCCAATGTCACCGTCCCGTTCGTCACATACATCTGCTCGGTTATCTTGCTGCCGACTCCGTTCAGGGTCAGATTGCCGGTTCCGTTGACCAGTATTTGGTTCGCGGTGACGGCATTACCAAACGTCACATTGCCTGTACTACTGGTCGTTATCTTGTTGGCGACGAGATTACCGCCACTGAAGCTGTAATCATGACCGCTTGTGTTCTCAAAGGCCACGTTGTTTACGTTCACCGCCCCGTTACCGCTTCCATCGACAAGACCCCAGACATTGATTGCTCCGGAAGCGTTATCCGTGAATTTGGCATTGTCGCCTGCCGCAAAGCTGTCCGGCGTATAGGAACCTCCGTTGTCATCCCAATTGTCGGAGGCAGATGTACTTGTCCCTGTATTGAACATATCCCAGTGACCGTTTGTGCTTCCGTTGTCCCAGGTCCAGTTAGCTGCCTGCGACGCTACCGTAAAGCTGATACTGGTTCCGGTCACGATGTACGTCAATTCCTTACGTGTCAGTCCTTTCACAATAAACGCGTCAGCTACGTCAGCACTCCCTTGAATATCCAAGGTAGCGAAGTTAGCCAAGGTATAACTGTTTGTCCCCCAGCTGCCGTCGCTCTCAAAACTAATATTCGTTTCATTCGCGGCATCCAACGTTAACTTGCCCGTTGCCTGGATCTTATCCACGGCATTGCCAAAACTAACAGAGGTATGCACATTCGCTCCGGACAAGCTTACATTGCCTTCGACTTTCAATGTACCGACCGTTCCCGTACTGATGCTACCGGTATCGCTTTCCGCAATGTACAGTTCCGATCCGGTATTCAGCGTCAGGTTACCCTTGATCGCGGTCGTCACACCTGAACTGCTGCCTGCTACCAATTGTTTACCGCTGCCCAAGGTTACATTCGCTTCCAGCGTGGATCCGTCCTCAATTGTTGTTGAGACAGTGATGTCGCCGCCGCTGTATGTGAATTTTTCACTTGAGGTGCCGCTGTCCACGTTACCGACCACGAGTTTATCGAGGTTCGCAAAGCTGCCGCTGAAACTACCGCTTTGTACACGCAACGCACTGGTATTCATGTCCAAAGTACCGGCCCCGTTCAATGACGCAAACTTGCTGCCTTTCGCCTGCAAGGTTCCGGCAGTGATCGTCACACTCTTAGTCAACGTTGCATTGTCCTGTATTTGCAAGATGCCGTCGCCCAATTTTGTCAGGCTGCCGCTTAACGTACCCAGCTTTGCCACTGTAGTAAAGGTGCTTCCTACATTAATGCTGCCACCATTGGTCCCGATGATCACGCTACGTGCGCCGGCATTGCTCAAATCCAAGGATGCAGCCGTCTCCAGTGTTCCACCGTTCAGCGTAATGTCATTCACTGTTCCATTGATGTTTGCCAAGGCGTCTATCTTTACAGTTCCGCCACTCACGGTAGTCATACCTGTATAGGTATTGGCGGTACCGCTCAGATCCAAGGTTGTGGTTCCTGACTTTTCCAGGTTACCGGTACCACTGATCACATAGTTTGCGCTTGTCTGGTTTTCACCGAGCACCAAGGTACCGTTGTTAGCCAGAACAACCTTAGAGAATGCGTTGTTCGCGTTGTTGAAGGTCGCTTTAAAGCCGTCGATCTTCAAACCGGCTCCCGTTACATCCGTTGTAATGCTGCCCGTGCCGCTGAAGGTATAATCCTTGCCGCTTACGGTCATTTCCTTAGGTGCCACTCCTGAAGCTCCCACCGTTACCGTGTTGCCAGACGCGGTAGAATCAAAGATTGCCGTGTCCGCGTTCACAAAGAAGGTCTTGCTCGCAGTCGCCGGCGTATAGTTCCAGATCGCGTTGGACTCGTTGCTGTTTTCCCAAACACCGCCGTTCTCGCCCGCCCAGGTCAATGTCAGGGCCTCCGAGTTCGCAATAATCATTTTGATCTCCGTGGCACTCGATTGCGTAAAGTCAAACGTCGCACGTCCGTATTTGAACCAGTTCGCCATGCCCGCCAATTGCGCTGGCGTGTACGTATTCGCTCCGCTAAACAATACGTACGTCCCGTTCATTCCCGTCGTCGATCCCGTATTCAGATTAGTTAAATCTAAATTGATTCGGTTCGTAGCACTCGCCGTTATCGTCAAACTGCCCGTGTACGTAACCTTGTCCGACAAACCGCTCGCAGGCGTCGTATTATTCAAATCCAACTTCAATACGCTGCCGCCGTTTATCGTCAAACTACCTCCCATACTCATGTTATCAATCGTAGCCGTATACGCCCCGCCGTTTATCGGATCAGCCATCGTACCCACTGCCAGCTTAGACCCGCTGTTCACTACTAGGGAACCCGTACCAGCAACATTGCCAAAACTCGTTCCCCCAACCACAGAGCCACTGTTACCCACTACGTGATCCGTTAACCCCTGCGAATATAAGGTAGCTCCTGTCCCAAAGATAGCCTTGCCCGTCATGCTACCGGTCGCGTCCAACACAACGTTCTGCTTCGTAGTCGACCAGCCTTCTCCACTCTTAGCTCCGATCTCATAACCGTCCCCGGCCGCTGTCGTTCCATAAGACGTCAGATTAAACAACGCCCCGGCGTTTACCAACACATCAGAGGCCAAAGCACCCGCACTGCTCTTGGATAAACGGACACTGCCACTTTGTATTGTCGTTAAACCGGTGAAAGTGTCGGTTTTAGTGATTTGCATCTGGCCGGTACCGCCTTTGATAAGATTTCCTGTACCTGAAATAGTAACCGCCAAATCATAATCTCCGTTACGCGCATAACTTACAGTCCCGCTGTTACTGATTTTTGCGACTCTGATATCGCCGTCTGTACTGCCTGAGTTACCGACTTGAAGCGTACTTCCTGTTCCTACAACAAATGTAAGGTTTTCCAACCCGTTGGCCTGTGTTCCTTTGCTAAATATAACCGTACCGCCCCCTCCTACGCTGATAGTACGCGTCTCGGAATTAAGCTCGATACCCGCCTTGATGTCAAGAGTAGCCCCGGTATCAATGTTCAATTCCCAGTTGCCGTCGTAAGTCGTAAAACGATCAACTGCAATGGTACTCAATCCTCCGGTTACGTTTAACGTAGATGTTCCGGAAGATCCGTCTGGTGATCCATTCGGTGCAACGGCAGCACGAATAGAATCGCCATCCGTGAAAGCACGATTTGGGTTCTTTACAATACTCGCATTATCAAGATTAACTACGCTCACAAAATTATCATCTCCCAAATACCAAGTCGCTCCTGTGAGAGTGATTTCCGGAACTTCGTCTTGCCTGCGTCCCATGGTAAGGTGTCGTTTGGTAGCAAAAACAGCTCCTGAATTAATAACGATCTTGGTTTGAGTATTTATTCCAAAAACCGGTTTATTGTTATCGCGTTCACTACGGGCAATTTCAAACGTTCCGGAATTAACAGTAATCGTTCCGGCAAAGCTGATCGGTTGAAAATTGGTACCTCCGTCACGAAGTTTTTCAAAGGAAAAGGTCCCGTTTCCGTTCAGGAGTAAATTTCCTGTTCCGGAAATAAAGCCCATACTGGTGGCCTTCTTGTCTGCTGCAACATCAAGAGCAAGGGTACTTCCCGCTTCGCTCAGATCAATGGTTCCATAAGTATCAAAGGTAACATTGTCAGTCACATTGACCACACTGCTTGCGCTTGCAGGCGCTATCGGACGATTCAAAATCGCCCCCGTTCCCAGATTCAAGGTTGATACTTTAAGTACTTCACCCTTTGGTCCCGACTGGCTCACGGGAGCGGTTCCACTTCCGCCGACAATATCCAACATTCCGTTTGTTAATGTCAAACGGTGCGTGTCTGTTCCGGCAATGGAACCCGCCCATGTATTATAACCGGCATTTCCTAAATCTATTGAGGAATCTGCGGCCAAAGTTATTGTATTGGAAATAGCAGTCGCATTACTACTGGTTAATGTACCGCCATTCAATGTAATGGTAGCTGTTCCAAGGTTACTTAAAACATCCAATTTACCGGCAGTAATCTTAATGACACCTGTATAAGCACTGTTATCCGTCTTAAGGGAGAGCACATGTGTTCCTGATTTTTCCAAAATACCCGCACCGATAAGCGTAGCATCCAATATAAAATCAGAGCTTACTCCCAAATTAACAGCCGAGGAGGAATTCCCGAATGTGATTTGGTTGAAGCTTACTCCGGAATTATTGAAAACAACGGATTTATCGGCTGCTACCGTCAATTCCCCTGCTATGCTACCGCCGGTGAAACTATAGCCACTTTCGTTAATATGAATCTTACCTGCTTTTACACCTCCGGCATCTACAACAACAGCCTTCTCAGCCGCTGTACTGTCAAAGGTAACATTGTCATAGATCCAGAATTTCTGATCAACAGCTCCTGTCCAATTCGTATCTGTGGTATTCCAGCTAGGAAGAAGCGCAGTTCCTGCCCAAGTTAAATCAGCCCCTCCCGTAAGAACGCCAATAATCAAACTACCGTCCGCAGGTGTCATCACAGAAAAGGTCGCTCTGGATCCCACCGCTGTGGCAGTCGTTCCAAATCCGCTCAAAGCAGCTCCCGTTCCGGAAGTAATCAAAGTGTATTGTTCGCCAACGGTAAATCCACCAAGTCCGACAAGAAGAATATTATTATTTGAGGAGATGATGCTTCCGGTAACATTCAGTTTATCGTAAGGATCGCTACTTAGTCCACCAAGACGGAAAGACAAGGAACTGTTTTTAATATCCAGGGTACCATCCACCATAGCAGTACCCATCGTCGGTGCTGAATCAACCGCCACGGTAGTACCATCTAATGTCACATTACCCTTGATGTTACCGATACCAACGACATTGGAACCGGATTCCATCATAAGGTTTCCTTTGAAGGTTCCGCGATTTTCCAAACGAGTTAAATGTACCAAACGCGATGAAGTCGTATCCGCAAAATCCGTAGTAGCATAATATTCGATGCTACCGCCTGCGTTCACGGTAACATCGGAGGATAAATACGAACCCGAACGAACACGCAAGGTATTCTTCTCATTGATCGTGGTTTTTCCTGTAAACGTATCTGCCTTGGGAGCAATGTTATAGATGGCATTAAAGGCAAGTGTTTTACTGCCGACAATCAAATCCCCTGCTCCGGAAATCGGCAACAAGAACTTATGTTCCCCCGTATCGGTGCTATCTGTCGCACGCGCATAATCAAGGGTTATACTTGTTCCCGATGCTAACTGTACATATTGATAGTTCTGTAAACTTTCCAACGGACGAGATGTCTCGGTTCCTGTAAATGTTGCTCCATAACGAGCACTGTCTCCAAAAATAACGGAACCTTCGTCGACATAAAAACGAACATCTGTTGCAGCCGTCCCACCAATCATGTCGCGGGCAAGCAATGCCGTTCCGGTTCCTTTCTTTCGAATGTCTCCATTCGATTGTTCATTTTGAACTCTAAATTTGATTTCGTAATCTCCGGACCAATTTAGAACAAGTGTTGAACTGTCTTTAAGATTAATGCTGGGAACGGCATCATCAGCGCTCCCATACTTGTTATTAAGGTTACCGGTACTATCATTGTTTCCTAAGATGAGTGTTGTCGCTCCAAACAGTGAAAACCCTGTGTTTTTTGCCTGATAGCCGTTAATATCTCCAACACCTGAAAACCGTAACGTACCGCCTCCGGTTAGGTTGATCCATTTTTTAGAGCTATCGGATCCGACAATGTTACCCGTAATCACAGCTGTTTTTCCGACCGTAGTAATAATACGCATATCATCCGCAGCCGTGTATTTCAGGTCACTTGCGATCGTAACGTTATCCAGAAGATACAGGTTTGTCTGAGTTTCCGCAAATTCCAATTTAGGCAAATCGCTGTCTTTCGTCACACCGGCAGCAGTCCCAAGCGTATCTACATAGACGTTAACCCTGTTAAACAGGGTAACAAAGCCATGTTGATTGACGTAAGATGCAGATGGCACAAACTTCACTGTTACCGTATCGATACTATTATCTTTGTTTGAACGGATTCTTAAACTTCCACCATCGGCAATATTCAGATCTCCCGTCAATGTTAAGGTACTTCCCGCAGTGACAATAATTTCCGGATAGTCACGCTTCCCGTCTTCCTTCACCACATGAATATCATTCGCCAAAGTCATCGTTTTTGTCGCATAGACTCTAGCTCCGTACAAATAGAGCGGACCGGTACCAAATGCCTGACCATGCCCAAAATAAACAGGAGAATACGTTGCCTGGAAATAAGTACCTCCGGAATACGTATTTGCCGTATTCATAATAATCTTGGAGTTCGTATTACTTTCAAACGAGAGCGTCAAGCTGCCTCCCCCCGTTCCGTCTTGAAACAAAATACCGGACATATCGGTCGTCGTATCTTCCAGCATTTTAATATTCAACCGACCTGCTGTCGCCGAAGCGTTCTGAACGGTAGCTCCCGTAGCTCCATTAGCAAGTATGATCCGTTTCGCGCCGATAGTATGACCGTTCACATTTAACGTAGTACCATTCCCCATCCAAAGAACATTCTCTCCGGTACCCAATGCTTCATCTATATTTGCAGTTATACTTCCGGACTCAAGAAATACTGTCGTGCTGCCCAATGCTTTTGCCGCGCCAATAGATAAAGCGCCATTGACGGTAGCTTGAACAGAAGCAGTTCCTTGTAACACAAGATTCAGATTTCCATTTCCAAGGTCATACGCTCCGGCTTTCAATTTTCCTGAACCTGAAATCGTCGAATTTCCATCAAGCGTAAAGCGGGCAAATTGCACGTCATCCACTGCATTCAAAACAAGCTCACCGCCTCCCTTCACGGATAAAACACTGTTCGCTGAAAACGCCACTGATGCTAACGTTGCTTTTCCGGCTCCATTGAAACGCAAATCTCCAAGTAAAGTAATTTTATTTCCGGTAAATGTAAAATCGTCAGTCACTACTGCGGGGTTAAGATTCATTTGCGTAACGCTCACGCCACCTGCGGCTGCAACATTTATTGTTTTTGCTGCACCGGCTGTATTAAACGTCACATAATCCTCATCGACGAACGTATCCGTTGTCGTCCACGACTGGAGTGCATTATTCCATGTGTCCGCCGGACTTGTCCCTGCAGCCTTTGTCCAATCCCAGACCAGATCCTTACGGTCCGAGTTAACGATATTCAGGATCACATTGTTTCCGGAAACAGAAACAGTTCCTGTCTGGCGGTCCAGCAATCCTTCCAACACAACATTTGGATCGACACCTGCCGCACCGCCTGCCGCCGTAAATAAGAGATCACCATTCTTTGCTCCGGGAACAGAGAGAACGATCTTGGAATCCGCATCAATCGTGGCTGTTCCCGTAAGAATCAAACCAATCGACCGGTCAAAGTTCCAGGTCGTTCCTGTCAATGAGAGATTTCCATCAATTTTCGCAATATTTCCCAAAGTAACTGCTCCAACGGTTACATTACCTTTAACACTCTTCACGTTACCTTCCAAGCTACCGCCTGTGTAAGAAAGATTACCGGTCAAATTACCGAGGTTTTTTGCTTTACCATCAGTAATATTCAGGTTCCCCTTCATATTAGCCATGTTGGTAAAATTATAAAGTTCATTGTTTTCAAACACTTTAGCATCAACATTCAAATCACCGATAAAGGTACCCAAATTGTCGAACGTCAGATTGTTTCCATCACGAAAACTGATAAACCAATTAGCATCCTGTTTATAACTGAGAGCGCCATTTGTCCCTGTTGCATTCCATGCCGATGTGTCAAAAATAGCTCCATTGGCAATGGCTATTCCGGGATTACCTTTTCTTCGCGACTTTGTCGCATTCGTAGCTTGCGCCAATGTTACCGTATTTGAAATGATGACCGAACCTTCTTTAATATTAAACGACATCCCACGATCATTGTTTCCGATAATACCGTTCACAAGAAATGTTCCTAATCCGGATTTTGAAAATCCTAAGAAATCAGTATTACTGTGAAGCTTTGCCGCTGCATCCAATGTAAAGATAATTCCTTTATCAATATTGATAGTCCTTTCGACGTCTCTGTCGTTGTAAAAATAAATCCCTCCGGTTTTTCCGTCATAACCCTTCAGCGTAGAATTTGCAATAACATGCAAAGTGGCATCATTCTTAAAATACAAGCCGCTGTCGTTCATGATGTTCAAATTCGAAGCCAAATGCATGACCGCGCCGACACCCTGAAGATCAACATTGTTCAAAACTGTAACTTCATCTCCCAAGAGGTAGGCTTGTCGATTCGCCCCTGCCACTTCCAGCTTTCCAAATCTTACATTATTTCCGGTGACCTTAATTAAGCCTCCGTCTCCGTTAATATAAGTCCTCGGCAAGCTAATATTGTTTTTGTTGACATTAAGTACTGATGCCGCGTCTATTCGCACTTCACTATTTCCCAGTGCAACACCGTCTTCCCCAAATTCCAAATACGCTCCATTGTAAAGCTTCAAAGCTTGCTCTCCCAAAGGACGGCTCCAATCTACAGTAACCACATCAAGTGTACCCACAGTCGTTGTCTTGTAAGTCTTTCCCTGAAAAACCCTTACGCGTGTAGTGAAGTGCCCGATTCGAGTTCCATCACCACCAGACATGAACTGATTATCGACATTTACGTCACCAATTTCATACCAAAGAAAAGATCTGCTCCGTGGCGTCTCATTTTGAATTCCAATGTAAATCTGGATGTTTCCGCCCTGAAATTCAATATTACGTAAATTTGTAAGTTCAGCACCATCAACAGACCTTAAAACAAGAACCGTTTTATTATCTCCATTCGTTCCGTCTTCTTTCAGATTTTTAATGTAAGCCGTTCCGACGGTATCCGCATAATTCAATCCGTAAATCGACTGGTCTTGATTTCCTATATTGAAGGTGGTTCCACTATACATGACCAAGCTTGCCCCTGCAGTGAGATTCCCAGCGTTATCCTTTCCGACTGCCTGAAATAGCCCTGTTGAATAGTTGCTATTCACGGTTCCTCCATGAATATAAAGCGTATTGTAGCCAATGCCTTTATTGATCGTGACCGTATCATCCAGATATTTATGGATTTCTCCCGAACCCGAAATAGCGCCGTCATCCAACGTATAAGAACCTGCACTGCTTCCATCACTAGCCCCGCGCCAGAGCTCAATGCGTCCATTGTTTACGATATTTGTATTTCCGATTCCGCCCGAATTTTTATAGGTACTGTAATTTCCAAGAACAACGCTATCTTTGTCACCGGCCACCAAGGTAACATTTTTACCGACATAAATGGTTCCGTTCTTAACACTGGAAGTAGACCCGAGAAAGGCTACCGTTCCGTTTCCTTCCAGATTGATACTCGAGGTTGTTGCAATGGAGGCCAACCCATTAAACTTAACAACGGCTCCGCCGCTAAGATTAATGGTTGCCATATTGTTAATCGTCAGCTTTCCGCTATTATAATTACCGCTACTGTATCCGCCTGAAAAATCATAAATATCTCCTGTTGTTGCATTTATGGTAAGCGCTCCTGTTGCAAAATCAGGACCAAGCAAAATGTTCTTAGTACTTTTTCCACTGGCGAAATAAGCATTGTCCCCATCTGCAAAATTCTGCGAAACACCAAATTGATCTGTCCAGCCGGAACCATTAACATTCCATGTGGTCTGGTTCCAATCCCACAATAAATTCTGTGCAGCCTGGGAAATGCCCGGCATCATCGAAAGCGCTGCGGTGGCAACACTGGTAATCGCAACTTTTGAAATAAGGTTCATTTTATTCATAACAAATTATCGGTAATGGATGTTGTTAAATTAATAAATACCTATGCTCTTTGATTAAGCCTTATGGGTATCTGGGTAATGTATCATTGGAGTGATTTTGACGAATATTAGTATTATTTATTTTTACTTTCTCAAGATAAATTAATGAAAATCAGATGCCTGTCACAGGCTCAATACCCTCTCCGCAACTGGTATTACATCCATTCATACCACGTTGATTTACTAAACAATAATGCTATTTTACCGGTTTCTATTTTCTCGACGGTGAAATCATTTGCCCTATTAATGACACCATGAGAAAGAGTAAAATCACCTATGTCAGTTTTACCGCACTCGCATTTGCAACGCAGATGGTATACGCAAAAACCACTGATGACAGGCCAAACATCATAGTTGTGCTTGTCGATGACATGGGTTACTCCGATCTCGGATGTTACGGGGGCGATGTCCAAACACCGAATATTGACAAACTGGCCGCCGAGGGCGTTCGCTTTACCAGTTTCTATAATTGTGCCAGAAGCTGCCCAAGCCGAGCCTCCCTGCTGACAGGATTGTACCCGCATCAGGCAGGAATCGGGCGAATGACTTTTGATGAGAAACAGCCCGGGTACAGAGGCACGCTAAGCAAGCAGGCTGTTACCATTGCCGAAGTATTGAAACAATCCGGTTATCAGACCGGTATGGTCGGCAAATGGCATGTCGCCGAAACACCGCTTCGCCCTGATCAACGGCAATGGCTTGGACATCAGGTCAGTTATGACACTTTTGCCGATCCGGCCAACTATCCCGTAAACAGAGGGTTCACGGATTATTACGGTATCATCTACGGAGTCGCCGATTACTTTGATCCGTTCAGCCTTGTGGAAGGAAACAAGCCGGTAGCATCGGTTCCCGAAGACTACTATGCAACAGATGCATTTTCCGACAAAGCCATTTCCTATGTGGAAAAATATGCGAATGCCAATGCTCCCTTCTTCCTGTATCTTTCTTACACGGCACCACACTGGCCGCTTCAGGCGCATCCCGAGGATATAGAAAAGTATAAAGACAGCTATACATCCGGTTGGGAAGCAGTACGGGAAAACCGTTATCAACGCATGACCGAAAAAGGTCTCTTTGATCCGAAAACAGCTCCCCTCTCAAAACGGCAATTCAATGACAAATGGGAAGATAATCCCACGGCAGCATGGGATGCCCGGGCAATGGCGGTACATGCAGCCATGGTAGACCGGATAGATCAAGGCATTGGTAGACTGCTTGCAAAACTCAAAGAAACAAAGCAACTGGACAATACCATCATTCTTTTCCTTTCCGATAATGGTTGCAGCCCGGAGGACTGCCAGAACTACAGCCCCGGAGACAATGATCGCCCCGACATGATGCGTAATGGCGAACCGATTATTTACCCAAAACAAAAGAAAGTATTTCCTGGCCCTGAAAACGTCTTTGCATCCATCGGATCCAAATGGGCCAATGTCGCCAATACCCCCTTCCGGTTCTGGAAAGCTAAAATGTACGAAGGCGGTATCTGTACGCCAATGATCGCACATTGGCCCAAGGGTATAAAAGATAAAGGAAGCATAAACCGCTCAACCGGACATGTCATAGATATCATGGCAACCTGCCTCGAAGCAGCTGATGCCAAATATCCTGAAAACTACGACGGAAATACCATCCTTCCGTTGGAAGGGAAAAGCCTTTTACCTGTCCTGAAAACAGGTAGCAGATCGGCTCATGATGCCATTTATTTCGAACACTTCGGAGAAAAAGCTGTCATTAACCATGATGGATGGAAGATCGTGCAGGAAGGAGGAAAAAACAAAGTCTGGGAACTTTACAACCTGAATGCCGACCGGACAGAAACAAAAGAGCTTTCAACAGAATACCCTCAGAAAGTGGAAGAGCTTTCCAGGAAGTATGAGGCCTGGGCGGCTCGGGCGCAAGTGCTTCCCATGCCCTGATCAAAACAACCGCTCGGATATTCAGTAAAGTGACGGTAGCCTGAATGTTACCGTCATTTTTTTAAACGGATAATACGATTATCACCACCAGAACAAACGCCAACAGAAACCGGTAATAGGCAAAAATACCCAAGCCATGCTTCGTCAAATACGCAATCATCCATCGGACAGCAAAAAAAGCGGAAAGACAGGCAACCAGTAACCCAAACGCTATGGGACCAATTGACAGCGTTTTCATCATGACAGTTCCCATCTGAAGCGTCTTATAGGCAGATGCTGCCGTCAAGGTGATCAAGCCAAGCAAAAAACTGAATTCAGCGGAACGAACGGGATTTAACCCGACCAGATATCCGCCCACTATCGTCATCATCGAACGGCTCGTCCCCGGCCACATGGCAATACACTGCAAAAACCCGATAATCATGGATTGCCTTACCGTGAGATCGGATAAATCAATCTCTTTATGCTCAGGTCCGGGATTCAAAGCCTTCCGTTTGCGCCAACGATCGACAATAAGCATCAAGATACCTCCCGCAAACAAGGCGAAAGCAACCGGGGCAATACCGAACAAATAATGCTCAATGTAACGGTCTAAAAGCAAACCGATAACAGCTGCCGGAATAAAAGCCATGAGAAGATTCCTGCAAAGTAATAGCCCTTTTTTGTCTCGGCCAAGCAATCCGCTTAAAATGCTGAGTATCCGTTTCCAGTAAATCAATGCTACCGCCAAAATCGCTCCAAACTGAATAATCACGACATAGGCGTCGCACACGTGCTTCAGGGTCAAAACCTCTCCATGCCTATCCATTAAAATGCTGCCGTCACTCTTATCCCGTTGCACAATCCTGTCATTATCCAGTCCTAGAAAATAATTAGACACGATAAGATGACCCGTGGAAGAAACGGGTAGAAATTCCGTGATTCCTTCGACCAGTCCAAGAATGAATCCATCAACATAATCAACCGTCCGTTGCTCGGGCACAGGAGCATAGGCTTCAATGAGCGTATCAGAAGCAGTCTCGGCATAAGCCGTCGAGACAGATACAAATAAAAGAATAAGGAATAGCTTTCTTAGCATGACGCGGAATTTAGAATAAACAGATTATGGACAAATGATCAGTCCATGTCTGAGAACACATTTTGAGGCACTTTCGGATAAAGTTTTTTCAAACCTTCCGGCTCAAAAATGCTATTTTCTATGTCCAGGTTAAGTGCTGCTTCCTTCACTATTAGGCGGAGCTTATCTTTCTTTTTCGCGTCAATCAGATCAATGGTTTTTGCGATCCATTGATCCTGCACTTTTTTTATCGTAGAGACCGTTAACTCCGTCTGCATGGTACCTGCCTTGTCAAAGATTTCCGCCTTTATCAAGGCATTGTAAACATCATCCAGATAGATACGGATCATGGAAACATCAGCTGAATAATCTTTCGGTGGCCTCAATTCGAATTTCTGAACATTGCGCCCTTTCACTTTTGCTCCACCGGTATACGTTGCATCATTCCAATAAATAAAGGGCATCAGTATATGAAACGGCGTAAAAACAAATTCATCCACAATAGGCGTTGCATATTTTTTTTCATCAAGTTTCTCAATGCTACCGTCGCCCGTTATCATCCATGCTTTTGCATCCTGACCGCCATAGACAAGCAGCTCAAGACCATTAAACTCCTTCTGTTTGGGAACCTCTAAGCGGACAACATTCCCCTCACGCCATCCGCCCCACATGCTTCCGAACAATGAAGTTTTCTTCCCTTTAAGATCCGTCTTCTCAAGAATAAACCGCATTGCATAGTCGCCTACAATGCGTTGACGGCGGAAATTATTTAACGCTTCGGTAGCTCCTTCCTGAGAAAGAAAGCGGGTATCGGGTTGTCCGATATTATGCGGTTGCGCAATAACGCCGCATAGAGTGCTAAAAAATAAAAAAAGGACGGAAAGGATTACTTTTCGTCCTTGGGAAAACAGTTTCATGAGAATAAGTTATTTGTTCTCGCCTTCCTGAGTCTTTTCAGGCGGCGTCACATTCTCTGCAGGTTTCTCGGTTGTCGCGGATTCTGTCCCTGTCTGTTGAGCTTTTTCTTCGGCTATCATTTCAAGCGGATTGCTCTGATCTGCTTTGGCAGAATGCTTGTACACATACAAATTTCCCAGATAAAGGGCAAATGTAAGGAAAAAGAAAATGATAGCGCCATAAATCGTTCCACGGCTCAAAACATTTCCTGTATCTGCGCCAAGAGCAGATTCTGCGGCTCCACCACCCAGCGTTGCGCCCATGCCAGCATTGGAGCTGGCACGTTGCATAAGAATAATCAACACCAAGAATACGGAAACCAGAACGAGAATCGTGGTTAAAACAGGTATTGAGATGGATATTAAAAACGCCATATGAATTTACTCAACAAAAGCTATCCGCCAATGTTATTTCTGCCAAGTCCTTTTCTTATGACGATTGGAACGAGCGCGTTTCCTGCGCTTGTGTTTATTCATCTTAAGACGACGCTTCTTTTTGAGATTTCCCATATATAGTGAACTGAATGTTTAATTAAAAATTAAAGTATCGAAGGTGATGAAATCCTCCTCTCTTGGCAAGAAAAAAGTATAAGGAGTCCTGTCTTTTCTCAAAGCCGCATAAATTTAGAACTTTGGCGTCTTTCCGACCAACGGTAACATGGCAGCCGAAGGAAATACATATCCCTGTTTTAACGGAAATCCGTTAATGAACTCTTTCGGAGAAAGCCATTTTCCGCCAGGACGCTGTACTTTTCCGATTTTTAGTATTCCACCGTTTACAGCAATGACCAAGGTATCAGGTAAAATATCGATTATGGAACCATTCGGTAGATCATGCTCGCACGGTTCTCCCTCCGCCTCGGAAAAACGGAGCGGGATTCCTTCGTAATCGGCTTTTGCACCAGGGCGTTGCCACAAAGCCCGTATCCGGTTTACCAGGACTTGCCAATGCGCGCCAAAATCCAGGGAAGCATCTGTCGGATGCAGCTTTCTTGCATAGGACACCTTTGCCTCATCCTGCTCAATCCAGGCTGGTCTTCCCTCCAGTAACACGTCCCAATTACGACGCATAAGCGGCCGACAGGCCTCCGCAATCTTCATAAAAACATCAGGGGTCGTCTCAGAAAATTCAATCGGGATCCGCTCTGCATCCAGTACGGCCCCTGCATCCATTTTTTTGACAACCCGCATAAGCGAAACACCGGTCTGGCGATCCCCTGATGCGATTGCCGCCTCGATCGGAGATGCCCCACGGTAACATGGCAACAATGATCCGTGAAAATTGATCATCCCGCAGCGCGAAGCATTGATGATTTCCTCGGAAAGAATATGCCCGTAGGCCATCACAATGCCCATGTCGATCCTGTGCTCTTTCATCCATGTTACCGTTTCCTCATTCGGTTTCTCCGGCTGCAGCACAAGAATCCCTTTTCCCTGCGCCCAACACTTTACTTCATTTGGCGATAGTTTTTGTCCGCGTCCATGAGGCCTATCGGGTTGTGTAACTACACAGGAAAGCTCGATACTGTCTGATGAGTAAATCTCATTAAGCAGCGGTAAGGTAATCGGCGATGATCCGAAAAAGACGATTCTGTGTTTGCGGCTTAACATAAGCGTTTACTCAAGCATTATTTTCCGGAAATGAACATACATTTATTCGGGAAGATTCATACTATTACTTTGACTAACAGCTTCTCAGAATGAATATCTTCCTGTTTTTTATTCATAATATTCCAATTGAAATAATGGACTATCTCAAACCAGATCGCTTTGACACGTCGGATGTAAAAGGAAAAGTCACGATTTACGGACTTTATATCATAATATTCATTTCTGTTTTATGCATCATATCTACAATCTTTGAAATCAATCTGATTGCTTCAATAATCGAAGAAAACGGCAGGAATATTGATAGACGTGAGATAACCGGAAATGATACCAGGCAATTTATTCTGTTTATTGTCTGGTCAATTACCTATTTTGGGATCGGAGTCGGATTTATTTCATGGACCTACAGTGCTTTAAAGAATCTTGATTGTATTCGATTATCAACAAAATACACCCCTGCACATGCTGTGTTTCCCTGGTTTGTTCCTATGATTTCATTTTTTTACCCACGCCTTGTCCTCGGAGAATTATGGGAACAAATTCATCTTCATTCAGAAAAGACTTATCCCGGCAAAATGCTCTTGAACCTATGGTGGGGATCATTTCTCCTGATATCCATAACCTACTGTCTGCGTAATCTGACAGCCCATGAAGCCATTACCGTAGAAGACTTAATAACTTCTGACTTCTGGCATATTACTCACCTCATTATCACGATTATCGCTGCAATCATAACGGTACTTATGATAAACATTTATACCGAAAAAGAAGATATTCTTTTTCGAAAACTGAGAATGGAAAGAAGAAAAAAGGAAGCCGAGCAAACAGGCTATTGAACGCTAAAGTTCTCAGCGTTTGCGGCGTCCTGTTGCAATCGCTTTACCCTTTCCTGTCAGTTTTTTTCCGGTAGACGGATTCCCTTTCCGTTTTCCTGTTTTTTTCTTCTGCTTTGGTTTTGTTTCGGGTCTGTCATCCTTTGCCTGAACGGCAATATGGGAACTTAAACGTTCCTGCTTTAATAATGCATTTCGCTTCTCTGACAATTCCGACCCTTCGCCGGAAAAACGACGCTCTTTTCCTCTCATTTCAAAAAATACAGGGCAGCCATCCAGTTTAAATGTGCGTACCACATTCATTCCCAGATAACGGAGATAGCTTTCCTCCTGATGGATTTCCCTGTTACAGAATACACGGATCTTAAACGGTCTGTTTCCGACCTGAACGCAATAGTAAGCTTTAAACGCCTTACCCACCGCCACGTTTCTAGGCTTCTGTTTATCGATCAATTCGGTAATCAGTTTATTCAGCCGTGCCGTCGGTAATTTCTCATTCATGCGGCGATCCAGTAAAAACGCCTGCTTCAAAATCCGTTCGACGGAGAATCCCGTCAGCGCAGAAACAAAAAGGACAGGAGAGTCCGGAAGGAAAAATAATTCCTGACGGATGGCCTCTTCAAAGGATTCCTGAAAATCCCGGATGGTAGCATGATCCTCGACTCCTTCGCCGGATTCAAACAGGTTAACGGCATAATCCCATTTGTTGACAAGAATGACAACAGGTTTCCCCATTTCCAATATGTTTCCCGCAAGTGTCTTATCCAGTTTCGTAATGCCCTCCATGGCATCAATCACCAAAAATACAACATCGCTATTCTGCATGGATTCTTCCGTTCGTAATCCGCTGAAAAACTCCACGGAACTATCTATTTTCCCCTTGGCACGCAATCCGGCTGTGTCAATCAGCTTAAAATGCCAACATCTTCCATTTTCGCGAGGCCAGTCAAGATTGGTCTCAACCGCGTCGCGGGTTGTTCCCGGAACGTCACTGACAATCAAACGCTCTTCCTTCAACAGGGCATTCGTCAGCGAACTTTTTCCCACATTAGGCCGACCGACAAAGCTGATACTGATTCTGCGTTGCTCTTCGGCTTCATTTTCCGCGGTAGCATCTGCCTTGGGCCCCAAGTACTTTCTCACCACCCGGAACAGATCATCCATGCCAATATTATGCTCTGCCGAAATGAAAATAGGTTCTCCGAACCCCAAATGACGAAAATCATCTGTCGCATACAGATGCTTTTCCTTATCAATCTTATTGATAACCAGAATGACTTTTTTCCCGGATCGACGCAAACGATCCGCAATCATATCATCCAAGGGGGCGCATCCGCCCTGCCCATCGACAATAAACAAAACGACACCGGCTGCCTCGATCGCAAAGTCCACCTGCTCTTCACTCGCTTCTATCAGTTTTTTCGGAGTCGTACTGGAAACCAGTCCCAATCCGCCTGTATCCAGCAACATGAAGTCATTTTCGACTTCGGCAGAAACAATGTCACGCGTCACACCAGGCTGGTCATGGACAATGGAAATCCGCCGTCCAACCATACGGTTAAATAAACGGCTTTTCCCTACATTGGGTTTTCCGACAAGTGCAACTGTTCTGTTTTCCATAAAATAATTCTCCGATTGCGCTTAATGCCAAACAGGCATCATGCATAAATCCTAAATGATGCACTTTGCCTGATTTCATGAAAGACTTAAATCCAAAAATCAATGCATACATTGCTTCAATCGACAAACAGATAATGCGGGCTGGGCGGCGGGGTATCGTTTACCCCCTTCAGTATAAAACTTTGCACATATTGTTTTTGATTATAGGCTCCGCCTCCGGCATCAGAAATAATGAATACCTGATAATCCCCGTTCGGCATCTTTTTTCCAAGACACATACCTTCGTAGTTGGTAGGATCCATGACCCCTGTACTGCAACTCCAGAGCAATGTTTTTTTAAGAACGATGTTCTGGTTTGCACGGTAAATCTCGGATAAATTATTAAACCCTTTTACATTCAGCCCGTGGCCCGGATCAACCAGATAAATTCTTGTGTCCATGTAAGAAGATAGCCAATCGGTGTTTGCTTCCCGTTCCATGACCAGCAATCGGCCATCCGGCAAAGCCAACAAATCAGAAACGCCATATATAAGCGCGCTGCCCGTATAAGTCCTAGGCGGATCAATACGGTAACCGAACTGACGTTCAGGAGAAAACCCGGAATTAAACTCCTGCAACCGGATAAACGAATCTTTTCCGTATGCAGGCAACCCACCATCCTGCGGTAACCCATCCTCCGTTGTTGTCCAGTATTTCCCGGTAACAGAAGAATAGGTCAATGACTCAAAACCGCGGTTACTGCCGTTTGCAGCCATGAACATTGCCGGAACCTGTATCCTTGCCTTAGGATGACCGAATAAACCAAAACCCTCTATACGCTGGGTCGTTTCCTCAGAAACAAAAACGGTCTTCGTTTTCGGATTATAGGTAATGCCTTCCACATCGCATCCGATAAAGGCTGGTATGGATACAAATAATCCCACCTCTGCTTTCTTAATGCTACCGTCCTGGTCTGTTTTAATTTCCATCAGGTAAAACCCCGGCTGCTTGTCATTCACCAGTAAAAAGCTATCTCCTTCAACCCATGTTATCCCGCTATAATCCCGGAGCACACCGGGAATTTCAATTTTGTTTACGGGTATCAAGGCGGTTTGCCCTTTTGTCAACAAAGTACCCAGAAAGAAGAGTCCCATGGAAAAAATGGATTTCATATTACGCATGTAACAGCGTTTTTTGAACTTACCGGAATAATCCAAATACTTCATGCAACTTCCTCAATTCATGCCATTCATTTTGTTCAAAAAAAACCGATACGGATAAATCAAAGACTGTTTCCGTATCGGTCGTATAATTCACGCAGCGTTGTGACCTTGGTTATTTCAGCGTATTGACAAACTGGTCAATACTATCCGTGGCATCTATCAGCTTTTCATAAGCCGTACAGAAACACGCACGCACGTAACCTTTTCCGTTTTTGCCGAATGCTGTTCCCGGAACAACGGCGACCTTGTGCTCTTGCAAAAGACGCGTGGCAAATGACTTCTCGTCAATGCCAAACATATCCACACGCGGGAACGTATAAAATGAACCTTTCGGCAAATGACAGGTTAATCCGATTTCGTTAAAACGGCGTACAAGAAAATCGCGGCGTTTATGATAACTTTCCTTCATGTATGCTACCGCGTCGGCCCCGTTTTTCAATGCGTCTATGGCCGCCTCCTGACTTAAAATCGGAGCGCACATGATCGCATACTGATGGATTTTCATGATAGCCTCGATCAGCTCCGGGTGTCCGCAGGCATAACCGATGCGAAATCCGGTCATCGCAAAGGCCTTCGAAAATCCATGCAGGAAAATGGTTCGTTCCTTCATTCCGGGCAAACTTGCGATGCTTACATGCTCACCGTCAAACGTCAGTTCGGAATAGATTTCGTCACTGAGTACGATCAAATCCTTTTCAACGGCAAACTGAGCGATTTTCTCCAGACGGGAACGTTCCACAACGCCCCCGGTAGGATTCGTCGGAAAATTCAGCATGAGGATCTTACATCCGGGCTCCCAGGCGTCGTAAAGCGCCTTAGGCGCCAACGTAAAACCCTCATCCGGTGACGTATTGACCGGAACAGGAATTCCATGCGCCAGCAAAACACACGGAGCATAAGACACATAACACGGATCATGATACATGACCTTGTCCCCGGGATTGACCAATGCCCGCAAAGCGGCATCCAGCAATTCCGAAACGCCTACCCCGATAATAATCTCCGTATCCGGATTATATTCGATGTTAAACTGTTTTTGTACGTAAGCGGAAATTTCACGGCGCAAACTGATCAATCCGCGATTATCTGTATAGCATGTTTTTCCCTGCTCCAAGGCCAGCATTGCCGCTTCGCGGATATGCCATGGCGTAACAAAATCAGGTTCCCCGATACTCAGGGAAATCGCATCCTTCATTTGTGATACAAGAGCAAAGAAATCACGGATGCCGGATTTTGGCAAATTTACCACATGCCCGGCTATATAACTTTTAAGATTCATTATTTTTAAATTCGTTGGTATCCATCCCGGACACCGCCAGTAAACCGACAATTCACTTTTGCACCCTTTCCGGTAATGCAGGAATTGTCAGAATGCAGTATCCTTTGATAGCTTTAGCTTAGAAACTGGCCCGTGGCTTATCCTCGTTGAGGTCGTCGTGTTCGATCAAAAATCCTTGCTCCTTATAAGCTTTCAGCAGAAAGTGCGTTGATGTGCTTATCACGCCTTCTATCGAAGAAAGTCTTTGAGAGACAAAACGAGCAACGTCAAACAGTGTTTTTCCCTTCACCACGAGATTCAAGTCATACCCCCCTGACATCAGATAGCATGACTCCACCTGTTCAAAACGACTGATTCGCCGCGCTCGTGTGTCAAAACCGCCGTCGCGCTCAGGAGTCATCCGAACTTCGATAACCGCGCGAACTTGTTGGTCGGCCGCCTTTTCCAGGTTCAATACAGGCCGCCAGCCGAGGATAATTCCCTCGTCCTTTAGCGACTTAATCCCTTTTTCCACATCAGCAACACTCACCTGCAGGATGCGTGCAATCTGTTCCGTGTTCAGGGACTCGCCTTCCAATATCAGTTTCAACAAGTCTTTCATAACGAAACCGAATAAACAGCATGCCTTTAGCTATTGCACGCAAAAAATAGCAATACTCCCGAATACGGACCTGTTGATTAATCAAGGGAGCTCAGCCGGTACGCTACCGCAACTAACGCCACTTTCATTAAACAGCATGGATAAATGCACCGTTTTTTTGATTTACTCTTGACCTGAAACACAGAGACGATTTGCTTTCAGTCTTCCTTTGGAGAGATGCCAGAGTGGCCGAATGGGCGTGACTGGAAATCACGTGTGCGCGCAAGTGTACCGAGGGTTCGAATCCCTCTCTCTCCGCCATCCTTTGAAAGCCCGATAAACACTAAGTTTACGGGCTTTTTTATTAAATGAGAAACAAAGCTATCTACACAAAAATCTACACAAACGACCATGTGTGCTTATCTGTTTTTAATGATCCCATAACCGCATTAGAGAAGAAATTTCCGTTCATAAAGGATCAGCTACTTCATTTTCTCGGTAAAGAATAAAGCAGAAACGAATGATTGCCAAACAAGTACTCGGCTTTGCTTTCCTTAATTTGGTATATCGCTCCGATATATTGCCTTCCTGCTACATCGTCCGTTTTCTCATCCGTAAACAGAAGATGACCATCCACAACAAGAAACAGTGACTCACCCACAGCATAAAACACCAATTGAAGCAATTCATCCTCGTAAAGAAGACCGTCATTATGAACATCATAAACGGTCAAGAAGTCATCTCCTATTTGCATGGTACCGTTTCCTTTCGAAGTGACCTCTATTGTAAGCAATAAATGCTTATTGGGAAAACTTATCCTCTTTTCTGCGAATCCGCGCCCATAGTCATCCCAAACAATATCCTTTTTGAGAATACTTTCTGAATATTCAGCCGAACCGGCGATCATAAGGCCCATTATATAAAAGCAATACCCGAATAGCGTATTCATTCTATTACCGTTTTTTATTCACGTTCATGCCCGACCCAAACTCAGTATTTTAATTTCCGATTCCAGGCACTAAAAAAATCCACACCATATGTATGCTTTGATTCATCATTACTCGTCAGTGGCAATGGTCTTATCAGGTCTGTGATTTATATATTTGGCATGTGCTACCGCCAAGCATATACCTCCCAGGAAACCTATGAATGAAGCAATGAAGGCAATCTTTATAAGACCACCGAAGACCCATCCGATAAGTATGCCCATAGTGCAAAAAACGACTGTTTTCACCCCGATTCCCACAGAAAACTTATATAATAAACACGAAACAATGACCATAACGACAAAAACAGGAACTGTAAGGGGAAAAGTAAAAGGAATACCCATAGCTGACGCATAAAAACAGGAGACCATTAATTCAATGGTACTTTCTTTAGAAAAACGCTCATTCAACATAAAGTATGCAAACAACGATAAAAACGGACAAAGAAATAATTCCACAAATAAGTTTGCTATAAAAATCTTAAAAAACATAGGTCAATTTTCATACTCAATTATTATTCATCACTCGCATTCAAAAATAAGAATTTTCTAAACAGTATACTAAATCACAAAAGTTTCAAAGCCGGTAGCTTAACCATTTGCCTGAAATAAGACAGCATGACTCACGCCACATCAAGAGTAAAGGTGAATACGAAATCCGGTATCTTCCACATAATGAAATTCCATTGCCTTTTCAAAAGACTCCCTCCCCTCTTTCGTCAGAATATAACCCTTAATTCTAATAGACATATCACCGCGACTTTTAATTTCAATATTACTCCGCGTTTTTGTCGGAGATATAAATTCTGATTTTTCCGGATCCCAGTCCCATTTTTCTCCGAATGGGTATTCCTGACCATCCACGATAATAGTATCAATCCAGAGAGAATTTATTATATTTGAACTTCCATTCTCTTTCTCCAACTTGAATCGAGCATTCCATATCTCAGTGGAGCAATAATAAAAGTAAAGAAATTGCGTTTCCGGAAAGAAGTCTAAACAAATGGTTACATCTTCAACCTGTGCGGGATTGCTTTTGAAATACCCCAATCGGTGATAAACCGGTCTATAAAAAAACGACACAATCAATAAACCGATCAGGAATATGTAGATACTTTTTTTGATATACATGAAAGATTGACCGAACGCACTGTAGCTGAAGCGTTGTTTAGGGGCACCGGTAGCATCGGCGATGGTGGTAACACTACCCATGCCATCCGTTAAGGCATAACAACGCCGGCTTGTCAAAGTATGCGTAATTCCCTAAATAAAAGACCACGCGTAATGCGTGGTCTTTTTTATAAGGCTACTGCTTAGCATCAGTTTTAGAGCCATCGTCTTCGCCGAAACACAAGGCCTTTAAGCTATACTTATAACATTCATTAATATCGTTCATAACAGCATAACCCACAAATATGGCTCTCTCTTCCAATCGAAAATCTACCATATCTTTGGCTAAAACATAGCTCAGCTTTCTCTGAAAAGATTGCGAAGACAATTCATCCACATAAGCTAATGAGGATGAGTTCTTATTATCCCTAGCTTGAGATGATGGAGTGGAAACATTAATTACACGTGTCCCATCTGGATGATCCTCAAACGGCTTATTAATTTGAGGTGATGGAATTGAAACCATAAAAACAGGAATAAATTTCTCATCGCATATTGTATCCGGAGTTGCACTTCTTTCTTTAACTAAACTCCTTATTTCTATTTTACTACGAGATAGTAAATCAATTAAGTTATTCCATCGATAATAAAAGTCTCTATCTAAAAATATTTCATTAATCAATGCGGCCCTAGGACATTTCATTAAAATCAAAACGGAATTATTTTCACTTAACGTCTCCACGATTTTATCGGGATCAAAATTTTTCGAATATTCAAAGACTTTATCCTTTATCCTCAGATTAATTGACCCATCAACATCAACATGTAAAACACAATTTACATCAGTCGTATTTTCTTTTGACATAAGTATATTCGCAAAAAAACATATGAAACAAATGATTGTAGATATTATTCTCATAAATTATTTCTTATCATTTTTACAACAACAAAGCAATGGATCTTTTCCAGAAAACAAACGTTCATATCGCTCTTCCGTAACAGGCTCAGCTTTTTGAGGTCCAATCCCAAATCCAGGGACTTCACTATAGCTATCATTACATCCTTTTTCTGCCCTGATAGCATGAAGATCTCGCCCTGACTGAGGAATAGGAGACCAAGGAAATGTTTTATCTGTAAAAGGGTTTTTACCTTTATCCTCTTCAAGCGGGAAAGCAACTATCAATACTTTAACCTTATCGCAATCACATTTACATTCACTACCCTTTTTCACTTCTGAACACTTCCATCCATTCCTTTCCAAGTCTTCCTTAAATGAATATTTAGCAGTAACTCCACTAATATTATCTTTATCTATATATTTTTGTGGAAGAAATCCTGTTGGATATATGTATGTGTTTTCATCTCCAGTCAACGCATAACCTAGGCAATTACTAAAACCTGTTTCACTTACTAACGGAAACCAATTAACATTAAGTGGTGTCACCGTTAAAATAAGTCCCAGCCAATCGCTTTGATTTATGGCGTTATTGTAAGTGAAGTGGTACAGGTTGTTACCTCCGCGCTCAGCGATGGGGTCCCGGGATAGCCATTTGCCGAGGATGGGTGAGTAGTAGCGGTACCCGTAGTTAGCCCATGCG
>JAVBMG010000001.1:0-112715 GCA_031552815.1 Opitutales bacterium
AAACGATTCCGCCATCGGCATCGTTTTCAACCGCTAATGCATCAGCACTCGCTTGCCGGTTCATGCCAAGCGCTTCGTCCGAAACCTGAGAAACAGATTCCGTGGTATCAGTAAAAACCTTCAATTCATTTATACGAGATCCGAGATTTTCCGAATCCCCATAAAAAGAAAACCGTATCCAGCGTCCAAAAGTTCCTTCAGGAAAAAGTATGGTTAATCCCGAAGAATCCGCTGCAACCGGCTCATCATAAACCGGAAACAAACCGGCATCATAGATACTAAGCCGTAACGACGCATATTCACTGCCGATCGGTAAGGGTAAAAACAACACATCCTTGGATACCCCGAACAGGGAATACTCCCGGCCAAGATCGATTTCCCATACCCGGACATTTTCATCCGTTTCCGATTCAAAATAATCCCAGCTTTTTTCCGGAAAATCAGCAGATCCGGAAGCAGTTAAATCAAGCAACTCGGCATTCAAGGATGCCGCCGCGAATAGAGCCGACAATGCAGCAAAAGACAATATAGGTTTTTTCATATTGGGGAACAATTAGAAAGACTTTATTTTTGTTTCCATAACCTATTTGGTTATAAAAAACTTATTTTCTTATAAATAAACAAATCAATACCTATCCTGTCAATACTATTATTAATAAAATTCACTTATGCCACCCGCTACCTCAGTGGCTCATGATACGGTCGATGGTCTTGTCGTAAAATGCCTGCAGTGTGTCAATCAGTTTGTCCTGGTCGGGAACCTCAGCAATCTCGCTGCATAGTTTTTCCAGATCCGCACTGCTCAGGCTGCGCATAAGATATTTCTTTTCCGGCAAAGCGCGCGGGCTTGTACTCAGGGAAGTAACGCCTGCGCCATACAGGTACGCCGTATAAATCGGATCGGCCGCCACCTCGCCGCAAATACTGACCGGCGTGTCGCTACGTTTAGCCGCATCCATGATCATGTTAAAAGCTTTCACAACGGCAGGATGCGTCGGACTGTACAAATGAGCCACGCGACTGTTCAAACGGTCAACGGCCAGAATGTACTGGATCAAATCATTGGATCCTATGCTGAAAAAGTCGCAGTATTGCGCCAAGGTATCCGCAATCAAAACAGCACTGGGCACCTCAATCATTACACCGATTTTCATGCCGGAAGAAAAAGTTTTTCCTTCATTGAGCAATTCCTGCCTGCATTCTTCCAGCAAACGGTTTGCTGCCAATACCTCATTAAGGCTGGAAATCATCGGATACATGATCTGGATATTTCCGAAGGCGCTGGCGCGTAAAATAGCTCGCAACTGCTTTTTGAACAGATCCGGATGACTCAGACACAAACGGATACCTCTTTCGCCGAGAAACGGATTTGTTTCCTCAAAACGAAACCGCGAATCGGTAACATTTTTGTCACCGCCTATATCCAGCGTACGGATAGTGACGGAATACGGTTTGAGTTTTTCCGCAATCTCCCTGTAAATTTCAAACTGTTCTTCCTCATCGGGAAACGATTCCCTTTTCAGGAAAATATTCTCCGTACGCAACAAACCGACGCCTTCGGCGCCGCTTTCCAGAACCGCGGGAATATCCGAAACATCATCAATATTTGCCTGCAGGCAGAACGGTCTTCCGTCCAGCATTTTCGATTCCAGATGGATCGAGCTGCGGAAAATCTTCTCGATATTTTTTCGTTCAAGCTCGATTTTCCCATAACGTAAAAGCGTGGCTTCCGACGGATGAATGATTACCAGCCCTTCAAATCCGTCCACAAGCAAAACATCATCATTCTCGACAAAATCGGAAATATCGCCGATCCCCGCAACGGCGGGAAAACCCAATGAACGGGCCATAATCGCTGAGTGACTTGTTTTCCCTCCCGCATTGGTGACAATCGCGATGATTTTCTTTTTGTCCAGATTCGCTGTTTCCGATGGGGTAAGGTCATCAACCACCAGCACGTGACTTTCCGTCAGAAGGTTCTGGTTTAATCCGGCATCGCCGATCAAATTACGCAACACACGCCTGCCCACATCCTTCACGTCAAGGGCACGTTCACGCAGATATTCATCATCCAGTTGCGAAAAGAAATCAATGTAGCGGCGGAATACTTTCCTGAAGCAGATCTCAATGTTGTACTTGGACTGCTCCATTTCGCGCAGTGTCTCGCTGATCAAGGCCTCGTCTTCAAGCACGAGCAGGTGCGCATCAAAAATCTCAGCTTCCTTTTCACCGAGTTTGGCTGCAATGTCTGCACGGATGGCCGTCAATTGCTGCCTCGTCTGTACCAATGCCTGGGCAAAACGTTCTTTTTCGAGGGAAATGGTTGAATCCGATATTCTATAGGTGGGAATTTCCAGATCCTTGTTCAAATAAAGAAAAGCGGGGCCGTGTGCGACACCAGGAGATGTTGCAATTCCTTTGAATGAAATTTCCCGCTTTTTCTCAGCCATGTGATTAATATATTCCGTTCAACCTACTTTTCTAATTTATTTGACCCGCACCATGCAAGAATGAAGTAGTAGTGATAAAAATGCTGTCCCCGACAAGATCCTTCAGCATGGACACAATCCGCTTCTCGTCGTATTTCCCGTCCAAAAGGCAGAAACAGGCACTGCCGCTTCCGGACAGACATGCCGTCAACCCTTCCTCTTTCAAGCGCTTGATACAGACCCCCAGCAAGGGATATTTACGGAAAGCGACGGATTCGAAATTATTGCAGCATACAAAGGGCTTATCCGCACCTTTTTTCTTCCATGACATTAGCAGACAGGCAGCATCTTCGCTGCTGTAATAATACTGTGGGTTTTTCCGGAACTGCCCATACGCCCAAGCTGTATCAATTCCGAAAGGAGGCTTGAATACCAGCACTTTCCGTTTTTTCAGGAAGGCTGTCACGTTTTCCCCCAAAGCCGTGATTTTCTCGCCGCGTCCTTCCATCAGCACAGGTCCGTTTTCCAGAAATAAAGGGCAATCCGATCCGATGCTACCGGCTAATGCCAGCATTTCGCTTTCCGAAAGCGGCGATTCCGCCCATACGTTCAAGGCCCTCAATGTGGCGGTAGCGTCACTGCTGCCTCCGCCCAAACCTGCTCCGACGGGAATCTGTTTCTCCAGTTTGACCGAAAATGAGCCCTTCGGTAATGGCACTTTTTCCCGAAAGGCCCGCAATGCTTTGAATACAAGGTTATCGGGTGTTACCGCCAACTCACTTCCGGAAATCGTTAACGTATCCTCCTCAGCCGAGCCCTTCATCCATTCAAGATACAGTTTATCTCCGAAAGCCAAAGGCGCTGCCACGGAAACAAGGTCATGATATCCGTCAGGACGTTGTCCGGTCACGGCCAGCATCAAATTGATTTTTGCCGGCGCCAGTATTTCCATCGATCTGGAAAAAGTTGAGGTAGTTAACGACATTGATCAGTCTCTTATCGTTTACAAATACGTCAGAAACGCAACCGAATAGTTAAATGAACCTTATTTCCCGGATCCCTATTTCTATCTGCTATTTCACTGGTTTTATCACAACGATATGCACTGGATCAGTAGAAAAAAATCATTTAATGACATAAGCTTGGTCTATTTCCTTTGTCTGAAGCGGAATTCCGTCACACCACCTCCGACGTATTCGTTCTTGCGTCCAAAAATATTCTTTGGGACAATGAGCTGCTTAATTCCAACGGGTCTAAAACATGAACATTCGCCGTCTTTTCGTTGAAAAAAAACCAGATTTTGCAATTGAAGCCGACTCGCTGAAACGCGATTTGCAGGAGAACCTTCTGCTGAGCGGACTCACAGGGCTGCGCATCGTGCACCGCTACGATATACAAGGACTCTCCGATGAGGTATTTGAGCAAGCCCGTACCCTTATCTTCAGCGAACCGCAGGTCGATTTTTGCTACGACGAATCATTCCCCATTGCGAAAGACGAAACCGCCTTTGGGATAGAGTACCTTCCCGGACAATTTGACCAACGTTCCGATTCCGCAGCCCAATGCGTCCAGATACTCACGCACGGAAAACGTCCCAGAATCGCAAGCGCACGCATCATCGTTCTCAAAGGAACACTCTCCGCTCACAACATCCTTACGGTAAAGAACTATTGTATTAACGCCGTCGATTCACGCGAGGCCTCCCTTGAAAAACCGAAGACACTGGATGCTACCGTCACCGAACCTGCAGACGTTGCCGTGTTGAACGGGTTTATAAAACAATCCGAGCCCGAAATCGCGGACATGGCAAAAAAACTGGGATTGGCCATGAGCGCCGCTGACCTGGCTTTCTGTCAGAAATACTTCAGGGACAAGGAACAACGCGACCCGACCATTACGGAAATCCGCATGCTCGACACCTACTGGTCGGATCACTGCCGCCACACGACTTTCCTGTCCAAAATCACAGACGTCACCTTTGAAGACCATCCCCTGATCGAACCGGTCAAGGAAGCATTCAAGAGCTATCTGGAATCCCGTGAATACGTATATGGAAAGGATACCGACCGCGACATGTCACTCATGGACATTGCGTTGATCGTTCCCAAGGAACTCAAAAAGAAAGGTAAACTCCAGAACCTCGAAGTCTCGGAGGAAATCAATGCCGCAAGCATTGTCGTTCCCGTTGAAATAGACGGAAAAACCGAAGACTGGCTGGTGATGTTCAAGAATGAAACACACAACCACCCGACCGAGATTGAGCCTTTCGGCGGAGCAGCCACCTGCATCGGCGGAGCGATCCGCGACCCGTTGTCAGGCCGCTCCTATGTCTATCAGGCCATGCGCGTAACCGGATCGGCAGACCCGCGTACCCCGTTCAATCAAACGATCCCGGGAAAACTGCCGCAGCGCAAAATCACGCGCGGCGCGGCACACGGTTACTCCTCTTACGGAAACCAGATCGGCCTCGCAACAGGACAAGTCTCAGAGATTTACCACCCGAACTACGTCGCCAAACGCATGGAAATAGGAGCTGTGGTTGCAGCAGCTCCCAAGGCAAACGTTTTCCGGGGCACTCCCGTGCCAGGAGATAAGGTGGTGCTTCTCGGCGGACGTACCGGCCGCGACGGTATCGGCGGCGCAACCGGTTCTTCCAAGGAACATAATGACAGAGCCCTCGAAAACTCAGCCGAGGTCCAGAAAGGCGACGCTCCGATGGAACGCAAGCTCCAGCGTCTCTTCCGCAATGCTACCGTCGCAAAAATGATCAAACGGTGCAATGACTTCGGAGCCGGCGGCGTAAGCGTTGCCATAGGCGAACTCTCCGACAGCCTTGATATCAATCTTGACCGTGTTCCCAAAAAATATGACGGCCTTGATGGTACCGAAATCGCCATCTCAGAATCTCAGGAACGCATGGCCGTCGTTCTTGACCCGAAGGATGTCGACACGTTCATCAGCCATGCCGCCGAGGAAAATCTTGAAGCAAGCATCGTTGCGGACATCACTGACACAGGACGTCTCCGCATGTTCTGGCGCGGAAAAACCATTGTGGATATACAGCGCGAATTTCTCAACAGCAACGGCGTCAAACAATCCACCACGGTCAAGGTATCCCATGACGGCGGATTGATTTGCCCGAAACAGTTTCTGGATAAACCGCAGGCCAACAGTATCGAGGAAGCCTGGACAAGTGCGCTCACTTATCTCAGCACCTGTTCGCAAAAAGGGCTCGTAGAGTATTTTGACAGCACCATCGGAAACGGAACCGTACTGCATCCTTTCGGAGGGAAAACACTTTCGACCCCGCCGCAGGCCATGGCAGCGCTCATTCCCGTACTGAAGGGAAAAACAACCACCGCGACGCTCATGGCGCACGGCTTTGATCCTTACCTGTCCACCTGGTCACCGTTTTACGGCGCGCTTTATGCGGTTATCGAATCCGTTGCCCGCATTGTTGTCACAGGCGGCAGCATCGACAAAATTTACCTGACCTTCCAGGAGTACTTTGAAAAACTCGGGCAAAATCCCCGGCGTTGGGGAAAACCGTTTGCCGCCCTGCTCGGCGCGCTCACCGCTCAGAAAGCCTTGGGCATCGCGGCCATCGGAGGGAAAGACAGCATGTCCGGTTCGTTCAAGGAAATTGACGTGCCCCCGACATTGGTTTCTTTTGCCGTGGCTCCGGCAGACGCACGCCACATCATTTCCCCGGAATTCAAAGCTCCGGGCCATAGAGTCTTTGCTTTCGTTCTCGGGAAAAACGAAAAACTCATGCCTGACTTTGAACAATTCATGCGGGCATGTAAAAAAATCCACGAAGGTATCGCAGCCGGAAAAATTCTCAGCGCTGCGACTCTGTCAAAAGGCGGTGTCGCTGAAACCATCTCAAAGATGTGCTTCGGAAACGAAATCGGATACCACTTCAATGACAATGTGGAACCGTCCATGCTCCTGATGCCCGACTATGGAACCATTTTCGTTGAAGTCACCGATGATTTTATTCCGGACCAGGACTTCATTTTCACAGGCAAAACCATCGCCGAACCCTGCATAGAAATCAACGGAAAGAAATTGCCCATTGCCCATCTGAAAAAGAGCTGGGAAGCGCCGCTTGCCCATGTATTCCCGACAGACGCGCAGGTTCACGCATCAGGCAACGCAGGCTCGGTAAGCTATACAGAACGCGACAAACGCCGCCCATCCGTTAAGATCGCAAAACCCCGTGTATTCATTCCCGTATTCCCGGGAACCAACTGCGAATATGACAGCATGCGCGCCTTTGAAGCCGCAGGCGCATCAGTGGAAACCTTTGTGCTTCGCAACCGTTCGGAACGCGATGTTGAGGAATCACTTGCCGCCATGGCAAAACAGATCAATAACGCCCAGATTCTGATGCTGCCGGGAGGATTCAGCGCCGGAGACGAACCCGAAGGATCCGGTAAATTCATTGCTACCGTCTTCCGTAACGGTATCATCAAGGATGCTACCATGCGCCTCATCAAGGAGCGCGACGGACTCATACTCGGCGTATGCAACGGATTCCAGGCGCTCATCAAACTCGGGCTGGTGCCCTACGGTGAAATCCGCGACATGGATGCAAGCTGCCCGACACTCACCTTCAACGATATCGGCCGCCACGTTTCCTGTTACATCAATACGCGTATTGCTTCCACCCTTTCCCCCTGGTTCAGCAAAATGGAAGTCGGCGACACGCACACTATTCCGGTATCGCACGGCGAAGGAAAATTCGTATGCAGCGAGGAACTGTTCGCGCAACTTGTGAAAAACGGACAAATCGCCACGCAATATGTCGATGCTTCCGGAAAACCCAGTTACGATATCCGCTATAATCCGAATGGTTCCTATCACGCGGTCGAAGGCATAACCAGCCCTGACGGACGTGTCCTTGGAAAAATGGCTCACACGGAAAGAAACGGCGAATTTATCGGGAAAAATATCCACGGAAACAAGCACCAACCGCTCTTCCGTTCCGGTGTAGAATATTTTCTCTGATCCTGAACGGATTTTCACGGCGGCAGCATTACCGTGCTACCGTCGCTTTACCCGGAGAAAAAGATTTTCCACGCGGTAAAAAACATGTAAGATACGACCCATCATGGAAGAAAATCCCCGGATATATTCTGCGTTCGAATCTGAATTCAAGGTTCGTCCCGACGATATTGATATGAACAACCATGTCCACAGCAGCCGTTATTTCGACTATATTCTGGCAGCCCGCTATGATCAGATGGAAAAGGATTACAGGATGCCAATGGAAAAATTTATTGAACGCGGCTATGCCTGGGTGATTAATACTGCGTTTATCCAGTATAAACGCCCGTTGTTGCTCGGCGATACATTTACCGTAAAAACATGCATCCGGGAACTGAAACAGAAAGGGATAAAAATCACCTTTGAAATTACCAGGAAGGAAAACGGCAAATTATGCAGCGACGGCTGGATTGACTATACCATGATTAATATCAGGACAGCCCGTGCCGAGACCATTCCGCAGGATATCATGGAACAATACTCCATTTAAACACGGACTCTTTCATGTCAAAAGATAAGAACCGTATCGATACATCCGGCAATAAGCAGCTGGATCACAATCCTTTTTCCGCATTGAATCTCGACGGATTGCCCAAGGCAAAAGCGCTGCCTGTAGAAACAAAACCTGACAGCACTGCCCAAAAAAAGAAAGTCCGCCTCGAAATACGACGTGAGAAATCCGGACGCGCAGGAAAAACAGTAACCGTCATCCGCGGAACCGAAGCGCTTGAACCGGATGAAGCGGACAAGCTTGCCAAGATGCTTAAACACGCGCTTTCCACAGGCGGAACCATGAAAACAGGAAACATAGAAATCCAGGGAAACAGACTCTCCGAAGTAATAACGCTGCTCAATGCCGCAGGTTATAAGGCGGTACAATGCGGCGGATGAAATCAAAACATCGGCATTAACCGTTACTCTCACTTTTTCCCGAATTCCGAACCCATTCAACACATATGAAAAAACTGGCATTCACCATCGGAGATCCGGCAGGGATCGGACCGGAAATCATTCTGGCTTTTTTGAAGCAATACCCGGGATGGAAGAAAAAATGCGTTGTCATCGGACCTCCGGATTTTACACGGCAATTACCCGAAGTGGAATGTGTAGCCGTCGGTGACCCGGGCTACCGTCTGACGCCGGGACTACCATCCGAGGCAGGCTCGACGGTAGCATGGGAAGCGATGAAAACCGCCGCCAAGGGATGCAAGGAAGGAAACTTCTCCGGCGTCGTTACCGGACCTGTAAGCAAATCCTGGCTTGAACGCATCGGTTATCCGTTTCCGGGACAAACGGAATTCTTTGCCGATAACTGGGGCGGAGAACCCACCATGGGATTCGTCGGCGAAAAGCTGAGCGTCGTTCTGGCAACCTGGCACATCCCGCTGAAAGCGGTACCCCAGGCCATCAATGAACACTCGCTCACACTGGCAATTGAGCGCGCCGAGCAACTCGCAAAAACGCTGGGAAAAACGCAACCGCGCATTGCCGTATGCGGACTTAATCCTCATGCAGGCGAAGACGGCATGCTCGGCACCGAGGAACGCGATTTTATCAATCCCCTGCTCCGGCGCCTGAAATCGCGCTTCCCGAATCTATCCGCGGCCTTGCCGTCAGATACTGTTTTCCACCGTCACTATGCCGGGGAATTTGATGTTACCGTAGCACTCTACCACGACCAGGGTCTGGCCCCGTTGAAGCTGCTTGAATTCGATAGTGCGGTAAACGTTACCCTGGGCTTACCTTATATACGCACCAGCCCCGATCACGGAACCGCATTTTCCATTGCCGGGAAAGGCGTTGCCAATATCGGCAGCTGGAAACATGCCGTAGCCATTGCCGAACAGTTTGCGAACAACAAACGTTAAGGCTCTATTCCCTGCTCCCAAAGAGCGCTGTTCCCACTCGGATCATCGTACTGCCCGCCGCGATAGCCGCATCCATGTCGCCGGACATTCCCATCGACAGTTCCGGCAAGGCGACCGAAAACCGCATTGAAAGGCGGTCACGGATTTCGCGCAGGTTATTGAATGTCCGTACGGCCACATCGGCATCGTCCGAAAGCGGCGCAATCGTCATCAACCCCTCGACACGGAGTTGTTTCTGTTTCAGGCAGCATTCCAGCAAGGCATCCGCATCGTCCACATCGGCGCCAAACTTTGCCGGATCATAGCCGGCATTAATCTGCAAGAGGATCGGCATCACTTTTCCGCACACCTCGGCCGCCTGGTTTATTTTCTCCGCAAGACGGATACTGTCAACCGATTGAATACGTACACAATAATTGACGGCTGGTTTTACTTTGTTTGTCTGGAGATGCCCGATCAACTCAATTGCCATCCCCGGTTTTGCCTGTGCCTTTTCCACCGCTTCCTGCACACGGTTTTCACCCGCGCGCACAAAGCCCGCTCTCTTCACATAATCGAGGATTTCAGCCGGATGCGTCTTGGTGACCGGCAATAATGTTACCGTTGCCGCCTCTCTCCCGCAACGCTCACATGCTGCCGCCATCGCCGCCTTCACCTCCTGGAGATTATGCAAAAAAGTCTCGAATGAAATCATGACACCCATTTTCCCACTCTTGCGGAAAATGTCAAAGGCGCTGTTAAACGCATAACTTGATTTCAGGAAATGCTTTACGTTATCGACGCTTTGGCTTACATTGCTTTCATCTCATTCTGGTATGGATAAACTCTCGGAAATCATGGACTACAAACGGCGCGAAGTTGCGCCAAGAATCCGCGTCATCCACGACGCGGAACTGCAACGCTTTTATGACATGGCAAAGCATCAGCCCAGTTTCCTGGAAGCTATTTCCAAGCCGGACGAACTCTGTGTGATTGCCGAAGTGAAACGGCGTTCGCCTTCCGCCGGAATGATTTCGGATGAATCGCTGAATGCCGTCGATCAAGCCCGTCAATATTACAATGCCGGCGCGGACGCACTCTCCATCCTCACCGACGGACCTTCCTTCGGCGGCAGCATTAAGGATCTCTGGGAAGTAGTCGATTTCCTGAACGATCATCGCCGTCCGATTCCCTGCCTGCGCAAGGATTTCATGGTGCATCCCATACAGGTGGTTGAGGCTGCCGAGGCCGGCGCACGCGCGATATTGATCATTGTCCGGGCACTCACCGACGACGAAATCAGCATGCTTTACAACACTGCGAACGCTGCCGGGCTCGATAGTATTTTTGAAATCCATGAGGAAGCGGAACTGGAAAAAGCGCTCCGTCATAACCCCAGGATAATCGGCGTAAACAACCGCGACCTCAAACGTTTCATCACCGATATCGGTATCAGCGAATACATTATTCCGCAAATTCCGGACGACATCGTGCGCATCAGCGAAAGCGGTTTCTGGAACGGCGAAGATGCCGCACGGGCAAAAGCCATAGGGACCGATTGCCTCCTTGTCGGTGAGTCACTGATGAAATCCGACGACCCCGAATCCCTGATAAATGAATTCAAGCATGCCTGACGGTAGCATGAATAAAGGCTTGACTTCATGCGGTTTCAGAACGTGATTAGTTTCTTTTAGTATAAAATTCAAAGTTATCATATGGCAGACGAGCAAATCGTAGAAGTAGAAGGAAAAATATTATCAGTGCTTCCAGGCACCATGTTTCGGGCGCAATTGCTAAACGGACACATTGTGTTGGCCCAAATCTCCGGAAAATTAAGAAAACATTTCATCAAGATCGGCGTCGGTGATTACGTTAAAATGGAAATGTCCACCAATGACATCACGAAAGCTCGCATCGTATACCGTCTGCGCGGAAATGAAATCAACAGGCCGCCAAGGACAGAGCCTTCCGGCGACGCTTCCAATCCCGCTCCGGTTGCACGCCCAGCCATAAAACGTCCGGCACCCAGAAGACCGAATAGCGGACCGCAACGCAGACGATAACTGCCATGCTGCCGCCACGGTAGCATGATATTTTTTGTTTTTCCGTTTTTTACCGTTACGGAACCTTACTGGTACCTTAGGGCTTCGATCGGGTCGAGCTTCATTGCACGGTAAGCAGGCAACGAACCGGACACGATACCGACAACGACAGCAACGGTAAATGAAAGCACGATAGTCCACATGGATATCGGAACCGTTTTGTCAAAAATGTATCCCCCGGCCTGTGACAGTCCGAGACCGATGATCAGGCCGACAACACTCCCGATAAAGGAAATCAGAATGGATTCGGCAAGGAACTGAAACAATATCCACCGGTGAGGCGCGCCCATTGCTTTTCTGATACCGATTTCCCGTGTCCGTTCGGTAACCGATACAAGCATCATGTTCATGATTCCGATGCTGCCGACAATGAGCGAAATGGATGCGATCGTCGTCAACAGGAGCGAAAGCACGGTTCCCGCCGTCTTCACGGTATTGACGATTTCCGTAAGATTACGCACATCAAAATCATTTTCATGGCCTTCCTTTAATCCGTGCCTTGCGCGAAGCAGGTTCTGGATTCTGCGCTGAACGACGTCCATGTCGCGGTTGTCTTCTATCTTGATGATACCGACATCCACGCGGTCCGGCATAAAGTTTCCGGCGATACGCTGACGTGTGGTGGTAAACGGCATGACGACAATATTATCCTGGTCGCGTCCGCCGAGATCCTGTCCTTTCGGCTTCAATGTCCCGATCACACGGAATGGGATGTTCTTTATGCGCAATATCTGGCCGACCGGATTCTGCCCGTTAAACAGTTCGGCTATCACGGTTTGCCCGACAACAACATAAGGCGCGGCCGATTTGACATCCCTGTCACCGAACATGGCGCCTTTGTCTATTTCCCAGTTTCCTACCAGGAGGTAATCCGGTGTTGTCCCGGTAATCGATACATTCCAGTTGTTTGAACCGTTCACCGCCTGAGCGGCTGATCCGACAATCGGAGCGACCGCCATCACATCCTTGAGTTCGGCAATCGCCTCGATGTCATGCCGAGTCAGGCTGGAACGTCCCTGTTGTGTCCTGATGCCTCCGGAGTTCGATGCTCCCGGAATAATAATCATCAGGTTCCCTCCCAGCGAAGAAAAACTGTCGTTGATGATGTTGCTCACCGTTTGTCCCGCGGCAACCATCATGACAACTGCACAGACACCGATAATGATTCCCAGCGTCGTCAGAAACGAACGCAGTTTGTGCGATGCTACCGACAGCCACGACTCCTGTAAAATCACGCTGATCATTTTTGACGCTCCATGTATTCTTTTACCAGTCCGTCGTATTCGATCTTTCCGTCGGTGATCCGAATCAGACGTTTCGCAAACAGCGCAATGTCATGTTCATGCGTGACCAGAACCACGGTTATCCCGTTTCTGTTCAGTTCCTGAAAGAGTTCCATGATTTCATTGCTGGTCTGCGTATCCAGGTTTCCCGTCGGTTCGTCGGCAAGAATCATCTGCGGATTGTTTATCAGCGCCCGTGCAATGGCCACACGCTGCTGCATACCGCCTGAAAGCTGGTTTGGAAAACGATCGGCATAGCCGTCAAGTCCGACCGAGTGCAACAACGCCAACGCCCGTTTCCTCCGTTCCGACTTGCTTGAACCGGAATAGATGAGCGGTAAGGAAATGTTGTCCGCGATGTTGCGTTTCATGAGCAGATTAAAGCCCTGAAACACAAATCCGATAAAGGAATTCCTGATGCGCGCCAGTTCATTGTCATTGCTCTCGGATACCTTTTCGTTTGCCAGAACGTAACTGCCCTTCGTGGGCCGATCGAGACAGCCGAGAATATTCATGAGTGTGGATTTCCCGGAACCGGAATGTCCCATGATGGCCAGGAACTCGCCCTTTTCGACGCTGAAATTGACATCCTTCAGCACAGGGTGCTCCAGCCCTCCGTCCATGAAGTAAGTCTTATAAAGATGCTCTATGCGGATTACGCTCATGGTTTTACCTTCTTGCCGATCAGCTCGGAAACAATCTCATCGTTTTCATTCAATCCGCTCAGGATCTCGGTATAAACCATATCCGCAATCCCTTTCCTGATGATAACCGGAACCAGCTTGCCTTCCTTGTATTGATAAACAACCGCTTCGTCCGGCTGAATGGTCCTTTCGACACTACCGCTTATGTACTCCTTGAAATTCTGCTGCGGCCTGAATTGGAGAGACAGATTAGGTATGCGCAATGTATTGTCGCGCTCCTGGATTTTTACGGTAACAAACGCAGTCATTCCGGGAAGCAATTTTTTCTCCGAGTTATCGATATCAATCACCACCTTGTACATCACCACGTTCTGGACCGTTTCCGGATTCAGACGGATCTGGGAAATCTCCCCCTTAAATGTGTCCAGAGGATACGCATCCACTGCAAACGTCACCGTCATACCTTTACGGATCTTTCCTATGTCGGCCTCGGAAATACTTGCCTCGATCTGCATCTTGCTCAAATCCTCCGCAATGGTGAACAGGGTTGGCGTCTGGAAACTGGCGGCAACCGTCTGACCGCTTTCCACTTCCTTTGAAATCACCGTACCGGAAACAGGAGAGGTGATTTTAGAGTAATTAAGGTTACGTTCCGCCCGGTTATAAAGCGACTGTGCGGTATCACGCTCAGACTCCGCAGAAGCGACATCGATTTCAGAAGCTTCGAGTGCGGTCTTTGCGATATAGTTTTCATTATACAGGCTCTGGTCACGCTCGAGATTCAAACGCGCGACTTTCAGCTTGGCCTGGGCCAATTCCAGCCGGGCCGTACTGCTCTTTAATTCCTCGCTCAATATGGACTTGTCAATCAGGGCCAGAAGCTGGTCTTTTTTCACCTCGTCATTGTAATCGACATAGACCGCTTCAACGATGCCGGAAACCTGTGTACCGACACTGATGATATTGATCGGTTGAATGGTACCGTTCGCCGTCACTTCCTGAGAAACGCGCCCTTTCTCGACATGCACCATCTCGACATCCTGCGGCTTGAGTATTCCGGGCGGCGTTTTATTGAAATGAAACCAGGCGTAGGCTCCGCCTGAAACGGCCACGATTCCGATAAAGACAATCCATTTTTTCATTTTAAATTCCCCATTTTTCCCAAGGATCTCAACAGATCGCTCTTGGCTATTAATAAATTGTACAGCGATGCGCTTTTCTCCCTGCGTGCCGACATGAGCAGCGATTGGGCATTCAGCAGGTTCACAATATCCAGTTTTCCGGCCTTGTAGGCCCCCATCGCGATCTTCTCATTTTCTTCCGCGCTCGCAAAAAGGCGCTGACTGATCTCAAAGGCTTTCACGGCTGTCTTGTATTGCTGGAAGGATTTCCATACGTCAATGCGTACATCGTTTTCCGTCTGGCTCAGTGATGCCTTTGTATTTTCCAGTCTGTAACGGCTTTGCATGACCGAGTAAGTATGATCGTACCCCGTAAAGATCGGGATTGTGAAACGCAATCCGATGCTACCGTTATATAAATTCTCCGTATTCGGTGAAATCCCGTCATTGATCCCGGCACTGCTGTTCAGTGAAATCCGCAGGTTGTCTTCTTTCTCGACGGCACGCAACTCCGCTGCCGATGATTCAACCTCGGCCCGTCTTGCCAACACTTCGGGACGTTGTTCAATGGCTGCTTTCATCAAATCTTCCACACGTCCTTCAAACTGGGCATCTTTCTCGTTGTAAGGATTTTCTGCCAGACTGATGTCTTCCTGCGGCGGCTTGTTCACCAGTGCAGCAAGGTTTCCTTTCATCAACTCAAGGTTATTCCTGGCACGGGTTGTATCCAATTGTGCCTGAACGTAGGAAGTCTCGGCCTGAAGTTTGTCGCCCAGTGAAACCTGTTCCAGATCATGACGTTTGGAAGCGACATCATAAGCCATCTTTGCCGATTCCTCATTGGCAATGGAACTCTGAACATCGCTTTGGGCGGAAAAAAGACTGAAGTACGCATTGACCACGGAAAAAACCGTGTTCCGCAAGGTAGCATCATAATTAAAGTTGGCAGCGATCAGCGCCTGCTTTGTACGTTCCGTGTTTGCCGAACGGGCGCCAAAATCAAGAAGCAGCCAGTCCAACGACAGATTTGCCGCAGCCCCGGTTGAATAAACCCCGTCGGACGTGTCCCACTTTTCGCCGGAACGCGAACCCGAACCGCTGGCATCCACATTCGGCAGGTAAGCGGAAAGACTTCTCCCGTGCTGGGCAGCCGTTATTTTTGCCTGCAAATAGCTCTGCCGCAAACTGGGATTGTTCAGAATAGCCAACTCGATGAAATCACTCAACGTGAGTTCATACGCATCAATGGATTTTTGGGATTCAGGTTCTTTCGGGGCGTCTTTCTGCACGCCGAAAGGATCGCTTTCTTCCGCAAAAGCTACGGAGCCGGAAAAAGCGACCAGCAAGACGAGCTTACAGACAAAACGATTTAACTTGTAGGAAAAATATTTCATGACCTTTTACATCAATCTATCAGAGATAAACATTCATCATCCTCTTTTTCGATCTTGTTGCCAAGCTTGTTTGCAAAACATCATTCATATAAAGTGAAGCTGCCATATTTTTGGTAATTTATTGTTTTCACAGTTATGCGCTGGCATGTGACCCATTCTCTTGTAAATTTAACAGTATTCGCATTTTAACAGCCAAACCTTTAGTTAAGGTTAAAGGATCGCTTTTATATAAATCAAAGAAGTCCTTTGTATTTACCCCTTAATCAATCAAACGTCATACACATACTGTTTCACAGCACAAAGACCCGCTTTGAAACTGTTCCGATGATTTTGGGTTTGAATAAAAGCAATTCCTAAAGCATCCTTACCAATACACTTTAAATCTAAGACAAAGAAACATGAAATTACGCAAGTTGTTTTGTATTCCTGTTCTTTTATCTGCGTCGTTGCTCTGTCGTGCCGAAAAGGCACTGCCGGATTACGTAAACGCATTGATGGGAACAGATTCTGTTCATTCATTCTCCCACGGGAATACCTATCCCGCCATTGCAGTGCCCTGGGGCATGAATTTCTGGAGTCCACAGACCGGAGAAAACAGAAGCGGCTGGATGTATGTTTATGGTGAGGATTCAATCCGCGGATTCCGCCAAACCCACCAGCCAAGCCCTTGGATTGCCGACTACGCAAAGTTCTCGTTGATGCCGATAAGCGGCGACCTCAAAGTAGACCAGAACGAACGCAAGGCAAAATATGACCACAAAAACGAAATTGCGAAGCCTTACTATTACAGCGTTAAGCTCGATAACGGTATCGTTTCCGAAATCACCACGGCTGACCGTGCTGCCATCCTTCGTTTTACTTTCCCGAAAGCCGGAAAATCTTACGTCGTGCTTGATACGCTCCAGGGAAAAAGCAAAGTTCACGTCCAGCAGAAAGAACGCAGAATCGTCGGTTACTGCACCAATAACAGCGGCGGCGTACCGGCAAACTTTGCCAATTACTTTGTGATCCAGTTCCCGCGCGATGTCGAAGCATTCGGGACATGGAATCCTAAAGAAAACATTGAGGGAAGATCCGAACTCGAAGGCGACACAGCCGGCGCCTGGATCATGTTTAACGCCCAAAAGCCGAATGATTCCATCGAAATCAAGGTCGCATCCTCTTTCATCAGCCAGGAACAGGCAGAACGCAACCTTCAGGAAGTCGCCAAGAAAGATTTCAACAAGGTAAAAAGCGAATCATTTGACCTCTGGAGCAAGGAACTGGGTAAAATCCAAGTATCCGGCGGCAGCGAAAAGGACAAGGAAACCTTCTATTCCTGCCTGTATCGCACACTCCTTTTCCCACGTAAGTTTTACGAAATAAACGCACAGGGAAAACCTTACTATTATAGCCCGTATGACGGAAAAATCCATGACGGCTACATGTTTACGGACAACGGATTCTGGGATACATTCCGCGCCGTACATCCGTTCTTCACACTCATGTATCCGGATCTCAGCGAAAAAATCATGCAGGGACTCGTTGCCACTTATGAACAAAGCAGCTTCCTGCCGGAATGGGCAAGCCCGGGACACCGCGGTTGCATGATCGGAAACAATTCCTTCTCGCTCATCGCCGACGCATACATGAAAGGTATCCGCAACTTTGACGTAAACAAGGCCGTCGAAGCCATGGTTTACTCAGCAAATCACCAGGGACCGCACGCATCCGTCGGACGCAACGGCCATAAAGAATATTTCGAACTCGGCTATGTTCCTTATCCGGAATATCACGAAGCCACCGCCAAGACCTTGGAATACGCTTATGATGACTGGTGTTTATCCATCGTAGCCTCCGACATCGGAAAGAAAGAGATTGCCGACCGCTTTGTATCGACATCCAATAACTATAAGAACGTTTTCGACCCGCAAGTCGGATTCATGCGCGGCAGAAAGAAAGATGGTTCCTGGCTCGAAAACTTTGATCCGACCGAATGGGGCGGCCCCTTCACCGAAGGTTGCTCATGGCACTACACATGGTCTGTGTTCCACGACATCAAGGGATTGATCGACCTCATGGGCGGTTATGACGCATTCACCCAAAAACTCGACGGCGTATTCACAGCGACCGAACAGTTCAAAGTCGGCACCTACGGCGGACCGATCCACGAAATGGTAGAAATGACCGCTCTTCACATGGGACAATACGCCCACGGCAACCAACCAATCCAGCACATGATTTACCTCTATAACTATGCAGGTGAACCATGGAAATCACAGATGTGGCTGCGTAAAGTCATGACTGACGTTTACAAGCCGACACCTGACGGTTACTGCGGCGACGAAGACAACGGCCAGACATCCGCATGGTTCGTATTTTCCGCCCTCGGTTTCTATCCCGTTTGCCCGGGACAACCCGAGTACGTTCTGGGTAGCCCTCTCTTCAAAAAGGTCACGCTTTCCTTGCCTAACGGAAAAGTTTTCACAATCGAGGCTCCGAAGAACAGCGACAAGACTCTCTATATCAATTCCGCAAAACTTAACGGAAAAGAATATAATAATAATTACCTGAAACACGAGGACATCCTCAAAGGCGGAACCTTCTCTCTTGATATGACAGAAGTTCCCAACCTGAAGAGAGGAACCAAACCGGAGAACTATCCGTTCTCTGTTTCCAACAGGAAATAAATTCTTAAAACCAGGGCGGTAGCATATTATTCATGCTACCGCCTGTCTTTTTACTCACTTTCTTCCATGAAAAAATTACTTGTATTTGCTTCAAGCCTGTTTGTCGGTTCCCTTGCCTGCCTTGCCGGTAGCATGGAATCACCTGTGAAAGAATCCGGTCCGCTGACCTACGTAAATCCCTATATCGGATCAGGCGGACACGGACACGTTTTCCTCGGCGCAAGCGTCCCGTTCGGCGGCGTACAGGTAGGCCCCACCAATTTTGACCAAGGCTGGGATTGGACATCCGGTTATCATTACTCCGACGATGTCGTCACCGGATTCACCATGCTCCACCTCAACGGCACCGGCTGCGGTGATTTGAGCGAAATACTCCTCATGCCCTACATGGGCAAACTCAGCACAAACCGCGGAACCAGGGAAGATCCCGATAAAGGATTCTCGTCACGTTATTCCCACGACAAGGAAGTCGCCCGCCCCGGGTACTATGCCCTTATGCTCGATGACGGTATCAAGGCGGAACTGAGCGCAACCGAACGCGTGGGGATGATGCGTTACACTTTTCCCAAAAACGAGGAAGCCCATATAGTTATCGACCTTAAGGTCGGCATAGACAATCCGACCGAAACCTATCTCAAGCAGATTGACGAATATACGATCGGCGGTTATCGTTTTTCCTCCGGCTGGGCCTCTGATCAGCGTGAGTATTTCGTGATGAAGTTTTCACAGCCGATCCGTTCCTTTAAACTGTTTGACGATGAAAACCCAAAACAGGGCAATGAATTAAAAGCAAGAAATGTGAAAGGCGTCATCAGTTATGATAAAGCACCCGACCAGGTTCAGATCAAGGTGGCTATTTCACCCGTCAGCATAGCCAACGCCATCGGTAACATGAATGCCGAACTCAAACACTGGGACTTTGAAAAAGTCGTGCAGGACGCCAATGCCAAATGGAACAGCGAACTGGGAAGAATCGCCATCAAGGGGAAGAACGAAACCGATAAACGGATCTTCTACACCGCTCTTTATCACTCCATGATCACCCCTTCCCTCTATAACGATCACAACGGCGATTACAGAGGAACGGACAAAAAAGTTTACGAAGACCCCGGATTTACCAATTACACGCTGTTTTCCCTCTGGGATACTTACCGCGCCGAGCACCCGCTGCTCACGATCATCGAACCGGAACGCGTCAGTGACATGGTCGCCTCCATGCTCATGATTTACAAACAACAGGGAAAACTGCCTATCTGGCACCTGCGCGGCAACGAAACCAATACCATGGTCGGCTACAGTGCCGTACCAGTCGTTATTGACGCGTATTTCAAAGGGTTCAAGGTTGATGCAAACCTTGCGTGGGAAGCAGTCAAATCTTCCTCCATGCGTGACGACGGGGGCCTGAAATGGCTCAAGGAAGTCGGATACATACCTGCCGACAAGGAAGGCGAAGCGGTTGCCAAAGCCATGGAATACGCCATCAGCGATTGGGCCATCGCGGAAATGGCAAAATCGCTCGGCAAGAAAGATGACTACGAGAATTACACGAAACGCTCGATGTCCTACAAAACCTATTTTGACAAGGACACACAATTCATGCGCGGCAAGATGTCCGACGGTTCCTGGCGCACACCCTTTGATCCGTTGCATTCCTCCCACCGTGCCAATGACTATTGCGAAGGCAATGCCTGGCAATACACCTGGCTCGTACCGCAAGACCCTGAAGGACTGATTGCACTGTTCGGCGGCGAAGAGCCCTTCATCAAAAAGCTGGATCAGCTTTTTGCCTTTCAAGGTTCCATGGGTGACGACGCATCGCCCGACATCTCCGGACTGATCGGTATGTACGCCCACGGGAACGAACCCGGACACCAGACGATTTATCTTTATGCTTATGCCGGGCAGCAATGGAAAACAGCAGAAAAAGCCCGCCTGATTTTCAAGGATATGTATAAGAATGATCCCAACGGATTGAGCGGAAACGAGGACTGCGGACAAATGTCAGCCTGGTATATCCTCTCTTCCCTGGGCATCTATCAGGTTAATCCGGTTAACGGCTGCTTTGTGTTCGGAAGTCCTCTGTTCGACGAAGCGACCATCAAGCTTCCGGGAGGAAAAACATTCACGTTTATCGCCGAGAACAACGCTCCCGAAAATATCTACATTCAAAGCGTAGAACTGAATGGACAAGCTTACACAAAATCCTATATCACTTACAAACAGATCATGAGCGGCGGTACCCTGACATTCAAAATGGGTGATAAACCGAATAAAGCATTCGGAGCTGCCAAGGAAGACCGTCCGAAATCCATCATGTACAACTGATTTTCAACAAACCCTAAAATAAAAATCAAAACACATACCGAATACCATGATTACTCGTAGAAACTTCTTAAAGTCAGGAGGAGTCGCGCTCGCCGGATTGTCGCTCGGCGCTTCAAAATCCATCTTTGCAGCCAGTGACGCAGCCGGATCAGCCGCGGCTTACGTCTGCCAACGTCCTGACCCAAGCAAGCGTTGTTTTGTATCAAAAGCTGTTGAGGAAACGATCCGCACCGTAAAACCAAAGATCAAGGATCAGAAACTTGCATGGATGTTCGAGAACTGCCTCCCAAGCACACTCGACACAACCGTTCTCTCCTTCACGGAAAAAGACGAAAGCGGACAGCCGGATTCCTTTGTCATCACCGGAGACATTCACGCACTCTGGCTGAGAGACTCAGCCGCCCAGGTTTGGCCATACCTTGCGCTCATCAAGCAGGACGATCACCTCAAGGCGATGGTAAAAGGATTAATCCGCCGCCAGGCAAAATGCATCTGCATTGATCCGTACGCAAACGCATTTAACGACAAGCCAAACCCGAAGGGTCACTGGATGAAGGACCTCACCGATATGAAACCGGAACTGCACGAGCGCAAATGGGAAATCGACTCCCTCTGCTATCCAGTACGCCTGGCTTATCATTACTGGAAGGCCTGCGGCGACGCATCTGTTTTCTCTGATCCTGTCTGGCTCGAATCAACAAAGAAGATTTATCAGACCTTCATCGAACAACAGAAGAAAGACGGCCTCGGACCTTACCGCTTCCAACGCGAGACCTCCACGCAGACCGATACGATGGCAAACAAAGGATGGGGAAATCCGGTAAAACCTGTAGGGCTGATTGCATCCGCGTTCCGTCCTTCCGATGATACCACGATCTTCCAGTTCCTCGTACCGTCCAATTTCTTCGCGGTAACATCACTCCGTCAACTCGCAGAAATCTATACGGAAGTTGTCGGGGACAAGGTCTTCGCTGTCAAATGCAACGCCCTTGCCGACGAAGTTGAAGCTGCTTTGAAAAAGTACGCAGTCATTGAGCATTCCAAGTACGGAAAAGTCTATGCCTTCGAAGTGGACGGTTATGAAAACCATCTGTTCATCGACGACGCAAACGTTCCGAGCCTGCTGGCAATGCCTTATCTCGGCGCTTGCGACAAGAACGATCCGATTTATCAGAACACCCGCAAGCTTATCCTGAGCCCTGATAATCCTTATTTCTTCTCAGGAAAAGCAGCCGAAGGTATCGGCGGACCGCACATCGGCCTCGATTTCATCTGGCCTATGAGCATCATCATGCGCGCAATGACCTCCTCGGATGACAAGGAAATCGCCAAGTGCATCAAGATGTTGCGTAACACAGATGCCGACACAGGCTTCATGCACGAATCCTTCCACAAGGATGACCCAAAGAACTTCACACGTTCCTGGTTTGCATGGGTCAACACACTCTTCGGCGAATTGATGCTGAAGACGGTGAACGAAGGCAAAACAGAAATGCTTGCCTGATAACAGACTTCCATCAAAAGCCTTCCGGAAACGGGAGGCTTTTTTTATGCTCCCGTCCGGTATGCTTTCTCCCTCATGCTACTTATTCTCCCTTTCGCCATTCATCCCCCGGGATGCCATTTTTCATTTGAAACTCCGTTTAAAAGAAGGCATCCTGACGCCCTTTAATCATTTTAGAAAATAACAGTATGGCAGACGAAAATAAACAACCGGAGAAAGTCAGTATCAGCCTCCAATCCATCAGCCAAAACCACATGGTTGCGCTTCAACGCCAGTTTGATCTTCTGGCCTTTAATCTGGTAGCTGCCGAAAAAGTAACCAGCGAGCAATACGAAGCGGCATCCAATTCGACCCAGATCATGCCTTTCCGCCCGGCACACCTCAATGTCGAACATATTCAGGCTTACGGGCTGGATCTTCTTATCCGTAGCACGCTCAATGACATCATCCGTCTCAGCGCCTCCTGCATGGACCAGTGTTTTTTCCTTTGCACGCTCCTGAAAAAAAAGCAGGACATTGAAGACAAACCCGAAGAGACGCAGAAAAAGGTGAACCAGATCCAGAATGAATTTGTGCACGCCAGCCTCGACGTGAAATTTGAAATGCTTGAAAACGATTTCGGCATCATCTGCGAACTCGAGGACACCATCACCAACCTCGGATTTGCTTTCCACGCCATCACGAGAAACCGCGGACAGCTGACCGAGCAGGAAGTTGATGAAAACGGCGAACTGGTCATTGACCTCAAGGTCCTTGATCCGAACAAGCTCCCGAAGGATAAGCCGGAGAAACCGCTTGATGCGGAAAGCGTGGTTCGCGACGAAAAGAAAATTTTCAAGGTCGGAGACCGTCTCCAGTTCACAGCCAGGGAAATGCTCTCCCTACTCGTCACCACGGCATCATTCTTCAACGGACTTTTTGTCTCCGTTGACGACTTCGGCCAGTCCCTGAACCCGAACAACAAATAACGCAGGCAAGGAGAAACGCAAAACGTCATCCCGCTTACTGCAAACTTCCAAGCTACCGCCATGAACGGACAAAAAATTACCATTAAAAACGATAAACTGATCGTTCCTGATAATCCTGTCATTCCTTTCATCGAGGGTGATGGTACCGGCCCGGATATCTGGGCAGCATCCAAGCGCGTCTTTGACGCTGCCGTGGAAAAAGCCTACAAGGGAAAAAAGAAAATAGAATGGCTTGAAGTCCTTGCCGGTGAAAAGGCATTCAACGCAACCGGGAACTGGTTGCCCGATGCCACGCTGACTGCCTTCCGCGAGTATCTTGTCGGAATCAAAGGCCCGCTCACCACACCTGTCGGCGGCGGTATCCGTTCCCTGAATGTGGCTCTCCGCCAGGAACTCGACCTTTATGTTTGCCTGCGTCCCGTCCGTTACTTTAACGGTATCGAAACACCGGTAAAACGTCCCGATCTCGTGGACATGGTTATTTTCCGCGAAAACACGGAGGATATTTACGCAGGTATCGAATTTAAGGAAGGAGACGCAGACACCGCCAAGATCCTTGAATTCCTCCAGAAGACATTTCCTGCCCGCTTCAAGAAAGTCCGCTTCCCGGAAAACAGTGGTATCGGAATCAAACCGGTATCCAAGGAAGGAACCGCGCGCCTCGTCCGTGCTGCGATCAGTTACGCCATAGAGAACAAACTGCCGAGCGTGACGCTTGTCCATAAAGGAAACATCATGAAATTTACCGAAGGCGCATTCCGCGATTGGGGCTATCAGGTTGCCATCAAGGAATTCGGCGGCGAACTGCTGGACGGCGGACCCTGGGTAAAACTCCCCAGCGGTATCATCGTCAAGGACGTGATTGCCGACGCTTTCCTTCAACAGATCCTGACGCGTCCTGCTGAATACAGCGTTATCGCCACATTAAACCTGAACGGCGACTACATCTCCGACGCTCTCGCGGCACAGGTCGGCGGCATCGGCATTGCGCCCGGCGGTAACATCAATTACGTCACCGGACATGCCATTTTTGAGGCAACCCATGGTACCGCTCCGAAATATGCAAACATGGATAAGGTCAATCCGGGTTCCGTCATCCTTTCAGGCGAAATGATGTTCCGCCATTTAGGCTGGAACGAAGCAGCTGATCTTATCATCAAAGGACTGGAAGCCGCAATCGCCGCAAAGCACGTCACTTATGACCTTGCCCGTCTGATCGAAGGCTCCAAGGAGCTTAAATGTTCTGAATTTGCCTCTGAAATCATCGCAAAGATGTAAGGCCAGGACTATCGTCAAACATTATTGAAGCCCGTTGTTTTGAGGAAACTCAAGGTAACGGGCTTTAATGTTGTTTGTTATTGGCTGTCTCAGCGATTGTGAATAAGTCACTTGCTTTTAGCCTTTTCAGGGAAATCACGCGAAAGGGCCCCACAATCATCCACTTCATTCAAAATGGATACCCAATAAAGATAAATACGCCTTGTCGGAAGCCAGCCCTGAAATACGTTCATCCTTTATGAACGTTGTTTACTCTTCACATGCCTCAAGCTCAAGAAGCAGTTCTTCCCATGTTACCGTCAGTTGATCGATTTCCGACTTTGCGGCCTGGTAGCTTTGCAGCTTTTTCTGGGCAAGCGCCTGGTCCTTGTAAAAATCCGGATGCAGCATTTCCGTCTCTGTAACGGAAACGACTTTCTCCAATTCCGATATCCGTTTCTCGGCAACTTCTATTTTCTGTTTTAGCGGTTTCAGGCGTTCGCGCTTTTCAGCGGCAAGACGCCGCCGTTCCTGCGCGGAAAGAACACTTTTCTCACCTTCGGACTCGACTGCCGTCGTGTTATTTTTTTCGGCGGAAGCTTTTGTCTGAGCGGCAAGCACATTTAATGATTCTGCCTCCGTCACACGCAGATAATCGCTCACATTTCCGAGAAACAAGCGCGGCTGACCGGTTCCGATCTCAATGACCTTCGTCACGAGCGGATCAAGAAAAGCACGGTCGTGCGAAACGATCAGGAACCCGCCGCCATAACTCAGCAACGCTTCCTGCAGCATTTGCTTGGAACGCATATCCAAATGGTTTGTAGGCTCGTCAAGGATCAGAAAATTGGCCGGTTTTAAAAGCATACGGGCCAGAGCCAGACGGTTTTTCTCACCGCCGGAAAGCACGGCCACCTTCTTGAACACATCCTCGCCTCTGAACAGAAACGCACCGAGTACGGTACGCGGCAAGGTATTTCCCGCGCCGACAGTCAAATCCTCAACGGCTTCCAGAACCTGATGCTCCGGATTCAATTCCGCTGTCTGGTTTTGCGCGAAATAGGAAATGACCGCATTATGCCCAAGCACCCGTTCGCCGGAATCGGCAGCTTCAACACCTGCGAGCATTCGCGCAAGCGTTGATTTTCCGCAGCCGTTCGCGCCGACAACGGCAATCCGTTCGCCTTTTTCGATCCGCAGATTATATCCGTCGAACAGGCGGATGCTACCGTATGCCTTGGATAAATGCTTCATTTCCAGAATAAGGTTTCCGGAAGCAGGCGGCGACGGGAAATTGAAACCGATGGATGATTCCTCGTCTTCCAGCTCGATCCGTTCCTCTTTCTCCAAGGCTTTTACGCGGCTTTGCACCTGTTTTGCCTTTGTTGCCTTGTAACGGAAACGCTCGATAAATGCCTGCGTCTTTTCCAGCTTTTTCTGCTGGGACTTATAGGCATTCTCAAGGATTTCCTTTCTGAGCGCATTTTCTTTCTCGTAAAAGGAATAGTTTCCCCTGAACAGGGAAAGATTTCCCAGGGACAAGGCAAAGGTCTTTGTTGTCAACGTATCCAGAAACGCCCGGTCGTGGGAAATCAGGATGAATGCGCCCGGATACTGCAAGAGATAATTTTCCAGCCAGCGCTGTGCCGGCAAGTCCAGGTGATTGGTCGGCTCGTCAAGCAGAAGCAAATCCGGCTGACGAAGGAGCAGCTTGGCCAGAGCGATACGCATCTGCCAGCCGCCACTGAATTCCTTGGTGTCACGCTCGCCATCGCTTTCCTTGAAACCGAGACCGCGCAGGATACTGAAAATACGCGGTTTCAATTGCGCATATCCGTGAAACTCCAGCTTGTGCTCCAGATCGCCGATTTCATGCAGGAGCTCATGATACCGTTTGGATTCCTGTGGTGTATGAGCCAATTCATTATTCAAGGCGGCAAGCTTGTCCCGCCAGATAACCATGTTACCGGCTGCGCTTTCCACCTCCGTATAGAGCGAACGCCCGTGAGCCTCCAATCCGTCCTGGGGCAAGTAACCGACGGTAGCATGCGCCGGCATGGCAACATCGCCCGCGTCCAACGATTCCTCACCCAGCAGCACTTTCAAAAAAGTTGATTTTCCGGAACCGTTCGAACCGACCAAACCGATACGATCACGGCTTTCAATCGTGGCGGATACTTCGTCAAAAATAATCTTATGCCCGTAGCGAAGCTGTATCTGCTGAATATTAATCATAGAAACTCATTATTAAAATTATCTAGAGTCACTAAGATTGAAGAATAATTTCTGATTTCTCTTCAAAGAGTTCTTCAGGAATCCAATTGATCACCTTTATCAGATCTGATGTTTCCATCTAATCTATTCTCTTTTTTCTCTGTCTGCCTTCTTTTCTCGCCTACGCGTCGTCAACCACTTTAGGAACAACGATCTGGTTTTGTCGCTTGGCGGGAGCATTCATCAGCGCTTCTTCCGGCGTGAAGCATGCTGCCGGCTCATCCGCAGTCCAGACATTTTCCAGCGGAAACGGATGAATGAGCGGTTCGACACCTTCGATATTCACTTTTGCGAGAGTGTCAAAATAACCGAGAATCTGGGTCATCTGTGTTGCAAAAGAAGCGCGTTCCTCGTCGCTTAACTCCAAGCGCGCGAGATTCGCCACATAATCAACTGAGAAATTTTTCGACATGATTGTTAGTTCTTAAAATTATTATGGATTTATCGTTGCGTGTTTACCATTTATGCCCTGACGGTGTAACCGTTCTGCAGCATGTGTTTCTGGATTTCCGCAAAGGCTTCGTTCACCTCCACGTCAGTCAATGTCCGGTCATTGGCACGGAAAGTCATGCTGAGCGCGAGACTCTTCTTTCCTTCCGGTAAACCTTTGCCCTCGTACACGTCAAAAACACGAACCTGTTCAACAAGGAACTTTCCTTTGCAAACACGGTTGCATGCCTTACTTAAATCCTCACGGACTTTTTCGGCAGAGCTTCCGGCCTCGACGATCAACGCAATATCACGGGTTGTTTCAGGGAACAAACTGATGGACTGATAAGCCACGCGTTTATCGCGGATAAGTACACGGTCCGGCAGGAATGCTACCGTCCCGGCAATCACGGTACCTTCAATATCCAGGGCTTTCAGCATGCGCAGGTTCAGCAAGCCAATGTTGACGAAAAATGTCTTCAAGCCTTCCCCGGCATACGCGGCATGACCTTTCTGCCAGACGTTCTGGCGTTCCTGTGCCTGCCACCGAATCGCGGTCTCGGGATAACCGGCCAGCTTGAGCAAATCAATCGCCATGCGTTTTCCGGTAAAGAAATCGGGAACTTCGCGGTGCTTCCACTGCTTTGTCTTTTCATCAATGGAAATCACAAAGCCCACGGAAAGCAATTCATTCACGTCGCCCTTTGCTTCATGGAAAGTATGACCGACTTCAAAGAAACGGGTAGCGCCTGTTTTCTTTGACTGATTATACTTGAGTGTCTGCAACAATCCGGGAATCAACGAAGGACGCAAATGTGTCTGGTCGCTTGTCAGCGGATTGCTGAGTTTCAGCGTATCAAAATGAACATCGTTGAACCAGTCCTTCCATATGCCGGCTTCCAGGAGACTGTAGTTTATGCTTTGCAAAAAGCCCTGCGAAGAAAGAAAATTCTGGACGCGGACGGCATATACCGATGACTTGTCGTCCTCGCGGTTAAGCCCTACCGATGCTACCGGCATCGACGGGATTTTATCCGTTCCGTAAATGCGCAGGAATTCCTCAACCAGGTCTATCGGACGTTCCAGATCACCGCGGTAACTTGGAACGGTTACGATCCAGTACAGATCATTCTGTTCGTCCCAGTATTCCTTCACATCCAGATTCAAACGGTCGAGCACGTCCTTGATCACGTCGTTTTCCGGACCGAATCCCAAACGTTCGCGGATGAAATCAGGCGTAAGCTTGATTTCGGTCTGAACATCTGGAATGAAATTGATGACCGAAGGAGCTACGCACAATTCGCCGCCGGCCACTTCAAGAATCAGGTCAAGAGCGCGCAATGCTGCAAACTCCTGGCCCTTGATGTCCACGCCGCGCTCAAAACGGTAGGAGGAATCGGTGGAGAGTCCGAGCGTGCGGCTTGTCCACCGGGTGCTTGCGGGAAGAAAATAAGCGGATTCCAGAACAATATCGACGGTGGCATCATCCACCTCGGCATCAATACTGCCCATGACTCCGGCAACCACAAGCGCGCGTTCCGCATCCGCAATCACGGTCATTTTCGAGGAAAGGGTCCGTTTCACATCATCCAGCGTGGTGATGGCTTCATGTTCATGCGCATGGCGCACGATAATCTCTGAGCCCTTGATCTTGCTTGCGTCAAAGGCATGCAACGGCTGGCCGAGTTCGTGCAGCACATAGTTCGTCACATCCACGACATTATTGATGGAACGCTGGCCGATGGATTCAAGCGCAGCGCTAAGCCATTTCGGGCTGGGAGCGATCTTCACGCCACGAACGGAATAGGCACGGTAATGCAGGCAATCCTTATCCGCTTTCACACTCACCTGTTTCAGCAACGGTTTCGCGGTAGCGCTGTCCAATGACAACTTCACCTCGGGATAAGTCATTTCCAGATTATAATACGCAGCCAACTCGCGGGCAATGCCGACATGGCTGAGACAGTCGGGACGGTTCGGCGTAAGTTCGATTTCAAGCACGGTATCCTGTTCGCCCATTACTTCATTCATGGGTGTGCCGATTTCAGGTCTATCGGCCAGAATAAGCAATCCCGAATGGTCATCACCAAGGCCGAGTTCGCGCGCGCTGCACATCATACCGTTCGATTCCACGCCACGGAGCTCGGCTTTCTTGATTTCAAACCCACCGGGCAAGACACATCCGACCAATGCTACCGGCACACGATCGCCTTCCTTGAAATTCTGCGCTCCGCAGACGATCTGTGTTCTCTGTCCGCCGCCGATTGCCACTTCGCAGAGGCTGAGGCGGTCCGCATTCGGATGACGGTCTTTCTTCATCACCTCGCCGACAACAAGATTATCCATCGGGGCCAGTCCGACCTTATGAATGCCTTCGACCTCGAAGCCGATCACGATTAATACTTCCGCGATTTCCTCGGGTGTTTTCTTTTCTAAAGAAATGTAGCGCTTTAACCAATTTAAACTGATTTTCATAACGGAAACGATTTAGGATTTAACGAATACCAAGGTTCGCTTAGCTGAATTGTTTAAGGAACCGCGCGTCATTCTGATAGAAGTAACGAATGTCCTCGACTCCGTACAGTATCATCGCAATGCGTTCGATGCCCATGCCGAAGGCAAAGCCGGTAACATCCTTATAACCGACGGCCTCAAACACGGTAGGATCTACCACGCCGCATCCGAGAATCTCAACCCATTGCTTGCCGAGCTTGGCCAGGTGCGCGGATGAAAAATCAACCTCGAAACTCGGCTCGGTGTAAGGGAAAAAGTGGGGACGGAAACGGGTCTTGGCATCCTTGCCCAAAAGTTCCCTGATGAAGTAATCCAGGACGGCTTTCAGGTCGGCAACGGTCACATGCTTATCGACATACAGGCCTTCGACCTGATGGAAGCTCGCGCTGTGTGTGGCATCCGTGGTGTCACGGCGAAAACAGCGCCCAGGAGAAATAATCCGGAGCGGCGGCTTCTCTGCCAGCATGGTACGAATCTGCACCGATGAAGTATGCGGACGCAACATGTAGGCTTCCTTTCCTTTTTTTGTCACGTTACTGAAAATGCGTTCGGTTGGGAAATAATACGTATCCTGTTCGCTGCGGGCAGGATGTTCGGGCGGCGTATTCAACGCATCAAATGAAAAATGTTCGGTTTCCACCTCGGTAGCTTCGGCCACGGTAAACCCGACCTTACGGAAAATCCTGATGATTTCCTGACGCACCAATTCAAGCGGATGCAGGCTTCCGCATTCCGTATCGGGAGATGGCAGAGTGACGTCCACGGCCGGACCAACCCTGGACGCAAGTTCGGCATCAACGATTTGCTCCAACGCTACCGTAAACATTGCATCGATTTTCCCGCGCGTTTCGTTAATCAGCTTGCCCATCGCCGGACGCTCCGCCGGGGGAACCTGTCCCATTCCTTTCTGGACCTGCGTAAACGAACCTTTAGGTCCCAGGATGCGCGCTTTTACTGTTTCGAAATCCGCCCGTGATTTCACGGTCGCCAAACCGGCTTCCGCCTCAGAGACAATATTTTTTAACGTGTCTTGCATGGTAGATAGTAAAAAGAAAATAAAACTATAAAAGCGCCCTATTGTGAACAAAAAAGTAACGGTCCAAACGACTCTTTATCGACCTGTTTGCAACAAAAAAGGCGGTAGCATAGTGCTACCGCCCGAAAATCGGATAACAATGGAACTCAATTACTCTGCGTTGGACTTATCCGCACTTTCCGGATTTTGGGTTTTGGCATAATCCTCATGGGGATTCCAGCCACCGCCCAGCGCCTTATACAGACGGATAAACGCCGCATTGTAACCGTACTTGCTGGCAGACAAATCCATTTCTGCTGACAGCTTTTGCCTTTCGGCATCCAACACATCCATGTAATCAATGATATCCCCTTTGTAACGGATGCGGGTCAGACGCAGAACGCTATCGGTGGCATTGAGCCGAATCTGTTGTTTGTCCATTTCATCGCGGTAGTTCTTCATGTCATTCAAGCCATCCGCAACCTCACGCAACGCGGTCAGAACAGAACTGCGGTACTGAACCAGTATCTGTTCATGCCTCGCCTGGGTCGCCTTGTAATTGCCGTAAAGCCTGCCCCCGGCAAAAACTGTCTGCGTGACAGTCGGTCCGATGGAAACGATTTCGCTGAAATTATCCTTTACCAATCCTTCCAGATTTCCGCTCCAGATACCCAATGCGCCGGTCAATCCGATGCTTGGGAAAAACAGGGATTTTGCATAACCTACATTGGCATTGGCCTGGACAAGGTTCTGCTCGGCAGCCATGACATCGGGACGGCGCTCAAGCAATTCGCTGGGCAAACCGACCGGAATATCCGGCAAGGAAACCTGCCCGGAATCAGAAGGCGCCTTTATGCTCCCCGGAATACGTCCGAGCAGTACGCTGAGCGCGTTTTCCGTGATGCCGATGTTACGGTAAACCGTCGGCAACTGGGCTTCGGTTGAAGCCAGCAAAGACTCACTTTGACGATACTCCAGCTCCGAGGCGATCTCACCATCGAACTTTATTTTCATCAACTCCATTGAGTGACGCTGGCTTGCGATGGTTTCTTTCAGTATCGACTCCTGTTCGCGAAGCATGCGCAACTGGAACCAGGCTTGCGCGATATTCGCGACCAAGGTTGATGTGGTCGCGCGCAATCCGTATTCCGTCCTCAGCAACTGGGCACGCGCAGCTTCGCTGCCTCGACGGTATTTCCCCCAGATATCAATTTCCCAGGAAACATTACCGGTCGCGGTGTAACTGGTGTCGATGGTATGATTATAGCTGGGCGTACGCGGAACAGGCGTATTGTTCAGATTGGCGCCGAGCGTCGGCCAGAAATAGGAATCGGCCTGCATCAATAATGCGTCCGCCTCCGCAATGCGGGCAACGGCTTCTTTCAGGTCAAGATTGTTCTGCAATCCTTCATCAATCAGCGTTACCAATTCCTCATCGTGAAAGATTTCCCACCAGGGTTTATTGGCAATGGATTCCGCCGAAGGCAGATTCTCAGCGTCGCGGAAAGCTCCCGTCACAGGCAAATCATCCGGACGTTCATAATCGGGGCCAACGGTACAGCCTCCCAACAATGCTACCGTCACAACCGCGGCAGACAAAAATATTGTTTTTGATTTCATTTTGAAAAAGAAAATGTACGTCGTTAGTCTACTGTTTTGATCCCGGGATATTCACCGGAATATCAATGACGGATTTATGCCCGAAGAATTTCTCGGTATATTTTTGTATCAGGAAGTAAAGTGTCGGCACAACGAATATGGCAAAGAAGGTAGCGGCAGTCATACCGAATACGACGGCGTTACCCAAGGCATTACGGGCGGCAGCGCCGGCACCGGTAGCACGTGCCAAGGGGAGCACCCCGAGAATGAACGCGAACGAAGTCATCAGAATCGGCCGCAAACGGATGGTGGCGGCCTCAATGGTTGCCACGGAAAGCGGAATACCATGCCCGCGACGTGTTCGCGCGTATTCAACAATCAGGATCGCGTTCTTTGCCGAAAGACCGATGAGCAGGATGAGACCGATCTGCGTATACACGTCATTTTGCAAGTGACGTATATATTGTCCGCCGAACGCGCCAAAGACACCCAAGGGCACCGCCAGCATAACGGCAAAAGGAATGACCCAGCTTTCGTACTGTGCGGCAAGGAAGAGAAACACGAAGACAATCGCCAATCCGAAGATAATCCAGGTTTTCCCGGCAGATTCCTTTTCTTGCAAGGAAAGTCCTGTCCATTCGATCGCATAGCCTTGCGGCAGATTTGACAGGGCCAGTTTATCAATCAATGCCATGACCTGACCGGAGCTGAAATTATTTGCGGGATTTCCGTTGATTTGCGCAGCACGGTAACCGTTATAGCGCTTGATGTTCACGGCGGAAATAGCCGGTTTCTCCTTGACCAAGGTACTTAACGGTACCATCTCCCCGGTTCTGCTCCGGACATAAAACTTATCGATATCCTTTATGTCCGAACGGTATTCGGGAGCAGCCTGCAGGGACACTTTATACGTTCTGCCAAAACGGTTGAAGTCATTGACTTCATAACCGCCAAGAAAAGCCTGCAAGGCAAGAAACACATCTGTCAGAGGAACATCCATTTTCTTTACCTTTTCACGGTCAACTTCCACTTCATATGCAGGGGTCTGGGAATTGAACAGGGAATAAATCAATCCTCCGTTTTGCATATTCAACTCGGGATGTTTCATCGCCTCCGCCGCGAAATTCTTTGCCACTGCATCGAGTTCTTCCGGTGTCCCGCCCATACGGTCCTGTATCACAAACGAAAAACCTCCGGCCAATCCCAATCCGGGAAGCGGCGGCGGATTTAGCGCAATAATGCCGACCTCAGGAATACTTCCCGTACGTTTGTAAACTTCCTGAAGGATACCTTTCACCGAGACATCAGGCGTTGTCCGTTTGCTCCAGTGTTCCAGTTTCAAGAGGAAAAAGCTGTAGTTTGATTCCACCCCGAATGTAAAGATGTTCATACCGGAAACAGTAATGGTGTCCTCCACTCCCGGAATTTCCCTGAGAATCTTATCAATTTGCTGAGTCACTTCGTACGTTCTGTTTACCGAGGCGCCTTCCGCCAACTCAATACGTCCCATCAGGAAGCGTTGGTCTTCATCAGGCACAAACGCACTCGGAAGCAAGCTGTTCAATTTGAATGCCGCGTAACAGATGATGGCCAACGTCGCCACGACAAGGAACGAATAGCGTATGCACTGGCGCACGCCTTTCGTGTAACCGCGCGTGAAAGCGTTGAATCCTGCATTGAAAAGATCAAAGCCGCGGCCGATCAGGTTCCATTTGCTCGTCGGCTTTTTCTGTTTCAGCAACATGGCGCACAAGGCCGGCGTGAGCGTCAATGCCACGAAAGCGGAAAGGCCCACGGAAACGGCAACAGTGATGGCAAACTGTTTATAAAGCTGCCCGGTAATACCGGTGATGAAGGATACCGGAACGAACACGGAAATCAGAATCAACGCAATGGCAACCACCGGGCTGGAAACCACGTCCATCGCCATGATCGTGGCCTGCTTTGCGGACACCTTGTGGTGTTCCATGTTATACTCAACCGCTTCAATCACCACGATGGCATCGTCGACCACAATACCGATGGCAAGCACCATCCCGAACATGGTCAGGGTATTGATTGAGAATCCGAAGAAAGTGAAGAACGCAAATGTCCCGATCAAGGATACGGGCACCGCAATAAGCGGAATCAATGTTGCGCGCAGGCTTTGCAGGAAGAGGAGCATGACGATCGCGACGAGCACAACGGCCTCAAGCAAGGTTTTTACCACCTCGGTCAGCGATTGGTTAATAAATTCCGAGTTATCACCGACAACGGTAATCGCTATATCATCGGGAAAACTTTTTTCCAATTCAGCCACCTTATCAAAGATCAGGCGGGCGGTCTCGACCGCCGAAGCGGTCGGGGTCAGATTGATGGCAAAAACAGTTGAGGGCTTTCCGTCAAAAGTCGCAATGCGGTCATAGTTACGGTCACCGAGGCTGATAGTAGCAACATCCTTCAGACGGATGAACGAACCATCGGGTTGGGCCCGGATAATAACATTTCCAAACTCTTCCGCCGTTACCAGACGACCGCGTATTTTAACGGTATACGTAAAAGATTGATCCTGAGGTACCGGGTTTTTACCGATCTGTCCTGCCGGAGCCTGAATGTTTTGTTCCTGAACGGCCGCAACGATATCGGACACGGTCAGATTCAGTTTGGCCATGGAATCGGGATTCAGCCAGACACGCATGCCGAATTCCGAACCGAACGCATTAATATTACCGACACCTTTTACACGTTTCAACGGTTCGACCACGTTGATGGCGCAATAGTTGAAAAGAAACGCGGCATCGCGCGTCTGATTCGGAGAATAAACGGCAAGATACATCAAGGCGTCCGGCATCTGCTTTGTCGTGCTGACACCGTACTTGATCACGTCCTGCGGCAACACGGAATTCGCCTGGGAAACACGGTTCTGCACCTGAACGGCCGCAATGTCGGCATCGCGTTCAAGTTCGAAGGTAACCGTCAAACCGAAAGAACCGTCGCTTCCGTTGTTCGATTCCATGTACATCATCCCCTCAACCCCGTTAACCTGGAGTTCAATCGGGGTGGCCACGGTTTCCTCAACAACGCTCGCGTCCGCACCGAGATAGTTGGCGGAGACACGGATTGTCGGCAAGGAAATCCTGGGATATTGCGCAATCGGCAAAACCTGGATGGCAATCGTTCCCAGCAGTGTGATAAACAATGAAATAACAATCGCAAAGACGGGTCGATTGATGAAGAATTTTGCAAAATTAGCCATAACGAGTATCTCGTTTTGAATTTATAAAAACGGTCTATTTGTGCGCGGCGGGCACGGTAGCATCGGGGGTCTGAATCGGTTTCCCGTCTTCATCCACCATGGTAATAAACAGGGTACTGTTCGGCCGTATCTTCTGGAATCCGTCAACAACGATTTTCTCGTTTGCAGACAAGCCTTCCTCGGCGACCCAGGAACTGCCGATCCGGTCACCCATCTTAACGCGGCGCCTTTCGAACTTACCGGAGTCATCCACGACGGTAACATTGTAGCTTCCCAACAATTCCTGTACAGCCTTTTGGGGAATGACAATGGCATCCTTGTGTACTTTCAGGGATATCTGTATCCGTCCGTACATGCCGGGAATCAACAGCCGTTGGGGGTTCGGAAACTCACCGCGGAACCGCAACACTCCGTTTTCGATCGCACGATCGGCGAAATCAATCGAACCTTCCTTCTCGTAGATACTGCCGTCAGCCAGCACAAGCCGGACTTTCATGTCACCGGATAATATTTCCGAATGCCTTGCCACTTCCAGGTATTCGCGTTCGCTGATCGTGAAGTAAAACCGGGCAACGCTTTCGTCAGAAATAGTTACGAGCGCCGTATTTCCGGCAATAACCAAGGTTCCTTCGTCGACCAGTGTCCGACCGATTTTGCCATTAAAAGGAGCCTTAATCGAACAGTCACTCAGGTTGATAGTGGCCACATCAACGGATGCCTTTGCGGCTTCCACGGATGCTACCGCGGCATTATAAACCGACACGGCATGATCGTAATCCATCTGAGACACAGCCTTTTCCTTGACCAAGGGCCCATAACGGTCTTTATCCTGCCTGGCCTTAAGCTCATTGGCTTCGGCTTGCGCAAGCGAAGCCTTTGCACTCGCTAACGCCGCGACGTAATCGCGGGTATCAATTTCAAAAAGGACATCGCCTTTTTTCACGATAGCCCCGTCACTGACCAATTTCTTTTTCAGGAACCCGCCCACCTTCGCATGCAGCTGCACTTCCTGCAAAGCGCTGACTTCGCCGACAATTTCCTTTACGACAGGAACCCTGTCCTTGGCAACCACAGTCATTACATTGACCGGAACAGGCGGCAATTGCTGCTGTTCAGGCGCTTTTTCCTCATGAAAAAACGATACGATCTTACCCCAAAGGGAAGGCTCTTCTTTTGCCGGCGCATCCTCGGCAAATACAGGAACAGCACATAACATGGAAATCGCAAAAAGCGCTATTTTATTCGATTGGGTTTTCTTCTGATGAAACGTGTTCTTACTCATTATACGTTTAGGTGAAATTTTATTAAGATAAGGTTTTTACAGTTTTATCGACTGAATGATAAAATCGGCAACATCGGTACAACGTTCGTTCATTAATTCATTGAACTCCGCCTCGCTTATTTCCGAACAATGTTGCATCAACGGTCTGATATGAAACGGGAATACGCACAAGGAATCAATGTTTAAGAACAAATTCATGGGATTGATTTTCCGGATCCGGCCATTGGCCATCGCAGCCTCCACCTGCAGCATAAAGACATCGCAGGATTCTTTTATCTGCCTGGAATAGTTGTGTTCCAACAATTCCGGCCGTTTGAACATTTCCCTGACCAGAAAACTGGGCAACTCGGGATGCTGTATCAGGATCGTAATCCGGTTATAAACCACCTTCCTGATTTTTTCGAAGATATCGAGATCCTCCTTGTATATCTGGTAAACGTTCTCGTAAAAAAACTTCCCGATACTGTCAAAAACGATCCCAAACAGCTTGTCTTTCGAACGAAAGTAATAATGGACCATTGCCGAATTCACATTGGCTTCCTTTGCGATATCGCGCATGGTCGCATTTTCATAGCCTTTGGCGATGAAAACCTTTTTTGCAGCTTCAATGATATGCTGCTCTGTTGTTGTTTCTTTCATGAGGTTAAACCGGAGAATTTAATCAATTGATTAAATCGGTCAATAAGTTTTTCTTCCTTTTTCTTTTTCAGGCTCATGCGGGGATAAAAAAAGCGGTAGCATGATGCTACCGCCTAAATATTCAGCTTTCCGGATTTTCTCAGTCGTGCTCGCAACCGCAGCCGCAACCGCCATGTCCACCGCCGCAGCAACCGCCTTCCACATGCGGATGTCCGTGGGCCAATTCCTCAGGGTTTGCGCCACGTACGCCGATAACCGTCACCGCAAAATTCAGGCGAACGCCGGCCAACGGATGGTTCCCGTCAACGGTAATGGCATCCTTGTCTACGCTCTTCACGGAAACCATAACGGGACCGTGTTCGGTATTCGCGTGAAACTTCATGCCCTCCTTGATTTCCAGATCCTCAGGAAACTGTTCGCGCGGCACAGCCTGCACGAGTGACGCATTAAATTCACCGTACGCTTCAGCGGGTTCAACAGAAACAGTGAGTTTGTCACCCACCTGCTTGCCTTCGAGAGCCTTTTCCAGGCCCGGGATAATATTCCTCGCGCCCTGTAAATAAGATAAAGGTTCACGACCTTCCGAGCTGTCCAGAACGACGCCTTGGTCATTCGTTAAAGTATAATCAATTGAGACTACGGTATCTTTTGTTATTTTCACTGTATTGTTTAATGATTAATCGGTTAAAAATTTCAGATTTGGAAGAAAGCCTCAATCCCCAATTTTTCAAATCCATTTATAAAATTTGTCTGCAAACGGAATAAGCACTTTTCTCATTCGTAAATTTGACACCTATAAAAAGGGAGAAATACTTTAACAAGCAAATATCTAGTCTTTCATCTTGCGGTTATCTACGCAAAAACATTTACAAAACATGAAATAATCGTAATCTATAGTATTCATCACGCTTAACTTAACATTTATAAAAAATAAGGAGCGATATATAAATGATAATTTATCCTAAAAACATTATATTTAAAGATGTTTACTGAGTTTAAAAGACCTATAAATATGATATATCAAAGAGAAATATATACAGAATAATCAGATTATGAAAAAAATACTATTCGCTGTCATTCCATTGTTGTTACTGTCTGCAAACATCGGGGCCTCTCAAAGCAGTGAAACGCTGAATGCCAGCAATTACGGATTCACGGGTGGTTATCCCAAAGAAACGACTGCTCAAAAGGCATACGATGATGCTGACCTGAACCGAGCAGTACAACTGTACAGGGTCTTTTACCAAACAGTATCCGGCGCCGCTATCTTCAAAGGCAACGTGGAAGCCGGTATTGTTCCGAACAAAGTTTTCGGCACACTGGACACAAAACCCAAACATATAGGCTTTACGCTCAATTCGGACACACCCTATGCCCCGGTTTTACTTGACCTGCATGAAGGTCCCATGGTCATTGACACACCTCCGGGCATGATCGTCGGCGCCGTGCTGGCATTTAATCAGGACTGGATTTCCGATGTAGGTATTCCGGGCCCTTACGGCAATAAAGGCGGTAAATTTCTCTTTCTTCCACCGGATTACGATGGAGAAATTCCGGCATCCGGTTACTACGTTGCAAAATCCCCGACATTCCTGGTAGCCGGCGGACTGCGCGCTATCCCTGTCGGCGGAGACCTGCCAGCAGCCATTGAACTCCTTAAATCAGTCAAGGTATATCCGTTAAACAAGCCTGAAAGCTGGATCAATGTTCGATGGATTGACCTGACCCCGAATCCGCAAAACACCACCCCGGTAGCATGGGAAAATAATCTCAGCTATTGGCGCGAACTTCACGAGGTCATAAATAATGAACAAGCCTTGGAATCCTACCGTTCGTTTTACGGTGAACTGGCAACGCTAGGCATTGAAAAAGGTAAAGCATTTGCGCCCGATGCTCGTATGCAAAGGATTCTGGAAGAAGCCGCCCGTATCGGTAACATCCAAATGCGCATTCAGTCTTTTGACGATCGTCGGCCTGACCGCATTGTCTGGCCTGACCGCAAATGGGAATGGGCATGTTTGCGTTTTGAAGACGGTGCATTTAACACAGCACACTATGTCGATACTTACGCGCGTGAAAAGTGGGTTTACCAGGCCATCGGCCTGTCGCCTGCCATGTTTCGCCGTGACGCCGGCGCAGGATCGGTTTACTGGCTCGGCCTACGCGATAAAACAGGAACCTATCTGGATGGAGCAAATACCTATAAACTCAGTATTCCGCTCCCGGTACCAGCCAAACTGTTCTGGTCGGTTACGGTCTATGACGCCGAAACACGCAGTCAGGTCAATACCGATCAAGACAAAGCGGCGCTTCGTTCCCTTTTTGAACTGAAAGAGGCCAGTGCTTCCGGTAATTCAATTGATCTTTATTTCGGACCTGAAGCTCCGGCCAACCATGAGAGCCAATGGATCAAGACCATTCCCGGCAAAGGCTGGTTTGTCTATTTCCGCGTTTACGGCCCGGATGCTACCGCATTCAACGGTACATGGAAACCCGCAGACTTCGAAAAGGTAAAATAGGCCTAATCCATTCCGGTCAACAGAGTAACGTAACTAATATGAAAAACATCCGATTAACAGTAAGTCTTATTCTGATGCTGGCCACATATGCCAGTAGTCCGATAATGGCAGCAAATCCGAATGCTTCCGATATGACCGCGATATCCAATGATTCGGAAACAAGCACCATTTATCGGAGAGCGGTCGAGTCAGCGATCTGGGGAATGCCAGCCGTCGCCTTTGATGCCATGCGCCAGGCGTTCCTGCACGATGCCGGGGCGAAATATAATGATGTCGTTTATTGGTCTAAACAAGCCGATTGGAAATTCCAGGTCACGACACCCAATGCGTCGTCATGGTATGTTTATCTGGCTATCAATACCAAGGAAGGTCCGATAGTATATGAAATACCGCCTTCAGACGGAGCCGGACTATTCGGTTCCATGAACGACGCGTGGCAGGTTCCTCAAGCGGATGTGGGACCCAATGGAACAGATGCCGGCAAAGGGGGGAAATATCTACTGCTTCCGCCCGATTTTAAGGGAAGTATTCCGGACGGATACATTCCGGTACATTTCAAGACTTACAATGGGTATTCCATTCTGCGAGCAATTCCGGTAACATCGTCACCCCAAGATGTAGCAAAGGCGATCGATCTTGTAAAAAAAATCCGCATGTACCCGTTGGCTCAGGCAGCAAATCCTCCCGGGCAACGCTATATTGATATGAATGGGAAACTGTTTGATGCAGTTGCCCGTTTTGACGTGACATTCTATGAAGGCCTTGCCCGTATCATAAATGATGAACCCGTGCAGCCGCAGGATCTGGCCATGATGAACATGCTAAAATCAATAGGTATTGAAAAGGGAAAGCCTTTCAACCCCGATACAGCTACAAAAGAAATATTGAGCAAAGCCATCAAGGAAGCGCAGGCGGGATTTATACAAACAAACAGGTCATTTGAACCTTTTTATGAAGGTAAACAGTGGTCCATACCCGCGCCGAAAACAGCACATTCGACTAAATTTTCATTTTATACAAATGAATTCTACGCATTGGATGAACGCGCAGGATTTTTCTTCCTCGGCTGCGCACCGCCTGTAAAGCCGGGAGGAGCTTCATTCTACCTCTTCGGGCAAAAGGATGTTAGCGGTATTCCCTTAACCGGTGAGAAAAATTACAAACTTCATGTGCCTGCAAATGTACCTGCCAAACAGTTTTGGGCGGCGACCGTTTATGATCTTGAGGAATCCAATTTCATCAGGGAATCACCAAAACTTGAAGTCAATTCCTATCAAAGCCTGCAAATCAATCCGGATGGTTCGGTAGATATTTTCTTTGGATCTAAAGCTCCCGAAGGAAAAGAATCAAACTGGGTATATACGGCTCCGGGAAAAGGCTGGACCATGCTGTTCCGTTTTTACGGACCTCAACCTGCCATTATTAATAAGGCATGGAAGCTGCCTGACATTGAAGAAATAAAATAAGTAATTTTCAAACTACATAACCATGAAAACCATAATTAAATTATTACTGTCTATCTTTCTATTGCTACTCCTGTCTCCGTGCTATGGAAATACAGAGGAAAAGCAGGATAAAACGAATCCGGCAGCAGACAATGCCCTATCCGACAAGGATATTGTGGAAGCCTATGCATACTTATTCGGCCGCGATCTTATTTTAAGGCAACAACGCCTTGATTTCGAAGAAGGTTTCGAATGGAACCAGCTTGTCCACCGTAAACCCGGTCAGGTAGAATGGCCAAATCCCAATCTGGATGTGGCCTATTCCGAGGCTTGGCTCGCTTTGGATGAGAACACCTGCGTACTGTTGGAAATTCCCGAAGTCAAAGGGCGTTATTACACCTGGCATGTACTTAATGCCTGGGGTGAAACCTTGCTGAATATCAATGAGCGGACGTTTCCGAATCAGCCTTTTGGAAAATATGCGCTATGCCTGAAGGGCGGAACGCCGAAAATTCCGGACGGTTATTTACGCGTGGATATCCCTGCCAGAATATCACGCGTTCTCGCCCGCGTGGAATTGGGGCAAGACGAGAAAGAAGCAACGCGCCTTCAGCATTTGTTCAAGCTGACCCCCCAAGGCAAACCACAAATCGCCAAACAAGTTAAAATGCCTTTATTTGAATTATTGAACGTCCCGGGGGCTGAGCTGTTTGACATGACCACGGAGATGCTGGCAAACGAACCGGACAATCCGGGCATGGATACGATTCAGGCCAAAGCAAAGGAAGTGGAAGCGCTGTTGGTAAATGATCCTCTATCCAGAGAGAAAATCAACGGTCTCATAACGAAACAATTCGTACAGGAATTTGTGGACCTGCTGCACCATCCCGGTCCTGCCAAAAACGGCTGGGCTCATCCGCCCGTATACGGCAAATATGAGAACAACTATTGGGCACGCGACATGGTTAATTTCGCCGGGATTTGGGCAAATACCAAAGAGGAAGTGACTTACTTTGCCAATATAGGGCTTGACGGAGGATCAACCTATACAATGACCTTCCCCAAAGAGGCATTGCCTGAGTCCAAAGCAAGCTACTTCTGGTCCGTTATCGCCATTGACGGCACCCGGTACCATGTGTTACCGAACCCGTTAAAACGTTACCTGCTTAACAAACAGTCAGGTGTAAAATACAATACCGACGGTTCACTGACACTGGTCTTCGCCCCGGAAGAACCGAAAGACCATCCCCAGCAAAACTGGCTGCCGACAATCACGGGACAGAAATATAACCTGACTTTCCGCTTTTACGGTCCGTCTGCGGATTTAATTTCAGGGAACTATTATCCGCCTCAACTGGAAAAACAATAATACACGAATAAAAAAGGATCATCCGCCGATGGTCCTTTTTTGTTAACATTGTTCTTCTGTCATCAAAAACAGATAGCGTATAGGGTTGAGTTTGCATGGGCGTAATCAAATCCAAGCGCCTCATTACAATCATCGGTAATTAATTTAATATTTTATAAAATTATTATTTACATTGCAGAAAAATATAACCCTTATGCGCTATGGATGAACCTTTTAAAGTCACTTTCGAAGCACAAGACCTCTCTCGGGGCAATGATCGGCGCGGTCGCCTTACAGCTCATGTTGCTCTGCGGCGCCATTTTTGTCGTCATCATGTTACCGTCAAAGCCGGAAGAACCGAATTTTGATTCCAAACACGAAGTCATGTTACCGCACGAGGACATGCAGCACCAAATGGAAATCAACGAATTTGAACAGGCTTCCGCACCTGCCTTCCAGCCTGAACGTATTTCCGTGGAAAGCATCGTTCCTGATATTCCGCCGCTCCCTGACATTCCGATGGCCCAAAGTGACCCAAGTGAGATCATCAACCCGCTGGAAAATCTCGACGGACTTTTTCAGCAAATCGGCAATCTCACCGGTCAGCACAGTCTCGGCGGTCAAGGTTCCTCCGTGTCTCTGCTTGGGATAAATGATAACACAGAACGTATTGTCATTGCTTTCGATATCTCTGCTTCCGTTATTACCAATATGAACGCAAAGCATATGCCGTTGCCGAAAATGAACGAGGAGGTAAAGGCAATGATCGAAACGCTCAATGCCAACACCACATTCACACTTTGCCAGTTTGTGCGTGCTTACGATTTTTTCTCACCCACTTTGTTACCAGCCACCGTTGCCAATAAGAAAGCTGCCTGCAACTGGCTGGACAAAAAATTCTCCAAGGCAAAAGGCAGCAGCCAGACAAACTGGATCAAGGAAACGCCCAACGGAATCCAGGCGGTAAGCAAGGCGATTTTCGCCCTGGAACCGGAATCCGTCTTTATTTTCTCCGACGGAGACTTCCAACGCACACCCGCAGGAAAAAAGAACGGAAACGAACAGGTCCCTCTCATTGAATGGCAAAACGAACTGACAGCTTACCAACGGAAACTCAGCTCCAATGCACGCATCCATTTTATCGGATTCGGGGTGAAGGAAAATGCACGTAACCCGTTAAAAAACATCATTCGGCAAAACTCAGGACAATATAAGGAATTCTGATGTTACCGCAGAAAGAGCAAAGAAGGGAAATAAAGCGGTAGCATAACCGTTTCTGTTTTTGTTTCCGCAAACATTCCTTCTTTATCCTTTTCCTTACCGAATGACAGAAATAGACCGCTTCCATTCGTTTTTATCTTCGATAGATTCCGTTCCGAATTGCTTTGCGATTTTGAGCTGTTTTTCCTTTAAATACTTCTGTTATGAAACCAGAAGATGTCAGAGCGTTTTACGAAAGCGATCCGGTAGTGGATCACTATTTCCGCGCGACAAATAATGTCGGACTCTGGCAATCGGAAAAAATTATTTTCGGAAACACATTTTCACCCGACGCGTCCCTGCTTGAGCTGGGTTGTGCTTCAGGACGGATCGCCTTCGGTCTCTGGAAGCTGGGCTGGAAAAACATAACCGCTCTCGACTATTCGCAACGTATGATTGACGAGGCGGTAAACATCAATAACGCGCTTGGTTCAAATATCCGTTTCATGCAAGGGGATGCCCTGATGCTACCGTTTGAGGATGAGTCTTTTGACGGCGCCATTTTCGGATTTAACGGACTTATGCAAAACCCGGGAGAAGCACGACGGATAAAAATCCTTCAGGAAATACACCGTGTCGTGAAATCCGCAGGTTGTCTGGTCTTCACCACGCACGACCAGGAACATCCTGCACAAAAGGCGTTCTGGGAAGAAGAAAAAATCCGTTGGCAAAACGGAACGCAATGCCCGCTTCATAAGGAATTCGGCGACCGCTGCGAAACATTCCCGATAGGAACCAGCTTTATGCATGTCCCTACGCACGATGAAATCTTGCGCATCCTGAATGCTACCGGCTGGACCTCCATCAGCTCGGAGTTCCGTTCATCCATCGCGGTTGAAAACGATCCTGTCCGCGAATTTTCCGACGATTGCCGTTTTTGGGTCATAAAGAAAAACCCGGTTTGAGCACCCCTTTCTGTTTATTTTACCTGATTATTATCATGAAAAAACATCTACTATTGATACTTGCAGCAGTGTCTATCCTGTTTTACGGCTGTTCGGCTGAAAAACCGGACAACATCCGTGTGTTACAGCTGAATGTCTGGCATCAGGGCACAACCGTGCCCAACGGTTTCGATGCGGTTGTTGAGCAAATTATCCATGCTGATGCCGATTTCGTTACCTTGAGCGAAGTCGGATCCCGGTTCTCGGAAAAACTGGTTTCCGCCCTGAAAGACAAAGGTAAGCAGTATTATTCCTTCTCAAGCGAGGATTCCGGCATTCTTTCCCGTTTTCCGATAGAAACACACTCGGTGGTTTTCCCGATAAAAAATGGCAGTAATTCCGTACAGAAGGCCACAGTTAAATTACATGACCATACCATCGTGATTTACTCCGCCCATCTTGATTACAAGTACTATGCCTGTTACCTGCCCCGCGGCTACGACGGTTATACCTGGAAGAAACTGAATGCTCCCATTACGGACGTATCCGCTATTTTACAAAACAACCTGGAATCGTGGCGGGATGAACAAATCGAAGCTATACTCGCCGATGCAAAAAAAGAAACAGAGCAAGGCCATATCATCTTTATTGGCGGGGATTTCAATGAGCCTTCCCACCGCGACTGGACGGAAGCCACGAAGGATTCATTCGGACACAACGGGATCATTGTTCCCTGGCAAAGCACAACCATGCTCGAAAACAGCGGTTTTGTGGATACGTACAGGCAACTGTTTCCCGATCCGCTTACTCACCCCGGATTCACATTCCCGTCGGATAATCCTGCCGTCGATGTCAGCAAACTAACATGGGCGCCTGAAGTGGACGAACGCGAACGCATTGACTTTGTATTTTACTATCCGAACAAAAAGCTGTCGCTGAAAAATACCTATGTATTCGGTCCCAAGTCATCCATTGTCAAAAGCCAACGTGTCCCCGAACAAACCCAGGATGCCTTCATCGAACCGAAAGGAACCTGGCCAAGCGATCATAAGGCTATTCTGTCTGAATTTGAGATAAGCAGGTAATGCTTATCTCAAATCCTGTGCAAGCATCCGTTATTCTTTCGCAAAACGAATGATCGTGTAGGAATACGCCGGAAAACGGTAATTGAATTTATCGCCGGATAATTGAATGGTATTCTTTTTTGAAACAATCTTTTCCGGTTCATCAGGCGTATTCGCATCAGACAGGTTTCCGGACAATGTCCAGACCTTGGCAGCAGACTGCTTACCGGCGAACTGACTGATTTCCACAGCGGCTTCCTGCGCATCTTTCTGGGTATTCACAACATGCAGGACGAGCGTCTGACCGTCTTCGCTACGTGTGGCGGTAACGTCAAGATTACCTTCAACTGCTGCTCCGGAGACATGTAAGGGCATATGATTTTCGGAAGCCATTTGCTGTGCGTAGTACGGCGGCATACCCCAGACCAGTGACGGCGTAAAGAAGATCTGTCCCTGGTCCCAACCGTTGTCATTCTGTTTGTACGGCTGCAAGGCATTGGCGGCACAGGATGTCAGAAGGAAATCACCCTGTCTTCGGGTCGCATTCAGGATGGTAGCATGACCAAGCGCACGAGCCATACTGTGCGTATTTCCGTTTTCCTCAAAGATGGCGCATTTAAGCGTGGTGTTAGGATCCCACTGCTTGAATTGTTTCTGCATATCAATCAGTTCTGCTTCCACCAGTTTTCCGGAATTCGGATCGTCCGCCCACGGATGATAATCCCAGTAAGCGGCTTTCCCGTTTACTGCCCTGAAAACCTTTTCCATATTCTTTGATTGCGGAATCCACCACGCTGCGCAAATGATCTGCAGACTCGGATCCCTGGCAATCATTGCATTGTACAGCAAATTAAAGCGTTCGATGTAGTGATCATAACCGGAAGCGCTGTCACCCTCGAAAAGCACTTCCTCGTTTCCGATCTCAATAAACTGGACATTATACGGTTCTGGATGTCCGTTCTCCGCGCGTTTTTTACCCCATTTTGTGGTGACGGCTCCGTTCAGGTATTCGACCATATCGGCTGCGTCCTCAGGTGTTTCCTCGATATTGATGGCAAAAGCAGCCTCGAATCCGGCGGCTTCGCTAAACCTTACAAAGTCCTCAATCCCAAAGCCGTTTGTCGAATACCGGTACCAGTGGCCACGATATGGCGGGCGTTTATCGGGATCACCGATCATCTTCTTAAAGCGGTATTCGGGAGCATTGACCATGGTACCGCCGTAACGCAGAAAGGTAAGTCCTTGTTTCACCATAGCATTGCCGATATCGGCGCGATACGGTAAGCCCTTGAATTGAGCGTCTCCGGTTCCCATCAACACCACCTGATCAACCCACAGTGTTCCCGGGCTGTCGATCCATGCGGCAAAACGCGCATTCGGATCCGTCGTCGAGGATGTCAATGTATACGGATGCTTGGTCCAGTCATTGCCTACCCCTGTCAGTTTTTGCACGGCATAGGTCTTGCTACCGTCCGCACTTTGCAACGCAACATAAACGGAACCGGAAAAACTTTTCCCGCGCAGGTAAAGGCGACCGTCAAAATGCTGGCCTTCCTTGACCGCAATCCCCCAGCGGTTCAGGCTGCGATTAACGAGGCCTGCTTTTCCGCTTCCTTTGCGATACTCAATCTTTTGGCTGAATTCACCGTTAAATGGATTTTTCTTATCCTGCGAAAACTCCGCGGTAACATCCTTGTCGCGGATAAAATCCCACGGACCTGTCTGGACCGTCTCACCCTTGAACTGCGCATTCATGCTACCGTCGGCAGTCCTGGTTTTCAGATTACGGAAAGTCACGTCTGAATTCCAGGTACGCAGACCGATACTTCCATTAAGCAACGGAGCGCTGTCGTCGCTGTAATCGATCACAGCTTTTGTTTCATCATTCAAAAACAGGCGTATCCGCGACCCCTTGCACTCGACTTTGATACGGTTCCAGTCATCCGCGGAAAAGCGTGCATCCGCTTCCTTCAGCAATTGCCAATTCTGGACGTGCTTTCCCAAAACAACTTTTTGGGCTCTGGCATTCAGGCTGATTTCATAACCGTCAAACGCATCCGCGCCTCTGCCCGGTCTGGCAACGCGAACAATCAGTCCGGCGATGTCCTTTCGTTCGCCAAATTTCACATCCACTTCCACGCTACCGTCGGTAAAACTCAGTTTCTCCCAAATCAACTTCGCTCCGGCATCTTCAGCCACGCTAACGGCATTATTCTCTCCGCTCCAGTTTCCTCCGTAAGTTGTAAACCCTTCAAAGATCATGGAAACCCCGCGTTCCTCAAAACTCTCGCCAAAGATTTTCTGGTCGTAAAGTCCCCCGTAAATTTCATGGTTAACATCCTCAATGCAGGATCCGTACATCCACGGAGTAATACGGTTCTCTACTTTTGACGCATCCACCACAATACGTGCGTCTTCTGCAAAAGCCTGCGTTCCAAGCAATGAAAGCCCCAAGGCAAGCGCACTGAGCCATTTCGTCTTCTGTTTACGATTTGATTTTTTCATATTCAGGTTTTCTGTCGTTTATTCTTCTGCGGCTATCCGCACTCTTTTGGTAATAATTTTTGATTGGTTAAAACTGAATTGCTTAACCAGATGCGCATCACGCTGACAAAATAAAAAGGCAGACTACTGTCTGCCTTTCATTGATACTGTTTTTATTCGCTCAGGACTTCCAATTCGGCAATGGCTGCCATACTGCCGCCATTCACTTCAGAAAGCGCCTTGAGCATAAGATAGGATGCCTTCTGAGAATCAAACGCTACTGTCTGCGTATCTTTCGAATTTTCAAATGTTCCTGTTGCTACCGCCTTGCCCCAGTTTTTACCGTCATTGCTTAAGTATATCTCATACTTGGCGATGCGTCCCTGGTCGCTGTCCTGACGCGGCGTATAGCTAATTCCTTTGACTTTCTTCGCATTGCCGATCCGTACCTGGATCTCATGCGGATAAGGCGCAATGTAGTATTGGTCATGAACCGTACTCCAATAGGTATTTTTATTGCCATCGATCGCATTACCCTTGCTTTGTCCGGCTTCGCTATCGACAAATGCTACCGTGGTTTTTTCTTCACCGGCAGATAAGTTTCTCAAAATACCAACATTCAGTTCCGCCGCAGAAGCCCATGCGCGTCCATGAACCTCGGAAAGCGCTATCAGCTTAAAATAGCGGGCCACTACAGGCTTTTTCAATGCAACGTATTGTTCGCTGGAATTATTTTCAAACCGACCCTTGATTGCACTGCCCCAGTTTTTTCCATCTTCGCTGAGATAAAGTTCGTAATCGCGAATACGACCGTTATCCGAACCTTGACGGGGAAGATAAATGAACTCGTTTACCTCGAGCAATGCTCCCATATCAACGACAATTTCATGCGGATGTTTTACTTCCGGTTGTTTCTGCCAATCAGAATGCCAGATCGTACCGGGATTTCCGTCAATCGCATTGCGTCCTTCCTCTCCACGAATATCGCTGCTCACATGTACCACACGCCATGCAGAACGACCCACAAAGATTTTAAACTGAGCAGTGGTTGTCATGCTGGAGGAAAGTCCCTGACTTTCCGCACGGGCCTCGACGCTACCGCCGGTAACAAAATCAATCGGACCTGTGTATGTCTTAGGCTCTCCGCCATTAACACGATACTTGATCGTAGCGTCAGCGGTTGTGGTATTTAAAACCAGTTTCCCTTGTCCGTCACGATCGATCATCACGGGAGCACAAACGGGAATTGCAACACGACCTCTTGCAGCAAGCGCATCCATGTTACTCCGTGCTTCTATCGGACGGATAATAAAACTAAATACAGTCGGCTTTGAGTAAAGTTCGTATTTCTGGAGCGGTTCCGGTCCGCAGCTGGCGTTTCCGAGCGGACGTTGTGCAGCATCAAGACAAATGATCGTTTCTTCACGCTGCGGCACTTCATTGGGATGACGCCTATTGTCTCCGTCATTATTCGGATTCAACATATCCTGCGCGGAAAAATGCAATGCCGACGTTGCCATGCTACCATCGGCAACAAACTGTAATCCGATTCCATTATTATCTACAACAGCCATCCAGCGGGTATCTTCACGGTTATTCATTTCCTGCGGACGGGAGTAACGGATAAGCTGATCGGACACTTTTTCCTGATAAAACCCGATAAATGCGCTTTCCTTACGATCAATGTAGCTTTCATGCATCCGCCCGTAGAGCGCTATGTTTTCAAATCCTTTCGGCATCGCAAAGCGATAGCCGATCTTTGGAATCACATCACCTATTCTTTCAGGCAAGATAACGCTATTCACGATGACGCTACCGTCAGACAATACCGTATAGGACATTTCCGTGGTAAAGTTGTTACCTGATTTTCCTTCGTAGGCATTTTTGATTTCAAGCTTCACACTGTTCTTTGAACTTTTATCAACAGCCCACTTCCCCGGCTTAAGGGATAGATCGTGCAATCCTTTATTTGCCCATTCTCCTGCGCGTTTATCATTGTCGGTCTGCATACGGAATACATTCAGGCGAATTCCGGGCTCCGTCTTATTGCCCTTCAAAACAGGAACAGCAGCCATCAATTCTTTTCCGTTAACTTTATAACTGGTTAAGGTACCTTCCGCTTTCGAAAACTCGGCAACGAAATTCTTTCCGCTGACACGGATCTTGCCATCAATCTCCTGAGTTCCGATGTTTCCGTCCAAAGCGGCAATCATGTTTTTCTTGCTATCTGCAAGCTTGATTTGCTCATGGGCAACCTCATAGCCAGCATCTGCCCAAAGTGTTTTGGCTTTTTGCTTTGCCGTGAATTTCACGAAATATTCCGCTCCGGAAATTCTCTTTTCCGGCAAGCCTGTAATGCTGAACTCACTCGTGCCCTGAGGAGAAGCATTGAAACCGTCAACCTTACCGCTTGCGATCACTTTTCCTTCCTCCTGAATTTCGCAGAAAAGCTCCATGTCGCTCAAATCGCTATGGAAACGGCGGTTTAATAAGCGGAATGTCATACTGTCATCAACACGCGTTATAGAAAACGGCTGATAGCATTTTTTTACTTCGAGCGCCTTCGGCGAATAAGTACGATCAGCAAAGATAACGCCGTTCATACAGAAGTTATGATCATTCGGACGATCATTATAATCTCCGCCGTAGGCCATATACCAAGAACCGTCAGGAGCCGTCATATAAATACCCTGATCAACCCAATCCCAGATAAAACCTCCGATCATGGCCGGATAGGTATCAAAGACGTTCTGATACTCGCGGAAATTACCGATGGCATTACCCATAGCGTGAGCGTATTCGCAAAGCACAAAGGGTTTTACTTTCTCGCCGCGGTTGCTTTTCTCCAAGCGTTCTTTCCCGACAGATGTAATCCAGTCCACGTGAGGATACATGACGCTATCCACGTCACAGTAAGAGCTGTTTCCTTCGTAGTGCGTGGGACGTGACGTATCCACCTCTTTTATACCAAGTTCGGCATATTTGAAGTTTTCACCACGACCCGCTTCATTACCAAGAGACCACATAATAATACACGGATGATTCTTGTAATTCTGCACCATGTTCACACTACGTTCAACGTGCGCCTTGCGCCATGAAGGAAAATTGGAAATAGATTCCTTGCCATATCCCATACCATGTGACTCTACATTTGCTTCCGCAATCATGTATAATCCGTATTTATCACAAAGATCATAGAAATAAGGATTATTCGGATAGTGCGAAGTACGGACACCATTCACATTAAACTGTTTCATTAATTGAACATCCTTCTCCATTTCTGCCTTGGAAACAGTGCGCCCTGTTTGATGGCTGTTATCGTGACGATTAACGCCTCTGAAGATAACAGATTTTCCGTTTACGAGAAACTCACCTTTGTCGCTTATCTCGATTTTACGAAATCCAACTTTTGCACTGCGTAAATCAATCACCTTATCTCCCTGTTTCAATTCCAATACCAACGTGTATAGATTGGGCGTTTCGGCTGTCCATTTTGCAGGATCTTCAACATCTATCGCGATGGTATTTTTCCCATTTTTTGATGCTACGGTTTTATCGGCGATTGCTTTCCCGGTAGCATCAATGATTTGTGCATGAATTTCCTGTCCTTGCTGGGCAGCACTTTTCAAATCGACATCCAGCGTTACGGTAGCATTGCGATAATCCTTATCCAAATCGGTTTTGAAGAAAAAATCGCGGATCTGATCTTTCGGTGCTGACCAGAGGAACACATCGCGGAAAATACCGCTATACCGCCAGAAATCCTGGCATTCAAGAAAACTACCGTCTGTGAAACGATAGACTTCAACTGCCAAAACATTATTTCCGCTCTTCAGGTATGGCGTCAGATTAAATTCAGCGGGTAAATAACTATCTTCAGAATAACCGATTTTCTGCCCGTTTACCCAGATATAAAAACCGGCCTCCACTCCATTGAATTTAATGAATATATCGCGTCCGCTCCATCCTGCGGGTACGGTGAAATCACGGCGGTAGCTTCCGACCGGATTCGGCATGTTTTTAAAAGTATAATCGTCCGGACGCCACTGTATTACATTGGGCCACTCGATTTTCGAGCTGTCTCCCGATGTAAAAGGATAGCGAGTATTCACATACAACGGTTTATCCCATGGTTTATTATTACGGATAGCATCAATTTGCCATGGTAAGGGTACCTTTATATCGTCCCACTTGCTTACATCATAACTGGGTTTATAGAAATCAACCGGACGGTCTTTCGGATCGGCTACCCAATGGAACTTCCATGTTCCGTTCAAGGATTGATAGTAGGAAGATTGCTCAATAACCTTATCCAAAGCCTGATCGAATGTTGCATAAGGAATGGATACAGCCCGGGCTGGTTCTTTATTTACTCCGCTAACCGTTTCGTCATCCCATTCGAGCTTTGCCTCCTCGGCAGCAAAAACAGTTGGCGTCATCAGAAAAGCCAGGTTTGCCGTAGCAACCGCCAAGACAAAAATGAACAATGGATAGTATTTTCTTATTTTCATAAACAGGTAATATTAAAGGATTCAAAACAAGTCATTCATCCAAGTTAAGCCCTTAGAACTGGAAAACAACCCTAAAGGCAAGTAGTTGCAAAAAGAGTAATAAATTCACGTTCTGTTTCATCAAAAGTCATGTTACCATCTGCCAACGACGCAAAAAAAAAGACGATCCTGAAAGATCGTCCTTTGTAAATGCTTATAAATCCGTTACATCCGCTCCCCGTATGTTTCCATTTCTTCCGGAGAACGTAACGCCAGCGGTTTTTTCAATAATTCCTGAACAATAAACGCCCTGCGCAGAGACTCATTGGAATGGAGTTCTTCCACAACCTCCGAAGCCACCACTCCATTGGCCGAGGAATTTTCCCCTGCCGGCGGAAAGCCTGACAACGATCCGGATCCCGTTTTCAGCTCCGAAACAGGCATGGTCATCGCCGATTCCCGAACGGCAACAGTTTTTTTCACCACTTTTGCCTTGGCTTTCGGTTTTGGTTTAGACTGTGACGCTACCGTCACGGTCTGCTGTGCTGCTGCCGCCTGCGCCTGCTGAATGAGTTCCAGTTTTTCTCTCAGTTTCTCCTTAATGGAAGCTTTCTTTGTCTGGGTATTCGGTTCCTTCTTGGCATTGATTTTCGCCTTTATGAAATTAAACACGAATATGACTATCGCCACAATGACGTAAATCCATATCCCCCACCTGTCCCCGGAGTTATCCATGAGATATCAGTTTTTTATTTCTTGGGTTGCCCCTGCGGATTTGCAATGGACTGACGCATGTCGGTATCGGCAACCACGTTGCGGATACGGTACATATCCATGGCTCCGAGATTTCCACTACGCAAGGCTTCTGCCATTGCGCGCGGCACTTCGGCTTCCGCCTCGACTACCTTCGCGCGCATCTCCTGTACCCTTGCTTTCATTTCCTGCTCCGCGGCAACAGCGGCAGCACGGCGGATTTCCGCTTGCGCCTGAGCCATGTTCTTATTCGCTTCAGCCTGGGCTTCCTGCAGTTTTGCGCCGATATTGTCCCCGACATCGACGTCAGCAATATCAATAGACAAAATTTCGAATGCGGTTCCTACGTCCAGTCCGCGTTCAAGTACGCGTTTGGAAATAGAATCTGGGTTTTCGAGAACGTTTTTATAACTTTCCGCGGAACCGATGGAAGTCACGATACCTTCGCCGACACGGGCAATAACGGTTTCTTCCTGCGCATTACCTACATAACGCCCAAGATTGGAACGCACGGTAACACGGGCACGGACTTTTACCTGAATACCATCCTTGGCAACGGCATCAATGGTGGTTCTTCCCGATGTCGGCGCAGGACAATCAATCACCTTCGGATTAATGGAGGTGCGCACGGCGTCAATGATTGACTTGCCTGTTCCTTTGGTTGCAAGGTCAATCGCACAAGCCTCATCCCAGGTGAGTTCAATACGTGCCTTCTGGGCATTGATAATACCTTGCGTCGTCTGCAACACGTCACCGCCTGCCAGGTAGTGTGTTTCGATTTCATCTATGGTAATATTGATTCCTGCCTTGATTGCCGTGATGCGCGTATCAACAAGCAACGCATAAGGCACGCGGCGAAGCCACATGGTCAAGAGCTGACGAATAGAGACATAAGCGCCTGCAAGCCAGGCACGAATCCACACGCCCGCAAAGGAAAGGATAATGATAAGGAAAACGATACCGAGAAGAATCAGTACACCATATACGATGGTCATCAGATTGAATCCTATCGCCGCAAGATTAATTAAGTTCACTATGTTCATTGTTTTTTATTCTGTTTTTAAATGATATTTATGCTTTTTTACGGACAATAAGCATGAAATCGCCGTATCCGACAACTTCGAGCTGGTCGCCGCGTTCGATAGCCGTAGTTTCCGATGATGCTTCATAACGTTTGCCGTCAATCATCACCACACCGGACGGACGAAATTCCGTCATGGCCACACCAACGGCGCCGACAGAAGGTAACTTGCTTCCCCTGGAAAGCGCGCCCTTGGCAACATCGAGATCGACATCGCCGGTTGTCGTAGCCAACACGATTCTGTTCTTTATCCAGCTTTGCGGTAGCAGTTTGTAAGCGAGTACACCGACAAACATGATCGTACCCATCGCAAGACCGAGCACGCGCAATGGCTCAAAGAACAAAGACCAGTCAAAATCAAAGCTGCCGTCCGGCATTTTCCATATATCGGCGGAAGACCATAATATCCCCGCAAGAAGCAATACCACTCCGAGCAGGCCGAAAATAATCATTCCCGGCAGGAAGAAAATTTCCACAGCAATCAGAACCAGTCCCAGCACAAAGAGAATGATACCTTCGTATCCGGAAAGTCCGGCTACATGCTGGATCGCAAAATAAACGGCAATCAGGCAGATGCCCAAGATACCGGGCACACCGAATCCGGGCGATTTCAGTTCAAAGAAAATCAGCATGATTCCAAGACCAAGCAATATCGGCGCAAAGGGTTCCATTGCCTGCGCAAAGGATTCAATGCCCGACGGCTTCATCTTTTCCACGGTATACTGTCCTTTCCCTAAAGCGCCGTCCAATAAGGAATCAACATCGTTATAGATCCCTGATCCAAGTAAGGGGCGTTGGTCTTTGCCCACCAACTGCATGGCTTCCGTACTTGTGAGAGCAAGCAATTCGCCTTTTGTTTTCACCGGATCTCCGTTCTTATCAAGCAAAAGCTCGCCGTCGATTTTCAGCTCGTAGGACTCGTCCATCATGGCACGGATAACATCCGCACGATAGGGATGGTCCTTTGAGATCGTACGCACAACCGATTTCAGGTATGCGTCAATCTTCTGCTTCATGGTCGTGTCAATGTCCTCACCGGAACCGGTTACGACCGCCGCTGCACCAATCCTTCCGTTCGGTGAAAAATAAATTTCCTGTGTCGCGCTGGAAATGTACGCGCCGGCAGAAATTGCATCGGGATTAATGAATGTTATGGTTTTTCCAGGAAATCGCTGGAGCGCATCAATCATCTGTAAAGTAATATCCAAAGCGCCGCCCGGTGTATTGATATCCAGAACCAAAACATCTGCATTCTTTGCCAATGCCTCCTTTACACCCCGACGGAAAATATACCAGTTCGACTGGTTAATTTCTCCGTGAACAGGTATGACAAAAACCTGTTTGTGAACAGGCCTCGTTTCCCGAACGGAATCATTCTGTTCCGCGGTAGCATGTTCTTTAGTGCTGTTTTCTTCTGCGTAAAGCGATACGTTTGCGGCAAACAATGCAGCAAATATCCAGAATAGAGAAAATATTTTCCTGCGAAGTGTCATTGTCCCGTAAGAAATAGGCTTTCCCCCAACAAATCAATAGTAATGCGAATGTATGGGTTAATATCGGTACAAAACACAGGTCTATTCTTTTTCCACAGGCGCAAAATGTATAGTCAGATCAATGATTTCAGAATCGGTTCCGATACGGAACGGAGGCCCCCAAAGCCCTAATCCCGACGAGACATAGACGTGCATGTTTCCTTTCTGCTTATATCCGTAAGGAACCTCATACAACGCATACAGTATCCAATTCATCGGCCAAGCCTGCCCGTTATGGGTATGTCCCGAAAGCTGCAAATCGACACCGTTCTTCTCCGGTGTGTTCAGATCCCTTGGCTGGTGATCCATGATGATAATGGGTAGGACGGGATTTATTTTTTTAAGTAAATAAGGCAGTTCCATCCGATCGGGATTCATGTAGTCGTCGCGGCCGACAAGATAAAAACTATCTTTGATTTTCACGCTTTCATCAATCAATACCTGTATTCCCGAATCCCGTAGAAGCCGGATATTTTCGCCTACATTACCAAGGTATTCATGATTCCCAAGCACAGCATACACACCGAGCGGCGCATTCAAACGCCTCAACACTTCCTGGTCGTTATCCTCAAAAAGCGGCGCTGCTTCGCGGTCAATCGTATCACCCACAAGAAGAATCATATCGGCATTCAGCGCATTTATCCCGGACACAAAGCGCTCCGCATATTTTCGGTCAAGGACATATCCCAGATGTAAATCCGAGACTACAGCGATATGCACGGATTCCATGTTACCGCCTGATTTCGGAACAGTGAGTTCCAGTTTTCTTACACTGGGTTCCTGAAAATGAAAATAACCAAGGGTAAATGACGCTGCGATGGCCAAAACAATCAACGCAAACAATGATAATTTCACACCGGCGTAATGTTCCCGGACAAAACGCGGATAAATACGGAAAAGCCTGTTTATCATCCTCAAACCATCCAGCATTATTGCAAACATGGCTCCGTATGCTACCGCAATGATCCAGGCTGAACCGATTACCTTAAGCCAGGTTATTTCTTCCTTGGGCAGTTTTTTTACAAAGACCGTGGTTATTATCCAAAGAACCGAAAAGCATATCACCAGCATGAACCACAATACCCGCAGAAAGCGATTCTTCGGCAAGGCCTGCATCCCGCGGATGGCGACATAGCCGCAGCAAAACAAATAAACCAGAATGAAAACGATAACCACACTATGCATTCATTCTTTCATAAGAAAAATAAAGCGTTTCGCAAGATTTCTGCTTAAAATTATCCTCCTGTCATTCTGTGTTTTTTGCTTTCACATCCGCTTCATTCTCCTTTTATCTAGGCATTGCATGATAATCCCTATCTACCAAGTCGACGCCTTCACGGAAAAAACCTTTTCCGGAAACCCTGCTGCGGTCTGTCTGCTGAAAAGTTGGCTGCCTGACGCCACACTGCAAAACATTGCCGAGGAAAACAATCTTTCCGAAACGGCTTTTCTTGTCAAAGAGAATTCAGGCTACCGCCTGCGCTGGTTCACTCCTTCCGCCGAAGTCGACCTATGCGGACACGCTACACTCGCAAGCGCCCATGTCATTTTTAACCACCTTGGAAATCATGACGATATGCTTGGTTTCTCGACACGAAGCGGTGTCCTTACCGTTAAAAGAAACGGTAGCATGCTGGTCATGAATTTTCCGTCAGACACGATTGAACCTGTCGCGATAACGGACAAACTCTGCTCAGGTCTGAATATTCGTCCCATGGCAGCATACAAAGGAAAGAGCGATTACCTCCTGGTCTTTCAAAACGAAGAGGAAATCACCGCGCTGAACCCGGACTTTTCCGAAATAATCAAATTACCGTCGCGCGGAATCATTGCCACCGCAAAAGGCATCGATTGCGATTTTGTTTCACGTTTCTTTGCTCCGGCCGTAGGAATCAATGAGGATCCCGTAACCGGATCAGCGCACACTACGCTTGTGCCTTTCTGGTCAAAAACACTCCATAAAAAAGAACTCTTTGCCTGCCAGCGATCAAAACGCGGAGGACAACTATACTGCAAGGATCTTGATGGCAGAATTGAAATAGCGGGACTGGCAAAAACATATTTAGTCGGGACGATAACGCTCGATGGATAGTTCTCCCTGACCCTGTTTTGTAATGCATGCCAATTGCCGGTAATTTTTCCAATATTCATTGTTTTCTGTTTATGCACGTTCCGGTATTGCCTTTTTCATGTAGTTATTGCTTACTGGAAAAAACACGGTACAAGTTCTACCCTTCCATTTAAAAATGCGTATCGCTGTAATAGATATAGGAAGCAATTCCATCAAACTTCTGGTAGCCGAATCGGGAAAACCGTTCAAGACAGTCTACCGTACCTCCATTGAAACGCGCATCGGCGGCGGTCTTGGCAATGGTAATGGTTTTGCGTTTCCTGAACATATTATCATAAAAGCAACAGACTCTATCAATGCGCTCGTTGACACGGCACTTGCTTACTCATCGCTTAAAATACGCATTGCTGCAACCAGCGCCGTACGCGACGCAAAAAACGCAGAAATCCTGCAAAAAAGCGTTTTCAATAAAACAGGTTATATACTCGAAATCCTTTCCGGCGAAGACGAATTGCGGCTCATCTCCAAGGGGATTGCCTGTGACCCGGAAGTTTTTTCCATTCCTGAATTCTGTTTCTTTGATCTGGGTGGCGGGAGCCTGGAAATCGGTCATGTTCGCGACGGCAATCTCCTCCAAGGTAAAAGTTTTCAACTCGGAGCCATACGTCTTCTCGAAATGTGCATCAGCAACCCACATGGGATCATTTCCGGGGAAGAACTTTCCACTGCATCCGACGCGGTAGCATCCGCTCTGAATGAGGAGAACTTCTCCGTACCGCATGTACCGCTGATCGGATTGGGCGGTGTACTCAGCGTGTCACGCCACATTTTTGCCCAACAGAACAATAAGACGTTTGAAGAACAACCGCCCTGGTTCGAAACACATTCCCTGGAAGTACTGTTGGACAAGCTCGCCGGAATGACGATTGAGGAACGTATCGCTTCCACGAACATAGGCACTGCGCGCGCGGATATTATGCCGGTAGCATTGGCAGCCGTTCTGCGGCTTGCACAATTAAGCCGACAGACACGCATCCTTCATTCTACGTACAACTTACGCTACGGAATTGCCGCCGAAATGCTGACGTAACATGGCTACATATTCAGTAAAAGCAGCAGGTAACGGTGCCTTAAAATTCAATGATTCACCGGAACGCGGATGTGTTATTTCCAGTTCCTCGGCATGCAGAAAAAAATGCGGCGGCTTGGGAATAGCATTCACCGTATGTGCATAGCCATAAACGGTATCACCCACTAGCGGATGTCCCGTGTGACGCATGTGCACGCGTATCTGGTGCGTCCGTCCGGTATGCAAGTGACAGCGCACTGCTGAAAAAACAGTGCCGAACGTTTCCAGCAATACCCAGTCTGTATGCGCAACGCGTCCTCCCTTCCTGACTACTGCCATTTTTGTCCGTACCTGAGGATGCCTGCCAATAGTCTCCTTGATGCTACCGCTTTTCACATGCGGAACTCCTTTTATCAGTGCATAATAAATTTTCCGCATCGCATGTGAGGAAAATTGCCTGGTAAGTGAATGATAGGCGATATCGGATTTTGCGGCAATAATGACTCCGGTTGTTTCCTTATCCAAACGATGGACAATACCCGGGCGCTCCTCACCTCCCAACGGGGAAAGCTTTCCGGCAGTATGGTGCAATAAGGCATGCACCAACGTATCGGCATCCGTTCCGCTTCCGGGATGAACCACCATGCCACTGGCCTTGTTCACGACAATGATATCGTCGTCTTCAAACAGGATATCCAGACCAATATTTACGGCCTCGACGGTGATTGCCTCGGGTTCCAGCAAGCTACCGTGCAGACGTCCATGATCAGGCAGTTTTTGTTTTTTCTCAATGCATTGCCCATTCAGAAAAACCTGCTCTGCATCGAATGACTCCTGTACCAGAGAACGGCTTTTTTGCGGAAATTTTTCCGCAAGGAATTTGTCAGCCCGAACACCTTTTGCATCTTTTGACAATACGATATCAAAATCGTTTTTCTTCCGTTCCTTAGTCATTGCCTGATTGATTCGGATCTGAGGTTTGCAGTGCACGCGGTGCTTTTTCAACAGGCTCAATAATCTCGACATCTTTCTTAGGAGCAACATGCAGATCCTTGAATTTTCTCGTACTGACCAAAACCCTGCTTTCAAACGATGCGACCGTCGAATTGTAGGCATCGACTGCGCTGCCAAGCGATTTTCCGACCCGGGAGAAATGCTCACTCATGATTTGCACGCGCTCATAAAGTTCCTTCCCCAATTCACTGATGGCTTCTGCGTTTTTCTCCAGATTTTCCTGCTGCCATCCGTACCATACCGCCTTCAACAAAGCGATCAGGGTGGTTGGCGTAGCAATGATCACCTTTTTTTCAACGCCCTGTTCTATCAGTGTCGGTTCCTGCTCCAATGCAGCACTGAAGAACATTTCACCGGGCAAAAATAAAACCACAAATTCGGGAGCAGGTTTAAACTGTTCCCAGTAACTCTTTGTCGAAAGCTGACGGACATGTGACAGTACATTCCTTGCATGCTCTCGCAAAAACGCCTCTTTGGAAGACTCGTCTTTTGCTTCGATAGCTTTCAGATAGCCTTCCAGTGGGACCTTTGAATCCACGACAATCTGCTTTCCGCCAGGTAATTTCACAATCATGTCCGGACGCAAGCTACCGCCGGATTCACTGACAACATTTACCTGTTCGGCAAAGTCACAATGTTCAATCATACCCGCCATTTCCACAACGCGGCGTAACTGTATTTCACCCCAACGTCCACGAACCTGGGGTTTTTTCAGGGCATCAACAAGTTTTGATGTTTCCGAACGTAATTGTCCTTGGGTATCGGCCAATGATTTAACCTGCTCCGTCAACGCATTATAGGCACCGACGCGTTCTTTTTCTATCTGCCTGATTTTTTCATCAAATTTACCCAAGGACTCATGAACCGGCTTCACCAACTGATCTATTGCCTGCTGGCGCTTTTCAAGATCGCCTTTGGCATGTTCCTGATACTTTGCCAAGGTTTCCTGTGCCAACTGGATAAACGACTGGTTGTTCTGTTTTAATGCATCCGATGACAGCGATTTGAAGGCATCCTCAAGCCGGCTCTTTGCTTCATTCAATAACGCCATTTTTTCTGCGTGGCTTTCCCGTTCCTTTTGCAGGGTTGTCTGCGATTCGGAATACTGCATCTGAAGCATTTCCTTTCCTTTCTGCAAAGCCTGAATTTCATTACGGTTATCCGCCGATACGATCTTCAGCTGTTCGATTTCGTTTTCTTTTGCTGCAACACGTTCTTTCAACACTTCGGCACTGCTTTCAGAAAAATTCTGTTTTTCCACAGCATCTTTCAACGCAGACTCGATCATTCTTTGTCTTTTAAAAGAAAAATACCATCCTGTCCCAAGAAAAACAGATCCCAAAACAAGTATAGAAATTGAAACTGCGTTGATCACGTCCATTGGATTAAGCTAATCGCTTTTTGAGGGAACGGAAAAGTTTAAAACGCATGTATCATGATACCGTTCATTAAGGATATTTACCGTTTATCAGCTATTTTTTCACAAAACACAGCTTTTTTGAAAAAAAACACTTGCATTTTCCCAAAACCTATATTTAGTTAGAACCATAATAAGATATTTCTCCCGTAAAGGGAGTTGGGGTAATAGAACAAGCAGATATAAAGTAGAAAGCGAGTGCAGGGCAGCTTAGGGGTAGGCTGCCCTGCTTTTTTTCTAAGACCAAAGCTACTCCCATACTATGAACCCGTAAGTGGGATATCAAGGGACTCCTTTATAAAAGAAAATGTAAATATTGTCCCCGGCAGGCACATCGCCGACCTGAACCGGAACACGAAACGGTCCATAAATGTCGTGAATTTTATCCTGATGATCATAGGGCCATTTGGCAGTGATACGGGGATTATCGGTCGGAAATTTTCCATCTGTTGACGGCCATATCACGAAATGCTCATCACTGCACTTCTGTCCTTCGACTAAACCGGCAACAGACATGCAATCCTTCCATTGTTCCCTTCCGTTCGCACTCAGACTTCGTTCATTGGGAATGAAAGGGCTGGCCATCTTTTTCCTTCCGTCATTGGCAATAAGCGCAATTTTCTGTCGAGCCTTATTTAATTGTTCACGCGAATCAAAATCCCAATGCGCAATGCCGTTCGGTTTCAGATCATCCTTCAACGCAGGATATACGCCTGATGTTTCATTATAGATTATTCCGGGAACCTTTAGCCGTTCCTTTTCCTGATTGAAAATTTCAAGCAAATTTATCGGTCTTTCCGATACAGGAAAGTCTATCATCCTCGAACCTTGCGACAGCATATTCCTGCTTCCATTCATTTCATCGTTAACCGGATAATCATAGACCAAGGCAAACGGCAAACGAATACCACCTGCCGAGTTGCCGTCGATATTCAATTCGTAATCATAAACAAATTCCATCCGGGTCGAAGATACGCCAGCAAATTTCACTTCGGAAGTTCTTACGGTTTCCGAAATATTTTCTGCGACAACAATGGGTTTATCTTCCGGAATTTTTCCGGAAAGCAACGCATAAACCAGAGACACACTAAACAACAAAGAATTCATTCAACAGTAAGCCGATAAAGAAATACGAAAAGACAAAAAGGCAAAGAAAATTCTTTACCTTTTTATCTAATGCGAAATCGTGCCATCCGCCCTCGGCATTTTCATGTTACCGCCCTTTCGACGGTAACATAGAAATGAGATCAGGATCATTCCCTGGGACCAACGATATTCGAAACCGCATTCATGAATGAATCGCTGAGCGTGTACACATTCATGCCTTCAGGCAAATATCCTTTGATATTCTTAAAGCCTTCGGCCAGGTTTTTGGATACTTCTATCTTCACAAATGAATCTGCACCTTCCACGGCATAAGCGCTTAAACTCAGCTTCTTTGCCTCGGCTTCAGCCGCACCGATTGCCTCGATTGCCTGCGCGCGTAATACTGAACTTTCTTTTTCCCCTTCAGCTGCCAAAACCTGTTTTTTCTTCTCGGCTTCAGCCGCTATCACCTGCTGTTGGGCGAGCAACTCGGCCTTAATGATACCGGTTTCCTTGTCGCGTTTTGCTTCAACCACAGCTTTCTCATAGGAAGCCTGCGCTTCTGATCGTGCACGCTCTGCCTTTGCTTCGTTTGCCTTTGTTTCCTCAATTGCGCGGAGACGTTCCTGCACGGCTACCTGTTTTGCCTTGATCTGCTCAACATAGTTAGCATCCAGCTTGATGTTTTCGACCACAAAATTTTCCACAATGATACCGCGTTGACGTATCTCGGCACTTTCGCCTTTCAAAGCAGAAAAGATGTTTGATTGCAGCTTGACCAATCCCTCGCCTGAATACGCATCAAGCGCAGACATTGTCGTAGCATTATCTTTAACGACACGCATCACACACGGACGGACAATTTTTTCCTCAAAATCGTCGCGGATGGTTTTATGAATGTTAATTATCCTCGTAGGATCCAAACGCCATTGAACACTGATAGCAATCTTCATGTCCTGTCCTTCCGCAGATTGGATATTATACGTGTCAAAACGACGGCCTTCGCCATAAGATGAATTTGGTTCATCATTCATCACAAAGACCTGCGTGGACATATCGTATTCATAGATGCGTTCAAAAACACGAAAGATGACGTATGTTCCCGGCTGCAAGGGAGTTTCAATGACACCGTCCGTCCATGTTTCCTTAATACCTATGTAGTTTCCCTTGATCGTCTTGATTCCCACTGCAGCAATAACAGCTCCGATCAGGATAATCAAAACAGTAAGTACTGTTACCCCTTTCCCAACACTTTTCACTTTTGCGGGAATTCCGTTTCCCTCCTTTTCAGTGATTTCAATCAGTTCGGCATCATCATTTTTTTTCATATAGCTATAATTTATAAGAATAATTTAACGATGATTGTTATTTCTGCCGTGACAAGCTTTCTCGGAAACCGTTAATCGCATTATTTTTACATGGATATATTAAATTAATAATGTTAGTTAAATTATTTATTAATTAATAAATTAATGTTAATTAAATTTATATATTCAGAAATAATGACAATCCTGCTAATATCAGGAAATCTGTTGTCCGCACAAACACTTCAACGCGAGTTCGACAAAGCAGCAGCGTTATTTGACAGGAAACAATACAAGGAAGCACATTCTCAATTTCAGCAGTTTATTGCTGTCTTCGGAGAGGAACCTGAACTTCAGGAAGAAAAAACCATAAAAACCGTTTTCCCTTTGATGAGTTACGCAGCATTTCTGTCTGGAGACAATGATGCTACCGTCGCCTTGCTGGATAAGTTTTTCCAAAAACCGTTCAAACCTGATGCAGCTTCGCTTTTCATGCGTTTCCTTTTTGCACAGGCAAACGCAAATACAAAGGACTATGCTTCCGCTGCAAAAAACTTTTCTCTTTTCAGACAAAATACCGGAAACCACGTATTCGCACATATTGCCGCACTACAGGAAGCCCGTATGTTATTTAAAACCGGAAATCATACCGATGCCACAAAACGCCTAAACGATCTTTTTTCCTCTTCAGACAACATACTCATCCGTATGCGTGCACGCCTGCTTTCATTGCGCATTGCATTGGATGCAAAGGAGATGGACCAAGCAAAACTACTACTGCTCGGAACCCAATGGAACATTGATACCATTCCGGAAATCATTGCCCTTTCTTTGTCTGCGCTCAACATAGGCGAACATTTCTTCAAACAAGGTGATTATGCTTCCGCTGCAGCAAGCTACCGTTTGGCAACACCTCCTGATCTGCTTCTAAAACTCCAGGAAGATCGTTACATAAAACTGAGATATTTATTTGAAACTCGGAAATCACAGGCTGCATCAACTGCAGGCGGTATGTTATGGATTCAGCTATATCACGATCTCTTGCAGGATGCCCAGGCGCAAATATCTATACTCAAATCGCTGAATCTTTCTTCGGATTTAATCCAATTACGCCTTGGAGAAGCATTGCTCCTTGATCAGCAATATCCGCTTGCTGATGCCTGTTTTTCATTACTTGTCGAAAACCCAAGCTATTCATCCAAAACACTGGAACAAGCCATGTTTCGATGGACAGTTTCAGCACAAATGCAGGGTCAGTGGGATAATGCCTTGGACTTGGCAACGCAATTTTCCTCTTTGTTCCCGCAATCAGAGTATTTGCCCGAAATTCTTGCGCTGAATGCACGTACTTTCCAGGAAAAGAAACAACGTTCCATCGCCCATGATATTTACCATGCATTGCTCTCTGCATATCCGGATCATACCGACGCTCCGAACTGGCTCTATTGGCGGGCGATGAATCTTGCCCAGATGAATCGTTTTCAGGAAGCAGAAAATGACTTTTTGGCATTTATCGGGAAATACAGTTCGCACCCTTTATCTTCCGATGCCTCATTCTGGCATGCATTGACACTCTACTTTCAAAAAAGATATCACGAGGCAATCAGCAATTTCGAAAAGTTACTGATAGAACAAAAAGGCAGAAAACTACACCCGGATATCCTTTATCGTAAAGCAACCGTCCATTACGCACTCAAGCAATATGAAACAAGTATTAATCTCATTTCCGATTTCCTGAACAGATTTCCGCAACATCGACTGACTTCCGAGGCACTGATTCTTCAGGGAAACGCTTTTTCTGCAATCGGAAAATCCGAAACCGCCAAGCTGATATTTTCAAAAGTACACATATCTGAACCGTCACTCTATGCCTATGCTCAGTTTCAAATCGGGAAAATTCTGAAAACCGAAAAGGACTATATCGCATTACAGACACATTTCCTCTGTTACCTTGACACGGCCAAGTCCTATAATCTGCCGCGTCAGGCTGAGGCAGTTCATTGGGCTTCACTTGCGCTGGCCAAACAGGGAAAACTGCAAGACGCGCTGAACATATGCTACGGAGCATTGGAGCATACCGGAAACAATCCGAATTTTACCGAGGCAGATTTGATTCTTTCAGAACTACAGAAACTGAGAAAATCTTATTACGGTGAACAAACAGCAGACTTTGAACTTTGGATTACAGAATATGAAAAATCGGCCTATGTCTCAGAAGCGTTTACACTCTGGGCCAGATTGAAGGTATTCCGGTCAAGACTCGTCAGAACGCACGGTAGCATCGCCGGATCTCAAGTCCTGCTGTTGGAGTTATACGACTCAGGAAAGCAGAACCACTTTGATGCCCAAACTCTAGGATGTATCGCACTTGAACTCAATGCATTGCGTTTTGAAGCTGCATCTTCCCTCTTTAAAAAGCTGCTCGTCAGCTTCCCGGAAAGTCCATACCGATCAATGGCATATTTCGGACTCGCAGAACAGAGCTTCCAAAACGGAAACCTTGATGATTGCGCCCTATGGCTTGATCGTTTTGAAAGTGAAACACCTTTCTCAGCACAACGCTTTGATGCGAATTTTCTGAGAGCCAAATGGCAACATGCCAAAAACCGATCTGAAGAAGCTATCGCAAGCTGCAACGCTCTTTTAAAAGAAAAATCATATAAAGGGGAAAGGCATGCTCGAGTGCTGCTATTCCTTGCAAATACGCATCGGGAGATGAATCAATTACCGGAATCCATTGCTTACTGCCAAAGAGTTTACACGCTTTATGCGGCATTTGAAAAAGAACGGAATGCGGCCTACCTGCTCAGCTCACGATGCTTCATCGCATCAGGCGATAGAGATTCCGCCATAAAATCATTACAGGAATTTTTACAACTACCCCAGAAATCCGATGCTACCGTACTAAAAGATGAAGCACGCGCATTACTGAAATCCTTAACGACAACGACAGATGCGTAAGTATTACTTTCTCTTGTTTCTGCTTATAGAAACACATGGTATCCATGCGAGAATCAATGAGCGTCAAATGGAATCCTGCCTTGCGCAAGCTATTTCCGTAACATCCACAAAAAACAAAACATTTACCGGAGAATTGGTTAACAATGATGACGGTAGCATTTCTCTACGTATCCGTCTTGATGGTGGATTCACAGAACAACGATTCACGCCTTCAGATGTCAGCCATATTGCCTTGCCGGAAGAAGCATTGCTAACTAACGACTCCGAACCGCAATCGCTTTCCATCTCGGAAAGAATATTCCACGCCAGAAGAAACATTTTCTCATTTCTAAAACCCGAACAAAATCGGTTATACATCCGAATGCTACCGCACAGCGCAGATAGTTTTTCAGAAAAACGAAAACTATCGGCATGCCTCAATATCATCGAAGCAAAGCTCCCTGAAAACGATCTGAAGCGCGAAATTATTGAACGACAAACCATTTTGTTTTACGAACTCGGATTATTGGATGAAGCAGAGAAATATGCATTTAAATTCAAAACTATTCATTCAGACGACATCGCCTCGTCTTCCTTTCCTCAATGGATAGAAGCGCAAATTGCTGTGGACAGGAATAATCATCAGGCGCTTAACATCTGCCTGAAAGGGCTTTTAAAAGCCGAACCACAAGCACGCCCCTGGCAAGACAAACTTTACATGCTTGCAATCACGAAACTGATTCAAGCCAAGGAACAACATTCCGCCGAAGCGCTTTATGAAGAAATGCAGCGTCGTTCTCTTGCGTGGGACAAGTCTTATCTTCCCTTCCCTTTTAACCTAAACGACTCATGAGAAAATATCTTGTATTCACCCTGCTGACCAATGCTACCGTGTTACTTTCTGCACAGACAACAAACAACAGTACTCAACATTCCATGAACCTATTCGACCTGATAAAACAGGGAGGATGGGCTATGTGGCCTTTAGGCCTCTGCTCACTTGTCATGCTTTACCTGATCATTCATTGCTGGAGACAGACACAGGCGAAATATTTTGTTCAGGAAACGTCCCTGTCACAAATCAATCATTTCTTTGAAATCAAAGATTTCTCTGAAATGAACACCTTCATACCAAGAACAAATATTCTGAATCGGGCCGTACTGGCTATTGTCACAAAAATTAATTCACCCCATGCTACCGTCACCAGAGAAGTTGCCGAGACTGTTTTCTGCGAAGCATTGGAAGGGGAAGAAAACCAAATCAGCCAATGGATTCATTATCTTAATGTCATTGCCACAGTTTCCCCGATGATCGGATTGCTAGGGACTGTAAGCGGGATGATAGGTGCATTCCAGACAATCTCATCCGGCGGTATGGGAAGGCCGGAACTACTGGCAGGAGATATCGGAGAAGCACTGATAACCACGGCGACGGGCCTGGTCATCGGCATTCCTTCCATGATTGCTTTCTTTATTTTGAGAAATCGTTTGAATAACCAAATGCTTATCACAGCCAAAACCGGAGATTCATTGATTGACATACTTTTCTCAAACCCCTTGGAAATTGAACCAATACATGATGCATGATGACTGCAGCAAAGATGATTTGTCTTTGCCCAAGGGCACAAAAAAAGCTACCGCCGAAACGGTAGCCTTGGAATTCGAAAATATTACATTATTCGTTACCGGCTGTGACGCGGAAAACAACTGCTGCCAACGCTGCAGCTGCCAATTGAGCAACATAGTAAATCCAAATCTTGGAAATACCGATCGCACCAATGGCCAGCAATCCGGTAGCAACCGCAGGATTAAATGCACCGCCGGAAACCGAACCTACTGCATTCGCTCCCACGAACACGGTGAAACCGATTGCCAACCCGTAAAACGAATTGCCTGCCGTTCCTTTTGCCGTTGCTACATTCAAAACAACATAGCAAAGCGCAAATGTGAAAAGTAATTCAGCGAGAAGAGGCGCAATGCAGCCGTTCAACGCGATTTCAGCCACCTTAAAGTCACAAGGAACAAAAAGTTTTGCCAAAAACACAGCAGCTACTGCTCCCAACACCTGAGAAACCCAATATAACGGAACTTCCACAAAGGGCATTTTTCCGCGTAATGCGATTGCCAAGGTAACCGCCGGGTTATAATGTCCGCCTGAAATATGCCCACCTGCATAAACCATAACCATCAATGCGGATCCAATCGCAAAGGACGCATAGGGAGACGGCATGAAAATAGCCGTCATTGCTACAGTAAACACAAGGAAGAATGTTCCAATGAATTCTATTACAGATTTTTTCATATACTTGAAGAGATTATTGTTTGAAGCTTTCAATATACAATAAAACCCACCGTTTGTGGGTAGGTTTTATTATTCATTCTGGGAATTGAATCTCACTATTTTGTTTTTTCAACTCAATTTTGCTCTTCATGAAAGCAATTTTAACGCAGATCTTTGCAGTTAAACTATTCTGCTCGACACAGTCATCATTTTAGTTGGAAACTAACCGAATCTATCAAAACATTGAAACAATGAGCTATCCGGTCAACGATTTCAGTCCTTTCCTGATAAAATTCTCGGAAAATCCAGAGATTGGCATCCGTTATTACGGACTCGCATACTTACTTGGATTTGTCATCGCCTTCCTCCTGATCAAATTGTACATGAAAAAGGGGAAATTGGCTATAACCGATGATCAGCTCTGGAATCTGATGACAGCCGGTATCATCGGTGTTTTTGTCGGTGGTCGTCTAGGCTATATGCTACTCTATGATTTTCAGACTTTTATTCATAACCCCTTGAAAACCTTTTATGTATGGGACGGAGGCATGGCAAGCCACGGCGGATTTTTAGGAGTCATTACTGCCGCCATTTGGTTCAGCAGGAAATATAAGATATCACTGCTGACACTCGGCGACATAGGTGCTACCGTCACAACGCCCGGCATACTTCTTGGACGGTTAGCCAATTTTATAAACGGCGAGTTGTGGGGGAAAATAACGGACGTCAGCTGGGCATGGATATTCCCGCACTCCGCTCCACCAGGAACACCTATTGAACAAATACAACCACGCCATCCTTCCCAGCTTTACGAGGCTGCACTGGAAGGACTGGCTTTATTTGCTTGGTGCCAATTCCGTTTCTGGAAGAAAAAACCGTTACCTCCGGGACAGGTATGCGGCGAGTTCTATCTGGGATATGCGATCGTCCGTGTCATTTGCGAAGTATGGAGAGAACCCGACGCATCGCTTTTCTTCGGAATAAGCAGGGGACAATTCTATTCCTTGTTCTTCGCCATTTTCGGAATATCAATGATCGTTTTTTCCAAGTGGTATGCACATAGGAAAAACAAATCAACCGCTACTGCTGCTTAACATCATTCAGGTATTCGGACATTTTCTATAAGGTAGCGCCAAATTTTTATTCGCCCTTTACTCAGAAATAGCGTCTCATTTCATATATGGGACTTTTTAAAGGAATTATCGAACGCGGATGCGGTGTCTTATTGCATCCGACCTGCCTGCCAAGCACCCAAGGAATTGGTTCGTTAGGAGAACAGGCTTACGCTTTCATTGATTTTTTGGAAAAAGCCGGTTTCGGATACTGGCAAATATGTCCGCTCTGTCCGACCAGTTACGGAGACTCTCCTTATCAAGGACTTTCTGCATTTGCCGGAAATCCATACCTCATAGACCTGCAAACACTGGTCAATGATGATCTGCTTGCCCAAAACGATCTGCTCCCTTTGAATCAACTGTCGACTAAACGTGTCGAATACGGCTATCTTTGGGAACACTTCTGGCCCGTATTGGAAAAAGCATACAAGGTGTTCTCAACAGCATCAAACCATCCCTATCGAACTCCATATGAGACCTTTAAGAGGGAACAAAGCCAATGGCTTGATGATTATGCAGCATTTGTCGCGATAAAACAAAGCAACGGACTTCGCTGTTGGCAAGATTGGCCGGTTCAGCTACGTGACTATGCAAAATCAAAGAAATCCTGGACCAAGTTTGATGACAGCATGGAGAAACAAAAGTTTTATCAATTTTTATTTTTCCACCAATGGGAGAAATTACATGCCTATGCGAAACGGAAAAACATTAAAATCATAGGAGATATTCCTATTTTCGTTTCCCTAGACAGCGCAGACGTATGGGCAAATCCCAAGCTATTTTCACTGGACAAGGATCTTCACCCCAAATGCGTAGCCGGTGTGCCTCCCGACTATTTCAGCGAAGATGGACAACTCTGGGGAAATCCGCTCTTTGATTGGCAAACCCATAGAATACAAAAGTATGCCTGGTGGATTGACCGTTTAAGCAGCAGCTTTAAGCTCTACGATATGGTACGCATAGATCATTTCCGGGGATTTGAAAGTTATTGGAGTATTCCGGCTGAATCGAAAACCGCAAAAACAGGAAAATGGGAAAAGGGTCCAGGCATGGCTTTCTTCGAAGCAATAAAGAATGTGTTTCCGGAAGCTCCAATCATTCTTGAAGATTTAGGAATCGCAACGCCAGAAGTAAACGCACTGAAAGAGGCTACCGGACTCCCTGGTATGGCGGTCCTGCAATTTGCCTTCGGAGATCCTGACAGTGCCTACCTTCCTCACAATTTAGATAAGAACTCCGTACTTTATCCAGGTACACACGATAATGATACAAGCACAGGTTGGTATCAATCGTTACCAGAATCCGCACGTGATCACTTCCGTCGTTACCTGCGTGTAAATGGGCATGAAGTCTCATGGGATCTTATCCGAACAGGCTATGCATCCACCAGTAAATTATTTATCGTCGCAATGCAGGATCTTTTATCTTTAGGCAGCGATGCACGCATGAACACTCCGGGAAAGCCAAGCGGAAATTGGCAATGGCGTTTCTCAAACGAACAATTGCTTAAACTGAACCGGGAAAGCTCAGCATACCTCCGGCAATTAAAAGATCTATATATACGTTGATACGTTCTGCGGTAACATCAGACACCTATGTTACCGTCCGATCCTAAAATAAAAAAGGAAGGATTAAATCCTTCCTTTTTTATTACCCCGAACATGACTAATCGTGTTCCTCGTAATATATTGAATTTGCGGCTTCTTCCTTCGCTTTTGCTTTCGCCTCCATCCGTTTACCGACAAAGATAGCACCTTCGTACAAAAGATATAACGGGATAGCCACGAGGAAGAGTGTAAACGGATCACCTGTCGGTGTGAGAATCGCAGCAGCTACCAATATAATCGTAAATACGACCCGACGGCTCTTTGTCAGCGTACTAACCTGCAAGATTCCCAGATAAATCAGTAACAGGAGTACCAACGGAAATTCGCATGTGAGTCCGACTCCTATAGTAAACCAAACAAGCATACTGTAGTAAGAATCAGCATTCCATAGGACTTCAAAATGAAATTGCTGGTTTAACTGGATCATCACGTACAAGGAAAACGGCATCAGCACAAAGAAAGTAAATGCTGCTCCAAGCAGGAAAAGAATCACAGCCGCAATCACCCCGGGCATAAGTAGTTTTTTCTCCCGAAGTGTTAATGCAGGCAATATGAACTGCGCAACAAAGAAACAAATAAACGGTGCTGCAACCGCAAATCCCCCAAAGACAACGCATTGCAAAATAACTGTTATGATTTCCATCGGGGCATTTGTCCGGAGTCCTCCGTCGGGATTGTTGAAGCTCTGAGTCAATCCTCCTGTATCAACATCATTCCCGGAAATAATTATTTTCTTCCCTTTGCTAGCCAATATCTCCTTCAAGACAGCTTCATCCGTCCCGTCATATTCGATATAAACACCCGGTTTCCCATTTTTCAGAAAACTCCCATCACCTGCATTTATTGGCAATGAGGAGTCATGGCTATCCGCATAAATAAAGACCTTGAATGATGATGCCTTATTGATCTCTCCACCGTCTTCACGCCCTGAACCGGAATCGACTCCAAGCATTTCATAAGATTTCTTCAACGGCCATTTCAACACGTCAGCCAAATTGAAAATGAAAACACCAACAATGATAAACGCGACAAACAAGGCGACAACGCTCTTCATCAACGTCCATCGCAGATCCTCAAGATGATCGAGAAACCCCATCTCCTTATTGTCATCAATGACTTCCGTATTTTCGTTTTCTGAATGTTGAATGGTCATCTATTTGCTGAAAAATGATTTGCTCAGCGTTGCAGATAAAGAAAAGAACCGCAAGTATTCTTGATTACCTCGTTGACAATTGATTTTAGTCTTTTTAAAAGACTGTGCATTACAGTTACAATGTAATTGTCGAAACATAATTAAACTCAAAAAAAACTATGGCTACAACACCTGCTAAAAAGTCTGCTGTCGCAAAGAAACCGGCTGCTAAGAAACCAGCTGCTAAAAAAGTCGCTGCTAAAAAGCCAGTCGCTAAGAAACCGGCCGTAAAAAAAGTCGCTGCTAAAAAGCCAGTCGCTAAGAAAGCAGCCGTAAAAAAAGCTCCGGCTAAGAAAGCAGTTAAAAAATAATCTTTCTTTTAAGCCACCCAAAGCTGCCGACCACGGCAGCTTTTTTTGTGGCTGCATGCAATAAAGTCACTTACCCCATAATTCCTCCTATTAGCCCTTTTCTTTTTCTCTTAGACAGTATCACGTCGGAATAAGTGAAAGCCCGCCATGCGCATCTACCCTTTTCTCTCACATTTACAAAGCTTCGAACGAGTCCCCGACTCCTTTCATTATCTGTGATGCCCCACGATTCCTTGCATTAAAAGATTGCAAAGCTTTCCCCCTCAAAATAATTTCAAGAGTCTTTACTACATTTAACGTTACTCGATATATATCATGGCATTAAAAACGAAATCTACATCTGCCAAGTCTTCTACAAAGAAGAAGCCGGCAACAAAATCTAACAAGACATCCTCGTCTTCCAAATCCGTAAAGTATGTTTACGAATTCGGTAAAAAAACAGACGGCAACGCGACACAGCGCGCGCTCCTCGGCGGAAAGGGAGCTAATCTTGCCGAAATGGCCCGCATCGGATTACCAGTACCTCCAGGCTTTACCATTACCACCGAAGTTTGCACCTATTATTACGCCAATAAACGCACTTATCCTAAGACGCTAGACAAAGATATACGTAACGCCATTGCCAATATCGAGAAACAGCAAAACAAGAAATTTGGCGACGTAAATAATCCTCTGCTTGTCTCTGTCCGCTCCGGCGCACGCGAATCAATGCCGGGCATGATGGATACGATTTTAAATTTGGGACTCAATGATGCTACCGTAGAAGCCCTGGCAAAAAACACAGGAGACGGGCGCTTTGCTTATGATTGCTACCGTCGATTTATCCAAATGTACGGTGACGTTGTCATGGGCGTACAGGCACAACACGAAAACGAGCATGAACCGTTCGAAGAAGTCATGCAGGCCCTCAAAAACAAAGTCGGTGTCACACAAGATACGGACCTGACGGCCGAAAACCTTAAAGAACTCGTTGCTAACTTTAAAGCACTCATCAAGAAGCATACTGGCAACAGTTTTCCTCAGGACGTATTTCAACAGCTCTTCGGTGCAATCGGAGCCGTATTTAATTCATGGCAAAACGACAGAGCTATCGTTTACAGACAAAAGTATAACATTCCTTCTGAATGGGGAACAGCCGTAAACGTCCAGGCCATGGTATTCGGCAATATGGGCAATGATTGCGCAACAGGTGTCGCTTTTACCCGTGACCCGGCAAACGGAGAGAAGGTATTTTATGGTGAATATCTGATAAACGCACAGGGTGAAGACGTTGTTGCAGGCATTCGTACACCCAAAGCCATTGCAGAAATGGCAAAAGAAATGCCAAAATCCCACAAGGAGCTGGAAGTGCTTCGTAAAAAACTGGAGTCTCACTTTAAAGATATGCAGGACTTTGAGTTTACCATCGAAAAAAATAAGCTCTTTATCCTTCAGACTCGCAACGGAAAACGCACAGGTCTAGCAGCAGTACGTATTGCAGTAGAATTGGTGAAGGAAAAACTGATTTCCAAAGAAACCGCACTGAAGAAAATTCCGGCAGAATCAATTTCCAGCTTATTGACAGCTGTATTTGACGAGAAAAAACGCAAAACAGCCAAATGTATTGCCAAAGGATTACCGGCAGGACCAGGAGCTGCATCCGGTGTCATTTGCCTTTCTCCCTCTGAGGCAGAGCGCATCGCTGAAAAAGGCGGACGTGTTGTTCTTTGCCGAGTTGAAACAACACCGGAAGACCTACGCGGTATGATCGCCGCTGAAGGTATCTTGACCTCTCGCGGCGGAGTCAGTTCGCACGCCGCACTTGTGGCACGCCAGATGAACAAGGTATGTGTATGCGGAGCTTCAGGAATTGATATCAATTATGAAACACGCACACTGAAGGTAGGAAGCGTGACGCTTAAAGAAGGGGACGATATTTCTATCGACGGCACAACCGGTGAGGTGTTTTCCGGCAGTTTGGAAACCGCGCCATCCGAAGTGAACCAGGTACTCGCAGGAACACGTAAGGCTGAAAAAAGCTACACCTATCAATTGTTTAACACGGTTATGACTTGGGCTGACCAAGTAAGAAAGTTGGCGATCCGTACAAATGCAGATACTCCCGGGCAGGCAGCTGATGCAGTCGCGCTGGGTGCGGAAGGTATCGGGCTTTGCCGCACTGAACATATGTTCTTTGAAGGTGAACGCATCAGCTTCATGCGCCAGATGATCCTCTCATCAAACACCGTAGAACGTCAGGCCGCCTTGTCAAAACTCCTGCCGTTCCAACGTGATGACTTCTTCGGCATCTTTAAGACGATGCATGGCAAACCGGTAACCATTCGTTTGATCGACCCACCGCTTCACGAATTCCTTCCTCATGATGCAAGCACCATTGCTTCCATTGCCGAGAAAATGGGACTCAGCGTAGATAATGTCGCAACACGTGTACGCGAACTCCATGAAGCAAATCCGATGCTCGGACACCGTGGTTGCCGCCTCGGAATCAGCTATCCGGAAATCACTGAAATGCAAGCTACCGCGATTTTTGAAGCTGCAGCAAAATGCTATAAGCTCAAAAATCCGGTAAAAGTAATTCCTGAAGTCATGGTACCGCTCGTAGGCTTCGCGGATGAATTAAAGAATCAAGTTGAGATCATCCATAACGTGGCAAAGAAAGTAATGGAAAAGCAAAATATTTCATTCAAGTACCTTGTTGGTACAATGATTGAAATTCCACGTGGAGCTCTCACTGCCGACAAGATTGCAGAAACGGCTCAATTCTTCAGTTTCGGAACCAATGACCTCACACAAACGACTCTGGGTATGAGCCGTGATGACGCAGGTGCATTCCTCGGCCGTTACAAGGAACTGGAAATCCTCCCGCAAAATCCGTTTGCATCAATTGATGTGTCGGGTGTCGGCGAGATGGTAAAAATAGCGGTTGAGCGCGGACGTAGCGCACGAAAGGACATCAAGCTCGGTATCTGCGGAGAACACGGTGGCGATCCAGCATCCATAATGTTCTTCCATAATGTCGGATTACACTATGTAAGCTGCTCACCTCCACGTGTTCCGGTAGCACGTCTGGCAGCAGCCCAAGCTGTGCTAGCCGCAAAGAAATAAATGTTTGAAATCAAAAGACCGTCTTAAATGACGGTCTTTTTTTATGTTCATTTATTCCGGCCAGGTTTATGATGTGTTAACAAATGAATTTACAAAATTCAACAGATAGCGTTCACTGAATAAAAGAACACACAACAATGAAATATATTGATCTGAACAATGAAGGAGGAATAGGAGCAAACAGTACTTATTTGGAACTGGGACCATTCAAACTCATCGTTGACGCTGGATTACACCCTAAACTTGTAGGCAACAAAGCCACTCCTGCCTTTGAATTGGTTGAAGATTTTTCTTTGGACTTAATACTACTGACCCACGCCCATCTGGATCATATCGGAAGTTTACCTTTGCTCTCACGAAGACAAACACAAGCTCCGATCTTATGCAGCATTCCTACCCAAATGTTAGCAGCACGTATGTTAAGAAACTCGTATGGCGTGATGAAACGCCAACGTGAAGAACAAAGTATTCCGGAGTATCCTCTCTATGGAATGGGAGAAATCGAATCAACCGAACGACAACTTCAACCTATCCAATTCCATAAACCTCGTTCGTTCTACAAAGGAAACGAAGAACTTATTGTCACATTCTACCCCGCCGGTCACGTAGCTGGGGCAGCAGGAATCATGCTTGAATATAAGAAACGTAAAATATTCATTACCGGAGATGTTTTGTTTGCAGATCAGCTTACCCTTCCCGGAGCACGCTTTCCTGACTTCAAAGTTGACACGCTTATCACTGAAACAACCCGAGGCACCAATGAACGTAAAAAGCAATACGACCGGGAAAAAGAGTATGAAGAGTTGATTGAGGCTATCAACCTAACAATACACAGAGGCGGATGCTGCCTAATTCCCACCTTTGCACTAGGAAGGATGCAGGAATTGCTTGCCCGGCTTCATAGAGCGCATTCTTCAAAGACATTAACAGACTGTCCCATTTATTCAATGGGACTCGGAATTGATCTCTGCGACTATTTTGATAATATTTCCCGGAAAACCAGCCTTATTCACTTTCGACGTAGCATCCTGAAAGAATTAAAAGTTAAAAGTCCAAATTGGGATTCGCTAGCACCAGGAAATACGCCAGAGGAACCAGCCATTTACTTAATGAGTAGCGGGATGCTTGTAGAGCATACACCCTCCTATAATATCGCCGCCGCATTACTCTCCAATAAAGCCAATTCCATTTGTTTTGTTGGATATTGCGACCCTGATGCACCAGGAGGAAAACTGCTCGCATGCAAACACGAGGATTCTTTTTCCTTCGACGTTTTACACTATATCTCTCCCGTAAACGCACAAATACTGCGTTTTGATTTAAGTGGTCACGCCTACAGGGACGAACTTTTGAATCTTGCCGTAAACCTTGAACCTCGGGCAATTGTACTCACACATGGTGATCCTCCTGCCCGTGAATGGTTCACAGACGAACTTGCATTGGAACTCCCAAAAACAAAAGTATTAAATCCCACTCCACGGGAAACGTATAACATATAAGTATCCAAACAAATCGTAGACATTACCCATGTCATACTTTCTAGACGTAAAAGACCTAAAAGTAGATTTTCCGCTCAGAACAGATTTTCTCTCGCCGAAAAAGGTTCTGCACGCTGTCGACAATGTATCTTTTCAAATCAAACGTGGCAACACGGTAGGACTTGTAGGTGAAAGCGGAAGCGGAAAAAGTACTATTGGGAAGGCGATTGTCCGATTGGTGACTATCACTAATGGCTGTATCCATCTCCTTGGGAAGGATATTTCATCATTATCGGAAAAGGAATTTTTCCCTTATCGAAAGAAAATACAAATCATTTTCCAGGATCCCTATAACTCATTAAACCCGCGAATGACAATTGAGGAGATATTAAGAGAGCCTCTGGATATTCATTTTCCTGGTTTAGACAAAAAAGAAAGAAAAGAGAGAATTGCATCTCTATTGACAAAGGTAGGATTATTACCGGATTTTATGTTCCGCTACCCACACGAGTTCAGCGGAGGACAACGTCAACGCATTGGTATAGCAAGGGCGCTTGCCGTTGAACCTGAATTTATCATATGCGACGAAGCTGTAAGCGCTCTTGATGTATCTGTCCAAGCTCAAATAGTGAATCTATTAAAGGATCTGCAAGAGGAACTCAATCTCACCTATCTTTTTATCGCCCACGACCTTGCTGTGGTAAAACATATGAGTGACTATGTGCTTGTCATGCAGAACGGGAAAATTGTTGAACAAGGTGACCCTGAAACCCTCTATAAACAACCATCTCAAGTATATACAAGAACATTGCTGGATTCCGTTCCCAAATTATAATCCCGGCAAGGAACACTTCTAAAACAAAAAAGGCACGGAATTAATCCGTGCCTTTTTTGTTTATCTTCGAAAAATCAGTACGCCGCTTGAGCACCCTTGATATTTTTCTTTGGAACCCATGGCATTAGTGCCCGCAATTTTTTTCCAGTTGTTTCAATGGGATGCTTTTCTCCTTCTGCAAGAAGCTTTTTGTAATTCTTTAAGCCTCCCTTATATTCGGCCACCCACTCTTTTGTGAATTTACCGGTTTGTATTTCCTTAAGAATTTTCTTCATTTCTGTCTTGGTCTTAGCAGTAATCACACGCGGTCCGCGAGTGATATCGCCGTATTTTGCAGTTTCAGAAATAGAAAAACGCATTCCTGCAATGCCGGACTCAACCATCAAGTCCACGATAAGCTTCAGCTCATGCAAGCATTCAAAATACGCCATCTCAGGTTGATAACCTGCCTCAACCAATGTCTCAAATCCAGCTTGAACCAATGCGCTTGCCCCACCGCAGAGAACCGCCTGTTCACCAAAGAGATCTGTTTCAGCCTCTTCTTTGAAAGTCGTTTCAATAACTCCGCCACGTGTGCCTCCAACACCTTTCGCCCATGCCAATGCAATTTTCTTGGCATCCTTTGTTACGTTTTGGTAAACGGCTATTAATGCCGGAACTCCTTTACCTTCCCTGTATTGGGAACGAACCAAGTGGCCAGGTCCCTTTGGAGCAACCATAATCACATTAATATCTTTACGCGGCTTGATCAGCCCAAAGTGAATAGAAAGGCCATGTATGAATACAAGCGTCTTTCCCTTTTCAATATTTGGCTCAACATCCTTCTCGTAAATGTCAGCTTGTTTCATATCCGGCACAGCCAACATGATAACATCAGCTTTTTTGACAGCTTCTGCTGTACTGTAAACTTTAAATCCTTGCTTTTTTGCAACTTCAACAGACTTGCTTTTAGGATACAAACCGATAATCACGTTGCATCCGCTTTCCTTCAAGTTCAATGCATGAGCATGACCCTGAGAACCATAGCCAATAATAGCCAAAGTTTTATTTTTAAGCACTGTTAAATCAGCATCTTTTTCTGTATAGATCTTTGCAGCCATATTTTTATTTATTAAAATTTCATTCTGGGAGTTGTCCTCTAGAAAGAGCCAGATTACCCGTCCGCGCTAATTCTAAAATGCCATAGGAATCCACTAGTCCGATAAAACGATTTATTTTATTTTCATCTCCAGTGATTTCAATAATCACAGAATCGGCAGAAACATCGATTATCTTTGCTCTGAAAAGTGATGCGAACTCAATAATCTCAGAGCGACTTTTTGCTGTTGCCTTAACCCGCATGAGAACCAATTCTCTGGCAACAAAAGGTGTTTTACCCCCATGGAAATCATTGATTTCCACAACATTGATAAGACGGCTTAACTGCTTTACGCATTGATCAATTTTTGCATCGTCGCCGATAACAACTGCCGTAATCCGGGAAAAAGGGGTTTTGGGAATTGATCCGACATTCAAACTTTCGATATTAAACCCCCGTCCGCTAAACAATCCTGCGATACGAGCTAAAACACCAAACTTATTTTCGACTAAAACTGAAATAGTATGTTTCACCGCAACTAAAAAAATGGTAGACGCCGTAGGATTCGAACCTACGACCCTCTCGGTGTAAACGAGATGCTCTAACCAACTGAGCTAGGCGTCCAAATTCACGTGAAGCTTCGGAATACTGTAAAAATATCATCCGAATGCAAGAATATTTTAAAGAAATTTCAAGAATCCTTCGGACGATAATACTTTGTATATGCCTTATCGTAACTATAAGAATGATAGTAGTATCCGACCAAATTACTTTTTATTCCATTAAGTATAGCACCTGCGACTGCAATATTTGCTTCTTTAAATTTCTTTACGCAATATAAGGCAGAACGCCGTTTTACCGTGTTAAACTTGATAACATATAAAACAACGTCCACTTCCTTGGATACAGAGTATGTATCACTTACAACACCTGCAGGCGGACTGTCCAAAATGATTTTATCGTAATTGTTTTTTGTGCGCGAAAGAAATTCTGAAAATTTCGGGTGGGAAAGACTTTCCGATGCAGAGCGCGTAGAACCACCGGTCAAAATAACATCTACATTCGGAAAAACCTCTTTGTGCATAAATGGTTCTTCGTCCACTCCTTCAATAAATTGCAAAACACCCTTTTTATTTTCAAAGCTCAATGTTTCGGCCAATTTGGGCATTCTCAAGTCACAGTCAATCAAAAGTGTCTTTTCTCCGTGGATACCATAAACCTGAGCAAGATTACTTGAAATGAATGACTTTCCTTCACCCGGAATAGTGCTCGTCACAATAATAACTTTAGCGTTTTTGGCGGTCTCACTCAATTTCATAGCCGAATGAATACCCCTAAATGCTTCCTTTAAATACTGGTTTGCATCTGTTGAGACCGCACGCGCACGCTCTTCTGTGGTTAAACGTGAGACCAACGGAACAACCCCAAGTATAGGAATTCCAATAAAGCTTTCTACGTCAAACAGGTTCTTTACGCGATCATCCATCAATGCAAGACCCAATGACGTACCTAATCCCAAGAATAAACCACCAAGCATACCAACAGCAATATACAATAACTCGTTTGGAGAAGAATAATGATTCGGAGCAACTGCTCTGCTTATTATTTCAACACTAGATGGCTTCAATGGGATTTCTGTTTGAACCTTATTCAGTTTTTCAGTTAGTAACTTCAACAAATCACGAGCTATACTCAAATCGTTTAAAATATTATTGTATTCGACACGCAACCGTCCTGTCTCCAGACTTTCCTTCTCTTTTTGCTCCAAACGTTCCTGAGCAAGCCTGTAAGCAGTTTCTGATCGAAAATGACGACTCTTAACCTTCTCAATTGCGGATTCGACCGCAAGATTCAACTCAAATTGAGTCTGATCTAATGATTGCTTAACAGCAATCATTTTAGGGTGCTTATCCTTATAACGTTTCCCTAAAGTACTATATTCAATCTTTTGCGCAGTCCACTGCGATAAGAGCCTTTCAACATTTGGAATAATAGCGATTGTATCAATATCCCATAAGTCTTGACCCTTTTCCTTATACGCCTGAATCATGTCCCATTCTGTTTTCGCACTATCGTATTCCTTCCACGAAGCAGTGGCCTCCTGCTTTAATCGAGACAATTCCTCACGGTCGATATCGTCACTTCTATCAACAGCCACGCGATTATGCGTCTCACGATATTGAATCGTTTTCAGCTCAAGCTCCTTTACCTTCAATGATTGATTTTCCACTTGGACTTTCAAATCCTCTGAGGAACGTACTAATTCTTTTACAGCACTATCAAGACTGCTTTTGTAAAATTCATCCGCAAAAAAGTTAGCAACTTTAGCTGCAATTTCAGGATCTGTATGCCTAAACCCAATATCAACAATAAACGACCCGCGAACAGGAAGTATTGACCGATTTTCCATAAGGATCTCAGCCAACAGCTTTGGACGAGAAAAATTTAAACCATCCTGATATGGAGCTATGATTTTTAACATCAAGCCTTCTTCATCCCTAATCCTATTTTCGACACGGTTAAGAATACTTGTACTGTTTAATACATTCAACAATGTATTAAAGTCCTCTTGATTTCCAATGCGTTCATTTGCAGCACTCCCGACACTATCGCCAATCGCAGTACTTGCATCACGCATTAAACGAACTCGAGCAGACGCATCATATAGCGGCGTTTTTCTGAAAGTAAAAACAAGGGTCCCAATTAATACCACAAAGAATATGAGAATAGACCACCATATCTTTTCGCGAACCATAAAGAGATAGTCTTTTATAGTTCTGCTTTGCTGCTCCTCTAACGCGACGCCAGAATTATACCCGTAAGTATCATTATGATAATTCGAGTCTTGGTTACGCTTATTACTTTTCTCCATATTTCTAGACTAGAAAATTCTTTCTTCGACAGTAATTATATCACCGTCCACGATCTCAATATCATCAGATGGCTTATCCAAATCAAGTCGTCTATCCTTTCCATCCCGACGAAGTATTATTTTACTTGTCCGAGCCAAACGCGTATAACTACCTGCAGCAGCAATGACTTGCGTGACTGTCATTTTCTGCTCTGGATTCAAATAAACAACACCTGGTCGATTCACCTGTCCATTCACAGAAACCTTAATTTCTGCATAACCACGAATTGAAAGACTGATTTGTGGGTTAACATAATAGTCTTTCTTATAAAGTTCAGTTAATTTATCTCTGGCTTCAGCCAATGTAAGGCCTCTCACATTTACTTCGTTGACCAACGGTAGATTAATTGTTCCATCATTGCTGATTTTAACCTCTCGTGCAATATCCTCTTCTTGGTATATATCAAAAAACAATGTATCTTGGGGACGTAATTTATAATTTGAGGAAACGGTAGTAACATTACCGGATTGTGTAACCGTATTTTGAGCGAACACAGATACTTCCAACCAAAGAAATATCGCACACAATAAAACTATATACTTCTTCTTTTCCATGTATTTATATTTCTTATGCTTAGAAAAAAAAAGACAGAAAGCCATAAGCTTTCTGTCTTATCATTGAAAACCTACTAGAATCGAACACTTGCACCAAGTGTAACCATATTATTATGGTAACTCTGCAATGAAGCATTTGAATCATTCATTTGGTATTGATATCCTCCGCTTACACTCCAGATTTGATTTATTGGCGACCAAGTTGCACCAACATAACCAAAGAATGCCGTATCACTGCGAATCACATCAAGATAATCATATTGGTCACAACTCAATCTGAGATTAGCTGTTACGGAAGGTGTTATCTTGTGATTCATTCCTATGGTTGAAAGAATACGTCTTGCACTTTGGCTATCAGCAATTAATCCGAAATCGCCTGATGCCTTTACAAAAAATGACGTCAATTGAGTCGCGGCATAATTCAATCCGACATCCCAACCTAAACCGTTGCTTGTTTCATCAAAAATAGAAGAGTAGCGAGTATACCCAACACGCGCATACCCAGAAACTTTTGCACTCAAAGCAGCATCAATTCCGATATTTAAGAAGTGACTCTGCGAATTTTGTTCAGCCCAGTCCGCAGATGCATGTTCATTACTGTAACGATATCCTAGAGAAATGGCATAAAGTTCCGTCAGATTATAGTATAAATTAACAGGAATTCCCCATGCATAGCGATCATATTGATCGTAATGGCCATCGTAATTAGTATCAATGTAATCTGCACCTAAACCTAAGGAAACCTTTGGCAAAACATACTGACGCCCATAAAAAGAAAGCGTAGTAACATCACGATCTTGCTTTTCCTGATAACGAAGCGAATCTTCAGTTCCCTGATTATCATACTGGATATAGGACGCTTTAAAATCCATCATCGTCTTTCCAAAATTATCATAGGAAAGACCTAGTCCTGCTTTTAAATTTTCATCATTAAAGTCGGAGTTATCACAATAACGCTTTATCTCCTCGGCGATCCATGCGTTTAACGATAAATTACTTGTTCCACTGCGCGTCACCAATTGAAGCCCCGGTATAATGGAGAAATAAACATCGTCTACAACATTTCCTGCATTTGCGTCTTTAAGCACATTGCTTTCATAGGTAGCCGCAAGCGTGCCTGTTACAAACAAGTCAATATTATCATTGAGTGTAATCAATTGTGCATTAGCGGAAGTCGCAACAGCAAGCACTACAGTACTGAGAATTAAAGGCCTCTTTTTCATTAGGATTTACTTTTTTATAATTATCTTGCGATTCTAGCAAACTCATTCTTCTACTGTAAAGGTAAAAATGAAGATTACTAGCATTCAGAACCAAAGAATAAAGAATATTTGCGCTTTATCAAGTAGTAATAACAGAAAAAAGGCAAATTTGTTTAACGTCGAAGGAGAGAGAGAAATCAGCCGATGCATCTCAGCCGGCTATGTTTTTGATTCATTTTACTACTGTCCCGAACTCTGGAGCACGAGTGGAAACAGAGAAAATAGCCTATCGGGTCAGGAACTACTTCATGTCATGTTAGAAGGCAAAACGCCCGTTTACGAAACATCCGCCCAAGTTTTCAAAAAGCTTTCCTCGCGAGAAAATCCGGACGGGAATTTTGCTATCGTACAATCGAAAAACCATTCCGACTTGGCAAATATTACCCTGAAGGACACATTAATCTTATTAATTATAGAGAAAATAGAAAAACCAGGAAATCTCGGAGCAATTATACGTACAGCAGAAAGTACCGGCACAAATGGCATCATACTTTGTGACCCGATTATTGATATTTACAATCCAAATGTTATTAGAAATTCACAGGGAGCTGTATTTTCCGTTCCGATAGTCATATCAGATAACGAAAGTACCCAACAGTTTTTGTCTGCCAATAAAATCACACCAATACTCACAACACCCTCTGCGGAAAAAATTTATTGGGATATTCCTTTCCCGAAGAAAACAGCTATTGTCATGGGAAGTGAAAAAGACGGACTCAGCGATTCTTGGTTAAAGACAAATTTTACTGCCGTCAGAATACCTATGATGGGAACATCTGACTCGTTAAACGTTTCCACTGCGACAAGTTTGGTACTTTATGAAATTCTCCGTCAAAAATCGCAAAACACAAAATAAAAGCATCATTTATCATACCACGTAAAAGGATCAACATAGACTTTACATATACCTATTATCTTATTTTCTTTGCTAACCATGTTTCCTAAAGACAATCCAAATAACTGGCAAAGCGGACAAGGGTATTGGCAGCATATCCTGAAGGAGGATTGGAGTCGCTGGCGGTGGCAAATGCAAAACCGACTGACTTCCATCAAGCAGATCGAGGAGTATTTCCCCCTAACCGCAGAGGAAAAAGCCGGTTGCCTGTTTTCGAAAGAGCATCTCAATTTAGCCATTACTCCGTATTTTTTTAACCTGATTGACAAAAACGACCCGAATTGCCCGATTCGTCTTCAAGTCATCCCTCGGATACAGGAACAAACCGTTGCCCCTGAAGAAAAACTCGATCCTCTTTGCGAAGAAAAGACATCTCCTGTCGAGAATCTTGTTCACCGCTACCCTGACCGGGTACTTCTACTTGTAACCGCTCAATGCGCCAGTTATTGCCGGTATTGTACCCGAAGCCGTATCGTATCCGAAGTCCACAAGCCATTTGTACATGACCTTGAACCGGCATTCGATTATATTGAAACACACACGGAAATCAGGGATGTACTCATTAGCGGCGGAGACCCGCTTCTCCTTAATGAACATAAACTTGATGAAATCCTTGCACGTCTTCGCCGAATACCACACATCGAATTCATACGGATAGGATCGCGAGTACCGGTATTCCTACCTCAACGTATTACTCCGGAGCTTTGCGGCATATTCAAAAAACAGGGCCCCATCTGGCTAAGTATCCACGTAAACCATCCCAGAGAATGCACTCAGGAACTAAAAGATGCACTTGAAAAGCTGTCTTATGCCGGCGTTGTTTTGGGAAATCAGTCCGTCCTCTTAAAAGGGGTCAATGACGATGCTACCGTCATGAAATCGCTCGTCCATCGCTTACTGCAGATGCGTGTCAGACCCTACTACCTGTATCAGTGTGATCCCGTTATAGGAACAAAACATTTTCGAACGCCTATCCAAACCGGGATCGATATCATTCATTCCATTAGAGGATACACCTCAGGCTATGCAGTTCCCCAATACGTCGTCGATAGTCCGAACGGAGGAGGGAAAATTCCTATTAATCCCAATTATATTCAAGAGATCACACAAGAGAAATTAATGCTCAAAAACTTTGAAGACAAAATAACAGAGTATCCCCTGTAAGGTCCTTCCTGAGATATTTTAGTGATTTCATGCTACCGTTCGACAAACGCCATGAAATCTGTTGCGTCTTCTCCGGTTATACGCTTATTTTAACCCCTTAAACATTAACGCATTCATTATAAACATGCTACCGGTAACATTCATCAGCGGAGACGATGATTACATTGTCAACGCGAGAGCAAAGAATATCTTTGATGAACTCACCAAAGATATCGCTGATGATTTTGGCCGTGAAGCAATGGATGCCCGTTGCGGAAAAGTTGAGGATGTTGAAAAACTTTTCGCCAATTTCAGGATTTCCGCACAAAATCTCTCGTTATTCGGCGACAAGAAAGTCATCTGGCTACGCAATCTTAATTTCATCGCCGACGGACAATTAGGTTCCGCCCAGGGAACAAAAGATCTTGTCGCCGATTTTCAGTCATTTCTTGAAAAAATTGACCCCGTTTCAGTTCAGATAGTAATATCCGCCTCTCCGGTAGACCGCCGTCGCAGAGAGTTTAAATGGTTCAAGGAGAACTGCCAATCTGAAGACATTGAAATGAATAAAGGCGGACAGGATGTTCTTCTCGTTCTTATCCGCGAAGAATCCAAACGCCACGGAATCCGTTTCGGACAGGAAACGGCCTTGGCATTAATCGAGAGAGTTCAAGGAAACTCCCGTCTCATCGTCCAGGAAATTTTCAAATTGGCAAATTATCTTGGACAACCTGATGCTACCGTCACCGAAAAAGATATTGCCGAAATCGTACCGACTTTTGGTGAAGGGGATTTCTTTGAATTATCCGAGGCATTTTACGCTTTTGATCTTGAATGGACACTTGAAGCGCTCCGCCGTTATTTTTTCATAAACAAGGAAGCCCGTCCACTGGTCACAATGCTACAAAACAAGAATCGTTTACTGCTTCAACTGCGTGTACTTCTTGATGCAAATCTGATCGGTAACGGCCGCGGCGTATCCTCTCAGGAACTGAAAGACAGTGCCGAATGGTATAAAAACCATTTTCCGGAAGCCGCATTACCTGCCATTTTCACACAAAACCCCTTTTATCTGAATCGACTGCTTCCCGTTGCCAAAAAGCTCAACACAAAGAAGCTTATTGATTTTCAGCTCAGTTTTGTTCAAGCATTTGAGGAACTTATCTCCCGTTTTCAGGAACAGGAATCAGTAATGCGGGATCTTGCCATTCGTTGTCTGGCATAAAGAACCATCTCTTCATGAATTACAATCGACCTATTTCAGATTTCATTGCCACGGGTGAACCCATTTATTCCGTGGAATTCTTTCCTCCCAAGAATGAAGAGGGCGCTCAGCAAATTCTGCAAACAGCCCAATTATTGAAAGACAAGGTACCGCCACAATTTGTCTCCATCACTTACGGAGCAGGCGGAACAACCCGTGAACTCACACTGAAATATGCCATCAAACTGAAAGATGATTATGGATTTCAGGTAATGCCGCACCTCACCTGCGTCGGACATTCGCGCGAAGAATTGCTCTATATCGTCGGCGAATTCCAGAAGAACGGGCTATGCAATGTCATGGCGCTCCGCGGCGACCCTCCGAAAGGTGAAACAACATTTACGCCCCACCCGCGCGGATTAACATATGCCAGCGAACTTGTTTCGCTCATACGCGAGAATTTCTCCGGTTTCTCACTGGGCGTTGCCGGTTATCCGCAAAAGCATCCGGAAGCCGGCACCATCGAAGAAGACATCCTCCATCTCAAGCACAAAGTCGACTGCGGAGCATCCTTTATCACTACCCAGCTATTCTTTGAAAACAAATACTACTTTGATTTTGTGAAGCGCTGCCGTGAGGCAGACATCCGCGTCCCCATCATACCAGGCATTCTTCCGCCGCTCTCCCTGCAGCAAGCCCAACGCCTCTGCCAACTTTCAAAGATGAATCTGCCTGCGGCGTTGGAAAAAGAACTTGTCTCCGCCGGAAACGATAGTGAAACGCAACGCAAAATCGGAATCAATTGGGCATATGAACAAATCAAGGAATTACTTTCCGAGAAAGCACCTGGATTCCATCTTTATATTTTAAACCGCGCCCAATCTGCCAGCGAACTCATATCCCGCTTACAACAGGAAAAACGTATACGTAACCTGCCATAATTTAACGTTTCCAATATATATTTCATAACATGAACACGCTCGAAAAAATAAAGTCCGCCCAAACAAAACAACTCATTCTTGATAGCACGGCTGAAAACCTCAAGACTTGGCTTGACGCGAAGCTACCGGTCTGGACAAAGGCTGCCATTGAAGAGCTTGTCGCCAGTGAAGCATGGAGTGAACTCAATGACCGGTTCTTCCAAAACTTGAAGTTCGCCACCGCGGGTATGCGCGGTCGCACCATCGGGAAAATTTCCGCCAAGTCTGAAACTGGGGAAAGCAAGTCAGGATGCCCTGAATACGCGGCCGTCGGCTCAAACACACTCAATGATTTCAATATCATCCGTGCCACTATCGGGCTTTTTCGTTATACTCAGAAATATCTCAAGGAAATAGAATCCTTTGAAATACCCAGATTTGTCATTGCTCACGATGTTCGCTACTTCTCACGCCATTTCTGCGAATTATCAGCATCCACCTGGACAAAACTTGGCGGACAAGCACTTATCTTTGACGGACCCCGCTCTACCCCACAACTCAGCTTTTCGATTCGCGAGTTCAAAGCTACCGTTGGAGCTGTCATTACAGCCAGCCACAACCCGCCGCACGATAATGGCTTCAAGGCCTATTTCAGCGATGGCGCACAAGTCATTTCACCTCACGCCGAAGGCATTATCGACGAAGTCAACAAGGTAGCCCTTGATGAACTTATGCCATTTCTGGGAAAAGATATCCGTTCGGTCATCATACTTCCTTCATCGGCCGACCGCGCTTATCTCGAAGCACTTGAGGAAAATGTATTGAATCCGGAAGTCCTTGAGGAAATCAAACCCAAAGTTGTCTACACGCCGATTCACGGAACCGGAGGCGTCGCGACACTCCCCATTCTCCGCGCCTACGGCGTCAATGTTATCGAAGTCCCAGAGCAGGCTGAGTTTAATCCGGCCTTTCCGACAGTTAAAAGTCCAAATCCGGAAAACCAGGATGCCCTTGCGCTTGGCATTGAGAAAGCAAAGGCAAGCAAAGCCGTTGCCGTTATCGGGAACGATCCGGACAGCGACCGTATGGGTGTGGCTATCCTGGACAAAAACGGAGATTATAAACTGATCACCGGTAACATGATTGCCACCGCCATTGCCGAATACCGCATCCGGACACTGAAGGATATGGAAATCATTCCGAAAAAAGGAACAAAGAAAGCAACCTTGATAAAAAGCTTTGTGACCACTCCCATCCTTGAAGCTATTGCAAGGAAACATGGGATTAAACTCATCAATACGCTCACAGGATTTAAATGGATCGGCAGCAAACTGCTTCAATACGAGGCTGAAATGAAAGCGGCAATGATGGAGGAAGAAGGTATTGCCGTTGACTATGATAAAACCGAGGTTGGCGCACGTATCCAATTGCTTCTTGATTACAGCACCTATTTTGTTTTTGGCGGTGAAGAATCCTACGGCTTTCTTGCAAGTGATAGACTCCGTGACAAGGACGCAAGCGCTGCCGCCCTTATGATGTGCGAATTGATTGCGCATCTTCAGAAGGAAAACCGTACGGTACTTGATTTCCTCGATGAAATTTATGGCATTTACGGTTATTATCTCGAGGATCTGATAAACGTTTACTACGAAGGAGCTTCCGGAGCATCAAAGATCAGGAATATTGTCGGAAGCTTCCGGAGCAACCCACCTAAAAAAATAGGCGATGTTACCGTCACAAAAATCACTGATTTTTCAAAAGATGAACTTGAAGACGCTGACGGAGACGAAATTCCCAAGGAAGATTTCTTCCGGTTTGAACTTAAAAATGGATTCTCTTTTGATGTCCGTGCCAGCGGAACCGAACCAAAGATTAAATTCTACCTTTATGGAAACGGGAAAGTTCCTTCAGGCGACAAGTTGGATACCGTTAAAGCTACCGTCAAAGACGAACTGGCAAAACTTGCATCAGCGATAAAAGCTGAAGCCGATACAAGGGCAGGAAATTGAGCAGTCATTCTCATAAACGCGGCTTTATGCCGCGTTTTTTATTTCACGACGAACCACTCATCCTAACAAAGTTATCAGAATCCCATGAACGAAACGTATCTATCATTTGCCAGGCAGATAGCAGCAATTGCCCAAAGCGGGCTGACTTACTGCAAAGATGTTTACGACATTGAACGCTACCAGCAACTTCAAGTGATTGCTCACGAGATGATGGCAACACTTGCAAGCCTTCCAGTTTCGAGAATAAACGATATTTTTAAAAATGAAATCGGCTATGCTACGCCAAAAGTCGATGTCCGTGCCGTCATTTTTCAAGATAATAAGATTCTGCTCGTCCACGAAAAAGCGGATAATGAATGGGCATTGCCCGGCGGATGGGCAGACATCGGGCTGTCTCCTGCGGAGAATGTAACAAAGGAGGTACTGGAAGAAGCCGGACTAAAAGTGAAAACATCCCGCCTGCTCGGAATCATTGATAAGCGACTGTATAAGCATCCACCCTCTCCATGGTATTGCTATAAAATTTTCATTGCCTGCGAAATCATCAGCGGTAGCCTGAAATCAGGAATCGAAACCCATGGTGCAGGATTTTTTGGGGAAGATGAGCTACCCAAGCTTTCCCTTGAGCGTAATACGCCGGAACAAATTACCCGTTTGTTTACCCAGCATAGAAATCCTATGCTACCGCCATTCTTTGACTGAATCGCCAGACAATAGAAATAGTATCATCTGCCTGCCTGAAACTGATTTTATGGCAAAATATCCGATGAAACACTTCGTCATTTTCCCCGTATAATACAAAAACAAATGAGCGACAGTTCAATAATAAATAAATTAAATATATAATCAATCTAAGACTATTCCCGACAAAACCCAACTCAAAAGACATATCGTTATCATAAATAAATATTTATTGCGCAAGATATATATTAGGTAAAAGAAATACAATAAAACTAATTATCTAAAAACACAGTCTTTTGTCTTATCAATTTCCATACGCGATTTGCATTCCACAGCTTAATGCATACAATACATTATCATTAATACTATTTCCTATGAAAATATCTCGCGTATCGCTCTATGTTCCCGTCAATGAAATTAATCTCGGAAGTATACCGAACGGTATATCCATTGATATCATCAAGGATAACAATGAAAGATCCCATGATGACAATCATACACCGCCTTGCACGCTTATCGTAAAAATGGATCTGGATGTCACATCGGCGCTTGTAGCCGCGATCTGGATTGTGAAAACATTCGGTCCGATACCGACTGCCTGTTTTCACAGGAATGGCTGTTGTCTTCCCATGTATGACTATCATTCGGCCATGCTCATAGAGTCTGAGATCAAGGATCGAGTCGGTGATGAAATGCTAAGCCATTAGCATTTCACTGAATACGACGAGACACGCTCTGCCATTTGTGTGAAAGTCGTCAGTTGGTAACTTTAATGGCAATAAACGTTTTTATATCTTCTATGGCTGTCTTGTCTTTTATTTCAATTCTGACGCCACGACCCTCTGCATAAACCTTAGCCTGATTAAGTTCATACTTAATCGCTTCTGAAACATTGCTTTCCGACACTTTATCCGTTGCCTTTTTTCCAAAAACAAACGCTACTTTAAAAAGACCGTCACGAGGTAACAGATAAACCAATGCTCTCTTCTTGTCCTTCACGCAAAAACTCCAACCGTACTTTTCGCCGGAATACTTCTATTCTTCCGTCGCATCAGGAAATTCTTCTTTGGCAAATCCGACAAATGTCTCCCAGTACCCATATGTATTGCCTAATGCCTTTCTTAAATCTGTCTTTGTCGGCATTTGGCTTTTATCCGTTAATACGCTTCTCATGTCTACAGTAGCATCATGTCACTGCAGACACTCGCTGAAAAGCGATATAATCCACAGTGATAATTACATAATCGATTAATCCGCCAGGTTCAGGTTGGGTTGTGCAGCTAATTGCAGTTTCAATACACCACCCTTTATCACGTTGTAAAACGGTAACATAACCGAATTATGTTCCGTACCGTTCAACAGAACAGACTGTATGTAAAAATCCTTATCCGAACTCCTCTTTGCCTCGATAATAAACTGATCTCCCGAATAGTATTTCTTGTTCAGACGAATAGTTACTTTATCAAACAAAGGAGCTCCTATCTGAAATTCCGGATTGATCGCCGTCAGGCCTTTCACATCAAAAAGCCCCAAGGCAGACATCACATACCATGCACCTAATTGCCCTTGGTCTTCATCCTGTCCGTATCCATACCCATGAATACCCTCCAGTCCATAAAACTCATCCATGATTGCCCGTACCCATTTTTGCGAAAGATAAGGCTTTCCTGAGAAATTGAATAACCAGGAGATATGTAGATTAGGCTGGTTGCCATGGTTGTATACAGCGGTAAGGCCAGCGAAAGCATCTACCTCTTTTCCGCCGCCGAAAATAGTCTTTTGAGAAACCTGGAAAATACTGTCCAAACGATTATTGAAAGTATCCCTTCCCATCATACCAATCAACGCGTCGATCTGATGAGGCACATAAAATGTGTACTGAACTGCATTCCCTTCCTGAAATCCTTTCCAAGGAGCCAATGGATCAAATGCTTCCAGAAATTGCCCCTCACTATCCCTGGGACGGATCAGTTTCATTTCTTCGTCGTACAAACACTTCCAACCTCCCGCCAATTTCGATAGTTGTTCATAATCTTTTTCTTTCCCCAGTTGTTTGGCAAACTGAGCAACCGCATAGCTGCTAAAGCTATACTCCAACGTATGCGAAGCACCGAATCCTGAACCGCTATCGTTGGTAGCCATACCAAGCTGCTTTTCATAGGGCGAATACCCACGTTCCACAAACTGGCGGACATCCATCTTTCCGGCTCCCTCCTTCCGTCCGCGCCACTCCACCTCGTTCTTTAAAGCAGCCGCATATCCCTGTTCCACATCGAAATCGCGTATGCCGCAGTTATACGCCGCGGCAATGGCAAGTCCTGTAAAATTCGTCCCGACTCCTGAAACATATTTACTGCAGGCAATACCGTCACCCAGCCACCCGGCATCCTGATACACCAGAAGCTGGCTCTTCACCCAGTCGGAATAGTATTCGGGATAGGCCAACGCCCAAAGCTGAGTCAGATTCCAAAACGCACCCCAAATAGCGTCCGTATTATAGTGATTGTGTACCGGATGATTGTCCGGCCCCATGGCAATCCGCCCTACGGAACCATCGTTCTTTGGGTAATAACCATTGGCATCGCTTGCCAATCCGCGTCCCAGCAACGCATGAAACAATCCGGTATAGAATTTTACCTTGTCCGTTTCTTTTCCTCCCTCAACCGTTATCCGTCCCAGATAATCCTTCCATACGTCACCAGCATTCTTCATGGCTTCTTCGAAACCCATACTCCCAGCCTCCGCGGCTAAGTTGAAGCGAGCATTCTCTATGGACGTATAGGAAAGCCCTATTTTCACTTCGACGGATTCGTTTTTCTCCGTGGAAAAAGTTACATAAAGACCGGCACCGCACCCGATGGCTTCCTTGCTGTCCGGAATGATTCTATCTTTCACGAATGTACCAATCTGCTTCGGCCGTTTGTTCAACACTGCCGAGAAATACATGCGCACATCCGATCCCTTCTGGTAAATATTCACATAGACAGGCGAGGTGATCACGTACCCTTCTATTCGGCCATCGGGCGTATAGGTAACTTTAGCATCTTTTACTTCCCCGCTCTCGCCCTGCTTGTTCCCAATATCGAAAATAAGATTAGCCTGCTCTGATTCCGGATAGGTATACCGATGAAAACCCACTCTACGGGTAGCCGTCAGTTCTGCCTTTATACCATAATCTTTTAACAGTACCGAATAATACCCCGGCTTGGCATATTCATCTTTCTTATCGAATCGCGAACGGTACCCCCCGTCAGGATCATCCAATTCACCCGGGACAGTCTGCAAAGAACCAACCGTAGGCGCCAATACAACACCTCCCACCTGAAACTCATGAAAATTAGCAAAGCCTTCAATGGAAGTATGCCGGAAATCATAACCTACCGCCTGCCAACCTCCGGGGTTTCCCAGATGTGCATCGGTGGAAGGGGCTAATTTCGCCATTCCGAAAGGCACAGCTGCCGGAGTATAAAAGAACCAACGGCAATGTGCCGTACCGATACTCGGATCAACATAATCAAGCAGTGACTTTACTTCTTTCGCATTCGCTGCAGGCAAGAAAATTACTGCCGCTAGCACAGCTATCAAATGGCATCGTTTCATGGTAAATATCATGAGTTTGTATGTAATTTCCGGTTGGACGCAGTCGGTATCCGATTCTTATCCGTGAAAACACCGTTAGTGTTGTCGATGTCACAATGTGACCATGGACAGATTTTGAAAAGCATATAATCCGCAAAGATGACCCTATTTGCCCCTAAGCCCACAGACATTGACAGATCAAAGGAAAACGATTTAGTGAAGTTTCATTCACTGTTTTATGCGAAAGAAAACCATCCTCAAAAGCATCGCTTTATGTATCATTCCGTTGTTTGGTCTTTTACTTTTTTGTTTCATCGGATTCGTATTTGCTAATTTAAATGACGAGCGTCCGCCGAATCTTACAGAATTACAGCTCGAAGCACAAAAACCTCCCACAGAAAGCACGTTCCGCCAACTCACACGCGAAAATGCATTTTTCATTCCGGAAAACATTAAAGAGAAATACACGTCTGCCAACGGAGGGTTCGGACCCAATGCCAATCATGATCTTGATGATTCCGTTCTCAAACCATTCTTTGCCGACCTAAAGTCAGCACAAGTATGGGAAAAACTCGACAAAGCGCTCCAAGCACAAAACCAACGCGACTTTTATCCCGTCAGCGCGCTTGATCTCATCAACCTTGCCCGTGTAATGTATACATACGCGAAATACACCGCGAAAAACGGTAAGCCCGAAGATGCACTGCAGATATCCTACAAGATTCTTTTTCTTGGAAAGAAATATGCAGAGAGTGCTTCCTCGCTTGTTGATATACTCGGTTATTTTGCCATCCAGAACATAGGTTACCTCTCTGTTAAAAGTATCATAGGAAAACATGCCGTTTCCGCCGACTGCCTGCGTGAATTAAGGGGAGCCATTGACACCGTCCGTTCCACGGATGAAGAATTCAAGAATGCATTGCGCGGCGAATTCCTCTTTGTGAAACAGATGCTGGAACTCATCGAAATCGGTAAAAATCCGCCAGGGGCAGATGATATACAGGGAGCATTATGTCCTCCTGTCATCCGGTTTTTCTTTCCCGACGTACTGCTTTATAAATCCAATGAAACATTACGTGTTTACGCCGAATGGTACCAGACGATGTTTCGTCACATGGGCGATGACGCCCTGACACTCAAGGTTATCACAAGCCCTTCCGCAAAGATAAATGAAATCAAGAAAGGAAAACTTTCCTACTACCCGGTAAATATAAAGGGCCGGAGAATACTCTCCATTCTCGTAACAGAGTGGGAACCGTTCTTCATGCGCCGCTTAAGCATAAAAACGATGGCATCGCTCACAGAAACAGCATTGGCGCTCCGTCAATATGAAGCGGAAAACGGTACATTTCCTGAGTCCCTTGACCAGCTCATGCCCAAATACCTGGGCAATCTGCCTTTGGATTACATGAACAGAAAACCGCTTCATTACTTCAAGAACATCCGTGCCCTGTGGTCGGTCGGCGAAAACGGCAATATCAAGAATCCCTCTGATATAACAGAGAAAGATGCTGATTTAATCTTCCTGTTACCCCCGTTAACACCGTAATAAAGCAGTTTATAAGTCATTTTCATTTTGCCCTCATGCTACCGTTTTGGGTTTAATACGAACAATCATGTTGTCGACTTTTACATGGCGTTTTCTTGAGAGAATCCGGCTGTTTATCCATTCACCGGATTTCAGTCGTGCCATGCGAGCCACAGCGGCATTCATGACACCCCTCCTCTTTGTACAGTTTATCGACAGTTCCCGCGGACTGGATGCTTCTCTAGCCGCGCTGTGTTCGCACAACATCGCGCTCATGGAAATGCGCGGTCCCTACAAACAGCGTCTGTTTATTCTCCTCTTCATGACCGTTGTGCTTTCCTGCATGGCTACCTTGGGTGCCATTGTTGCAGACAATGTTCTTGCTTCCGTACTCGGCATAGGAATGGTAACCATGTTCTCCATGTGCTGGCGACACTTAAGCCCTGATTACGGACCCACGCTTGCCATCGGTTCCATGATGGTTTTTCTAGTCGCCCTGTCTGTGCAGCATATACCCGGAACATTGCCGGAAGGGAAAAGCGAAGTGTATCTCCGGTTTGTTTACGCGCTTGCAGGCGGATCAGTCGGAACATTCTTTCAGGTATTGCTCTGGCCGATCAAACCACAACATCCGTTACGACAGGCTGTTGCTGACGGCTGGAATCACCTTGCCTGCCTCTGCGATGCCATGCGCCCCCAGGAAATGTCCACGGTAACACCGGAAAAAGCGCAAACGATTGCCCAGACGGAATCCGAACTGAATCAATTGCTCGATAAAAACGTTATTGTACTTGGCGAAGATGATAAAAAACGGAGCAGGCTGATAAAACAACTGGATGCTGTCAATCTCGGTACCGTGCGACTGACCATGCGTGTCACTGCCTTTTATTCTGCCTGCGAACCTATTCTCAAGAAGCCGGAAGCCACCACCATGCTACCGCCAATCGATTCGTTTTACGTAGCCCTTTCAAATCTATCCCTATCCATCGCAACAACCGTTGTGACCAGACGCGCCGAACACTTCGGTCTCACCTGGTTGCGTTTCCAGCGTGTTTCCAACCTGATTCAGGTTCTCCAGGAACGATTCAAAACAGAATTCGATCTTAACCCGAAAAATGCCTCCGCTGTCATATTCACACTCGGAAAAATTGAGGAACTATTGCATTCACTGGAAGATGATTTGAAAAATACGGTCGAAGGAATCAATGAGGAAAAATTTCTTCCGCGCCTCCCTGATGTAGGAATCCACTCTCTCAAACCGCTGACAGCCGGCTTAAATTTCTCCTGGCCGCCTGATCCTATTCTGATCCGCTATGCACTACGTATGGCTGCACTCTCTATGACCGCGGTTGCCATTTACAAAAGCTATCAGATTTCCCACGGCTACTGGATTGCACTCACTATGATGGTAGTGCTTCAACCCAATTACGGACCGACGCGCGAGCGCGCCGCCCAGCGCATCATCGGAACCATTGCGGGCGGTTTGTTCGGCAGCATTTTCGCATGGATACATCCGCCTCTGTTTCTGGTCGATACCATGCTCGCCGCGGTAGCATTCCTTTTCGCCATCAATCTCAAACAACGGTACGCATTGGCTGTTTTCTTTGTCACCATCATGGTTGTTCTTTCGACGGAGACACTGTCCACTGTCAGCATAGAAATCACCCAGAGCCGCATCTACTGTACCGTTACCGGAGGCCTTTGCGCATTGCTTGCCGCATTCCTCTTCTGGCCAAATTGGGAAAAGAACCGATTTCCAAAAATTCTCGCTAAGGCAATGTCCGCCAATCGTGATTATCTTCTCCTTATTACCGCGCGCCTCTCGTCCGGCAGCGGAAACGACGAAAGTGTCACCCGTGCCAAACGTTTCACGGAACTCGCATGCAGCGAACTGTTTACGTCACTCCAGCGTATTTCGGGAGATCCGAAGAAAAAACAGGGAAACCTCCCTGCTTTCGCCTCGCTGATGTCTTCCACGCTTCGTGTCACACGCACCCTCACTTCGCTGTCTCTATACCTCCAACCCGGCAACGCCTGGCATAACAATGCGCTTGAAAATGCCTCGCGTGAAATCGCCCGTTCTATCGAGGGAATAATCCGCGTCGTCAACAGCGAAGATGCATCCGTTTATCCTGATGAATCAGTACGCAATGCGCTTCGGGAACTTGAAACAGAGGCAAAAAAAACCGAGGCGCCTTCCCATGCCGTTTTTATCTATGAACAACTGGAAATTGTGTTCACTGAAATTGAAACGCTCTGGCTTGTTTTACGGAAATGAATTTCTTCCGCTTGCCTTAAGATAAAGTTCTTTCAGAATATCAGTTTTAACATGGAAACGCGTATCCACACGTTACAGGATTTGGAAAAATGGCATTTTGACGGTACCGCGCTTGCAGTCATCGGCGCGCCGATCAAGCATTCACTCAGCCCGCAGATGCACAACGCAGCATTGCAAAAGCTGTCAGAATCAGACAACCGTTTCGAGAACTGGCGCTATTTCAGTTTCCACATTGAGCCGGAAGACCTCGCGGTAGCATTAAAACTGTTCCATGCAAAACATTTTTTAGGACTGAATCTGACTATTCCTCACAAGATAACCGTCCTTCCGTTTTTAACAAGAATTGATCCTGCCGCCCAACTAATCGGCGCAGCCAATACATTGATTCGTGAAAAAGACGGCTATGCCGGATATAACACCGACGGCTACGGGTTTCAGAAAGCCGTCGAAGAATCATTCTGCACATCGCTCGCCTCAGAAAATGTTATCTTACTCGGCGCAGGCGGCGCCGCGCAGGCAGCCGCGGTTCAGGCATTGCAGCAAAACAGTAAATCGCTTTGGATCGGCAACCGTTCCCCTGAACGCCTGGACACGCTTTTCTCCATCCTGGGAACCATGACGGAAGCGAAAGGAAAACTGCACCGGTTTCAGTTACCTTTGCTGCCGGAAGACATTCCGCTTGACGCCTTGGTTGTCAACGCAACCAGCCTCGGACTGAAGGCCGAGGATCCTTCACCGGTAACATGGCATTTCTCATCTGAGGCAAAAGCGTTTGACATGATTTATAAGAACACACGTTTCCTCCGTGAAGCCAGATCACAGGGTAGCATGGCAGCTGACGGTTTGAGCATGCTTCTGTACCAAGGAGTACGCGCCCTGGAAATCTGGACAAAGGCCTCTGTGCCGATTGAAACCATGCGCCAGGCGCTGAACGAAGCTGCCCATCGGTAATTTTTGTGTTCATTTACGGAATTCTGTGCTTTAAAGAAGCGTATCACCATGCTCTACAACATTAACTTAATCAATCAGGACGGACCCTGGTTCTTTTATATTTTTTTCTTCTGCATAGGAGCCTGCGTGGGCAGTTTCCTGAATGTCTGTATTTACCGCATTCCGGCCAACCTTTCCGTAATCAGACCAGCATCCCGTTGCGGCAACTGCGGAGCATCGATTCCTTTCTACCATAACATCCCGATACTATCCTGGTTCATACTCCGGGGAAAATGTTACAAATGCGGAGCAAAATTTTCCTTCCGTTATCCGCTCATTGAAATCATTACCGCATTGCTGTTCACGGTAACATGGATCGTCCATCCCAATCTTATCGGCATTTGCGGCATGATCATGATATCGATGCTGATCGCGGCAACCATGATTGACTTCGACCACATGTTCATTCCCGACCGTTTCAGCCTCGGGCTTGCCCTGGTTGGGTTTATTCTTTCTGCCGCACTTCCCCAGCTGCATGGTTGCACAGACCAAATCCCGGCACTCGCTGTCGCGAAATCACTTGTGCAATCCGGCCTCGGCATCATCATCTCCAGCGGCGTGCTTCTCTGGATCGGCATGAGCGCGGAAATCATTTTCCGGAAGGAAGCCGTCGGATTCGGCGACGTAAAACTGATCGGTGGCATCGGCGCTTTTCTTGGCTGGCAAGGCGGACTCGTTGCCCTCTTCGGAGGTGCAGTCATCGGATGCATATTGCTGTTTCCTTACATGGGAATCCAGAAATTATGGCAACATATCAGGAAAGGCAAAAGATCGGAGACAAACACCGATACGGATGGTTCTGTTGACAAAACACTCATGGCCTATTCGATTTTCAACGATTCAATGGATGAACTGGAAGATGAATCCCCTGCGCATATTCCTTTCGGACCAATGCTTTCCATCGGCGCAATCGTGTATTTCCTAGGAGCCGATAAATGGATGCAGGAAATGATTAATAGCCTGCAGGAAATATAATTTCAAAACATTGGTTAACGGTAGCGTAATGCAACCGTCACAAAAAATGCGACCGCAGGAACTGTCAACTCCGGCAGGACAATACAAGCGGATCTGTTGCACATCCTAATCCAGCAAGAAATAAAGCAAATGTCATCAGACTCTGTCTTTTGCATTTATGCTGGTAATATTACTATGCGGCAGACTTGAAATAAATAGTTGCCCATACGTTTTGCGCAATGCGCGTGAATCCAGGACCATCAATTTCCCCGTATCGGTTTTCTTGCGAATCAGGCGGCCACAGCCTTGCCTGAATTTGATTACCGCATTAGGCAAATGAAAATGCAAAAAGGGATTAAGTCCACGGCTTTTCAACCATTCTTCCTTTGCTTCAATAATCGGATGATCCGGGTTTTCAAACGGTAAACGCGTAATGATTACCTGGGACAGTGCCGAACCGGGCACATCGACTCCTGTCCAAAAACTGTCCGTGCCAAGCAATACGCCGTTTCCGGCATCCGCAAAACGCCGGGTCAGTTCAGTCCGGCCTGCGCCTCTGCCTTGGCAGAAAAACGGACGTCCCATTTTCTCCAGGATGGGATCAATCAGATCCGCGGTAGCATACAAGTCCTGATATCCGGTAAATAAAACCAGGCTGCCCCCTTCGACCTGCCGTACCGCCCAAAGAATGGCATCAGCAAGCCATTGCGTATTAAGGCGCTTGCTTTTCTCATGAGCCGGATCAAGCGAATCAGAGGCTATCAGTATCTGCATCTGCCGCTTATAGTCGAAGGGCGACGCTACCGTGCGTGCATCCGCCGATTCGCTGCCGGTCTGCTTCTGGAAATACGTCATGCTGCCGTCAACCGTCAACGTTGCACTGGTTAACGTAACCGACGTGTTCCGTTCAAAAATATTTTTTCGGAGATATGGGGCTACATCCAACGGCGCTGTTTTAAGTGAAATGATATTCTCATGACGGCCGCTCCGTTCAAGCCAGTGAATATGATCTTCCTTTGCCATCGAAAGAAAAGCGTCAATATTACCGGAGTATTCGGAGAGCCGCCCGCAAATGTCTTTCACCTGCTGACCGCGTTTTTCTTCTTTTTGCTCATCGGCAAAAAGTTTCAGTCGCTCTATCAGCTTCCTAAGGCATAAATTCAGGGAAGCGTCATAATCCATCGGTTCCCGTATCCTGATAACGCTTTTCTTTGAAAGGTAATTCTGGTGCAGCCACCCAAAAAACGACTTGCTGCTTTCAAAACATTTTTCAAGCGGTTCAAAGACGGAATCATCCGCTCCCAACACCTTCAACAATCCTTTCCTGCGGACCGGATTATAAAGCATCCGTAACTGCTTTTCGAATCCGTAAGAACTGACACCCAAGCCGAAATGGCTCGTGGCGGTAGCATGAACGGTATGCGCCTCGTCCAAAACCACAAAATCATTATGCAGCAGGATACCGCGCTGATCCTTGCCCGGGCTCAGTCCTGCTCCGAGAAGTGAAAACAACAGGCTGTGATTGACGATGATCACGTTCGCGGTTTCCAGTTCCTTGCGCGCTTTGCGGTAAAAACAATGATCGCTGTTGCAGTTCTTGCTGTTGCATAGATGCGAATCCGCATTCACCCATTCCCAGACATCAAACTTCGGCGGAGGATTAAGCTCGGACAGCATGCCTGTCTTTGTCCGGGCAGACCACTCCACAATCCGCTCGACATCCGGTTCATCATCCAAAGGAAGCAGATCCCGACGACTGCGAATCAGTTCATCCAACCGAGTTGTGCATAAATAATTGTTTCTTCCGACCAGGAGACAGGTTTTAAACTGTGCGTAACGGCGCAAGGCATCGTGCTTCTCAAAAAATTCCCGGACAAGCACCAGGTCCTTATTTTTAATCTGCTCCTGCAATGCAATCGTATGGGTTGAGACAATAAACGGACGTTTCTCATCCATCGCCCTGATGATTCCGGGAATCAGATAGGCAAGGCTTTTCCCCACCCCTGTTCCTGCCTCAAATAATAAAGGGGTATCCGATTCCATGTGCTTCGCCACCTCAACCGCCATTTCCCATTGCTCGTGACGATCCTCCATTCCCATCAGCCGGACCAGGCTGCCGTCCTGCCTGAAAACGGAATCAACAACGCGCGGTAACACTCCGCCCGTATCCTTTGCCGCCGATTCCTGTTCATTCCAGAAAATCATAAAACCGTCCATACTGCACGGTAGCATGCAACGCGCAAGCTTTTGGATCGACCGACCGAAAATTCATCGCTGCTTTTCACATACGTTGGAACCTTGACCATTGAAAAATAAACGTAAAGAATCTGTCCGCAATTTATGAGCCATTTGCATATTTTCGACCATCCGTTAATCCGTCACAAGCTGACGCTCGCCCGTAATAAGGACACCAGTACAAAACTGTTTTACCAGACGATCAATGAAATGGCAGGATTGATGGCATATGAAATTACCCGCGACATAAAAACAAAGGATATAGAAATCGAGACACCGATTGCACGCACAGTGCAGGAAACCCTTGCCGAGGAAATCATCATTGTCCCGATTTTCCGTGCAGGCCTTGGCATGGTAGACGGTATCCGCTCCATGATACCGACAGCCAAAGTGGGACATATCGGCATTTACCGCGACGAAGAAACCTTCGAGGCAAAACAGTATTTCTGTAAATTACCCGATGCTACCGCCGACGGCGTTGTGCTTGTGGTTGACCCGATGTTAGCCACCGGAGTTTCCGCAAGCGCTGCTATCAGCCTCCTGAAAAAGCATGGGGCCAAGACCATCAAGCTTGTCTGTATCGTAGCTGCGCCACAGGGACTTGCCCTGGTCCAGAAAGAACATCCCGACATTCACATCTATCTTGCCGCCCTTGACGAGGGCCTGAACGAACGCTGCTACATTATTCCCGGGCTTGGCGACGCCGGAGACCGACTCTTCGGAACCAAATAAGAACCATGAATCCTTCCCTCACCGCCTATCTCTCCAAGCCAGAATGGTCGCACTACGTGGCAAAAGAGCTGGAGGAAAACGGTCAAAAACCGGTACGGTACGGCGATCTCTTTTTAACCGAAGCCTCTCCGCTTACTGTTTTCTGGGCAAAAAACATTTGGTTCGACTGCCACCGTTTTGAAATCGAATCCATCGGCGATGCAGCAAAGAAACTGCGTGCACTCGGACGTAACTGGGCGCCATACGGATTCCAGCATTTTCGCAGGATGCAACTGATTCAGGATAGATTGCCCATGCTACCGTCAAAGCCCAAGACATTTCCCTGTCTACTCCCTTCCGCACCCATGGGAGCATGGACACTTTTGGACGAGCACACAGTGCTGGCCTCCCCCGCCTGCGCAAATCCCTTCCCAAACGGCGAAATTCATTTCATTGAAAACAAGACCGAGGCGCCAAGCCGGGCATACCTGAAACTCTATGAAGCGCTTACCTTTGCCGGCAAGCTTCCCAAGCCGGGCGATTTCTGCATTGATGCAGGCAGTTCCCCCGGGGGATGGACATGGGTGCTGGCAGCACTGGGTGCAACTGTGTTCAGCTTCGACCGTAGCCCACTGGAAGAGAAACTAATGAAGCATCCCCTTGTTACCTTTGAACAGGGAAATGTTTTCAATCTTAAACCGGACAGATTCGATAAAATCGACTGGTTTTGCTGCGATGTGATCTGTTATCCCGAAAAACTCCTTGATTGGCTGCAACTCTGGCTGTCGTCAGGAAAAGTCATGAATTTCATCTGTACTTTAAAAATGCAGGGCGAACCTGATTTTTCAACCATCCGTGCCTTTTTAAAAATTCCCAACAGTCAAATCCGCCATCTTTTCAATAATAAACACGAATTAACCTGGATGAATATCCATCAATAAAATAGTGAAACAGCATCCTGTTTTCGCCGATTATCATTGAATTGCTACCGCCGTTATGAATTGAATTGCCTTTTGGCAATTATCGTTTTTCTTTTTTATTTTATTACGGAATGACACTTCTCGGCAGAGTAAAACGTTTTATAAGCAGAAATAAGGCAGCTTCACAGGAAGAGCTGCCTAACAGCATCAGCGCCGAAGAACTGCTCCATCTCCCGACCTACGAATACAACGGCGAAGTGACTGTCATCCGTGATGAAGATGCCCTGAGGGACGTAGCCAAAAAACTCAAGAAAGAAAAGTATCTCGGATTCGATACTGAAACCCGTCCGGCATTTTCCCGCGAGAAAACCTATCTTCCCGCCATTATTCAATTAGCCAGCGCTAAAAAGGTATTTATTATCCAGCTACGGCACACAAGAGGCTTTGCGCCACTGCTTCCTATTTTCGAATCCGCAAGCATACAAAAGGTCGGCGTGGCTCTCCGCGACGATATACGCAATCTTCAGAAAATCCTTCCGTTCCGTGCCGCAGGATTCATTGATATAGGGAACATGGCCAACATGGCTGGATTCAAGCAGACAGGGCTGCGTAACCTGGTAGCCATACTGAAGAAAAAACGTATTTCCAAATCAGCACGTCTTTCAAACTGGAATAAGGATACCCTTGACCCAAAGCAGATCAAGTATGCGGCAACCGACGCTATCATGAGCCGGGAAATCTATTTTAGCCTGAAAAAGATTAAAAAATCCCCGACAGAAAAAACGGACGCACCGGAAAAAGAGTAACCTGATATTATGCCGTAAAAGGTAATGATTGAAAAATCAATGTTACCGTGAATAATGCGGTAGCATTTATGAATACGGAATCATTATTGAAATCCCTCCAGTGGCGCTACGCGACCAAGGTATTTGATAAAACAAAAAAAATAGACGATGCTACCGTCAAGGCACTTGAGGAAAGTCTTCGCCTCAGTGCATCCTCTTTCGGATTACAGCCATGGAAATTTGTCGTCGTCCAAAACCCTGATTTACGTAAACAGCTCAGCGAACACTGCTACGGGCAAACCCAGGTAGCCGATTGTTCCCATCTCTTTGTGCTTTGCCGCAAGACTGAAATGACTGACAGGGAAATTGAGCATTACTTTGCCGCTATCGCCAAAGCACGCGGCATACCGCTCGAAAGCCTGCAGGGTTTCCATGACGTCGTCATGAACTATATTTCAGCGCACCGACAAAAGAATGACCTTGATCTCTGGATGACCAAACAGGTCTACATTGCACTCGGTACCTTACTCACCGCCTGCGCCGTACTTAAAGTGGATGCCTGCCCGATGGAAGGAATTGATCTTGGGGCATTCGACACCATTCTCGGATTAAAGCAGCTTAGCCTGACCGCCATTGTCGCCTGCCCGATCGGTTATCGCGACGCCAACGACAAATACGCACAACTGCCTAAAGTCCGGTTTTGCAGCGATGAAGTGATCATCAAGATGTAACGGTAACATGAAAAAGGCGGACAAACAGTCCGCCTTTTTCGTGATCGGAAAATGGTTTAAACCAAATGCTTGATCAACGTTTCCCTGTCACCGTGAAGCAAATCAAGCACCGGAATTTCCGGCATCGTGTACGCTCCCGGTCGCTGACGCAAAGCCGCGCGCGCGCAGGAAACCATGATTTGTGCCGTCAGTGCTGGATTATTGATCTTCATACGGAATTCAAACAGCTGGTTCTGCGTTTTTCCGCTGACTCCTTTGCGCTCCATCAACACGCCATGTCCCATGTCCTTAAGATCATCAATGCTCGGAACAGCTTTCACATGGGTTTCATCGTGGGCAAAATACTCGTCTGATTTTATCGCCTTTTCCACATCGGTAAGGTTCGCTCCTTTTTCAAGCTCGACATAAACCATGCGGCGGTGCACTCCCGTCCCGGTCGGGATGGTCATTGAAAGCGCATCCGCTACGCCGGGCTTCGACTTCGCACATACGGAATGTCCCATACTCATGCCCGGCCCAAAATTGGTGTAAGTCAAACCGCGCGGGGCCATGGCCAACAGCAATGCACGTACGACAGAGTCGCTTCCCGGATCCCATCCCGAGGAGATAATCGATACTGCCTTATACTCCTTGGCGGTAGCATCAAGCATCTGACGCAAATCCCACAACTTGCCGTGAATATCATAACTGTCCACGGTACTGATTCCGCGCTTGAGATATTCAGGTGCTGTTTCCGGGATACTGCGTGTAGGCCCGCAAAGCAAAGCGACATGCACTTTTCCCAATTGCTCCACATCCGAAACCACCTTCACTCCGGCAAGCTCCGGAGGCCATTCCTGATTCATTGAACTCGCCCGGCGAATAACCCCGGCCAATTCCATATCAGGAGCTTCCTGCACCGCTTCAACAGCGAATTTCCCGATGTTTCCGTAACCAACGATTGCGATTTTTATTTTATCCATGTAAACGTCTTTGGTTCGTCGTAAAACTAAGAAGCAATCACGGATTTTCTGCGAGATTTTTTTTGTAAGTCCCAGATTTTTATTGCCAGTTGTCCATTATTAACCTTTACCTTTTTAACTTAAGTTGCCCTTGTGGCGGAATGGTAGACGCTGCGGACTTAAAATCCGTTGCCAGCAATGGCGTGGGGGTTCGAGTCCCCCCATGGGCACCACTTATGAAATGCTTCCAAAACCGATAAGTAAAACGATTGGAAGTTTTTTTGTATCCAGATGAAAAACTACAGCCAGCTTTGATGATTTTGATGGTTTCCGATAGCTGGCAATCAGATTGACCAAACCAGTCAAACGCACATGCTTGCGTTATGCGATTGGTTACCCAAATCATTAACAGCCTCTCTGTTTTGCTGACTGCGTTTTTCCTCCAGGGATGCTCAACTCCCAAGGCGGATCCCAGTGATGCCATCAACACCAATTCATACCCGGTGGCACCCACCAGCTGCGTATACTACGCGGTGAAATATACCGGAGAGATTCCACGGCATGAAATGCTCTCCATTGCGCAATCCATTGGCGAATCCGCAAATTACTCAATCGTGAAAATTATCGGGACTTCTTCCCGGTTTACGATTCATATGCGAACCAGAAACCTGACAAAGGAAAATACGCCCGACATACTCATACGATCATACGCCAACAAATATGTTATTTCCTTCTTTGAATATAATGATCAAATCGATACGGAATCCATGTCTACGGTGGAAAATGCAATGAAATCACTGGGCATCATACGCTGGAATTTTGATCGGGATGAGTATTTGCTACTCCATCATTGGTGAAAACGGAATAAGCTGGACGATATTTTAAGACGAAAACTTTATTTTCTGCGACGGTTAATAAGCATGCACCCCAGTCCTGCCATCCCTAAAAGCATTGCGTAGGACGACGGTTCCGGAATAACAAAGCCATTATTCACCACAAATTGATCGAAATAGGCAAATGCCGCCGGGTCTGATGAGGAAAGATTTAATGCGATACCGATGTATTTTCCGGCACGGCTTTCTCCGTCGACCAATCCGCTTATGGTATAATTGACCCAGTCATCAATGAGCAACAATGAATTATCCTGAGCAATCACATTATTGGCAATATCGGCATTGATCCGGGCATAATCGGTGGTTCCGTTTTCCAGATCTGTCCAGAACAGGGAAACATGCTGTTGCGATCCGATGGAATCCGTATCAACGCCTGCCCACCAGTTTAACCTGAATGCCACGTCAGTACTCAATATCGTATAAGGCAAAATTAGATAACAGGAACCCAAGCCTTGATCTGCACTGTAAATAACCCGGGACCAAAGTCCGTCATGCCCCGAGGCGCTTATTGTCCCTTGACCATCCCAACTCAGATACCATTCCCCGCCTGAAAACGCAGAACAGTCGGAAACTTCCTCGGGAACCAGATTTTCCGGATGATAGTCGATATCCGCTCCCTTAACAGATGAAAAGAAGAGAGAAAACGAACAAAGTACGGATACGGATATTATTCTGAAAGTCATAGATAAACAAAAATAGTGCGGTGAATTAAATTTAGTCACTATTTCATTTTGTCAAGTGCTCAAACTATTTTCTGAGAACAAACCTTCAAAAATCCTCTTGACCTTTCCCGTAAAAACCATGTCTTATTGCTACCTTTCAAGGCATGGTCGCCAAGTGGTAAGGCCGAGCTCTGCAAAAGCTCTATCGTCGGTTCGATTCCGACCCATGCCTCCAATTTTAAAGCCATCATTTTGATGGCTTTTTATATTATTGATCCTACGAAATACCAACACATTCATTCATCGGAATGATTCTTTTCAATACGTATCGTCAATAGAAATTATCCTCTCCGGCATTCCTGTGTTAGAATGCACTGCGCGCCAATGCAGGATAATCATCCGTCTTTTGGAATTCCAACCGCACTGCACAAACGATTCGTCTTTTTTTTATTTGTATTCGTAATCCGCTGAAGAAATATTCCGGGGATTAGCTCCGTAAAAATAGAGCGCTCCATAACTCCAATTGGCTCCTTTCACATCCGGAAAATTCGGGCGATCCATTGTGAGCAGCACATAGCGGTAAGGATAGCCTTCCGGCAAAGGAACCACGCTCGCCCAAACCCTTCCGGCCGGATTAGGCCAATGGGGTTGAAGGTTGAGCTTCAAATCCCCCAGATGCTTTAAGTCAGGATAAGAATGCACCCGCAAATTACCATGCCCACCCATCAGGCAATAATAGTGCTTCCCGATTTTCTGAATCGAGGTTCCTGTCGAATTCATTTTTATCGGCATTGCCACAGGAGTAAACTGACCACTCCATTCGTTTGACTCATAGGTGCGTGAAACAATGTCACCATTAATGAAAGCGCTTGTCAGCAAACGCCATTTTTTTACCTCCGAATCAAAGAAGATACAGGGATCCTCGTTATGCCCTTCCATCGCATCAGGCTCAATACGACGCGCACGCATCACTGAAAATCCCTTGCGCGGATCTTTCGGCGATTGTGCAATAACCAACCCGCTTGCAGAACGTTTATCCATTTCAAAGCTTCCACCGAAATCGGAAACATAAGCACACCATTCCTGTGTTTTACGGTTGTAGAAAAGATGCGACGCATAATCGTTACGCAATAAACCGTCTCCATGATCGAACACAATCATTCCTTCAAACCGCACATCAAATACCGATGGATTGACGCTAAGAACTCCTTGGGCCGACTGCGCGATGTCGAGACCGCGGCAAGTAAAAGTAAACCAAAGCCGGCCGTCCTCCATGTAAGGACTCAAATCTTCATAGGAAATCAGCCGGATATCAGCCTGTCCGATCCCCGACGACAAATAAGATCCCGCCTTGTTAATCAATACTTTCCCCTGGCGATTTGAATATAGATTGAATGTGCTTTTAGAAAATGTATCCAATCGACGAAAATCCATTGCATCCATGAAACTCTCTGTTGTAGGTACATGTCCCAGATAGGTGGTTTGACCGTACTGCGTGATAAAAACACCCAATGTCTTTCCATACAACTGTACCCGCAACTGGAAAACCGTATCCGGTAATGAATCGCTCAATTTAATTTCACGTTGCATAGCGGCATTTTTGTACACACGCACGTAAATACCCTTTTCTCCGGTTGAAGAGTGGGCGACAACCTGTACACGATTCCGCAATCCGTTTCGGGCCAACTCGATTCCGACTTCTGCCGCTTCTCCGTTCGACTCTATTGATTCAATGTCGAGTTCGTAAGTACCATAAGGATTTACCCCGCCCATATACAGACTCGCCGAACCTTTTCCCGATGAACCATCCAGCCGTAATTTACCCTTCTCAATTATTGGAATAAACGATTTATCAACTTCCGGCTGATCGCCCTCAGACAATGCAAGGGCCGGGTGCATGGATGCGAATGAAACAATTTCGGAAGGAACAAAATAACTTAAAGGAATACTGTCCGAGAAAATAAATCGCCGGACCGCCAGACGCTGAAACTCAAGATCGAGAGGACTGACATCTTGCGCTTTCCCCGGCAATCCGGGCAAACATACAGAAAGCAAAAAAAAGATCAGGTATTTTTTCATGTTGTAAAAATTAAGTAGCAGAACACAAGGCTACATACCTTGTGACGTTCTAAAAATGCCAAAGAACAAGCTATCCCTGCAAGAACAATTAAACCGGCAAAAGCATCCTTAGATTAAGTCAATTAATCAAGGTTAATAGATTACTGCTTTAGAAATTTCAGTACACAAAGTATACTGAGAATTCTCAAAATATTTTCACTTTTTCTCCCTTCAATAAAGCCAGCGCATTTCATGCACTGGAATGCAATCCACGATCGTCTAAAGAATTCGATAGTAGAGCCTCAATAAAGCCAGCGCATTTCATGCACTGGAATCAGTTCCGCATGTTGACGCAAATTTATCATGTGATCAGGCCTCAATAAAGCCAGCGCATTTCATGCACTGGAATGGAAGTCTTCATCCTGGCTTTGCTTCCAGCGGGCGGCCTCAATAAAGCCAGCGCATTTCATGCACTGGAATTTGGATTTGTCCTTTGGAGGATTCGACATACCTAAGCCTCAATAAAGCCAGCGCATTTCATGCACTGGAATACGAGGAAATCAAAGAAGAATATCCTCGGTACGTTGCCTCAATAAAGCCAGCGCATTTCATGCACTGGAATATTTATCATAAGAAATGGGGATGCTCAGACGTTGCGCCTCAATAAAGCCAGCGCATTTCATGCACTGGAATAGCAAAATATCGCGTTAATCATGTCCGGTCAGGAACCGCCTCAATAACGCCAGCGCATTTCATGCACTGGAATGATTTATACGAGGTTTATGCATTGAATTTTCGCGGGGCCTCAATAAAGCCAGCGCATTTCATGCACTGGAATAGTTCTTTTCACCCAAATGTCACCACAGTAACGCTCGGCCTCAATAAAGCCAGCGCATTTCATGCACTGGAATCACGGTTGTCTGGCTGATGGGTTTTACCAGCAAATAGCCTCAATAAAGCCAGCGCATTTCATGCACTGGAATCACGATACCGATTTTATTACTTACTGTTTCGGCTTAGCCTCAATAAAGCCAGCGCATTTCATGCACTGGAATAATTACAGTTTAAGCGAACCATGCAAAACGATAGAAACGCCTCAATAAAGCCAGCGCATTTCATGCACTGGAATGACAAAGAGCTTTCGCACAATATACATTGTGACTGGCCTCAATAAAGCCAGCGCATTTCATGCACTGGAATGATGTTACTCTTGATCTTGCCCTTTGCCAGCGGTTTGCCTCAATAAAGCCAGCGCATTTCATGCACTGGAATCACCCCGCAAGCCCCATAAATGCTAGGGTGTATTTTATGCCTCAATAAAGCCAGCGCATTTCATGCACTGGAATTTTCATTGTTTTTCTTTCCGATGCTCCCGCGCAAAACGCCTCAATAAAGCCAGCGCATTTCATGCACTGGAATGCACAATGCCTTTGTTACATCATTGTGGGGTTGTGTCGCCTCAATAAAGCCAGCGCATTTCATGCACTGGAATCCGGAAAGTCCGTGGATGCATTTCTTGCACGAC
>JAVBMG010000016.1:0-18165 GCA_031552815.1 Opitutales bacterium
GTCCGGATTGGAATTGAAGTTGTAGATCATGTTACCGGTTGAATTGCTATAGGATGTCCCCCAGGAAAACGCAGGCATTCCGTTGGCTGCCGAAGCGTTTAATTTGATGCTGCCATATTTGGTATAGAGGTCATGATTATATCCCGAATGATCTTTTATCCGGCTTATTTCTCCGTTTGCATCTGCCGTTATTCCTGCATTTGCCTTTGCCCATAAGGTCAGTCCTGATTGGGGAATGGTATTACGTGCGATAGCGTATTTGCCAAGCAGGTATTCTTCGATTCGGCATCTTTCCTGGTCTGAGAGTCTGTCGAAAACGAGGATCTCATAAATCAGCGCTTTATCAGCGCTAAAGGAGAGTCCGTTGCTGGAACTGTAAGGAAGCTGTGTTCCCCGCGCGCTGATCAGCATTCGTCCGTCAGTTGTCATGTTGCCGGTAACACCGTATAAGGTTTCTGAAGGAGAATTTCCCGAGATACTGATACCTCCCTGGCAACTAAAGCTGAAGCGATAGTAATCCTTGTTCATGACAATGAAGACGTTGGCTTCATTTTGTAATGGCAAGGTGAATGGCCGTAAGTGCTGATACGTATAGGTCATTGGGCTAAAACTGCTATTCATCGGGTAATTTAACTTTTGAGCCAAATAACCGTTTCCGTCATTAACCGCTGTCAGTGCTCCCTGGGAGGTAGCTCCGGAGGATAGTTGATAGCCGCTGACAGCATCCGTCCATATGCCGTAGTAAGGTCCGCCTAATTGAACGTAGCTTATTGGGTCTGCGGCTTTCCACTGTGCAAGCGGTGTTATTCCAGTGGGTAAACTTTGGCCGAATGCCAAAGACAGCAAAGTCCCCATAAGGACGAGAAACGAACAAGTAATGGATTTTAATAATGATCTATTCATGATAGGTTTTTAATTTAGGTTTAATAGAATCGTACATCTTTTTGTTTATTGATTAGTAATCCATTGTCAATAACAGATCTATCTAAATAGCTGTATGCGAAGAATGAGGAAATTACTTATTTTTTTATTAAAAGATACTTCTCCTTTATGAAAATGGCAGACAGATCATATTTCTCATTGATTTCAATGTACAGATAAGGAGCGGAAAAGATAAGCTTGGCTGTATTGTGGCAGTCGCTTCCGAGAGGGATACCGGCAAAAATCCGCGTCGGGCACTGACCAGCGAAATGCTATAGAAGGGGGTTGATTTCAGCGCTCAGGGTCGGCATAGTTACGGCAAGCAATAAGTCGAAAGTAATGACAAATCTCTTTATGAATAATGGACTATCCGGGAAATCAACAGCCCAAGATCATTGGTCACATGTCAAAATCAAAAACATTAATTAAATGAACTTATTACAGAAAGTTATTTTTCTGATACTGTTTGGGGTATTTTCACTTGCTGGCGTTCCTGTTATTGTTGCTTATTTTAATGGATTTGGTCCATCCAAGATACATTTTTTAATCAGTGGCATTGCGGTTATTTTCGGTTTTGCAACGGCTTTCATTTTAACCTGCAAAACGAAAAATAATAAGGATATAAAAACAAAGAAGCGTATTTCAATTATCGCTCTTATCGTGTTAGCAGTGTTTGGATTAATTTCTCTTTCGAATGGTCTTGAACAATTACTGTGTTATCTCAATGACCCTGAGAATAATAATGTAAATTGGGCGATGGATCATTTTCTGGCTTTTGTTGGGTTTTGTTTGATTAGCGTTCTCATATGGATTCAACGTCCTGTTGACGAAACGGAAAAGTAAAAAAGATCAAGAAGAAGTGTATAAAAACCGTTTCTGTACTCATTCTTCCATGGCGCCTGTTGTCTGTTCACCATGCTGTATGGCAAGGGTAGTCAAGTGTCCGGGTCTACTGAATGTTAACGGATAGCGGTGAAAAGGAAATCATCCCGCAATCTGTATGAGTACACGGCATCGTTGCTGGCAGAAAAACGGCCGATGCGTGCAGGTTTAATCATTCATTTTTATATCTTTCCGGTATATTATTTTCCCGTTCGGTACATCATAGATTTCTGTAATGGGGCTGTCACTATAGCCGTGTTCTTTACTGTATGCCTCCAGTGTCGGATAAACTTTCATGATTCCCAACAAGACAGACAGTTGTCCTTTAAACGGAAATTCTGCCACGACAAAACTACTTTGCGGTAATGCCTTTACCTGATACTTCTCGGATAATTTTATCAGTGTTGCACTGTCCGTGTTTTCTATGATGCAACCGATTTCAGAGCGTAATTTATCTTTTTCAACTTTCTTGGGGTTGTCGTAATAAATGCCGATTCCCTTGGTTGTTGCTATCTTTTCGTCATTCAGCAGGGAATAATAAATCTTGTCCAATACTTTCGGGGTTTGGCTGTAGTCTCCTGTAACGGTTTCGTAAACAATGGTTTCTCCTCCTTGCGTTTCAATTTTGAAACTGATTGTCCTGAATCCGCCGTAATCCGCGTAAACAGCAAGAAGCAATACCATTAACACGGCAAAAACGCTCAGGGTAATTCTCATGATTTTCATTTTTGCCAGACTTTACCTTATTGTTTGGCGATTTGCACCCAAGTTTTTAAACGCTGTGCGGAATGACTATTTTAGAAACGAGAAAGCCCGAAAAACTCAGTGTTTATCGGGCTTTGGAAAGATGGCGGAGAAAGAGGGATTCGAACCCCCGGTACACTTGCGCGCACAACTGATTTCGAGTCAGTCCCATTCGGCCACTCTGGCATTTCTCCTGACAAAGGGCTGTAGCAGAAAATATTTTCGGGGATGAGTCAATCTTGATTCAAAGAAAGGCATGCTACCGCGACGGCGATGGTTCATGCTACCATGTAGGCGTATTCAGGGGATGACGATTTCCTGTCCGACCTTGAGATTTTCAGGTTTTTTAATGGTATCCTTGTTTGCCTGATAGATTTCCTGCCAGCGGTTTTTATTCCCGTATACTTTCTGGCTGATCTTTGACAGGGTATCGCCGGACTGAATGACGTAGGTTTTGGCGGAAGCAGATCGTTGAGCATTGGCCTGTGTTTGTCCCTGCTGGGCGTTTGCGCCGGTGGTGTTGCCCGGGAGCACTGCTATTCCGGTCTGGCGCGTATTGGCAGGTGTTGTCTGGGCCTGTGCGAGGCGGGTATTTGCCTGTGAGACGGTCTGGTTCAGGGAAACAACCTTCTGTTTGAGTTCCTCGTTTTCCTTTTTGTATTTGTCGATGGTGGCCAGATAGCGCACGCGTTCGGCCTCGGTGGGCAGCATTTCGCCCTTGAGCTGTTCGGCAAGTCGGCGTTTGCATTCCTCGATCAGGCCTTGCACCTGTTGGGCGTTGGGTTCGCCTTCCTCGATGCTTTTCTGGAAATGGTAGATGGCTCCGACGAGGTCGTTGAGCTTGGTCATGTGGATATGACCAAGGTTGAAGTGCGAGGCGGGAGCATCGTCGCGTTTCTTGATGACGGCGGTAAAGTCCTGGATTGCCTCGTCGACGCGGCCTTCGCTGAGCAATTCGGTGGCCCGGCGGTAGGCTTTTTCATTTTCTTCGCTGACAATCTTTTCGTCCTCGTTGCACCCCGAAAGGAAGAGGAGCGCAGCGAGTGCGGCCGCAAAGAGAAAAATACGCTTTTGTTTCATGGAGAAATCTTTAGTGTTTAGTTTAAAATACATTCCGAACAGAACGCTAATCAACTTTAAATATCATGAATTCCGAGGACTTACTCAAACGGGCAAGGCATTGCCTCAACCTGGAAAGCAAAGCGATTGTTGCTACCGCCGATGCCCTGGATGAATCTTTCGTGCGCGTGGTGCGCAAAATGACGGATACGTTATTGGACCAGAACAAGCTGATTTTCACGGGAGTGGGAAAAAATGTCCATATCTGCGAAAAGCTGGTGGGAACCTTCAACAGCACAGGCGTAACGTCCTGTTTTCTGGATCCGACCCAGGCGCTTCACGGGGACTTGGGCGTGCTGCACGAGGGGGATCTCGTTTTTCTGTTCAGCAACAGCGGCGAAACGGATGAGCTTAAAAAGCTGTACCCGAGCATAAAACGCCTGGGTGCGACAACGGTTGCGGTGACGGCGGTAGCTTCTTCCGAACTCGCGAAGGTTTGCGATATGGCCCTGATCTATCAGGTTCCGGAGGAGGCCTGCCCCCTGGATCTGGCCCCGACCTCCAGCACGACGGCGGCCATGGCGCTCGGGGATGCGCTGGCGATGGTTTTCCTGGAAATCCGCGGTTTTTCGCGTGAGGACTTTGCCAAACTCCATCCTGCCGGCAGTCTGGGAAAGACGTTATTGTTGCGCGTGAACGATATCATGCGCAGCGGAAGCCGTCTGGCGGTAGCATCGATGAACGTTACCGTGAAAGACGCCCTGTTCGCGATCACTCAGGCCCAATGCGGCTGCATCGCGTTGACGGATGAGGCGGGAAGGTTGGCCGGTATCTTCACCGATGGCGATTTCCGGCGCCTGATGGTTCGCGGGAACGGGGATATCCTGCATTCCCCGATCACCCAGTTCATGACGCGCACGCCCAAGACGATTCTCAGCGGAACGATGGCGGTGGATGTCCTGAAGCGTTTCGAGGAATGGAAAATCAATTCGCTGATGGTGGTTGACCTGGATGACCGTCCGGTCGGCGTGGTTGATAGCCAGGACTTACCCAAACTGAAAATCGTTTAAACGAAAACTTTGTTTCACCCTCGGGGTTTGATCATAAACAGCTAAACACAAATTACATATGAAGAAGCTTACAACTCTATTATTCATACTTTCGGTGGCATTGTTCGGCCATTTGTCTTTTGGCGCGAAAGCGGAGAAGCAAATCGGGCTCCAGCTTTATTCGTTGCGGGATGACATCGGAAAGGATTTTGCCACCACGATCAAGGATGCCGGGGCCATGGGTTTTGCGTTTGTTGAAACAGCCAATTACTCCGACGGAAAATTTTACGGACTGACGCCTGAGGAATTCAAGAAGGCGGTTGAACGCGCCGGCATGAAGATGATTTCATCGCACACAGGCAGGGGATTGCCTTCCAATCCCAATGATGCCAACTGGGATGAAATCTGGCAGTGGTGGGACCAGGCAATAGAGGCCCATAAGGCCGCCGGCGCAAAATACATTGTGACCGCATCCATGCCGAAACCGAAATCACTGGCTGACCTGAAAGTGTATTGCGATTACTACAACCAGATCGGCGAGCGCTGCGCAAAGAAGGGATTGAAATTCGGTTACCACAATCACGATTTTGAATTTTCCAAGATCGAGGACAAGGTCATGTATGATTATATGATTGAGAACACGAACCCGAAGTATGTGGTTTTTGAAATGGACGTGTACTGGGTGATCAGGGGCGGACAATATCCGGTCGAGTATTTCAAGAAATATCCGGGCCGTTTCGAACTCCTTCATATCAAGGATCACAAGGAATTGGGCGAAAGCGGCATGGTCGGATTTGATGCGATTTTCAAATATGCGGATGTTGCCGGGCTCAAATATCCGATCATTGAAGTGGAAAGCTATGATTATGCCCCGAAAAAGAGCGTGGAAATGAGTCTCCAATATCTGTTGAAAGCTCCTTTCGTGAAGGCAAGCTATGCGAAGTAAGCGTAGGGGAGAAGATAATTGATAGACGGAAGGAAATAGAAGAAAGCGGGGAGACCGGAGACGGTAGCATGATTTCCTGCAAACAAAAACACTCAGCCTGTTATCGGGTCTGAGTGTTTTTGTTTTGATAACGAATAGTCAGCTCGTTTTCAAAAGGTTATTATTCTTAATCAACGATTTATCTATTCCCTATCGACGATTTCCTATCGACTATGTCCTCTCCTCTCCTTTCTCCCGTCTGCCCGCTACCGTCTACGATTCGCTTCATCCGTGCAGTTTTTCCAGTACCAGCCCGTGGAGTTTGGCATTGGCCGCGATGGCGGAATTACCTTTCAGGGGATCGTTGCCGTTCCAGTCGGTGATGATACCGCCGGCGCCCTGAATAATCGGGATGAGCGGCAATAAGTCCCAAGGGCTGAGAACCGGGTCGAGCATGATGTCCGCCCAGCCGGCGGCAACCAGGTAATAGCCGTAGCAGTCGCCCCAGGTACGGGCAAATTTGATCTCGCTTGTGAGCCGTTTATAGGCGGCAGCATCCTTTTGCTTGCCGATCGTCTCGACTGAGGTCGTGAGCAGGACGGCATCGGCGAGGTGCGCTTTGTCGGCGACGCGTATCGGTGTACCGTTATGCCAGGTGGTTTTTCCGTTACCTACGCAGAAATCGCCGATGATCGGTTGGTTGATGCAGCCCCATACGGGTTTTCCGTTGTGCATGAGACCGAAGAGCGAACCGAAAAGGGGAACCGCGGTCATGAACGATTTTGTTCCGTCAATCGGATCAATGACCCATACGAATTCGGCGTTTTCGTTTTCGTTGCCGAATTCCTCACCGATGATACCATGTGTCGGAAAGTGTTTGTTGATAAGTTGGCGCATGATGCGCTCGGCAGCCTGGTCGGCCTCGGTGACGGGGGTATTGTCCTTTTTGGTCTCGATGCGGGTTTGCCTGTTGGCGAAAAACGGGCGGATGGCTTTTCCGGCCTCATCGGCAAGCAGTTTTATGAAAGCAAGAATGTTTTTTTCGTCCATGGCTGTGTTCATGCGTGAGATTAACGCAAATTTCCGGCAAGGAATGAAGTTAAAAACTTTCAAGAACCGGTAAAAAGCCTTTGAATGGACCCACGATGCGATTTCCGCCGTTTCCGATCTATGTCATTGATTTTGAAGGCAGTCCCAGTTACGGGATTGTCGAGTACGGTATCGTGACCTTGCGGGACGGTAACATGGAACGGCTGGAAACGGGCCTTTGCCGTGCGGATGCGGTGATTTCGTGGCGGGATCGGCGGCAGCACGGATTGGGGAATGAGGACGTCTCGGACGCGCCTGCGTTCACGGTCCATTGGGATCGCTTTGCCGGAATGCGCGAGCAGGGACTGTTTGCCTCGCATAATGCTTTTGTGGAAAACAATCTGCTTAAACGTTATTGGCCTTATCCGCGGCTTTCGTTTGATCCGAAAGCGGAAGGCGGAAAAACAGCCGATTGGGGACCGTGGATAGATACCTTGGCGCTTTACCGGAAAATTTATCCTGACCTGTCATCGTATAAACTGAGTGACCTGGTCAATACTTTTCAACTGAGCGGATGTTTGGACGAATGGGCGGAAACGCATTGCCCGGAAAACCGGAGCAAGTGGCACTGTGCGCCTTATGATGCTACCGCATCGGCGCTCCTGCTTCAGCGTTTGCAGGCAGTGGATTTGCCGGACTTATTGTCGCTGATTTGAAGGAATGCGGGAGACGGAAGAAAGGAGAGGATAGGACATAGTCGATGGAGAATCGAAAAAGTAAACAGGGAATAGATAAATCGTTGATTAAGGATAATGGCCTTTTGAAAACGAGCTGACTATCCGTTGTGGGAAATCATGCTACCGTCTCTTCTCTTTACGCTCGTCTATTTACTCTTGCCCATCTTCTCCCATCTATCGACTTGTTTTTCTTTCCGTCTACGCCATTGCTGCTTCCTTGTTAATCTGCTTCAGCCGGAGCTGGCCGCAGGCTGCGGCGATGTCATGGCCTTTTTCCCTGCGAATGGTAACCGAAACGCCTGCGTCCTCGATCACTTTGAGAAAGGCGTTCTGGCGCATGGAATTCGGGCGTTTCCAGGGAAGTCCCTCGACGGTATTGTAGGGAATCAGATTAACGTGTGCGTGGCAGTCGTTGGCAATCTTGACAAGTTCCTTTGCCTGGTCGAGTCCGTCATTCACGTTTTCTATCAAAATATATTCCAGCGTGATCATCCGTTTGCGTTTCTGAGCAAAATGCCGGATCGCCGGGAGCAATTGTTCGAGCGGATAACGGCGGTTTACGGGCATGATCTGGTCACGGACTGCATTGGTGGCTCCGTGGAGGCTGACGGCAAGGCGGAAAGAAACCGGCTCGTCGGCCAGTTTCTCGATTTGCGGGACAAGACCGGAGGTCGAGATCGTGATGCGCCGGGCTCCGAAACGGAATCCCCATTCCGCATTGATGATGCTGATGGCGCGGTTCACATTCTCATAATTGGCGAGCGGCTCGCCCATGCCCATGAAGACGATATTGTCGAACGGCACCTGTCCGTCCCTGGATGCTACCGTTTGCTTTTCCTCAATATGACGGGCGACGTACATGAGTTGCGCGATGATCTCCCCGGCATCAAGATTACGCTTGTAACCGGCAAGGCCGGAAGCGCAGAAACGGCACGCATACGCGCAGCCAACCTGACTGGAGACGCAAATGGTGACGCGGCCGAAACCGGTTTCCTCGTTTTGTGCCGGGGCGCGCAGGATCACGGTTTCGATCAGGCTGCCGTCAGTCAGGCGCAGGAGCAGCTTTTGCGTGGTGTCCTGTGAGCCGGTAATCGTAACCAGCTCCTCACCGCCGAAAGTGAATTGTTCGCTGAACCAGGAACGCAGGTCTTTCGGCAGGTTACTCATCTGCGCGAATTCCCTGGCGCGCATCTTGTACAGCCATTCCAGAACCTGTTTTGTCCGAAACACAGGAAACTTCGCCGCAAGCAGTTTTTCCTGAAGTGTATCTTTGGTTTCAGCGAGTAGGAATGGTTTGTTCATCAGAAAAGAATGAAAATGGTTAAAAGGGGGAATTCAGGCAACAAACAATAGCGGGAGACAAGATAAAACGCTTTTGTCTTCTTATTCCGGACGAACCTTGGTTCATCCGATCGTACCTTCTTCCGCAGCCTGTTTGCGGCAGTCCTGAATCAGTCTTATCCAGAGCTGGCGCAGGTCGAAGAGACGCAAACGGCAGGCTTCCTCAAAAGTCTCATAGCCGCTGATCTTTTTGAAATAGTCGTGGCCGATGATCTCGAAGGTGTTGTTCAGGTGCGAGAGTGCGTTTTTCAGGTGGCAGATGCCCAGGTTGAAATCACCCGCGTCAATGCAGTTTGCCGCAAACAAGACTTCCGAGCGCAGTTTGCCGAGCGATATGGCGAATGCCCAGCAGAAGCGCGGGGAGATGTTGCCGTTCTCCTGCTCGATGAGATCGGCGAACTGCGCCTCAAGGAAGAGCAAGAGACCGTTGCTCACAATGAGCACGGGTTGCGTGTGTACGGTATAGATTTCAATCGCCTCGATTTCCTCGGCTTCCTGCTCGTCGGACGGATTGAAATCGAGGATAAATTTATCTTCCTCGGGGTCGGACCATCCTGCATCCCAACCCATCATTTTGGCGACTTCGTCCAGGCGGTTTTCCATGTGCAGGCAAGCAGTGTAGCATTTCAGGAATTGAAATACTTCTTTCTGGCAGTTGTTCAGGTACTTGCGCCAGTCTTTTTCGCTCCAGTTGAAACAATCGTTCTGATTGAATTCCGGATTGAAATCGTTACTTGAGTCAAAATTGAAGTCTTGCATGGGAATAAAGTCGGTTTTTTATGAGCCGAAATCTCCATTTAACAAGCCAATTTAGCTGAAAAATGGAAAATGTCCATATTACACGGAAAATTATTGATGGGCGGGCAAAAAACAGGAGACGGGAAAGGGAAGGATGCCGAAGACACTGCCATTTATTTGATTTTCCGGGCAAGGGTAGGCAGTGAGAGATCGAAACGGACGGCGATGATGCGGATGAAGAAAACGATGAAAAAGGAGCAGAGTAATTGAAGCAGGCTTCCCGACGGGAGCACGAGGTAAGCCATTGCGCCCACGATGCTGGCGGTAGCATAGATTTCGCGACGCAGCACAAAAGGCACTTCACCTGCCAGGACATCGCGTATCGCACCGCCGCCGACTCCTGTCATGACACCCATGACCACGGAAATCGTTGGGGAGAAACCGAAATAAAGCGCCTTGCTGGTTCCCACGATCGTGAAAGCGGCCAGTCCGACAGCATCCGCGATCAGTAACGGCTTCATGGAAACCGGGCGGAAATGCACCCAGACAAAGGTTCCGAGTGACGAGAGCAGGGAAACAAAGAGGTAACTTTCCTGACGCAGCCAGAAAACCGGGGTTGCGCCCATGATCACATCGCGCACGGTACCGCCGCCGATGGCTGTTACCAGGCCGAGCACCGCCACACCGAAAATATCCATGCGCTTGCGTCCGGCAACCAGCGTGCCCGAAATCGAGGCCACGCAGACGCCGAATAAATCCAATGCATGAATCAAGGTGCTGTTATCCATTTTTGAGGGACAAGCCTGACTGTTTGGCGTAAAAAATCAACCGAATGTTTATTTGTGCCTGAGAATAAACACTGATCGTTCCTTGCGGATATGAACTATGGCGGAATACCGCTTCCCCTATTAAAAACGCTCCCGATACAACCTGTCAGCAAAACCTGAAACCAGTTTCTTTTGCCTTCGTGAATGGGCTGAAAAGATCGCCTAGAGATTAAAAACCGAAAATATCCTTTTTGCGTTTTCCAGATCCTGTTGATCCGGATGCCCGGCCGCATCTTTCCATAGTTGTTTCCTTTCGGGTGTAATCGCGTTCCGGCCACTGGAAAGGGCAGCCATTTCTTTTATGCGGGTTATGATTTTTGGGTCAATTGCCCCCTGACATAGAAACGTGGCAATCACTTTATTGTGTTTGGACACACGGGCTATGACATTCGCAATGCACCGGGTCGCATGATCAGAGTCATGATAAGCGCCGAGTGTGCCAAAAATGCCAAGTTCCTTGTTTTTCAGTTTTCCAATGAATTCCCCGGCCTCCTGGTTTGCTTCTCCCTTATCGACCCAGAAACCGGCAATGATCCTGCCATAAGATGCGAGATCTTTGACGTTTTTCATCGGCATGATTTCTTTTTCGCCTTCTAAAATCTCAAAAATCGCTTCAGCAACTTTTTGGGTATTTCCGGTCAGCGTAGAGTAAGTGATCAATGTTTTCATTGAGACCGATTCTCTTTAAGGAAAGAAAACGTTTCAAGCTTTTTGGCTGTGACAAGAAAAAAGGCGGTAGCATCATGCTACCGCCTGAAAGTGTTTTTAACTGATTACTTAATCAGTGCTTCCGCGATCTGAACCGCGTTAAGGGCCGCGCCTTTCCAGAGCTGGTCGCCCACAACCCAGAATGCCAGACCGTTGTCAAAGCCGACATCCTTGCGGATACGGCCCACGCCGCAGTTTTCCTTGCAGCTGTAGTCCCAGGGCATCGGGTATTGTTTGTTGGCCGGATCGTCGATCAGTTCAACGCCCGCTGCTTCCTTGATCGCCTTGCGGGCTTCTTCCACGCTGACAGGCTTTTCGAATTCCGCATCGACGGAGATCGAGTGGGCGCGGAACACGGGAACGCGCACACAGGTGCATCCGACGCGCAGGGAAGGCAATTCCATGATCTTGCGTCCTTCGTTCTGCATCTTCATTTCTTCCTTGGTGTAACCGTCCTCGAGGAAGCCGTCCACATGCGGGATCAGATTGAAGGCGATCTGGTGCGGATAAACATCCTTCTTCATCGGCTTTCCTGCAACCCAATCCTTGACCTGGTTTTCAAGCTCAATGATGGCTTGCGCACCGGTGCCGGAAACCGCCTGGTAGGTGGAAGCAATGACGCGTTTTACGCCAAAACGTTTATGGAGCGGATAAAGCGCCATCAAGGTGATTGCCGTGGAGCAGTTCGGGTTTGCGATGATGCCCTTATGGTTTTTGAGCGCATGGGCATTGATTTCCGGAACGACGAGCGGTACCTCCGGATCCATACGGAAAGCCGAACTGTTGTCGATCACGACACAACCTGCCTTGACCGCCTCGGGAGCGAGCGCCTTGCTGATGCTGCCGCCAGCGGAGAAGATGATGAAATCCAAGCCCTTGAATGCGGCAGGAGTCGCCTCGACGATGGTCAGATTCTTTCCCTGGAAGGAGATCGTCTTGCCTGCCGAGCGAGCGGAAGCCAACAAGCGGACTTCGTTAACAGGAAACGCCCTTTTGTCCAAAAGAGCCAAGATTTCCTTGCCGACTGCGCCGGTAGCGCCCACGATACCGACATTATATTTACGAGCTGATGATGCCATATAGACTTAAGTTAATTAAGAAACATGCTGAGGAAATAATGCTTCCGCTGCCAAAGCAATGCTTTTTTGTATCAGTCAGGGAGCAAAAGCTCTATTTCCACGAAAATGAAAAGCTAATCAAAACCTGGGAAATATCAACTTCAAGGAAGCAACCGTCCTGTGTGGAAAATTCCCTGGGAACGCCGCTCGGTTTTCATGCTACCGCCGACAAGATCGGGGAGGGGCAGCCGCTTGGCATGGTTTTCAAGGGGCGGATTCCCACCGGCCGCTGTTACTGGGAATGCGATGCCGAGGAGCAGAAGAAATCCCTGATTACCACGCGGATCATCCGGCTTCGTGGGCTCGAACCGGGAAAGAATGCGGGAGCGGGATGCGATACCTACGACCGCTATGTTTATTTTCACGGGACCAACCATGAAGACCTGATCGGACAACCCGCCAGTTGCGGCTGCATCCATCTGAGAAACAGGGAAATGGTCGAACTCTTTGATTGGGTCGAGGAAGGCGCGCTCGTGTATATCAGCGAGGAGTAAGAAAAAGCCGCAAAGCAGGTTTAGCCAGCTTACGGGGCGAAGCGACAGCCTGGTCAAGAGCGCAGAGATAATATGCTTATGCTTTTTGCTTAAACACGAATCGTTAAACAATGGCGTCGACGATTCTGTTCATTTCGGAATCCTGTCTGAAAAGGTCCGGTGACTGTAAGCGGTTCATGAAAACGTGTAGTAATAGGATGGCTATCCTGTTTTATTTTAGGGACTGTCGCTGATTGGTCAATGTGCTTCGCCGGAAATGAAGCCAGGCAATTATTAAAGGAAATACCCGACTCAGGTCGCTTGAATATTTCGTGCCGGAAGTGACTTTGAAAGAGTGCTGAGTTCATGTTTATTACGGAACACCCGGGCAACAAGTCGAAACGTTGAGGCGGTGGTGTGATTTTAAATCCTTGTTTGCTACATTTGCTACGGGTATCTTTCCGTTCTTACATAACTTTAAAGGAGTTTTTGCATTGGACATCCCGCGTATCTTCAACATTACGGAAAGCGCTCATCGCATCCATAACCCGTTCACACCGGAAAAGCTCGCTACTCTCGGCGCGGCGTTGCGCCTGGAATCGGGGACTCGTGTGCTCGACCTTGGCAGCGGTTCGGGTGAGATGCTGTGTACCTGGGCCCGCGATTACGGAATCATCGGTGTCGGTATTGACATGAGCCGGTTGTTCACCAGGCAAGCGAAACTGCGAGCTGAGGAACTCGGCGTCGCTGATCAAGTCGAGTTTATACATGGCGACGCTGCCGGCTACGTCGCCGCCGAAAAGGTTGGTGTGGCGGCCTGTGTCGGTGCCACGTGGATCGGTGGGGGCGTTGCCGGTACCATCGAACTTCTGAAGAAGAGTCTCATCGCCAACGGAATCATTCTTATCGGCGAGCCCTACTGGCTGCGGTTACCGCCGACAGAAGATGTTGCCAGGGAATGTTTTGCCAATGCAATCTCCGACTTTCTCCTGCTTCCGGAACTTCTCGCGTCTTTCGGCGATCTCGGTTACGACGTTGTGGAAATGGTTCTGGCTAACCGGGACGGCTGGGACAGGTACGAGGCGGCCAAGTGGCTCACCATGCGCCGATGGCTCGAAGCGAATCCTGGCGACGACTTCGCGGAAGAGGTTCGAGCCAGACTGACTTCGGAGCCAAAACGCTATGCCACGTATACGCGTGAATATCTTGGATGGGGTGTGTTCGCGTTGATGCCGCGCTGATGTGAGGCGGAGCGATAATACTCTGATCGAGTACAGTTCCTTTTTCCTGCTGGCTGATTCGGTAATCCTATTTTGAGACGGAAAAAGCAATGCCTGTTTTTTTCTTTGTACCGGGTACGCTTTTCGTGAATGATAACCGGCAATAATTAAATCTTATGCAGTTTAAAAGTATCCTCATTGTCGGCGCGGCGCTGTCTGTGTATACAGGCGTTTTTGCGGAAATAAAAATCACGTCCGAAGGTATCTATACGGATAAGAAAACAGGGCTGACGCTGGTTTACGGCAAGGCGGAAGTACCGAGCTGGTATTGGGGATTTGAAGTCATGGACAAGGGACCCGTGGTTCAGCTTTATGCTTTTCCCGTGCCGGATGAAGCTGTGGATCCGGGAGAAATTGATCCATATTCACCAAGGACTTTTTACGTGGCCGGATTGTTGCGTGATAAAGCTGCCCGGACGGTAACATGCATGGCAAGTGAATCACCCGCGCACGGAGAAGGTGAGGAAAGCGTTGTTTGGGATCTGAGCGCAGCAAAGCCCGTTACTGACGAAAAAGGGCAGGCCGTTTTGAAAGCCTGGGCGCGGAGCAGGGCGATGACTCTATTCATGTTTGCCGATGAATCCATGTCGAGTCCGATGTTTACGGTTCTCAGTGAGACCATGGAATCTATTTACGGTGCGGATGATTTCTTTCTGCCGACCATGCGCCGGCGATCCCTGGGTGACGATGAGTTCGCTATGGGATTGATGTCTGTCATGGGAGGCCAGGTTGCCATCCGAGCAACCCTGCAGACGCAAACGTTGGATGGGGAGAATGGGGATAGCGGGATCAATGCGGAACCCGGCGTTGAGGTTTCCACGATCGAGGCGGTTTCCGTGAAGTCGCATCCCTATGCCGAAATGAAAGCGGCGCTTAAGGCTGAGCCGGTAACATCGCTTGCCGATTACGTGCCTGAGGATCGTTTGTGCGTACTTGTCCGGGAGCCGGGACGGATTGCCGATTTATTTGAAGGGGCCGATGCTGCCCTTACGCGCCTGTCGCCGCTGATAGGCAACAGTTTTGTCGATTACGCGTTACTTACGCGTTATGCCGCAAAGTTCGGATTGACGCCGGAACAGGTGAAGCAATGGTTTTCCGGGGGAAACGTGGAGGAACTGGCGGTATTTGCACCGGATGTCTTTTTCCGCGATAACACGGACATCACCTTTGTGATCCGTTTTAAGCCGAAATCATGGACCCCTTTTCTTCTGAAGGAAGACAGCAAGGATATCCTCACGGTTCCGCTGTTGGGAAGCGGCGGCAGTTTTCATGTTACCGTGCGCGGCGGCCTGCTTTTTGCTTCCACCAATAAAAACGAATTGCAGCTCGCCTTGCGCCTTGCCGACGGGAAGGGCAAGGGCAGTCTCGGGCAGACAGATGAATTCTGTGTGATGAACAGCAAGTTGCCGGTGACGGACGAGACCCGCGCCTACGTGTATTTCTCCGATCCTTTTCTGCGTCGTCTGACCGGGCCGGAGATCAAAATCGGGCAATTGCGCCGTGCGCTCGCGCGCGCAAAAATGGAATGGATCAGCACGGTAGCTTTGCTCTATCGCCTGGATCACGGACAGGATGCGCCCGATCTTGCAACGCTGAAAACACGCGGTTACCTGACGGAGGAGCAGGCGCCGGCGTCCGAGTATGCACTGGAAGCGGGTTGCCGCGTGATTTCCAAAACCTGGGGCGCGCTTGATTCCCTCAAAACGCTGACGGAACATCCGGTAACGTTGGCGACAAAGTCAGAGGAAGCGGCGTATGATGAATACCGGGAGCGTTACACGCATTTCTGGCGCGAATACTTCGACCCGATAGCGCTGCGTCTGGATGCGCCAAAGGACGGAACGCTGACGCTGGAAACCTTTATCCTGCCGCTTATTGACAGTAGCATCTACAATGACATGCAGGCATGGTTTATCGGGGAAGACGGCGAGGATGCAAGCGTGAAACCCTTGCTTATGCCGCAGTACAGCAAGGAGCCGGTAGCTTCGCTCGCAATGAATGCGAATTTCTCGAAACTGGACGGCGTCTATTATTTTTCCCGTGAGCTGCAGCTTTGGGGCGTGGAGGATCTGCTTGCCGCATTGGATGATCAGGTGGTGCTTTCCCTGCAGGATTCCGATCCTGTCTTGCAGACCGCCTTCCCTGCACTGAATACGCTGGGTGAACGTAATTTTCTGGGGTTTGGCGGGGAGGAAATGTTCCTGTTTCCCGTTGTTTCCTCATTGCTTACGCGCCCTTGCGATCTGGCCGTCCGTATACGCGAGGGGCAGGAGGCTACTGTTCGGAAAATGCTGCGTACACTGCTGATCAGCCGGACGGAGGAATGGTTTTCCATGGAATCCGTTTTCATTCCGGACAGCAAAACCGTCCTGGTATCCTGGACTGTTTTGGGCATTGCCCGTATCGAATACGCGGTCACGGTTGAAAACGGCTGGCTGCATATTTCCAACCATCCCTGGACGCCCGTATTGATTGCCGGAAGTAAACCCATTGGCGAAGCGCATGCGGGCGTGAACCTGGCGCTGTCGGAAATGAAGTCCGGATTGCCGCAGGCCCTGTCTGCCGCCCAGTCGAAATTCCGGAAATCGGTGTATGCCAGCGGATCACAACTCATACCGTGGATGATGGCGTACGCGGTGGATGCTCCCGCGGCGGCCCGGATGCAACAAGCCGCATTGGGCTATGCCACGCCGGTTCCCGAAGCGGTTTCGATAGATATCAGGCAATTTACAACCAAGCCCTATGGTTCATGGGTTAGCCAGGAAGAGCCGACATTGCAGTTTTCGGACAACGGCATGTTTAGCGGTATTCAGAACATGCAGTTATGGTTCCGTTTTGAAGACGACGGCCTGCGTTCTCGCGTCACCTTCCTGCCGCAGAAGGGCAACGCAAATTAAGACGAACGCAAAGAAATCCGCTTGACTAAACGGGTCGGATAGACAGGATTTTGACCTTTGATTTACGAGCCGTAGCGCAGTCTGGCTAGCGCGTCTCGTTCGGGACGAGAAGGTCGCTGGTTCGAATCCAGTCGGCTCGACCATTTAAAGCCCGCAGCACTGATAACGATGCTGCGGGCTTTTTTATCCTGATAAAGGTGATTATTTGTTGTTTAGGATCATTGTTCATTGATGATTAATTCCTTTACATAAAAAGCTTTTCGTACAAATTTGTGCTCATTGATTATATCTATAATAATAAATGGGATTTCTTTAAAATAACCGGATTAATTATATGACTCAAATGATGGACATCCTCTTATGTGCTATAGTTGCGGTTCTGTTTATTATGTCCGTAATTCTTTTATTCGGTAAGGGTGGCTTTTTAATTGCCGGCTACAATACGGCGAGCAAAGAGGAGAAAGCAAAATATGACGAGCCAAAGCTATGCAGAACCATGGGCGCGGGTCTTTTGTCTATAAGCATTGCTTCTGGTATTTCCGTATATTTTTATTTTCTTAATTATCCGCCAAAATATTATATCTTTACTTCAGCAGTGATCGTTATCTCTGTGGTCGTTATGCTTGTGCTGGGAAATACCGCATACTGCAAGAAACAGTGATACATAGGGGTTGAGACTCGAGTGCTGCCGGACTGTTTATATCTGCGACGTTGTTGCGGATTGTTTTATACCAGGATACTGCTATAATTGATGGTCGGTATTCTGAAATCAATGCAGGTCATACGTCATCCGATAAAATTATATTGCAGATAAAAGCCGCATCTGTACCCTGACCGGATCATTTTATCTGTGGATTTATGAGAAATAACCGATCGATCAGTCATGCATCAAAAGCGATCCTGATATCAGGAGTCATGCTTTTCTCTTGCTCGTATCTTAACGCATGGACCATTTCCATACTGGATGGTGCGAGCACAAGCACCGGAAATGGCGTTATAAGCCGGGATAGTTTTTCCACGTTCAGAAATTACATGACCGGTTCCGGGGCGACATTGGCTACGGGATCGCTTGGCAATTATGCCATCAACGATTCGGACGCCGTTATTGTTAATTTACATAATGGTAGTATAAACTATACCGCAGAAGAGCTTACGGTATTGAGTAATCTTTTAAACAGTAATACCCGGGTGCTGGTGTTTGGCGAGTCCGCCAGTTGGAATACCAGCAATAAAGATTTGGCAAATGTTGTAGGCGGTGTTTACAACTATTCCGGTCAGAACGCGCAAACCGTTAATCCCAGTCTCTATCCGCTTATCACTGATGGGGTGAACAATATCAATTTTGCTGCGGTTGGGAAAATATCGCCGAATGGCGGGAACGGTCTTTCCCTGAGCAGTGGTGATGGTATGACGTTATGGGGCGCCAATGAGAATTTT
>JAVBMG010000017.1:0-4530 GCA_031552815.1 Opitutales bacterium
CTGTTGTTCCGAGCGCACGGGTCACCGTCAGTACTTTATCGGAAAGACTGTAAGTGTAGGCTGTGGTGATTTTCCTACCCGCACTTTGCCAGTTATGCGCTTTGATCAGTTTGCCATCCTTGTCGTATTCATTCTCGGCAATCTGAAACTGAATACCATTAAACGGTGTCTCAAATACTTTTGTCACCTGTCCCGACGCATCGTACTGGTAGCTGACCTTGCTCCCTTTTGCATCAAATTTATCAACGGGTCTGCCGAGCGTATCGAAAACACTTCGGGATTCGATGCCGTAATCAGTCTGTACCTGGATTACATTCCCGTAACCATCGTAAGTGTATGTAGTCGTCCCTGTCGGTCCGGTGCTCGATTTTATGCTGCCGTCCGCATAATAGCTAAACGTGGTTTTAATATTACGCGCATCGGTAATACTGGCCGGATTCGGTGTATTGTCGGAATACGTAAGCACCTGCGTACGGGTGCTACCATCGGCGGCCCTGATCGTGCCTTTTGTCTGACGGCCTCTACTGTCATACTCATAAATCGCTTTGTTACCCAATGCATCCGTCGATTCCTTCAACGTGTGGTCGGCATTGTATACATAGCTGCCCGTCACGATATTCTTTGCATTGATATCCTTTATCTTCCGGCCTTCACCATCATATTCGGATTTGGAAACATTGCCGAGAGCGTCCCTAAACGCAATCATCTGCCCGGCCTTGTTAAAATAATAGATATTCTGGATAACAGCTTCGCCTGCATCCCGCGGTAATTGCTCTATGGTTTCTTCTCCGAGATAAAAGAATCGATACTCGCGCACATAGTTGTTGATTCCGCGGTTGGCAAGATCCTGGGTCTCGTAAAGTTTTTGCAGGCTCACACGTCCATCGCCATCATAGACATTATCCAGTATCTTTTTCCCCTCTTTGTTGGAAAACCAGGTCATCCGATGCTTGGCGTCATAATAGTAACGTTCCGTATTGCCCAGCACATCCGTTACCGAGGCAAGGTTTTTCGTGGTACTTACATTATCATAGGTAAATGTTACCGTTCTGTTTCCCGCCACGTCCCTGACGTCGCTGATTAAATCCTGCGGATTATAAGTGAACTCCAGCTTACGCCCATAGGTATCAGTCACGGTTTTCAGCTTCTTCCCATCATACGTAAAATCCATCGCATTGCCGTAAGGATCAGTAATCCGCTCAATCTTGTTGGCATAAGGCAACAGCGTTCCCGCCGCATTTTTCTGCCCATAGAATTTAAACGTATTGGCATTGCGGTATTTCACTGTGAACCCTTCTGTTTCAGAACCTTTACTAAGTTGAACGGTACTGGCCCTGGGAGGCAAGTAACTGCCATCAGGCAACTTGACAAAATTCATCTGCGACCCTCCCGTATAAACCAGGACATTACTGTTTTTCAGCCGCTCAACGCCCCAATTGGCAACAAGGAAGGGGGTAAGCATTTCCTTGGCAACGGCAGTTCCCGTTGTCGCCTTGTTTTCCCATACATCATAAGCAACCATCATTGCGATGACCCATGCGCCACACTGACGCGGATCGCCTTCCCCCATGGCTAGTTCAACGGATGTTTTTTCCTTGATCCAGATGTTGTAACCGTGCGTCCATCCGTAACCCAAATTCCCCTCGTTGCTTTCTCCCAACCGCGAATCATAAAACCGGGCAAAGCTCAGCCCGCGCGGCTCGGAAGCGCCAACATTCACATCGACCGTATTGTAGGTAAACGATCCTGTAAGTATATCAATAGGATCTCCCATGGTATTACTGGAACGCTTTGTGGGATCCGAAACCGGAAACCGGTCGTCTGTTACGCTTCCTGTCTTGGTACTTGGAAGCGGCGGTGAGTAATCCGGCAACAACTGACTGACGGGAAACAGATTGATCGGGTAACCGCCGTTGAGATTCGGGCTGATCTTAAACGAGTAGCTGAACGTGTTTACGGCTTCCTTTACCAGCAAATACCCGGCGCCGTTAAATGCACCCCGCTGATATTTCCCATTCTTCGGCAAAAGCGCCTGTACTGTATCGCTGCCGGAAAAAGCGGCGTTCAAATCATTCAAATCCGCTGTGCTGTAATTAACGAGCAGTCCCTTAATTGAAGACCATGTGCTCTTATTTGCAAAATAGACGATATCATTGCTTGTCCCGCCGTCATTCGCCCATTGCAGTATCTTGGACGTGGAAGCTCCCTCATTCCCATTATCCATCTCCGACTCTTCAAGGACCGCGTGTTCCAAGGCGCTGTTGAAAAGACCTTGCACCGCATAATAGTTTTTCATTTCCTCGTTTCTTCCTGTCATTGAAAACGAGTTCCAGAGATCCATCCCGATATCAATGTAAATACCCGTATCACTCACGATACGACCAGTACGATGATACTTTACCGTTATATTGTTCACAATGCCGTCGAGCAATTTGCTGGCAAGTTCCGTTTGCCAGAGCCACGTCAACCCTTTCAGGTTCAACATCTCCGCTTCTATACGTTCCCGCAAGTTGGTACTGGCTGTATGCGCAGGAAGTTGGTTCAACCGTAAATTACCGTCTACCACAGCGGTCGGATACGCAAGCTTTGCATCCCTTATCCAGGCTTCCAGTTTTTTCTGACGATAGGCGATCATGGCCATATTTACCCGGTTCGCATAAGGAAATACCTGCACAAAATCATTATGCCTTTTCACCGAAATATCCCACGTCTGGGGATTGATACCGGGATGTGACACGGACATCCTTACCTTGCCGTTGTCAGGAAATGAGGCCACATATCCGATTTGAACGCCCTCCTTGTATAAATACAGATTACTCCCCACTGTTCGCAAGGATAGGCACTCCGCATGTAAGGTATCCGCCCGTAAATTGGCAATAACTACTCCGTTTGCGAGATTTGTAAAAGTCAATGAAGGAGCAAGCCAATAAACGAGATTCTCATCAACCATATCGTAAAATGAGAAGACATACCCATTTTTGTTCGGGGCACCTGATACATTTCTTGGTTCCAAAACACTACAGGATGAGCCCAAGTAAAAACCTCCGGAACCAGGGTTGTGGTTATAATCAAATCTAGACACTGACTGCGCAGCCAAATCCTCGTATACCGTGATTTGTCTCTTGCGCAGTTTCTTGCCGCCATAGACGTCAATGACATCCTTCCCCTCTCCGTTGGCCGCCAGATAATTATCCAATCCGCTCCAATAGGCATTTAAGCGTTCGCCTAAGGTCACACTCTGAATACCCTTAACCGAGTTACTGCTCACATTCCCCTGTATCGCGGACAAAAAGCTACCACGGTCATATCCGATCGCATTCTTCCAAGGCATCGCGGATACCTTGTCATAAAACTTCAAGGAAGGATCAAAGGTTCTCACCTGTCCGGAAATATTACACTTTACGACATAACGGCGAACCCAGATATGCAAGCGATTTGTTCCGCCATCACTCCGGAATTCATAAGGATAATCGCTCCCGATATACAAATAGAAATCCCAAAGATTACTATTGCGCACAAATTGCAGCATCTGCCGACGGTATTTTTCCGAAATGCCCGTATCCTTGTAAAACGCAGGAACACGATCCCATGACCCATAGTATTCCGTTAACGTATCATTATAAGGACGACCGGCGTACGAGTCGGCATCTAATCCCAACCAATGCACTATATCTCTCCCACTGGAATGTTCATAAGGAATCAGATCCTCTATCTGCGTGATATACGCATCCGTATAACCCGAAGCATATAACAAATCAGTCAATAGACGGCATTGATCCAAATCACTTCCGCTACGTTCAAGATAGGTACGTAAACTACCTTTTTTACTCCCAAGATAATGCTCATAATCAATATTGTTATAAACATATTCAAAAATCGTTAGCGGATCTTTTTGTAAATTTTCTGCAAGCGTAATAATTTCCTCATGCTTTGACAATACCGCCGGACTACTGGCCAATGCCTGTAGAAGCATCCCTGTTTTCTTCTGAGACGGTAATGACAATTGTACCGCATCAAAAGAACGTCCTACGGCAGAGTCCTTGTTATGAAGCCAACCGTCGTTTGTTTCCTGCGCAAATGCCGACAATAAGCAACTTACTAACAGAACAAATATGGAAAGTAGTTTTTTCATCGTTGGGATTTTTAGAAGAAAGTAGAAAATATACCGGAATTACATCTTCGTGATGTTACCGCGTTGGTCATATTCTATGGCACGCACATTGACACCGCTCCTGACTTTCGTCAGTTCGCCACGCGCATTATACTCGTATTCTATCGTCATACTTTCATCTGCCGTCGCCTGCAAAAGCATGGGAGTCGCTGACAACGAGGCCCCCTCTTCCGGTATTGCCTCAGCGATTGGTTCATCACTCAATAAAGCTTCCGGGAAAACGATTCCGCCATCGGCATCGTTTTCAACCGCTAATGCATCAGCACTCGCTTGCCGGTTCATGCCAAGCGCTTCGTCCGAAACCTGAGAAACAGATTCCGTGGTATCAGTAAAAACCTTCAATTCATTTATACGAGATC
>JAVBMG010000006.1:0-115578 GCA_031552815.1 Opitutales bacterium
ATAATAACCAATGAATTGCCTCAATAAAGCCAGCGCATTTCATGCACTGGAATCAATCAAACACGGCGGAGTTCGTACCGTCATTGTGCCTCAATAAAGCCAGCGCATTTCATGCACTGGAATAACGGTCGAAAATTCCCATCTCTTCCAAGACATACCGGCCTCAATAAAGCCAGCGCATTTCATGCACTGGAATCAATCAAACACGGCGGAGTTCGTACCGTCATTGTGCCTCAATAAAGCCAGCGCATTTCATGCACTGGAATCCGCCCATTTCTCTAATCTGTTTATCTACCTGAGCCAGGCCTCAATAAAGCCAGCGCATTTCATGCACTGGAATAAAAATACCCATCAAAGGTTGGCCTTGTTCGGATTTGCCTCAATAAAGCCAGCGCATTTCATGCACTGGAATGGTAAATGGGTTATCTATAGATGAATTACGAAAGAAAGGCCTCAATAAAGCCAGCGCATTTCATGCACTGGAATACATTTGAAATGTTCGCTCCGTAGGCGTGAGCCTTAGCCTCAATAAAGCCAGCGCATTTCATGCACTGGAATGGTTAAGGAGAAAATCAGGGAATGGAACCGAAGCGAGGCCTCAATAAAGCCAGCGCATTTCATGCACTGGAATTTCCCTCTTTGGGTAATTCGTCCCGCGCTCCGAGCATCGCCTCAATAAAGCCAGCGCATTTCATGCACTGGAATTCCGGCGACACAGAGCAGGTACGGCAAGCGAGAATTGAAGCCTCAATAAAGCCAGCGCATTTCATGCACTGGAATCCGACATGAGCATCCTCAGGACTACCTGCGGTAACGCCTCAATAAAGCCAGCGCATTTCATGCACTGGAATAGATATGATTACAGTTCTTTTATTTAACGGGATTGTCAAAGCTATTTTCGAGCACCCATCCATACCACCGTCTATCCAAAGACATTTAACATCCCATTTTCTTTCTGTTCCTTTATTTATCGAACTCGAGCAGGTAATAGGTTTTATATGAGCACCTTGCCGCTCGCATAGGTTTGACTGTCAAAGAACCAAATATATTTGATTTTTAAATTTTACCGATCAAATCCTTCACACGATAAAGCATGATTCGTCCAGTTTTTGATAGTTTTGTCCTATGGCAAAAATAATTCGTTCGCCCCGATATGCAGCCGTGCCTAAGTCAATAAAAAGCACCTGATCCTCGTTATGATGAATAATCTCTTTCAGTTCAGCTTTTAGCTGACTCAGTTCGTGAGATGTCAAATCGCATTCAAATACCGAAAACTGGAGATGATAGCCATATCCGCGCAAAATCTTAAAAACTTTTCTTAATCGTTTTGCATCACAAATGTCATAAGTTACAATGTAATTTCTTCTCATACCATGCTACCGCGTTAAAAATGGAATATAATGCGCAATTTCACCCGTCAATACCCGTGCAAGCAGTCGATACTGCAATTCTATTGCCCGACGGTAACTTACTTTGTAGCCGAAAACCGGATGCGTGATGCAATCATTCATACGTTTTTCATAAGCTTGAATGACTACTTTTCTGGACTTTGGACTAACACTCACCGTTTCTCCGGCAAAAACAAAGTCGCTTGGCTGCAGCATGCGATTATTGATTAGCCCAATTACAACCGAATCCGCAACCAACGGACGAAATTCTTCCATTACATCCAAAGCCAGCGAAGGCCGACCAAATCGCGGCTGATGCAAAAATCCCACATACGGGTCAAATCCGACTACCCAAGCAGCAATCGTACAGTCTTTTGCCAACAGTGCGTACGCAAACGACAGCAAAGCATTTATCGGATCACGAGGCGGCCGACGGTTTCTTTCTTTAAAATGAAAAACGTGCATCCGCTTGTCTTCCGGTAAGTCTGGCAAAAGAGGTATGTCATCAGCCGCCGATTGCTGCTTCAGCATTCCGGGAAATTGCTCGAAGTACAAAGCGGCCGCGGAGCCTTCCACTCCGTATAGATCCTGCAAACTGGTAGCGCTCAATGCTACCGCCGCATGCCATTTAAGGGCATGCAAAACCGACTTTGGCGGATTAATATGATTCCGCATCAGGAAAGTTCTCTGGTTTCTGATCTTACCGTGAATAAACCGGCTTGCGATCAGTAAACTTAATTCCGGCGACGCTCCATAATGAAACTGTTTTATCCGGGTAAAAACATTCTTCAAGGTATGACCATGAGTAATCCCATAGAACCATCCGCCCATCGAATACCATGCCATCGGAATCTCCCGTTCACAGCATGACTGGATCACCGATGTGGAAACCTGAACCGGTCCATAAATAGCAACATGATGAATGTCCTTGGCAAGAAATTCACCCACTATTTTTCCATTTTCCTTTACAACAAAAGTTTCATCTTTCTTGGAAAGGTAATGCCCCGCGGTATTGAGATAAAGCGCCCGCGTCTCCGGATTGGGCGCAATTAATCGCCGGATATTGTCCGTAGGCACTGACGGAAATTTTACTTCAGGCAAACCCTCCCACAAATCCGGCATTTTTGGTTCAAGCTCCGAGCACTCCAATTCCAGAGTCAATTGTCCGGATTCTTTTTGTACTTCGGCAAAATCTTCTGCCGGTTGCAACGAACGTGTTTCATCCGGCAAACAAACAGAAACAAGCGAACATCGCGGACATTTCGGAGAATGATCCAGAGGCCTTGGAATGCTACCGCCGGACGCACATGCACGAGCGGCGACAATTCTGTTTTCAATCCATGCTTCTGTCTCTGCATCCATCTGTAACTCTATTCGCTGACGCGTTTCCCTGTAAAACAACACACCCTTATCGCAACGATAGCCGTTATCCCTCAAGATTAAAATCTGTAAGCCAAGCTGAATTTTATCCGTGTCCCAAAGCTCCTTTCCTTCGTCGCCTTCACGCGGAGCCCCTTTTTTATATTCGACCGGAATAACTTCTGCGATACTGCCATCAGCCAAAGCCGTCGCTTCGATCAAATCCATTTTAGCGGTTACACCCAACCGTTCGGAGCCTAGCATTACGGAATGCGCGTGTATCGTTTCCGAAACCGATTCCATGCTACCGCCCTCGCCTTCCTCACCATTCATCGCGGCGGCCGGCTTCTCTCCCTTGGCCAACCTGCTTTTCCCTTTGTCCACCCGCTTATGCTGGGACGAACCTTCGGCAGTATCGGCATTTGACACAAAAATGCCCTCGACCTGTTCATAGTAGAACAAGCGAGGGCAATAAACGAATTCGTTTATCATTCGTATGGGAATTGCTTCGGTAATATCAGACATATTTCAAAATCAGGATTGTTATTTGTTTCTCTGATATTCATTCGACTTTCGGAACAAACAGACCAAGGCCGAAATGCGACCCATAGCCGACAGCAATAGGACCGGACACAGGCTCTTTAAACTCGATTTCGAAAGCATAACCCATGTTACCGGCAGAAGCTCCGTCACCGAGTTGCCTAATCCTTTGGAATTTCAGACAAGGAATCTTACGCATTCCTACACAAACTTTCTCCAAACGCTTAACTTTTGCGGAAAGAATGATCTCTTCAGACAGCATTCTTTCGAGCTTTAACAAGCGCAGTAAATCATCCTCCGGTGAACCTTGCGAAAAGCCGAACGCTCCCGGTTTCTTCTTTTGATGGCGTGTCGGAACAAACGGCGTATGCGAAACCCATCGCTTTGATGTTCCGAAAATATTTGCTCCGTTCATTTTTTCTGAACAAAAATCTTCCTCTTTTCCCATGCCCAATAAAACAAATTGTACAATCCTGCCATCGTAGTCCCAGGTTTTTCGCAAATCCTGCAAGGCACGCTGAGCATCAGAATCAAATCCGCCTTTTGCGAATACGGAAATAAACTTCACTTCTGCACGCGGCTCTGAAGCTTCCGACAAAATATACGCATGCCGATGCTCATTACTTTCCAGTTTTTTGCCGTTGTCATCGCATCCTGTAAAAACCCTATTGCCGTCCGATATTTTCACCAACGCCTGATGTACGCGTTCGCCAAGCGAAAGCGCCTCGGTAATACCCGGAGCCACTTTGCTGAAAATAGCAAAGCGCGCTACCGTAACCGCCTCTGCTTGTTGCGAATTACTTTTCTTTTTATTTTGAATCCGCTTTCCGAATGCTTTGGATAAACGTGCATACTCTACCCATCGTGACCCAATCGCCTGATTCCAACCTTCGTTCTTCAAAGCAGCGGTTTCGACCAACATTGCATCATAAATGTCCGTAATATCATCAATAACACGCTTTTTTCTTTTTGCCTTTGGTTTCTTGGCGGTAGCATCAACTTCCGGTTTCTGAGATTTCAGCCATTCTTGAAATGCAAACGGCAGCATCGGAGCAAGTACACGGATGATTTCCGTTTCGTTCTTATCCTTCTCTTTCGCCTCGGTTGAATCCGTTCCTATCAAAACAGGGTTTGCGTTCGCCTGGGGTACGTCTCCATTTTCGCTCAAGCGTGCATCAACCAGACTTTCCGCCCGTCCGAAATAATTCATATTGATCAACAGATAATCCAACAACTGTTTCTCTTCAGAAGACAAATCGACATCCCAGAAAACTTCAATAGCTTGTTCCGGAGCGACATGCACAAAAGTATCAAAAATTTTTGTTTTTGATTCTTTTGAACCGATAATCGTCGGCATGTAATGTCTGGAGTGCCCTCCGACAGCATCCGGCAAACGGTAGCATGGCAACTTTTCGGAAAGTTTGATAACAAGGCTGCGCAAGACGGATTCCGCAGCCACGTCCTGCGCCTTAAAAAACCAGGTTGCGATCAGCGAACGGCAGATACGCCACGGCGATGGCGGCCAATCGACCACGCCTTCGTTAACGTGATGAGCAGAATCGGTCGCATGATACCGTCCCGTTAAAAATGTCAGAGAAATCGTAAGCATGGCTTATTCTTCCGTGCTATCATCACTTTTGCCTTTTTTACCTTTCTTGCTTGCCTCGGCTTTGTCCTTGTTAAATACCACTGCTGTCTTTGCAGGCGACGCAAAATCCTTCGCATTCTTCTGAATCAAGTCTTTAATCTGTCCGCCCAATTCTTGTTCCGACGGTAGCATGACTCCATCCGGTCGCTTAAATTTCACTTCGCCAACGATTTCCAGATCGCACGCGGTTCTCAGGCGCAAACCCTGACTCAGGAAGCGGCGGATTTTGTACAACGCCAAAACCACCAGGAAATCCTTAGCATCCTCCGATACCTGGAATCCATTGATCAATGCTGTGTCGACATTGAAATATGCCTTTATATTGCCCGTGAATTCTTCGCGATGAAAAGGAATATTTCCGTAGCCGGCAGCGGCTTTTCCGTAACTTGTCACTTTATCGCTTTCCTTGCTGGATGGTTGAATCCTATCAATTTTCGCACCCCCGCTGGACACATTTTTAATATTGCTTGCTTCGATAAATCCCGTCAATGCCCGAGGCAAACGCACAACTCCGCCGATCTTTTCAAGGAATACGCCGTGCAAAAGACTGTTTGGGTCAAACTTGAAAAGCGCTTTCGCTAATTTCTGACGGTCAAATGGTTGGTTCTCCTTGAAACCTATTTCTTCCACGATTTTTTCAAAGCCGGTAGCATTAACCAGATAGGGAGAATTGACGCGATGAGCCTCCAACAAGGAATTGGTTTTTATGCCATCCGGCAAAGTTGATTCGACGAAAGGAATGCCTTGCAATTCGGGAATCAAATCGTCTCTTGCTTCATCCCAGCAAACAGCCTCCAAGCGGTTTGCCATACTTTGTGCGGACTCCACAAGCAACATCTCGGTATCATCGTTCAACGTATAAGTGGCCGCGCCCAGATCAGGAAAACCTGTCGGCTGAAAACGGCTTCCCTGCAAGGGTTGAAGATCGACTTCGATCAAGATTCTTGAGTTATTTCTGAGTTCTTTTATATTCATGATTTTATGTTTGATTAAAGTGTGTTGTCTTTTTTTACCGACTGTTCTGCGTCAAATTCAGCAGTCCGTTTTAATATGTGTTTTCTCAACCAGTTATAGGAATAAGACGATATCGGAAAAATCAAGGCTGCTGCCGCTCGTTTACACAGCGCAGACGAAACCTCAATCTCATCCACGACAGGCGTCATGTCGGAGATGCGCAGCCGTTGCGATGCCAGTTTTGATGCTTTCGCCGAGTCTCCGGAAACTGCCCGATAGAATATTTCGGGAACAAGTTTTACGGGACATTTATATTCTTCAAATAATCGATCTTCCAATCTCCGTTTAAATTCTTCTGCTTTATACCCAAGTCCTAATTGTTCATCCACTTCTGATTCCCGCGCGAAACAAAGCTTCAACAGTGAATAAAATGCCGGTACCACATTTCCCTTCGATTTTTCCTCAAATAAAAACTTTGGTTTCTGATACATTTGTCCGTAATCAAAAATACATAATCCCCAAAGCAAATCCTTGAATTTCTGTTCGTTTATTTTCCCTGCAATAAATGCCGCAATGTCGTCCAAACGCGTTTCAAAACGAGCCTCCAAACCTGCACCGCTGAGTCCGTGTTTTTGTGCAAACAATATCCGCCATTGGAATATTTTCCGTAACAGATCGACGATGCTACCGTCGTGCCACAACACATCATCATAGTGTTCCAGCCAGTACGCGCCATGAAAGCGATACCCAACCGGTTCAAATAAAGAACGGCACGTTGTCACTGAATCCGTTTGAGTACTCTCGCTTCCGACATTCATCAATGCTGCCGCAAGCCGGAATTCGGTGCTACCGTCATAAGTAACATCTATCCATTTTTTTTGCCGTAACCCCAGCGGTTCCACAAAATTATCCTTTGCCCATTTCCTGCTCCGCGCCAAAGCCTTTTCGCATTTCCCCAAAGCAATAAGCAGATCATAAGCTTTGGCTTTTCCGCAGCAGAATTCAAAGATGACACGCTCCAGGTTATTCAATGCCTGCTTGAGCGAAGCAGGCGCCGTATCTTTCGTTACTTCACGACGGAATTTTTCCAGCCACTCATCAATTTCTTCCAAAATGCTGACATCTGGATTATGGACTACCAAGATTCGCTCCAACGGTGTAGCAAAATATGCTTTACCATTACGTTTCAAGAACCCATATCGCTGAAACGCCTCAATACCACGATCGACACCCAGAGAATGAACTGCCCGTACAAAATCGACACCGCTTTTGACCTGACGCTTTCCCACAACAGCACGCCCTTCCTGGAACAATGCCTGTAACTCCTCGCTTGTCGCCGGAGCCTTCCATAAAGGCATCCACATTTCCGCACGCGCATCCTTTTCGTCCTCACTGGCACCGCTCAGGTAACCGACATCGGACGAACGTACGCAAAACGGAGATGCCAACTGTCCGTCCTGAACTGATTCCAAACGTTTCACGCTTGCAGCTCCGAACATGATCGCGCCTTCCATTATCAGAATAAAATCCCAGATATTAACAACGGATTTCGAATCAAATCCCGACGTAGCATTGGCTCCGCCTGTTGCCAACGGAAAAAACTGTCCGACCGCAGCCGAAGCTGAAAGTGATGCTACCGTCTCGCCAAACAAAGCGTTTTTCAATAAAGGCAATGACTGTTCCTTATCGGAAAATGCCTCGACCACCCGTTGCATAAAATTATTGGTAAATTCCAGACGTCCGTCATTACCACCCGTACCAAGAAGCGGAGGAAATTTTGCTTTATCATTGGTTAAGACAAAACAGGCATCCAACCATCCCAAGGCATCTTCGCTCATTTCATTGCGGCAAAGCAAAAGAAGATTCTGTTTATCATCGTCTGTCGGTTTTTCTCCCAAATCCAATTTTTCCAGACATCGCTGCACGACAGCAATACTTTCTTTGTAATTTGAAAAACGTTCATCTTCTGAACTTAAAATCGCATTAATCGCCAATTTATTATCTTTGGGGTAAAAGCCGCTCCCTCCATTCCAGCCGGCTGTGATCGATGTTGGGGAATACTTGTTTAAAAAGAAATCACACAGTTGATCTTTGTTTAATGCTGTCTCCAAGACAAAAGCCGTTCCTTGCCAATAACCTTTGGCGGTAACATCCACCTGCTCGCTGACCAGACGCAGAATACCCAGCGCTTTAAGATAAAACGCCAACGGCTTCGGCGCACAGCCTTCTAATATGATTTTATTCGTCATGATTCTGCATTTGCTGGTTTCGTTTCTTCTCTTGAGGCGAACATGTCGGCGCTACGGAAAACCGCTTCGAGATAAGCTAGGTGCAATGGCCCGATATCCGCGGAGTCACGTAAGGCGAGCATACGCGCGAGCCACGACTTTTTCCCTTTTTCGCTTTCACCCAGTTCCATCAGGGATAAATCCATCGTAGCATTGCCAATGATGCCACCATCGATTTCAACTCTAAATGTATCGCCGTCCTGAACACCGCGCGCGACACGCTTTCCCCCTTCACCCTGCTCTTCCGGCAACGATCTAATGGATAAACGGACTTTCCCGTGATGCGCTGCGATAATATACGCAATAAGCGACGCATCGGTTTCGTTCATGCTGCCGTCACTTTCCATGCTACCGCCAAGCTCCAACCATGCCAATGCGGATGCAAGTTCATGCCGGAAATACCTGCGTAAAGACCCATGATTTGATCGTGGAGCGGATTTGGGTGACTTCGCCCAAATCGTCCCTGCCTGCGATTCCTCCGGCGATAGCATTGTTTGAAATGCATCATGCGCTTTGCCGACATCATGCCAAAGAGCAATTTTTTCAAAAAGTTTTTTTTCCTTTTCCGAAAAATTCAATTGGCCGCAAAGCGCTTCCGTTTTTTCAAGAACATCTGCGGTATGATCTTTCAGGGAAATCCATTTTGTCCCCAGATTATCTGAAGAATACCCTTTTTCGGAAAAATCCGCATCGGCATCCGTGTCCTTTTCGCAATCTTCTTTGTCCAAACAGTCTTTCGCCTCTTTAGTCCAGCCATATTTCTTAGAATAACCACCGGCAGAACGACGCAAAAGGTAAGTCATTCCCGGATTAACATCTTTGGAATCCGCAACATGCCATTTTTCATCAAGTAAATCCCATGCATAAACTGGTTGATTTTTGTTTTTATCTTCTTTCAGAAATTCTCTGAGTCTAGAAATTTTCACCCAACACAGTTCTTTTCTGATACAAGATTTCATACTGCCCGGAAAACCTTCTCCATCTGTGTCATCGCGCCAGAAAACAAAGGCGTCCTTGTTTTCGTCGCCGCCACGAATGTAACGGGAAACATCCAGATCGTTTCCGCAAATATCGGCAGTCGTATCGAATAAATCCACGAAATCTTTCTTACGGATAACGGGACGGATAAGCTCTTTTTCTTTTACCTTAATTCCGGCAATTATATCCAATGCTACCGTTTCCAATTGATTCAATTCTTCGCGTGCTTTCTGGAACTCATCTTCACTGTACGGCAAAGCGTCTTCGTCCGTCACGTCCACCCAATGGACGGTTGCATCGGCATATTTGCCGTCACGGTTGCATCGTCCGAAACGCTGCACAAGTGACGACCAAGGCGCAAGTTCGATAATCATGGTTCGGGCGGAGCAATTGATTCCGGCCTCAACGACCTGCGTACTGACAACAATTTTGTCGGGGATGTTTTCATCTTGTAGAACATCCATCTGAACTTTGCGGTCTATTTCACGAAAGCGTGAATGAAGCAAAGCGGTCTTTGTTTCACCGTATTTTGAACCTGACTTTCTTGCTTTTTCCAAAAGTTTTTCAAGTTCTTTGAAAATTTCCTGCGCACGTTTGACGCGATTAACGATTACCAACGTCAATGATTCCGATTTGTGTTCGTCTAAAATAAATTGCGCCAGATTTTTCGCATAGCTCTCTTCCGAGTCCTTATTTAATGCTACCGCCGCTTTTTTCAAGGGTTTTGGCGCAGTCAAACGTTTGACAACAGCCGGCAATTGTTTTTCTTCAGCGGATAATTCCAGCTTACTTTTTTGCAATGCTACCGCCTGCTCTCGATGATCCACGGTTTTCAAGCGTTCGTCGTCGAGCGTCGCCGACATCCACCACGTGTAGGTATTCTTCATTACGCCGAGTTTCTGACGGAAAGCGTTAAGCTGTGCAGATGTCTCAACGGTAACATCCATCAGCTGAACTTCGTCAAGGCACCAGAGACAATCGTTGTTCAGATAAGCATAATGCATGGGCCAACGATAACGGCTCATACCATAACCCCGGTTCAACGTGCGTGAGATCAGCATGTCTTGTGTTCCTACCAGGATGGCCGGTTTTTCGGGATATAAATCCCAATCGCGCATGGCTTCCTTGTCTTCACCGCCCATCAGAACAATCGGCGAATGTTCTGCCAACCACTCAAGGCACGCGGTAGCATGGTCATCTGAACCCAAACCGAGTTCTGCTTTCCGTTCCGATAAATGCTTCAACCAATTCCGGATTTCTTCGACTGTTTGCTCGACAAGCGCACGCATCGGAAGGCAATAAACAAAGCGCCGCGGACAGTTTTCTTTTCCCTGCAATAACTGATACAGCCACGCGAGCACCACCGCAGCCGTTTTTCCCAAACCGGTAGGAACATTCAGCAGCAAAGAACCCATTTCTCTCTCTGCCAATACTTGCTGATATGGATAAGGCTTCCTCGCCCCGGCAACCGCATTCTCATCGCGAGCGGCTACGCCAAAAAATAAATCGAAAGGAGCTTTCATTTCCTATGATTTTATTGAGTGATCACTCTATTGAAAGTCTTTTTTGGTAGTTTATTTCACTTCTGCACCTCTCATAGATTCACGATAAAAAACCCTGCTATCATCCTGTATTCAGCTCCCGATAAACCTTTTCTGTTCATTTTTCCAATCATTTGGATTGTCGTTTTTTACGGTTTTCTCATTTTGTCTTCAATGGAAACGTTAAGATTTTTAACAAAAGCACAGGCTTACACACTAACGGAAACCTACGGTTCGCCGATTTATGTTTACAGTGAAATGAAGCTGAACAAGCACATTTCCGAACTGCTTGCGTTTCCGAATCCCTTCGGTCTGACGGTGCGCTATGCCATGAAAGCCTGTTCCACCCGCGCGATACTCCAGCATGTTACCGGCCTGGGTTTGCACATTGACGCAAGTTCCATCCACGAATGTTACCGTGCGATGGCGGCAGGCATTGCGCCGGATAAAATCAGCCTTAGCTCGCAGGAACTGAGTGCGGACTTCGCGGACGTCATAAAACTCGGCGTAAAACTGAATGCCTGCAGCCTTAACCAATTGAAGCGCTACGGCCAAACTTTTCCGGGCTGCGATATCGGCATCCGTCTCAATCCGGGACTCGGTTCCGGCGGTACCTTCAAAACCAATGTAGGAGGTCCGGCATCCAGCTTCGGCATCTGGCATGAATACCTGCCGCAAGTAAAAGAGATCGTCAAACGCCATAACCTGAAAGTAATCCGTATTCATACCCATATCGGATCAGGCAGCGATCCCGAAGTCTGGCAACGGGTTGCCTTGATGAGCCTTGCCATGGTCAAGGAGTTCCCGGATGTTACCGTGCTGAATCTGGGTGGCGGTTACAAGGTAGCACGCATGAACTCTGAAAAAGGAACGGATTTGCAAACAGTCGGTCAACCGGTAGCGGAAGCGATCAGAACATTTGCCCATGATACCGGCCGGAAACTGCATCTGGAAATCGAACCGGGCACCTACCTGATGGCCAACTCCGCCGCTCTGATCACAACGGTCACGGATTGTGTGGATACAGGAAAAAAAGGCTATTCATTCATCAAGATAAACAGCGGCATGACGGAAATCCTTCGTCCTTCCCTCTATGGGGCACAACACCCGATTATCATGCTACCGCGCAATGAAACCGGAAAAACAGAGTCCTACGTGGTGGTTGGTCACTGCTGCGAGACAGGTGACCTGATCACCTGTGCGCCGGATGATGTGTCCGCATTGGCTCCGCGCGAACTGAATACCTGCGCCATCGGGGATCTTTGTGTTATTGAGGGTGTGGGAGCCTATTGCTCAAGCATGACTACCAAGAACTATAATTCCTACCCGGAAACTGCGGAAGTCATCCTGTTTTCCGACGGCACGCATAAACTCATCCGCCGCCGCCAGACACTGGAGCAAATCACTCAAAACGAATTATCGCTGTAAATACCCAAAGGAGCGGAAAAACAAAGAACTTTAGAATCATTAGCTGAAAAGACGCTTTTATCCCAATGCCGTTATTTACAACAGTCATCCGCCATTATAAAGAGCGTATCAGCAAATGCAGTCTGCGCCATTTGCACGACCGAAAGGATATGGTGTTTCTGAGATGGATTCCCGAAGGATTTTCATTTGATGCTACCGGCTACATTCTGCTGAGCGTGGATGGTGACGAGCTATCCCCGGCAGATGCTACCGCCGGAAAACTGTTATTGCTGGACAGCACGTGGCGGCTGCTGCCTCAGATAGAGCGTTCGATCATGGGAACCCCGATTAAACGTAAGCTACCGTCATATGTGAAAACAGCTTACCCCCGAGCGAGTAAGATCAGTCAGGACCCGCTCGGCGGTCTTGCTTCTGTCGAGGCTCTTTATCTCGCAAAAAAAATGCTTGGTGAAACGGATCCAAGCCTGCTTGACCTTTATGAATGGAAAGATGCTTTTCTTGAGCAGTTCAGGTAGCTACCCTTCAAATCTTCCTAAAAGACACGTATGCAAACGACAAAAAACTTCTGTAAGCAGCTCATCGCTCAAAAATGGTTTGAGATACTGATCATTGCCATCATCTTCGTGAACTCGGCTTTGATCGGCGTCGAAACCTATACGACAAACGCCACGATAAAGCTGATTCAGCATATCATACTGGGTATTTTCACCTTTGAAATCCTGGTACGGTTTATTGCGAGAGATAGCCTGAAATCATTCTTCACTTCCGGTTGGAACATTTTTGACCTGACCCTGGTACTTGTCAGCTATATTCCTGAATCCTTGTTTGCAAACAGTTCCTTGCTGATGGTGGTTCGCGTGCTGCGCGTTTTCCGTGTATTGCGCCTGCTCCGGACCGCCGATGAAATCAAACTGATCGTTTCGGTTCTCATCAAGTCTTTCAGTGCCCTTTTCTATAACGGAATATTCTTTTTCATCTTCCTCTATCTGTTTGCGATTATGGGTGTCTCGCTTTTCCGCCTACCGGATTACCAAGGCCTTGACGCAGAAGGAAAAATTCGCTTTGAAGCTTTTATTGCCGAAGCTCCCGCGTATTCCACCGATCATGGGTCCGATCCTTACGGAACACTTTCCGAGTCCATGTTCACATTATTCCGCGTATTAACGGGTGATAATTGGACTGATCTTCGCTACAATCTGGTCAAAGCAAAAGAATTCGGCTTCATTCAACCATCCTCCATCGTTGTCACCTGTTTTCACATTGTCTGGTTTATCCTGTCTGCCTTCCTTCTGCTGAACCTTGTTGTCGGTGCCATCGTCAATAATTACCATGTAATCATGGAAGAGCACAAAGCGGCAAAAAAACTGGAGGCTGAATTAAAAGCAATCGAAGCCAATACAGCCGAGGAAGCAACGGTAGCATAGCGGAAATTATTTTTCCGAAGATTTCCCAACTGCATGGCCGGAAATACTACCGGTTCCCGTCATTTGGGTGCTTTTACTCGTTTTTCAGCGTTCCGAGCTTCCAGTTTTCTCTTTGCAGAAGATACACATTTTCGTCAGCCGGATGGCCATGAACGATGCAACTGTTTTTAAGAACTTCCTTCAGCTGAAATCCTATTTTCTCGAGTAAAAGACAGGAACCGGTATTACGCGGATCTACTTTTGCGAAAGCTGTTTTTGCTCCCAGCGAAAAAATGTGATTCATCAATGCAATGGCAATTTCCTGCCCGAATCCTTTCCGTTGGTAAGCCGGATTAAAGTGATAACCGAAACTTGCCCAGCCGGGTTTCCCGTCATCCAGATGAAATGACAGACCGCCAATCACCTTACCTTCCGATCTCAACTCAATGGCATATTCATTCAGGGCATCCGTCGCATTTTTCGGGATAGCGCGTTGTTCCTTGATAAAGTCCACGACTTCCTCGCGGCTCATGGTTTCCCATTCGTCAAATTCAACCACGGTAGCATCAGCCATCCATCCGAGCGCGTCATCGACGTCTTTCATTACAAACATACGAACGACCGTACGTTCCGTTTCAAAGATGATTTCGTCTTTCATAACGTATTAGCTTCGCCTTTAACGAATCTCCCATGTGTAGGGATATCTGGAAAGCATTTCGCAGCCTGATTTCGTAACCGCAACGACATCCTCAATGCGGCAACCTCCGATCCCGGGATAATACAAGCCCGGTTCAACAGTGAGCACATTACCGGCTACGAGGCGTTTTTTCCCGCGAAGACTGAGCGAAGGCATTTCATGGACGTCCAAACCCAACCCGTGACCAAGTCCATGAAAAAACCCGGTAAAGGCTCCCTGCTTTACGCCGGTAGCATAGCCTTTGCTTTCAAAGAAAGCGGCTACTTTTTCATGGACGGAAATACCGGTCACTCCCGCCTTTATGTTTTTCAACGCAAGCTTCTGCGCTGATGCTACCGCCGCTACTAAAGCGCGTTGGGATTCATTTGCCTTCCCTTTCAGGAACGTGCGGGTCATATCGCCGTAATATCCTGTTTTCTGTTTGCGGGGAAAAATATCCACAACAATCAACTCATTCGCATATATGGGTCCGTGACCATGACAATGGCAATCGCACGCCTGTATGCCGCCTGCGGCTATGATGCCATGATCGGATATTGCGTTCAGCCCCAATCCTGCGACAGCAATAGCTTCATGAAGCGTTTCCGATGTAAGCGTCTTTCCTTTGTAAAATACTTTTCCGCCCTTAACCGTCGAAGCTTTCAAGATATCCGTAACGGCACGAAATCCGGCTTCAGCCGCCTTGTTCCCTTCGCGAATGGCTGCCAGCTCCTCTCTGGATTTCACTTCCCGTTCGGGCAAAACGCTTTCCGGTGCTACCGTGTAACAGAGTTTCGCCGACTCCATTTCCTTTGCGACCCCGACAGGAAATGTTGATCCCAATATAAACTCCTTGATCCGGTATTGTTTCGCCAGAACGCGGATCTGGTTTACGATGTTACCGTCCCCGTATGTTTTCTTGGCCGCCTCCATCACATCATTCAGCAACAGCACGTCGTTGCATGCAGATTCCGTCCTTGCCCGCTGGATTTCCAATGCATTGAACACGCCAATGATTTTGTTTTTTGTCCGTATTGCCAGGTAAGGATCTGCGGCAAAGAAACGGGTTGTCCATGCCAAGTCACTGTCATGATAAGGGTTTGCGTAAAAGAGCCGTGCTTTCATAAGAACAAGATTTAAAGCAAGCCTATGACCGATAGCAAACAGAGAATAAGTAATTAAACGGCAGCACGCAAAACCGGGGATTTCAGAAAGGGCGCGTAAAATGCCCTTTTATTTTGAATGGTGCTCAGAGCGGGAGTCGAACCCGCAAGCCTTGCGGCACATGAACCTGAATCATGCGTGTCTGCCAATTTCACCACCTGAGCAAATTCATAAAGCGCAAAAAATGCCAAATGGTTTTTCCGTTGTCAAACCTTGTTAAGAAAAGATTTGATCTTATTCCCCGTAAAATCACCGGAAATCATACCGATGCTACCGTTGGCAAAGGAGAAAAGGTACTACGTGGCCAAACTATAAGCCGGATTTTGTGCTTTTAACAAGCGGCATTCATTCATCTAACCTTGCGGTTTCTTCTTGCGAAGATGCGACATACCCGAAACGTATTGAGCGGACTACTCACGCTTCCTATTTTGTCTTGCACCGGATTGGGTTTTTCGTGCCGTGCGAATTACTTCGCGACGCGGTGGGCTCTTATTCCGCCTTTTCACCCTTACCTGCACTTACGTGCCGGCGGTTTATTTTCTGTGACACTTTCCGTCAGCTTTACATTACATATAACTGCCCTGCTTTTCAGCAGGAATCCTGTCCTATGGTGTCCGGACTTTCCTCTCATCGTTAACGACAAGCGAATGCCCGTTTGACCACGTAGTTTTAAAGAACAAATTGGGAAGTATCATTAAACGGATACGGACGCATTTTGCAACTGGTAAACTCATATTGCCGACCCATTTAATCCTTAAACTTGATTTCATGCTACCGTTGGCGTATCAAAGAGTCATGAAAACACGTATTCTCACTATCATCTTGCTGTTCTCTGCACTCTTTGTATTCAGTGCCTGTGCTTCCACGGAAAGCAGAGGTCAAAAAACCGAGCAATCTGCGCAACCATCCAAAGAAACTGCGTCAATCAACACTCTCTCATCACGTGAAAAAACCGATGGATGGAAGCTCCTGTTTGACGGAAAAGAAATGACAGGATGGGTTGGTGTGGGTAAGAAAACGTTTCCTGTGCAAGGCTGGAAAGTCATGGATGGCATATTGATCGTGAATCCGGTCAAAGGACAACAAGGCGGCGATATCATGACTGTTGCCGAGTATTCCGATTTTGAACTGTCCATGGACTTCATGCTTACTCGTGCTTCTAACAGTGGTATAAAATATTTCTTTTCCAAATATGAAAAAGGCGGCTGGCTTGGACTTGAGTACCAATTGCTTGATGGAGCGCATCCCGACGCAAAGCTGGGACGCGACGGCAACAGAACGGTTGCCAGCCTTTATGATATCAAACCGGCATCCAACGACAAGGTCGTAAACCCGCTGGGTTCATGGAATACAGCGAAAATCGTCGCCAAAGGAAAACACATCGAACATTGGCTGAACGGTAAAAAAGTGATTGAGGCAGACAGGGACAGCGAAGCATTTAAAAACCTGGTGATCCAAAGCAAATACAAGGATTCGGTTCCTGCCTTCGGCAGTCCTGACAAAGGACATATCATGCTTCAGGACCACGGCGACATGGTTTATTTCCGCAACATAAAAATCCGTGAATTAAAATAGACGGTCACATCAGAGTTAACAGAGAGCAAGGGAACAACGCCCTTGCTTTTTTCATATCTGGATGGGCAGCCCGATTTCGATAATCTGATTCGGCGGAATATTGTAGTAATCCTTGACGGGAGTAGCATTACGGCTGATGAAGGCATAAAGTTTTTTCTGCCATGTCCACATGCGCATTTTTCCGCCAACAATAATCATTTCCCGGTTAAAGAAATAAGTAACATTTTTCAAATTCATTTCCGTCACGCTCTCCGAAAACTTACTCATCAGAAAACTGACATTCGGCGACTCCATGTATCCGTAGCGCCCGATCATGCGCCACACACCCTGTCCCAATTCTTCGATACTGTATCGGCTTCCTTCAAAGGCATGGGGTTCATCAACGGTAACAATGCTTAACAGGACAATCCGTTTCTGAAGACATTTATTTGCCTTCATATGATGCAGCAACGACAGCGGTGTTCCTTTGGGGGTTGCAACCATGAACACAGCGTCGCCCTCAACACGCATCACATCCTTGACGACATCCGCAGGCGAAAGATCCTGCATCGCGCCACCATAAACTCTGGCCTGTATTTCCGAACGTCCTGTTTTCCATGTATGCATCACAGCCATGACAGCCAAGCCCAGGCTTATAGGCAACCATCCGCCATCGGCAATCTTATGCAGGTTTGCTCCGAATAGGAGCATATCAAAGAGCATAAACAGCGAAGTGAGCGACAGTGATTTCCACAAGGGCCATTTCCATAAATTATGTGTAACGAGAAAGAATGCATAGGTTGTCACAACCATTGTTCCGGTAACAGCAATCCCGTAAACGGCGGCCAAGCTGGTGCTGGATTTGAACTCAAGCACCACCCATATTGTGGCGATTGCCAAAAACGTATTGATGATCGGAATATAAATCTGACCTTCGTGCTCGGCGTTTGTATGCAGGATTTTTAAACGGGGAAAATAGCCAAGCTGTATTGCCTGACGGGTTAGGGAAAATGTTCCGGAAATCAGGGATTGGCTGGCAATCACGGTAGCAACAATTGAAAGTCCGATAAGAAAAGCCTTGATGCTACCGTGCGGAGCAATCGCAAAAAACGGATTGGAAATATCCTCGGGATGGGAAAGCACATAGGCAGCCTGTCCGAAATAATTCAATATAAGTCCGGGAAAAACCACGAAGAACCATGACTGGGTAATGTATTTCCGTCCGAAATGACCCATATCGGCATAGAGGGCTTCTGCCCCGGTAATCGTCAGCACAATGGATCCTAAAATACCGATGATGACAATGTTCCCTTGTTCAAACAGAAAACGAATTCCTACCCATGGATTGAGCGCTTTGAAAACGATAGGCGCATCAAAAATATGCCATGCACCCAGAACGCCCAGAAAGATAAACCATACGAGCATTATCGGCCCGAATAACCGTCCGATCCGGTGCGTACCGTGCGACTGCAAAAGAAACAGAATAATTAAAACGGCAACAGCTATCGGGACAATATACTCTGTAAATGCAGGACTGAAGCTTTCCAATCCTTCTGCTGCACTCAGAACGGAAATGGCGGGAGTAATAACCCCGTCGCCATACAATAAGGCAGCGCCAGCCAATATGATCAAAGTTCCCCATCCGATTCTCCGTGTGGCAGGTTTTCCTCTTTGCGAAAGAGCAAGCAACGCAAAGATACCGCCTTCTCCCCGGTTATCAGCACGGGTAACAAATCCCAGGTACTTGAAATTGACAGCAAACATGATCGTCCAAAACATCAGGGAAAGCACCCCTATCACGCCGCCGAGCCGTTCTTCCTGCGGTAAATGTTCCAAACAAACGCGCATGGTATAAAGAGGACTTGTTCCGATATCACCAAACACGACGCCGAGAGCACCCACCCATAGGCTTATTTTTGCCGCTTTTGACGGCGCATTGTTCAAAGTATCCATATAAACAACTCAAGATAAAGGATGCACCATTGCCTGATCCTTTCAAGTGAATTCAAGGAAAACCGAAGCAAGGGTTTGTTCCATGCTACCGCGAAAAAAGCACGGCAGCACGTAAAATAGTTACATGTTACTTACAATACCCGCGAACCCGCATCCAATCATAAAGTACATTCGTCCAATTATCCACAGGCTGGTTCTGTTTATTCATTCCAAATCCATGTCCGCCCTTTTCATAGCAATGCATCTCAGTCGGGATTTTATTTTTTAACAGAGCCTGGTACAGGCGAATGCTGTTCTCTGCAGGAACCGCGGTATCATCACTGGAGAGAACAAAAAATGTCGGTGGCGTATTTTCCGTAACCTGCGTTTCATTTGAATAATAGGCGACGGTAGCATCGTCAGGTTTCTTTCCGATAAGGTTTTCACGGGAGCCCTGATGCGTAATACCTGTATCCATACTGACAACAGGGTAAACCAAAACCATAAAGTCAGGCCGGACCGCCTGCTTTTCTTCATCGGTCTTCTGGTACCGGAAATGTGTGCCTACTGTGGATGCCAAATGACCTCCGGCAGAAAAACCGCAAATACCGACCCATTCCACATTCCATTCTTTGGCATGTTGTCTGACCAGGCGTATCGCCTGCTGAGCATCGCTTAACGGGACATCGCTATGCTGATTAGGCATACGATATTTCAGCACAATACCTACAATCCCCTTTTCAGCCAACCAACGGGCCACTGCATGCCCTTCATGTTCCATGGCAAGATACGCATAGGCGCCTCCCGGACAAACAATCACAGCCGTACCTGCCGACTGCTCCTTCTCAGGAAAATAGATATAGAGCTTAGGAATACTAACGGCGGCAGTAACCCCATTCAACGTCTTCTCGTTCCTCGAGATTTCATTGCTGTTGGGTAAATCACCGTCCCAAAGCTCCATTTCTGTCTGTCCGTATGCCATAGTCGAAACAATCAAAAGAAAAGCACTAAGAATCCTTTTCATGGTATTTATACAGGTTAAGAATCAAATGAGTAAAATTGGCAAATTCACTTCTTGTCCGCAGAAGTAAAACGTTCCACGTACTTGCCAAGTATGTCGAACTCCAAATTCACGACATCACCTGCCTGACGCTCTTTCAGGTTTGTTTCGGCAAGCGTATGAGGAATCAACCAGACGGCAAATCCTTCCGTATCCACTTCCGCAACGGTTAATGAAATTCCGTCTACCGCTATGCTCCCTTTATAGATAAGGTACCGCAAAAGCGATTTTCCCTTCGGACGAACATGCATGTAATAATCTTTTCCGCGTTGCTCAAATATATCCACAATGCCGGTAGCATCGACATGCCCGGTTACAAAATGTCCGCCGAGCCGCGCATCAGCCAGAAGACTGCGTTCCACATTCACTAAATCCCCCGGTTTATAATGAATGAATGAGGTCAAGCGCACGCTTTCTTCAAGCAAATCAAATGCCGCATAATCCTGACCGACTTCCACCGCAGTCAGGCAACAGCCGTTGCAGGCCAGACTGTCACCGATTTTATAATCGCCTAGAACCTTCTTTAACCGAAGTTTCAGTTTCCACACTTTCTTGTCTTCCGAAAAAGAGATTACTTCTGCTGTTTCTTCAACTAACCCGGTAAACATATTCTTATGTGTTGAGATTAAAATTTCAGTTTTGAAAACTATCAGGATACCATTTTACCCGGTCGTTCTTTTCATGCAACTTCGGTTTTATTTCTCGGATATTTAAAAGAAAAACATCCAAAGCGCTGAAGCCCAAAAGATCACCAGATTCGTTATCGCCAGAAAAACAGCGGCACTAGCCATATCCTTGGCATTCTTTGCAAACGGATGACGCTCCCTGGTTGCAAGATCCACGTTCCATTCGATTGCGGAATTTAACAACTCAACGATCATAAGAAACAACACGCTACCGAGCAATGCTACCGTATGCAAAAGATTCTGTCCGATAAAAAAGGCAGCCGGAACCAGGATGACGGCAAGTAAAACTTCCTGCCGAAAAGCCGCCTCATGTTTAAACGCGGACTTAAACCCGTCCACGCTATAAAGGAATGCCTTCCATATGCGAATAACGCCACGCCCCTTTGAGGGCATCTGAACTTCCTGCGTAAACGACTGATTGTCTTCCGGTAACATGGCCAACATTAATCAGGCAAACATGCTTTCCGAGCCGACATTCATCACGCGGCACTGCGGACGAATCGGTTTAAGGAACCATATTTGCTCGGCGTATTCCCGGATCGTTCTGTCAGAAGAGAATTTTCCGACACAAGCCGTATTGTGAATAGCCATTTTCGCCCATTTTTTCTTGTTCTTATAGGCTGCGTCAATGTCGTCGTGAGCCTTGCAATAGGCATCAAAGTCAGCAAGAACCATAAATGGATCGCCACCGTCAAGTAAACTGTAGCGGATGCTGTCAAATGCATGCGGCTCCTCTGGACAAAAATAGCCCGAACACAACCAATCGATAGCATTCCGTAACTCATCGTTTGCCCAATAGTAATCCCAAGGTTTATAACCCTTACTGCGCAACTCCTCGACCTCATTGACTGTCATGCCAAAGATGAAAATATTATCTTTGCCGACTTCCTCCATGATTTCGACATTGGCACCGTCAAGCGTTCCTATTGTAAGCGCTCCATTCAGGGCGAGTTTCATGTTACCGGTACCGGAGGCTTCTTTTCCGGCCGTTGAAATCTGCTCAGAAATATCCGCGGCAGGAATAATGATTTCAGCCAGAGAAACGCTATAGTTCGGCAAGAATATGACTTTCAGTTTTCCATTGATACGCTGGTCGTTATTGATGACCGTTGCCATGCAATTGATGGCCTGAATAATTGCCTTCGCCAACGTATAACCCGGAGCAGCTTTTGCTCCGAAGATAAATACCCGTGGACTAATGTCCAACTGTGGATTTGCCAAGAGGCGATGATAGAGAACCAGGATATGCAACAGGTTCAAATGCTGGCGTTTATATTCGTGCAAGCGTTTGATCTGAACGTCGAAGATCGCATTCGTATCTACATCCACATCACATAAATCTTTTATGACTTTTGCCAGCCGGCGCTTGTTCCCTATCTTGATAGACATAAACTCTTCCTGAAACTTTGCATCATCGGCAAATGCAAGTAATTCATGTAATTTATCAAGATCAGTAATCCAAGAATCACCAATTTTGGAAGTAATAAGGTTTGAAAGATTCGGATTACATGCCAAAAGCCAACGTCTTGGCGTTATGCCGTTTGTTTTATTCTGAAAGCGTTCCGGATACAGTTCGTTAAACTCCTGAAAAAGATTGGTTTTCAGCAACTCGGTATGCAATGCCGCAACCCCATTCGTAAAACGACTTCCGAGCACTGAAAGAGACGCCATACGTATCATTTTAGGCTGACGTTCCTCGATCAGAGAAAGCGCTGTTTTCTTTTGATCATCACCCGGCCATTTTTTATCTACAACATCCAACAGAAATCTGCGATTGATCTCGTAAATTATCTGCAAGTGACGTGGTAATACCTTTTGGAAAAGAGGTACGGACCAACGCTCTAATGCTTCCGGAAGCAACGTATGATTTGTATAATTAAATACTTTCTGACAAATCTCCCATGCATACTCCCAAGGTAGTCTCTCTTCATCAATCAGAATACGCATCAACTCAACAACAGCCACAGCAGGATGGGTATCATTCAACTGTACCGTAACCTGCTCCGGGAAGTTATCCCATGATGAAAAGCTTTTACGAAACCGGCGGATAATATCCTTCAAGGAGCATGTCACGAAGAAGTATTGCTGAACAAGGCGGAGTTCTTTTCCCGATTCGGTAGAATCATTCGGATAAAGCACTTTGGAAATCGTTTCGCTTACCGCCTTTTCCCGAACTGCTTCAATATAACCGCCGGCGTTAAAGACAGAAAGATTGAACTCACTGGACGCACGCGATTCCCACAAACGTAAGAAATTCACGGTATGCGCCCCATAACCGACAATCGGGATATCCCAGGGAACGCCGATAATCGTATTACAATCCACCCATTCCTGATGACTGTCTCCCGTGCTGGAAAAACGGGTTTCAACGCGTCCATAAAGATTAACCTCAACAGAATGATCGGCACGGATAATCTGCCATGGATTACCGAAGCGCATCCAATTGTCAGGACTTTCGATTTGGTGACCAAGCTTATCGAAGGATTGACGGAAAAGTCCAAATTCGTAATTGATGCCATACCCTATGGCAGGCAAATCAAGCGTTGCCAGAGAATCAAGGAAGCAGGCAGCCAAACGGCCAAGGCCTCCATTTCCCAGACCCATGTCGCTTTCCTCAAAGAGAAGCTCATCCATATCCTTGCCAATTTCACTTAACGCCTCACGAATCGGCTTCACCAAACCCGTATTGAACAAATTATTATTCAAAAGACGTCCCATCAGATACTCCAGGGACAAATAGTACATCCGGCGTGTTTGGGCTTCATGATGGCAATCCATCGTCGCCAGCATACGCTCCCAGGCAAAATCACGCACTGCAATACATGTAGCCAGTTGCCACTCATGTTTTGTAGCATCCTCGGGAGCACGGGCCAGCGTCTTCGCCAGATGGCCCAATATACGGGCTTTCATTTCATCTTTTGTCGCACTAATGGCAAAATTAGACACATTCGACTCTTTCTTTGCAGAAGTCTTTTTCGAACTACTTTTTGACGCTTTACTCATAGTTAGGAAAAATGGATTAGGTCTTGATTGATTAAAATAACATTCTGTAGATAACTTTCCGTGAATAAAACAACTTGAAATTGACCTATAAGACAAACAAAAAAGACTTTCTGATAAATGAACCTATCGCTAAGAATAGAAGCTCAATCCTATTCGTTCCTGGTAATTACCCGAACAGTCTTCGTTCAATCTCTGACCGGCTATATTCAATGAGGGTTGGTCGCCCACGGGGACAAATAAGCGGATAACGACATTGCAATAAAGTTTGCAGTAATTGTTTTTGAGAATTTATGTCACCCTGATAACTCCGACTTCCGGATGTTTTCATCGCTGCCAGCCTGGCTAATTGCTCTTTTGCCAGTCCCGTTTTCGAAGGGTTAAAACCTTTCTCCAAAAACAAGGCCAACAGATCACGCACAAACAGTCCGGCATCTTCTTTATTCAACCACTCCGGTACAGATTCGATTCTGAAGAAATTACGCCCAAAGTTCTCTATGGTGAACCCGGCAGTCTCAAGCAACGGTAACATCGTATTCAACAGAGTAACAGCCATAGCATCCAATTCCAAAGGAACCGGAACCAATAATGGCTGAGACATGGTTTTCCCCGTTTCAAAATCATTCTGTAAGCGCTCATACAAGATACGTTCCTGCGCCGCTACAGGATTCATGACAACCAAACCTTGTAACGATTCCCATAAGGAAAATTTCCCATAAAGAAATGAAAGAAACATCCACCCGTGATTCTGGATCACAGCCTCATCTTTCTTCTCTTCAGGCAATTCCGATTGTTTAGCCAATCGTTCAAGACGAGGCATCGGTAATGAATGGATGACTGGATTTTTCCTTTCAGGACTTAATACTTGTTTTTGACTATCCTGGTTTACGCTTCCTACAATCTCGACTTCGACTTTCCGGTCTTTTTCCCTAGGTGTCACACTTTCATCCAATGACGGTTGCTTTGCCGCACGTTCCTCTATCAGCCTCGATGCTACCGTCATTGAATCCATGTCCGTATGTAAAGTATTTAGAATACTCTCCATCACAAAACGCCGGACCTTTCCTTCTTCCCTAAAACGGACTTCCCTTTTTGCCGGATGAACATTTACATCAACCGATCCGGAAGGCACATCCAAAAATAAATACATAACAGGGTATCGACCTCTTGGGATAAATCCATGATACGATTCTAACACAGCATACACCAAAGTTTTGTTATCGACAGGACGTTGGTTCACCAACGTGATCATTTCGCTTCTTGTCGCACGCGTCGCACTGGTAGATCCGGGTTTTCCAATCAATCCATAAAGCTTCATCCCTTCTGATTCAGAAAGAGGAAGCTCTATCAGATCCTTAGCCAAATCCCTACTCCAAATTTCAGCAATGCGATCTCTCAGCGAATTACACACCGGAGAACGAAACACTTCCCGCCCATTTTCAATCAAACGGAAAGCGATCCCTGGTTGCGACAATGCTAAAAGTCTCACGAAGTGAATAATATGAGCAGCTTCCGTATTATCTGTTTTCAGAAACTTCCTGCGTGCAGGAACGGAATTAAACAAATGCTCCACAATCACGCATGTTCCCTGGCTCATTCCGCAATCCCTCTGGTGCACAAACCGACCGCCATTCACTGAAATTTCTGTTCCTGTCGCAAAACCCTGAGCGCGGGTTCTTAACAGAAAACGCGATACGCTTGCAATGGATGGGATAGCTTCCCCTCGAAACCCAAAAGAACGGATTGCCAATAAGTCATCCGCCGTACGAATCTTACTGGTAGCATGCCTTTCCAGTGAAAGTAAAGCCTGTTCAGGAGACATGCCTGCTCCATTGTCTTCCACACGGATATACGATTTCCCACCGTCTTTGAACTCAACCTCAATTTTATTGGCTCCAGCGTCAATACCGTTTTCAACCAACTCTTTAACAACCGCCATCGGGCGTTCAATCACCTCACCTGCAGCAATCTGATTGGCGACACGATCGGAAAGTATCTGGATTTCTGATGCCATAAATAGTGATCAGTTTAATTCGGCAAATCCAAACGAAAAGCAAATTCTAAATGACTTGGACTGTTCTCAAACGTTGTTTTCATTCCCTGAGTTGAATCCGGATGCCTTCCTGATTTACATCACAGAACCACCCATTCATATACAAAAAAGAGGAATCCCACGGAGATTCCCCTCGTTCATAAATCTTACTCCCATTCTATCGTGGCCGGTGGTTTAGAACTAATATCAAGAACCACACGATTAACTCCACGCACTTCATTAATAATGCGCGTTGATACTTTACCCAGGAAGTCATGCGGAAGCTGTGACCAATCGGCTGTCATCGCGTCCGTACTATTCACTGCACGCAAGGCAATAACATAGTCATAGGTACGTTCATCGCCCATTACGCCAACAGTTCGAACCGGCAAAAACACGGCAAATGCCTGCCATACGTCATAGTAGAGTCCATTGGAATAAAGTTCCTCAATAAAGATATCGTCCGCCTTTCTCAATATATCAAGATACTCTTTCCGAATTTCACCAAGGCAACGCACAGCCAGACCAGGACCAGGAAACGGATGGCGCCATAACACATGCCTAGGCATGCCGAGTTCTGCGCCTACTGCTCTTACTTCGTCCTTGAACAGCTCACGTAACGGTTCCAATAGCTTCAATTTCATCCGTTCCGGCAAACCGCCCACATTGTGATGACTCTTAATCATGGCAGCAGGATTCCCGTCAATCGGAATAGATTCGATCACATCGGGATAAATCGTTCCTTGGCCGAGAAAATCCACATGGCCGACATTCTTAACTTCATTCTCAAACACAGTAATAAACTCTCGGCCGATAATTTTTCGTTTTTGTTCCGGATCCGTAACTCCTGCTAACTCCTTTAAAAAACGAGATTCCGCATCGACAGTGATCAGTTTTATTTTGAAATGATCACGGTACATAGCCTCTACCTTTTCTCTTTCATTGAGGCGCAATAGACCATGGTCGACAAATACACAAGTGAGCTGATCACCAATAGCCTTCTGTATCAAAACGGCTGCAACCGAAGAATCGACCCCACCGCTTAATGCCAGAATGACGTTTTTATCACCAACTGTCTTCCGAATGTTATCTACGGTTGTTTCCACAAAACTGGCCATAGACCAATCCCCTTTGCACAAACAGACTTCATAAAGAAAATTCTTTAGAATATCCATTCCCTTCTCGGTATGCATGACCTCCGGATGAAACTGCATTCCATAGAAGTGTCGCTTTACATTTTCAATGACCGCAAATTCCGAATTTTCCGTAACAGCAACTGCCTTAAATCCATCCGGCAGTTTAACCAGCTTATCGCCATGTGAATTCCATACCTGGGATTTCTCCGGAAGATTTTTCAATAGAACACAATCCTTATCGGTAACCGTTAACATTCCTTTCCCATATTCACGCGCAACACCTTTTCCGACTTCCCCACCCAACATATGAGCAAGCAACTGAATCCCGTAACAAATACCCAAAACCGGCACTCCCATTTCAAAGATCGCTTTATTCGGTCTCGGGGAACCATCCGACAGTACACTTGCAGGACCACCAGAAAAAATGACGCCGCAAATGTTATCCCTTTTCAAAATCTCAGGACTCACGTCGTAACGGTAGATCTTTGAGAATACCTTACATTCTCTCACACGACGCGCAATCACTTGGGTATACTGGGAACCAAAATCTAAAACAGCAATATTCTGAGTCATAAGCTAAAACTTTAATTTGATATTTTCGCAACCGCAATTAGGGCAAGGCACTTTGTCTTGTTCTTTATCGCCTAGGTAATTAGCGGAACATTGAATACAATGGAATAAAACCTTATTGTTCAGACTTTCGTATTTTTTCTTGTCCATACGGTCATAATAGAAAAATAATCCGAAAACGAATATCAGACCGAACAATATACAACAAGAAAACAATGTACCAAATCCGATAAGCATACTGTTTTCTAATTTCCTTACAAATTTTATCCTGAAAACAATAACGCGCCTTTATAGAGGGCGCGTCATTGTCTAGTTATTATGCATGAAATTTTATTCAGCAGAAGGAGTGTCTGTCTCTGAAACAACTTCAGCACTCTCTGTTTTGGCCTTAGAAGCCTTCGATTTCTTTGCAGCAGGCTTCTTTGCCGGTTTTTTCTTTCCGTATCCTTTATCTTCGGCCTTTATGAGCTCAATAATGGCCATGTTTGCCGCATCACTTACACGCGGTATCAACTTATAGATACGAGTGTATCCGCCTTTACGATCAATAAACTCAACAGCTTTTTCGTCAAAAAGCGCTTTCACCGGCTCTTTTCCATGCAATACGGCAGCTACTTGACGACGATAATGCAGCTTATCTTTTGCTTCCGATGCTACATGTGCCTTCTTGGCTTTTGTAATAAGCTTCTCTGCGTACGGACGAAGAGCCTTGGCTTTAGCCAATGTAGTCTTTATCCGACCATGAATAAACAAGGAGCAGGCCAAGTTACTGAGATTTGCCTGACGATGTGCGGAATCCACACCCGCAATGACTTTATGATTTCTATGACGCATTTGTCTTAAATTTAGAATTCTGATGATTGCTCAAGAAGACGCTCATCTATTTTCATACCAAGCGTAAGACCAAGCACTTCAAGGCGTTCTTTAATTTCATTAAGAGACTTCTTTCCGAAGTTACGGTACTTAAGCATTTCCTGCTCTGACTTCATTGCCAACTCACCGACTTTCGTGATATTAGCATTGTTCAAGCAATTTGCAGCGCGAACAGAAAGCTCAATTTCGTTAACACTCATGTTTAAAAGCTTACGAAGACGATTTTGTTCTTCATTGACACCTTTACTGTCTTTTTCGAATTCAATTTCGTCCTTACTTACCTGATCAAAAACAGATAAGTGATGGGAAAGAATGGCATTTGCTTCCTTGAAAGCTTCATCCGGTGAAATACGGCCATCGGTCCAAATTTCCAGATTAAGCTTATCGTAGTCTGTCATCATTCCCACACGAGTATCTTCGATAGCATAATTAACCCTTCTTACTGGACTGAACAGCGAATCGATAGGAATATTACCGATTGATTGATCCGGTTTCTTATTCTCATCAGCAGACATGTAGCCACGACCAACCATGATCTCAATCTCTGCCTGGAATTTACGATTAGAATCAATAGTGCAGATCACTTGTTCAGGATTGCATACCTCAACATTTGAATCAGACTGAATATTGGCTGCGGTAACAACGCATGGGCCTGCCGCGTTAATAGAAAGACGGATCGGCTCGCGCTTATGTGACTTCAACAGTACCTTTTTCAGATTGAGTACAATATCGGTAACATCTTCAACTATTCCTTCTATTGATTGGAATTCATGTTGAACCCCCTCAATTTTCACAGAAGTAATCGCCGCGCCTTCAATAGCACTCAGAAGCACTCTGCGTAAAGAATTACCGATAGTATGACCGAATCCTTTTTCAAAAGGCTCGGCGGTGTATTTGGCATATGTTGCCGTTGCTGAATCCTCGTTTTTAATCAAGCGATTCGGCAATTCAAATTTTCCTAAACGCTTAGGCATGGTTTTTCCAAATAATCAAAGTTAATGTAAATTAGATAAAATTAACGGCTGTAAAACTCAACGATCAATTGTTCGTTAATCGTGCCGTCAATTTCGTCTCTGTTTGGCATACGAACCACTGTTCCTTTAAGACTTGCTTCGTCGATAGACAACCAAGCAGGAACAACGCGTCCGCGCGATTCTTCCAATGAACGTGTAGCTAACTGACGGGAAGGTGTCTTGTCGCTGATTTCAACAATTTCTCCGGCAACCGTGCGGTAACTTGGAATATCTACTTTCTTGCCATTTACCTTCACATGTCCGTGACAAATCAATTGTCTTGCACCTGCGCGGCTTTTAGCCAACCCCAAGGAATAAATAACATTATCCAAACGGGATTCAAGTATTTGAAGAAATACTTCACCGGTAACTCCTTTACGGCGTTTTGCTTCTTCAAAAGTAAGATAGAATTGCTTTTCGGTCAATCCGTATGCAAAACGCAGTTTTTGTTTTTCAAGCAAACCGGTCGCATATTCGCTGAGTTTGCGACGCAAGCGAGGTCCGTGTTGACCTGGCAATTGTTGTCCGCGACGTTCAAACGCTTTGTTTGGAGCAAAAATAGCTTGTCCAAAACGGCGATTTTGACGAGTAGTAGGTCCTGTATAACGTGACATTAATAAACCCTCTTTAAAAATTAAATTATACGCGACGGCGTTTTGGTGGACGGCAACCATTGTGAGGTACCGGTGTCGTATCAACAATCTCAGTGACATTAAGTCCCAAAGCCTGAAGTGCGCGTATTGCAGAGTCACGACCCATGCCAGGACCCTTTACACGAACCGATACTTCACGCAATCCATGTGACATTGCAACACGGCCGGCATCCTGAGTCACTACCTGCGCTGCATATGCCGTTGATTTGCGAGAACCACGGAAATTACATTTTCCAGCACTTGACCAGGAAACAACGTTCCCCTTCATATCGCTGAATGTCACCTTTGTATTATTGAAAGTAGCAAGAATTGTGCAAATTCCACTTGTTATATTCTTACTGCCCTTTGCCTTACGAATTTTAATGCCTGCGACATCATCACGCAAAAGAGATTCAGCTGTTTCTTTTTCTACTACGGGAGCAGCAACAGCATCTGTCTTTTGAACTTCTTGTTCTTTTTTATTTTCTTCGCTCATTTCTTTTGATCGCTAGAGTTATTTTTTCGCACGAACAACACCTATCGTCTTTCTCGATCCTTTACGCGTACGAGCATTTGTTGACGTACGTTGACCGCGAACAGGAAGTCCACGTTGGTGGCGGATTCCGCGATAGCATCTAATGGCGATAAGGCGCTTAAGATTACCTGCAACCTCACGGCGCAAATCACCCTCAACGCGATATTGTTTATCTGTAATGACCTCAACAATACGATTCAGTTGCTCTTCGGATAATTCATGTGCACGAAGATTCGGATCAATTCCGGCAGCTTCTAGTACAACTTTGGCGCGGTTTGATCCCACTCCGTATATGTACTGAAGGCTAAACTCAATTTTCTTGTTATTGGGTATGTCTACTCCAAGTATACGTGGCATATTATTGTTTCTTTTGTTAAAATTATTTATGGGATAGAAATAAAAAATCTATCTTTTTCCCTTATTTTGAAAAGTTTAAAAACTAAATTTTCGTCAAAATTTCCCCTGTCGATTTACCGATTAATACAGTATGTTCAAAATGTGCCGATGGTTTGCCGTCTACTGTTCTGACCGTCCACCCGTCTTTATCTACTTTAATAGCTCCAGAACCGAGATTTACCATAGGTTCGATGGCCAAGGTCATTCCTGAAATCAGTTTCGGTCCGATTCCCCTCTTCCCGTAATTAGGAACAGGAGGTTCCTCGTGCATAGATCGCCCAACACCGTGTCCGACAAAGTCAGTAACAATCCCTAATCCTTCGGCTTCTACTATTCTTTGTACTGCATTTGAAATGTCTCCGACCCTATTCCCTTCTTTGGCAAAACGAATTGCATATAACAAAGCAGACTCTGTCACTTCAATAAGTTTTCTCTGCTCTGCCGAAACAGGTTCGATCAGCAAAGTTCTGGCATTATCCCCGATGTATCCATTATACTCAACAACAACATCTAACGATACGTTATCCCCCGGATTAATAACCCTTTTCAGATTCGGAATCCCATGCACCACCTCATCATTTATGGATATGCAGATTTTTCCGGGATAAGGAGGAAAATACTTTGTTGGTTGATAATTGTAGCATGCACTTTTAGCACCATATTTGGCCATAAGCCCACCTGCTACTTCATCAATTTCATATGTAGAAATACCGGCCCGAACAAACTTTGCAGTTTCATCAAGCACCAATGCTGCAACATGACAAGCCTCACGCATTTTATCAAGAGACTCGCCTGTCTTTATTGGTATTAACAGTGAATTTTTCAACGTTTCAAAGAACTAATCTCATCTACTAAAGTAAATGAATACGAATAAAATGAGATGCTATTCCAAAGAGAAGTAGCGCAATCAGGAAAAGCCAAAGCAATCGTAAGCTTTTCAATTCCTGCATGTCAACAGTTTGTGCAACAGCAGTACGTGAACCAGATTTACGTTTTTTCAGAAAACCATCATAATGCCTTTGCAAAAGAGCTGTTTCTACTTGTTTCATTGTTTCCAGAACAACGCCCACAGTAATCAACATTCCCGTACCGCCAAATAACTGAGCTAATTGCATAGGAACATCGAGAACGGAATACACAAGGTTTGGAAATAAAGCAATGATTAACAGGAATATGCTTCCAGCCAGAGTCAGACGTGTCATGACAAAATCAAGAAACTTGGCAGTTGGCTCTCCGGGACGAACACCAGGAACATAACCTCCGCTTTTCTTTAATTCATCAGCAATTTGAATAGGCTTAAATTGAATAGACACCCAAAAATATGAGAAAATCAGTATCAAAAAGCTATAAAACACAAAATAGAATGTCGTATGACCGGCAAACTGATTTGCAACAGATTGCAAGAAACTCAGTGAATTAAACTGAGACAGCTGTGTGAAAATCTGGTACAAAAATGTAAGAATTGCGCCTGCGAAAATAACCGGCATAACTCCTGCATAATTAATCTTCAAGGGAAGAAATGAGCTTTGCCCGCCAACAACCTTACGGCCAATTACTCGTTTGGCATGTTGTACAGGAATTTTTCTCATTCCTTGGGATACCATAACCATTCCGGCAATCGTCGCAATTAACAGCAAAAACATGAGAATTGCTATTGCTGGATTCATACCCTCCGTACCTGCAGGAGGATTCAGTTTATTAATGAAAAGACCGATAGCATTCGGCAAACGATCCAGAATACCCACTGTGATCAACACAGACACACCATTACCAATCCCTTTTTGAGTGATACGTTCGCCCAACCACATCAAAAGCATGGTTCCAGCAGTAATAAATACTACTGATGTAATGAAGAACCAAACAGGCGAAACGATAACAATCCGTCCGGTAAATCCATGGAAAATAGTTTCAGGACTGTTTGATAATGCCAATGCAAGCAATCCACCCTGTACAGCACAAATCGCTACAGTTAAGTAGCGCCCATACTGCGTAAGTTTCTGCCTTCCTAAATCGCCTTCCTGCTGAAGACGAGACAGACTCGGAAATACCGCTGTCATCAATTGCATAATAATGCTGGAACTGATGTAGGGCATGATACCAAGCGCGCACACAGCACAATTCAATAATGCACCGCCAGTAAACATATTCATCAAACCGAACAAACCACTGGATTGTTCACCTTGAGTGGCCAAGAATGTCTGAATAGCTGTTGTATCTGTTCCAGGAAGAGGGATATGAGCCCCCACTCTGGCAATGAAAATCAATCCCAGAGTAAACAATATACGCTGCCTTAAATCAGGAATTTTCAGGCAATTTGTAAATGCAGATAACATCGATAGGAATGCTACTCGCTGATTGCTTGACCGCCAGCGGCTTCAATTTTTGATTTTGCAGAAGCACTGAATTTGGCTGCCTTAATTTTCAAAGGTGAAGCAATATCGCCGTTTCCAAGAACTTTCACTGGCATGTTTGCATTACGGATAATGCCAACAGATGCCATAACCTTAGCGCAGATAACCTCTGCTCCCTTAACGCGTTCAGAAACACGAACAATATCAGATAGGTTTACAATAGCGAAATCGTTGCTAAAACGAAAATTACTAAATCCGCGTTGTGGCAGTTTACGGTAAAGCGGCATTTGACCACCTTCAAAACCTGGTCGGATGCTATATCCAGAACGTGCCTTACTTCCCTTTTGCCCGCGACCCGCTGTTTTCCCATGACCGCCACCCTCTCCAATGCCTAAACGCTTTCTTGGATGGGTTGCACCATTACTATCAGGAATTTGATGAAGTCTCATTTTTATAAATCGGTTTGCCTTATTCAGCGTTTTTTATCTTTTGAATGTACTCAGCTGTACGTAGTTTACGCAAGCCAGCTATAGTCGCCTTTACCATGGCTAAGTCGTTATTGGATCCAAGAGACTTTGTTAAAACATCCTTGATTCCAAGTACTTCTAAAACAGCACGGACTCCGCCTCCGGCGATAACACCTGTACCAGGTGCCGCAGGGCGAAGGATAACTTTCCCGCCATCCGATTCCCCAATAACTTCATGAGGAATAGTATCGCCCTTCAACTGTATAAACGTCATATTACGTTGAGCATGCTCAATACCTTTACGGATACAGTCTGGAACTTCATTCGCCTTACCATAGCCAAGACCGATACGCCCTTTTTGATCTCCGCTGACAACTAATGCAGCAAAACTGAATCGACGGCCTCCTTTAACAACCTTTGCACATCTGTTAATGTGAACGACCTTATCGATAAACTCTGAAGGAGTAACCTCTTCAGCCGGAGCTTTACGAAATTTGTTTGATGATGAAGCTGTTATACTCATTGATAAATTAATTAGAAATTCAAACCGCCTTCACGTGCGGCATCAGCAAATGCTTTGATTGTACCATGATACAAGCGTCCACCACGATCGAAGACAACAGAATCAATGCCTACGGATTTAGCTTTTTCCGCCAGAATTTTTCCCATTTCTGTTGCACCTGCAATATTTGACGTCATTGCTTTTGCAACAAGAGCCTTTTCCATTGTAGAAGCAAATGCGATGGTTTTCCCACAGGAATCATCAATACATTGAGCATAAATATGCTTATGAGAAAAAAACACGCAAAGACGCGGCCGAGATGCTGTTCCTACAACTTTCTTACGGATTCTCCACCGACGTTTTTGCAATAACTTATTTTGCTTTTTTAAATTCATATGCTTTTTATTTGTTAAGCAGTCTTTTTACCTTCTTTACGACGAACATACTCGCCAACAATACGAACACCCTTTGCCTTGTAAGGCTCAACTGGGTAATAAGATTTAATTGCTGCAGCAAGCTGTCCGACTTTCTGCTTATCAATTCCATCAATATTTATTTTTGTATTGTCTGTGACAGTTACAACAATACCGTCAGGAATCAGTTGATTCACCGGATGCGAATAGCCTAAAGCCAAATCAAGGATTTTGCCTTTTACGGTTGCACGAAAACCGGTACCGCTGATTTCAAGTTGCTTGGAATAACCTTTTTCAACACCTTTAACCATTCCAGCCAAGATGGAACGTGCAGTTCCGTACATGGCTTTTGCATGACGACTGTCGTCTGCCGGTTTAACTTTCAACGCACTGTCTTCCAATGCAATAATAACTGCATTGCTAAAACTATTTGTCAAAGTACCTTTAGGACCCTTAACAACTACCGTATTCCCTTTAACATCAGCTGTAACCTTTGACGGTAATACTACAGGAAGTTTGCCAATTCTACTCATTATTTTTCCTCGTTGTTCAGTTAAGATTACCAAACGGTACAAAGTAACTCGCCTCCGACCTTCTCACGACGAGCATCTTTATCTGTCAAAACACCCTTGGATGTGGTAAGAACAGCTGTTCCCAGTCCGCCCAAAACATAAGGGATGTCCGAATACTTGTAATACATACGGCAACCAGGACGGCTATGCCTGTCCAGGCCTGCAAGAGCCGAAACCCCATCGACATATTTATATGAAATAAGGATATATGGAATACCGTTATTTTCGATAGTTTCAACGTTACGAATGAATCCTTCGTTCTTTAATATTTGAGCGATCGCAAAACGTAATTTGCTGAAAGAAACAGTTGAAGAATCTTTACCTGCCTTTACAGCATTACGGATAGTAGTTACGAAATCGCCTATGGTATCATGTACTGCCATGGTTCGATTAATTTAGTTTTAGATTTAAATTACCAAGATGACTTAGTTACGCCGGGTAACATGCCATTTGATGCGAGTTCGCGGAATGTCAACCGTGAAACGCCGAAACGACGGATATACGCACGCGGACGTCCCGTAATAGAACAACGGTTACGTATACGAATAGGAGAAGAATTTCTTGGCAATTTCTCCAAAGTCCTTTGTGCCTTGAAAAATTCTTCGTCCGTTGTCTGCGGATTCGTCAAAATACCTTTTAGTTCAGATCTTTTAGCTGCGTATTTCTGAACTAACTTAATACGCTTCTGATTGCGTGCAATGGAAGATTTCTTTGCCATAATAAAATTTATGCGTTTTGTTTACGGAACGGCATACCAAACAAACGAAGCAATTCACGAGCCTCATCGTCTGTTTTTGCAGTGGTTACGAAGCAAATGTCCAAACCTGTAGTCCGTTTGTTACCTTCGACGTTAATTTCAGGAAAAATCGTATGATCGGTAATACCTAAAGTATAATTGCCACGACCATCCAGCTTTGTAGGAACACCGCGAAAGTCACGAATACCAGGTAATGAAACTGCGATTAGACGCATCATGAAATCATACATACGATCACCTCTTAATGTAACTTTTACACCAAGTGGCATCCCTTCGCGAACTTTAAAATTCGAAATGCTTTTACGTGCACGAGTGATAACAGACTTCTGTCCGGAAATCGCATTGATATCTTTCTGTATTTGCTCTATCGTCGCTTTATCAGCAGAAGAACCAAATCCTGAATTGATAATAATTTTCTCAACAGCAGGAATTTCGTGTACGTTCTTATAACCCCGAGCCTTCATTAACTCAGGAGCAATTGTTTTTTTATAATATTCTTTGAATTCTGAATTTTTCATAACAGGAAATGGCGGATTTCCGACCCGCCTCCGATTAATTTGAAAATGAAAGGTTAGAGAATCTATTAATATGTAAAGAAATCAAGCCCTTTTATTTCTTTTTATCTTTTTTGGGACTCTTCGGAATAGCCGGGGTTGTTTTCTTACTTTTCTTTGCATCATAACGCTCCTTCAGCATCACATTTGAAATGTGAATCGAACCTTCGCGTTCAACAACGCCTCCCTTTTGGTTATCCTGAGATGGCTTTACATGTTTCTTTATCATAGCCGCACCTTCAACAACGACACGCTCATTCTTGTAGCCAAGAATTTTTCCGTGCTTTCCTTTCGAATTGCCAGCTATAACGACTACTTCTGAACCAACTTTTACTTTGCTTGCCATATTACAGTACCTCCGGAGCTAATGAGATGATTTTCATGAATTTTGCTCTCAGTTCGCGCGCAACCGGACCAAAAATACGTGTACCTCGAGGATTTCCATTGCCATCCAATATAACGATCGCATTAGAATCAAAACGCAGGTAACTGCCATCCGCCCGACGAATCGGATTTTTTGTGCGGACAACAACAGCCTTGACTACGTCTCCTTTTTTCACTGAGGCATCAACAGCACTTTCACGAATGTGGCAAACAATAATATCGCCGACAGATGCGGTGTCCGTAAGTTGACCGAGTCTGCGAATCATCATTGCCGTTTTTGCGCCTGTATTATCAGCGACTTGTAATCTGCTTCTGAGTTGTATCATATCAGAAAAATAGTTTTTGTTATATTACATCCCAACGGTAGGAGCTTTCTCGATGACGCGCTCAACACGCCAGCGTTTCAGCTTGCTCAATGGGCGGGTTTCCATGATTTCAACCTTGTCACCAATCGCACATTCATTCTTCTCATCGTGAACGTGAACAACTGTTTTTCGCTTAATTTCTTTACGATAAAGCGGATGCGGTATTTTATAAAAATATGTGACTTTTACAGTCTTGTTTCCAGATCGACTGGTAACCTGACCGACAAGTTGCTTTCTTGTTTTTCTGTTTTCTTCTGTCATGGTAACTTGTAGGCTCAAACGGCCGATTTTTTCTGGGTTAAAAAGGTTTTAAGCTGCGCAATTTCTCTACGCAATGCTTTTAAAAGATGAGGTTTTTCGACCTGTCCTGTTTGTTTGCGGACCTTCAATTGAAGCAATTCTGTTTCTTTTTCCCGTATCTTACTTTCAATCTCAATGATTGAAAGCTCTCTGTTTTCATTATTATTCTTCATAACTAACCTCTTCTAATTAAGCATCTTCTCGCGAAACAAATCGACAACGGAATGGCAGTTTTGTATCAGCCAAACGCATTGCTTCACGTGCCAGACCAACGGATACACCCGAAAGTTCAAACAACATGGTTCCTGGTTTAACAGGAGCAACCCAATATTCGACATTTCCCTTTCCTTTTCCCATTCTGGTTTCTGCAGGTTTTTTAGTGACCGGCTTATGCGGGAAAATGCGAAGCCAAAGCTTTCCACGACGTTTCAGGTGACGATTGATAGCAACACGAGCAGCCTCAATCTGGTTTGCAGTCAAGCGACCTCGATCAAGACATTGCATTCCGAATTCCCCGAATGCTAATGTATTACATGAGGTTGCACTTCCATAAATACGTCCCTTATGAACTTTACGGAATTTGGTTCTTGCTGGTAATAAAGACATAATTCAAAACTATTTGAAATTAAATGGACTCTCCAGCTTTCAAACAAAGCCAGCATTTGACACCGATAATGCCATAAACTGTTTGCGCTTCGCTGAAGCCATAATCAATATTTTCTCTGATGGTATGTAATGGAACGCGCCCTGATCGGACTTGTTCAGTACGTGCAATCTCAGCTCCGCCCAGACGACCTGAGCAACGAATTCTGATACCTTCTGCACCCATGGAAAGAGCGGTTTGTACGGCCTTTTTCATAGCACGGCGGAATGAAACACGACGTTCCAATTGCAATGCAATATTTTCTGCGACCAGCTTTGCAACAACATCAGGTTTTTTTACTTCCTGAATGTCAAGCATGACATCTCGCTTAATCAACTTGGAAACATCGTCCTTCAATTTTTCCAGTTCCTGTCCTTTACGCCCGATAACAATACCGGGACGCGCAGTAAATATCTTTATTCTTACTTTTGCGCCAGCACGTTCGATAAAGATCTTCGGCACAGCTGCTAAACGAAGACGCTTTTCGAGGTAGCTACGGATATGCTGATCTTCCTGAACAAAAAGAGGCATGGTCTTTTTGTTGGCAAACCAACGTGATTGCCAATCCCTACGATAGGATAAACGAAGACTGATTGGATTTACTTTTTGACCCATAATACCTCTGATTTAAGCTTTTGCGGTGAGTGTTATTTTTATGTGGCTCGTGCGCTTTTTATATGGATGCGCAGAACCTCGGGAAGCTGGACGAAAACGTCTGAATGCCGGACCTTCTTCTATAACAACTTCGGAAACAAATAAATATCGCGACGAAAGATTGTTATTATTCTCGGCATTTGCAACAGCAGATTTCAATGTTTTTGCTAAAAGGCGTGCAGATTTGCGAGGAATGAAGCGCAATAAATCCAATGCCTGAGTTGCGGGCAATCCCTGAACTTCTCTCGCTACTTGGCGGAGTTTCAGCGGAGACATGCGCGCATATTTTGTAATAGCTTGTACTTCCATGGTAAAATTATTTTTGAACTTTTACTTGAATGATATCTCCAACAGATAGTTCTGTTTGTGGTTTTCCATTAATAATCAATGCAATCGCTGTATTTTCTCTGGCGTCTACTATTACCAGTTCTGAAAATATTCCGTTCTTATCATTAGCCTCACACATTGATCCGACTCTGATTCCCTGGCGTAAACCTGCATCAACTAAAACAATATCCAAAACTTCATCTCTGATTATTTCCTTAACGCTAGCTGAATAACTTGGACGCAATGCAGGCGAACTTAAAGGGATTGATTGGGCATACGAAAAAACGAATCCGAAAATAAATGATACAACCAACAAACAAACTGTCCTAGAGCATTTCATTATCCTTTTTGTGTATGATTTCCGTGCTGCTTAAATGTACGTGTTGGAACGAATTCCCCCAATTTATGGCCGACCATGTTTTCAGTAACATAAACGGCAACAAAGTTTTTTCCGTTATGAACATTGAAATTCAAACCGACGAAATCTGGAGTTATCGTGGAACGTCTTGACCATGTTTTGATAGGTTTCCGATCACCGCTACTTTGCGCTGACTCGACTTTATCCATCAAGTTTACATCGACATAAAATCCTTTTTTGATTGAACGTGCCATAATCTATTTACTTTTTGAGGTTACGCCCATTACGACGAATTAAAATCATTGCATTTGACGGCTTTGACTTTGTTCTTGTCGGATATCCCTTGGAAAGCTGTCCCCAAGGAGATACAGGATGACCACCACCGGACGTGCGGCCTTCACCACCACCCATCGGGTGATCGACAGGATTCATAGCGACACCACGAACGCGCGGACGTTTCCCCTTCCAACGGTTTCTACCCGCCTTTCCAAGAACTTCATTCTGGTGATCGCTGTTTCCAACTTCACCAATAGTTGCACGACAATTTGCGTGAACTAAACGAATTTCTCCGCTTGGCATTTTCACCGTAGCATGATCCCCGTCAATATTGACAAGTTGTGCTGCTGTTCCAGCAGAACGACAAAGCTGAGCACCCTTGCCCGGTTCCATTTCAATATTATGAATTTTTATTGAAGGTGGAATATTTTTCAAAAGAAGACTGTTTCCAGCGTTAAAGTCATCAACAATTTTGTTGGTGCTGACAATAACCTGGTTTATTTGCAATCCGTTCGGCGCAAGAATATAACGCTTTTCGCCATCAGCATAAGCCAATAATGCAATAAATGCACTACGGTTAGGATCGTATTCTATTGATTTCACTGTAGCAGGTATATCGAATTTATCGCGCTTGAAATCAATCGTGCGGTATAAACGCTTATGGCCACCACCGCGACGACGCGAGGTGATACGACCGTAACAATTCCTTCCCTTGGCACGGTGCTTATGTCCTGTTAGGCTACGTTCAGATTTTTTATCACTCGTTTCATTTGTGTTTCGAACGTAGTAACGAAGCGTTGGAGTGATAGGTTTAAAATTCATCAATGACATAGAATCCTCCTTAGATCATTTCAATTTTATCGCCGTCCTTAAGGGTCACTATAGCTTTTTTATGAGCCCCCTTTATACCGACCTTTCCTGATCTTGTACGACTGACCTTAACCTTTCCTTTATGGTTAATGACGTTGACGCGAGTAACCTTCACGTTAAATGCTTTCTGAATAGCTTCTGCAATCGCACCCTTTGTAGCCGAAGGATCAACTTCGAATACATATTGATTATAATTCGCGGACTGAGTTGCTACCTTTTCCGTGACACGAAACTCTTTTATTACTGTATTTGGGTTAATCATGATTATTATTCCCCACTGATGCGAGCAAGAATCGTATTCAACGATTTTTCACTCATGATTATTTTACTGTAACTGACTATATCCAAAGCATTCAAATCGGTTGCCTCATTCATAAATAATTTTTGAATATTACGAGCAGCCAATTTGACATTATCTGAGAATACATCATCTACAATAAGAAGACTACGTTCATTTGAAGCAATCTTACTGATCAGCGAAGCCATCAATCTCGTCTTAGCTGATTCGACAGTCCAATTCTCTATGACCTCGATTTCACCTTTCTGAGCACGTTCGAATAATGCACGTCCCAGTGCAACGTCTCTGACCTTCTTATTGATTTTTTGCGAATAATCTCGTGGCAGAGGTCCAAAGACAATTCCACCTTTAACAAAAGTAGGTGAACGTCTATCTTTATGACGTGATCCTCCACTACCTTTTTGCTTCAGAAACTTCTTTCCCGTTCCTCTTACTTCATCACGGCGCTTGGTAGAAGCATTTCCCTGTCTAGAGTTAGCCTGATATGCAATTAAAACCTGACGCAATGCAGGACGCCCCTTATTACCTTCAAATATAGGAAAAGAAGAGAAATCTTTTTCTGAACTTGATATGCCGTCAGCTGTATATACCTTTAATTTCATTATAAAAGCCTCCGTAATTATTTTTTGATTTCAGCTTTCTTCGCAGTGCGAATAATCACTGTATTTCCATTTGCCCCCGGAAGACTTCCCTTCACAAGAATAATATTCTTCTCTGGAATGATCTTTACGATTTCCAGATTCTGAACGGTTCTTTGCTTATCCCCTTTATGTCCCGGCATCTTTTTCCCTTTTTGGATTTCACCAGGCCATTCGCGACAACCGAATGAACCGCCTCGGCGATGGAACATAGATCCGTGAGCAGCAGGCCCACCTGAAAATCCCCAGCGTTTGATAACACCCTGGAAGCCCATCCCTTTAGTTTTCCCAATTACGTCAATTTTCTGTCCAGCCTCAAAAAGAGTTACTGTCAAAACATCACTGACTTTTTGGGTCGGCTGATCATCCATACGAACTTCGGCAATTTCGCGTAACGGATTAACACCTGCTTTCGCAAAGTGACCATTCATCGCTTTGCTGACGCGTTGGGCCTTTTGTTCGCCAAAACCAATCTGAATGGCATTATAGCCATCAGACTCTGTTGTTTTTACTTGCAATACCGGACACGGCCCAGCTTCCACGACGGTCACAGGAATCAACCTGTTTTTCTCGTCAAAGATTTGGGTCATGCCTATCTTTTTTCCTATTAATGATATTTTCATTCCTAAGCGGCAGATTTGAATTTATCTCCTCTGCATTAGTTTTTATTATTTCGTAAACTATACGTTAATTGTGATATCCACACCTGCTGGTAGATTAAGTTTCTTCAACTCATCCACGGTATCTGCAGTCGGATCAACAATATCAATTAAGCGTTTATGAGTTCTGATTTCGAACTGCTCCATAGATTTCTTGTCTACGTGAGGAGAGCGATTAACCGAGAACTTTTCAATACGTGTCGGAAGCGGAACAGGACCAGAAACTCTGGCTCCAGAACGCTTTGCCGTTTCAACAATATCAGAAGCTGATTGATCAACAACCCGATAGTCAAATCCTTTAAGTCTAATTCTGATTTTAGGAGTATTCATCCGTATAATATCTTTAAATTTTAACTTTCTCCACGACCCATATTAACTCTGGGTGAAGAGGAAACAATTTCTGCGACCAAATTCTGAGGAACCTGTTCAAAATGCGAAGGCTCCATCGTATAACCGGCACGACCTTTCGACAAAGAGCGAACGTCTGTTGCATATCCAAACATTGTTTGCAATGGAACATTTGCTCTTACGTTACATACGCCATTCTTGGTCTCCATGTTATTGATGCGACCACGACGACGATTCAGGTCACCCATAATATCACCTTGAAACTCTTCCGGCGTATTCACTTCCACCTTCATAACAGGCTCAAGGATAATAGGTTTAGCCTTTTTCATTGCTTCCTTAAAAGCAAAGATACCAGCCATTTTAAATGCCATTTCATTTGAATCAACTTCGTGATACGAACCATCAACGAGATGAACTTTGAAATCAATAACAGGGTAACCGGCAACGGTTCCGTTATTTGCAGCCTCATTGATCCCTTCTATTGTAGGCTTTATGTATTCTTTCGGAATGACACCACCAACAATTTCATTCAGTATTTCAATACCTTTACCGGGTTCATTGGGTTCAATTTTGATCACAGCGTGTCCGTATTGACCACGTCCACCAGATTGGCGTATAAATTTACCTACACCGTCTGCCTGGGCAGTAATTGTTTCTCTATAAGCAATTTGCGGCTTACCTGCTTGTGCTTCTACTTTAAACTCACGGATCAGTCGATCTCGGATAATTTCAAGATGCAACTCACCCATTCCGGCAATTAAAGTCTGACCTGTTTCTTCGTTGCTTGTCACAACGAATGTCGGATCTTCTTCAGCCAAACGAGAGAGTGCAATAGAAAGCTTTTCTTGGTCTGCCTTTGAATTAGGCTCAATAGACATAGAAATAACAGGATCCGGGAACGAAGGTGGCTCAAGTCTAATCTCTCCGCTTTCATCACAAAGCGTATCACCAGTAACAACATTTCTCATCCCGATGATAGCACAAATATCTCCCGAATAAGCTACATCAATTTCTTCGCGGGTGTTAGCTTTCATCAGAACAAGGCGACTTATGCGATCGCTCTTACGGGTTCTTGGATTATAGACCGTCATTCCTTTTTCAATCCGTCCACGATAAACGCGGAAGAACACCAGTTTTCCGATAAATGGGTCAGACCATAGTTTGAAAACAAGACCAGCCATTGGAGCTTTATCATCAGGGACTACGCTGGTTTCAGTCTCATCGTCAAGGTATGCCTTCATCGGAGGCAAATCCAATGGAGACGGCAAGTAATTAACAACGGCGTCAAGTACCATCTGAATTCCCTTATTTTTAAAGGAAGATCCAGGAATAACACCAACAAAATTCAATGTTAATGTTGCCTTACGAATTGCATTAAGAAGATCAGCTTCTGTGATCGCATCAACATTTCCGTTCAAATAATTATCTGCTATTTGATCATCAAAATCAGAAAGCGCTTCGATCAATCCTTCACGGTATTGTGCTGTCTTTTCAACATACTCCGAAGGTATGCTTACCGTATCATATCTCATCCCGTTCGGATCCTTCTCGTCATAGATATAAGCAACTTGCTTGACAAGGTCAATAAGGCCTTTGAAATTTGATTCTGCTCCGATAGGCAAAAACAAAGGATGCGGATTCCCTTTTAATTTTTCCCGGATATCATTAACGGCAGAATAAAAATCGGCACCCGTTCTATCCATTTTATTAATGTAACAGATACGAGGAACATGATACTTATTCATCTGACGCCATACCGTCTCTGACTGTGGCTGAACACCTGCAACAGCACAAAATACAGCGATGGTACCATCAAGAACACGCAAAGACCGCTCTACTTCAGCGGTGAAATCAACGTGTCCGGGTGTATCAATAATATTAATCCGGTGTTCGATACCTTTTAAAGGACCTTCTCTGGTTTTCCAAGTACAGGAAACTGCGGCCGACGTAATCGTAATACCGCGCTCACGTTCTTGCTCCATCCAGTCAGTAACCGCTGTACCTTCGTGAACTTCACCAATTTTATGCACAACTCCGGTATAAAACAAGATACGCTCAGAAGTTGTCGTTTTGCCTGCATCAATATGTGCGGCAATTCCAATATTACGAGTATATTCGAGTGGTGCCGGACGTTTCGGATCATTTGCTGCTGAAAGAGCCATTGTATTATCCTAATATAAAAATTACCAACGTAAATGAGCAAACGCCTTATTGGCTTGAGCCATACGATGCGTTTCTTCTTTCTTTTTTACAACATTCCCAGTGTTGTTATATGCATCAATCAGTTCAGATGCCAAAGCTTCCTTCATCGGAACACCCTTTCTTCCACGTGCTGCTTGCACCAGCCAACGGAAACCTAATCCCTGTTGACGTTCAAATGGTATTTCAACAGGGACTTGATAAGTAGCACCGCCAACACGACGACTTTTTACTTCAAGTTTCGGCCGGGCATTTTCCAAGGCTCCCAGAATTAATTCTACCGGATCACCTTTTCCAATTTTTTCACTGAAGCGCTCAATCGCTCCATATACGATAGCTTGAGCCACAGATTTCTTTCCGCGCTCCATAACCATATTAACCAGTCCGCTCACCAGAGTACTGTTATAACGAGCATCTGCCAAAACTGGGCGTTTTATAGCTTTTCTACGACGTGACATAATCGTTAAATTTTATTTTTTATCTTTTGGTCGTTTCACGCCATACTTTGAGCGGCTACGACGACGTTTTTCTACACCAGTGGAGTCAAGTGCGCCTCTGACGATGTGATAACGCACACCAGGCAAGTCCTTCACACGACCACCTCTCACGAGCACGATACTGTGTTCTTGAAGCTTATGGCCTTCATCTGGAATATAAGCAATAACTTCATTACCATTAGTTAATCGCACTTTAGCAACTTTACGAATAGCTGAATTAGGCTTTTTGGGTGTACGTGTCATAACTTGCACGCATACGCCACGGCGAAATGGATTCGAGCCCAGAGCCGGAGACTTGGACTTAGAACGTACAATCACGCGAGGATTACGAACTAACTGATTGATAGTAGGCATTGTGAAAGATTGTATTTGAAAAAGGTTAAAAAGTTACAGTTTGAAAATCCGAATGCAAGAAAAATTTTCTTAAACATTCGCAAAATATATTTCGTTCATTTTAAGAATGTACTCAGGATTCAACAGATTCCGTTTGTGTTTCAGGCATGTATTCATCTTCAAATCCACCCAGAACATCGATCTTCAGACGGCGATAAGTCGGCAACCCTGTTCCTGCTGGAATGAGATTCCCCATGATAACATTTTCCTTGAATCCTTTTAATTCATCGCGCTTTCCAAGCGTTGACGCTTCCGTGAGCACGCGTGTTGTTTCCTGGAACGAAGCTGCTGAAATAAAGCTTTCTGTTTCAAGAGCGGCCTTTGTAATACCCAAAAGCACAGGTTCAGCTTGGGCTGGTTGACCTCCTGCTTCAGAAATTGCTTCATTCCTCGTCATAAAGTCCCAACGGTCAACCTGTTCTCCCCAGAAAAACTCTGAGTCGCCAGGCTCCGTAATGCGAACTTTTTTCAACATTTGACTAATAATGACTTCAATGTGCTTGTCATTAATAGTCACACCTTGCGCACGATAAACCTTCTGAATTTCAGAAATTAAATAATCCTGCAAAGCACTTGGTCCAAGAATCTCCAGAGTTTCATGCGGATCCGAAGCACCTTCAGTCAATGCCTGGCCCTTATGGACAACATCTCCAGGTTGAACAACAATATGCTTTCCATGCGGAATCAAATGTTCCTCCTCATTCCCCGTCTCATCAGTAACGACAAGACGTTTCTTACCGCGCAAAGTACCCCGCATTGAAACAATACCATCAATTTTAGCCATTTCTGCAGCATCCTTAGGACGACGAGCTTCAAATAATTCTGCAACTCGTGGCAGACCACCAGTAATATCCATGGTCTTTGATACCTGACGCGCAGTTTTTGCAAGAATCGTACCAGGGGAAACATGATCACCTTCTGAAACAATTACCTGAGCACCTGTCGGAATACCATAAACAGAAGATACAAATCCTTCTTTTTCTGCACGCCGTAATCCCAGCTGCTTTACTTTTTCAGGATTGTCGCAAATAATGATTTGCGGATTAAGGTCATCCTTATGCTCAATGATAACAGCTGCCGACTGACCGGTTGCAGAATCAACTTCATATTTGAAAGTCACATTCTCAATCATGTCGTTGTACATGATTGTACCACCTTTCTCAGAAAGAATCGGTATATGATACGGATCCCAAACAGCAATCGTTGTGCCCTTTTTCACATGGTCACCTTCTTTGACACTAAGGAACGAACCCGCAACAATAGGATAGTTTTCCAACTCGCGACCCTTTTCGTCCACGATCAGAATGGCTCCCGTTTTGTTGACAACAATGGAGCTGCCTTCTGAAGTACTTACTGTACGGAGTCCTTTAAACTGAATGATACCGTTATTTCTTACGTTAATCTTCGGTTCCTTACTTTTTTTGGAAGCAACACCACCGATGTGGAACGTTCTCATTGTCAACTGAGTTCCAGGTTCACCGATAGATTGAGCAGCAATAATACCAACCGCAGTACCATTGGAAACAATCTCATTAGTAGCATGGTCTATTCCGTATTCAACAGATGTCATCCCAGTTTTCTTGCGTGAAGTCAGAGGAGAAAGAACTTTTACGCGTTCAACACCGGATTCTTCAACTTTTTTAGCGGTAGCTTCGTTGAACAGTTCACCTGAGTGAATCAGAACCTCAGTCGGATTAATTGGGTTATTGATGTCTTCAGCAGACGTACGACCAATTAAACGCTCCCAAAGAGGGACAATGACTTCGTCTCCATCATAAATTCCTGTTTTCCAGATACCCGCACGATTTCCGTCATCGTATTCAACAATAGTAGAATCCATTGCCACATCACAAAGTTTTCGTGTCAAATAACCAGCATCAGCCGTTTTCAATGCCGTATCCGCAAGACCCTTACGAGCACCGTGCGTTGAGCTGAAATACTCAAGAACCGAAAGCCCTTCACGGAAACTGGACAAAATAGGACGCTCAATAATTTCGCCTGAAGGCTTTGCCATCAAACCGCGAGCGCCACAAAGCTGACGAACCTGTTGTTTATTGCCTCGAGCACCAGAATCCATCATCAGATAGACCGGATTGACTTCGTCTCTGCCACCGTTTGTTTCCAGTATTTTAAATACGGACTTTGCGATCTCGTCAGTAGCAGCATTCCAGATGTCGATAATTTTATTATACCGTTCACCTGACGTAATTATACCTTTTTTGTACTGACCTTCGATTCCTTCAATGCTCTTGTAAGCTTTAGCAACGATTACAGGTTTATCAGAAGGAACAATCATATCTCCGATTCCAATGGAAATACCTGCTCTTGTTGCCATTTGGAATCCCATCTCCTTCAATCGATCCAATGTTTGAATGACAACGTCTTTTCCACAGTTTTTATAGGTGGACATAATCAAATCGCCCAATTTACCTTTAGGCACTGGGAAATTCACAAATCCGATACGTTCCGGCCAAACGGTACTGAAAATCACACGACCGACTGTGGTTCGAATAACCCGCTTATCTGCCTCGCCAAAAACGGTATCTTTGCCATAAGACGGATTCACAAAGTCAATCCAGTCATGCTTACCGACAACGCCTTCCGTCTCAGCAAGCAATACCTCACTTAAATCCGCCATAAGCGGAATTTTCTTTTTCGGTGCTTTTCTAGGCTGAACGGTTAAGTAATATGCTCCTAGAACAATGTCCTGAGAAGGAGTCATAATCGGCTTTCCGCTGGATGGGGAGAAAATATTATGGACCGCCATCATCAAGAGTTTACACTCAAGCACAGCTTCAACCGAAAGCGGAACGTGTACAGCCATTTGGTCACCGTCAAAGTCAGCATTATAAGCCGTACATACGAGCGGATGAATTCGAATAGCATCGCCCTCAATGAGTTTTGGTTCAAACGCCTGAATCGACAATCGGTGCAATGTCGGAGCACGATTAAGAAGAACAGGATGCCCCTTGGTAACTTCATCCAAAATATCCCATACCTCAGGAGAACGGCGCTCTATCATCTTTCGAGCGCCACGTACAGTGTGTACAAATCCAAGTTCCTTCAAACGACGGATGATAAAAGGCTCAAATAAAACCAATGCCATTTTCTTTGGCAATCCGCATTGGTTCAGTTTCAGTTCGGGACCAATAACGATCACGGAACGACCTGAATAATCGACTCGTTTCCCGAGCAAGTTTTGACGGAAACGACCTTGTTTTCCCTTAAGCATGTCGCTTAAAGATTTGAGTGGACGATTTCCAGCACCGGTGATTGCCCTGCCATGGCGACCATTATCGAACAATGCGTCAACCGCTTCCTGGAGCATTCGTTTTTCATTGTGAATAATCACATCAGGTGTCTTAAGCTGTAATAGGCTTTTCAAGCGATTATTACGGTTGATTACACGCCGATAAAGATCGTTCAAATCAGAGGTTGCAAAACGTCCCCCTTCCAAAGGAACTAACGGACGTAGATCAGGAGGTAATACAGGCAACACATTAAGAATCATCCATTCTGGACGTGTTCCTGATTCAATAAATCCTTGGACCAATTTCAATCGCTTTGCCAATTTCTTTTTGATCTGTTTGGAACGCGTGCTATGCATTTGCTCATGCAATTGTACCAACAACACATCCAAATTCACCTTGGCAAGTACATCCCGAAGTGCCTCAGCTCCCATCTTTGCAACGAAAGCGTCGTCTCCAAATTCTTCAATCGCTTGTAAATATTCCTGCTCGCTGAGAAGTTGCTTTTCCTCAAGAGGCGTTTTCCCTGGATCAATAACCATATACTTTTCGTAGTATACAACACGCTCCAAGTCTCTTGCCGTCATATCAAGAATCAATCCAAGACGGGAAGGCATGCTTTTCAGGAACCAGATATGCGCAACAGACACAGCTAGTTCTATATGCCCCATACGTTCACGGCGTACTCGCGCAACTGTACATTCAATGCCTGTACGATCGCAAACGAGTCCTTTGTATTTTATACCTTTATACTTACCAGCTTCATAGTCCCGAACAGGTCCAAAGATGCGTTGGCAAAATAATCCACCCGGCTCAGGTTTGAAAGTACGATAATTAATCGTCTCAGGATTTTTCACTTCTCCTCTCGACCATGAACGGATCGTGTCCGGAGACGCAATGGAGATAGATACGCGATCAAAAGATTCTTCTCCTTCGAAACCCAAAACTTCACGAACTTCTTGTGTACTCATTTAAATTCCCTCTGGTTAAAATTATTCAACTGAACCGACACGAACATCTAAACATAAGCTTTGCATTTCCTTCATCAAAACATTGAAGGACTGCGGCGTTCCTGCCTGCAAACTATTATCTCCCTTTACGATTTGTTCGTAGATCTTTGTTCTACCTTGAACGTCATCGGATTTTACAGTCAACAATTCCTGCAATGTGTAAGCTGCGCCATAAGCTTCAAGAGCCCACACTTCCATTTCCCCGAAACGTTGACCACCATATTGCGCTTTACCACCCAACGGCTGTTGAGTAATCAAACTATACGGACCAACCGCACGGGCGTGAATCTTACTTGCCACCAAGTGGTTAAGTTTCATCATGTAAATATACCCGACAACCACTTCCTGGTCAAAACGATCACCAGTACGTCCATCATATAAAGTGGACTTACCGGAGAGGGGCAGCCCTGCCTTTACCAAATATTCACGAATGGATTTTGGCTCATCTTTCTCAGAATTAAACTCACGACTCACATTTTCAGAAATACCATCGAATACCGGTGTCGCGATTTTCATGCCAAGCTTCTTACATGCCCAACCGAGGTGCGTTTCTAAAACCTGACCGACATTCATACGAGACGGAACGCCTAGCGGATTTAAACAGATTTGAATAGGCGTACCATCTGGCAAGAAAGGCATGTCTGCTTCTGGAACAATACGGGCAACGACCCCCTTGTTTCCATGTCGGCCAGCCATTTTGTCACCGACCTGGATTTTACGCTTCATTGCAATATAAACCTTCACAGAGTCAATGACTCCATCAGCGACCATTCCGCCGTCTTCGAGCATTTCAATCTGGCGATTACGTTCTGTTTCAATCTCATCAAAACGCGTTTGGAAACTTTCAATAATTTCCATAATCTTGATACGTACCGGCGACGGGGCAATTTCGATGTATTTCGATGCGGAAGCCATCTTACGCAATAACGTTTTTGTTATCTTCCGATTTGCCTTGATAATTTCCTCACCCGTCTCGGAGTTTTTAACATCAAGAGGTATTTTCTCACCCAATAAAATATTGGACAAAGCTTCAGTCAGATTATCGCGTTCTTTATCCACCCTGATTTTGAAGTCTTCATTGATCTTTTTGATCTGGCGACGACGGTCGGAGAGTGAAAGCTTTTCGGCATTTTCATCCCTGCGGTAATGTGGTTTCACATCCATTACAATGCCTGCAATACCCGACGGAACACGCAAAGAACTGTCTTTCACATCAGCAGCCTTCTCGCCGAAAATAGCCCGTAAAAGTTTTTCTTCAGGAGCCAAATCGACTTCGCTCTTAGGAGTGATCTTTCCGACAAGAATGTCCCCCGGTTTGACTTCAGCACCGACGCGAATAACACCGTTATGGTCAAGATTATGCAATGCATCTTCGCCGACATTCGGAATATCGCGCGTAATTTCCTCAGGCCCGAGCTTGGTATCTCTTGCAGTAACCTCAAACTCTTCAATATGAATCGAGGTGAAAACATCCTCTTTTATCAGTTTCTCGGATAGAAGAATTGCGTCTTCAAAGTTGTAACCATTCCATGGCATGAACGCACAAAGTACGTTTCTTCCCAAAGCCAGTTCGCCATTCTGAGTGGAAGCTCCGTCGGCAATGACCTGCCCGGCCTTTACTTTTTCACCCATTTTAACGATTGGCTTCTGATTGAAACAGGTGGCCGCATTTGAACGCATGAATTTACGCAACTCGTGAACATATACGCCGGCTTTTCCATCTGTCCTTAATTCGTTACGGTCTCCTTTTGGTAATTTACCATCCTTTGTGACAATGATTTTACGGGCATCGACAGAAGCTACAATACCGCTATCCAATGCCACATCAACCGTTTTGGAGTCAACAGCAACACGTCCTTCGATTCCCGTACCGACAAAAGGAGATTCCGTACGCAATAATGGTACGCCTTGACGTTGCATGTTTGAACCCATCAACGCACGATTGGCGTCGTCGTGTTCAAGGAATGGAATCAATCCTGCTGCAACAGAAACAATCTGCTTAGGAGAAACATCCATGTAGTTTACAGTTGCTGGCTCAACTTCGACAAACTCATCACGGAACCGGCATACTACCTTTCCCTGCAAATTATTCTTATCATCAACAACGGAATTTGCCTGGGCGACTATGTACTTTTCTTCCATATCCGCACCTAAATACTCAATTTCGTCTGTTACACGTCCATTCTTAACCTTACGGTAAGGTGTCTCAATAAACCCGAATTCATTAATACGTGCAAATGAAGACAGTGAATTAATCAATCCGATGTTTGGACCTTCAGGAGTTTCAATCGGACAAATACGTCCATAATGGGTCGGATGAACGTCACGAACCTCAAAACCTGCGCGATCGCGATTCAAACCACCGGGACCGAGAGCCGACAGACGACGCTTATGCGTTAATTCAGCCAGAGGATTAATCTGATCCATGAACTGACTCAATTGGCTTCTGGCAAAGAAATCGCGAACCTGAGTACTGAGCGACTTTGCATTTACCAATTTCTGAGGAGAAATAGCATCTACACTTTGATCATACAGTGACATGCGTTCGCGAACGGTTCTTTCCGTACGAGCAAGACCCTGGCGACAAAGATTGGAGAGCAATTCCCCAACCATACGTACGCGACGTGATCCCAAGTGGTCAATATCATCGATTGTACCTTCTCCGCGTTTAAGAGTCACCAAATACTTGGTTGCTTGAACAATATCTTCTACTGCCACAATACGTTGCTCAAGATCTGCAGCCAGTCCAAGCTTCTGATTTAATTTATAACGACCTACTCGGCTCAAATCGTAGCGCTTTTGATCTTGGAACAAACGTTTAAGCAGTAAGCGCGCATTATCTACTTTCACTGGTTCACCTGGACGCAAACGACGATAGATTTCTTTCAAAGCGTCTTCTTCATTGCGGGTACTGTCTTTCTTAAGACAGCGAATAATGGCCCCATCGTCTTCGGATGTGTCAATAACGCGAATTTCATTAATGCCAGCAGCTTCCATTGAACGAATGATTGTCTTTGTCAATGGTTCAAATGCGCGTGCAATAACCGCACCTTTCTCTGCATCCACAATATCTTCTACAACGACAAGCTTTGAAACATCTTCCATCTTCAAGGCCTTCTTAACCTTGAGTTCTTCACATGTGTAAAATAAATTCAGAATATCCATGTCCGTGCTGTAACTAAGGGCACGGAGAAATGTAGTAATCAAAAATTTGCGGCGACGGCGACGACGATCAAGGTAAACATACAGCAAATCATTTTGATCAAATTGTACTTCAATCCAGGTTCCACGATCTGGAATAATACGGAATGCATGGAGTTTTTTACCGCTTGTATGCTCTGACTCCTCAAAGCTAATGCCGGGAGAACGATGCAACTGGCTGACAACCACACGTTCAGCTCCATTAATCACGAATGAACCGCGATCTGTGATCATGGGCAGTTTATCCATGTAAATTTCTTCTTCTTTTATTGAGTCATCTTCGACCAAACGAAGTTTCACATGTAATGCTACCGTATAGGACTGGCCTTCCTTTATGCATTCCAATTCTGACAATTCAGATGGGGTTAATCTGTATGAAACATACTCCAATTTACAGCGGCCATCGTAACTTTCTATGGGAAAAACTTCACGAAATACAGCCTCTAATCCAACGTGTTGTCTCTGGTTCGGAGCAATATCTTCCTGAAGAAATTCCTTAAACGACTTGATTTGATTTTCGATCAAGTTGGGTAGAGGAATAATTTCCTTAATTTTTCCAAAATTTTTGCGTTCTGACATGGATTGACCCTTCTTAAAATGTTCTTATAAAAGCTACTTTAGCCTAACAATACTGGAACAAACAAAAAAGCAGTAAGACAGACCCTTGAAAAGGTCTGCCTTCTGCGAAAAAGGAACATCTGATTCCTTGTAATTAACAACCGTTTATTACTTGATTTCAACTTTAGCACCGGCAGCCTCGAGCTTCTTTTTGATCTCTTCAGCATCAGCCTTGCTTGTGCCTTCTTTAACAGGCTTTGGAGCACCGTCAACAAGGTCTTTAGCTTCTTTAAGTCCAAGACCTGTGATAGCACGGACTTCTTTGTATACATTAACCTTATTTGCACCGGCATCAGCAATGATAACGGTAAATTCGGTTTTTTCTTCAGCAGGAGCTGCGTCAGCAGCTGCTGCAGGAGCAGCGGCAACAGCAACGGGAGCAGCAGCGCTCACACCCCATTTTTCTTCGAGATCTTTAACAAGACCTGCGATTTCAATAACAGATTGGCTGCTGAGCCATTCGATAACTTGTTCTTTTGTGATGTTTGACATAATTTCCTCCTTGAGCGGTTAGCACAATTTCTTGCATTTAAGGAATTTACCCTAACTTAGCTCCTTGGATTGTTTTTATTTTTGAGAATACCCGATGGGTAAAATTAGTTTCCTTCCGATGCACGCACTTTTGCCTGAAGAACGTTGAGAACGCCTTCCGGAATAGCTTGCAATACACGGACCATTTGTTGAGCCGGAGCATTGAATGTACCGAGCAATTGACCACGAAGCACTTCGATGCTTGGCAGCTTGGAAAGAACTTCGATTTCAGCAGTCGTCATTACGCGGTCTCCCATGATACCGCCTTTCAGTGACACCTTATCCTTGTCTTTGTTGAACTTGAGAAGGATTTTTGCAACTTCAGATGGTTCTTTACCACCAACAATAACGGCCGATTGCCCCTTTAGCCAGTCACCTTTCAACTCAGGATACTGCTTTTCCTTTGCAGCCACGTCCAAAATACTATTCTTAACAACGTGAAATTCCGCATTTTTTTCAGCAAGACTTTTACGTAAGTCCGCTGTTTCAAAAACAGTAATCCGGTTATAGTCAGCGATAAAAACGTAATCTGACTTATCGAGATGTTTTACAAGTTCTTCAACGAGATATTTTTTTTCTGCTCTCATCTTGATGATCCTCGATTATTTGTTAAATACAGAGCTTGCAAGCTTGATGCTTGGGCTCATGGATGAACTAAGAACCATCCGTTTAATGAAAACACCGCGAATTGTTTCAGGACGTGCTTTAACCAAAACATCCACTGCGGCTCTGATATTTTCAGCTAATTGCTCTTCCGAGAAAGAACGTTTGCCGACAATGATGTGAATGTTTGCCGTTTTATCCATTTTAAATTCCACACGGCCGGCTTTCACCTCTTTAATTGCTTTTGCAATATCGTCTGTTACCGTTCCTGACTTTGGATTTGGCATCAAACCCTTAGGACCAAGAACACGAGCAACTTTACGAACATCTTTCATGCCTTCTGTCGTGGAAATGGCGACATCAAAACCCGTCCATCCATCTAGCACTTTCTGAATCAAATCATCCATTCCTGCGAAATCCGCTCCGGCAGCCTTTGCTGCTTCAGGATCATTGGTAAAAACAGCCACAATAACCTTTTTACCGCTTCCATGGGGCAAATTTACCGTGCCACGAACCATTTGGTCGCTTTGACGGGCATCAACTCCCAAATTTGCTGAAATTTCTACGGTTTCATCAAATTTAGTCTTAGGCATTTTCGCCAGCGTGGAAATAGCGCTAGCTATTTCAAAATCTTTTGTAAGATCAGCAGAATCAACAGCAACTTTGTATCGTTTAGATATTTTTTTCATTTCTGTTTCCTCCGATTAATCAATTACGTCAATGCCCATGCTACGGGCAGTTCCTTCGATCATTTTCGCAGCTGCTTCAGGATTTGCGGCATTCAAATCGGCAGCCTTCATTTTCACGATTTCTGCGATCTGCTTCCTGGTCACTTTACCAACCTTATTACGATTGGGAACACCTGACCCGCTCGGAATTCCGGCCGCTTTCTTTAATAACGAAGCAGCTGGAGGCGATTTCAGGATAAAGCTGAAAGAACGGTCAGCGTAAACGCTGATAACAACAGGAAAAATATTTCCTGCCTGATCTTTCGTGCGTGCATTAAACTCTTTACAAAAGCCCATAATGTTGACCCCATGAGCACCAAGTGCCGGACCAACTGGAGGTGCTGGATTCGCGGCTCCAGCAGGCAATTGTAAACGGATTACTCCTACGACTTTTTTTGCCATATATTTGTTTTAGTTATGTTTTAATCTTCTTTCAGACGTTCAACCTGCCAGAATTCAAGTTCAACAGGAGTAAAACGACCGAAAATAGAAACAGAAACCTTCAGTTTGCCGCGTTCAACATCAATTTCGTCAATACGACCGTTGAGATTAAGGAAAGGACCGTCGTTAATCTTCACCTCTTCCCCAACATTGAACTGAACTTTCGGCACTTCTTTGCCTTCTGCTTCTTTGACTTGTGTCAAAATACGATTGATTTCATCTTCCTTCAGCGGTACAGGATGGTCACCGCCAACGAAGTTAATCACACCTTGCGTATCCCGAATGAAATACCAAGGCTTTTGAAATAATTTGCCTTCGTCGTCATAAAGACGAACATGCACAAAAATGTAACCTGGATAAAATTTTCTCTGACGTGTTGTTTTACGTCCGTTCTTCGTTTCCGTAACAGTCTCTTGAGGCAAGAGAACCTCATAGATATAATCTCCCAGCTCTTCTATCTTTATGAATTTATCCAGGTATTGTTTTACCTTACCTTCCCAATTTGACAAGGTTTGTACAACATACCAACGAGGACCGCTGAGAGTAGATGCTGCCATATGCGCAAAAAATAAAAATTACAAAGGTGTTATCTTGTAACTAATTCACTGAAAAGTGAAACAAATTGGTTCAGAGAAAAATCGGATATTGCGACATAAGCACCCAATAAAAAGATACCAATCAGCACAACAATCGTAGAGTCTCTCAATTCCTTGCCATCTGGCCAAGTTGATTTCTTGAGCTCATTGATCGTTTCCGAATAGAAAACTCTGACTTTGCTAAAAGGATTTTTCATATAAAAAAATGGCACGGGCCGAGGGACTCGAACCCCCAACACTCGGTTTTGGAGACCGATGCTCTACCAATTGAACTAGGCCCGTACGGAGAGGCTAAATGTAAAAACATTTAGCCTCCAGAATTCATTACTTAAGGATTTTTGTGATACGACCTGCGCCAATGGTACGGCCTCCTTCGCGCATAGCAAAGCGTTGACCTTCTTCCATGGCGATAGCCTTACCAAGCTCTACCTTGATCTTCAAGTTGTCACCTGGCATAACCATTTCTACGCCTTCCGGTAACATGACCATACCGGTAACGTCAGCAGTACCGAAATAGAATTGCGGGCGATACTTCGTAAAGAACGGAGTATGACGGCCGCCTTCATCCTTGGAGAGAACGTAAATTTCAGCTTCACACTCAGAGTGAGGAGTGATTGAACCCGGCTTTGCAAGCACTTGTCCACGCTCAATGTCGGTCTTTTCAACACCGCGGAGAAGCAATCCTACGTTATCACCAGCCTGGCCTTGATCAAGCAGCTTACGGAACATTTCAACGCCTGTGACGGTTGTTTTCTTGGTATCTTTCATACCAACGATTTCAACTTCTTCACCGACCTTGATAATACCACGCTCAATACGACCTGTGGCAACAGTACCACGACCTGTGATCGAGAATACGTCTTCTACGGACATCAGGAAAGGTTTGTCAACAACACGAACCGGTTCCGGAATTTCCTTGTCGATAGCATCCATCAATGCAGAAATGCTGTCTACCCACTTTTGCTCACCGGCCAAAGCTCCCGTAGCGCTTCCGCGAACGATCACTGCTTCGTCACCTTTGTAATCGTACTTATTAAGCAAATCGCGGATTTCCATTTCTACGAGTTCGAGCAATTCCGGATCGTCAAGCAAGTCAACTTTATTCAAGAAAACAACGATCTTCGGTACCCCAACTTGTTTTGCGAGCAGAATGTGTTCACGGGTTTGTGGCATAGGACCGTCAGCAGCACTCACAACCAGAATCGCACCATCCATCTGAGCAGCACCGGTGATCATGTTTTTCACAAAGTCAGCGTGACCTGGGCAGTCTACGTGTGCATAGTGACGAGTTGCTGTTTCGTACTCAACGTGAGCAACTGCAATCGTAACTGTTTTCGTTTCGTCACGAACAGTACCGCCCTTAGCGATATCTGCATATGATTTGAACTGAGCCAAACCCTTGTCGGATTGAACCTTGAGGATTGCCGTGGTTGTGGTCGTTTTACCGTGGTCGATGTGACCAATTGTGCCGACGTTTACGTGCGGCTTGGTTCTTACGAAGGTTTCCTTAGCCATGATTTTTGTTTATTTTGATATGTTTTGTTTTTTAAGAAATGGAGCTCCCGAGCGGATTTGAACCGCCGACCTCTTCCTTACCAAGGAAGTGCTCTGCCAACTGAGCTACAGGAGCATAGCTGAGCCTTGACAGGCAAAGCATACCTATAAGAAAACGGAAAAAATGGTGAACATGGGCATTTTCGTCAATAATTTTCTGCAAAAATCTTTTCTTATCTTCAGATTTCATGCAAAAACCTATACCAACGAAGACACTTTCATCCCATCGGATTAATACCCTGCGTAAACAAAATAATACCCTTCTCGAATACGATTCCCCTTATCATCTGAAGGAAGCGGCGTATTCATAAGCAGATTCTGGATTCCAAGATCAAATGCCGGATCAGTACTGCTACGCATGATTTTGGGAATACCTAGCATCCCTGCTTTATCAATACATACTAAAAAAACGGCAATACCTAGACGCGGTTGAATCACTGGTGACTTGAGACTGGGAAATACCTGCAAATACGTCTTCCCGTCCGACCCCACACTTTCCCAGGTAAGACAAGCCTGGCGTTCGGGAAGTGATTGCACCGGGGAATCAACCTGTCCGAAAGCACTGAGATTCATCCAGTAGGATTCGTCGTCACTCTGCGATAAGGCAATATCTCTCCAGCCCTTTGCCACATCTGCAAGCAAAGTTGCATTCAATACCGAAGAAACCACTGTAGGCTCAAAGACTTCCGGTAATTCTGCCGGAGTACTTCGCAGCAGGCTCCATCCGTAATTCTGTGATGTAGGCAGAAACAACGGTTCACTCCCATGAAGAGAAATATGTTCCAATGCTGATGAATTCTGTTCCTTTGAATCAAGCAGGATATGGACAAACGGATTCACACTGGGTGCTTTGGGTTTAGATGCATAGGGAACCCGTATAAAAACAACTGCCAGCCCATGGAGCCCTATACCAATCAATATCAGTATCCATGCAGCTTTGTTAACTTTTGGAAAGAATCTCACAATTGTCCGAAGTCACTGCAGTAAACTTGTTTCCGGATTACTCTCAGGACGCTCTGTTGCAAGTTGAACGGATGTAAATCCAGCCTTTTTTGCCATTTCGCAGATATCAAAGAATGTCTGAACACTAACATCGCGATTTACCTTGATAAGCAAAACGGGAGACAATTTGTCACTTTTTTGAACGAATTCTGCCAAGGATTGCGGTAATGAATTTGCATCACGCAAACGCCCTTCAAATAAGTACATATTATCCCGTTGAACCGTCAGCACGGATGAGACTTCCATGCCTCCCATTGAAAACTCGGAAGAAACAGGCAGATTTATCGGCAATCCCGGCGAGAATACGAATCCCGAACTAAAGACTCCGAAAAATATCGCAATCATACCAATATCCACAAAGGGAGTGATATTTAATCGCATATCCGGAGCCTTAAGCTTCGAGCTCAAATCAAACGTGCTTGATAAACGACCCATATATTTCTTGTTTTAAATGTCTAACCGATCTGGCAGGTTCTGATCAAATGATTTTCGGAGATTCCGTCGGCTGCTGAATCCCCTCCTGAGAAAGCTGAAGCAATGAAGTCCCAATCCATTCAATATCCTGAACCACCGCACGCACGCGCCCATAAAGAAAATGGTGCATAAGGTGTGCAATCACCGCAAGGCCTAAACCGGCGACCGTAGAGACGATCGCCTGTGCAAATAACCCGGCAAAATCTGCGCTGTTTGCATAAGGACCCGTAAGATTCAATTCCTGAAAGGCCTGCCACATACCGACGACGGTTCCAAGCAATCCAAGCATCGGCGCCACTTTCGCAATGGCAGCCAACGACCCAATCCGACGTTCCATAAGCGGAATTTCAACCAATGCGCTGGACTGAATGGACAAACGCATACTTTCTTCTCCTTTTCCAAAATTCAGCAATGCAGCTTTCACTACCCGGGCAACCGGACCAGGAGTCTCTTCACAAACTGTCAAAGCTTCAATCAAACGACGTTTCTGAATCAGGTTTTTTATCCCTTCCCAAAACTCCAATGTCTTTATGCTACCGCGATGAAGGTAAAGGGTTCTTTCAATCACTATCACAAACATAATAAGCGAAAGAAGCATAATAGGCCACATGATAGGGCCTCCAATGCTGATCAATGATTGACTTAAGACATTCTCTGATCCGTTCATGAAAACAAAACTAAAAATATTTTCTGATATGCTACCGTAGAATGAGAAAATAGGAAGACGAAAAATCCGCACAGGCTGTTTTAGCTCCTAAGATACAGCTGAGAACATTACATTCATAACATAAAAAGCAAAGAGGCTCATAAAATGAGCCTCTTCTGTATTCAAATCTCAATTTCACTTTATCAAAATTTCCTTGGCGGATTTACCTTGAGGAATGAATGGCAAAACGTGTTCCGTATGAGGAATAATGACATCCAATATATAAGGGCCATCGTACGCCAGCATTTCCTTTATCGCTTCACGCAATTCGGATTTTTTTATCACGCGGCGCGCTTTCATGCCAAACCCATTTGCGATTTTCACAAAATCAGGGTAAAGCATTTCCGGATTATGCGGACCGCCGATATTCTGAGGATCTCCGCTACCAAGCACTGTATTGCCACGGTTTCCTTGATAGAATCGGTCTTCCCATTGCATAACCATTCCAAGATGCTGATTATTCAGAATAATACATTTTGCGCTGATCTTTTCGACAACCGCAGTAGCCATTTCCTGAATATTCATCAGAATGCTACCGTCGCCATCAATATCAACCACCTGCTTCTTGGGATTTGCTACCTTTGCCCCCAAAGCCGCAGGATAACCGAATCCCATGGTTCCAAGACCAAGCGATGAAAGCAAAGTTCTCGGTTTGCTTATATGGTAAAACTGCGGAGTCCACATCATATGCTGCCCAACGCCCGTTGCAATGATTGCATCGCCCTTTGTTTCCTCGTAAAGCATTTCTATAGCTTCCTGAGGCAAGATATACTTGTCATTCTCCACATAAGTGAATGGATAACCATATTCCTTTTTCCAGCTTTCAATCTGCTCAAACCAGCCTTTCAGATCAGGTTTCTTGAATTTGGTTTCCTTAATTAACTGATTCAAACGCTCAAGCGCATATTTCACATCGGAAAGAATCGGATATTGAACAACCTTGTTTTTATTGTGTTCAGATGCATCGATGTCCAGATGAATGATGGTAGCATTCGGAGCAAATTTATCCACGGCTCCGGTAATTCTGTCATCAAACCGGGCCCCCAAACAAATCACCAGATCGGAATCATAAACGGCCAAATTTCCTGCAACGGTACCATGCATCCCGAACCAATAAAGTGATTGCTTATGCATCGGCGGTAACGTGCCCAACCCGCCAAGAGTAGATGCTAAAGGTAATCCTGTAGCCTCCAGGAACTTGCGCAATTCCTCATGAGCATTACCTAAAGTAATACCTCCTCCCGTATAAACGACAGGCCGTTTGTAGGATTTTATCAATTCCAATACCTTAAGCAGTTTTTCATCACTCGCTTTTATCTCCGGCTTGTATCCTGGCAGATCCATTGGCTGATTCCAGTCAGGAACAAAGCTTTTAATATGTACATCTTTCGGAATATCAATAACCACAGGCCCTGGCCGTCCTGTTGTTGCGACATGAAATGCCTCGCGTACAATCCGGGGAAGGTCTTCCGCCTTCAAAACAAGGTAACTGTGCTTTACAATCGGCAATGTCATGCCGATAAAATCAGTTTCCTGAAACGCGGCCTTCCCAATGAATTGCTGAAATACCTGACCGGTAATCACCACAAGCGGAATACTGTCCATGTAAGCATCAGCGATACAGGTTACAACATTTGTTGCACCGGGACCGCTCGTCGTCATACATACGCCGGGTTTCTGCGTAGAGCGAGCATAGCCATGAGCCATGAATCCGCCACCTTGCTCCATGCGCGGTAAAATCGTACGTAATTCTTTTGTCCGACGCGATAACGCCTGATGCAATTCGATAGATGCACCACCCGGATATGCAAAAATCGTATCCACACCTTCCCTGATAAGCGCTTCGACGAGTACATCCGCACCCTTCATTGCTTTGCCTTCTTCACTGCCTTTTGATACGACTTTTTTATCAACTTTTTTCATGGTGGTTTTGATTTCTGCTAATTAAAAACCGTTCATCCTAAAACTTTTTTTTGATTTGTCGCTCTTTTTTTGAATGCGCCAAGGACAGGATTCACGGTAGCATCGGCCTGAATACAGGCCATAAAACGTTATCTTCAAAAAAAACAGCCTGCATTGTTGATGCAGGCTGTTTTGAGAAAAAGCATATTCTATTTCCCCTTAAACTGGCTGACCAGTTCTGTCACGGTAGTTTTGGCATCTCCATAAATCATGCGTGTATTAGGCATGAAAAAGAGCTTATTCTCCAATCCGGAAAAACCTGTCCCCTTCCCGCGTTTCAGCGCAAATACGGTTTTTGCTTCATGAACATTGATAATCGGCATGCCGTAAATCGGACTGCTCTTATCACTGATAGCCGCCGGATTTACCACATCATTCGCCCCGATAACGATAGCAACATCAACCGTCGGCATGATCGGATTCACATTATCCATTTCGACGAGTTGTTCATAAGGGACATCCGCCTCCGCAAGCAGCACATTCATGTGACCAGGCATACGTCCTGCAACCGGATGAATAGCGTAACGGATTTCGGCCCCGTTATTTTCCAAAAGCTCGCCAAGCTCCTTGACAGCATGCTGTGCCTGGGCAACAGCCATCCCGTAACCGGGAACAATAACCACACTGCGAGCTGCCTCGAGAACATAATACGCATCCTCAACAGAAACCGCTTTCATCTCGCCTTGTTCTTCCCCTCCAGACGATGCGACAGTCGCGCCAAACCCTCCGAACAATACGTTGCCAAGTGTTCTGTTCATCGCCTTACACATGATGATTGTAAGAATAACACCGCTTGCCCCAACTAAGCATCCGGCAACAATCAACACAGTATTTCCGATAATGAATCCCGCCAATGATGCAGCAACACCGGATAACGAATTGAGCAAGGAAATAACAACAGGCATATCGCCGCCACCTATCGGAATAACGCCCAAAACACCGATTAACAATGAAAGCCCTATCAGTAAATAAAATGCCGGGGTGGAAATATCCTTCAACGCCAAGGCAAAAACAACACCGGATAAAATACTCAACGCCATGATCCCCACATTCAATGCTTTCTGACCACCGAAAAGTATCGGTTTACCTGACATCTTCCCTGAAAGCTTTAAGTAAGCGACCATTGATCCTGTAAAAGTCACCCCGCCGACAATAATTGTCAGCGCTGAAACCGACAAAATAAAATAAATCTGCCCGGTGCTCATATTCACCTGATCACCCGCGCTACGGATGATGTCCATAAGCGACTTTCCGGACTCCATTGTCATGCTGCCGGGAATGTAAACCATCTTGGCGAATTCAGCCCACGCTACCAACAATGAGGCAAAACCGCCAAACCCGTTAAGCAATGCAACCATTTCGGGCATTCCTGTCATCTGCACGCGTTTTGCGATCACAACTCCGATAGCACTGCCAAGCAAGATACCGGCAAAAATATACGTATAGCCTTCCCAGCCACCCTGAATGATACCTCGGTCAAAAAGCGTAACAACAACCGCAAGCAGCATGCCAAAAGCTGACAGCAGATTTCCCTTTCGGGCACTTGCTGCCGACCCCAACATTTTTATTCCCATGATAAAAATGCCGGCTGAAATAATATAAGCAATTTGGATAATACTTTCTTTCATGGCTTATTTTCCCTTCTTTTTGAACATACCCAACATGCGGTCGGTAACCATATAACCTCCGACAACGTTTATTGTTGCCAGAACCAGAGCCGCAAACCCTATCCATTTTGCAGCCATATTGTCTACGTGAGCCGTAGCAACCATTGCTCCGACGATGGTTATGCCTGAAATTGCGTTTGATCCAGACATCAACGGCGTATGCAGTTGCGACGGGACCTTTGAAATCAGCTCAAAACCCAGAAAGGCAGCAAGCGTGAAAATAAAAAACAATAACATTAAATCGCCCATAAACTTTTCAAATATAAAGGTTTTCCATTTGGTTTTACTTGTTCTTAAAAGTCGGATGCACGATGCTACCGCCATGAGTAATGAGGCACCCCTGCATAATCGGATCCTCAGGATTCAACTTGAACACTTTCTCTTTTGCATCCGAAAAATGAGTCAGGAAATGCGTCAAATTCGAGGACAGCATTTGGCTCGCATGTATAGGTAAACTCCGCTCCAGACATTCAGGCCCGAGAATGATCACGCCATTCCGAGTAACCACCTCTTCTCCGACTTTAGTCAAGGCAACGTTTCCTCCGCCGCTTGCCGCAAGATCAATAATAATACTGCCTGCTTTCATTCCTGTCAGCATTTCCTCGGTAATAATAATAGGAGACTTACGTCCGAACAGTTTCGCCGTCGTGATAATAACATCCGATTGCGAACACACCTTCGCCATCCCATGACGTTGTTTTTCCAATTGTTCCGGCGTCAGTTCTTTTGCGTACCCCTGCTCCGTCTGCCCCGTTTCGCCAAGGTCTATTTTCACAAATTTTGCACCGAGTGACTTCACCTGTTCTTCAACAACAGGACGAGTGTCAAAAGCTTCCACCCGCGCGCCTAACCGCTTTGCGGTGGCGATCGCCTGCAATCCGGCAACACCGACTCCAACAATAAACACACGCGAAGGAGACAAGGTTCCCGCAGGAGTCATCATCATTGGGAAGATTTTTTTCAACCGTTGAGCCGCCAGCACCACAGCCGCATATCCAGCCAAGTTCGCCTGAGAACTGAGCACGTCCATTTTTTGAGCAAGCGTCGAACGCGGAATCATCTCAAGACTGACAGCGCTGATATTTTTTTCCGCAATTTCTTTCGTCAGTTCCTTCTCGTTGAACGGATCAAGGAAACTGATATGCAAGCATCCGGATTTAAGCTCGGACACACGTTCATGAGAGGGCTTGTGAATACTCAGAATAATATCCGCATTTGCAAGCGCCGCCTTTGCGTCTGCCACAAAAGAAGCTCCGGACTTTGCATAATCTGCTTCCGAAAAATCACAGGATTGTCCGAACCCCTTCGGCAAGGTCACAGAAAAACCCATATCGGTAAGGGTTTTCACTGATTCGGGAACCAACGTCACCCGCGTCTCATTTCTATCTGATTCAATAGGGCAAAAGATAACCATGATAATCCAATGATTATAGATAATTACTTCATTATGAAAGCTGAAAATGGAGGATTTGTATTTATCTCGTATAAAACAAAGCTTGTCACTTGTCCGCTTCTTAAGGTATTCTAAAAAAACTATGTTTTGCAAGAGCTTGATTATATTCTTTGGCCTGCTTTCTTTTGTGTTATCCGCACAAGCTCGAGTAGGAGAACCAGTATCAACGATAGAAAGCCGTATGGGTAAACTTGCGGTACGCCTCCCATCCGATTTTTCGGAAGGATACATTAAACGGATGAGTTCCCATTATGATTTTTTAAGCCGCTATTATCCAAACATGGAGCATGTTGTTTTCTTTAAGTCAGGGAATAAAGATATCGCGCCCTCCGTTGCTTCGGATTTCGGTATCAAGGCAAAAGACGGTTCATCACAACCCCCTAAACGTTCACGTAACGGCTGGGTATTGCACATCATTTCCGTTGACGGAAAATCCATGATTGAAGCCTATTACCGTGAAGGCGCAGGCATTACGGATGCAGAAACCAATGTTATCCTGAATGTGAATTCCAGAGGAAACAAATGGCTTGAAAGAACGGATGTCGAAGCGGAAACCAAACAGCAATTCAGAACCACGTTCGGATTGACGCACATCCTCTCGGACGGTTCTCTGCGCGCCCGCGTAGATGGCGGTACCATTGTATTCTTCACATCGAAAGTCGATGAGATGCTTGCCTCTGACAAAGCAGCCGACAGCGTCGTCGGGTTTTAATCCGACATATGAAGAAGGTTTTATTTATTTGCACAGGAAATTTCTACAGAAGCCGCTTCGCCGAAGCGGCTTTTAATTTCACCGTACGAAAGAAAAACATACCTTGGCAGGCATTCTCACGCGGACTCGCAATCTGGATGGCTCCGGAAACCCTTGATCTGTCACCTTATTCCCGGAGCATGCTGGAAAGCTACCATATTCCAGTGGCATGCACCGCTTCCCGCAAGCAAGCACTGGCAATGAACGATTTAAAAACTGCCAATAAAATCATCGCAATGGATAAAGTCGAACATCACAAAATGATGAAAGACCAATTTCCTGAATTTGCTGATATAATCGAGTACTGGGATGTCTTGGATCTTGAGTTTGGCTCCACTCCGGAAATGGCTCTTGGTAAAACATATGAAAAGGTAATCGATTTAGTAGAAAAAGAAATAATTGAAATCGATTGACTTAATAGTGAATCCTAACGGGACAAACAACCGCTGCAAAGAAGGACTTTCATCGAATCAGTAAGTTTTTTTTGTTTATTTAAATTTTCCTCTTTACAAATGGGCAATTAGCTGTTTAATAGACCAGTAAAAAAATAGCAATAGGACAAACAAATGAAATTTTCAGCTAAAAGTGCTTACGGAATCCGATTTCTTTTTGACCTTATTCAAAATGGTGGAAAAGGCAAATCAGTGACATTAAAAGATGTTTCCGAACGTCAGAATATCTCAGAAAAGTATCTTTGGCAGTCTGCAAACGCACTTAAAAATGCTGGGATTGTCACTGCTCAACGGGGAAATTCCGGAGGTTACGTCTTAGTACAACCTCCAAATAAAATTTCCCTTAAAACCATTCTTACTTCGCTCGGGCAATTTGATAATGTGCTTCCGGAAACAAAAAAGAACCTGGCTCCGGATCAGCAAGTTATTAGCGAAATATCCGAGGAGATTCACGCAGTCGTCATAAAACATTTGGCAAAGATCACACTTCAGGACCTGGTTGATCGTGAGAAAACCAAATCCGAAAATCAGAATTTCGTCTATTCCATATAATCAATCATCCATGATTACTACTACACACAGTTTTGTCAGCATGATGTGCATGTGCTGCCCGATGCATCGGGTTGCCGGCATGACTGTGTTTGGAATCAAACACTGCAAATAGAATAGACTCTAAGACTATTTGAAAACCGCCGGAAAAACCCGGCGGTTTTTTTGTGTCCATACTCATTTCCAAACTGAATTAACAAATAAAAATTAACATCAAATCATATAAGAAAATGACAACTACAAATAAAAATACACAAGGATTAAGCACACTATCCATTCACGCGGGACAACACGTGGATCCGGCAACCGGTTCCCGTTCCGTCCCCATTTATCAGACAACATCCTTTGTCTTTAAAAGCACGGATGAAGCCGCAGCTCTTTTCGGATTAAGGCAATTCGGAAACATTTATACACGCCTTGGCAATCCTACCAACGCCGTTTTTGAAGAGCGCGTTGCCGCTATCGAAGGAGGCACGGCAGCATTGGCGGTAGCATCGGGACAAGCAGCAATCACTTACGCTTTACTTGCGGTCACCCAGGTAGGCGAGGAAATCGTGGCAACCAACAATCTCTACGGAGGAACATACCAACTCCTCCATTACACGTTTCCGAAACTAGGTCGAAAAGTCCACTTTGTAGATTCACAAAATACAGAAGCGATAAAGAAGGCTATTACACCTAAAACACGTGCAATTTACGCCGAAACCATAGGTAATCCCAAACTAGACGTACCGGACTTTGAAGTACTGGCAAAGATAGCCCATGACGCAGGCATTCCATTTATCGTAGACAACACAGTAGGTATAGGACTCATAAGACCCATAGAGTATGGAGCTGACATAATTGCTTCTTCAGCAACAAAATACATTGGCGGACACGGAACCACCATTGGCGGTATCATTGTTGACGCAGGAAAATTCAATTGGAACAACGGAAAATTTCCTGAGTTTTCAGAACCCGATCCAAGTTACCATGGATTAAAATTCTGGGATGCGCTCCATAACGTTCCAGGACTTGGAAATATCGTTCTTGCCACGCGAATACGCACGACGCTCTTACGCGACATCGGAGCAGCGCTCAGTCCGTTCAGCGCATTTCAGTTCCTGCAGGGACTGGAAACATTACCGCTCCGCCAAGAGAAGCATTCAGCCAACGCGCTTGAGGTGGCAAAGTTCCTGAAAAACCATCCAGCGGTAGCATGGGTAAATTACCCGGGACTGGAAAGCCATCCTTCGTTTAATAACAATAAAAAATACCTCAAAAAAGGATTCGGCGGCATTGTCGGGTTCGGAATAAAAGGCGGACTTGAAGCAGGAAAGAAATTCATTGATAATGTAAAACTTCTTTCTCATCTCGCAAATATCGGCGACGCTAAAAGTCTTGTCATTCATCCTGCATCAACCACGCATTCACAACTCACACCGGAAGAACAGGCAAGCACAGGCGTCACACCGGACTACATCCGTTTGTCCATCGGTCTGGAAGACATCACCGACATCATTGCCGATATAAAGCAAGCATTGGAACGATCAAAATAAACTAACCGCTAATCAATCAATCCTATCAAATACCATGAAATTCGACGACAACAGTTTGTCTATCGGCAATACGCCACTCGTACGTCTAAATAAAATTACCGCTGGAAGTCATGCTACCGTCTATGCAAAAGTAGAAAGCCGTAATCCTTCCCAATCAGTCAAAGACCGCTTGGGAGCAGCGGTAATCTGGGATGGAGAAAGACGCGGAGCACTGAAGCCAGGCATTGAAATCATTGAGGCAACCAGTGGCAACACCGGGATCGCCCTTGCCTCTGTAGCAGCAGCACGCGGCTATAAACTTACCATTGTCATGCCTGAGACAATGAGTATTGAACGCCGGCGTCTCATCACTGCTTTTGGAGCAAATCTCATTCTCACTCCCGGCAGCGAGGGAATCAAAGGTTCCATAAAGCGAGTTGAGGAAATCGTGGCGTCAGAACCGGAGAAGTACTTCCTTCCTAAACAATTCGAAAACCCGGCGAATCCCAAAATCCATGAACTTACAACTGCCAGGGAAATATTCAATTCCATCGGCGGCGGTAATTTGGACGTATTCATTGCCGGAGTAGGCACAGGCGGTACCATCACCGGAGTCGCCACTTTTTTCAAAAAAGTCCTGGCTCAACCGCTCTATACGATTGCAGTCGAACCCAGCAAAAGTCCGATCATTACACAGACAAAAAGCGGTCAACCAATACAACCGGCCCCGCACAAGATACAGGGAATAGGACCCAACCTGCTCCCGAAAACACTGGATCTGTCGCTGATCGACCGTGTGGAAACCGTAACCGAAGAAGAAGCCTTTGATTATGCCCGCAGACTCTCCAAGGAAGAGGGAATACTTTCAGGCGTGTCAAGCGGTGCGGCGGCGGCTGTTGCCGTACGGATCGCCAAAGAAAAAGCCTTCACAGGAAAAACAATCGTTGTCATCCTTCCGGACTCCGGGGAACGTTATCTTTCCACACCACTTTTTGAATAAAAAAATATCACTTCGTTTATCCGAAATACACCTATGAACCATGTTCCACTGATGATGCGCCTTATCGTACAGTAAAAATCCACCGGACCACCGGTAGCTAATCTTTAAACCAAACAAAACATAAATCAGCCGCGCCAGCCGAGGTGCCGGAGGGGCGGTAGCATGCCTAAATAACATGAAATACCTGAATACAAAAACAATCCGCAAGACAAAAACTGCCTACAGCCAGATTGCATTGGCTACGGCACTCATTACGCTTCCTTTGCTCAGCCATGCGCAGGAAGTGACCAATAAAACAGAAACGCCGCAACAACCCGCCCAGGAACAGGAAGCCAAAAAAGGTCCGCCGCTGCCCCTTCATGACATTGAAGGAACCGGCGGCATCTTTGCTACGCAATCCGCTTACATCGTGAATGTTCCCAGAAACGGCGAATGGGTCGGGCGGCCAAGCCTAGGGTTTTCCTACGTTGACGTCGGTCATGGGAAGGACCTCGTTGCCTTGACATTCACCGAAGCATTGCACGAACGTATTGAAATCGGCTATGCCTACGACCAGTTCAATCTCGGTAATCTCCCGAAAGACATTGAACGCACGACACCTTTCTCCGTCAGCGATGACGATGTAACGCTTCATAATTTCAATCTGAGGCTGCAACTGCTCAAGGAAAACGATTTTGACACTGCCTGGATTCCCGCTGTCACCATCGGCGCTTCATACAAATACAATGCAGACATAAGCGATCTGGATAATTCCTTGAATGGCACGTTGAAATCCATAGGTATCAGCGACGACTGGGGTATCGATTATACCGTGTATGCGTCAAAGCTTATACCCATATTCAAGACACCCGTGCTCTTCAACGTCGGGGCACGCGCAACCAAAGGAGCGCAAATAGGCTTGCTCGGGTTTACTGACGATTACAAGCTCGTTGCCGAAGGTAACGTCGTTGTTTTCGTTGCTCCTGGCTGGGCGCTGGCCGCAGAATACCGCCAAAAGCCTAACGAGTACAAGGCCATTCCCGGACTTGTTGAAAAGGAAGACGACTGGTGGACTATAGCCATTGCCCATGTTATCAATGAACATGCGACCATTGCCGTAGGTTACGGTCATTTCGGATGGGTGCTCAACAACAAGGCAAACAGCGTATGGGGAGTTACCACTAAATTTGAATTCTAAGCAGATTTGATGCTACCGCCGGTGAAGGCGGTAGCATCAACGGACATATCACCATGAAAATCAAGCAGGACACTGTTCATAGTCCATCGGAAGAAACCCATCCTTGGGTTTCTTCCGTGGAATCCTTTTTAAGACAAATACGCTTTGGCTCCGTGGAAATAATCGTGCAGGAAGGGCGTATCGTTCAAATCCATAAAACCGAACGTATGGGACGCGCTCTCCCTCCTTCCCGGGGCAAGCAAGCCGATACAAGGTCTCGTTATCCTTTTAATCGTTGACCACGGAGCACGAATTTCAAATATGTTACCCTGTAAATGAGTAAACAACTGAATATTCTGGTAGTCGGTTCAGGCGGGCGCGAGCATACCATTTTACGCTCTTGCCTGAAAAGCCCATTGGTAAAAAGAGTTATTGCTGCTCCCGGAAACGGTGGCATGGAAAATGATGCCCAATGCTTTCCTGTCAATGCGGACGATTGCCATGGTTTACTCAAACTCGCAAAAGAGCAATTGATTGATTTCGTGATCATCGGTCCGGAAGTACCGTTGGCGCTTGGTCTGGCAGATATTTTGGAAGATAATGGCATCCTTGCATATGGTCCTCGCCTTGCAGGAGCACGCTTTGAATCAAGTAAAAGCTTCACGAAGGATTTTCTTAAGAAATATCGCATTCCGACGGCGGCCTACGAAACCTTCACCGACGCAAATAAGGCAATTGATTATCTTCGCGAACAAAGCATGCCTATTGTCATCAAGGCCAGTGGCCTTGCTGCCGGAAAAGGTGTCATCATCGCGCAAAACCTGCATGAAGCAGAGGCAGCCGTCAGAAATATGATGGAAAACCGCTGTTTCGGAGAAAGCGGCTCTGAAGTAGTCATTGAGGAATTCATGGAAGGCGAGGAAGCATCCATCATGCTTATGGTCTGTCGCGACAGATTCGTCATGCTACCGGCAAGTCAGGACCACAAACGCGTAGGCGACGGAGACACCGGCCTGAATACAGGAGGAATGGGTGCCTACGCTCCTGCTGCGGTTGTGACTCCCCAGATCAAAGAGGAAGTTATTTCAAAGATTATTAACCCTACGCTTGCCGGAATTATTGCTGAAGGAATTGATTACCGCGGTACCCTATATGTCGGCATCATGATCACACAATCAGGGACTAAAGTTGTGGAATTCAACGTTCGCTTCGGCGATCCGGAAACCCAGGTTCTCCTCCCATTGCTTGAAACCGATCCCGTTTCCGTCATGCATGAAATCGCCCGCGGCGAACTAAACCCGAAAGAAGTCATTGTACGGGATGCCTATGCTACCGTCATCGTGGTCGCTGCCAAAGGATACCCGGAGAGTTTTAAGAGAGGTGAAATTATCAGGCTTCCGAAGGTCACCGATGCTACCGTTGATATCATTCACGCAGGCACAAAGAAAAACAGCAACGGCGATCTATTAAGCAACGGAGGACGTGTCCTTGGCGTAACAGCCTACGGAAAGACGCTCCGTGAAGCCGTGGACAAAGCCTATTCCCTTGCAAAACAAATCGATTATCCTTCCGCGTATTACCGCACAGACATTGCGTTCCGCGAACTAAACCGACAACAGAAAAAAGCCCCGTAAACAGGCTATCTTTTTATATATTTTAAATCTCATTGAGCATAATGACTCAGGTTTATTTTGATCACAATTCAACCTCGCCGATGCTACCCATTGCAATGGAGGCATGGGTTTATGCGCAATCGGACGCGTGGATGAACGCAAGCGCACCCTATCGCGGTTCTGCGCGCGTAAATGCCTTGTTTGACAACGCTTGCGAGCGCATTGCGGAAAGGATTGACTGCAAAATGAACGAGGTCGTATTCACTTCGGGCGCGTCAGAAGGCATCACTTCCATCTTTTTCTGGCTGGCAAGGGAATATCCGGCAGAGAAAGTATTGCTGGCCCCAACCGAACATACAGCTGTTCAGAGAGCAGCCGAATTCTTTTTCCCAGGCAAGACCGACTATCTGGATGCAAATCCGGACGGTAGCATTGATTTGCGTCAATTGGAGGAAAAACTCCTGACCCGCGAGTATGCGGCTGTAGCCGTCATGGCAGCAAACAATGAAACCGGCCTCATTCATCCCTGGAAACTCATTAATGCCCTCTGCCGAAAACATAAGTCGTGGTATATCTGCGACGCCACCCAATGGATGGGAAAACTGGAATCCCACGAAATCGGCATTTGCGACTTCCTTGTCGCATCCGCTCACAAGTTTGGAGGCAGCAAAGGTTGCGGATTGCTCAAACTACCGGCGCAGATTGATGATTTCAGATTAATCCTGGGCGGTGAACAGCAGGAAGGAAGGCGGGCCGGAACCGTGGATTATCCGGGAATCATCGCACTTGTCGAAGCTTTCGACTGGACAAATAAACTGACCTCGAAAATTAACGACTATCGGGGGAATTTTCTCAGGTCCATCGCAAATAAAATTCCCGACATAACAATCAATACCGATCTGAATAACAGCCTGTGGAATACGCTGTCCATAGCACTTCCCAAATACGAGAACATACGCTGGATCCACAATCTTGATCAGGCCGGTTTTCTCGTTTCAACCGGAGCCGCCTGTTCCTTTGAAACCAGAGCGTCGAAAACGCTTCAGGCAATCGGCAAAACTTCTGACGAAATACGCCGCACAATACGTATCAGCTCCTCATGGAACAATACTGAGGATGAATGGCAGGAATTGGCAGAAGCCATGATCAAAATCTGGAACAAACTCGGGCACGAAGATCAATGATTGCCAAGTACTGACGGTAACATCGACAGTACTCAAATACATAGCCGTCAGACAGTGACGCGCTCACGTTTCCGACCAAAAAACAGATACGCGGATATCCCAAGTAAAACAACAAACAATCCGTCTGCCACATAGGATACCCATGGGTGTTTTTTTACAAACGGAAAAATATCAACCAAACAGATACGCTCCATATCCTCGAGTTTTGTCGCGAGAAACCCGGCAGATTCCACCATCAATACACGCTCGGCAATGGAATCGCCCTTCACTCTGAATATGATGGCATGATGAAAACGCCCCACATCATCGTAACCCTGCTGAACCGAGATTTTGCTGTCAAGCGATCCGCCGCCACCACCGGACACAATGTATTCTACACCATTATTTTCTGAAGTAATATACCTATGGAAATGTCCGCTGATCGCATAATTCACTTTCCATTTTTCATAGAGCTTGATGAAACGCTCGGAATCCTCAAACGGCACCGACGGAACTCCTGCAGGAGTTCCAGGAAAATAGTGAGAGAAAACAAATACATGTTTATTGCGATCCCTGCGTGTTTCCAAAACCCATTTAACAAATTCATACGCATTATCGCGTTTAGGATCATTCTCATCCACTATCGTTCCCAATCCGATGAACAGGTTTGACTGAAATTCAAAATAGAAGTTTGCCGGACCATATTCCTTCTCAAAGTCGTTCATTGTGAATTGCGAGCCAATATCATTGTTCCCCGCAATCACAAAGGTTGGCCACTTCACACCTGTTTCCACAAATTCACCTTGAAAGTATTGATGCTTTCCCCTGCTGTCAGAAGACACACAGTCCCCCAGCAACATCAGAAACTGAATATGTTTTTCGGTTTTTACTTTCTCGAGAATGTTCTCAAATGTTTCCATGCCGGCATTCACATCCCCAACCAACACAAAAGAAAATCCATCCTCGTGCGGAACATCATCCATCTCTACCATCGCCTTCGCGGTAGCATTGTTCAGGTTTTCGGGAAATGGCAATAATTCATGTTCGTCAACATGGGCACAATAAAATATCCGAAAGAAAACCCAGACCAGACATAAGATCAACAACACGCTGGCTGCAATGATCCTCGCAACGGATAGGCCTCTTTTTCTGTTATTTGGCGGCAGTGTGTCTTCTGTATTCATTTATTATTATCGGTAAACCGTCCCAGATCATTTATTATTTCGAAAAGTTCATTCTTCCTTGTCCGGTAGAACGCTTCCTTGTCGGCAGGCTTATCATCCTTGGTGGTAATGCGTTGCTGGGAAAAACCCGAAGTTTTGAGAGGCAATGATCCCTTATATTCATTATCCACAAAACCAACCCCATCCCAATCGGCAATCACCGTGTACTCTCTTTTGATTTTCCCAAACAAATCCACTCCGTGCGAATAATCATTCGGATGATTCTTCACACCGAGAAACGTTGCCAATGTTGCCGGAATATCCAAGTGGCTTGTCAGTTTGTTTGTTTTCATCGGTGACATGCCCGGATACCAGACCACCATGGGCGTACGCGTCTGCTGGTCGGAAAAAGTGGAATTATGCCCGTAGCGTCCGTTCTCCATGAACTCCTCGCCATGGTCACCGTTAATGATGACTATCGTATTGTCCAGCAGTTTGTTTTTCTCCAGATAATCCAGCAGCCTGCCAATGTTCCTGTCCAAACTCCTGCTCGCGTTGATATACCGGTTTTTTATCTCCGCTATTTCCTTTTCCGGATTCATCTTGATGTAATTCAAGTCCTCAAGGTACGGCGTTTTAATCACATCTTCCGGAAAGAAACTGTACGGGGCATGGGTCGATTCAAAAAACATGAATGCCATAAACGGACGGTTTTTGTCCCGTTTTTCAATAAAATCAACAATCCGTCCGATATTGCGTGCGTCATTCTCGCACCCTAAAGATTCAGGGTTATCTTCGTGCATGTCCTGATGCGGAACACGGAGAAACATTGTCTTATCAAATTCCGGATAAGTAAACCGCGCGGAAGTATACATCCCGAACTGATAATTATCTTCCAGTAACCAATCAATCAATACAGGGCCTCGCTGTTCATTGATAAACGCATGCCAATAGTTCGCGTAAATACCGTAGAACATCGAAAACATCCCCATTCGCGTTCCGTTTCCTCCGCTATAATGGTTCTGAAAGCTCGCCGCCTTCTCGGAAAAAGCATAGGTTTCAGGCATGATTTCCGGGGAAAGCATGTCATAACGCCATGATTCGCAGGTCAACCAGACAATATTGTACTGTTTGTGCGTTTCGCGTTCTATGGCATGTAACGGATAGACAATATCCAGGCTTTGGGAGACTTTGATCTGCATCTCTGATTGAGGCGGCTGCACATAACCCAGGCTTCTGAATAAAGAACGCATTTTCACCTGTTGGAACAACGGAAACTTCTCACCTGCAACCAAGACCGGCGCCTGCTGGAAGAAATGCGCGCCGCCATACAGGAAAAACTGGACAAGAAACAAAACAACCCATGCTGCCGCGTAAACAACCAAACATCTTTTGGAAGTCAAGCGTCCGATAAATGATGCTACCGTTGCCCAACGACACAATGCCCACATCACTGCAGCATGCACAATAAAACAAGCAGTAACAAGACACGCTACCGTGATCTGCGTTCCCACGGTTGCCCCCATGGATTCTATCCCGCCCGGGGTCGTAATCAGATTCCAGACAAAGCTGTTGAAATGAAATCCATACATCGCAAAGAGTTTGGCATCCGCGGCAACCGCCATTTGGGATAATGCCACCGCAATGACAGCAACGGAACAGGTAAACCCTTTTCTCCGCAACAGACTTGCCAGGCCGGTAATCAAAGCAGCCGGAATCAAATAAATAGCCGAATATACCAACCATGCTGCCACGCAAAATACTATTGTTTTGATTCCTCCACCCTCCTCAAAGTCAATAAAGCGTAAAAATACGCTCGTATTCAATAACATCAAAAAGTAAGCAATCAGGAAATAAGGACGGATCATCATAAAAAACGGAAACCTTGAATAGTGTTTCCTTACTTCCATTGCCTCACAAAATGTCTATCATGCCAATCATAAAACGGGAAGCGGGAAACAATGTCATAATAACTTTTATGTCGAAGGAAAGTTACTTAGGAAACAAAGTCAACTCAGCCAGGGATTTTTAACCATCAATACAGATCATTATAAATAAACCTCCGAAAAGGTAACTTTTTAAGCAAATATCGATCATTTTTAACTAATTTGAAACTTTTATCGGACTTAAGAGCTTCATTTTAAAAGCTTATATCCGTACATATCATGAACAAGAGGTTACTGTTTTCCGTAGTGCTGATGTTACCGTTCGGTGCATTCGCAGAACCAAAAATCCATTTTGATTTCTCTGCAATACAAGGGTTCGATCAAGAAACAAATCCGCAAGACACCGAATCCATGCACAGGATCACCTGGGAACAATCCGTCGCAGACTCTAAATCCCGTCAAACCTACCAAGTAGAGCTCCTGGATGCACTTGATAAAGCAAAATCAGCTACGCTGAAAAAGGAAATCCTTTCCGAATTACGCCTCATTTCCGATCCGTCGGTAGGCCTTGTCCTGCAAAAATATTTTACGGATGCAGACATCGGCGAATACAGCATGGATATTGCCGTTGAATCGGGTGCAGATGTCTCTGAAACACTGACCCGTATTTATCCGACAGCGAATGAAAGCATACGCATTGCCATCGCAAAAATTTTTGGTGATCTGGTTTATACTCAAGCTGCCGACATCATCCTCCCTGATTTGGATGGCATGGACAAAAGCCTTGAACTCAGAGCCACGGTAGCATCAGCATTGGCAAAAATGGGCAATCAGGCTGTACTGGCTCCTCTCAGAAAACGAATACTACGCCCAGATTCAGACATCATGGCCTATGAGCAAGCTGTCCTCCTTTACGTTGAAACAGTGGCATCACAAAAAAGCGATGCCTACAAATTCGCCCAGGACATTTTCGTCGCGTCAAAATTTCCGGAGAACAGTTGCTATGCATTGAATGTGCTTAAAAGCACCGCACCCCAACAAACGCTTGTCTCCGACATAAAAAAAGCACTCTGCCATCCTGACAGCACAGTCCAGAAAACCGCGCTTGATATAGCCATACAAATGCCCTCGCCGGAACTCCGTAAACTTATTGAACAACGTCTGGGTGAAGTTTCGAACAAAATCATATACCTCTCAGCACTGGCAGAAATCAACGCCCTTGATTCCTTGCCTGCGTTCCCGCCCTTATTCAGGAGCACCGATGATGCTACCGCCTATGAAGCCATGTCAGCCTTTATCGGGGTAGCCAATGACTACAGTGCAGAAAAATTGCTCTCGAATATCCATGCAACAGACAATCCGAACGCATTAAAACAAATCTTACTGCAAGTGCCCCGTTTGAATCCAGAACAAGCAATTATTTTGGCCAAGGACAAAGGAAATCCGGACTCCCTTCGCACATCCGTACTGGAAGTGCTTCAAGTAAAACAACTGCCTGATTCCTGGCATGCACTTTATGCGATTGCTTCGGATAAAAACGATTCGCTTAACGCTACCGCCGACAGGCTGATTCGTTCCATGGACGTTTCATTCCGTCAGGCAGGACTCAGTGATTCATTGCAAGCGTTATCAGGCAACCAAGAAAAAGTCTTATGGATGAACCTTCTGGTCACCTGCCCGCGCCAGATAGCCATAAAAATCATTCAGCAGAAATACGGTAACATTACTGCCTATAAAAATACCTTTGCCGCTATTAAGGACGAACTTGATGAATCCACCCGGATGACAGCAAATTCCTTACTGCCCGCAACAGACGGTAGCATTGATCTCTTCAATAAAAGCCTCGAAGGTTGGCGCATTTCCCAGGATCCCGATAAAACCTGGGCATGGGAAGGAGATGAACTCATCTGCAAGCAATTCGCATTTCTCAATTCCGTCACCGAATACTCTGATTTTCGGCTCAGCTTTGAATTCAAACTTGTTTCCGGTTCCAATAACGGAATCGGATTCCGCCAAAAACCCGACTATTTCACGGAAGTCCAGATACTGGACAACACCGCACCTGAACACCAGAACCTTAAAGCCTTTCAGTACAGTGGTTCGCTCTACGGTATCACCGCTGCAAGCACACGCGAACAGAAACCGCTTGGCGAATGGAACACAATGAGTGTGGAACTCAAAGGCAGGAAAATAAAAGTCATAGGAAACGATGCTACCATCCTTGTTAACACGAATATGGACGAAGCCGTCTCGGAAATAAAAAAGGAACACTACGACGCCGGATATGAATACGCATATAAAGCAATTCAAAGTCCAGCCGGCGAAATCGTCTTCCTCGGACATAGCGGACCACCTGTCCGGTTCCGCAATATCCGCATAATCAATTACGATCCGCCCAAAACGCTGAACCATTACAACCAACCATAATACTGCTATCCGATATGTATCATTCCATGAACAGAAGACAGTTTATTACCAAATGCGCACTGGGGGTAGCCGCATTCCAAGTCGTGCCGCGCCATATTCTCGGAGGTAAGAATTACATCAGCGCCAACGAACGTATCAATGTGGGTGTCATAGGGTGCGGAGGTATATCCGGGGTGCATCAGGATATTATACGAAGAGATAATCGCTTACGTTGCGTCTCAGTCTGTGATGTTATCCAGGACCGGAGAGATAAGTTTTCCGCCTCCTATTTTCCCGATGCCGCAAAATACAATGATTTCCGTGAACTGATCGCCCGGCCGGACATTGACATTGTCCACATTGCCACCCCGCCCCATTGGCACGCAGCCATGGTTGTCGCAGCAGCACGGGCGGGAAAAGATATTTTCGGGGAAAAACCCATGACAAGAACCATCGGAGAAATACCCCAATGCGTAAACGCAGTCAAACAATACAAGCGTATCTTCAGGATAAACACATGGTTCCGCATTGCCGGAAATGACTACTATGAAATGGGAGCATCCGAGAAAATAAAGAAACTCTGTATGCATAAGATGCTTGGTTGGCCGCTCACAATAACAGTCCGCCAAGGTTCGCCCATCTGCCGCTGGAAATTCAGCGATTGGGGTGTAGGACGCTTTAACATGCAGCCTGAACAGATTCCCGAAGGCACCGATTACGACCTATGGCTTGGGCCGGCACAAAAACGGTTCTATAACAAGGATTTTGTCGCTAACTTTCGCGGATACTGGGATTATGACGGTGGTTGCCTAGCAGATATGGGGCAACACTTCCTTGATCCTATCCAGTATTTTCTCGGCAAGGACAACGAAGCACCTGTCGAAGTTGAAGCCGAAACAACTGAACCTGCACATCCCTTCGTCATAAAAGTAAACTGGAAACGCATTACGTTCCGTTATGCAGACGGATGTAAAATCGTCGTTGAATCCGAACTCGCCGAAAATCCGGATGGGAAAACCAATCCTGCCGATCAACCCTTTATTGAAGGACCGAATGGGAAACTATATCGCAATTGCAGGACAGATCCGAAAGATCTGGCTACCGAGGTCGACCGGATGCCTGATCCTCCGACGCAAAATACCGATTTTGTCCGCTGTGTCATGGACAGAAAACCCTTTGCTCTCAATGAAAACTCCTCTGCCTACAGCATGCTGCTTGTCCATCTTGCAAACACATCCATTCGCACCGGACGAAAAGTACAATTCAATACGGTAGCATGGAAATTCATCAATGACCCCGGAGCTGACCGCCTTATCCATCAACCCGTCAGGGCACCTTGGGATAGATACCTATAAAACGCTTCAATCAATAGCACCGCTTTACTGATAAGTCTATGTTGCCGCTTCTTTTTGTTGCGGATTAAGCAACTTTGCTTTTTTTTCGGGGCTTTATTGAATGCCCTAAGATGATGAAACGGATTCTCCCATTCATAATTTATGCAGTATTGCTTTTTCCCGGCCTATTATTGTCGGAAGAAGAAAAATCTCCTCAGCAAACGGACAATCATTGGAACCTTGAACTCAATGAATGCATTCTGCTTGCCCTCAAAAGTAATCTTGGACTGAACATCAGCTGGCTGGATCAGGATATTGCCGCAAATAATGTCTCTGCTGCAGAAAGCGATTTTGACCCGCAGTTTAACGCTTCCGTCCGTCAATCCGAATCAAAGTCTTCCACAGCCAACAGCGTATTGACCGGTGCTTCACAGCCAACCAACGAAAGTACGAATTATGAAATCGGAGCCCAGAAAAAATTTGAGTATGGAACTGTTGTCGGCCTTTCCACAAACCTGAATCGGGCAACCAATAACTCCAGTTACACCCTTCTTGACCCCGATTACAGCGCAGGCGTAAATGCCACCATTCGTCAACCGCTCTGGAAAGGGTTTGGCAAGGAGTTTAATCTGGCTGCCCTGATGAAATCGCAAAACACTTACAAGCAATCCCGCTGGAATGCGGAGCTTGCCGTGTTTGAACTGTTGGCTGATGTCGAAAGGAATTACTGGCTCCTGGCATACGCGCAGGCAGATCTTGAGTTTAAAAGAAACTCGCTGGCCGTATCCGAAACCACCTTGCGCGAAGCCAAGGCAAAGCTGGAAGCCGATCTGGGTTCGCAAGTGGATGTCTTTGCAGCAGAAGCGGATGTTACCTCGAAAAAAGAAGATATCATTGTCAGCGAAAATGCATTGAAAGGCTACCAGGATGACCTGCTTCAACTGATGGGAAAAATACGCGAGGCCTCAGACACCGAACCTCGTGTAAACTCGCAAGTTCCCGCTTACCTGAAGAAAGACACGCCTCCATTCGATGTCGTTTTCAAGCGGGCCAATGAACTCGACCCGACACTGAAAGTGCAGCAACTCACCATAGCAAACCTTGAGATAGACAGACAATCGGCAGCAAACCAGAATAGAGCCTCGATTGATTTTATTGCTAACGGCGGTTACTCCGGACGAAACGATAATGCTCCCGATGCCTATGACGGTGTCGCTCAACGTGACGGCTACAACTGGAGTCTCGGCCTTGAAATCTCTTTTCCCTGGAAATTCCGCAATGCTACCGCCAATGAACTCAACTCGCTTATCCGTCTGCGCCAGGCAAAAATACGGGCAGACTCCATTGAAAACATATTGATGGTTTCATTACGCAAAGCCTGGCGGAGCATTGATGCCAACAAACAACGTATTGTCACCGCCAGCGCAAATCTCGAGTACAGCCGGCAGGCACTCGAACAGGAACGAGCCCGCTTCCGGGAAGGAATCTCGACCATACGGGACATGCAGGAAGCACAACGTAACTGGGATGACGCAAACCAACGCTATCTGAAAGCCATGCTGGACACTATTATCGCAGAAGTTGACCTTGCCAGACTGGACGGCAGCATACTCGAACGCCACGGCTTCACATGGGAATCAATCCCAACCCCGACGCATACGGCAAAAGAAGACAACGTATACGGTAGCATCAGAAACTAAATCCCGAAAATCAATTTCAAGTCATGATAAAAAAAATCGTTATCATCTTAATACTTGCCGCTATCGGCTTCGGCGTCTGGACCATATTTAAAAACGCAAAGGCGGAAGAAGATGCCAAGCTTGCCAGCACAAAGCGCACAACGACCGTCATTGTTACCGACATACAAACCTCCGTTGAGACAACAGCCACGATCCAGCCTGTTATATCCACAGAAATAAAATCCGAAATCAACGGAAAGATAGCCACTATTTTCATTAAGGACGGCGACGCGGTAAAGAAAGGAGATAAACTCATAGAACTGGACACTGTTTCGCTTCAGGCCGACAAAACCGAGGCATTGCGCAGTTTTCAATCCCGCGAACTTGCCCTTGAAAAGGCAAAACGCGATTTCGAGCGCATGACAAAACTGGACAAGGATGGATTCGTGCAAAAAAAGGATTTGATGGATGCCGAAACCAGCTATAAGTCAGCAGAAATTGACGTCCAACTCGCACAGACACGACTTGATAAAGCTGAAGAAAACCTGTCCAAAACACTTATTGTGGCACCCCATGACGGAATCATCACCGACATGAAACTGACCGAAGGACAAGTCATCGTAGGAGCCAGCTCCGTGAACAACGGTATGATTCTCATGAAAATTCATGATCTCTCGCAACTTCAGGCCGAATCCAATGTCAATGAACTTGATGTCAAAAAAATCTCGGTGGGAATGAAAACCATTCTTTCGTTCGACTCTGTCCCGGAAGCAAAAATACAAGGAACGATTTCACGCATTGCTCCCTTTGCGCAAAAGATTGATAACGTCAGCAGCTTCCCCATTGTCGTCAGTTTTTCCCGGGGCGAATACCCGATCAAGCCGGGCATTTCCGCGAACCTCTCCATACCCATAGAAACAGCTGAAAATGCTGTCGCAGTTGTCGTTTCAGCCCTTTTCATCGAGAACAAAGAACGCTTCGTCTATGTCAGTAATTCGGACGGCAGCACAGAAAAGCGTCCCGTGAAAACCGGACTAAGCAATACCCGCTATGTTGCCATCACGGAAGGATTAAAGGAAGGCGAAGAAGTCCTGATCACACGTCCATCCACAAACGGCAGGAGATAAACGTAGGACATTCCCCTTTCATGCTACCGTGAAAACGACTTTTGAACTTAAGGAGATACGTAAAATCTATAAGATGGGAGAACATACCGTCCATGCTCTCGACGGTATAAATCTTTCGATTCACCACAATGATTACCTGGCAATTCTCGGCCCGTCCGGTTCAGGGAAATCCACACTCATGCACATTCTGGGATTCATGGACCAGGCGACAGACGGTACCTTACTGTTTGAAAATGAGGATGTGACACATATTTCCGCCGCCAGGAGAGCCGTTTTCCGGGCACAGAGAATAGGCTTTGTTTTCCAATCCTTTAATCTTTTGCCGCGTCTCAGCGTGCTCGAAAACGTTCTTCTACCCACGTCCTACAGCCGTAAAAAAGAAACCGACACGATCGAACGTGCTCACAAGGCCCTTGAACGTGTAGGCATGCAACACCGCGCCTCGCATCAACCGAGCCAGCTATCGGGAGGGGAACGCCAACGTGTTGCCATCGCACGCGCCTTGATCAACAATCCCGCAATGATACTTGCCGACGAACCCACAGGAAACCTTGATAGCAAGAATGTCGTCCGAATTCTCGATCTTTTCTCGGAAATCCATTCGGAAGGAAATACCGTGCTCCTCGTTACCCACGACATCAATGTCGCAAACCGTACAAAACGTATTGTTCACGTTCTGGACGGAAAAATCAACAGCGAGGAAATTCTATAACCCATGAATACTTTCTTTGCAGGTATTGTGATGGGACTCCGCGAGGTCTGGGCGCATAAGTTCCGTAGCTTTCTTTCAATGATCGGCATCATTCTCGGCGTCGCCTCTCTGATCTCCATGATTGCAATCATTCAGGGCATGATTAACAACATGCGTGTTTTCATTGAGGTCCAAGGCGGTATTCAGACATTCAGCATTGACCCGCAAGGCGTTCCCGAGGAACAACAGGAAATTGCCTATCTCTCCAAGGGTCTCACCCTGGATGACGCCATAGCAATCAGCCAATCCGTTCCGCTTGCGGCATACATTTCTCCGGAAATTTACGCCGGCCGCGCCCAGTTGACCGCCAACGGGATAAGTTACCGCATTGATGTTACCGGCGTGACTTCCAGCTCTGAAACCGTTAACAAAATAGAAATCGACCAAGGCCGTTATATTTCCGACCTCGACAACGCGCACTATGAACAGGTTATTGTTCTCGGAACGGAAATCACCAGCCGTTTGTTCCCGAATGAAGATCCCATCGGAAAACAAGTACGTTATAGAAGCCTCCTGTTTACCGTCGTCGGGGTTCAGAAGGAGTATATTTTCATGCAAAACGGACGCAATGCGCTTTGGTGGAAAAACCGACTTGCCCATATCCCCCTGAATACAGCGATAAAAATGGGAGGACAGCTGAATATTTCCCGCATAGGGATCCGTGTTGAAGATGCTGCTTTTCTTGCCGACGTCGTTCCCCAGCTTGAATCCGTCATGACAAATCTGCACCAAGGTATAAATGACTTTGCCATAAACACCAAGGAAGACCAACTTGCCGAATTCAAAAAACTCGAGAATTCCTTCACTTATTCCTTCGGGGGCGTTGCCGGCATATCGCTTCTCGTCGGCGGAATCGGTATCATGAACGTCATGCTGGCTGTCATTAATGAACGTATCCGTGAAATCGGCGTACGCAAAGCCCTCGGCGCTCAGGCATGGGATGTCTTCCTCCAGTTTCTTGCTGAGGCGTTGCTCATCAGCATCCTCGGAGGCCTGCTCGGCATCCTGACAAGCCAGGGACTGGTAGTCATCCTCAAACAGATGATACCCGGAAGCGAATCCATTTCCGTTCCGACACAAGCTATTTTGCTTGGATTTGGGTTTTCTGTGTTTGTCGGCATCCTCGCCGGCATCTACCCTGCCATAAAAGCCGCACGCATGAACCCTATCGACGCGCTCAGATACGAATAAAGCCAACAGGTTTCTTCAGTATTTGTCGCCGTTTCCATCATGCTAGCTCTCATGTGCCGGGAATCAATGCTTGCCAGATTCATCTCTGTACTCTGAGAAACCATCGCGGCTTTATCCGGCCCAAATCCGTCCTGCGATGGGTTTTTAAGCTCTTTTTTGAGTCCAGAACACACTCACCTGCGGAATCTCTGCAGAAGACAACCCAATGCCAGGCAGGTCCGTTCCGCTTTATACGCCATTTAATAGCCAGTAATGCAACATCCGGCAACGGACCCCAACCAACAAAATCTTCAGGCAATGCATTGATCCTTACCCCATAGTCCCCAAGTAATTGCTTTATTGGCCCAATATCCGTCCACAATACCTTCTTCTCCGGTGTAATGCCCAATAAGGCCGCTTTTTGTTTCATCTCCCTGTAAGAAACCCCCGCGATGACTGCTGCACTGGCAAGCCCGCATCCTGTTTTATCTTCTTGAATAACCGCCTTCATTTTTACGATAAAATGTTCCGTTCAAGCAATATAGGTTATAAAAACATCTTGTTCTTACATAAAAAAACACCAGACAACATTCTGGTGTAAAAATTAGTGGCTGCCCGGGCTGGGGTCGAACCAGCGACCAATTGGTTAACAGCCAACTGCTCTGCCACTGAGCTACCGGGCAACATCTTCAATATAAAATTGAAAGTCCAGAAGTAAGCTATAAAGTCATGATACCGTCAATAATTATTTCTTGGTTTCTGAAAAAAAGTTTTGATTGCATTAAGAAATCTTTTTTATATCTTCATCCCTTTTAAATTGAAAACAGTTTAAGCCGCATTGGCGATAATTTAAATCGAAAGTCGAACATGAACCAACTCACTCTTAACATCACAGAGCGCAATCTGACTGGCGCCAACATATCTTCCAAGCTGCGCGTCTCTGGCCAGATTCCTGCTGTCATTTATGGAAAATCAGGCAACCGCAATTTGACGATCAACGCCGTTGAATTCAAGAAAGTATGGAACGTTCTGCTCGAAGGTACTGCATTGATTGACCTTGTAGAGGGAGAAAACCACACACGTGCTTATCTGCAAGACTTCCAGCGTGATCCGATTTCCGGCTCATTCGTGCACGTCGACCTGAAAGAAGTTCCAAAGGGCGAAATCATGACAGCCCGCATAAGGGTACACATGACCAATGTCGAAGATTGCGAAGGCGTGAAAACAGACAAAGGACTCATCGAACTGCACATGCATGAAATCGAAATCCGTTGCTTGCCGCGTCACCTCCCAAGCCGTGTAGAAGTGGATGTAACGAATCTCCGTGGCGGACAATCCATCCATGTGAAGGATTTGCCGGTCTTTGAAGGCGTTGAATACACAAGCGACAAGAATGCTGCTGTTATCGCTTGCTCATTGCCAGCCGCCACCACATCTGACGAGGCCGCTGAGGCCGCTGCCGCTACCACACCAGCAGCTGCTCCCGCAGCTGACGCAGCAAAAAAATAAAGGTTCAGAATCAAAACTGAATCATACTTTCCTGTTCTTTCACATACTCTATGATTTCGTACGTCATAGCCGGATTGGGAAACCCCGGCTCAACGTATGCATGCACACGCCATAATATCGGGTTTTCCGTTGCGGATGCGCTTGTCCTGTTCCTTAAATGCTCATGGAAACATGAGTCCAAGTTTAAGGCGGAAATAGCCAAGACCAACCATGACGGAAAAGAAATTATCCTGACCAAGCCGCAAACTTACATGAATTGCAGCGGAGAAGCCCTGCAACCCTTATGCAGTTATTACAAGATTCCGGCGGAAAAGCTCATCGTCATCTATGATGACATTGCGTTCGGTCCCGGACAGGTAAAAATCAGTGTTAACGGCAGTGCAGGCGGACATAACGGAATCAGAAGTATCCTTGAGCATCTCGGAGACGGATTCATTCGCTATCGGATAGGTATTGGTTCAAAACCCCATCCGGAAATGGACCTCAAAGATTATGTTTTAGGGAAATGGAATGACGAAGAACAGCGTATATTCCAAGATAAAATGCCTTTTTTAGTAAGCGGACTACTTTCAATCATTGATAACGGATCCGCTTACGCCATGAATCGAATAAATCAAAGAACAAAAACACATGACAACGAAAAGCTATAAAGCCAATTTCATCCTCGATCCAAGACATATCGAGGGATCTATTGACGCAATCATAGAAGGGCTCAAGGAAGTCATTTCTACTGTTGGCGGATCAGTAACGGCTGTGCAAAACAATGGAATGATTCCTTTCACCCGTGTTACGGACAAGAAAATGCCGCAAGGTCAATACATTCAGATTGATTTCACGAGTGAACCGACAGCACCCGCTGCATTGAAGGAAAAGCTTAAGCTCGACAAAAAGGTTAATCGCATTGTCATTGAGGCTCTTTAATCCTCTATTTTCGGCACAATGGCTTCCTTCAATAAAGTAATTCTGATGGGCAATCTGACACGTGATCCGGAGATGCGGGTTACGCCTTCAGGTCTATCCATCTGCAAAATCGGCATCGCCGTAAATCGCGTTTACAACAGCAAAGAAGGTGAACGCAAAGAAGAAGTTACCTATATTGATGTTGACGCCTTCGGAAACCAAGCTGAAGTCATCAGCAAATATTTAGTAAAAGGCCGCCCGATCTTCATCGAAGGGCGCCTCAAGCTGGACCAGTGGGAAAGCAACGGGGAAAAACGCAGCAAATTGTCTGTTGTTCTGGAAAGTTTTCAGTTCATGGACAGCGGAAACCGGAACAGCTCCGAATCATCCGGCGGTGATTACGAAAGGAACTCCCCTTCTCCGCGTCAATCAAAGACACAAGGTCAGACACAAAAACAAGCAGAAGAGAATTTCGACGACGACGTTCCTTTCTGATCAATATTTAAAATTCAACCATATTTAAAACATCATGGCTCAAGCAACCGTATTACTTCTCAAGCCCATCAGCGGACTTGGAAACGAAGGCGAACAAGTTACCGTTAAGGCAGGTTACGCACGCAACTATCTTTTGCCACGCAAACTGGCACTTCCTCAGACGCATGCAAACCGCAAGCAGATCGAAGCATTGGTGAAAGCCCGTGAAGCACGCCAGGCAAAGGAAATCGATGAAGCAAAAGTCATTGCTGACAAACTCGAGAAAATGACCATTGCCATTGCCGTAAAGACAGGCGAATCCGGCAAACTGTTTGGTGCAGTTACCACACAGAACATTGTCGACAAGCTTGCCGACGAAAAAATCATCGTGGAAAAGAAACGTATCCACCTTGCTGCTCCGATCAAGGATCTTGGCAGACACGTCGCTACAGTGAAACTCCATTCGGATGTTTCCGTGGAAATCAATATCGAGGTGGTTTCTGAAAACCCGATCGAAGAACCTAAAGCGTAAAACTTTATACTGTCTTTGGCGCAATGCCTGCGCACCAAAAAACAGATAAGCCAGTAAAAGGAAAATCCTTTCATCAGCCCGTCTCAATCGAGCAAACGATTGGCCGGGCTGTTCCGCATAATAATGATGCGGAGAGGGGACTGTTAGCAGCATGCTTCCTTGATGCTACCGGCAACGAGGTATTAAACCTCTGCCACGAACAGAAAATAGCTTCCGAAAGTTTCTTCAACCCTGCCCACCAGCTTATTTTCAAGGCAATCCAGGATTTATCCGCCCAAAATAAACCGGTTGAGATTGTCAGTGTCGTTGATCTTCTTAACAAAAGAAAGGAACTCGATCTCGTCGGAGGACTGCCCTACCTCACGCAAATCGCGAGTGCGATTGAGACAACCGCTCACGTCGCTCACTGGATACATATCATCTGCGAAAAATATATTTATCGCAAACTCATCGAAGTCTCCACCAGAACAATAGAGGGTTGTTATGAGCAGAATGATGATGTTGAAGTCTTCATTGAACAGGTAGAAAAGCAGATTCTACAAATCAACCAGGACCGTATATCGGACTCAGGCAAGTCCATTTCCGCCTCCATCGACCAAGCCATGATTATCATAGATAAAATGGCAAAGCAGCAGGGAACCGATGGACTTTCCTCCGGATTCAAAGATCTGGACGGAATGACATACGGGTTTCATGGCTCGGAAATGATCGTCCTGGCTGCGCGCCCCTCCGTCGGAAAGACAAGCCTTGCGATGAATTTCGTGGAAAACGTCGCCATGCCGAAAAAGGGAACGCCGACCGCTGCCCTGGTATTCAGCCTCGAAATGAGCGCAGAACAGTTGGCCATGCGCCTTATCTGGTCCGTTTCACGCGTTGATCACAAGAAAGTAAGAGACGGATTTGTCGGCGCCGAAGAAAAACGCCGTATCATTGAGGCAGCAAAAAAACTGAAAGAAGCGCCTATTATCGTCGACGATTCCGGTCAGATAACCATCCTGCAACTCAGGGCAAAGGCAAGGCGTGTACACAAGGAGCACAAAGTAGGCCTCATCATCATTGACTATCTGCAGCTTATTTCCGGTATTGATTCCCGCGTATCGCGCGAACAGCAGATCGCCGAGATTTCAAGAGGAATCAAGAGCCTGGCAAAGGAATTAAATGTTCCTGTAATTGTCTTGAGCCAGTTAAACCGAGAAAGTGAAAAAGAAAGTCGCGATCCAAGGCTTTCAGACTTGCGTGAGTCAGGGTCTATCGAACAAGATGCTGACGTAGTGTTTCTTCTGCATCGTCCGCGCAGAGGAAAATCCAAGGAAGAAAAGGACAGTCATTTCACCGACGATGTCGAAAAAATAGAACTTATCATAGCAAAACAAAGAAACGGACCCGTGGGCATTGTCCCGCTAAGTTTCATCCGTCGCTTTACCCGATACGAAAACTATATGCCAGAGCACGCCGAATCATGAAAAAAAGTTATTTATCCTCCATAAAAATCCTTAAACAGAAAATAGCGTTTTCTGCACTGGCATTCGCTTTACCCATTGCACTCTCCGCCCAGGAATTTCCAGCTCCCACGCAAGCCTCGGTCGAGCATATCAGAATCCAATACGTCGAATTGCATAATGTAAGCGAGAGTTTCATAAAATCGCATATCAAGCTTGAGGAAGGACTACCTTACGATCAGGTAAAGATGGATCAATCCATCAGAGAACTGTACAAAACCGGAAAATTCGAATTTATCCAAAGCAAGGTCGAAAAAGCATCTGACGGCAAGGTGGATGTTGTTATCATCGTCCAACCTAAATATCGTCTGGACCGGATTTCCTTCAAAGGCAATAACCAGGATCTTGCCGATGACCTGAAGGATGAACTGACTATCCGCACAGGAGACATGCTTGACGAGGCAAAGATCAAGGATGATATTGAAATACTGAAACAGTATCTCGTCAAACGCTACTACCCCTTTGCAAAAATTTCCTATACTGTTGAGAAAAATGCCGGAACTGCTGATGCATCACTCCTTTTTAATCTGGAGTCGGGGGAAAAACTCAGAATAAACAACATCACATTTGCCGGAAATGCCAATGTCGAAGAGGATGATCTGAGAGACGTAATGAAAACGGATACCTGGTGGACGCTTACAAGCTGGATTACCGGTGCCGGCCGATACGATGAAAACGTGTTCTTTGATGATATCAAAAAAATCCGTGACTACTACCGTGAAAAAGGATTCCTGGATGTTGCCATTCCCCATGAAAAAATCGAATTTGATTTTCCTGAAGACAACAGAATGAGTATTCTCATTCGCGTTGAAGAAGGCAGACAGTATCATATCGGAAAAGTCTCCATTAAAGGAAATACGCTCTTCACCCAAGAGGAAATCCTTGCTACCGCCAAAATCCAATCAGGAGACGTTTTTGTGCCATCGAAAGTCGATGCAGCAACCGGAGCTGTTGAAGATTATTATGGTTCCCGCGGTTACTTAAGCCGCCGGGTTATCGTGGAACGGCAACCTAATCTCGAAACGAACGCCATTGACCTCACCTTCCATGTTAGCGAAGGCAACAAGGCTTATGTTGAAAGCATCCGTATCGACGGTAACACCAAAACAAAAAACATCGTTATCCTCCGCGAACTGGCGCTCGCTCCCGGTGATACGTTTGACCTTGTCCGCATGCGCAACAGTGAAGCCCGTTTGAAAAACACCCGTTTCTTTAATGATGCCAACGGGAATCCGCAGGTAACACTTTCATATGAACCGACAAACATTCCGGACCGTTACGACCTGAAAATCCAGTTACAGGAAGGTCGCACGGGAAATCTTTCTTTTGGCGCAGGGTTCAGCTCTCTCGAACGCCTTGTATTTTATGTCGAACTCACTCAAGGCAACTTCGACTTATTAAACCCGAAATCCTACTTTCAGGGAGACGGACAGAAATTCCATACACGCCTCCAGTTAGGTACGAAATCCACACAAGCGCTTGTTTCTTTCGAAGAACCATGGATATGGGAACGTCAGTTGAGCGGAGGTGTTAATCTGTACTATACGGAATCGAAATATGACAGCGATACTTATAACGAATCCCGCGTCGGATTTGAACTGTTCCTGAGAAAACGTCTTTTTGAACTCGTCGAAGGTAAATTATCTTACACTTTTGAAAACGTTGGTATTTTGGATGTCGATTCAGACGCACCTTCGCAAATACAACAGGAAGAAGGCTGGCGTACGGTTTCCAAAGTTGGGTTGACGCTCACCCGTGACACCCGTGACAGTTTCATTTATCCGACACGAGGAAGCCGCTTCCAGTTGATCAATGAATTGGCGGGAACTGTTTTTGGCGGAGAAACCGATTATTACAGACTTGAGTTTCGCGGCTCCCAGTATTTCAAAACCTACGGAGAGCAAGTATTCTCTGTCATCGGAAAAATCGGCACGGTAACACCGACCGAAGATAACTACGTCCCGTTCTTCGACCGTTACTTCCTGGGAGGTCCGAACTGGATGCGTGGTTTCGATTATCGTGAAGTTGGCCCGGACGAAAATGAAGAGCCCATTGGCGGTAATTCGATGGCGACATTCTCGCTCGAATATTCTGTACCGCTTTTCCATCCGATACGCTTTGCGGTGTTTTATGACTGGGGCTTTGTCAATTCAAATGACTGGGATTTCAGCGCATCTAACTATAACGACAACTGGGGTATCGGCATCCGCATGCTGATCATGGGAGCTCCGCTCCGTCTGGACTTGGCTTTCCCAATAACAACCGATGACTGGAACGATCAATCGAGCCAATTTTACTTTTCATTTGGCTCGCAATTCTGAAAAAAATCAATTCACTTAACAAAAAATTCACTAATCACGACTATATGAAAAAAATCATCCTAACTTTGGCAATTGTCGCCCTTGCTACAGTAAGCAGCTTTGCTCAGAAAATCCTTACTTTTGACAGCACTGCGGTAACACAAAAATTTGAAAGGATGCAGGCTGAGGACGCACTGCTCCAAAAACAACTGGAAGCCATCCGCGAAGAACAGAAAAAGCTGGAAGAAGAACTTAAAGGTATCGTTGAAAAGGTGCAGAAATATGCACAGGACGCTGAAAACACGCTCCTCACCGATGACGCAAGAAAGAATGCAACAGAAATGCGTGATGCCCAGGCTGCTCTTTTCAGAGAAAAACAATCAAATGCACAGCAATACCTTCAGCAGAAAGCGGCACGCCTCGACCAGGATGTAGCAGCTGCGCGTAAAAAGTACATGGATGAAGTCCGTGAAACAGCAAAGGTTATTGCAACAGAAAAAGGCGCAGGCTTAGTCATTGAAGCGAACCCGAACAGTGCGGTTGTTTTCTATAATTCACCGACACTTGATATCACGGAAGATCTCGTAAAAGTACTTAACGCAAAAAAATAATCTAAACTGAATAATCAGTTCATTTTTATTTTATGAAAAAATTTTTATTAGCCATCCTCGCATGCAGCGTGCTTCCTGCATTGGCATTGGCAAAAGTATATACTTTCGACCTCCAGAAGACGGTAGAGCAATATACCGCATTCCAGGCTGAAATCAAAGAAGTCCGCATCCAGAGTGAAAACCTCAATGTTGAAGGAAAACAGAAAGAGGCCGAACTCCAGGCGCTTGTGAACGAAATCAAGCTTTTGGTACAAGACCGTCAGAAATCAGAACTGCTGACAGATGACGCCAAGAAGAAATTGGACGATCAAATCAACGAAAAACAAAAGGCCTTTGAAACAAAACAGGATCAGAGCCGTAAGGAGTTCCAACCCAAAGTGGACGAACTCAGAAAAAAAGCTGCGGATATTGAAAGCAAGCACGTAGCCAAGATTCGTGAAGTGGTAAAAACACTGGGACAATCAAAAGGCGCAGACCTGATTCTCAATTCCAGCGCAAACAGCCCTGTAGTTTTCTACAGCGTTGAATACATTGATATTACGAAGGAAGTCGTGGAAGCGATTAACAAGAAATAATCAATAATGATTTGCACCTTGAAAACCTGTTTCAGATGAAGCAGGTTTTCTTTTTTCAAAAATATCATGCCTATAAGCTTTTCCATTGAGCAGATCAGCCAACTCATTAAAGGAGCGGAGTCGACAGGACAAACAAATGTTACATTAACTGGCGTAAACAGTTTAACCGGCGCTAACACCGGTGATATCTCCTTTCTTGCCAATACAAAATACAGGAAGCAGGTAAGTGAATCTTCTGCTTCCGTAATTATTCTACCCAAAGACTATACCGAAAGCACCCCAAAGGAAAACCAGGTATTTATCAAGGTAGACAACCCTTCCTGGGCCTTTGCGCTTGTTTGCGGTGAAATCGAACGCCAGCAACGTCCCCGCCCCCAGGCGGGAATCATTCATCCGACGGCAATTATCGCCCCTGATGCGGATGTCCACGCTACCGCTCACATTGGACCTTACTGTATCATTGAATCAGGAGCAAAAATCGGCCCCAATGCTGTATTTCAGTCACATGTATTCATCGGACGGGGAGTAACTATTGGCGAAAATTGTGATTGTATGCCTCATGTTACTGTCATGGATTATTCACAGATCGGCAACAGGGTACGTTTACACAGCGGAGTAGTGCTGGGCAGTGACGGTTTTGGCTATTCCACAATAAACGGAGCTCACCTTAAGGAACCTCAAATCGGTATAGTGCAAATCGATGATGACGTGGAAATCGGGGCAAACACGACAATTGACCGTGCCCGTTTCAGTAAAACCTACATTGGGAAAGGCACAAAAATAGATAATCTGGTACAAATCGGTCATAACTGCAAAATCGGACGGGGCTGTTTCATCATCTCCCAGGTAGGTATTTCAGGAAGTACCATCATCGAAGATTATGTAGTACTCGCAGGACAAGTCGGTGTCGCCGGACATTTAACGATCGGAAAAGGAACCATTGTTGCTGCGCAGGGAGGAGTAAACAGCAGCGTTGACGCCGGAATGATAGTCCAAGGGACCCCGGTAGAACCGATAAGCCTGATGAAGAAAATTGACGTTCTCAAAAGACGTCTGCCTGAACTATTCAAAAAAGTTGCCAATTTAGAAGAAATTGTAGAAAGCTATAAGCTCAAAAACCCAGACCAGTAAACTTATGTCCATTAACATCCCAGACGTAAATCAACGTGATCTAAAAATATTCGCAGGCAATTCCCATGCCGCACTTGCTCAGGAGATTTGTGACTATATAGGCATCCCCCTCGGCAATGCTACCGTTGAGTCCTTTCCCGACGGAGAAACCTTTGTTCAGTTCCATGACAGCATCCGTGGCGATGATGTATTTATCCTCCAGTCCACAGACAATCCGGCAAACCAGAATATCATGGAATTATTAATCATGATTGATGCCGCCCGCCGCGCATCAGCCGGACGCATCACCGCCGTCATACCTTTTTACGGCTATGCCAGACAGGACAGAAAAGACAAAGGCCGCGTTCCCATTACGTCAAAACTGGTTGCGAACCTGCTTGTCGCCGCAGGAGCAAACCGCGTTCTCACCATGGACTTGCACGCTCAGCAGATTGCAGGCTTTTTTGACATCCCGGTTGACCACCTTCTTGCCGCGCAAGTATTTGAACGTTACCTGCGCCAACATGACCTTTCCAATCTGACCATCGTTTCTCCCGATGTCGGCGGAATGAAAATGGCTGACGTATATGTGAAACTTCTCGGCTGCAAATTAGGCCTTGTCTATAAACGCAGACTCGGAGCCGAAAATGTCGAGGCCGTCCACGTCATCGGAGACATCGAAGGACGCAACGTGCTTCTCGTTGACGACATCACAGAATCGGCAGGAACCCTTATCGCCGCCGCCGAAATACTCAAATCACGCGGAGCAAAAAAGATAATGGCTGCAGTCAGCCATGGTGTATTAAGTGACGCAGGATACAAGCGTCTCCGTGACAAACCGATTCTGGATGAAATCATTACGACAAACTCAACAAAAGTGATTCCCCCGGAAGGTTTACCTGTAAAGATCAATGTCTTAAGCATCGCTCATCTTTTTGGTGATGCAATAAAACGCATTCATTTTAACCATAGCGTTTCGGGACTTTTCCAAATAAAAGGATTTTAATTCCCAGAAAATAAAAAACCGGGCATATGCCCGGTTTTTTTATCAATTTATTGGGAAATAACGATGCCTCATTTGACTTAATTTAAATAGCTGTTCATTTATTATTGTACGCCAACGCAGTTCCTAATGAATTACGGAAAGCGTATAATTTAATAACTGATCGTTTCATCTGTGTCCTCATACCATTGTAATGAACATCGTTTAAAGCGGGCACTCTGTGCCCGCTTAGTTTAATCCTCCGCGTTTTTCTCTGATTTTTATTTTCTTTCCTCCGTCTTCATGACATTTCTATCCGGTAATGTCTGATTCATTGATAGCAGGTATTATTGCCGCGATCTTCTTTTTCCTCGGAATAGCAGGTTCTCTCATTCCTGTTTTTCCCGGCAATCTTTTCACTTGGCTTGGTATCCTTATCCATAAGCTTTATCTTAAGGAATCATCCGTTTCCTGGACATTTTTTGGGATTGTTACCGCTATCATTGTCCTTGTCCAAACCTTGGACACGGTTTCCTCAATATGGGGAGCAAAAAAATATGGAGGAACATGGCTGGGCGCGCTCGGCGCATTTTTCGGCCTGATAGCCGGTTTTATGCTACCGCCCCAGATTCTCTGGATATTCCTTGGCCCTTTCCTTGGGGCAATCGCGTTTGAATTCATCGGTAACAGGAACATGCAGAAATCAATGAAATCCGGTATCGGAACACTCATCGGAGGTTTTATGGCCTTTGTCCTCAAACTCGTTGCAAGTATCGGGATAACGGTAGCGTTCTACCTGTATCTCCCGTCCGCAAACGGATGATGCAGATCACAGCTACCTAGCATCCGCCACGGAACGCAATACATCCTTAAATGCCTCGGTCGCGTTCATTAACATCTGCAAATGAACGCTTTCATTCGGAGCATGGAGATTTGAGTCGGGAGTAAAAAGTCCCACCATGAGCGAATCCATTTCCGTCACTGACTTGATACTGCTGAAGACAGGAATACTGCCCCCTTCCCTCATGAACAACGGACGTTTCCCAAAATGTTTTTCAATGGCTTCATTTACTGCCCGGAAAGCAACCGACAAACGTGGGTTCATCTGCGGATTACTATTTGATTTTCCCGGAGGAACCACCAGATAAGCACCTGAAGCATGCCCGCGTTCTATCTCCATCTTTGTGCCGCTGGGACAACGTTCTTTTAGCGTTTCTATCAGCTTATCCTGTATATCCGCGGCATTCTGATCGGGAACCAGACGACAGGTTATTTTCACAAATGCCTTGCTTGGAATTACCGTCTTGCTGCCGGGACCCTGGTATCCGCCGCCAATACCGTTAAATTCCAACGTCGGACGAAACCGGACTGCCTCAAGCGGACCGTATGGCTTTTCCGAGAAAAAACTGTCTATCCCGAGAAATGTTTTGTATGCTGCTTCCGTTAACGGATATTTCTTAAGTTCCTCCCGTTCCCAGTTTTCAACAGGCAATACACCATCATAAAACCCGGGAACGTTAACGCTACCATCCGCATTGTGCAAAGATGCGCATAACGTACATAAAGCCTGTATCGGATTTCTTAAGGCACCGCCATGCAATCCGGAATGCAAATCATTGTTCGGCCCAGTAAGTTCCACATTTACGCTGAAATTTCCACGTAATGCCGTTGTCACGACAATCTGGTCGGGACTCGGACTGCATGTATCCGAAACAAAAACAAAATCGCCGCTGATGCGCTCCCGCTGTTTAACCAAGAAATCTTCCAGTGATAAACTTCCGATCTCTTCTTCCCCTTCCACGACAAAGGTAATACGCAAGGGTAATGACGGGTTTTCTTCCAGCAACGATGCCACCGCCGCCACATGGGCAAGTAACGGTCCCTTATTGTCAGCTGATCCGCGCCCATACATCCTTCCGTCTTTCACGGTAGCATCGAACGGTTGTGTTTTCCATTCCTCATAAGGATCTGCCGGCTGTACGTCGTAATGCCCGTAGATAACGACATGCGGCCATGCTTTAGGACCTTTCCGCTCTGCCACAATGATCGGATGCAACGGCGTTTTGACCAACTCCACTTCCATGCCTATTTGCCTGAACAAATCACAAAACAGAAACGCTGCACCCGTCATTCCGTCCTTGAATTTCGGATCAGTGGAAACACTGGGACATTCAACTAATTGTTTTAGCGTATCAACAAAATTAAACATGAGAAATTTTCCGGTTATGATTTATCATTAAATACCGCCTCTGAAGGCAATCTGCATCATTCAAACAGCAACAATATTATTTCCCTTATTGATGAGGAAAACGCGCCTTATGCGCCCGGGATACGGCCACATATTTTTCTGCCCATTGCCGGACTTTTTTCCGTTCTTCCTCGTTCATGGTTTTGACTACTTTTGCCGGCATTCCCATAACAACGGATCCGGGCGGAATAATCGTTCCCTTAGTCACCAACGCTCCCGCCCCAATAATGGATTGCGTGCCGATAACAGCGCCGTCCAGGACAGTTGCCCGCATTCCGATCAAACATTCATCCTCAATCGTACAGGCATGAATCATCGCACCATGTCCGACAGTCACATACTTTCCGATCTTGACGCCATAATCGTCCGCCAAATGGACAATGCTACCGTCCTGAATATTGGAACCTTCTCCTATCTCGATGGAATTAATATCCCCGCGCAAAACACATTGCGGCCAAATACTTGCATAGGGACCAACCTTCACAGCCCCGATTAATTCTGCTGACTCCGCGACATAGGCGGTAACATCGATTTCAGGTTGTTTGTCGAGATAGTTTCTAAAACGCTCTTCTAGTTCCATGGTAGTTTCCGCTTGTTTGTTCCTTGATTTTGATGCATATTGTTTTAATCACAAAACACAGCAATACTCAATAGCTTACTTTTTACTTATGAATCCTGTTATTTTCAATAATACGGTTCTGCGCGACGGTCACCAATCTTTGGCGGCAACAAGAATGCGTACCGAACAGATGCTTCCGCTTCTTGAAATGCTTGACAACGTCGGCTATGGAACGCTTGAAACCTGGGGAGGCGCAACTATTGATTCCGGTCTTCGTTTCCTGAAGGAGTTCCCGTTCAAACGCCTTGATGCCATCCGCGCCAAGACAAAGACTCCTCACATGATGCTTTTACGCGGACAGAACATTGTTGCTTACGATCAAAACCCTGACGACGTCGTAACTGCGTTCGTCCAGAAATCCGTTCAGCACGGCATGAACATTCTCCGGATTTTTGACGCATTGAATGACCCCCGCAATATGCAAACGGCCATTCAGGCAACAAAGAAAGCAGGCGCCCACGCCCAGGGAACCATCTGCTACACAAAAAGTCCGGTGCATGATATTGAAGGGTTCATCAAGCTCGGTTGCGAACTCGCCGATATGGGCTGTGACAGTATTTGCATCAAGGACATGGCCGGATTGATCCCTCCGTATATTGCCTCGGCAATCATAAAAGGATTAAAGTCCAATGTAAAAGTTCCGATTTGGCTGCATACGCATGAAACAGCAGGTCTTGGTTCTGCTGCATATCTGGAAGCAATTGAGGCAGGCGTGGACAATATTGATGTAGGCATCAAACCATTTGCCGACGGCACCGCACAGCCGGATCACACACGGATGATTGCACTGCTAGAAAGAAGTGACCGCAAACCGAATTACGACGCCAGGCTTGTCCAGCAAATCAGCGAAAAACTGAAGGGAGTCTATGCGGAACTTTCTGCATTTACCAGCCACGCAAACGAAGTTGTTGATACTGACGCCATCACCTACGAGGTTCCCGGAGGCATGTTAAGCAATTTCCGGACCCAGCTGAAAGAGTTGAAAATGGAAGATAAATTCAACGAAGTATTCGCAGAAATACCTGTTGTAAGAAAAGCGCTTGGCTGGATACCTCTCGTCACACCCACCTCACAAATCGTAGGCACCCAGGCGGTAATGAACGTGAAGTTCGGACGTTGGAGAAACTTTATTCCGGGTGCCATGAACATTGCCCTCGGTTATTTCGGACGTACTCCTGCTCCGGTTGATCCAGAAATCCAGAAACTGGCTGCAGAAAAAACAGGAAAAGATCCGATCACATGCCGACCGGCTGACCTGATCAAACCGAGAATGGAAGATCTCCGAACGGAACTCAAGGAAAGCAAGCTTCCGACTGATGATGAGCACTGCGTCATTTACGCCATGTTCCCGCAACAATTGAAAGAATTGTACGGAACAGCCTCACCGGAAAAGCCAAAGAGCCCTGCAGCGCCCCAAACAGCAGCGCACGCACAAGCATTAGCCCCCGCGGCGCCTCAGCCCACACCATCGACTGCAAATCATAGCAGCCAGGTGTCATTAAGCGGGAATTCGCACGCATTCAATCTCTACATCAATGGAAATTCGCACTCTGTTTCCATTCAGGAAGTGGAATAAAACTTTAACAAATAAAAAAGCCACCTGATGCAAGGTGGCTTTTTTATTTGTTAAATTATTCCTCAACGATCATTTCTTCGATCTGATACTTTTTCAGTTTACGGCGAACCCAGTCAAGCGCAAGCATCACAGCTCTCTGCTTCACAGCCAAGCGCTCGCCCGGGTAAACCACTTTTCGCGCCCAAACACCTACCGGAGAATGATAACCGACAAAAATTGTACCCACCGGATTCTTTTCCGTACCTCCATTGGGTCCGGCAAATCCCGTAATGCTGATAGCATGCGTAGCATCCAACCGTTCAGCAGCCCCTGTCGCCATTGCCACAGCTACTTCGGCGCTGACCGCACCGTGTTGCATGATCAATGACTCAGGAACGCCAAGCATCTGGATCTTGGCCTCATTCTGATAGCAGACAAATCCGCCCTGAAAAACCTTTGATGCTCCGGGAATATCGGTAAAGATACTTGCCAGCAATCCGCCCGTGCATGATTCCGCAACAGCCAGCGTTCTTTCCATTCCGCGTAAATAATCAAAAACGTACTGACCAAGCGGACAATGTCCGAAACAAATAAAATCATCCCCGATCGCTTCGCTGCATTGCTTGGCAATCGCCTTCAATTGTTCGTAGCTCATGCTACCGTCCTGGGAAAGCCGAACGTCCACGGCCCCCAGATGAGCACAATAGGAAAAGGAAACACCGGGATATTTGGCGGAAAAAGGCTTCATCATTTCTTCCAGCGAAACCTCACTGACTCCCATTGTACGCAATTGAATGTAACTGTTCTCTTCCTTTGCGAACCCTCGTTTTATCAGCCTTGGCAAAACCTCGTTCGTGAAGATAGGCTGCAGTTCATGTGACGGTCCCGGCAGCATGATCACGATTTTTCCTTCATGCTCAAGGAAAAGTGCTGGAGCAGTTCCATTTTTGTTTGGCAATACCTCCGCCTTCTCCGGACGGTAGCATTGCTTCAACTGGATATCCTTCAAAGGCCGATCCATTTTCTTGAACCGTTCCTCTATGGATTTCCTGATAGTCTCATCAAAAACCAGTTTAAGCCCCAAAGCTTCCGCCACTCCTTCCCTGACGTTGTCATCAGCTGTTGGGCCAAGCCCTCCTGTTGTGATGACAAGATCCGTATCCTTCCAGATTTTAGCAAATTCTCTCTTCGTATCCTCAAGACCGTCGCCGAAGACAAAATTCCGATGGATTTTCAATCCGTGCTGGGCCAATTCCGACCCGATCCAAGTCAAATGAGCGTTTGGCCGGATTCCCAGCAAAAGTTCATCCCCTGTAGTAACTAGGTCTAATTTTATAGTTTTTGACATTGCCACTTATTTTTTAATCTTAAAGTGTAAGATAATTCTCTATTATGCCAACAGAATACAGCAGGCGAAAGGAAAAAATCAGACACATACCGGAAACTCCGGGAGTTTATTTCATGAAAGACCGCCTTGGCTCCATATTATATATAGGAAAAGCAAAAAATCTCAAGAGGCGCGTATCGAGCTATTTTCAGAAATCAAAGCATTCTCACGCCCAGCAGCCCAAAGTAGCTGCCATGATTGATCTGATTGCGGATATTGACTATATCCAGGTGAAAACCGAGGCTGAAGCCGCTCTTCTGGAAGGCAAACTGATCAAGGAATGGAAACCGAAGTACAATACCGATTTTATTGATGATAAACGTTTTCTGCTGATCCGGGTGGATGTGAATGCCCCAATGCCCAAATTCCGTCTCACCCGCCTCCGCACAGATCCGAATTCGCGTTACTTTGGACCATTCAGTAACAGTACCGCCGTAAGAAAAACACTTCATCAGCTGAGAAAGCAGACAGGTATCCTGCTCGGGGACGCAACCCCGAAAAAGCTGGAGAATCATTCCTGGCAGCTCTATGACGACATCCGGGCAGAAATCTATGGGCACGACAATATCATATCCGAATCAAGTTACCGTGAACGGGTAGAAAAAGCCTGCTCTGTTCTTGAAGGAAAAACCAGGGATTTACTGACACAACTGAGAGACGACATGCAACAGGCCGCCCAAAACCAGTTATTTGAACGGGCCGCCATGCTACGCGACCAGATACAATCCATCGAACGAACCACCGCTCCCGACCGTCGTTTTGAGCGTGGTATTTTACGCACGGTACAAGACCCGGAAACAGCTATGCAGGCACTGCAGAAAGCAATACAACTTCCCGTGTTACCGTCAAATATCGAATGTTTTGATATTTCCCATATCTCCGGCAGTTTTACCGTAGCATCCATGGTTCATTTCACCGACGGAAAACCGGACAAAAAAAATTACCGTCGGTTCCGCATCAAAAGCTTCACAGGCAATGACGATTTTCAATCCATGCGCGAAGTTGTCGGCCGACGTTACAGCAGACTTCATGAGGAAAACAAACCGATGCCCGAACTCATCGTCATTGACGGAGGAATCGGACAAGTACGCTCGGCGCTGGAATCCTTTCATTATCTCAACATTCATCCGCCGACGCTTATCGGACTTGCCAAAAGGGAAGAAACCATTGTCTTTCCTGACGAACGTCAGGAATTAAAACTATCGCTGGACCATCCGGGGCTTCAGCTGCTCCAACGTATCCGCGATGAGGCGCATCGTTTTGCCAACACCTATAATGCAGACCTAAGAAGTAAAAAAATCAAAGAAAGCATTCTGGACGAATTCCCCAATCTCGGGGAAACAAAGAAAAAAGCCCTGCTGGAACACTTCAAAAGCATCCGGCGACTGAAACAGGCCACCGCTGAGGAAATACAATCGGTTGAAGGCATCGGGCCGACTATTGCTCAAAGGCTCGCCGAATTTCTGGGAAAACGGGATAAGTAGGAATCAGTTTTCCCCGGTAGCTTTCCAGGCAAGGAACTGTAACCAGTAGACAAGGAATCCTGTACTGATGATAGCAATGAAACCCAATCCGACGCGGCAGTAAAATGTCCTGTTTTTACTCATGTAAGCCAGAAAGAATTTGAAAATAGCGTTTGCGGCTGTTCCTACCAATATGCAGAGCAAAGCGATGGCCTTGGATATTTTTTCCTCCTTCACAAAATCACTCATGGATAGGACCACTGCATCAATATTTATTAATCCGCCGATACCGGATGTCGCGATTGTCCCGTATTTATTGAATATCTGACCTCCCGCCTTGGTGATAAACAGCACCAAGAGGAAAATAATCCCGAATTTAAGCGCCGATTTGAACGCAAAAGGATTGGAAAATCCAAAGTTGTTTTGCCCAACTCCTTTCTCCGGTTTCACTTCTTTTTTCCCAAACCGTTCGATTCCGAAATATAATAAGCAGGCCACGCCGCTCATGGAAAGTAACGGTAGCATGGAAAACTCTGCCAGAGTCGGGTTTATCGCCATCAACACCAATAAGATACGCGGATAAAGCATGGAATCCGCAAGGATCGTTGCCTTGCCTAAATCAGCAGCGACCTCCGGATTGGACACAACGGCCCGCGATGTGCCGCTGATGTACGCCGTTGTCGAAGCAATACCGCCGAAGAGCGCAGTCATTAACAAGCCTTTTTTGGCATCCAGGAACTTGATCAGAAAATAACCGACGTATGATACCGCCGAGACCAAAATGATAAACAACCAGACCTTCCTCGGTTCAAAAAAATCGTAAGGACCATAGGCTCCTTTAGGCAACAAGGGATAAATAATAAAGATCAGTGCGAGAAACTTGAGCGTATCCGAAAACTCTTTCTCGGAAATCCGTTTGATTGCAAAAGAATGCAATTCATCCTTTGTAGCCAATACCAACGCCACAAAAACGCCCAACGCCGCGGCCACATTGCGGTAAGGCGTCTGGCAGAGGTATCCCAAGCCGAACGTTAACATTGCTGCAAACTCGCTTGTCATACCGATACGTCGGTCGCTTTTTGCCCGCACAACACAAAGGAAACCAAACACAGACAATGTGATTGCTACCGTGAACAAGCCATCCTGCACCAGCCCGCAAATCGCACCGGCAATGGCAACCATAACAAAATCCCGCATGCCCGGCTTTCCGGGCGGGGTTGACATATTTTCATCTTCCTTTCGCGTCCTGCCGATGAAAAAGCCTATTGCCGCTGCCAGTGCAAACCAAAGGATAGCATTCTCAAATGTAATTTCTGTGGCCGGTAGCATGGTTACATAAGAATCATGCATGATCTCTTTCTTTTTGCAATCTCAAGTTCCGGCATGCAGTTGAGCATACTGGCGGATCTTCCCGATCAAATTCGAAAGACCGTTTCTCCGGTTTGGGGAAAGGTGCTGCGTAATACCCACTTTCGCCATAAACTCTGTATCGTGTGAAAGTATTTCCTCGGGAGAAACGCCGCTATAATAACTGCATACCACATAAGCAATACCCTTCGTAATCATTGCATCCGCATCGCTCTGGAAATAACAATATCCGTCCCTGAATTCAGGGAAAACCCATAAATTAGACGTACACCCCTCAATCAGTAAACTGTCGATATGGTATGCCGGATCCAAGCCGGCAGCATGTTTTCCCAAATCAATGATATAAGCGAGGCGTTCCTGCGGATCCTCTATCGGCGACAATTCATCCAGCAATTGCTGCCTTCTTTCATCCAATGATGTATTCGGCGAAAACATGAGCTCCACTAAAAAGCATTCTCTGCACGGTTCAATGCAATAACGAATGAACCCATAAAATCGTGACCAACAATCATACTATTGATTAATAAAACCAACCCATTTGACAATCTGTCATTCCTTACTTAATTGGTGCGTCCACATTCACCACTATGAAAAAAACAGTTATCCTTATTGCATCATCATTCATTGTTACGGGAGCATCGCTTTTCGCGACCCCGTTACCCGATGGTAGCATAGTAAACGCATTTATTCAATATGATCGCAACTTTCTTATGTTTGGCGATCTGCGCAGTCAAGGAGACAGCACATTGAGCTATAGCTACTACGGAATGGAATACTTTACCTTTTCGAGTAATTACTCGTCAAATATCGCAAACTCTTCCATTGATGCATTAAACAAAGGATTTTATGATCCGAATAACTGGTCATTAACCTATAATGGCATGGCTGTTCAAATGGATCAGATCAACCTTTACGGACCTCCTATGCTGGAAGTTTACGGGGATATCTACCTGGATCAAAACCAATTGCGAGGAACGGTATTGCCGATAACAACAAATACGCTGACTGTTGCTTTTGAATCGTATGGTATGCCCTTCACGAATTTTTCGGCTTACCTGAGAGATGCCAATTACTCTTCATTCACGTTTCTAAACACTCAGTTTCTTGATTACCAATCACTTCAGGTAGATTTGTCCGGTATCACGCTGGCAGAAGGCACTGAATACTTTATCGACCTTTATTATGACAATGAAACACATTCGCAAATCCAGGGATTGTCAGGCGGAGACCTGGTTATGGAGGGAATCATTGTAAACCGGTTTTCAGGAATGACCTCACTCGGGTTTGCCACAGAGATGACTCCGGTGCCTGAACCTTCTTCCTACGCGACTTTCTCCGTGATTGCATCGTTCGCAATGGCATTTACCAGACGCAAACGCAAATAAGCCAGAGGACAAATGTGAGACAGAAATCAAATCATCCTTATTATATAACCACCTGACAGATTTGACTTTATCTATAAGCAAACTAAACTATGGAATGCTGTAAAACAGCACAGAGAATATTATTACAATCATAAAGGTACACAGGCACACCCCCGCGGGTGTGCCTTTTTTACTTCCAAATCAATAAAGTCATAACCATTCATCACTCACAGGTACGGCTCTTTTACTGAAGACCATTCTTTATCAAAACCGGTCTTTGTTAATGTGTCTCTGATGACTCATATCTTTTCCCGCCACTCATAATGCTTTTCCTGTACGCATCTTCTTCGCTTAATCGTTCAATATATTTACGGAGTTGTTCTTTGTGCTTTTCCGAAACGACCAATTCTTTCTCGATATCTCCGCGAGGAGTCTGCAATAATCTGTCCATTCCCCTCTGGATAATTTCAATAGCGCGGGCAATTTTCACTTTATCATCCCGAATCCCATCCAGACAAGGACTCATTTCCGGGCGATTAAAGGCAATCTGCGACTGTAACTCTCTGCCATGGTTGTTAAGGTTCCACAGGTTCACTCCTGTCAAATCGCACAGTTCACTGATTTCATCATAATACAGTGGACTTCTTCCGGCCAACACATCATCAAACGCCGATTCATACACGGGATAATAAACGCCATTTATATCCATCCATGTATACAATGTTTCTTTTTCCTCCTGCGTAAGTTTTACGCCATGATGCTCCCCATCAATAATTTGTGTCAGTTTACTGGCATGAGCTCCCCATGCATATGGTTTCTGGATGGCTGCCGGTCCGCCTCCTATTAATCTGACCGCTTTGTTCACATATAAGTTAACATAAGCCGCATTGAAAAACAGATTCATGTCTCCGGCCAATACCAATTTATTTCGATCGGCCGCATCAAAGTCATGGCACCGAACACAGTTCTTATCCAGGATGGGCTGCACATATTCCATAAACGAAAACTTGAACGGTTCTTTATCCATCCATTTTTCAAGTTGTCTTGGTTTTCGCTTCAATGCGCTTGGAAACCTCGGAGGCGGTATCATCAATCTATCTTCGTGACAACCAATGCATCCGTTCACTTCACCGGGCATTAACATGGTACCGCTCCGCATGGACTGTATCATTTTCTTGTCTTTGTCCAGCAATTGAAAATAAACAAATTTTCCTGATGCTACCTCGAAGCTGACCGACCCGTCTTCTTCGACAGGCACATCGCCCAGTATTTGTTTGTTCTCAAAACTATGCCAATTCATGGCCGGAGCCTGCTCTCCTTGCCCAAACCACCCCCCTCGGGTCCAGGTTCTCTTTTCAGGTGATTCGATAACCCGCAGATATTTCACGTCGCCCCGCTTAACCCCATCAATATGCGTTCCCTCGTAAACATCCTGAACATAGAATACGCCGGTTTTATCACTGTAGTTTCGCATTGGAGGAATATCCGCCGGTTTTCGTTTGGATTCAAGGATCATCGGATCAAACAGACTTTGCTCTCCTTCTATGATCAACTCCTCTGTACCGTCCCGTCCGATCAGGTAGATACCCATTTTCGCCTCTTCGATATCCGATCCCTTTCTTTTCAACCAGATACTGCGGGAAACAAGAAAATAATTATCATCCAAGGGATATGGGTCTTCATAAAAAGTCTCTATGGATTTAAAGGAATCAAAATCTCCATTACCCACCTTGTCACGGCTTGATTTTGGCCATATGTCAACAAGCGGCGCTATTCCATCAACCCCCTTTTTTCTATCAATAATTGCTAAGGCACCCCAAGGACGATCATGGCAGGAAGTAAAGATGCACACAATCAGATTGCTGCCTGCAATTTGCCTTCCATCAATAACACCTCCGGGAGATGAAGTATTGTTCCCGTAGTACACAGCATGCTTGGTGCCGTCGGGATTAACCGTCCATAAGCCCTGCGCATCACCAAAATTCCTGTCTACGTATTCCCAACGGTCATACAATACACGCCCGTCATTCAAAACGGATGCATGCCCTTCAAATAAAGTACTCATCCCGATTTGCGTGATATTGGCGCCATCTGCTTCCATTCGGTACAAATTCGCCATGATATGCCGGTTACACATACAATACTTTGGTTGACGCGTTGAGCTGAAAATAATAGCTCCGTTGGGAAGATAAACAGGATCAATATCGGAAACACCCGAAGCAAATGTTAACTGCCGTAATCCGGTACCGTCGCTACCTATCTCATAAATATGATAGCTATCCTGCTTATGCTTGCGCATGGAAAAAACAATTCTTTTTCCGTCAAATGAGATTTCCGGGTCCCGGATAACCCCATCGTTTAATACCAATAGCGTGGATGTCGTACGGCTATCCACATCATACAGTCTCATTGCCCCACCGGGCGTAAAACTGTTTTCATTGATTTCTCCCGGCTGAAACAGTGTCTCCGTATTATGATGATCCGGAGCATATTGAGCCCTTTCAACATAAAGAATTGCTTTCCCTGACAGCTTGTCCTTTGCCCGCTCAGAGAGACCCTCACCCTGTAATGGCTTTACGGCCGTAAAGAGGGTCGGTAGCACCGCAAACAAAATACAAAGCTTTCTCATACGTATTTGATTCCATCATATTCTCCGCTGCCTCCCAAGACAATCCTCTCCGGGTTACCGTTATGGTTACAGGCGGTTATTTATCCGCCATGAAGACTTCCTTCACAGCCTCAAGATAACCATATCCATAAACAGAACAAGGTTGCAGATAACTTGTTTCTGTCCATTCATTCCAACTATTGATCGTAATCAACGGCGCCTGGTTGGGATGGCTGTCCACATATGCCTTTGCCATCCTGAGCGCTTTTGCAAAGTTTTCCGGTGTATTATTTCTTACTACGGCGCTCCGTTCTATGCGCGGGCTGTTATCCCACCCGACACTGATGTGCGGGTAGTATTTCAAATCAAAAGTACTGTCTATGCGCACCCATTCTCTTTTCACATTTTCCATAATAGTCATGTAGTCCTCATTGACATTCGTGAAATGAGCGAATTGATAATGGGTAGCGCTCGTGAATCCGATTTTTTTCACAAAATCACGTTCCGGATTATCTGTTTTCCCGCCATCGAAACCGCTGTAATTCACATTGATCGCCCACATGGTCAGTTGTAAATCCAGACCCGGAAAGCCCGCCTTTCTGGTTTCTTCCTCAAACCACTTCAATGCGTTCACCGTTTCCTCTATGCCGCCCAATCCTTCTATCAGCTGGGGTACGTCATAAATCATGAATACCGGCTTTCCATCTATTTTATAGTATTGGGGATGTTTGAAATATTTCTCGATGTTCCGCTTGCAGATTTTTTCAAACTCTTGTCTGTCTACCTTTCCAGTCCAGATCACATTGGGTTCATTCAAGCGGGAAATGCGCGTATCCCATGTGTTGTTCACCTCATGATTGGCCCACATTAAATAAAACTTCATTTTCCCCACATTGTCAGCCTTCAGGAATCCGTTATTGAGCGTTGTTTCCATGAACGGCCTACCGTCGTACCAATACCAGTCAAAAATGAAAACATTCACACCGTGTTTCGTGGCAGCCTCGATTTCCATCGCCATCACGGATGGGTCGGCTTCGTTTACATACCCCCAAAGCGGTTTCCTGTTCCAATAATGTCCGGGATAACGCTTCTGTACGCTCGCTACCGTTTCCCATTCACCTATGCCTTCCGGCCAAAACGGACGCAGGCGCGGGTCATCCGAGGCATAGGCCGGATACAAAAAGGCGGCCACATCATATTTCTTTACCTCATTATTTGTGCCTGAAATATCGTTACTCTTCTGCGCATAGATACTCGAAAATAAAAATACTGAAATAATAAACCAAAAAATTTGTGTTTTTGTTCTCATTTTAAAAAGCAGAATTAACAGCTATCAACCCCGACAAAGGGAGATCGTTACATATTCATATGACTGTCCTCTTTGCTGTATTATCCTCTACGTCTTCGCAGAGATGCAAGTCCGAAAAAAAGAATACCTGATAACGGCATGTATCTCATGACTTGGCGGCTGCTTTACAGAAAACTGATATTCAGTTGAAATGCTTCCACTCGCATGGAATCGGCACAAACAAAAAGGGATCCCGGAAAGCCAGAAACCCCTTTGCGAAAGCAGACAGCAATAAAACTATTTCCTCCGGCGCCTTAACGCAAGACCTCCCAGGACAGTCAATCCCAAGACAGAAGCATACGACGAAGGCTCGGGAATGATATTCAAGACCGTCAGGGATATATCTGTTGCACCATAGGTAATCTGAAACTCATAATTACCTTCCCAGAAGGTTTCTCCCTGAGATAAATCCAAGAACCCGCCATTGATCACCGTATCGCTGGATACCACCGTGTATTGATCCAAAATGCTGATATTTTCGGCATTGGTAACATCAAGCAACAATGTAACTCCGTCGATATCAATATCACTTGCGGCTATCAGTGATCCCAGATTCTCGGCATTAAAGACAAGCTTCAGTATGGTACCGTTATCGAGATAAACACCGCCGCCGGTTATTTTATTGGCGCCATCATGAACCACAAGCGTGCTGTTACCGTATACATACACATTACCGTTTATCGTACTGCCTGACATATGCTCGAAGGTTCCGCCATCGGCATTGAAATAAACAGCATCACCGCCATCAGTCACACTGATGGTTCCGCTGTTTTTGAAATCACAGCTACCAACCCTTTCCACATAAGCCGTTCCCGTCATTGTCCCGCTGTTGGTAATACTTACTGAATTGGCATAGTAAACCAACACTGAATTCGTACCGTTATTACCTTCAATCGTACCCGCATTGCTTATGCTGACCGTATCAATCATGGTGCTTGCGCTGCCGCCGCTTATGTAAACCACAGGAGCATCAGCAGAAACGATACCGCCGGCCGTGTTGCTTATGGTTATGCTTTTGGTCGCATTGTCAGCATTATGTATACCGGAAACACCCGTACCCACTCCTTCAATGGTACCATTATTGAGAACGGTAAAAGAACCCAGTGCAGGATCACCGCCATTATCAATCATCACCGCCGTATATGCGCTTGGGCCCGAGGAGCTAACATAGCCGTCATTCTGAAAATGAATTGTCGCATCTCCGCCAAACTGATTCAGATACACCCCGGTTTGGCTACTGATCACACTACCCTGGTTATAAAGTGTATTGCTCACCCCATTGTCATAAACACTAAAATGAATTCCTTCACCCAAGCTGGTGATATCGGTGGCATTTCTGGCTACCAGCTGAGAAGACGCTTCGATATAAACCCCAATATCCTGGGAATCAATGGTGCCAGCAGGCGTTCCCAGATTTCCGTCGGGCCTGTAACCCACATCCACATTGGTATAAGCGTTCGAGGAAGACTTTACGACAAACGGGTTTTCCGTTCCGTTTGTTACTGTTCCTCCGTAATAGGTGACATAGAGATTATCCGTTCCCAGATAATCAATATCAATTCCCGTAGTAATATCACCGGAATAATCTTCACGTTGGTCAGCAAATGCGTTTCCCAGAAACACCATGGAAACGGCAGTCATTGCAAAAAATCTGACAGGCATCTTTAATCTCATTATTAATAAAATTAGTATGACAGATATTGCGCTTAATAGACACAGTCAAGGTCAAAACAGATTGCATAAATAATCAGTATCTACGATCCATGTTCGGTGCAGTAACCCGTCTGTGTTTATCACACGACAAAACATAGGAATGGCACCCACGGCATTGTCGTTAAACACTGTACCTCCCTAAGAGAGTAAAAACACCCATGGATTTACTATAGATCCGTTCCCGCATCCAGATGGGTTCACAATCTTTGCTTACTGTTTTCTTTGCCTGCGCAAAGCCATAAAAGCCAAGGTAATCGACGCAAGCCCCATGGCATAAGACGAAGGTTCGGGAATGGGTGCAATATCCACACCACTAAGCCAATTTGCTACATTGCGGGCAAGCCGGTCATTATCCGACATATTCAGATAGTTATCCTCAAAGACATTTACATCCATCGCCAAAAGGAAACTGTCATTCTGCCCCCACAGGGTTAATCCATCCCCATTAAACAAGGATGTTCCCTGGCTTCCGCTTGGAGAAATTTTCCCGGGCATCGGAAAATAAACATTAGAAACACCATCGGTTATCAACGGATAACTATGGATAAGCGTCTGCTCATAAATTCCGTCATTACGCGAACTCACTCCGCCAAGCAAACTGGCTAGTTGGTCATTGCTTAAATTCCATAGTGAATTTTCACTGAATAACAATACACGCGTGTTACTGTTTAAGAGATCGGTTAAAACCGAAAGTTCAGATGATGTATACTTGTGTCCACTCTCAATGACATTAATGATGACAGCGTCCGAACTGCCCATCGCATAGCCGGACAACGTTCCCGATGCCAATGATGAACCCGCCCCTGTTAAATAACTCCTGAATGCTCCATACAACACCCCATCATAGGAACTATATTCCGGCAACGTGGTTTCCGGGCTTAACACACTGATCGTCCATGCGTTCAGACCGGAAGATGAAAAGAGCGCGATCCCCGATGTTAAAACCAACTTTATCGCGTATTTGATTGATGCCTTCGTTTTCATAAACAATTCGCTTTTGTGTAATATCCCGATCAATATGCTTTTCAATTCAACACCTGACAACGTCTCCTGCGAAGAAGAACCGTACCGACCAAGCTCACCCCAAGCACCATCGCGTACGTCGAAGGTTCCGGCGTGGGCGCAATATCCACACCGCTAAGCCAATTCGCTATATTACGCGTAAGCTGGTCATTATCAATACCACCATCTATGGAACCTGACATTAGATCCACATCCATAAATAAAAGAAAGTTATTATTTAACCCCCACAAAGTGATGCCATCATCGCTGCTAAGCGAAAGACCGTTTCCCTCCTTGGGCGATATTTTACCGGGAGTTCCAAAATAAATAGAATGAACCCCTTCCGTTATTAACGGGTATATATCAGGATTAACTGTCTGATCATCTTGGCAAGAAAAACCTTGATTTGAATAATGATTAGTGCCACCGACCAAATCAGCCAATTGTTTGTTACTGGCATCCCAATAGGAGGAAAGCTCACCGAACACCAACACCCGAACATTGCCGTTCAAAAGGGTTCCCAATACGGCAAGTTCATTCACAGTATAGGTAGAACCGCCTCCGCTATGTAAATTAACAATCACAGCATCCGAGTCCTCAATTGCATGACTACTCAGAGATCCTGCAACCAATACAGCTCCGGTATCCGTCATGTAGTTTTCAAATGCGGCAAACTCTTCTCTCCCAAGTACATTGTTACTGCTATCTGTTGCTGACGGATTTAATACGGATATCATCCATGCGTTCAGACCGGAAGATGAAAAGACAATGATTCCAAATACGGAAAGCGTCTTTGATATATAACTGACCAATGATTTTTTCTTCATGAGAATTCAGATAAAACGATGGAATCAGGCTAAGAAAAGACCTGTCATGTGCAATCTAAATCTATCTGATATAATCTATTTTCTACACATATTATGACTTATTAAACCATTGATACCAAGGATTTATAAAAGGCAAAGCAGCTATCTTTAGTAGGCTTTTTTCCCCACAGGATGAGTATGCACTTTTTCGCAAATATTTTGCATAATCAATGCAAAGCTGCATGATGCAACAACGGACACGAAAACAACAGACATGAGAAAGATCATCCTCTACATCGCCACTTCGATAGACGGGTACATCGCTGACATGGACGGCGGCATCCAATGGCTCAATGCATTTCCAATCACGGACGAAATGAATTATGGTTACCGGGAGTTCATTGCCTCGGTCGATACGATCCTTATGGGCGGAAGCTCCTGGCGAGCATTATCGGGCATGGACATAATGAATCTCTATGCCGGAAAAACCATCTATGTCGTTTCGCGCGACAATGGACGCAAACAAGACCATGCCCGATTCCTTACGGATAATGCCATTGAACGCATCTCCGCCCTGCGTAACGAAACCGGAAAGGATATCTGGCTCTTTGGCGGAGGACTACTGACAGCCAGCTTGCTCGAAGCCGGATTAGTCGACGAAATGCATCTCTTCCATATTCCTGTTATCCTCGGCAAAGGTATCTCGCTTTTCCCGAAGCAATCCACACCCTCGAAATGGATGACAGTCGAAAGCAAGTCTTACGAAAACGGGGTAGTAGGCGTAAGTTACCGAAACAGGATAGACTGACTTTACCGGGAGCAGCCCCCCTGCAACTTAATACCTTCATAAGAGTCAAACTAAACACTACCCGAGGAGTTGACTCTCCAAACGATAACAGGATGCCATAGCATATCCGCACATAAAATATTATAGATGACGCCGTACCCAATAAAAAGGAATCCAAACTGAAGTATACAAGTACAGCCCGTATCCGTTCTTTCCTACGATTTCTACCGAATTTCCCAGGTTTTCCTCATGCTATGTCCTGTTTGCTGTGGTCTTTGGTCTCATCTCGCATTTGGAGCATACAATCACTACACTGAAACATCACGAAATAGCCTACGTTTATCACGGCATTCTATGGCTAGCCGAACTATGCCTCTCCGTCACAACGATCAAATACCGTAAGTACACTTTCCTTTTTATTATCCGCGCCATGCCGTAGAACGAAATCCCCTCCCTCAACAGAATCACCATTAGGTAGTCGTTTATTTGAATCAGACATATGGCTCCTTATTCAGCGCCCGGCGTGTATGAAAATTAACATCATCAATCACACATATACAGCAATATATGCATGTTTTGTCTATTATTGTCATAAACGATTGACAAAATATCCTTAGATAGTAGAAAACAAAATGTACTACTATATCAATCTAATCGAAAACATCATATGAATACATCAATATTAAAAACTATTACTCGTTCTTTTTTCGTCCTTTTATGGACTATGTTATCGGCCTGGGGGCAAAGCGGTTTGCCTGGCGGGGTTACTCCGGTTGTTCACCTGAAAGCAGAAGACGGAGCAACGCTTGTTGTGGACTATGCATCCTATTACTATAATTATCACTGGAATTGGGTTGACGCAGCAAACAGTTCATTGGTCTTTGTTCATTCTACCTCCAGCTATGACGATCCTGCGAGCAGCAGCAATAATGTTAACCGTATTGATGAAGATGGATATCAGGCAATACAGGTGAAATACTCGGCGGGTTTCAGGATCGACCCTGATTACACGGGTACAAGTATCGGAGCCAACCTAGGCGGTGATTTTGATACATTCATTGTCAAAGGCAGTGGAAACCTTCGATTCCGTGCTTCGGGCAGCAATTCAGCAGAGTTTTTCTGGACCATGAACCAGACATCCAGCACTTGTGAGACAGGGGACCGAGATGCCAGGGCCTGGGCCAGTGCAAGCCTCGCAAGTAACCAAAACAGACGGCAACTGATGGGTATGAGTGTTGAAAATGGAATTATATCAATCATGCACAACGGAAAAGTATTAAACAGAAGCAGTTACGCCAGCAGCAACTCAATGCAGGTATTATATGCTATAGATTTTTATGCCAACAGTTATGATGCTGCTGTGAATACCTATGAAATTCTGGTATTTAAAAAACTGAACGCCACGGATTATGCAAAAGTCCAACAGTATCTTTTGGGTAAATACAACATTGAACCGGATATCCCTAAAACAAGCTTAACTTTATGGGTTAAAGCCGATGCAGGAATAACGGCAGATGCGAACGGAGAAATAAGCCGGATAAAAGATCATTCGGGGTATAATCATGACCTCTATACCAAATATGGCAGCATCAAATTAAACGCTTCGGCAGCCAACGGAATGCCTGCGTTTTCCTGGGGGACATCCTATAGCAATTCAACCGGTAACATGATCTACAACTTCAATTCCAATCCGGAC